>NZ_JBASBR010000008.1:0-5432 GCF_049651205.1 Castellaniella sp.
GCCGATGTGGGCCCCCACGCGCACGCCGTAGGCCATGCCCAGGAAAATGAGCGCGCCAAAGCAATACATGGTGAGCTCGAGCGCCCAGACAAAGCTGTAATTGAAAACGTAGCGGGCGATGACCTGACCAAAGGTAATGATCGTCATTGCCGCCAGCAGAAAGGCAATCAGCCCTTCCTCTAGATGTTCCAGCCAGTTTCTCAGCATGGAGAACTCCTTCAGGATACGAGAAACGGCCGCAGATGCTGCGGCCGTACTGCCGAAACCGCCTTATTCTTCGTTGGAGGCCCGCGCCTTTGCAATCAGGTCTTTACCGATCTCGTCGGCAAATTGAGTCCAGACTGGACGCACCGCCTCACGCCACGCAGCGATATCCCGCTTGGTAAGGGTTTGAATCTTGGCCTTACCGGCATCAGCAATCCGTTGGCGATCGCGATCATTGATCTCGGCAGCCAGCTGGTTGGCATATTCAGTAGCCCCAGCCATCGCTTTTTTCAGGCCGGCACGGACGTCTTCAGGCAAACCATCCCACCAGCCAGAATTGGTGATTACCATGTAATCCAATGCACCGTGGTTGGTGACTGCAATGGTCTTCTGGACTTCGTGGAATTTTTGCGAGTAGATGTTGGACCAGGGGTTCTCGGCACCATCCACAACACCGGTTTGCAGGGCCTGATAGACCTCGGCAAAAGACAGTTTCTGCGGATTGGCGCCCAGTTGACGGAACTGTGCCTCAAGCACATCAGACGACTGGATACGGAATTTCAAGCCCTTGATGTCTTCCGGACGAACCAGGGAGTCCTGGTTGGAGGACATTTGCTTCATGCCATTGTGCCAGTAAGCCAAGCCCTGGATACCTTTGGATTTCATCGCATTCAGCAACTCCTGACCATCAGGGCTGGCCTGAAAGCGATCCAGTGCGGCCACGTCATCAAACATGAATGGCAGGTCAAAAATCTGCAGCTTCTTGGTATAGCGGTCGAACTTGGCAAGCGACGGCGCAATAATTTGCACATCACCCAGCAGCAGCGCTTCCATTTCCTTGCCATCGCCAAACAACTGCGAGTTGGGGAAAACCTGTACATCTACTTTACCGGGCAGCGCAGCCTCGGCCAACTCTTTGAATTTCAGGGCACCCTGGCCCTTGGGGGTGTTTTCGGCCACGACGTGGCTGAATTTCACAATAATGGGTTCTTCGGCAAAAGCGGCTGAGGAAAACGCCAGGGCGACACAAACACCCACCGTTTTAATAAGAGGCATGCGGATTTTCATTTAAAAGTCTCCTGATTTATGAGAGATGGAAAAAACGTGTTCAATGAGAAACATGCTGATCAGACGTTCTGATCGTCTGCTGAATATCTGCAATCAACTGCGAGCCGATCACATCTTTCATTTCCTGCACCACCGGCGCCAAGGCATCTACCCAGGCTTGGCGCTCTGCAGCAGTGAGTGTATGAACCTCGGTTTTGCCCGATGCGCGTATTGCATCCAGGGCTGCGGCGTTTTCCGCGTTCGAGATCGACGCAGCATAACGAGTGGCCTCTTGCATTGCGTCTTCGAGTGCACTGCGGATGTCAGCCGGCAGATCGTCCCAGAATTTCTTGTTCACGATCACGACGTACCCCAAATACCCGTGATTGGAGACCGTAAAATGCGTTTGGACGTCCTGCATATTCTGTGTATAGAAATTGGAGGGTGGATTTTCCGTGCCATCCACTACGCCCGCTTCCAGTGCTGCATATACCTCGCCAAAGCGCATGGTGATGGGTTGCGCACCCAGGGCCCTCATCTGGGCATCCAGCACCCTGGAGGGTTGAATCCGCATACGCAAGCCCGACATATCCTCGGGCCGGTATAAGGGACGATTCGCCGAAAACGACTTGAATCCGTTGTCCCAAAAAGCAAGCCCCACGATACCCTTGCTGCGTAGACGATCAAGCAAGCGCTTGCCAATGGGGCCCTGAGTAATCTTGTGCAGCGCTGTCTCATCGGGAAACAGAAACGGCACGTCAAATACCTCAAACTCTCGAACGCCCAACGGGGTCAGCTTGGACAATGAGGGCGCGATCATCTCCACAGCCCCCAGCTGCAGTGCCTCGAGCTCATCCCGATCCTGATAGAGCTCGCTGTTTGGATATACTTGCACGCGCACACGGCCGCCAGTCGCCCGCTCGGCGAGTTCCTTGAAGCGCAAAGCTGCCTTGCCCTTGGGCGTCGCCGGGGCCACCACATGGCTGAACCGGATCACGATGGGCGACGGCTGCGCCTGCACTGGAGACAGGCTCAGCAACGCACAGGCAAACAGGGCGGCAAACAATTTGATCAAGGAAAATCTTCTTTAGCCGAAGCAGTGGCAAGGTAAAAATTCGTGACGTCATTCTGTGCAAACTGGCCTTGGCAATCAACTGTGGATATCCACAATCGGGCGCAGGCACAGGAACCTCCGCAGACTTCCTGCCTCAGATACACTGGCAAAAACAAAGATTCCCATGCGCACGTTTTCTCTCTTTTCTTCAATCAGTCACCGCCGCACCCTGCAATGGCTTGTCCTGGTGGGATGCACAGTGCTGTTTCTACTGACAGTGATCTGGCTGCCGTACAAAGCACAACAGATCGAATCCACCGAACGGCAGGAACAACTGATCGCCGATACCTTATGGGTTGAGCAAAGCATCCGTTTTCAACTGGGACGCAACGAAGACTCCGTCAGGGCCCTGGCCAATGAGATTGCCAACAACCATCTGGCGGGCGAATTACTGAGCAAACGCATGCAGCTGATTTTGCGCAGCCATCCCGAACTCGCCGGCATGGCATGGGTCGATAGCCACGGAACCATCGCGCTCTCGTCGGGAAAAGCCCCCTTCTCCATGGATACCCCGGGACGGCTGAGCGCCAAGCTTGAGCGCCTGCGTAACACGCTCGAGCCAGAATACATCCAGCCCGATCCACCGCAGGACAGCCGCCATTCAGCCACAATGGAGTATCTGTTTCCTGTGCAGCAACAGGGTGTCTATCTAGGCAGCCTGCTGGTCAGTTATTCGATGTCCGGCATTCTCGAGCACATGGTGCCCTGGTGGTTTGCGCAAAAAAGCGAGATCCGTCTGACAGACCGTCTCGAGAACACGCTGGGACAACGCACTGCAGGTGGGGTCGGGCGTCATGTATACACCTATGCCCACGACCTGCATCTGCCGTACGCCGATATCACCTTGCGCACAGACAGCGTGCGAGGCACACCCCGCCTGATGTCCAACTTGCTGGTGGTGGCGATTGTCCTGCTAAGCCTCGGGCTGTTCTGGAGCCTCACCGCCTTGTGGCGCGATATCCGGCGGCGCGTCCAGGTCGAACGCGCATTACGCGGTCAGATCGCCTTCCGGACAGCGATGGAAGATTCTCTGGTGACCGGCTTGCGGGTCTACGATCTGGACGGCCGCATCACATATGTGAACCCAGCCTTTTGTCGAATGGTCGGAATCCCTGCCGAAGAACTGATTGGACGGGCACCACCTATGCCGTACTGGGCCCCCGAGCTTATGCCCGGCTACCAGGAGCGCTTTTCTCAAAGGCTCTCGGGCACGATCAATACGCATGGTTTCGAAACTGTTTTTCGCCGGACTGACGACGAGCGGTTTCCCGTTCTGATCTACGAATCTGCCCTGCGAGACGACACGGGACGCCAGACAGGCTGGATGGGTTCCATCATGGATCTGTCGGATCGCAAACGGTTCGAAGAGCTCAGTCGCCGCCAACAAGAAAAGCTTGAGGCCAGCGCCCGTCTGGTAACTATGGGAGAGCTGGCGTCTACCTTGGCGCACGAACTCAATCAGCCCCTGGCTGCCATCACCAGTTACACCACAGGGGCACTCAACCTTTTGAACGACCCCGACACGAGCCTGGACCAAACCAGCGCGGGACGCCTGCAAGGCGCACTTGAAAAGGCCAACATCCAGGCCCAGCGTGCCGGGCAAATCATCCGTAGCGTGCATACCTTCACCAAGCGGCGCGAGCCACACCTCGAAACAGTGGATCTGCGCACCGTGATCACCGAAGCAGTACAACTGGCGGAGCTACAGGCCAGCCAGCATTTTGTGCAGATACACGCCGATGTTTCTCCTGAGACACCGGCTGTGACGGCAGACCCCATGATGCTCGGACAAGTGCTGCTCAACCTGACCCGCAACGCCATTGAGTCAATGCGCGATATGCCCCCTGAGCGACGGATCTTGCAGATCAATGCAGGTTGTGAACCCGGGAGCCCCAGCAGTGTCACCATCAGCGTGACAGATCGGGGCTGCGGAATATCACAGGAAGCAAGAGAACGCCTGTTCTCGCCTTTTTTCTCCACCAAGCCCGATGGCATGGGAATGGGCCTGAAAATCTGCAGAACCATCGTAGAATCACATGGGGGTTCGCTGTCCTATTCCGATAACCCCGAAGGCGGTACGATCTTCCGGTTCTCGCTTGCGACAGCAAATTAAACCTACGTACTGCCCGCCCAGCGATCACCACCTTCCGGCTACTTGTACAGCCTAGGCGGACGCACTAAAACACGGGCGCACACTTGGCCACCAAAGGCATCAATACAGCAGGAGCAAAACAGGTGTTACACATCGTCGACGATGAAGAAGTAATTCGCGATTCCCTCATGTGGCTGGCAGAATCCCGCCACATCCAGGCCACCACCTACGACAGTGCCTCGCAATTTTTATCTGTGCTGGATTCAGACTATGTGTTCAATGACGATGGTGACTGTCTGCTGCTGGACATGCGTATGCCTGAGATAAGCGGCGCCTCGCTATTCGAAGCCATCTCTGCTCGCGGATTTCGCGCACGCATGCCGGTGATATTTTTAACTGGCCACGCGGATGTGCCCATGGCCGTAGACAGCCTCAAACGCGGCGCCTTTGACTTCTTTGAGAAGCCCTTTAATGACAATAAATTGATGGATCGGGTACAGGAGGCACTGCTGGCCTCCGTGCAAGGCGGCCTCCAGGCAGATGTGCAGGCCCGTTTGGCCACGCTGTCTGCCCGCGAGCGAGAAACCTTGGGCTTCATCCTGGAAGGTAAGATGAACAAGGTGATCGCTGACGAAATGGGCATCACGATGCGTACGGTCGAGGTGCACCGCGCAAGCATCTTTACAAAGATGGGCGTACGCACAGCAGTCGAGCTTGCTCGACTGATCCAATAGCAGATTATCTATCTTGCACAAGGGCCTGTTTGGATTAATCAGGCAGGCATGTTTTGGCCTGGTGCAGGCACCAGGCGGTGCCAGTTAAACCGAAGTTTATTCTAACCCGAGTGTACGAAGCGAGCGCGCAAAACAAAGCCCCTGCAGAGAGACTCTGCAGGGGCTTTGAGCAATAAAAGCCTGACGATGACCTACTTTCACAGGTGTCCACCCACTATCATCGGCGCGAAGGCGTTTCACT
>NZ_JBASBR010000009.1:0-27564 GCF_049651205.1 Castellaniella sp.
CCACCGCTCGCCTTGGCCAGCACCGTGGTGATGGCCGCCGTCAGTGTCGTCTTGCCGTGGTCAACGTGCCCGATCGTACCGACGTTTACGTGCGGTTTGGTCCGTTCAAACTTACCTTTTGCCATGATGATTCCTGTAATTTCCTGAGAAATAAAAAGGGTAAGGTCCCGGCCTTTCGGCCGGATCCTGTGTTATTTGCCGCGAGCGGCGATCACTTCGTCGGCCACGTTGCGCGGGGCCTCGGCGTACTGCTTGAATTCCATCGTGTAGGTGGCACGACCCTGAGTTTGCGACCGCAGGCTGGTTGAATAACCAAACATCTCGGCCAGAGGAACCTCGGCCTTGATGATCTTGCCACCACCCGGGATGTCGTCCATGCCCTGAACCATACCGCGGCGTGAGGACAAATCGCCCATCACCGTACCGGCGTAGTCTTCGGGTGTTTCGACTTCGACGTGCATCATGGGCTCGAGCAGCACCGGATTAGCCTTGCGCATGCCGTCTTTGAACGCCATTGACGCAGCCATCCGGAACGCGTTTTCGTTGGAGTCCACATCGTGGTACGAGCCAAAGAACAGCGTTACCTTGACGTCGACCACAGGATAGCCGGCCACCACGCCTGCCGGCAAGGTTTCCTGGATCCCTTTGTCGACTGCAGGAATGTACTCGCGCGGCACCACACCACCCTTGATGGCATCCACGAATTCGTAGCCACCGCCGGCTTCCAGGGGCTCGAGCTTGAGCACCACGTGACCGTACTGACCACGACCACCGGATTGCTTGACGAACTTGCCTTCGATTTCTTCGCAGGTTTTGCGAATTGTCTCGCGGTAAGCCACTTGTGGCTTGCCGACGTTGGCTTCGACGCCGAACTCGCGGCGCATGCGGTCGACCAGCACTTCAAGGTGCAGCTCGCCCATGCCGGAGATGATGGTTTGGCCGGATTCTTCGTCGCTGCGCACCCGGAACGAGGGGTCTTCGGCGGCCAGGCGTTGCAGGGCAATGCCCATTTTTTCCTGGTCGGCCTTGGACTTGGGCTCGACGGCCTGCGAGATCACGGGTTCGGGGAACTCCATGCGCTCGAGCAAGACGTGATCACCGACGTCGCACAGGGTTTCGCCTGTGGTGACATCTTTGAGGCCCACAACAGCGGCGATATCACCCGCAACCACTTCTTTGATTTCAGCGCGGTTGTTGGCGTGCATTTGCAAGATACGGCCGATGCGTTCTTTTTTACCCTTGATGGGGTTAAAGACGGTATCGCCGGACTTGAGCACACCCGAATACACACGGATGAACGTGAGCTGGCCCACAAACGGGTCGGTCATCAGCTTGAACGCCAGAGCGGACAGTTTTTCGCTGTCATTGGCCTGACGGACGATCTCGTTGCCTTCGTCATCGGTGCCACGAACCGGGGGAATATCCACGGGAGACGGCAGGTAATCGATGACAGCATCCAGCATGCGCTGAACACCCTTGTTTTTGAAGGCGGTACCGCAAAGCATCGGCTGGATTTCGCCTGCAATGGTGCGAATCCGGATGCCTTGGTCGATCTCCTGCTCGGTGAGCTCGCCGGTTTCGAGGTACTTGTTCATCAGTTCCTCGTTGGCCTCGGCGGCGCACTCAACCAGCTTTTCGCGCCATTCTTTAGCCTGGTCTGCCAGCTCTGCAGGGATGTCGATGTAATCGAACTTGGTGCCCTGAGAGGCTTCATCCCAGACAATGCCGCGCATCTTGGTGAGGTCGATGACGCCCTTGAAGCTGTCTTCAGCGCCGATCGGGATAACGATAGGCACAGGGTTGGCCTTCAGGCGTAGACGCATTTGGTCGTAGACCTTGAAGAAGTTGGCGCCCGTGCGATCCATCTTGTTGACGAAGGCCAGACGGGGTACCCCGTACTTGTTGGCCTGGCGCCATACGGTTTCGGATTGCGGCTGCACGCCACCCACAGCGCAATACACCATGCAGGCACCATCCAGCACACGCATGGAACGCTCGACTTCGATGGTGAAGTCGACGTGGCCCGGGGTGTCGATAATGTTGATGCGGTGTTCGTCGTACTGGTGCTCCATACCGCGCCAGAATGCCGTGGTGGCAGCCGACGTGATGGTGATACCGCGTTCCTGTTCCTGCTCCATCCAGTCCATGGTGGCAGAGCCTTCATGGGTTTCGCCAATTTTATGGTTGACGCCGGTATAGAACAGGATGCGCTCGGTGGTGGTTGTCTTGCCGGCATCGATGTGCGCGGAGATACCGATATTGCGGTAGCGCTGGATAGGGGTCTTGCGGGACATAATCTGTTTCCTGTTGAATGGCCGGTGGGGTTACCAGCGGAAGTGGCTGAAGGCCTTGTTGGCTTCTGCCATCTTGTGGGTATCCTCACGTTTTTTCATGGCGCCGCCGCGGCCTTCGGCAGCGTCCATGAGTTCGCCTGCGAGTCGCAGATCCATCGATTTTTCGCCGCGCTTCTTGGCGGCCTCGCGCAACCAGCGCATCGCCAGGGCCAGGCGGCGCACAGGGCGCACTTCTACTGGCACTTGGTAGTTGGCACCACCCACGCGGCGGGATTTGACTTCGACCACGGGCTTGATGTTGTTGATGGCGGTATTGAAGATCTCGATGGGTTCCTTGCCCGTTTTGGCCTGGATCTGGTCAAACGCGCCGTACACGATGCGTTCTGCCACGGCTTTCTTGCCGGACAGCATGACGACGTTCATGAATTTGGCCAGCTCGACACTGCCGAACTTGGGATCAGGGAGAATTTCACGTTTGGGGACTTCGCGACGACGAGGCATTTCTGTTTCCTTGTGACGATTCAGTTGAGCCGTATTTGACGGCCTTGGCTTCTATCAAGAGAGCCACTTACCTGCCAACGCTGGATTGCGTTGGCTGCACGTTTATGACCACACAGTGGCCAAAAGCTGATTATTTCTTGGGGCGCTTGGCACCGTATTTGGAACGGGCCTGCTTGCGGTCTTTGACGCCCTGGAGATCGAGGGAGCCGCGGACGATGTGATAGCGCACACCCGGCAAGTCTTTGACACGACCGCCACGCACCAGAACCACCGAGTGCTCTTGGAGGTTGTGGCCTTCGCCGCCGATGTACGAGATGACCTCGAAGCCATTGGTAAGACGCACTTTGGCGACCTTACGCAAAGCGGAGTTAGGCTTTTTAGGGGTGGTGGTGTAAACACGGGTGCAGACGCCGCGACGCTGGGGGCAATTTTCCAGCGCCGGGCTCTTGCTGCTTTCGCGACTGACTTGGCGCGGTTTGCGCAGCAGTTGAGCAATAGTAGGCATGACCTTTACGCATCCTTTGTACTTGCGTACGATTTTACGTCGATATTCAGACAGTTAGCACAACATCCGCCTGACACGAACAACGTAAAAGAGCGGGGTCTTGCACTAACCGATCAGGCAAACGCGCCTGAATATTTTTATTACTGCAACAGTAAACCTGCGGTGTTATTACAGCTGATACTGCAGTTTTACTGCTGTGTTTTACCTGGGGCAACAAGCCTGGCGCAGCGCATACTGCAACCCGCCGCCTTTAATCGGTAAGCTCGCCAGTGTAGCACGCAAAAATCTCTGATAGCAAGTGAGCAGATACTTCACCGGCCAGCAGTCTTGCGCGGGCGTTCCTCACGAAACAAGAAAACAGCCGCAGCTGCCGCAACCCACGCAACCACCCCGAACAGCATCAGTGCGCCAGCAAACCCCAGAACCATGGCAAGCTGAAACAACAGACTTCCCAGGCCAAATCCGGTAAACAGGGAAAACGCCATGAGCGCCACCGCCTGCCCGCGCCCGCCCTGCAGATCAGTGGTGATCGCAGCTAGCGACGGATGAGTCAGGTCGAAGCCCAGCGACAACAGGACGATGGCCACCCGAGCCCCATTCAACGGTAGCGGCAGCGCCAGCAGCAACGCACAGAGCCCGGTGAGCGCCACACCCAGCGGGATAATGCGCGCACGACCATATCGATCTGCCAGCCTGCCGATAAGCGGCCCGAACACCAGGCCAGGAATGCCGTATCCCAGCAGCACCAACCCGATGCCAACCCCGTCCAGGCCGAACCGGTCATGAAGATAAACCCCCAGCCAGGTAAAGACGCCGGAGATGAGTATCGCGTTGAGCATGACATAGCCATAGGTGCGACGGGCACGCGGCTGGGACAGCAGATTCAGATAGCCGCGCATCACCGCCCGACGCGACCCCGCCACCGGCCGGGGCAGCAGCGGCAAGGCTTGCCCGGCCACGGCCGCGACAGCCAACAGTGCACACAAGGTGGCAACGCCCAGGAACAGGCTTTGCCAACCAACCAACTGCTCCAGCAATGCACCCGCAGCCGCACCCGTTGCCGTCCCCCCCGCGATGGCACCAAAAAGCCACCCAACCGCGTGCCCACGCCGCTCGAACGGCACCACGTCACCGATCAGGGTCAGGCCGATGGGTACGATACCGGCCGCACTCACTCCCGTCACGACGCGCCACACAATGAACTCCCCCACCCGCTCAGCCGAGGCGGTGACTGCGGTTAGCACAGCAAACAACAGCAATGAAACCAGAATGACACCGCGCCGACCGAACCGGTCGGAGATTGGGCCGCCCCACAGGGTTGCGATCCCCTGCGGCACGACATAAGCCGGCACGGCCAGCGCCACCCAGCCAATGGGGCTTGCAAAGACCGTGGAAAGGCGCGGGATGAGGGGAGCAACCATGAATGTCTGCACAAACACCAGAAATGCGGCAGAACAGATCAGCGCAAGCATGCGACGCTCGGTCGCAAATCCAACGGAGGGCGGCGCCACCTCCTGTAAAACAGTCATGAGATTACCTGGAAAGACCCTGCCGGCAGCCCGTCCGGACCGCAAGGAGCAGGAACACACTGTTCACGGTAGTCCCTGGGCCCGGAGGCGTCAACGCGAATGCAGCCGCTGTTCGGACCTTCGGGGCTTCACGTATCCGCCGCTGTTGCTTCTATCCAGTATTGACAGGGGCAATCTCGCGGCCAACATCACATCCTTGTATGATGGGACGTTTGCCACCTGCCCGCGCCACCATGAAAATCCTGATCCTGCACGGCATCAACCTGAATATGCTCGGGCAGCGCGACCCCGCCCAATACGGCACGCACACCCTGGAAGACATCAACCAGCAGATCAAGGCGCTGGGCCAATCCCTGGGCGCTACCATCGATACTTTTCAGTCAAACTGCGAAGGATCCTTCTGCGAACGCATCCACCAGGCCCACACGGATGGCACTGACGCCGTCGTGGTCAACGCCGGCGCCTGGACGCACTACAGCTATGGCATCCGCGATGCGCTGGCTATTCTGGCCGTGCCCGTCATCGAGGTGCATATGTCCAACATTCACGCGCGCGAAGCCTTCCGGCACCACTCGGTGCTGGCTTCTGTGGCGCTCGGGCAGATTTGCGGATTTGGCATCGACAGCTACCTGCTGGGGCTGCGCGCGGCGGTATCCCTGGCCAATCAGCCCGCATCCATCAAACAGCCATCCAGATAATAGCGACGGCGCTCAGGCGGGAGCCACAACCAGGTGTCTCCTGTCGGGATAGCTTGCCTGCGTGCCACTTTTACCTTTAAGGCGGCGCCGCCCACCATGACATCCACAACATAGGCCCGCCCCAGATCATGCTGGGCTTGCACTGTCGCGGGCACGGCACCCACGGTACTCCGGGCAGCGAACTGCAGATGCTCGGGGCGTATGCCCAAAGAGACCGCCTGACCGGATCCCACGGCATCGACGACACTGGCCGGGGCATCGGGCAAAGGGCAGGATCCGATTGCAATACCTTGGGGTATGGGTCCCAGCGCAGCAAAGTTCATCCCTGGAGAACCAATAAAGTAGCCCACATAAGTGGTGGCCGGGAACTCAAACAGAACATCCGGTGTGCCCCGTTGCACCACCCGGCCGCGATCCATGACCAAGACCTCATCGGCAATGCTCATGGCTTCATTCTGATCATGGGTCACGTAGATGACCGTTTGCCTGGCATGCTGATTGGCCTGCTTGATCTTGCGTCGCAGCTCAAATTTAAGCTGCGGATCAATGACAGTCAGTGGCTCGTCCATGAGAATGGCCGCCACATCGTCGCGGACCAAACCACGCCCCAGAGAAATCAGTTGCTTTTCATCGGCCGTAAGGCTGCGGGCTGAACGGTTCAAGCGCCCCTGCAACCCCAGGATCTCGGCCACCTCTGTTACCCGTGCGCGGATCCGTGCCGCGTCATACCGGCGGCATCGCAACGGAAACGCCAGGTTTTCGTATACCGATTTTGACTGGTAGATAGCTGGGAACTGAAACACCTGAGCAATGTTGCGATGCTCGGTGCGCACCTGGCTGACGTCTGTGTCGTCAAACCGGACCACGCCCTCAGAGGCACGCACCAACCCGGAAATGATGTTCAGCAGGGTTGTCTTGCCACACCCTGAGGGCCCCAGCAAAGCATACGTTTTGCCATCCTCAAAGTGCAGATCACTGGGCATCAGGGCGTATGCATCACCACCGTATTGATGCGCGATTCTATCGAGATGAATACTGGCCATCGCACTACCTCTGGATAAATGCGGGTGCTGCCATCAAGGCCCCGCTATCTGCAGCAAACACGTACAGGCGCTCGGCAGGCACCCCCACAGAGACGCGAGCCCCCGGTGACAAGGCCTGTACACCCTCTGTTTGCAGTGTCAGTTCGCCGCAGGCCGTATCGAGATACAGGGCTGTTTCGGAACCGGTGACTTCCCGGAAGTTGACGACGCCCGCCACGGTGGCACCCCCCAGAGACAAATCCCCGGCCCGAATGCCCAGGCGATACGTGCCCGGTGCCAATACAGCCACATGCGGGGGTGCGGGCAAGCGGACCCCACCGGCCAGATCCAGATGATCGCCCTTCAGTGTGGCATCCAGAAACGACATGGGAGGGTCGCTGATGATACCGGCCACGGTTGCAGAGGCCGGCTGCTCAAAAATTTCTTCGGGGCGGCCGGCCTGCAGGACTTGGCCCTCGTGCATGACCACCAACTGATCGCTGATCAGCATCGCTTCTTCGGGATCCGTGGTGGTGTAGATCACCACCGTGTCGCGCCTGGATTTCAGCAGCCCGCGGAACTCTTCTCTGAGCTGCTCACGCAACTTGTAATCCAGGTTGACGAGCGGCTCGTCCAGCAGCAGGATATCGACGTCCCTGGACAGGGCCCGCGCCAGAGCCACCCGCTGCTGCTGGCCACCAGAGAGCTCGGAAGGTTTACGCTGCCTGTACTGCAAAAGCCCTACCCGATCGAGCGCCTCATCCACCCGCCGACGAATTTCATCTGCAGGCATCCTATGGCGGCGCAGTGGAAACGCCACATTGTCTTCGACATTGAGGTGCGGATAATTGATGAACTGCTGATATACC
The DNA here is from genome assembly GCF_049651205.1 of Castellaniella sp. GTDB lineage: Bacteria > Pseudomonadota > Gammaproteobacteria > Burkholderiales > Burkholderiaceae_B > Castellaniella. Next base: position 7,419 of record NZ_JBASBR010000009.1, read on the forward strand.
ATAGCCACATTGCGTCGCCACGCAGGGCGGGCAGACAAATCGTGCCCATCCAGCGCGAGTTCTCCGTCCAGGCGCTCCAGAAGCCCTGCAATGCCACGCAGCAAGCTTGTCTTGCCGGCCAGGGTGCGGCCAATCACCGTGGTGATCTGGCCCTTGGGAAACACAAGCCGGATATCCTTTAAGTGCACGACATCGTCGACCACCGACGTCAGGCCCCTTGCCTCGAGTCCAGTCATAAGATCCTCATCGGATTGCACCGGCCAATGTGCCGCGTGACAAGTAGCGCTCTACCAGAAAGGCCACCAGAATCAATGGCGCAACCGAAACCAAAGAAGCAGCGGACAGACTCCACCACGGCGTGACGGACGAGTTGAGAGAGACAATCGCGGTTGGCAACAACTGCACATTGGTAAACGTCAGAGTGAAAGCAAAGAAGAAATCGTTCCAGCCGAACACCAGACAGAACATGCCCGCCACGATAATCCCTGGCAAGGCATTGGGCAGAATCACCCGGATGAAAGCCTGCATCGGCGTACATCCATCCAGCATGGCCATTTCATCGATCTGCCGCGGGATATTGTTGAAGAAATCCACCAATATCCAGACGGCGATTGGCAGCAGCAGCACGATATACACCAGCACCAGGCCCAAGCGGGTATCAAGCAAGCCCAGCCATTGCAGCATCAGGAAAAACGGGATTGCCAGGACGATAGGCGGCATGATGCGTTGCGAGATAAAGAAGAACACCAGGTCACTGTTTTTGACGAACCCCACCCGATAGCGAAACCGCGACAAACCATATGCCGCCAGCGTACCCAGTACAAGGCTGATCAGGCTGGCAGCCACCGTCACAATCAGACTATCCAGATAGGGATCCACAATATCGATGCCGCTGCTTCCACCAAAGAGATTGCGCCAGCCCTCCAGCGAGGGTTGATATTGCAGCCAGGGAATATAAGTCGCACCGCCCGTGACGCCACCAATCGATTTAAAGCTGGTGGTCAGGGCCCATAGAAATGGGCCAATGACAAACACGCTCCATAAGGCAATCAGCGCGTATTTCAGAAAAAGATAGAGTCTGCTGCTTGAGTAACTCGTATTCATCAGGTGGCTCTCCCCACAAAGATACGAACCAGCGCCTTGACGATCACTGTCAGCAAAACAATCATGATGACCAGATATGTAATCGACAAGGCAGAGGCATAGCCAATGTCGAAGTCTCTCAGGCCCCTGATATAAATGTAGTAGGCGGAGGTCTCCGTAGCGGTTCCTGGCCCACCGGAGGTCAGGGCATAAACCGTTTCCATGATCTTGGAGGCTTCAATCAGCCGGATGATGATTGCGCCGATGGATACCGGCGCCAGCAAGGGAAACGTGACATTCAAAAACGTGCGCACCGGCCCGGCCCCATCAATTGCCGCTGCCAGAAATGGTTCTCGGGGCAAACTGACCAAACCGGCCAGCATGAACAAGAACATGAACGGCGTCCACTCCCAGATCTCCACCACCATGACACTCACCAGTGCCCAGCCGCTGGAAGTGAGCCAGGGGATGGGCGCCATACCCAGCCAACGGACAATGTCGTTGGCCGGGCCTAGAGACTCATGAAAGATCGTGCGCCAGATCACTGACATGACCACTGGCGTTGTCATCATGGGCACGAGAAACAGCACACGAAAAAACCGCCGATAACGGATCTCATGCCAGACCATCAGCGCCAGGCCAAATCCCAGAACATACTGGATCAAGACGGTTGTCACCGCCATAAAGCCCAGCCGCAGCAAAGCCTGCCAGAAGCGGGTGTCGGAGAACATGTTTTGGTAGTTCTCCAACCCGATCCAACTCAGGCCGGGCGTAATCACATCCCAACCGGAGAGGCTGACACGAATCGTGAACAGCAATGGAAACAGCACAATGGCCAACAGCACCAGCAGCCCTGGTAACAGGAACAGCTGCTTATACGCGGCCAAACCAGGTGTTCTGTTCATGCCCAGCCTCCCCCGTACGGATTAACGACCGCGGTCTTCCAGCGCCACGACATTGGCATAGGCCGAACGGACTTTATCAACGCCGATCTTGTCGACAAGCTCAGTCCATTTCTTCGCCACCCCATCCAGTGCCGCCTGAGGCGTTTTTTGCCCAGCCATCGCTTCAGCAACGCCATTGGCCAAACTGGTCATGAACTGATTGACGCCCGGTACCCGCAAGTCGAAGACACGGTTGTTGCTCTTGTCCATGTCGCCCAACGTAGTGACGTATTTTTCTGCCACATCCTTGGACCAGCCCAGCTTGTCTTCCCAAAACGAAGCATCAAACTGCGACGTCCGGTACGGATTGATCCCGAAGCGGCCAATTCTCAAGTCCAGGCTGGCATTCGCCTCGTTGGAGAAAAAGCAGAGAAAATCAAACGCGATTTCCTTATTTTTTGAGGATTTGGTAACCGCTGACGTCCAACCCCAAGTGATATACGGGGGCGCATTGGGTTTGTCGAAGTGATCCCACTTCTGGGTCTCGCGATTCCAGACTTCATGCGAACCAGGCAAGGGTGCAGGCCGCACCTTGCCCCGGATGGGATTGTCCTTTTCCATGGACTGGATAAACGCATCATCCCAGGAGTAGCTCATGAGCGTTTGGCCGCCACCAAACGAGAAGATCTCATCGCCCAGACCAAAGTTTGTTCCCCCCGGCGGGAATGCCTTCTGGGCATCAATGAACATTTCCAGACCCTTGACCCAGCCCGGATTATTGATCTGCGGCGTCATGGTCTTGAGATCAAAGAAGAACCCCCCTTTGATATTGGGATTTTTTGCGTAGGCAGCCGCCCGATCGATAAAGGCCGAGAACATCAGGTCATCGCGCTTGGTCACCTCGGCACTGCCGTAGTGCAGCTTGCCATCACCGGCCCAATCCCAACCGCTGAAGAACTTGGCAATCGCGTTGTATTGCTCCCAGGTCTGGGGTGGTTTCAGATCGTTGCCGGTTTCCTTCTTATATTTGGCCTGCATGGCAGGATCGTTGAAAATATCGGCGCGATATTTGAGATAGTTCCGGTCGCCATCCACGGGGTACTGCACCACCTGGCTGCCCCAGGTGGCCACATCGCGATAGTTGGTCGTGACGTCTTTCATCCCGCTGGTATTCAGATATTTCTCGGGCATCGGCTCAAGAAAATCATGCAAGTCTCCAATCCAGATGGATGGATAGAACATCACGTCGTATGCCGCCTGATGCGTTTGCATGGGAATCATGATCCGTTGATACAGATCACCAAACGGCACATTCACCACATCCACCTTGGCGCCCGTCAGATCCGCAAATTGTCGGGCATGCAAAATGGTGGGCTCGCCCAGTACCGGCACCGCATGGCTGATGACTTTCAGCGTCCGCCCCTTGTAATCCTTCTTGGCGATCGCCTCATAAGAACACTGCCCCGGCACATCGGGGGCTGTGCCGTAACTGGCGTAGTCGCCATACTTGTCGTAGCTGATATCGGCAGCAAGCGCTGCCTGCCCAAACATCCAGGGTGCACCTAAACCGGCAATCGCCGCCACCAACGCACCATTTTTTAGTTTCTGTTTAGTGAAGCGCATGATTTCTCCTCCAGCCACTCCGTGGCTTGTCCAACTGGTTTTATGGCACCAGAACTGCACGCCCGTGAATCTTCCCCGCGCACAAATCCTTCAGTGCCTGATTGGCATCCTTCAGCGAGTACTCTTTTGTGGTCAGGGTGATCAGCCCCCTTTCCGCCAGCACCATCAGTTCTACCAGCTCGGCCCAGGTGCCCACCAGGTTGCCGATGATGTTTTTCTCCGTGATGATCATGTCGATGGTGGGAACACGAATTTCCTCGCCATAGCCGACCACGTAGTAGTTACCCATAGGCCGCGTCATTGCCAGCCCCTTGAAGGTGGTGCCTTTCTCACCGACAAAGTCGATCACTGCCTCGGCACCTTCGCCTTTTGTCAGCGCCAGGATGGCATCCACCTCGCGACCATCCGCACTGACCAGATGATCCGCCCCTGCACGGCGGGCAAGCTCCAGCGATTCGGCAGATTTGTCGACAACGATGACTTCTGCCGCGCACATGGCCTTCAGGCACTGAATCCCGATCAGGCCCAAACCGCCGGCACCAATCACCACGCAGTACTCCCCCGGCAACAGCAGCCGGGTGGCTTTCTTGACTGCACGATACGCCGTCAGGCCGGCATCGGCATACGGGGCCACATTGCGCGGCTCCAGTTGTGCGGGCAGTGACACCAGATTGCGCTCGGAGGTCAGTACATACTCCGCATAACCCCCATCACAATCCAATCCGGGAAAATCCCCCGGGCCATGCATGTCCTGGCCTCTACGGCAGGCCAGACAAGTACCCCCGGAAATTTTCGGATGCACAATCACCGCGTCACCAGGCTTGAAGGCCGTTACCTCCTTGCCAACGGCCTCAACCCAGCCTGCGTTTTCATGCCCCATGATCAGCGGCAACAGCGACTTGCCCGAGGTGTCCATGTGCGGCTTCCAGATCCCCTCAATAATGTGGAGATCCGTACGGCATACACCAGCCCCACCAATGCGGACAATCACATCAGTAGATTTGCGGATCGTCGGATCAGGCACGTCTTCCAGCGACACCCACTGATCCGCAGTCAATGACTCGTCATAGTGTCTTAGAACCTGAGCTTTCATTACACATCTCCTTGTGCTGGACTGTCGGTCCAGTGTTGCGTGATGGCCAGGATTGCTCCGTCAGGCCTCACATCACACACAAGCAAGGTCTGTGCCAACCACCGGCAAACAGGGAACACCAAGGAGAAATACGGTGCTGGAGGATCCAACTCGCACAGAACACGTCCAGTTTCTGTACGGGCGTACACCTCATAAGTGTCCAGAAACTGAACAATCGGCCAACACCCCATTGACAGATTGTCAGGCTTCCACCCACACTGTGTCGTACAAGTTGTGTTACACACAGCCGGTTCGGCACTGCGCGCTGCTTATCCGAGGGGTGATATGCAACATTCAAATGCGGTGGGTTACGCACGAAATTATCTGGAAGACGGCCAGGCTATCCCGGCAGGCACGGTTGCAGCCTCTATTTCGGACAGCTGGACACGCTGTCGGGCCCAGGGGCTGGATCCCGGCATCAAGCCGGACGACACCGTGGTGTCATTTGCGCAGATCCAGCACGCCCGGGAAGAGCTTCGCAACTGCCGGCGTCTTGCCCTGACAGAGATGCAGGCTTTGTATGCACAGATTCCGGGGCCAAATTTCATCCTGGCCTTCGCCGACCGCCACGGCCTGATCATCGACACCATCAGCGATACCCACTTCTCCCGCACCAAGGCCGGAAAATCCATCATCCCGGGCAGTTCCTGGCACGAATCCGCACACGGCACCAATGCACTGGGCCTCACCGTCATTCATGGCCGGGCCTCGCGGGTATACGGCAGCGAACACTATTTTTCCGACGACGCACACCTCAGCTGCATCGCCGCCCCCATCTTCAACATGCACGGCCAGATGATCGGTGCACTGGATGCCAGCTGTGCCAATGCCACACGCCAGCAGCACACCGAGGTACTGGTCAAAATGGCCGCCACGCAGGTCAGTAATTCGCTTTTTCTGATCGAACAACCAGGGTTTTACGTATTTGCTTTTCACCCACGAGCCGAATACCTGGACACTTTGTCTACCGGCCTGATCGCAGTTTCCGATGATGGCGAAATCATTTCGGTCAATCGATACGGAAAAGCCTTTCTGGATGAACGCAGCTCTTTAACCGGACACGGCTTTGAAACCGTCTTCAACTGCGCATTCGGGCCCATGCTGCAACGGCTGCTTGCGGGAGACACCGTGCAGGTTCGCGACCAGATCGGCGGCAGCGTCTTTATGCAGTGCCGGCAGGTGGCCCGAGGCGCAGCACGCGCCACACGGGCCGCTTCAGGCGCGGTAGAGAACCCTCTTCACAAAACAGCCGAAGGTTTTATTGCTGCCGATCCAAAAATCCAGGAGTCATTGGGCCTGGTTGCCCGGGCCACCCGCCTGGGCATGCCGATTCATATTTTTGGTGAAACCGGCACAGGCAAAGAGCTCATGGCCCGCGAGGTTCACCGCCTCAGCCAAAGAAGCGGGCCGTTTATCGCTGTCAACTGTGGAGCCATCCCCGAGGCACTATTTATCTCCGAACTGTTTGGCTACGAGCCCGGCGCCTACACCAACGCCAATCGGCTGGGGGCGCCTGGTCTGATCCGCCAGGCGGACAAAGGCACGCTGTTTCTGGACGAAGTGGCCGAGATCCCTCTGGCGGCACAAGCGGTATTACTGCGCTTTCTTGACAACATGGAGGTGCAGCCCCTGGGCGGTGGAAAAGCCAGCAAGGTGAATGTGCAAATTGTCTCTGCCACCAACCATGCGCTCGAGAAAAACCTCAACAACCATACCTTCAGATCCGATCTTCTGTTCAGGCTGAACGCCCTGACCATCACGCTGCCACCGCTGCACGAACGCCAGGACTTCGATGCAATCACCCGCTATTTGCTGGCAGAGCTCTCGCCAGGCAGCGTCATCACCGACGCGGGGATCTCCCGGCTGCAAGGCCTGCCCTGGACAGGCAATATCCGCCAACTGCGAAACTATCTGCAGCGGCTGGTGGTTTTTCATGCAGATGGCAGCCCCATCGACGAAGCCTTGATTGGCCAACATAGCCAAGATACCTTGGCCGGCACCGCCAGCCAGGCTTGCCGCGCGTGTGCGGGGCACCCGCTAAAAGAAGCCGAGTGCCTGCAAATCAGGGCAAGCTACGAAGCCAATCACCACAATATTTCACAAACCGCCCGGCAGCTGAATCTATCGCGCACCACGGTGTACAAACACCTCGAGACTGCAAGAAGCAAGTAATCCGTCTTTGGCTGTGCCCGTCCGGCCGACAGCTAACCTTGCCGCAGCTGCTGCAATACTGGCCTTACGTCCGGCAGCACGCCGCGCCACAGCCGAAAAGATTCTGCGGCCTGCCCCACCAGCATGCCCAATCCATCGGCAATGTGCGTGACACCTTGCCGGCGTGCCTCTTGCATAAATGGTGTCTGGCGGCCATACGACATCTCATAGGCCAGTGCCCCGGGTGCATACAGCCCGTCGCCAAGGTTCAAGGGAGCATCCGAAAGCCCGGTGGATGTGGCATTGATGACAACATCAAAATGCTGCTTGCCCGCCTGTTCAACCCCCCCTGCTCTTACCGGGTAGCGCGTGGCCCATTTATCAGCCAGCGCACGGGCCTTTTCGGGGCTGCGATTGACGATCAGCAAATCGGCCGGGCCCGCTTGCAACAAAGGTAAGAGCACACCCCGCGCAGCACCGCCGGCACCCACCAGCAGCACCCGGCACCCAGCCAGGCGCAGCCCGATACGGTCCTGAATATCGCTGACCAGGCCTACCCCATCGGTGTTATCGCCCACGATACCTTCCGGTGTGAAGCTGAGCGTGTTAACCGCCTGCGCGGCCTGCGCGCGCTCGCTGAGCCGCCCGGATAACGCCAGGGCATCCAGCTTGAAAGGCGCAGTGACGTTCATGCCACAACCACCGCCAGCTATAAACTGGCGCACCACGGTTTCGAAGGTTTCGGGGGTGGCCAATAGCGCATCATAAGAAAGATCGTGGCCCAGCTGCTGTGCGAACGCAGCATGAATCAGGGGCGACTTTGACTGGGCGATGGGGTTGCCGATAACGGCGTAATGGTCGGTCATGCGAAGCCTGCAGGAGACAGCCGTGAAAGAGGCATAGCGTAGCAAACATTTGAGCACGGGCGGCAGCGGTGCGTTGACGGTACTCCCGACAGACGAAAAAAAACGCCGCCCCGGGGAATCCCGGGAGCGGCGTTTCAGCCAGCCTGAGTGCCTGGCTTAGTCTTCAGCCGGTGTCTCGCCGTCTGTTGACGAAGGGGCCTCTGCACCAGCATCATCCGAGCCGACATGCGCAACCTCGGAAGAGTCGCCAAACGGGTTGGCCAACTCGCGGGCGGCTGCACGCTCGGCTGCCTCGAAGATCTCTCTGTCGTGGCGGGCGATGTGATAGGACATCCCGGTACCTGCGGGAATCAGACGGCCCACGATGACGTTTTCCTTCAAACCGCGAAGGTCGTCGCGCTTGCCCATGATTGCCGCTTCGGTCAGCACCCGGGTGGTTTCCTGGAAGGACGCCGCCGAGATGAACGAATCGGTAGACAAGGAAGCCTTGGTAATACCCAGCAGCACGTTGTCGTATGTTGCCGGCAACTTGCCGTCGGCATCCATGCGATCGTTGGCGTTCAGCAGCTCGGCGCGTTCTACTTGTTCGCCGGTGATGAAGTCGGTATCGCCCGGGTTGGTGATGTTTACACGACGCAGCATCTGACGCACGATGACTTCGATGTGCTTGTCGTTGATCTTCACACCTTGCAAACGATACACGTCCTGCACTTCATTGACGATGTACGAAGCCAGCGGCTCGATACCCTGCAAGCGCAGGATGTCGTGCGGATCGGCCGGGCCGTCTACCACGAGCTCGCCCTTGTTGACCACCTGGCCATCGTGCACCAGCACCTGCTTCTCTTTGGAGATCAGGAACTCATGGCTCACGCCGTCCATATCGGTGATCACCAGGCGCTGTTTGCCCTTGGTGTCCTTGCCAAACGAAACCGTACCGGTTACCTCGGCCAGCACGCCGGCGTCCTTGGGTGAACGGGCTTCGAAAAGCTCGGCCACACGCGGCAAACCACCGGTAATATCGCGGGTCTTTTGGGATTCTTGCGGAATCCGTGCGAGGAAATCGCCCACACCCACAGCCTGTCCGTCGCGCACCGTAATCAGCGCACCCACTGGCAGGGAGATCGCCACGGCGTGATCGGTACCCGCCACCTTGATCTCCTGGCCCTGCTCATCCAGCAGCAAGATCTGCGGGCGACCGGCACCCTTGGCACTGCCGCGGGTTTTGGGCGTGATCACCACCAAGGTGGACAAGCCGGTGATTTCGTCAACCTGACGGGCCACCGTAACGCCTTCCTCGACGTTGGCAAAGCGGATCGTCCCGGTGTACTCGGACACGATGGGTCGGGTCAGCGGATCCCAGGTGGCCAACTTGGTGCCGGCCTTGATGGTATCGCTGTCGCCCACCAGGATGGTGGCGCCGTACGGCACTTTATGGCGTTCGCGTTCGCGACGGTTATCGTCGTACACCACGATTTCGCCCGAGCGGGACACCGCAATGCGGTCGCCCTTGGCGTTGGTAAGGTAGCGCAGGCCAATCGCAAAGCCAACCGTACCGGCGGATTTGGTCTCGACGGAGCTTGCCAGCGCATTACGCGAGGCGGCACCACCAATGTGGAAGGTACGCATGGTGAGCTGCGTGCCCGGTTCGCCAATCGACTGGGCAGCGATCACACCAACGGCCTCGCCCTTGTTGACCAAGGAACCACGACCGAGGTCGCGCCCGTAGCAATGTGCACACAGCCCATGGCGGGTTTCGCAGGTAAGCGGCGTACGGATCTTGACTTCGTCGATCCCCAGCTCTTCGATGAGCTCGACCTTGTTCTCGTCCAGCAATGTGCCGGCGGTGATCACGGTTTCCTGGGTGTCGGGATTAACGACATCAATGGCCGCCACACGACCCAGCACACGATCACCCAACGCCTCGACGACTTCGCCGCCCTCAAGCAGGGCTTTCATGACATAGCCGTGCGAAGTGCCGCAATCGTCTTCGGTGATGACGAGATCCTGGGTGACGTCGACCAGACGACGCGTGAGGTAACCCGAGTTTGCCGTCTTCAGCGCCGTATCCGCCAGGCCCTTACGGGCGCCGTGGGTGGAGATGAAGTACTGCAACACGTTCAGGCCCTCACGGAAGTTGGCCGTGATGGGGGTTTCGATGATGGAGCCGTCCGGCTTGGCCATCAGGCCACGCATCCCCGCCAGCTGGCGGATCTGGGCGGCAGAACCCCGGGCACCGGAGTCGGCCATCATGTAGATGGAGTTGAAGGACTCCTGGCGCGTTTCCTTGCCATGGCGATCCAGCACGGGCTCGGTGGACAATTGCTCCATCATGGCCTTGCCGACGCGATCACCGGCCTTGCCCCAGATATCCACCACGTTGTTGTAGCGCTCTTGCGACGTCACCAGACCCGACGAGTATTGGCGGTCGATCTCTTTGACTTCGCTGGAGGCCTGAGCCAGGATCTGCTCTTTGACGTCCGGCACGATCATGTCGCCCATCGCAATCGACACACCCGCGCGGGTGGCCAGGCGATAGCCGGACTGCATCAGCTTGTCGGCAAAGATCACTGTGGCGCGCAGGCCACAGCGGCGATAGCACATATTGATGAGCTTGGAGATTTCTTTTTTCTTCAGTGCTTTGTTAAGCACCGAGAACGGCAGCCCCTGAGGCAGAATCTCGGACAGCAGCGCACGGCCCACCGTGGTTTGATGACGGTGGATCTGTTCTTGCAATTCGCCATCCTCGCCCCTCGCGTATTCGGGGATGCGGGTGGTGATCCGGGTTTGCAGCTCGACTTCGTGGTTGTCGTAGGCGCGCTGCACCTCGGCCAGATCGGCCAGGAACATGCCCTCGCCCTTGCCGTTGATGCGCTCGCGGCTGGCATAGTACAGGCCCAGCACGATATCTTGCGACGGCACAATGGCGGGTTCGCCGTTGGCCGGGAAGAGCACGTTGTTGGAAGCCAGCATCAGCGTGCGGGCCTCAAGTTGCGCCTCGAGGGACAGCGGCACGTGTACGGCCATCTGGTCACCGTCGAAGTCGGCGTTAAACGCCGCGCACACCAGCGGATGCAGCTGGATGGCCTTGCCTTCGATCAGTTGCGGCTCGAAGGCCTGGATGCCCAGACGGTGCAGGGTTGGTGCGCGGTTAAGCATCACCGGGTGCTCGCGAATCACCTCTTCGAGGATATCCCAGACCACGGGCTCCTGGCTTTCAACCAGCTTCTTGGCCGCCTTGATAGTGGTGGCCAGACCCATCATCTCGAGACGATTGAAGATGAAGGGCTTGAAGAGCTCGAGGGCCATCAGCTTGGGCAGACCGCACTGATGCAGACGCAGTTGCGGGCCCACGACAATGACGGAACGACCGGAGTAGTCGACACGCTTGCCCAGCAGGTTTTGACGGAAACGACCGCTCTTGCCCTTGATCATGTCGGCCAGGGACTTGAGCTGGCGTTTGTTGGCGCCCGTCATGGCTTTGCCGCGACGGCCGTTGTCCAGCAGGGAATCAACGGCCTCTTGCAGCATGCGCTTCTCGTTGCGCAGGATGATGTCCGGCGCCTTGAGCTCGAGCAGGCGTTTGAGGCGGTTGTTGCGGTTGATCACGCGACGATAGAGGTCGTTGAGATCGGACGTGGCGAAGCGTCCGCCATCCAGCGGCACCAACGGGCGCAGATCCGGCGGCAACACCGGCAGCACCTCCATGATCATCCAGTCGGGCTTGATGCCGGACTTCTGGAAGCCTTCAAGTACCTTGAGGCGCTTGGAGATCTTCTTGATCTTGGCATCCGAACCGGTTGCCTTGAGCTCGGCACGCAGGCGCTCGACTTCGGAGTCGATGTCGATCGTGCGCAGCAGCTCGCGCACGGCTTCCGCACCCATCAGGGCATGGAAGTCGTCGCCGTATTCTTCGGTCTTGGCCAGGTAATCGTCGTCGGACATGATCTGACCGCGCTTGAGCGGTGTCATGCCGGGTTCGATTACGCACCAGGCTTCAAAGTACAGCACGCGTTCGATATCGCGCAGCGTCATGTCCAGAACCATGCCCAGGCGCGACGGCAGGGACTTCAGGAACCAGATGTGCGCCACCGGGCTGGCCAGCTCGATGTGGCCCATGCGCTCGCGGCGCACCTTGGCCACGGTGACTTCGACACCGCATTTTTCGCAGATCACACCACGGTGCTTGAGGCGCTTGTACTTGCCGCACAAGCATTCGTAGTCTTTGATCGGGCCAAAGATTTTGGCGCAGAACAGACCGTCGCGTTCGGGTTTGAACGTACGATAGTTGATGGTCTCAGGCTTGCGAACCTCGCCAAAGGACCACGAGCGGATCTTTTCGGGCGAAGCGATGCCGATCTTGATGGCATCGAATTGCTCGTCCTGAGAGACTTGCTTGAAGAGATCGAGTAGCGCTTTCATTATTTACGCTCCAGATCCATGTCCAGGGACAAGGATCGAATTTCCTTGACCAGCACGTTGAAGGATTCGGGCATGCCCGCATCAATCACGTGATCGCCCTTGACGATGTTCTCATAGACCTTGGTACGGCCAGAGATATCGTCAGACTTCACGGTCAACATTTCTTGCAGGGTATAGGCGGCACCGTAGGCTTCGAGTGCCCAGACTTCCATCTCGCCGAAGCGCTGACCACCAAACTGTGCCTTGCCGCCCAGCGGTTGCTGGGTAACCAGGGAGTACGGGCCGGTGGAACGCGCGTGCATCTTGTCATCCACCAAGTGGTGCAGCTTGAGGAAGTGCATGTAGCCTACAGTCACCGGGCGTTCGAATTGCTCGCCTGTGCGGCCATCGGTCAGCCAGGCTTGCGTACGGCCGCTGGTGAGCTTGAGCTGCTCGGCGACGTCGTCCGGATAGGCAATCTCGAGCATGCGGGTGATGTCTTCTTCGGTGGCACCATCAAACACCGGGGTGGCCAGCGGCACACCACGACGCAGATTGTTGGCCATCGTCAGAATCTCATCATCCGACAGGGTGCTGAGTTTGACCTCGCCACCGCAGGCGTTGTAGATGCCTTCGAGAGTCTTGCGCACGGCCTTGACCTGAACGCCACGTTCCTGGTCAAGCATGTCGGCCACGCGTTGACCCAGACCGCGAGCGGCCCAACCCAAGTGAACCTCAAGCACCTGACCAATGTTCATCCGCGAGGGCACGCCCAGCGGGTTAAGAACGATGTCGACCGGGGTGCCATCAGCCATATGCGGCATGTCTTCGATCGGAGTGATGCGTGACACCACACCCTTGTTACCGTGACGGCCGGCCATTTTGTCGCCAGGTTGCAGGCGGCGCTTGACGGCCAGGTAAACCTTGATCATCTTCAGCACACCCGGGGGCAACTCATCGCCCTGGGTAAGCTTCTTGCGCTTTTCTTCAAAGGCCAGATCAAACTGGTGACGCTTTTGTTCGAGGGCGTCCTTGACCTGCTCGAGAGCCACTGCCGCGTCTTCATCGGCCAGACGGATATCGAACCACTGCCAGCGATCCACGTCATCGAGGTACTCGGCGGCGAGTTCGGTGCCCTTGGCCAGCTTGCGCGGACCGCCATTGGCGGTTTTGCCCAGCAGTTGCTTGCGCAGGCGATCAAAGGCATCGTTTTCGACGATGCGCAGTTGATCGTTGAGGTCTTGGCGATAGCGGCGCAGCTCATCGTCGATGATGGACTGGGCACGCTTGTCGCGATCGATGCCTTCGCGGGTAAAGACCTGCACATCAATGACCGTACCGACCATGCCCGAGGGCACGCGCAGCGACGTGTCTTTGACATCAGAGGCTTTCTCGCCAAAGATGGCGCGCAGCAGCTTTTCTTCGGGGGTAAGCTGGGTTTCGCCCTTGGGCGTTACCTTGCCGACCAGCACGTCATCAGCGCGAACCTCTGCGCCAATGTGCACGATACCGGAGTCGTCCAGACGATTAAGCTGGGTTTCCGCCAGGTTGGAGATATCGCGAGTGATTTCCTCGGCACCCAACTTGGTATCGCGAGCCACCACGGTCAGCTCTTCGATGTGGATCGACGTGTAGCGGTCGTCTGCCACAATGCGCTCGGAAATCAACACCGAGTCTTCGAAGTTATAGCCGTTCCAGGGCATGAAGGCGATCAGCATGTTCTGACCCAGGGCGAGTTCGCCCAGATCACTGGATGCGCCATCGGCCAGGACATCGCCCCGTGCCACCAGATCGCCCCGCGACACGATGGGCCGCTGGTTGATGTTGGTGTTTTGGTTGGAACGCGTGTATTTCTTGAGGTTGTAGATATCGACACCCACCTCGCCGGCGATGTTTTCATCGTCGTTGACGCGGATCACGACGCGCTCAGCGTCGACGAAATCAACAATACCGCCTCGGGTGGCCTGCACGGTGGTGCCGGAGTCGACCGCCACGGTGCGCTCGATACCCGTGCCCACCAGGGGCTTTTCGGGACGCAGGCAAGGCACGGCCTGGCGCTGCATGTTGGCACCCATCAGGGCCCGGTTGGCGTCATCGTGCTCGAGGAACGGAATCAGCGAAGCTGCCACCGACACGATCTGTGACGGCGCCACATCCATGTAGTGCACATTGGACGGTGCGGTCAGCATGGTTTCACCGGCTTCGCGGCAAGCCACGAGATCGTCGACGAAACGGCCTTCTTCATCCAGATGCGCATTGGCCTGGGCGATGACGTACTTGCTTTCTTCGATGGCAGACAGATACTCGATCTGGTCGGACACACGGCCATCGATGATCTTGCGATACGGTGTTTCGAGGAAGCCGTATTCGTTCAGGCGGGCATACAGGGCCAGCGAGTTGATCAGACCGATGTTCGGGCCTTCAGGTGTTTCGATCGGGCACACGCGACCATAGTGGGTTGGGTGCACGTCGCGCACCTCAAAGCCGGCACGTTCGCGGGTAAGACCGCCAGGTCCCAGGGCCGAGACGCGACGCTTGTGCGTGATCTCGGACAGCGGGTTGGTTTGGTCCATAAACTGCGACAGCTGGCTGGAACCAAAGAACTCTTTGATGGCGGCAGAGATCGGCTTGGAATTGATCAAGTCGTGCGGCATCAGGTTTTCAGTCTCGGCCTGGCCCAGACGTTCTTTGACTGCGCGCTCTACCCGCACCAGGCCGGCACGGAACTGGTTCTCGGCCAGTTCGCCCACGCAACGCACCCGCCGATTGCCCAGGTGATCGATGTCATCGATCTGGCCACGGCCATTGCGCAGATCCACGAGGATCTTGATGGTGTGCAGAATATCGTCGTCGGTGAGTGTCAGCGGACCTTCGTTGCCTTCGTTCAGGCCCAGGCGGCTGTTTACCTTCATCCGGCCCACGCGCGACAGATCGTAGGTGTCTTCAGAGTAGAACAGGCGCTGGAACAGCGCTTCGACGGCTTCTTCGGTGGGCGGCTCGCCTGGGCGCATCATGCGATAGATGGCCACGCGGGCAGCCATCTGATCGACGGTCTCATCAGTGCGCAGGGTTTGCGAGATATACGCACCCTCGTTGAGCTCGTTGATGTACAGGGTTTCGATATCGTGCACACCCGAGGTACGGATCTCGGCCAACAGGGATTCGGTGATCTCATCATTGGCCTGGGCCAGCACTTCGCCGGTGTCCGGGCTGATGATGTTTTTAGCCAGCACACGGCCCAGCAGGTAATCCTCAGGCACAGAGATGTGATCGACACCGGCTGCGGTGAGATCACGCAGGTGTTTGGCGTTGATGCGTTTGTCTTTTTCGACAATCACATTGCCTTTTTTGTCAGCAATGTCAAAACGCGCCACTTCGCCTTTCCAGCGTTCTGGCACAAACTCGAGCATCCCGCCTTCGTTGTGCAGGGCGATGTGATCGAATTGAGAGAAATACGCCAGAATGGCTTCGGACGTCATGCCCAAAGCCTTCAGCAAAATGGTGACCGGCATCTTGCGACGGCGGTCAATCCGGAAGAACAGGATGTCCTTGGGATCGAATTCGAAATCAAGCCACGAGCCGCGGTAAGGAATCACACGGGCAGAAAACAGCAGCTTGCCCGAGCTGTGGGTTTTGCCACGGTCGTGCTCAAAGAACACGCCAGGCGAGCGGTGCAACTGCGACACAATCACACGCTCGGTGCCATTGATCACAAAAGAGCCTGTGTCTGTCATGAGCGGGATCTCGCCCATGTAGACTTCTTGCTCTTTGACTTCTTTGACGGTGGGCTTGCTGACTTCGCGATCCATCAGGACCAGACGAACCTTGGCGCGCAGCGGCGATGCGTAGGTAAGACCACGCAGCTGGCATTCCTTGACATCAAAAACTGGCGTACCCAGCACATAGCTGACAAATTCCAGACGCGCCATCTGGTTATGGCTGACAATCGGAAATATCGAATTGAAGGCAGCTTGCAGACCTTCTTCTTTGCGTTTTGCGGATGTAGTATCCGACTGCAGGAAGGTCCTGAACGATTGCAATTGTGTCGCCAGCAGATACGGGACGTCCTGAACGTCTGCACGCTTGGCGAAGCTTTTGCGTATGCGCTTCTTTTCGGTGTACGAATAAGGCATGAGCACTCCGACTCGAGGGTTGCTTAGGCCGTTAACCACGGCCATGGTTTACGACTCCAGAAAGCCTGGCTCAGGCTGTTGTAAAAACCAGACAGAACCAGGTTTTCTGGAAACGCAAAAGCCCGGGAAGGCTTGAGACTTCCCGGGCGCGGCAAACAAGGTCTTACTTGAGTTCGACCTTGGCGCCGGCTTCTTCCAGCTTCTTCTTGGCTTCTTCGGCGCCAGCCTTGTCCACGCCTTCCTTGACGGGCTTCGGTGCACCATCAACCAGGTCTTTGGCTTCTTTCAAGCCCAGACCGGTGATTTCGCGAACGGCCTTGATGACGCTGACTTTGTTGGCGCCGACTTCGGCCAGAACAACCGTGAACTCGGTTTGCTCTTCAGCAGCAGCAGCACCACCAGCGGCGGGGGCAGCAGCCACAGCCACAGCGGCAGCAGCGGCGGACACGCCGAATTTCTCTTCCATTTCTTTGATCAGCTCGGACAGTTCGAGCACGCTCATGGCGGCGATCGCGTCCAGGATTTCAGCTTTAGTTGCCATTTTTAGAACTCCAGATAATTAAATAAGCCAGGTTTGGTTGTCGCATGTAACGACGAAGTGATCCAGCAGCTGCTTACGCGGCTTCTTTTTGATCGCGCACAGCTGCGAGGCCGCGAACGAACTTGGTGGGTACTTCGTTGAGCGTACGCACAAACTGAGCGATGGGCGCCTGCATGGTGCCCAACAACTTCGACAGCAATTCCTCGCGCGACGGCATCGTGGCCAGAGCCTTGACACCATCCTGGCTCAGCAGGCTGTTGGGCAATGCCCCACCTGTGATGACCAGTTTGTCGTTGGTTTTCGCGAAATCGGCCAAAACTTTGGCAGCCGACACCGGGTCGGTGCTGATCCCATAGATCAGCGGACCGGTGAGTTGAGCCGACAAGCCCTCGAAGGGCGTGCCAGCCAAGGCACGGCGCACCAGCGTGTTTTTGAGAACACGCAGATAGACACCCGATTCACGCGCAGTTTTGCGCAATACGGTTACAGAGGCGACGTCCAGACCACGATACTCAGCAATGATGATCGATTGGGCGCGGCCGACTTCGGCAGCAACTTCTTCGATGACCACAGCCTTTTCTTGGCGATTGAGACTCATGGTTGAACACTCCTTCAAACGATGTCCGGTTTCCCGGTACATCAACCGAATGCGGCGCACCTGGTCGAGTTCATGATGAATTCTTCCTGGGCGCCGTCTACGCTGGATCCGGTAAACAACCCGGGATTAAGCTCTTTGCCTAAAAACAGCCAGGCTTGGAGCTCCAGCGGTCTTTGACAGCGATGTCCGACCCCAATGGCCGGACACGGCCCAAAGTTCTTTTTGTCTTAGACCGCCAAAGAGGCGATTTCGACACGTGCCCCGCCACCCATGGTGGAAGACACGGCAACCTTACGCAGATAGATCCCCTTGGCTGCCGTCGGGCGGGCCTTGTTCAGGGCGTCAATCAGGGCGCTGAGGTTGGACTGCAATTTTTCGACATCAAACGACGCACGGCCGATGGTGGCGTGGATGATGCCCGCTTTGTCGGTACGGTATTGAACCTGGCCCGCCTTGGCGTTTTTCACGGCCGTGACGACATCCGGGGTAACCGTGCCAACTTTGGGGTTAGGCATCAGGCCACGGGGGCCCAGCACCTGACCCAGGGCACCCACGACACGCATGGTGTCGGGCGAGGCAATCACGACGTCGAAGTCGATGTTACCGGCCTTGATGCTGGCAGCGAGGTCGTCCAGGCCAACGATGTCGGCACCGGCTTCTTTGGCGGCTTCGGCTTTTTCGCCTTGGGCGAACACCGCAACACGCACCGATTTACCGGTACCGGCAGGCAGCACGACAGAACCACGAACGAGCTGGTCGGATTTTTTGGGGTCGATACCCAATTGCACGGCAACGTCGATGGATTCATCGAACTTGGCTGTGGCGGTGTCTTTGACCAGCGCCAGGGCGTCGGCCACGGGATACATTTTGGTGCGATCGATCTTGGCAGCGATTGCTGCAGCGCGTTTGCTAAGCTTTGCCATGATTAGACCACCCCTTCAACGTCGATACCCATGCTGCGAGCGCTACCGGCGATGGTGCGAACCGCGGCGTCAAGATCGGCAGCCGTCAGATCCGGCTCTTTGGTTTTGGCGATTTCTTCAGCCTGCGCGCGCGTCAGCGTACCCACTTTTTCGGTGTTGGGACGGGCCGAAGCCTTTTGAATGCCAGCCGCCTTTTTGATCAGGATCGTGGCCGGCGGAGTCTTCATGATGAACGTGAAGCTCTTGTCGGCAAAGGCAGTGATCACTACCGGAATCGGCAGACCGGGCTCCATGCCCTGCGTCTTGGCGTTGAACGCCTTGCAGAATTCCATGATGTTCAGACCGCGTTGACCCAATGCCGGGCCAATCGGGGGGGATGGATTGGCCTTACCAGCTGGCACTTGCAGCTTGATGAAGCCGACGATTTTTTTCGCCATGTGAGACTCCTTTCGGGTAATAGCGCCCACCTGTTGAGGGAGGGCTCCCCGGGGTTAAAAATGCCGCCCTGTGGTGCCGACGCATGGACTGCTAGCTGCACAGTCCAAAAGCAGACGCCACGGGGAGGAGAGCGTCAGACCTTCTCGACCTGACTGAAATCGAGCTCGACCGGAGTGGCACGACCAAAAATCGTGACCGACACACGGACCTTGCTTTTTTCGTAGTTGACTTCTTCGACATTGCCGTTGAAGTCGGCAAACGGGCCTTCTTTGACGCGAACGGACTCGCCAACCTCGAAAAGCACTTTGGGACGGGGTTTCTCGACGCCTTCTTCCATTTGCGAGAGGATCTTCTCGACCTCGCGCTCGGAGATGGGTGCCGGGCGATTACCGGAGCCGCCCAGGAAACCGGTTACCCGGTTGGTGCTTTTGACCAAATGCCAGCTTTCGTCGGTGAGATCCATCTCGACCAGGACATAGCCCGGGAAAATACGGCGCTCGGAGATCGACTTGCGGCCATCCTTGATCTCGACGACTTCTTCGGAAGGCACCAGAATGCGGCCGAAGGCCTCTTGCAGCCCAGCGCGTTCGATGCGTTCGATCAGCGCCTTATGGACGCTTTTTTCCATGCCAGAATAGACATGGACAACATACCAGCGTTTGTTCATGCGGAATTTTGTCCTTAGTTCCAGCCCAGCAGCAGACCGTAGATGATCCAGCCCAGCAGCTTGTCAGCCACCCACAACAGGGCTCCCATGGCAACCACAAAGGCGAACACAATCGCTGTCATGCGCGTGGTTTCCTGGCGTGTGGGCCAGACGACGCGGCGCGTCTCGTTGTAAGCTTCGCGGGCAAAGGCCAGCGTGCGGCGGCCGGTATCGCTGAAGCCTGCGATCAGTGCGGCGACGACCACGCCCGCGATAAATACGCCTACGCGGACATATACGGATTGGTCGATGAGAACCGAATACGCCACAATACCAGCCGCGAGGATAAGCACAGCCAGGCCGAGTTTGAGACGATCGGCGGCACGGTTGACTGTTTGGATGTTCTGTTGCGACATATTTTGGCGTTTGACACCGCGCGAGCGGTGATGTGATCGGTGGCAGGGGCAGAAGGAATCGAACCCTCAACCTTCGGTTTTGGAGACCGACGCTCTGCCAATTGAGCTATACCCCTAGACCTAAAAACGATGGTGCGTTGCCGCACCGTCGTTTAAAAGCGTGGCGGGCGACCAGCCCACCATTGTACATCAATTACTTGATGATTTTGGCAACGACGCCGGCGCCCACGGTACGGCCACCTTCGCGGATGGCAAAACGCAGACCTTCTTCCATGGCGATCGGCGCAATCAGGCTGACCTTCATGGAGACGTTG
>NZ_JBASBR010000010.1:0-11952 GCF_049651205.1 Castellaniella sp.
TCGTGGTATTATCTTGCCCTTTCCGGGGTCTTGGGTACGTGCCTGGCAACAGACAAATCTCCGATTTCGGTAAACAGGCCAGATATGACAGTGTAAAAAAAACATGTTATATTTACGCCTCTTTAGCAGCTGTAGCTCAGTTGGATAGAGTACTTGGCTACGAACCAAGGGGTCGTGGGTTCGAATCCTGCCAGCCGCGCCAAGAATTATCCTGTTCTCCAAAACAGGCAAAAAACCGCCTCGGGTTAAACACCCCAGGCGGTTTTTCTTTGGCAGTTTCAACCAAGCAAACCATTGCGGCTGGCAAAGCAGCAAAAGCCCCTCAGGGACAGCGTACAAACAGTTGCGTTCATCAGGCGTATCCAGTGTCTGGCAAAAGCCCTGCCTGACCAGGGTAGAATGATAATCACTTTTAATTAACAACACCGGCAAATGCGCTGTGGGCGCAGCATGCGGATATCCCGACATCGGCCGGCCAACTCATTGCTACTGATGACACACAAACTGAAACTTCTTGGCGGCCTGGCTTTGCTTTTGGGCGCGCTGCCGCTGGCGCAGGCTCACGTCCACTTGCAAACTTCCACAGCCACTATCGGCAGCAGCTACAAGGCAATCCTTGAGGTCGGCCATGGTTGCGATGGCTCGGACACCACCCGGATCCGGGTGCAGATCCCTGAAGGCGTAGTGGCAGTCAAGCCGCAGCTCAAGGCTGGTTGGCAGATCGAAACCAAGGACGGCACTTATGCCCAGCCTGAAACCCTGCATGGAGCGAAGATCGATCACGGGGTACGTGAGATCTCCTGGACGGGCCTGCTGCCAGAAGCGTTTTACGATGAATTTTCCTTTGTAGGCACAATCGCGTCCTCTTTGAAGCCCGGTCAAACGCTGTATTTCCCGGTGGTGCAAGAGTGCAAGAAAGGCGTGTCACGCTGGATCGACACCACGGGCAAAGCGGGTGTCAGCAACCCGGCGCCCAGCGTCAAACTTGAAAAAGCCCAGGGGCATCACGGCGCTCACTCGCACTGATGATTTTTACGCGCCTTGTACTGGCCTGCCTGCTGATCTGGTCTTCAGGCGCCTGGGGGCATGCGGCCCTGATATCCAGCACACCAGCAGCCGGCACAGTGCTGGCCCAAGCACCGGCCACGCTGACACTGCAATTTAGCGAACCCGTTGGTGTAACGGTGTTGCGCCTGATCAACCCGGCCGGGCGGGCACAGGACATCCACACCAGTGGCGCGCACGACGCCACCGTGCAGATCGATGTGGCCGGGCAGCAGGCACCCGGCACCTATCTGCTGAGCTGGCGGGTAGTCTCTGCCGATGGTCACCCCATTGGCGGCACGCTGGATTATCAGGTGGGCCCGGCAAGTGGCGCCGGCATCATCGGCGGAATCAGCGCTGCAGGCGCGGTTGACTCGGCCGGTGGTTCAGACGGCGGTGCAGGCCATCCAAGCAGCAACGCGGGCAATGTCGCGAAGCTGCAAGCTTATTTCCAACAGTTGGCAGACCCTGGCGCCAGCCAGCGCGCAGCCCTGATATGGGCCAGCCGCTTTGTTTCGTATATCTGCCTGTTCTTGCTGTTGGGTGCCTGTGCATTCCGGGCGCTAAACCCGTACAGCCGCCACGCACCCGCGATGCAACCCGTCTTACAAGGCCGCCTATGGCGCATGGCTTTAGGTGTAGGCGTTTTGCTGCTGCCCTTGCAATGGGGCCTGCAGGGACTGGATTTGCTGGGTGCCCCATGGCAACAGATTGGGCTACCAGCGGTTTGGGTTCAAACCTGGTACAGCAGCTACGCCACCACGCTCATCTTGCTGGCGTTGGCCTTTGGCACCGCCGCCTGGGGGCTTTCCAGACCAATGCCGGTGCAAAATACCCGCGCCTCGATGCACGGCACCAACCCGCATGAATCCAGCCCGAAAAACCTTATATGGCAACAGCGTCTGGCCGGGATACTGGCGTTATTGCTGGCGGGTAGCGCCCTGGCCGTCAGCGGCCATGCAGGCACCGCACCGCCGCGCTGGCTTTCCCGGCCAACCGTGGTGCTACATGTCATCAGCGCGGTGGCCTGGATCGGCCTGCTGCTGCCGCTGGCACGTTGCCTATTGCCTACTACCCTTGCGCAACGCACTGCTAGCGATGTCGCCATCCCCGAACTCCGGCGGTTTTCTCGCGGCATCACCTGGGTGGTGGTGCTTCTGGTGCTAAGCGGCCTGTGTCTGGCCTGGCTGCAACTGCGCCAGCTGTCTGATCTTTGGCAAACCCTGTACGGCCAGGTGCTATCTGCCAAACTGATCCTGGTGGCGCTGCTGTTTTGCGTGGCCGCCTGGAACCGCTGGCGGCTGACCCAGGCGACCCAGGCAGGTGCGTTGCGGCCACGCGCCCAGCTGCGTCGAGCCATCCAGGTTGAACTGGTCCTGGCTGTATTGATTTTGGGCCTGGTGGCGCTGTGGCGCCTGACACCACCGCCCAGAAGCATGGCTACAGTACCCATGGCAGCTGATGTCCACACGCTGGCGCATCAAGCTGCACATCGACATGCCGCAACCCAGGTACCTGATTCAGCCCCCCCTCTCCCGCACAGGCCGGCCATCGTGCTGCATAATGCCGACATCACGGCAACCATCCAGCCTGGGCCCACCATGTGGCAATTAACGCTGCAGCACGCCGATGGCACCCCTTTTGTTACCCAGGCAGTCGAGGTGCAAATCAGCAACCCAGAGGCAGGCATCCAGCCTCTGCACCGGACAGCCCAGGCAGCGGACGCACCCGGGCATTGGCAATTTGCCCTGCCGCCCCTACCCGACACCGGGCATTGGCAAGTTGGCCTGGAGATTCTCGTAAACGATTTTCAACAGGTTTCGCTAAGCTCACACTAGGCACAGGCCGCCCATGGGCAACACAACGTCACGCTTTCGGGAGATGATGAAAACTGCCGGCCGCCGCTTGCTGCGTGGCAGCCAGCGGCTGCGCAAAGGGACGGGCTTGGCCCACCGAAAAGGCCCAGGCGTATCCGTATCGTCCGGCCCCTTTTCCGACACTATCCAGCAGAACCAGAATCTGCCGCCATCCGCCCACCTGGACACGCCCGACCAGAGCCCACCAAACCCAGACCTCCCCTGCGCAGACAAGGCCTCCCGCCTGTCGCAATCCGTCACCCCCCTGCACCAATCACACCCCAAAGAATCCGGCATCGTCGAGCTATCTGACGGCCGGGCAGCGTTTGCTGCGCGGGTGGCGTTGGCCGACGCCGCCGAGCACACACTGGATATCCAGTACTACATCTGGCACGCCGATATGACGGGCCTGCTGCTGTTTGACGCGATCCGCCGCGCAGCAGACCGCGGCGTGCAAGTGCGCCTGCTGCTGGACGACAACAACACCACCGGGCTGGATCCCTTGATTGCAGGATTGAATGCCCATCCCAATATCCAGATCAGGCTGTTTAACGCGTTTCGCATCCGCCGCTGGCGGGCCCTGGGGTACCTGACAGAATTTTCCCGGCTTAATCGCCGCATGCACAACAAATCGTTTACAGCCGACCAGCAGGTAACCCTGGTGGGCGGGCGCAATATTGGCGACGAATACTTCGAGGCCGGCCCCAACCAGTTGTTTATCGACCTGGATATCTTGGCCATTGGGCCAGTGGTGCAGGACGTGAGCGATGATTTTGAGCGCTACTGGACAAGCGACTCTGCCTGGCCGGCAGAACAAGTGGTGCTGCGGCCTCCATCAGCAGACCTTGCCACACTGACCGCCATCAAACCAGATACCGCCCACAGCCACCTGGCTGACAGCTACCTTGAGGCCATCACCCGGCAATCCTTTGTGCGCAACTTACTGGCTGGTACGCTACAGTTTGAATGGACGTCCGTGACGCTAGTCAGCGACCACCCCGCCAAGGGCCTGGACAAGGCCAATAAAGCCTCCCTGTTATGGCCACAACTGCAGCAGGTGCTGGACAACCCCACGCAAGAACTGGCACTGGTATCGCCTTACCTGGTGCCCGCCAAAGCAGGGGTCGATGCCTTTGTGGGCCTGGCCCAAAAAGGCGTGCGCATCACCCTGCTGACCAACTCGCTTGAGGCCACCGACGTGGTGGCCGTGCATGCCGGCTACGCCAAGCGGCGCAAGCCATTGCTGGCCGCAGGCATCCAGATTTTTGAGCTGAAACGCAGGGCCTCGGTGCCCAAGTTGCGCGATCGCGGCCTGGTGGGGCGATCGGGCTCCAGCCTGCACGCAAAGGTGTTTTCGGTGGATCAATCGCACGTGTTTGTGGGCTCTTTTAATTTTGACCCAAGATCCAGGCACTTGAACACCGAAATGGGTTTCTTGATTGCCAGCCCCCGGCTGGCCGCCCGAATCGCACACAACATCCAGAACCTGACCAGCACGCACGCCTATCAGGTGCAGGCCGGCAGCGGCCATACCCTGAAATGGCTGGAGGGCACCCCGCCCCGGCAAATCGAACACCACCAGGAGCCGGGCGCCACCGTGTGGCGGCGGCTGGCCACAAACCTTATCGCCCGTCTGCCGATTGAATGGCTGCTTTAAGCACTCAAGGCACTTATATACCTCTCGGCCATTAAATGGCTTTTAAGCACCCCAGCCAAATCACTTGCGCTTGAACCACCCGGCAAAGCCTCCCAGTGCCAATATGGCACCCACCACAATGCCGGCAATACCCAACCACTGCGGGATTGCTTTCTCCTGGCTGGCCTTCAAGGCCGTAGAACCAATCTTAAGAACGGTTTCCGTATCCTGGTAGCTGCCATTGCCAGCAACCACCCAGATACCTGCCACCAACAGCACCAGGCCGATCAAAATCAAGATTGGGCGCATTGCGTTACCCCTAATATTTGAACTTTCAAAATTTACCATGCACACATTCGTCCCGCAGCCAATGTGGTATATAAGCAGCTTGCCCAGCCCAAATCAAGCCCGGTGGCATTGCTGAAAATGCCGGGCTCGGGCCGTGCATTCATGGATACCAACACGGGAGACTCACGATGAACCGACTGAAACTGGCGGCCACCGGCCTGGCCATCTTTGGCTGCATTGGCCTGCTTAGCGCAAGCCATGCCGAAGAACGCGTTACCTACAAATCCGCCAAGACGGGCACCTCGTACTACCAAATGGGGGTAGAGCTGGCCAGCGCCATCAAACAGGGCACTGACGGGCAAACCATTTTGACGGTAGAAGAAAGCCAGGGCTCGGTACAAAACGTGATGGAAGCGGCCGTGCGCTCGGGCAATTACGTGTTTACCACCCCCCCTTCTCTGGTTAAAAGCGCCCAGGCAGGCACCGGCCCCTTTAAAAACCGGCCCAAAGAAAGCTTTGCAAAGATCCGCGCGCTGTTTCCCATCCCCTCGTTAACCATGCACTTTGTGGTGCACAGCGACAAACAGGTGGATACCTTTGACGACCTGGCCGGCAAGACCATCCTGCTGGGCAAAGGCACGTTTGGCGCCAACGAGGGTGCCAAATACCTGAAATTGTTTGGCCTGGACGGCAAAGTGAAAATTGCCTCGGCAGAACTGGGCAATGCTGCCGAAGCCCTGCAAAACGGCCAGATCGACGGCTTTGTGACGGCCGGATCATTCCCCGCCCCCAACCTGGTGCAAGCCGCGGCCAGCACGCAAGTGGCACTGGTGTCCATGACTGACGAGCAAATCGCCAAAACCGGGCGTGCCAAACAGATCATCCCCGCAGGCACCTATGCCGGCGTAGACAAAGACGTGGCCACCACCTTTTTGCCGGTGGACGCCTTTGCCACCACCGACATGAGCGACGACACCGCCTATCTGCTGACAAAAACCTTCTGGGCGCAAAAGGCTGCACTGAGCAAAACCGCCCCTTGGTGGAAAGCGGTAGAGCCCGAGATGATCATGAGTGCCGGCGTCAAACTGCACCCCGGTGCCATCCGCTACTACGAAGAGGCCGGTGTCACCATCCCCGAGGCCATGCGTTAACCCCATGAGCACCACCATCAGCACCATGGCAAGCACCGCCAGCACTTCTGCCAGCCCCGACAACCACCCGACACCTGCCGCAACCGACGCCCGCGCACCCTATGTATGGATTGCGCTGGGGTTGCTGTCTATGGTGTTTCACTTGGGGCTGATTTTCAGCGGCCTGGTGCCGGCTCTGGTGGCCCGTCCCTTGCACATGGCGCTGGCCCTGCCCTGGCTATTTTTATTTCCGGCGCATACCCGCAGCCAGCGAATCTCGGGCACGGTGCTGATGGTGATTGGGCTGGCCTGCTGCGCGTATATGGTGATCAACGCCGATGCGCTGGGCAACCAGTACGGGTTTTTAGAGAACCCCCTGCAAATGGCCATTGGCCTGGCCTTGCTGGCAGTTACTCTGGAGATGGCTCGCCGCGCTATCGGCTGGCCCCTGCCGATGGTGGCGCTGATCTGCCTGCTGTACGCTTTTTTTGGCGAACACATCCCTGGCCAGTTTGGCCACCCCACTGTACCCTTTGCCAGCACCCTGGGCACCCTCACCATCACCGAAGGGGGGGTGTGGGGCTCGCTGACGGGCGTATCGGTTAACGTGGTGGCCATTTTTGTGATCATGGGCGCCGTACTTAATGTGGGCGAAGCCGGCCAGGGCTTTCTTAATATTGCCATCGCCGCAGCCGGCCGCCTGCGAGGCGGTGCCGGCAAGGTGGCCGTGCTGGCCTCGGCCCTGTTTGGCTCGATCTCGGGCTCAGCCTCGGCCAATGCGGCATCCATCGGCTCTGTGACCATGCCCACCATGGTGCGCCTGGGCTACCCCAAGGCACTGGCCGGCGCCGTCGAGGCCGTGGCCTCATCGGGCGGGCAAATCATGCCGCCGCTGATGGGCGCAGGCGCCTTTGTGATGGTAGAGCTTACCGGCACCCCCTACACCCAGATCATGGGCGCGGCCCTGCTGCCCGCAATCCTGTACTTTCTGGCCGTCTGGATCGGTATCGATCTGTTTGCCCGCCGCTACGGCCTGCGGGCGTTGGATCAGGAAGACCATCCCCGTGGCCGGGACGTGCTGCTGACCATGATGTTCTTTTTGGTGCCCTTTGGCGTGCTGATGCAGCAGATGTTTATCGCCCGTGTCACCCCGCAATACGCTGCGTGCATCGCCATTTTGGTGGGCGCGGCACTGCTGTTTACCAATATCCGGTTCGAGTTCTCGCCACGCCTGTTTGCCCAGCGTCTGTCCCAGGCGGCCATCATCGCCGGCAAGCAGATCTCGATGATTGCCGCCATCATCATCTGTGCCTCGATCATCATCGGCGTGCTGGGCATGACCGGCTTGGGCATCAAGGTCACCTCCGTTATTCTGGCCGTGGCGCAATCCAGCCTGTGGCCCGCCCTGCTGCTTACCGCCCTGGCCTGCCTGCTGCTGGGTATGGAAGTACCCACCACCGCCGCCTACGTCATCTGCGTGGCCGTGGCCGGCCCGGCGCTGAGCAGCCTGGGCATCGATCTGCTGCTGGCCCACCTGTTTGTCTTCTGGTTTGCGCTGCTGTCCACCATCACGCCCCCCGTGTGCGGCACAGTGTTCATCACCGCCGGCATCGTGGGCGAAAACTGGCTGAAGGTAGCCGCCTCAGCCATGCGCCTGGGCATCGGCCTGTACATCATCCCCCTGGCGATGATTGCCAACCCGCAGGTGATTCAGCTGGCCAGCCACCCCATTCCCGCCCTGTTTGCCTTTGTGCGCATCGGCGTGGGGCTGTGGGGGCTGTCGTACGCGTTTATCTCGGGGCGCGGTGTGGGGATGCGCCTGCTGGCCGGGGCGATGGGGCTGGTGATGTGCTTTGGGTGGATGTGGGTGCGGTAGGGGGAGGTACTCTTGCAAATCTGGGAGTGCGGTGAGGGGTTACTTGGGGCCCCAGCCAAGCCACCTACCGACACATGCACTTATCATGCGTGCTCAGTTGGTTGAATCAGGTTCTCGGCAGGGATTCCAAGCCCCTTATGCAGCCGCCGAATCATCGGCAGTGTCAGGGGTCGTTTACGGTTGAGGATTTCATAGACACGGTTACGCTGGCCGATCATCGGCTCCAGGTCCTTTGCGGTTAGCCCGGCCTGTTCCATCCTGAATTTAATGGCCTCCACCGGGTCAGGCAGATCAATCTGGAAGAGCTTGGCCTCGTAGGCTTGCACGAGCGTAGTTAGAACATCCAGGCGATCTCCCTCGGGGGTTCCAAGGTCTGGGTCGCTCTCCATGAGGCGGGAGATTGTTTTTAACGAGGCCTTGTAGTCAGTCTCGGTACGGATAGGGCGAATATCCACGGTTCACTCCATTTCTACGGTTTCGGCATCAATCTTGTCGTACTCGGCGTGGGTGCCAATGAATTTGATGTAAACGATGCCAAGCTTGTATGCGATAGCGACGATCAGCCGATAGTCGTTGCCTTTAATGTTGAAAACGACACGCCGGTTTTTCAGTACGCTGGCGCTGCGATATTGGGCCTTAATATCGGCTGGCTGTGTCCACATTGCCTGAGTGGCTTCGTCGAACCAGGCCTTAAGGGGCTGCTCTGAGGATGGGTGAATTTCCAAAAATTGGCGCAGGGTGCTGACGGCGATCACTCTCATAAAGAAATATTAGTCCCATTTTGGGACTATCGCAAGATCACAGACACCATCGGTATTTGTCAACAAAGATATCCGTTTTCTTATGCCGCAAGCTTAGTCTTTTCAGGTAGTGTCTAATGCATCTTTCCCGGGTTCGGCCAGGCTCGACTGACAGTGGCGAACATGACACAGAATTTAGATTGGCTGCTTGGGGTCGACGCGTATTGACCCAGTGAAAACCTGCTCAGGGAGCTGCGTTTTCTTCAGAGTCGGTATCGGCTCGTGCCCCCCTTTGGGGTGATGCTGTACGGTATCGGCGACGACCAGATCAAATGCTACCGCGTACATCAGTGTGCCTCGGGGGCATCAAGGATGTGGGTGCGACGATATCCGCCTTTTCACCCATTTCCATCAAGACAATTTCAACCAGCCAATCGCCATCTTCCAATTGCTCGACAAGCTCACCGATTTCATATTTTGGGCCGAACGGCCCGAACGTCTTGATGATACTGACAGGTACTGGCAGCGGTGCAGTCACGGTTTGCAGCACCACGATCTCCATAAGTAGTTGCCTGATTACTCAGCCAAGTTGTAGTCCATTCAACATAATCTGGGCATCAACGCGCACGGGTTCTGCACTAACAACCTTCGCCGTGGTAGCGCTGGGCTAGTGGCCCGGCTATCAGTTGATTCTGCGTCATGTCGTTTATATGGACTAACGGGATGGCTCATCCGGGCTAGGGTAATATCATGTTACCTAACACATTCACGCAGGATCCCAAAAAGAATGAGCAAATCCGAGATTCAATGTGATCAGTCGATGCTCAAACGCTTGAGCAGTGTTTCAGCTGCGGATATAGACGGGCTCGTGGATATTCTGACGGACTTCGGCCGGGGCAGGACCAGCTTGGATGCCGATGTCAAGAAAACCTTGGTGATGGCGCGGCATAACCCCCGGCCGAATCGCTACGGCGAGCAGTACCTCAGGGTGATAGCCAACGAGTTGCAGCACTATGGGGGGCATTCTGTCGCCAATTTGGTACGCAATTTGCGTGACAAGCCGCCGCTGTCGTATGGGTCGATTGTGGATAATGTCCATGCCAAGCTGAATGGCAAGGACACGGAAGCCAAGAGTGTGGAAGCCAAAGAGTGCGAGATCGCCTTGGCACTCTATGGCCCACCGACTGACACACTGTCGCTAGAAGCACGATTAGAGCTTAGCACTACGACAAAGGTGTTAAGTGGCTTCTTCCATATTGAGGACTCCTCAAATATCAAGGAATTCGTCCTGAAAGGTGGCCTGCTTGCCGGCATCACCCCTTTGTTCACTTCTCCTAATTCATTGGCATCTCTGGGTAAATTGGGGCTGCGGATATCCTTGGGCTTTATTGGCCAGCTCTGCAGCATTCGTGGGCGACAGGCTCTCCGCCGAAGCGTACCGCGTCACGGTTCCGTTCGTCGCTGAGATGGGCTGGATAAGGCTGCAGACCGGCAGCCATGGTAAGAATGCCAATTCTGCATCGCCCGCGGGTGAACCCAAAACTCATGCTGCAGCAAAGGTGCCGGCGCCGACCTCGAACGAGGCCGACATTGTGTTGGCGGATGAACAGGGCGGTACTTTAATGAGTTTCAGCCGGTTTGATGAAGGCGTGCCCTCTGCCGCAAGGGCCAAGGTTCCCAAGCAGGTCATCAGCACGCTCAACCCTCTGTTGCAGAACCTTCCTCAGATCGCGTCGCTAGCCGAGCAGCAGCGAGGCAATTATGTGCTGTGCACGATTCCTTTTGAATCGCTGGTGAAGGCAACCAACGGCCCTGAAGGTGCTAGACGCGCGTTTGTGGTGGGTGCTAAAGGTGTGCAGGAGCAGGCACATATCCTTGCGCCTGAAACGCTACAAAGTGTAATGATCAGTGGGGTGGCATGGAATGCACTTTCTGCTGCCGTTGGCCAGAAGCATCTTCAGGACATCAATGAAAAGCTCAACGCCATACAGGAACAGTTGGATCAGTTGAGCGATAGCCTGAAGGATCTGCGGCGGGACAAGCTCGAAGGCATGATGGATTATGTCCAGGGCTTGCTGGATCACCATCAGGAAGAAGGAACGCCAGAACTAGCTTTGGTTCAGCTCGAAGGATATCTGGCTGAACTGAAGAGTCTTGATTCTTTCTTCAAGAAGGAAATGGCGAGAGAGATTCAAAACGCGGAAAACCTGCAGACCGGCAAACTGCTGGGGGGAAGCACGGTAAGAGGTCAGATTGAACACAGTGTCGCCAGCATGCGCCGCTGGTTGCAGGGTTATTTCCAGACAGCACAGCTTCACATTATCACGCTTTGGTTGCTGAACAATGGTGCCCCCTCGGCACGCTATCGGGCCGCAGCAGAAGCGGTGCTGAATCGCCTAGGCGAACTGGATGACACCATACTCGACAGTCGCAAAGTGTATTCGGCCCAGATGGCTATGGCATCTTCCGTGGCGACGCTGACTCAGGAACAGATCACTGCGTTCGATGCATCGTTGCAAACCCTGTCGCAAAACAACGATACCGGTCGACTCGACACCACTGCCTGGCATCAGCGCCTGTTTCAGCAGGAAGATGCCTTGATGTTATTGCGAGTAGAAGAAGGCAACATTCAGGAAGCGAGTTTTGTTGAGCAGCGGGTTGCTGTTGAGAGTGTCTGGAATTTTGCGGGCGAGGCATAACATGAGAGGAAACGATCATGGATATACCCGTGAAACACAAGAAACCGTCCATCGCGGCCCAGGCGGCCGCCCGCGAGACGCGGCTGCCCAAGCTGCCTGAGCACCTGCTCGACGGCCTGGTCGAAGGCCCGATGTCAGCCATGGAGGTCGAGGATCTGATCGATGCCTTTGGCAAAGCCATTATCGAGCGGGCCATGGGTGCCGAGATGAACGTGCCCTTGGGCTACCGGCCTGGCGAGGACAAGCCTGTTGATCAGGCCGACGAACGTAACGGCATAAGCGCCAAGACACTGCTGGCCAAGCCCCCCCGCTCCGTGCACACCTGAAAGGTGGCGATGAACCAGTTCGCCATCCTGTTCGGTGACCGATTTACCGAGGCCAGGGACTAAACGATGTCAAACCGCCCTGTCCACAAAAAAGCTGATACTCCCAGTTGCCACCTTGTAAAAAACTTTGCCATAACACCCTAAAGTCCTCGACGGACAATCCGTTAATGGAACAGAACAGGAGGTCACTTGGTTTGTCATCCTGGGCAACAAGGGCGGATCTCCGCCGAACAACTTAGGAGTCTCTCATGGCTGTTATCAACACCAACTACCTTGCTCTGGTCTCCCAGAACAACCTGAACAAATCCCAGGGTGCACTGGGCTCCGCCATCGAGCGCCTGTCCTCGGGCCTGCGCA
>NZ_JBASBR010000011.1:0-123471 GCF_049651205.1 Castellaniella sp.
GTGGTGGTAGGCTCCAACAGTGTCCCCAGGCACCCTCCCGCATCGATCCACGAGAATTGCGGCGTCTTAGAACCTTGAATCCCATGCTTGGGGCGCCAGCAGGTCAACAGGTCGTCAAGTCAACAGATCGGCAAGCCAGTAGGTCAGCCAATCAGCAAGCCAGAGATCAGCAAGCCAGAGATCAGCAAGCCGCACCGAGCTGAGCGCCACGAAATGGGGTTAAACATCTCGCTCTGATCATGGTCTGAGCCTGAGAGGAGGGTGGGGAGTGGCGGCGCAATCGGACAGCGCCGGATGCTTCCGAAGGGAAGCGGGGGGGCGTCGGCCCGCGCTGTCTGAGGATCGCGTAGCGAGCCGAGTTCGCGGGCCGCCCCGCTGGACGAGGAAGATCCGGGAAGTCCGGCCAAGGGCCGGACCGCTGTCTGGCGCAGCCACTCCCCACCCTCCTCTCAGGCGCCGCAAGCAGCAGGCGCCGCAAAAAAGCGCCCGAGGCTAAAACCCCAGGCGCCCTGAAACAACAGATAAAGCCAGCGCTAATTACCCAGCGACAAGATCCTGGTACTCGGAGTGTCGCCGTATATAAGCATCCACATACGAGCACTCGGGCACCACCTGCCAGCCGCGCGCCCGTGCCGTCTCCAGCCCATAGCGCACCAGATCTGCTGCAATCCCGCGCCCGCCCACAACAGACGGAACACCTGTGTGAAAAAATACGGCTACAGTGCCGTCAAGCGAGTAATCCAGCACACAAAGCTGTTCCTCTTCCACATACTCGAAGCGGTGCTCAGCCTCATTGTGCTGAATCGCACGATGCACAGTGCTACCCGTATCAGATGACATACAAATCCACGTATTCGTGTACCGGCATCGCCTCTAGTGTGGCCTGATCCAGCGACACATCCAGAATCCGTTGCTGCTGACGCTCCGGGAACTGACGCGCCAGATTCTTGCGGAATTTGGCTTCGAGTAGCGGGATCCCGTCTGTCCGCCGGCGCTTGTGGCCGATCGGATACTCGCAGACGATCTCGTTCAGTTTTGAGCCGTCATTGAACTCGACCGTCAGTGCATTGGCGATCGAACGCTTCTCTGGATCGTGGTAATCCTTGGTGAAAGCGGGATCCTCCACACACTCCATTTTGTCGCGCAGTGCGTCGATGCGTGGATCTGCAGCAATGCCATCCTCGTAGTCGGCAGCCGTCAGGCGGCCAAACAGGATAGGCACCGCAACCATGTACTGGATGCAGTGGTCGCGATCCGCGGGATTATGCAGCGGGCCCTTCTTGTCGATAATCCGGATGCAGGCTTCGTGCGTGCGAATCGTGATTTTCTTGATGTCTTCTGCAGATTTGCCCGCGGCCTTCAGCTTGCCGTGGATGTCCATCGCGCACTCTACGGCCGTTTGCGAGTGGAACTCTGCAGGGAAAGAAATCTTGAACAGCACGTTTTCCATTACGTACGTGCCATAAGGACGCTGGAACTTGAACGGCTGGCCCTTGAACAGCACATCGTAAAAGCCCCATACAGGCGCTGACAGTACAGACGGATAGCCCATCTCGCCGGTGCGGGCCATCAAGGCCAGGCGCACCGCACGGCTGGTGGCGTCGCCCGCGGCCCAAGACTTGCGGCTGCCTGTGTTGGGGGCGTGACGGTAGGTGCGCAGGCTTTGCCCGTCTACCCAGGCCAGGGAAACCGCGTTGATGGTTTCTTCGCGAGTCAGACCCAGCATCTGCGAGACCACCGCAGTAGAGGCCACCTTGACCAGTACCACGTGATCCAGGCCCACCTTGTTGAACGAGTTTTCGAGCGCAATGCAGCCCTGGATCTCGTGTGCCTTGATCATGCCTTCAAGCACCGTGCGCATGGTTAGCGGCGCCTTGCCTGCCGCCACCGCATTGCGCGACAGCCAATCGGCCACGGCCAGAATCCCGCCCAGGTTATCCGACGGATGGCCCCATTCGGCCGCCAGCCACGTATCGTTGAAATCCAGCCAACGGATCATGCAGCCGATATTGAATGCAGCCTGGACAGGATCCAGCTGAAATTGCGTGCCCGGTACTTTGGCGCCATTGGGCACTACCGTACCCGGTACGATCGGGCCCATCAGTTTGCGGCAAGCCGGGTATTCCAGGCCTTCGAGGCCGCAGCCCAGTGTATCGATCAGGCAGTTGCGGGCTGTTTCAAGCGCCAGGGTGCTATCGATCTTGAAGTTCAGGGCGTAGTCGACAATGTCCACCAACACCGCATCGGGTTGGGGACGCTTATTGGAAATCGTCGCAGACATGAGTGTTCCTAAGAGAGTTGCGGCTGATGCAAACTGGCTTACTTGCGCTTGGCCAGCGGGACAAATTTCTGATCTTCGGGGCCCACATAATTGGCGGTTGGCCGAATGATCTTGTTATCGACGCGCTGCTCGATGATGTGGGCAGACCAGCCGGCCGTGCGGGCAATCACAAACAGCGGTGTAAACATTGCGGTTGGGACCCCCATCATGTGGTACGACACGGCCGAGAACCAATCCAGGTTGGGGAACATCTTCTTGGCGTCCCACATCACGGATTCAAGGCGTTCGGCAATATCAAACATCTTGGTAGAGCCCGCGGTTT
Organism: Castellaniella sp.; assembly: GCF_049651205.1. GTDB lineage: Bacteria > Pseudomonadota > Gammaproteobacteria > Burkholderiales > Burkholderiaceae_B > Castellaniella. The sequence goes on from NZ_JBASBR010000011.1 coordinate 2,604, forward strand.
TGGACAGACGCTTGGCCACAGCCTTGATGACCTTGTTGCGGGGGTCGGATACCGTATACACCGGATGGCCAAAGCCAATGACGACCTCTTTGGCATCGACGCGGCGGCGGATGTCCGCTTCGGCCTCGTCGGGGTTGTCGTAGCGTTTCTGGATCTCGAAGGCCACCTCGTTGGCGCCGCCGTGCTTGGGCCCGCGCAAGGCGCCAATGGCGCCCGTGATGGCCGAATACATGTCGGAGCCCGTGCCGGCAATCACGCGGCCCGTAAACGTGGAGGCGTTGAATTCATGCTCGGCGTACAGGATGAGCGAGGTGTGCATCGCCTGGATCCATTCGTCGGAAGGGGCCTGGCCGTGCAACAGATGCAGGAAGTGGCCGCCGATGCTGTCGTCGTCGGTTTCGACGTCGATCTGCTTGCCATTGTGGCTGTAGTGATACCAGTAGAGCAGGGCAGAGCCCAGGCTGGCCATCAGGCGGTCTGCGATGTCACGGGCATCCGGCAGATTGTGGTTGTCTTTTTCGGGCAGCACGCAACCCAGTACCGAAGCAGCCGTGCGCATCACATCCATGGGGTGGCTGGCTGCCGGCAAGGCCTCGAGGGCAATCTGCACCTGTAACGGCAGCCCGCGCATGCTGCGCAGCTTGGCCTTGTATGCCTGAAGCTCGGCCTTGGTGGGCAGCTTGCCGTGGATCAGCAGGTGGGCGACTTCTTCAAACTCGCAGGTGTCTGCAATATCCAGGATGTCGTAGCCACGGTAGTGGAGGTCGTTGCCGCTGCGCCCCACCGTGCACAAGGCTGTGTTGCCGGCCACGATGCCCGAAAGTGCCACGGATTTTTTGGGTTTGAAACCGGGTACAGGGGTAGTGGGAGCTGCCGGGGCGGCTGCCTTGGGCGCAGCAGGTTTTTTTGCAGAAACTGTTTTTTTGGTCGCCATCAGAGGTCTCCTTGAGTGACGGGATGAAATGTCGGGGTGCCGGCGGGGGATCAGGCTTTGCCTTTGCCTTGCTGAAACAATGCATCAAGCTGCGCTTCGTACTGATGGTAGCCGATGCGATCGTAGAGTTCTTCGCGCGTTTGCATGGTGTCGACCACATTGTGCTGATGGCCGTCGCGCCGGATGGCCGTATAGACGGCCTCGGCTGCTTTGTTCATTGCCCGGAAAGCCGACAGCGGGTAGAGCACCATGCCCACACCGGCGCCTGCCAGCTCTTGCACGGTAAAGAGCGGCGTTTTGCCAAACTCGGTGATGTTGGCTAGCACCGGAACCGGCAGGCTACTGGAGAATTTCTGGTAGGTTTCCAGGTCGTATGAGGCCTCGGCAAAAATGGCGTCGGCACCGGCTTCAACGCAGGCGTGGGCGCGCTCCAGCGCGGCGTCTACCCCGGCTACGGCAATCGCGTCGGTGCGTGCGATCAGGTAGAAGTCGGAATCCGTGCGGGCATCCGCAGCCGCCTTGACGCGGTCGGCCATCTCCTGGGTGCTGACAATCTCTTTGCCGGGACGGTGTCCGCAACGTTTGGCACCCACCTGGTCTTCGATGTGGCAGCCGGCCGCGCCGAACTTGATCAGGGATTTGATGGTGCGGGCGATGTTAAAGGCCGAAGGGCCGAAGCCAGTATCGATATCCACCACCAGCGGCACATCGCAGACGTCCGTGATGCGGCGGATGTCCGTCAGGACATCGTCCAGTGTGTTGATGCCCAGATCGGGCAGGCCCAGCGAACCAGCCGCCACGCCACCACCAGACAGATAGATGGCCCTGTAGCCGGCACGTTTGGCCAGCAAGGCATGGTTGGCGTTGATGGCGCCAATAATTTGCAGGGGGGATTCTTCGATGAGGGCTTGGCGCAGCAGTGCGCCGGGAGATGCAGGACGGGTCATGAGCGACTCTCTGGTGAGCAGCCGCGCCGGGCAGACCCATTGCGCGGCAAAATCAGCCCTTCAGGGCCGAGGGGGATCCAATCGATATGGCTGATTTTGCGTCTGCAATTTAGCTGTGTCTGTCATCGACTGGACATTCGCCGACACTGCAAACGCGGTCAGCCGCAGTTTGCAGTGTCGGCGGTACTGCTTATTTCAACAAACTGGCGATGCCGTCACGTTCTTCGAGCAGCTCGTTGAGCGTGTGATCCATGCGTTCGCGCGAGAATGCGTCGATTTCAAGGCCGCTGATACGGGTGTATTCGCCGTTGGCGGTGGTAACCGGTACACCATAAATGATGCCTTCGGGAATGCCATACGAGCCGTCGGACGGGATGCCCATGGTGACCCATTTGCCGTTGCTGCCCAGCACCCAGTCGTGGATGTGATCAATGGCTGCATTGGCTGCAGAGGCTGCCGAGGACAGGCCGCGGGCTTCGATGATGGCTGCGCCGCGCTTGCCTACCTTGGGAATGAACGTGTCGCGAATCCAGGCGTCGTCGTTGACCAGGGCTTGCACGGCCTGGCCGCCGATGGTGGCAAAGCGCGTGTCGGGGTACATGGTGGGCGAGTGATTGCCCCATACCACCAGTTTTTCGATGTCGGCCACAGGCTTGCCGGTTTTGGTGGCAATCTGCGAAAGCGCGCGATTGTGATCCAGGCGCAGCATGGCGGTGAAATTCTTGGCCGGCAGATCGGGAGCCGATTTCATGGCGATGTAGGCGTTGGTGTTGGCGGGGTTGCCCACCACCAGCACTTTGACATTGCGGCTGGCGACTTCATTGAGTGCCTTGCCTTGCGCTGTGAAGATCTGGGCATTAACCTGCAGCAGATCGGCGCGCTCCATCCCCTTGCTGCGGGGGCGTGCACCGACCAGCAGGGCAACGTCTGCGTCTTTGAAAGCTGTGCGGGGGTCGCTGTGGGCCGACATGCCGGCCAGCAACGGAAACGCGCAATCTTCAAGCTCCATCATGACGCCTTGCAAGGCTTTTTGTGCTCTTTCGTCCGGAATTTCCAGCAGTTGCAGGATGACGGGTTGATCCTTACCGAGCATTTCGCCTGAGGCGATGCGAAACAGCAAGGCGTAACCGATCTGGCCGGCAGCGCCAGTAATGGCGACGCGCATGGCGGGTTTGGACATAGTGAATCTCCGATAGGATGAAAGGGGTATCCGGTGTGTGCGAAATCGCCGAAAAGAGTAGTGTATTTCATCTGCCAGAGTCAAGAGTCTTATATCTTATATAAGACACAAGAGTATTAGACATCCGGGCAGGGAAATGCGAAAATGCTGAAGTTCCATTTTGTAGCATGGGCCGCCTTGCGGCGCGTTCGCCGACATGTCCGATACTTCCCAGATTGATCGTCAGCAGCCTTCAGGGCGCGCGTCACACAGCGCTGCGTTCAGCCCTTTGTATCAGCAAATCAAGGGCTTGATCCTTCAGGGCCTGGACCGTGGCGAATGGAAACCCGGCGAATCCATCCCCAGCGAACTCGAGCTTGCTTCCCGTTTTCAGGTCAGCCAGGGTACCGTGCGCAAGGCCATCGACGAACTCGCAGCCGATAATCTGCTGATCCGTCGTCAGGGAAAAGGCACTTTTGTGGCGACCCACAACGAGGCCCGTGTCCGTTACCGTTTTTTGCGTTTGGCCCCCGACGACGGCCTGGCCGCGGCTTCCAGCAGCGAAATCCTTGATTGCCGCCGCACCAAGGCTTCGGCCGAAATTGCGGCTGCCCTTGATTTGCGGGCGGGTGATGCAGTCGTCAACATGCGCCGCGTGCTGTCTTTCAACGAAATCCCCACCATTCTCGACGATATCTGGCTGCCAGGCAGTGCTTTCAAAGGCCTGACGCTCGAGTTCTTGCAGAAATATCGCGGCCCGGTCTACGCCTTGTTTGAAACCGAGTTTGGCGTCAGCATGGTGCGCGCCGAAGAAAAAATCCGGGCGGTGGCAGCCACCGACGCCCAAGCAACGTTATTGCAAGTTTCGGCCGGCAGCCCGTTGCTGCAGGTAGAACGCATTGCCTATACCTATGGTGATCGTCCTATGGAATTACGCCGGGGGCACTACGTGACCGAGCGCCACCATTACCGAAACAGTTTGAATTGATTCCAAGATCGGCGAAAATACTAATTGATCTCCTGAATCCAACCTATTTTTAACTACGAGGCCATCATGTCTGAGTCAGCCACAAAGCCGCGTCCGCAGTTTCGTAACTTGGGGTTAGCCGACCTCATGAGCTACAAGCTGCCGCCCGCAGGCAAAGCTTCCATTCTGCACCGTATCAGCGGCGCGTTGCTGTTTTTGGCGCTGCCAGTGATTCTGGTTCCGCTGTTTGCGCAAAGCGTGCAGTCGCCAGACACCTTTGCCACCATGAAAGAATGGGTTGCCAACCCAGCCTGTAAGGTGGTGTTGCTGGTGTTGATGTGGGGATATTTTCACCACTTCTGCGCAGGCATCCGCTATCTCACCCTCGATCTTCACATCGGCCACAACCGCGAAGCCTCGCAGCGCTCTGGCGCCCTGGTAATTGGCGTTGCCCTGGGCCTTACCGTGGTGTTCGGTTTGAAACTCTTTGGAGTCTGGTAATGACAAAAGAACGCATTGGTCGCAAGCGCCTGGTTGTGGGCGCACACTATGGCACCCGTGATTTCATCGTCCAGCGCTCCACCGCAGTCATCATGGCGGTGTATACCCTGGCCCTGGTGCTTTACGCCGTTTTCGTGTCCAACCTGGATTTTGAAACCTGGCGCGCGTTTTTTGCTTTCACGATCGGTACGCTGCCGGTGGGCCAAATGCTGGCCACGCTGGCTTTTCTGTCGCTGGCCTGGCATGCCTGGGTAGGTGTGCGCGATATCTGGATGGATTACGCCCATTCTGATGGTCTGCGCCTCTTCCTGGAGGTTCTGACTGCCCTGTGGCTGGTCGCGGCCGTGGTCTTCTTCGCTAAAATTCTCTGGAGTCTCTAACGTGGCTGCTGTCAACAAATCTATCCCACGCCGCCAGTTCGATGTGGTGGTCGTTGGCGCCGGCGGGGCCGGCCTGCGCTGCGCCCTGCAACTGTCCAATGCAGGCCTCACCGTTGCGGTGCTGACCAAAGTATTTCCTACCCGCTCACACACCGTGGCTGCCCAAGGCGGCGTCAGTGCGTCACTGGGCAACATGAGCGAAGACCACTGGCAATGGCACATGTACGATACCGTCAAGGGCTCCGACTGGCTGGGCGACCAAGACTCCATCGAGTTCATGGTGCGCGAAGCCCCCAATGCCGTCTACGAGCTCGAGCACTTCGGCATGCCCTTCGACCGCAACCCTGATGGCACCATTTATCAGCGTCCGTTTGGCGGCCATACTTCCCACTTTGGCGAGAAACCCGTCCAGCGCGCCTGTGCGGCGGCCGACCGCACCGGACACGCCATGCTGCACACGCTGTATCAGCGTAATGTTGCCTCCCGCACCAATTTCTTCGTCGAATGGATGGCGCTGGATCTCCTGCGCAACAACGACGGTGATGTGCTGGGTGTAACCGCCATGGAAATGGAAACCGGCGATATCTACATCCTCGAAGCCAAGCACACGGTGCTGGCCACGGGTGGTGCAGGCCGCATCTGGGCAGCTACCACCAACGCCTTCATCAACACAGGCGATGGCCTGGGCATGGCGGCGCGTGCCGGTATCCCGCTGCAAGACATGGAGTTCTGGCAGTTTCACCCCACCGGGGTGGCTGGCGCCGGCGTGCTGATCACCGAAGGCGTGCGCGGCGAGGGTGGTTTCCTGCTTAACAAGGATGGCGAGCGCTTCATGGAGCGCTACGCACCTCAGCTTAAAGATCTTGCCCCACGCGACTTCGTCTCCCGCTCGATGGACCAGGAAATCAAAGAAGGCCGCGGCTGTGGCGACGGCAGCCACGTGCTGCTCAAGCTGGATCACCTGGGCGCAGAAACCATCATGAAGCGCCTGCCGTCGATTCGCGAAATTGCCATCAAGTTTGCCAATATCGATCCCATCAAGGATCCCATCCCCGTGGTGCCCACCATTCACTATCAGATGGGTGGCATCCCCGCCAACTATCACGGGCAGGTAATGACGCTGGTTAACGGCGAAGAAAAAGTAGTCAACGGGCTGTATGCCATTGGCGAGTGCGCGGCCACGTCCGTGCACGGTGCCAACCGGCTGGGTACCAACTCACTGCTTGATCTGATCGTGTTTGGCCGGTCTGCCGGTAACTTCATCGTGGCACAACACCCCGAGAAGCAGCACAGCCATGCCGTTTTGCCGGATACCGACATCGAGGCCTCGCTGGATCGCGTCAATCGTCTCGAGTCGCGCACCTCTGGCGAAAAGCCCCAGGATGTCGTGCACAAGATGCAGCAGGCCATGCAAAGCCACTATGGTGTGTTCCGCAAGCTCGACAAGCTCAAAGAGGGCGAACAAGTCATCAACAGCCTGGTGCCCGAAATCGAAAACATGTATTTCGCAGACAAGTCCAAGGTGTTCAACACGGCACGCCTTGAGGCCCTCGAAGTCACCAACATGATCGAAGTGGCCCGTGCCACTTCCAAGTCGGCTGCCAACCGCCTCGAATCCCGTGGCGCGCATGCCCTCGACGAATATCCCGAGCGTGATGACGTCAACTGGCTCAAGCATACCCTGTGGTTTGCTCCCGATAATCGGCTCGACTACAAGCCTGTGCGCATGAAGCCCCTGACCGTCGACACCATTCCGCCCAAGGCGCGGACTTTCTAATCCGGACACCGTCATGACTAAACGTATCGTCAAATTCGAAATCTATCGCTACGACCCAGACAAGGACGAGCGCCCGTACATGCAAAAGCTCGAGGTCGAGCTCCAGCCCTCCGACAAGATGCTGCTGGACGCCATCCTGCGCATCAAAAACGAGGTGGACGACAGCCTGGCGCTGCGCCGTTCGTGTCGCGAAGGCGTCTGCGGTTCGGATGCAATGAACATCAACGGCCATAACGGCCTGGCGTGCACCACCAACCTGCTGACGCTCTCCGAGCCCATCGTCCTCAAGCCGCTACCCGGCCTGCCGGTGGTGCGTGATCTGATCGTGGACATGACGTTCTTCTACGAGCAGTACCACTCGATCAAACCGTACCTGATCAACGACGAGCCGCCTCCCGAAAAAGAGCGCCTGCAGTCTCCCGAAGAGCGCGAAGAGCTTAACGGCCTGTACGAATGCATTTTGTGTGGGTGCTGTTCAACCGCCTGCCCGTCGTTCTGGTGGAATCCCGATAAATTTGTGGGGCCGGCCGGCTTGCTGCAAGCCTATCGCTTTATCGCCGACTCCCGCGACCGCGCCACCGGCGAGCGTCTCGACGATCTCGAAGATCCCTATCGCCTGTTCCGCTGCCACACGATCATGAACTGTACCGAAGTCTGTCCGAAGGGGCTGAATCCCTCGGCAGCCATCGGCAAGATCAAGGAAATGCTTGTTCGGCGTACGGTTTAGGTTTCCGCATGTCTGGCGATCTCACAGATCTTGATCGCGCGCGCCTGCGTTGGCGGGCGCGCCGCGGTCTGCTCGAAAACGACCTCATCATCACGCGTTTCCTGGATACCTTCGAGACGCAGTTGTCCGAGGCTGACGTACGGGCACTGACACAGCTATTTGAAATGGGCGACAACGAATTGCTCGATGTCCTTCTGGGGCGGACGGAGGTTTCCGGTGTCTATGACACCCCGGACATCCGTCGTCTGGTCGAGCAAATGAAGGCGCTGTAACTTTAAGGAAAATCACATGCAGCTATCCGAAAATAAGGCCACGCTATCGTTTTCCGACGGTAGTCCGTCGGTTGACTTTCCCGTGTATCAGGGCACGGTAGGCCCCAATGTCATCGATATTCGCAAGTTGTACAGCCAGACGGGCATGTTTACTTACGATCCCGGTTTCCTGGCCACCGCATCCTGCGAATCCGCCATTACCTTTATCGATGGTGAGAAAGGGCAGTTGCTGTATCGCGGCTACCCCATCGATCAGCTGGCACAAAATTGTGATTTCCTGACCGTCTGCTACCTGATCATGAACGGCGAGCTGCCCAACGGCGAGCAAAAACAGACGTTTGATGATCTGGTCACCCACCACACGCTGGTGCACGAGCAGATGCACAAGTTCTTGCAGGGCTTCCGCCGGGATGCACATCCGATGGCTGTGCTGACGGGCCTGGTGGGCGCCTTGTCGGCGTTCTACCATGATTCCACCGACATCACTGATCCGCATCATCGCGAGGTTTCCGCGATTCGCCTGATCGCCAAGATGCCCACGCTGGTGGCCATGGCCTACAAGCATTCGCTGGGCCAGCCCTTCATCTATCCGCAAAATAACCTGTCCTATACGGGTAATTTCCTGCGTATGATGTTTGCCACGCCGTGCGATGACTATAAAGTCAACGATGTCGTCGAGCGTGCGTTGGATCGCATCTTTATTTTGCATGCCGACCACGAGCAAAATGCGTCCACGTCCACTGTACGTCTGTGCGGTTCTTCGGGCACCAACCCGTTTGCTGCCATTGCAGCAGGTGTGGCGTGCCTGTGGGGCCCGGCGCACGGTGGTGCCAACGAAGCCTGCCTGAACATGCTCGAAACACTCCAGGCCAACGGAGGCGTCGCCAAGGTTGGCGAGTTCATGGAAAAGGTCAAGGACAAGAACTCCGGCGTGCGTCTGATGGGCTTTGGTCATCGTGTCTATAAAAACCACGATCCCCGCGCCACGATGATGCAGGAAACCTGCCGCGAAGTGCTGGATGCGCTGGGCTTGCACAACGATCCCTTGTTCAAGCTGGCCATGGAAGTCGAACGCATTGCACTCGAAGACAAGTACTTCGTCGAGCGCAAGCTGTACCCCAACGTCGACTTCTACTCAGGCATCGTTCAGCGCGCCATCGGTATCCCGACCTCGCTGTTTACGGCCATCTTTGCGCTGGCCCGTACAGTGGGCTGGATTGCCCAATGGAACGAAATGCTGTCTGATCCCAACTACAAGATCGGGCGTCCGCGTCAGTTGTACACGGGCGCGGCGGTACGCAATGTGAAATAACTTTCACACGTATATCTGTTAAAAGACGGGCACGGTGACGTGCCCGTCTTTTTATTGCCCTCCGGAGACCCACATGTCTGATTTGCTGTACCTGGATCCTGCTGAAATCGAAGCCCTATGCAAACGCGTGCTGCATCAGCATGGCCTGGATGAGGCCCATGCGGCAGCCATTACCCGGGTGGTGCTGGCCGGGCAACGGGATGATTGCCAATCTCACGGGATCTACCGCATCCTGGATGTGGTGCGCACCATTAGCCTTGGGAAGGTCAACTTGCAAGCCCAGCCCCAGGTGCTTGAGAGCACTGGTGCCATCGTGAAGGTAGAGGCCGACGGCGGCTTTGCACCGCTGGCGTTCGAATGTGGTCTTGAGCCCCTGGCCGCAAGCGCACGCAGCCACGGCCTGGCGGCACTGGTCATCCGGCATTGCGTGCATTTCTCGGCCCTTTGGCCCGAGATCGAAGCCTTGACAGACCGTGGCTTGGCGGCTTTGGCGCTTACCCCCAGCCATGCCTGGGTGGCGCCGGCAGGCGGGCGTGGGCCCACGCTGGGCACCAATCCTATCGCCTTTGGCTGGCCGCGGCCTGGTACGGATCCCTATGTGTTCGACCTCGCCACCAGTGCCATTGCGCGAGGCGACCTCGAACTGCATCGCCGTGCAGGCAGTGCTTTGCCTGCTGCCTGTGGCGTGGATGAACAAGGGCAGCCCTCTACGGATCCCCTGGCCGTGATGGCCGGTGCCATGCTGACCTTTGGTGGACACAAGGGCTCTGCCTTGTCCACGATGGTGGAACTTTTGGCCGGCGCCCTGATTGGCGACTGGCTCAGTCTGGAGTCTTTGGCATTTGATGGCGGGCAGGGGGCGTCGCCGCGCCATGGCGAATTGATCCTGGCGTTTGATCCTGCTGTCTTTGGAGATCGGGATACCGCCATAGCACGGGCGGAGCGCTTGTTTGCCGCTATCGAAGGCCAGGGTGCCCGGCTGCCGTCCCAGCGGCGATTTGCCGCTCGCGCACGCAGCCGCGAGCACGGAATTGCCGTGCCGCGTGCGCTGTTCAACGAGATTGAAGCCTTGGTGTTACCGGCCTGAAGCGGCTTGGGTGGCCTCTTGCTGGGCATCCACCACGGCCAGTGCCGTCATGTTCACAATCCGGCGCACCGTCGAGCTGGTGGTAAGGATATGAACCGGGCGGGCTGCCCCTAGCAACACCGGGCCCATGGCCACGCCATGACTGCCCGTCATCTTGAGCATGTTGTAGGTGATGTTGCCGGCATCCAGGTTGGGAGTGATCAGCAGATTGGCCGGACCCTTCAGGGTGGTGTCGGGATAGGCCTTGGTGCGCGTTGCTTCTGACAGCGCTGAGTCTGCGTGCATCTCGCCGTCCACTTCGAGGTCTGGTGCTTTTGTAGCAATCAACTGACGGGCCAGTGCCATTTTGCGTGATGAGGCTGTTGGACGGCTGCCGAAGTTGGAATGGGACAGCAAGGCCACCTTGGGTACCACGCCAAAGCGGCGAACTTCCTCGGCGGCAAGGATGGTCATATCGGCGATTTGCTCGGCCGAGGGGTCTTCGTTGACGTGGGTGTCGCAGATAAAGAGCGTCTGCGTGGGCAGCATCAGGACGTTCATGGCGGCATAGGTGCCGGCGCCGGATTTCAGCCCGATCACTTCTTCGACGTATTTCAGCTGGTTATCAAAGCGGCTGCCCACGCCGCAAATCATGGCGTCTACATCGCCGCGTTGCAGCAACATTACGCCAATCAGTGAGTTGTGCTTGCGCACCATCGCCTTGGCGATGTCGGGTGTAACGCCTTCGCGGCCGCGAAGCTTGTAGTAGGCGCTCCAGGTTTCATTAAACCGGTCGTCGTCTTCGGGGTTGACGATTTCGATGTTTTTGCCCGGCACCAGGCGCAGGCCAAATTTCTGGATGCGCATCTCGATGACGGCGGGGCGCCCCACCAGCACAGGCTGGGCAATGCCTTCGTCCAGCACTGTCTGGGCTGCGCGCAGTACGCGCTCGTCTTCGCCGTCTGCGTAGATAACCCGCTTGGGTGCCGATTTTGCCTGATGAAATAGCGGCCGCATCAACTGACCGGAGTGGTAGACGATGCTCATCAGCGACTGCCGATAGGCGTCCATATCTTCGATCGGGCGGCGTGCCACGCCGGAGGCGGCGGCGGCTTCGGCCACAGCCGGTGCAATCTTGAGGATCAGGCGTGGATCGAAGGGCTTGGGGATGATGTATTCGGGGCCAAACGTCAGGTCTTCATCGGCATAGGCACCTGCAACCTCGGCGCTGCTTTCCGCCTCGGCAAGCTCGGCGATGGCTTTTACGCAGGCCAGTTTCATCTCTTCGTTGATGACAGTGGCCCCGCAATCCAGGGCACCCCTGAATATAAAGGGGAAACACAGGACGTTATTGACCTGGTTGGGATAATCCGAGCGGCCGGTGGCCATGATGCAGTCGGGGCGGGCGGCCTTGGCGTCTTCAGGCAGGATCTCGGGGTCGGGGTTGGCCAGCGCCAGGATCATGGGGCGATCCGCCATGCTGCGAACCATATCCTGCGTCAGTACGCCCGGGGCAGAGCAACCCAGAAAGACATCTGCATCCTTGCAAACATCAGCCAAGGTACGGGCATCCGTTTGTTGCGAGTAACGGGCCTTGTTGGGCTCCATGTGCTCGTCACGCCCTTGCCAGATGACGCCGCGTGAATCCACCACATAGATGTTTTTTTGTGATATGCCCAGCTTGACCAGAAGATCCAGACAGGCAATGGCGGCCGCACCGGCGCCCGAGCACACCAGTTTTACTTCACTGATTTTTTTGCCGACAACCTTCAGGCCATTCAGAATGGCGGCCGACGAAATAATGGCTGTTCCGTGCTGGTCGTCGTGAAACACCGGGATTTTCATGCGTGCGCGCAGCTTTTTCTCGATGTAGAAGCACTCGGGGGCCTTGATGTCCTCGAGGTTGACGCCACCCAGGGTAGGCTCGAGCGCCGCGATGATATCCACCAGCTTGTCGGGGTCGTGCTCGTCGAGTTCAATATCAAAGACGTCGATGCCGGCAAATTTCTTGAATAGGCAGCCTTTGCCTTCCATCACGGGCTTGGCCGCCATGGGGCCGATATTGCCCAGGCCCAGCACAGCGGTGCCGTTGGTGACGACACCAACCAAATTGGCGCGCGAGGTATATCGGGCGGCAGCGGCTTCGCCTTCGGCATGGATAGCCATGCTGGCAGTGGCAACGCCCGGCGAGTAGGCAAGAGAGAGGTCATCCTGGTTTGCCAGCGGCTTGGTGGGGACAACCGAGATTTTCCCGGGAACGGGAAAGGCGTGATAATCGAGGGCCATTTTGGCACGTTGATCTTTTAAATCCATGATTGCAATTGCTCCAGCGGTTTTATTGATATGGTGCTGTCGTGATCAGTGAGGGCTGAGACTGATCCGTGCAAGTGTTTGATAATACCAACGCCAATCTTGTGAAAAGCGGCATAGAACCAGCGTTTTGGGCCGATCAGTTTATACCTGCGTGGTAACACGCGTATACTTTAGCCTTAATACGGCTTATGCAAGGCGTCGTACACTAGCCTTCTGCCTCTGCTATCCGCTTATCGGCCTGGCCGAGTCGCGGAAGGTTTTTCAATCTGCATCGTTCGGGTGAAGCACCCGCCAGGTGAAGCGCACAATGTCCACGGAACAAGAATTCCAGTCTAACTCCTATCTTTTTGGCGCTAATGCGCCTTATGTCGAAGCACTCTACGAGTCCTATCTCGATAATCCGGGATCCATCCCGGATCAGTGGCGCAGCTACTTTGACCAACTGCAACACCAGCCGGCGGCCGATGGCCGCGAAGCCACCCGCGACCAAGCTCATGCACCCATTGTGGCGTCGTTTGCCCAGCGCGCGCGCGAAAACTCCTTTCAGATTCGTCCTGCACAGGCATCCGATCAAGCCCTGGCTGTTGCCGGCAAGCAGGTTTATGTCCAGTCCATTATTGCGGCGTATCGCTCGTTAGGCGCACGCATCGCCCAGCTTGATCCGCTGAAACGCCGCGACCGTCCTGATATTCCCGAGCTCGATCCAGGCTTTTACGGTCTTACCGAAGCCGACCTCGATCAAATCTACTCGGCTACCAATACGTATTTCACCAAAGCCGACACGATGACCATGCGGGACATCCTGAAAGCACTGCAGGATACGTACTGTCGCAATATCGGTGTCGAGTTCATGCATATTTCTGATCCGGCCGTCAAACGCTGGATTCAAGAGCGCCTCGAATCCACCCTGGGTGTGCCCGAATACACCGTCGAACAAAAACGCAATATTCTGCGTCAAGTTACCGAAGCCGAAGGCCTCGAGCGTTTCCTGCACACCAAGTATGTGGGTCAAAAACGCTTCTCCCTCGAAGGCGGCGAAAGCTTCATCGCTGCCATGGACGAAGTCGTCAACCATGCCGGTGATAACGGCGTGCAAGAGATTGTCGTGGGCATGGCCCACCGCGGCCGCCTCAACCTGCTGGTCAACATCATGGGCAAGATGCCCGGCGACCTCTTCGCAGAGTTCGAAGGCAAGCACGTCCAGGCGCTTAGCGACGGCGACGTCAAATATCACAACGGTTTTTCCAGCGACCTCTCCACCCGGGGCGGCCCACTGCATTTGTCGTTGGCCTTCAACCCCTCCCACCTCGAGATCGTCAATCCGGTGGTAGAGGGCAGTGTGCGTGCCCGGCAAGATCGCCGCAGCGACGAGAAAGGCGATCAGGTCTTGCCAGTGCTGGTGCACGGCGATGCTGCGTTTGCAGGCCAGGGGGTAGTGATGGAAACCCTCAATCTGGCACAAACCCGCGGCTTCGGCACCGGCGGCACCTTGCACATCGTCATCAATAACCAGATTGGCTTTACCACCTCTGATCCTCGCGACACACGTTCTACCCTGTATTGCACCGACGTGGTCAAGATGATCGAAGCCCCGGTGTTTCACGTCAATGGCGACGATCCCGAAGCTGTGGTGTTTGCCACGCAGATGGCATTGGATTACCGCCAAGAGTTTGGCCACGATGTCGTGGTCGACATCGTCTGTTTTCGCAAGCTGGGCCATAACGAGCAAGACACCCCGTCTCTTACTCAGCCGTTGATGTACAAAAGCATCGGCAAGCACCCCGGCACGCGCAAGCTGTACGCGGATCGCCTGGTGGCCCAGGGTACGCTGGCCGACGGTGAACCCGACCAAATGGTCAAGGATTACCGCCAGTTGATGGAAGACGGTCAGCGCACCGTCGAGCCCGTGCTCACCGACTACAAAAACAAATACGCCACCGATTGGTCGCCGTTTCTGGGGGCCAAGTGGACAGACCACGCCGATACTGGTGTGCCACTCACCGAGCTTACCCGCATCGGCGAAAAGCTCACCCAGGTGCCGACCGATTTCACCGTGCATCCACTGGTCAACAAGTTGCTCAACGATCGTCTGGCCATGGCGCGCGGCGAGCACCCCATCGATTGGGGTATGGGCGAACACCTGGCATTTGCCACACTAGTAGCCAATGGCTATGCCATCCGTATCACGGGCCAGGATTCGGGTCGGGGTACCTTCTCTCATCGGCACGCGGTTTTGCATGATCAAAAACGTGAGCGCTGGGATGCTGGCAGCTACATCCCGCTGCAAAACGTGTCCGACAATCAGGCCTCGTTTACCGTAATTGATTCAGTCTTGTCCGAAGCCGCTGTGCTGGGTTTCGAATACGGCTATGCCACGGCCGAGCCCAACATCCTCACGATCTGGGAAGCCCAGTTTGGCGATTTCGCCAACGGTGCACAGGTCGTGATCGATCAGTTCATCGCCTCGGGTGAAGCCAAGTGGGGCCGCGCCTGCGGGCTTACACTGATGTTGCCGCATGGCTACGAAGGCCAAGGCCCCGAGCACTCCTCGGCCCGGGTCGAGCGCTTCTTGCAGCTGTGTGCCGATAACAATATGCAGGTGGTTCAGCCCACTAGCGGTGCGCAGATCTTCCACGTGCTGCGTCGGCAGATGATTCGCCCGTTTCGCAAGCCATTGGTCATCTTTACGCCCAAGTCGCTGCTGCGCAACAAGGCTGCCGCCTCACCCCTCGAAGACCTCGCCACAGGCACGTTCCAACCGGTCATCGGCGAAGTTAACGCCGATATCGTGCCCGCTGACGTCAAGCGCGTACTGGTGTGCTCGGGCAAGGTTTACTACGATCTTGTCCATGCCCGCGACGAGCAAAATCGCAAGGATGTGGCCATCTTCCGTATCGAGCAGCTGTATCCCTTTGCGCACAAGGCGTTCCAGGCAGAGATCCAGAAATACGAGAACGCCAAAGAGCTGGTGTGGGTTCAAGATGAGCCGCAAAATCAGGGGCCGTGGTTCTATGTACAGCATCACCTGTACGAGAATATGAATGATGGCCAGAAGCTGGGTTACGCCGGCCGTGCGGCCTCGGCATCGCCGGCTGTGGGCTACTTGGCCAAACACCAAGAGCAGCAGCATGCCCTGATCGAGCAGGCCTTTTCGCCCAAGCTGAAAAGCTTCTCGCTGATCAAGTAAACCCACTCATTCAAAGACAGATAAACGGAAAACAATCACCATGGCTATTACCGAAGTTCTCGTTCCTCAACTCTCCGAATCCATCTCCGAAGCCACCTTGCTCAACTGGAAAAAGCAGCCGGGCGAGGCCGTCGAAGTCGATGAGATTCTGATCGAGGTAGAAACCGACAAGGTCGTGCTCGAGGTGCCTGCGCCGGCAGGTGGCGTGCTTGCAGAAATCGTCAAGGGCGATGGCAGCACGGTTACGGCAGGCGAAGTCCTGGCCCGTATCGATACGGACGCCAAGGCGGCCGCTGCTGCGGCGCCTGCCAAAGCCGAAGAAGCCGCACCTGCGGCGGCCCCTGCTGCCGCCGCTGCGCCGGCTGCCGCCAAGTCTTCCTCGGTAGCGTCTCCGGCCGCTGGCAAGATCCTCTCTGAAAAAGGCGTTGATCCTGCCTCTGTGCAAGGTTCAGGCCGCGATGGCCGTGTCACCAAGGGTGACGCGATGGCTGCCTCAGCCAAGCCTGCCGCTGTTGCGCCGTCTGCGCCGGTACCCGTCAACCTGGATGGCCGCGCCGAACAGCGAGTGCCCATGAGTCGTCTGCGTGCCCGTGTGGCCGAGCGTCTCATCCAGTCGCAATCCGAAAACGCCATCCTGACGACCTTCAACGAGGTCAATATGCAGGCCATCATGGATCTGCGTAAAAAGTACAAAGAGGTCTTCGAAAAAGAGCACGGCGTGAAGCTGGGCTTCACCTCCTTCTTTGTCAAGGCCGCTGTGGCTGCGCTCAAGCGCTATCCGGTGGTCAATGCCTCGGTTGATGGCAAAGATATCGTTTATCACGGCTATTTTGATATTGGCGTGGCCGTGGGCAGCCCCCGTGGGTTGGTGGTACCTATCTTGCGCAACGCCGATCAAATGTCGCTGGCCGACATCGAAAAGCAGATTGCTGATTTTGGTCGCCGGGCTCAGGATGGCAAGCTCACCCTCGACGAACTTACCGGTGGCACCTTCTCCATTTCCAACGGTGGGGTGTTTGGATCGATGCTGTCTACACCCATCATCAATCCGCCTCAGTCGGCCATCCTGGGTATCCATGCCACCAAAGAGCGTCCGGTGGCCGAAAACGGCCAGGTTGTGATCCGTCCAATGAACTACCTGGCGCTGTCCTACGATCACCGCATCATTGATGGTCGCGAAGCGGTTCTGGCCCTGGTGGCCATGAAAGAAGCGCTTGAAGATCCCCAGCGTTTGCTGCTCAGCGTCTGATCGCTACCCGTTGCGGCCTGTTGCCAATCCGGCAATGGGCTTGCGGCCGGCAAGTAATATCGGCATCCAGTGCTGGGCGCCCGCAGGGTCACGATTGATCCGGCGCACAGGCTTATTGGGTGCCAACCGGATACCCGCTGCGGTATCCCCATTTTTCAAGAGATAAGCATGGCAAAACAATTTGATGTGATCGTGATCGGCGCCGGCCCTGGTGGCTATATTGCGGCCATCCGTGCGGCCCAGTTGGGGTTGTCGGTGGCCTGCGTGGATGCGTGGTCTGACGCAGCGGGCAAGCCCGCGCCTGGTGGCACCTGCACCAATGTGGGCTGCATCCCCTCCAAGGCCTTGTTGCAGTCGTCCGAGCACTACGAACAGCTGAACCACCATTTCGCCGAGCATGGCATTACCGCCAAGGGCGTCAGCCTCGATCTCGCCAAGCTGGTGGGCCGCAAAGACACAGTGGTCAAGCAAAACAACGAAGGCATCCTTTATCTGTTTAAAAAGAACAAGGTGTCTTTCTTCCACGGTACGGGTTCTCTGGTAGCCAAAACTGATTTTGGCTGGTCTGTGAAGGTAGCGGGTAAAACCGAAGAAGACCTCGAAGGCCGTCATGTAGTGGTTGCAACAGGTTCCAACGCCCGCGAGCTTCCCGGGCTTGCCTTTGACGAAGACCGCATCCTCTCCAATGATGGCGCCTTGCGTATTCCTGATATTCCCAAAAAACTGGGCATCATCGGTGCCGGTGTGATCGGGCTGGAGATGGGCAGTGTCTGGCGCCGCCTGGGCTCCGAAGTCACCATCCTCGAAGCCATGCCCGATTTCCTCGGCGCAGTGGATCGCGATGTGGCCAAAGAAGCCCAGAAGGCACTCAGCAAGCAAGGTCTGGCCATCCAGACGGGTGTGCGTATCGGCGAGGTCAAGACTTCAGCCAAGGGCGTCAATCTCCAATACACCGACGCAGCAGGCGCCGAGCAAAAACTGGCAGTGGATCGTCTGATCGTATCCATCGGGCGTGTGCCCAATACCAATGGTCTGGGTGCTGATATTGTTGGCCTCAAGCTCGACGATCGTGGTTTTGTCGTGGTCGACGAGCACTGCCGCAGCAACCTCAGCAACGTCTGGGCGGTGGGCGATGTGGTACGTGGGCCGATGCTGGCACATAAAGCCGAAGAAGAAGGCGTGGCGGTTGCCGAGCGCATTGCCGGTCAACATGGGCACGTCAATTTCGATACCATCCCCTGGGTTATTTACACCTCGCCCGAGGTTGCCTGGGTGGGCAAGACAGAACAGGCCCTGAAAGCCGACGGGCGCGAGTACAAGTCGGGCTCTTTCCCGTTCATGGCCAATGGCCGGGCACGTGCTCTGGGCGACACCACCGGGTTCGTCAAGATTCTGGCCGATGCCAAGACAGACGAAGTACTGGGTGTGCATATTGTGGGGCCCATGGCCTCCGAGCTGATCTCCGAAGCGGTCACCATCATGGAGTTCCGTGGTGCAGCCGAAGACATCGCCCGAATCTGCCACGCGCATCCCACCTTGTCCGAAGCCGTGAAAGAAGCCGCATTGGCGGTAGACAAGCGTACGCTTAATCTGTAAGTTGCCCGATGGATGTCAGCGCGTATTACGCGCAGGCCCTGCACGAAAGGGGCTTCGTCGCTGACGAAGCCCAGCGTGCAGCGGTACAGCGCTTGCAGCAATATTATGACGACTGGATCGAGTTCAAGCATCAACGTTCCAGCCGGATCAAAAAGCTGTTTTTACACCCCGCCGTGCCGCGCGGCGTGTACCTGTGGGGCGGGGTAGGCCGGGGCAAAAGCTTTTTGATGGACGCCTTTTACCTGACAGTGCCTGTCAAGCGTAAGGTGCGTCTGCATTTTCACGAGTTCATGCGTGGTGTGCACCGCGAAATCCAGGCAGTCAGTGGCGAACAAGATCCCCTGGATCACGTGGCCCGCAATATCGCCAAGCGCTATCGCTTGATCTGTTTCGACGAGTTTCATGTGTCGGATGTGGCGGATGCCATGATCCTGTACCGGCTGCTGTTGCGGCTGTTCGAGTACGGGACGTCATTTGTCATGACCTCCAACTACGAGCCTTCCACCCTGTATCCCGATGGCTTGCACCGGGATCGCATTTTGCCGGCCATTGCACTGATTCAGCAGCAAATGGATGTGCTGAATGTAGACGCGGGTGTCGATTACCGCCGTCGGACGCTGGCTGAGCTGCGCACCTATATCACGCCAATCGTTGCCGGCACACACGACGAACTGCGCTCGGCCTTTGATCGTCTGGCGGATACGGCCGAACAAAAACCAGTGCTGCAGATTGAAAATCGCGAGATTCAGGCCGTGGCGCTGGCTGGCACAGTGGTATGGTTTGATTTCATGGCCTTGTGCGGCACCGCGCGTTCGCAAAACGATTACCTGGATCTGGCTGATCGCTTTCAGACGATTATTGTGTCGGATGTCCCGTGTATGGCACCCAGGCAGGCCTCCGAGGCCCGACGTTTTACCTGGTTGGTGGATGTTTTGTACGACCACAAAGTGAAGCTGATCCTGTCGGCGCAATGCCCGCCGGATGCACTGTACACAGAAGGGCCAATGTCCAACGAATTCACCCGTACGGTGTCGCGCCTGATGGAAATGCAGTCTCACGAATATCTGGCAGAAGTCCGGCGCGCGGCTGTCGTGCTGTAACGGGCCAGTGGCGCCCGCGATGCCCCGGCTTGCCGGCGTCGCGCTGCGGTACGATTGGGCATTCTTTTCTTGAAATTGATCAGGCACATGCAGAACACCTCCGCAACACCGCAGTCCGCTCACCGGGTGCTTACCGGTATTACAACGTCTGGTACGCCCCATCTGGGCAATTATGCAGGCGCCATCCGGCCTGCCATTCAGTCCAGCACCGAGCCTGATGTTGATGCCTTTTTCTTTCTTGCGGACTTTCATGCGCTGATCAAATGTGCGGATCCTGCCCGGGTGGCCCGCTCGCGCATGGAGATTGCAGCCACCTGGCTGGCGGGAGGGCTGGATACCGAGCGTGTCACGTTTTATCGACAGTCGGATGTGCCTGAAATTCCCGAACTCTGCTGGATGCTGACCTGCGTGACGGCCAAGGGCTTGATGAACCGTGCGCATGCCTACAAGGCCTCGGTGGATGCCAATCAGCTCAAAGGCGAAGACCCCGACGACGGGGTGACGATGGGATTGTTTTCCTATCCAGTGTTGATGGCGGCCGACATCCTGATGTTCAATGCCCATCGGGTGCCGGTAGGGCGAGACCAGATCCAGCACCTGGAAATGACGCGGGATATTGCCCA
The DNA here is from genome assembly GCF_049651205.1 of Castellaniella sp. GTDB lineage: Bacteria > Pseudomonadota > Gammaproteobacteria > Burkholderiales > Burkholderiaceae_B > Castellaniella. Next base: position 22,714 of record NZ_JBASBR010000011.1, read on the forward strand.
GCGCTTCAATCATCTGTACGGCGGTGGCCAGGATCTGTTTGTTTTGCCCGAAGTGCAGATTGATGAAGAGGTGGCTACCTTGCCGGGCCTGGATGGCCGCAAGATGTCCAAAAGCTATAACAATACGATCCCGCTTTTTGAGGGCGGAGCCAAGGCCCTTAAATCGGCCATTGCTCAGATCGTCACCGACTCCCGCCTGCCGGGCGAGCCCAAGGATGCCGACGCCTCTCACCTGTTTACCCTGTATCGGGCATTTGCCAGTGCAGCCCAGACGACGTCTTTCAAGACGGCACTTGAGGGCGGTTTGGGTTGGGGCGAAGCCAAGCAGGCGCTTTACGAGCAAATCGAGGCGCAAATCGGCCCGATGCGTGAACCCTATGCAGAGTTGATGGCGCATCCCGAGTGCATCGAAGATATCTTGCAGGCGGGTGCGCGAAAGGCCCGCGAAATTGCGGTGCCGTTCATGGATCGCTTGCGTGAGGCTGTAGGCTTGCGACAAGCCGCACCTGTGGCGGGTAAAAAGGCCAGCGGCGTCAAGGCCGTCAAGGCCCGACTGGTGTCGTTTCGAGACGAAGACGGGCGGTTTCGCCAGCGCCTGTTTGCAGCCGATGGCACCGAGCTTCTGTTATCCGAGGCCTTCGACGACCCCAAGTTGCTCAATCAGGTCAGCCGGGCGTTGGCTGGGGCAGATTTACCCATGTTTCCTGTGGATGCCCAGGGGTATGTTGTGCTGGGATCCGGTGAGCATTGCTGGGCGCGGGTTCCCGCAGATCAGCTAGCTGATATCCAGGCCGCCTTGCGCCAAATCTGAAGCTTGACGGATCAGCCACTCGCGAAACTGCACTAAAGCGGGCAAGTCGGTTTTGCTTTCGGGCACGATCAGATGAAACGCCCGCTTGCCTGGGCCCGAGTGTGTGTTCAGGATGTGCAAGTTGCCGCTAGCGAGCTCTTGCTGGATCAGAAATGGCGGGATCAGCGCAACACCCAGACCATCGGTTGCCGCCTGTGACAACATCGAAAACAGTTCCAGACGCATCCCCGCCATGGCTGTAGGCACATGGGTGCCTGCTGAAGCAAACCAGTCGCGCCAGGCTGTGGGGCGGGTGCTTTGCTGCAGTAATGGTAGGGTGGAGATGGTTGCGACGTCGAGGGGGCCATTGGCCAGTGTCGGGCTGCATACAGGCAGCGGGTTTTCATGCATCAGGAAATACGCCTGCGTGCCCGGCCAGGCGGGGTCGCCCGAGTAAATAGCGGCGTCGAAGTCGGTTTCGTCAAACAAAAATGGGCGTGTGCGGGTAACCATGTTTACCTGCAGGCTGGTTGCAATGTCGTGGCTTTGGGCCAGGCGGGGCAGTAACCACCGTGTGGCAAAGGTAGGCACTGTGGCCAGTTCGACCACACCGCCAGTTTGGTGTGCCATGATGGCCAGGGTATCGCGCTCGATCGCGTCCAGCCTGCGCCGGATTACTCGGGCATAGCGCGCGCCCGCGTCTGTTAGGCGTACGCCGCGCCGGATCCGGTAGAACAGGGGCACCCCCACAAAGCTTTCCAGTGAGGCAATCTGGCGACAAATCGCACCCTGGGTGAGGGAGAGCTCTTGAGCCGCGTGCGTAAAGCTTTGATGCCGGGCGGCAGCCTCGAATGCTTGCAATGTACTGGTGTTAGGTAGGCGCTTACGCATCGAGATCCAAAAATCAGACTAAGAAGTGAATTTAACTCACAGATTAGTCAAATTATATGGCTTGATTCGTAATAGGCATGTCGGTAGGATGCAAAATCATCACTTGATCTTTCAGGAGCTCTCGCATGTCTTCGTCTCGCCCTCAATTTCAATGGCTTGATCCTCTCTTGCTGGATCAGCAGCTGACCGATACCGAACGTATGGTGCGTGATGCCGCCCGGGCCTATTGTCAGGATCAGTTGCTGCCTCGGGTGCAAGAGGCTTTTCGCCACGAAAAAGCCGATGTCGGCATTTTTCGTGAAATGGGCGAACTGGGCCTGCTGGGCGCAACCATCCCCGAAGAATTCGGTGGTGCGGGGCTCAATTACGTGAGCTATGGCCTGATTGCCCGTGAGGTCGAGCGCGTCGATTCCGGCTATCGCTCGATGATGAGTGTGCAAAGCTCACTGGTGATGGTGCCCATCAATGCATTTGGCACACAGGCACAAAAAGAAAAATATCTGCCGGGCCTGGCCAGTGGCAAATCCATTGGCTGTTTTGGTCTCACTGAGCCCGATCACGGATCCGATCCGGGCTCCATGGTTACGCGGGCTAAAAAAGTAGCTGGTGGCTATCAGCTGTCGGGTGCCAAGACCTGGATTACCAACAGTCCGATTGCCGATGTCTTTGTGGTTTGGGCCAAGGACGATGCCGGGGATATTCGCGGCTTTATTCTTGAGAAAGGCTGGAAAGGCCTGTCTGCCCCCGCTATTCATGGCAAGGTGGGGCTGCGGGCCTCGATTACCGGCGAGATTGTGCTGGACGAAGTCTTTGTGCCCGAAGAAAACGCGTTTCCAGAGGTTCGTGGCCTCAAAGGGCCATTTACCTGCTTGAATTCCGCTCGTTTCGGGATTGCCTGGGGAGCCCTGGGGGCCGCCGAGGCCTGCTACGAAACCGCACGCCAGTATGTGCTTGATCGTAAGCAGTTTGGGCGGCCTCTGGCCGCTAATCAGCTGATCCAGAAAAAGCTGGCGGACATGCTCACGGAAATTACCTTGGGGCTGCAATCCGTGCTGCGAGTGGGCCGCCTGAAAGACGAAGGCCAGGCACCCGTCGAGATCACGTCCATCATCAAGCGCAATTCTTGTGGCAAAGCGCTGGACATTGCCCGCACGGCGCGCGACATGCTGGGTGGTAACGGGATCTCCGACGAGTTCTGCATCGCCCGTCATCTGGTCAACCTTGAGGTCGTCAATACCTACGAAGGCACCCACGATGTCCATGCCCTGATTCTTGGACGCGCCATCACTGGTATTGCGGCATTTGCCAACTGAGTCCCTCATGACGCATAGCGATACGGCAATTGTGGCGGGTACCCCGGTGGGGGCCTTGTCGGGGATTCGAGTGCTGGATTTGTCCCGGGTGCTGGCTGGGCCGTGGGCCACCCAGATTTTGGGTGATCTGGGCGCTGATGTCATCAAGATCGAGCGGCCAGGGCAGGGGGATGATACCCGTGGCTGGGGCCCACCCTGGATGCCGGACGAAAGCGGCCAGGCTTCTCGCGTGGCGGCATACTATTTGTGCGCCAATCGCAACAAGCGCTCGGTTACTGTGGATATGGCGGCCGAAAAAGGCCAGGCCTTGATTCGCCAGTTGGTGAGTCAGTCGGACGTGCTGGTTGAAAACTTCAAGGTGGGTGGCCTGGCCCGCTACGGGCTGGATTACGCCAGCGTGCATGCGCTTAATCCGCGCCTGGTGTATTGCTCGATTACGGGGTTTGGCCAAACCGGCCCCTATGCGCCACGTGCCGGCTACGACTTTTTGATACAAGGGCTGGGTGGCCTGATGAGTGTCACTGGGCAGCCGGATACCCAGCCGGGTGGCGGGCCGGTAAAGGTAGGGGTGGCGCTTACCGACATCCTGACAGGCTTGTATGCGGCCAATGCCATCCAGGCGGCCCTGGCAGCCCGCGCCACCACCGGCCAGGGCCAGCACATTGATATGGCCTTGCTGGATGTGCAAGTGGCCTGCCTGGCCAATCAGGCCATGAACTATCTGGCCACTGGCGTAAGCCCCGGCCGCATGGGCAATGCACACCCCAGTATTGTGCCGTATCAGGATTTCCCCACTGCGGATGGCTACATGATCTTGGCCATTGGCAACGATGGGCAATTTGTCCGGTTCTGCGAGGAAGCCGGGCAACCGGATCTTGCCAGCGATCAACGCTTTGCCACCAACCGCGCCCGTGTTGAACACCGGGATGAACTTATCCCCATCCTGCGGCATATCACCACGGCGCGCACCACCGCCCAGTGGGTGCAGGCACTTGAGTCCCGTGCGGTGCCCTGTGGGCCCATCAATGCGATGGCACAGGTCTTCGAAGATCCGCAGGTGAAGGCCAGGGCGCTAAAAATTGATATGGCACACCCCGAAGCCGGGTCGGTGCCGCTGGTGGCCAGCCCCATCCGCTTGTCGGATACTCCGGTGGATTACCGCCTGCCGCCTCCCGGCCTGGGGGCTCACACGGCTGAGGTGCTGTCTCAGGTGCTGGGCCTGGAAACTTCGGAGATTGACCACTTGCGGGCAGATGGCGTGATCTGACCCGCCAAACTGTTTTTTGGCGTTGCCGGAATATGTTCATCTCTGGTCAATATTGAGCTGCGTATCCTGACCTCATCACTGCTATCGGGCAGTGGCAAGGACAGGAGCACGCAGCATGCAAGCAAAACATCATTTGGGTGTTTACGCCCTGACAGCCGCTACGTTGGCTGTCCCTACACTGGCGCATAGCCGCACCGTGGATCTCTCGGCAACACTGCAGCGTTATGGGGGAGACGGTGCATATTTGGCGGTCTACCTCATCAACCCTGCGGGTGCTTATGCAGGTACCTTGTGGGTGGCCGGAGGCAAGGCCAAGTATTACAAGCATCTTTCCAATTGGCAGCGCCTGTCTGCCAGTGATGCCTCCCGGCTGGATGGTGTCACCGGGGCAAGTGTCGGCGAGGGACGCTCCCTGACGATCAGTGCCGATCTGGCCGATGCCCTGTTCGATGCGGGCTATGAAATTCACATTGATGCAGCAGTGGAAGACCTGCGGGATAGTCCCTCGGATGTGCGCGTGCCTTTGCGCAGTGAGGGTATGTCCACCAGTGGGCCGGGCCGTCAATACGTGAAATCGATGTCTTATCAGGTGCGGTGAGCCAGATGAATGCGCGAAAAATCCATCGGGTGCTGGGGCTGTGGTCGGGTGCCCTGTTATTGATGCTTGGCCTGACTGGTGCAATGTTGGCCTTCTTTCCGGTCAAAGATGCCTGGGTGGCGCCATCGTATGACCAGCAGGCTTCGGTGGCCGGGTTGGTGCAGCGTGCGCAGTCTGATATTCCGGGGTTGGAAGCGCTCCGGCGTCAGCCGGCAGGGGCCGTCCTGGCGTATTCCTTTGATGCTGCGGGATCTCATGCCCAGCAGTTGGATCCCACAACCGGAAATGTACTGGGAGCGTATCAGGCCTCCAGTACCGAGCGCTGGTTGCGCAATTTGCACCGCTCGCTACTTCTTGGAGATGCGGGGCGGCTGGTTACTGCATTTGCCGCTTTTGCCTTGCTGGTCTTGTCCGTTTCGGGTTCAGTGTTGCTGGTGCGTCAGCTTGGTGGCTGGCGACAGGTCCTTGGCAGGGTGCGCGGCACGGGCGTTCATCGGCTCCACACCTGGACTGGCCGTGTGCTGGTGGTTGGCTTGTTGCTGTCGTCTGCCACGGCTTTGTGGATGAGCGCAACCAGCTTCGGCCTTTTTTCAGTCGATGCGCCACCGCTTCCTGAGGTGCAGTCTGCCCGTGTGGATGAGTCGGACCTCCCGGCGGCGCGCATTCCGTTTCTGCAGGCTCTGCCAGTCGGTCAGTTGCGCTCGCTGGAGCTGCCCGAGCCAGGGGTGCCTGAGGATGTCTGGACGGTACGTACTTCCGAGGGTGAAGGTGCGATTGATCGCAAGACAGGCGTGATGCTTGCCTGGTCTGCCTACGGCGTTCCACAGCGACTGAATGATTGGATATACACCCTTCACACGGGCAAGGGCGGGTGGGGCTGGGCAATGGTACTGGCTTTGCTGGGCCTGTCGATGCCCATGTTTTGGATATCAGGCATGCTCGTGCGCGCGCAGCACCGTAGCCTGATACCCACGATATCTGCCAATACAGCAGTCAGTCAGGCTGACATGCTGATTTTTGTGGCCAGTGAAACCGGTTCCACCTGGGGGTTTGCTCAGGCGCTGCACAATGCCTTGGTGCAGCGCGGACACAAAGTGCATACCGCGCCTCTGGCAGCCTTTGATGTTCCGCCTTTTGCCCGGCATGTGTTTGTGTTCGCGGCTACCTATGGCGACGGCCAGGCCCCCGCGCCTGCCGCGCATGCACTGAATAAGATTCGGGCACTGCCGGCCGGCCAGGCGTCGGTGACGGTGCTGGGGTTCGGTGATCGCCAGTTTCCCCGTTTTTGTGCCTATGCGCGTGCCATTGAAGAGTCTTTGAGGACTCGGGGATGGCGTGGCTTGCTTCCTTTTGAGGCGATTCATCAGCAAAACGTGCAAGCGTTTGAGCGCTGGGTCAGGGCCGTGTCTGATGCCTTGGTCGAACCGCTAGTCCTGAAAATGCTTGCCCGGGTACCGGCGACCCATCCGCTTACGGTACTGGAGCGCACGGATTATTCCGATGAGGCGACGGGGGCTGTCGTTATCCTGCGGCTGGGTTGGCCCAAGGTGCACCTCACAGACTGGTTGCGCGGGCGTGGCATGCCTGCGTTTCAGGCCGGAGACCTTCTGGGTGTTGTGTCCGAGACGGTTCAGGTGCCCCGGTATTATTCGCTGGCTTCAGGCCGCCCGGATGGTTTTGTGGAGATCTGTGTCAGAAAAGTACCGGGTGGCCAGTGTTCAGAATATCTGCACACTTTGCAGCCTGGCGATTGTTTACAGGCATTTGTGAAGCAGAACCCGGGGTTTACGCTGGCCGCCGAAGCCCGGCCCGTGATCTTGATTGGCGCGGGCACCGGTATTGCACCTTTGGCGGGATTTATCCGGAGCAATTCCCAGCATGCACCCATGTTTTTATATTTTGGTGGGCGAGACCCTGAAAAAGATTTTTTATTTGGCTCGGCGCTGCAACGCTGGCTTGGCAAAGGCCATCTCACTGGCCTAAAAACAGCTTTTTCGCGCGTAGGAAACGGCAGCTATGTGCAGGATGCCTTGCGCCGGGATGCGGCACGGCTGCAGGATTTGGTGTCACAAGGGGCGGTGTTGCGAGTGTGTGGCAGCCGCTTGATGGCGCAGGGTGTACGCGATGCGCTCGATGACATCCTTAAACCCTTGGGGCTTTGTGTGGATAATTTGCGTGTTGGAGCCCGTTATGCCGAAGATGTCTTTTGATATGGACCAGCTGCATACATTGGGTCGAGCCACAGATGTGCTGGTCGAGCATAGCCTGAGTGGTGCGACGATGGGTACCCGCTGGGCGGCCCGCTACCAGCCAGTGCCGGGTCTGGATGGTGTCCTGCTTGAACGGGATCTGCAGCACGCGGTCGATCAGGTAGACAATCAGATGTCTACCTGGAAGCCAGACAGTGATCTCATGCGTCTGAATCGCTCTGCACCGGGCCAGTGGGTTGAGTTGCCGCTGGATCTGACGCGGGTGTTGGCGTGCGCGTTGGACGTGGGCATACAAAGTAACGGTGCTTTTGATATCGCTGTGGGTGGCCTGGTGGAAGCCTGGGGGTTTGGTGCGTCGCGCACGCAGCCCGATGCTGAAGCTATCCGGCGGGCGACACTTGGTTTCCGGGCGGCTCATGTGTCTCTCGAATTGGACGTTGCTGCGAGCCGGGCTCGCAAAACGCATCCGCTTACTCTGGATTTATGCGGGATCGCCAAGGGCTACGGAGTAGACAAAATGGCGGCTGTGATGCGCCAGCATGGCGTGGCCAGGGCCTTGCTGTCGCTCGATGGTGAGTTGTGTGCCTTGTCTGGTCACGCGGACGGCAGGCCTTGGGCTGTGGCGCTTGAGCGCCCCCAGGCGGGCATCCGCGCTGCGCACGGCGTGATACAGCTCGAAAATATTGCCGTTGCCACGTCGGGTGATTACCGCCATCGGATTCATTTCAAGCCGGGGCAGTGGGTGTCTCACACCATGGATGGACGTGCGCGCCGGCCTGCAGACCACGCGGTGGCATCTGTTACCGTCCTGGCGCCAGATTGCATGCGGGCGGATGCCTGGGCCAGTGCGCTGCTGGTGTTGGGCGCCCACGAGGGGCCTGCCATGGCTCAGCGCATCGGGCTCGATGCGCTGTTCCTGATGCGCCGCCCGTTGGGTTGGCTGGAGTGGGGCACCGGGCGCTTTGGCATCCAGCACGCCAGGGCCGCCACCGTTTAAGCAAATGACCAGGCCCCGGCTGTCTGGAAAGATGCGCTTAGCTCTTGCCTCGCAAGCGCGCAAAGGCATCGGCCATGGCGCTGTTGTTGGGTGCCGCTGCCGGCTCGCGGCCGGGGCGGCGTGCGTGTGTGTCTGCATGGCCGGGTTTGCGCGTTTCGGTGCGACCGGATTTGCGGCTGTCTGTGGGACGTGCCCCCCCAGACCGGGTGTCAGGATCATCTTTGCGCATGCTCAGTGCAATCCGCTTGCGTGCGACGTCCACTTCCAGCACTCTAACCTGCACGGTCTGGCCGACACGCACGACATCACGGGGGTCTTTCACAAATTTGTCGGCCAGGGCAGAGACGTGCACCAGGCCATCCTGATGCACGCCGATGTCTACAAATGCCCCAAAATTGGCCACGTTGCTGACCACGCCTTCGAGCGTCATGCCCGGCAGCAGATCCTTTATGTCGTGGATGCCTTCCTTGAAGTGTGCCGTCTGGAATGCCGGGCGCGGATCACGGCCTGGTTTTTCCAGTTCGGCAAAAATATCGCGGACGGTGGGCAGGCCGAATTGTTCGCTGGTGAAATCAGCCGGAGACAAACCCTTGAGTGATTGCGCCTGACCCATCAGTTCGGAGACCGGTTTGCCGGCCTTGAGCACAATCTGCTCGACCACAGGGTAGGCTTCGGGGTGCACAGCCGAGGCATCCAGCGGATTGTCCGACCCGGGGATACGCAAGAAGCCGGCAGCTTGTTCAAATGCCTTGTCACCAAAACGGGGTACGTCGCGCAGTGCTTGCCGGTTGCCAAAGGCACCGTGGGCTTCGCGCCACTGCACGATATTGCGTGCCAAGCCGGCATTCAGGCCGGATACCCGTGTCAGCAACGGGGCAGAGGCAGTGTTGACATCGACACCCACTGCATTTACGCAGTCTTCAACCACGGCATCCAGAGAGTGCGCCAGCGCGCGCTGATTGACGTCGTGCTGGTATTGGCCTACCCCGATGGCCTTGGGCTCGATTTTCACCAGTTCTGCCAGAGGATCCTGGAGGCGCCGGGCAATCGATACAGCGCCTCGCAGGCTGACATCCAGTTCGGGGAATTCGTGTGCCGCCAGTTCGGAGGCCGAATACACCGACGCACCTGCTTCGGAGACCACCACGCGGTCGAAAGAAAGCTCGGGGTGGCGCTCCAGCAAGGTGGCCACCAGCCGCTCGGTCTCGCGTGAGGCCGTGCCGTTGCCGATGGCGATCAAAGGGATCTGATGGCGGCGGATCAGCGTTGCTAATGTGTTCAGGCTGCCCTCGACATCCCGGCGTGGCTCAAACGGGTAGATGGTGGCGGTATCCAGCAGCTTGCCGGTGCTGTCGATGAGGGCTACCTTCACGCCGGTACGGATGCCCGGATCCAGGCCCAGCACCGCCTTGGGGCCGGCCGGTGCGGCCAGCAGCAGGTCTTTCAGATTGGCTGCAAAGACTCGGATGGCCTCGGCTTCCGCCGCTTCTCTCAGCTGCCCGATCAGTTCTGTTTCAAAGGTGGTCAGCAGTTTGACCCGCCATGTCCAGCGGCAGACTTCGGCCAGCCAGTGCTCGCGCGCAGTGGCCCGGGTATCGAAGCGGGCGTCCAGCGCCAGCAACTCGGCAATGCGTACCACGCAGGGGTGGGGTACCAGGGCATCGCGTTCGGGATCCAGCCCTAGATGCAGATCCAGCACGCCTTGCTGGCGTCCACGCAGTAAGGCCAGGATCCGGTGCGAGGGTAGGGTGCGCAGGGTTTCACTGAAATCAAACCAGTCGCGAAATTTTTCACCTTCCTGCTCTTTGCCGGCCACCACCTTGGCGTACAGCAGGCCAGTGTTCCAGAGTTCCGTGCGCAGGGCTTCCAGCACCACGGCCTGCTCGGCAAAACGCTCGGCAAGGATATCGCGGGCACCATTCAGGGTGGCTTTGATGTCTGCAAATCCTGCGTCTGCGTTGATAAATGCGGCTGCTGCAGTTTCAGGGTCTGCGTCGGTGGTACCCAGCAGCTGTTCCGCCAGGGGTTCCAATCCTGCCTCGCGGGCGATCTGCGCCCGTGTCCTGCGTTTGGGTTTGTAGGGGGCGTACAGATCTTCCAGTCGCTGCTTGCTGTCGGCAGCCAGAATTGCATCGTGCAATGTTGGATTCAACTTGCCTTGCTGCTCGATGGATTGCAGGATGGACAGCCGGCGACTTTCAAGCTCGCGAATATACAGCAGGCGCACTTCAAGCTGGCGCAATACGGTGTCATCCAGCCCGCCGGTGGCTTCTTTACGATAACGGGCAATAAAGGGTACCGTGGCCCCAGCGTCCAGCAGGTCAACCGCAGCGGCCACCTGTGCGGGGCGGGCGTCCAGTTCTGCAGTGAGCAGACGCAGAATACGGGCAGGGTCGACTTGGTCGGTAGAGGGAAGAGCAGCAGTGGACATCCGGACGTCCTAAAATAAAGGCTATCAAGCGGCGCATTTTGCCATACTGTGGCACAAACCCCGAATCCCCCCAGCGTATCATTGGATCAACGGTTCCTTGTATCGCTGGCTTAACGCCTGTTCTCCTTGCTCATGTCCTCCCCAGATCTTCCAAAGGTATTTGGCCCGGATGGCCCCCTGGCCAGTCAATTGCCAGCCTACACGCCGCGCCCGGCGCAGTTGGCCCTGTCCGACGCCATCCAGACAACTCTCGATGCGGGTGAAGTACTGATCGCGGAAGCTGGCACCGGAACCGGTAAAACCTGGGCATATCTGGTGCCCGCGTTCCTGTCGGGCGACAAGGTGCTGGTGTCCACCGGTACCCGCACGCTGCAGGATCAGCTGTTTCGCCGGGACATTCCACGCTTGCGGGCTGCGTTGTCGATGTCGGTGGATGTGGCTTTGCTCAAGGGGCGCAGCAACTATGTCTGCCACTACCATCTCGAGCGTCTCGAACAGGATGATCGCGGGCTGAAATCCCGGGATGAAATCGGCTTGCTACGGCAAATCCGCCAGTTTGTGCAGGTAACAGACACTGGCGACAAAGCAGATCTGCCTGCCGTCCCGGAAACCGCCGACATCTGGAATCGCGTCACCTCCACCCGCGAAAACTGCCTGGGGCAAGAATGCCCGTTTGTGCGCGAGTGCTTCTTACTCAAGGCCCGGCGCCATGCCCAGGAAGCCGATGTGGTGGTGGTCAACCACGCTTTGTTTATGGCGGATCTGGCCCTGCGCGAAGAAGGCATCGCTGATCTCCTGCCTGAAACACGCCTGGTGATATTTGACGAGGCCCATCAGTTGCCGGAAACCGCGACCCGGTTTTTAGGCCAAAGCATATCCTTGCATCAAATTCTGGATTGTGCGCGGCAAACTGAGGCAGCCGGGCTGGCGCATGCCCGCGAGGCCATGCGCTGGTCTGAGCACTGCCAGGCGCTGGACGCGGCTGCCAAAGCGTTTCGCCTGGTCAGTGCCCCTGTCAGCAAAATGCCGGGTGGCAGGGCTACCTTCGAGCAAATCCCGGACGTCGAGGCATTCGATGCCGCTTTGCAAAGTTTGAGCGCAGCACTGGATGTGGTGGCTGACGCGTTAGGTACGCAAGAAGATCGTCATCCTGATCTTGCCACGGCGGCCCGGGTGGCGCGTACCCTGCGGGCGCGATTGCTGCAATGGACCCAGCCGGCACGTGGCGAGTCCGAGCCCGCGGATCATGCGGCCGTACGCTGGATTGAGCACAGCCTGCATTCGGTGCGCTTGCATCGGGCACCTTTGTCTGTGGCCCGTATTTTCTCCGGATTTCGCAAGCCGCAACAGGCCTGGGTACTCACCTCGGCCACCTTGTCTGTACGCGGCAATTTCAGCCACTTTCAGCACCAGTTGGGGCTGCATGATGCGCATACAGAACACTGGGAATCACCCTTTGATTATCCGGCGCAAGGCTTGCTGTATGTGCCACAGAACCTACCATGGCCTAATGATCCCGGGTATATCGACGCGTTTGCAAAATCCTTGCTTCCCTTGGTGGATGCTTGCGCAGGTGGGGTGCTGGTGTTGTGCACCACCTTGCGGGCCGTCGACCGCGTCGCCGACTTTCTCCTGCGTGAGATGTTGTTGTCCGACCGGCCGGTGATGCGCCAGGGAGAGGCTACTCGTGGTGTGCTGCTGGAACGGTTTCGCTCTGCCGGCAATGCCGTGCTGGTAGGTAGCACGAGCTTCTGGGAGGGCATTGACGTGCCAGGAGACGCGCTTACCCTGGTGGCGATCGACAAGCTGCCGTTTGCCCCACCGGATGATCCCGTGCTGGAGGCACGCTTGAATGCCTGCCGGGCCGAGGGCGGAAACCCCTTTATGGAATATCAGTTGCCACAGGCGGCCTTGTTGCTGAAGCAGGGGGCAGGGCGCCTGATCCGGTCAGAGCAGGATTGGGGGGTACTGATGGTGGGAGATGGCCGGTTGGTGGATAAGCCGTATGGCCGTCTGTTGTGGCAGGGCCTGCCACCGTTTGCCCGTACGCGGGATCCCTCCGTGGCAGCCGGTTTTATGGCTCGGCCACCGCTGCTAAGCAGCGCTGCAGTGTCAGATGCGGGTGTGCCTGACACTCCCACGGCGGACACGGCTACTGTGGGCGATTAAGCAAGGCCTATCGCCTATCGCCTGCAGCCTATGGCCCTACCGTCTATAGCCAGTTGACGGGATTCCAGTAGTTTTTGGGCTCGTCCAGGCCTTGCTTGTAATACTTGCTGTCGGGGAAGTTTTTATCCAGTACTCGTTTGGCGTCGTCGGCGAGGTTGGGTAGGTTCAACTTCTGGTAGCTGAGCATCATCAGATAGAGAGCTTTCTCGACAACCGGGGCGCCTTCAAAATCGGTGACTACGGTTTGCGCCCGGTTGGCGGCGGCCACATAGGCCCCGCGCTCGTAGTAGTACTGGGCCACGTGCACTTCGTTTTCGGCAATAGTGTTCACCAGCCAGGCAGCCCGCAGGCGTGCGTCTGGCGTGTAGCGGCTATCGGGGTAACGCTTGATGAGCTCATTGAACGCTTCGTACGACTCGCGTAAACCTTTTGGGTCGCGCTCGCTTGGGTCCTGACGCGTAATGTTGGACAAAATCGCGCTGGGAGGTGTGAAGGTGATCATGCCCTTGAGATACAGCATGTAGTCGGTACCCGGGTGATTGGGGTATTGCTGCATGAAGCGGTCGATGGCCGCCTTGGCCTGATCGGGTTCTTCGTCTTTCCAGTTGACATAGGCCTGGTCAATCAGTGCCTGTTGGGCGTACAAGCCAAAGGGATAGCGGGCCTCGAGCGCTTCGAGGTTTTTGCGGGCATCTGACCAATTGCCTGAGCTCATGTCAGAGCGGGCCTGGCTGTACAGACGTTCTGCGCTCCAGCCTGCCGTGGGGTCGACATTGCCCGACGTGGAACTGCACGCTGCCAGCAGCGCCAGGCACAGGCCGGCAAGCGCCAGCCGAGCAACAGAAGACATGGATTTCATTGAAACGAGTGCATGCACGGCCACGGGGCATCCTTGATCAAGGTGTTAGCATTGTCGGCAGATTATATGATTTGTCGCCATGTCTGACACAGAGTTTGCCTCCGACGACGTCGATTCCGACGAACCCGAACACTTTACCCTGCCCTTGCAGGCACTGCCAGATCGTCTGGACAAGGTGCTGGCAGGCTTGCTGCCGCAACATTCGCGCAATCGTTTGCAGACATGGATTGAACAAGGCCATGTGCGGGTGGATGGCGTGGTTGGCAAGATTCGCACGCGTGTAGGCCCTGGTGCCCATATACAGGTGTGGCCACAGCAGGCCCCTGAAGACCTTGCCTTTACCGCTGAACCCGTCGATTTTCTGGTGGTGGCGGAGTCTGAACAGTGGATTGTGGTCAATAAACCGGCCGGTCTGGTGACACATCCTGGTGCTGGCAACTGGCACGGTACCTTGCTAAATGGCCTTTTGTACCGCTATCCGGAGCTCCTTCAGGTGGCTCGGGCCGGTATTGTGCACCGGCTGGACAAAGATACCTCGGGCCTGCTGGTGGTGGCGCGTACAGCCATCGCCCAAACCGCGCTGGTGCGTCAGTTGCAGGCACGCACGGTCAAGCGCGAATACCGCGCACTGGTGCATGGTGTGGTGCGCCAGTCGGGACGGGTGGATGCGCCCATCGGTCGGGATTCGCGTGTGCCCGTACGCATGAGTGCCGACAGGCCGATCGCGCCTAAGGTTGCGATTACGCATTATCAAGTGCAGGCAGGCGGACAGTGCGAACAACAGCCCGTCACAGAAATCATTTGCCATCTTGAAACCGGGCGCACGCACCAGATTCGTGTCCATCTGTCGTGGCTGAAGCATCCTTTGCTGGGTGATACCTTATACGGTGGCCGTGGCCTGGGCGGCGCCCAACGCCAGATGCTGCATGCGCAGGCACTGAGCTTTCAGGATCCGCTGACTGCCCAGTGGCAGGCCTTCACGGCCAACCTGCCGGCCGACTTCGAATTGGTGCGCGAGCAAATTGATTGGGAGGCGGGTGCATGAGCAAACTGCGGGTATGGGCTCCGGGGGTGCATGGAGTCGGCGGAGCACCGTGGTCAGGGGTGCAATATTTTTCTACCGCGCGCACGGGCGGTGTCAGTAAGGCGCCCTGGGATAGCCTGAACCTGGGTTTGCATGTCCACGACAATCCATCTGCCGTGCAGCAAAACCGTGCTCGTCTGCAGGTGGCTTTGCCCGGGCCTGTCCAATGGCTTAATCAGGTGCATGGCACAGAGGTCTGGTGCGCACCTGATCCCGAAGCCGCAGATCCCCCAGCTGCGGTTCCGCCTGTGTCGATATTGGGTCCTTGCGCCGATGCTGCGGTGACCCGTCAGCGTGGCCTTCCACTAGCCATCCTGACGGCTGACTGCCTGCCTGTTGTGCTGGCCGATGCCGATGGCACTGTGCTGGGCGTGGCGCATGCAGGCTGGCGTGGCCTGGTGGCGGGAGTGCTCGAAAACACGCTGGCGGCAATGCGTCGGCGGGCACCCGATGCGCATGGCTGGCGTGCCTGGTTGGGTCCCGCCATCGGCCCCCGTGCATTCGAGGTGGGTCCCGAAGTCCGTGAGGCTTTTTTGCGGTTGGATTCACAGCTTGCACCGTGTTTTATGCCGTCCGTGCGGCCCGGACACTGGCTGGCAGATCTTGCGGGCCTGGCCAGTGCGCGGCTGCAATGCGCGGGCGTCGCACACATCGAAGCCAGCGGCGAATGCACCTATCAGCAGACAGATCGGTATTTTTCGTATCGGCGGCAGAAACAGACAGGGCGCCAGGCCACCGTTGCCTGGCTGGTATGATCATTGCATTGGCAACGATGCGGATGAGTCCAGACGACTTGATGCTCGCGGATTACCCCGATTGACGGCCTGATCCAGCCTGTCAGAATGATTGAAAGCAATATCAAGAAGCACGGCTTCACTTTGCGGGGGATGTCATGGCAATTACCGATTCATCACAGCAGATCAACCCGCATGCTGCTGTAGATCATCTCGCCGCCATCCAGGCTGATTTTCTGCAATCCTGGCAGTTGCTTCTTCAAACCGCGGCTCAGGGCAAGCTAGTGCCGCCCACTGATCGCCGGTTTTCGTCCGATGCCTGGGCCAACGATCCCCAAGCCTTGTTTTCTGCGCATGCCTACCTGATTCTCACGCGCGCCTTGCAGCAACTGGCGGCATCTGCTGACATTGCAGACTCCGCCCGCGAGCGTCTGCAGTTCTCCATCATGCAATGGGCCGAAGCCGCCGCGCCCTCCAATTTTCTGGCCAGCAATCCCGATGCCCGGCAGGCCTTGTTGCGCACCGGCGGAGACTCCCTTCAGCGAGGGCTGGCCAATCTGCTGCACGATCTTCATCGCCGGCGTATTACACAAACTGACGAAACCGCGTTTGTGCCTGGCCAGAACCTGGCCATTACACCTGGCTCGGTGGTGTATCAAAATGCCCTGATGCAAATCATTCAGTACCAGCCGCAGTGCACTCAGGTACACCGGCGGCCCTTGCTGATGGTGCCGCCGTGCATCAATAAATACTACATTCTCGATCTCCAGCCGGCCAACTCGTTGGTGCGCCATGCGCTGCAGGCGGGGTTTCAGGTGTACATGGTGTCCTGGCGCAATCCGCGGCCCGACGACACCGACGGCACCGATACCATGGCCTGGGACAACTACATCGAAGACGGTGTCCTGAAAGCCATCCAGGTGGTGTGCGACATCAGCCGTCAGCCACAGATCAACGCACTGGGTTTTTGCGTAGGAGGCACGCTGCTGTCCACTGCGCTGGCGGTTGCGCGGGCGCGCGGGCAAGATCCGGTGGCGGCACTTACCTTGCTCACCACATTTCTCGATTTTCGTGAAACCGGCATCCTGGATGTGTTTGTCGATGAATGGCATGCGCGTACCCGAGACCAGCAACTGGGCGCGGGCGGGCTCATGTCAGCCCGAGAGCTGTCCACCACTTTTTCATTTCTGCGCCCCTCCGAACTCGTCTGGAACTACGTCAACGCCAACTACCTGATGGGCGAGTCTCCGCGCGCTTTCGATTTGCTGGCCTGGAACGCCGACGGCACCAATTTGCCAGGTCCGTTTTTTACCTGGTATTTCCGCAATACATATCTCGAAAACCGGCTCAAGACAGGCCAATTGCCTGTGTGTGGCCAGTTGGTCGATTTCCGTACGCTGGATATGCCAAGCTATCTATATGCCTCGCGTGATGATCACATTGTGCCGTGGGGCTCAGCCTACGCCTCCACGCTGTTGTTGCGTGGGCCGTTGCGCTTCGTCCTCGGAGAATCCGGTCATATTGCCGGCGTCGTCAATCCACCAGATCGCGGCCGGCGTGGCTACTGGACATCCGATGTCGATGTCTTGCCCAGCGCCCCCACCGAGTGGCTTGAGTCTGCCACACATGCCAAAGGCAGTTGGTGGCCCGATTGGCTGCAATGGCTGGCCGGGCACTCGGGGCCGATGCGGCGTGCGCCGGTTCGGCTGGGCAATCAACGTTATCCAATCCTAGAGCCCGCACCCGGGCACTATGTCACAGTCAGAGCAGACTAAAAAGGAGAATCCCATGAGCGGAAAACTGGCTTACGTCACCGGAGGTATGGGCGGTATCGGCACCTCGATCTGCCAGCGCCTAGCCAAAGAGGGCTTTACCGTCGTGGCAGGTTGCGGCCCCAGCCGTGATTTCGAAAAATGGCTTCATCAGCAGTCGGCCCTTGGATATAAATTCAATGCTTCTGTAGGCAATGTCTCCGACTGGGACTCCACCGTCCAGGCCTTCATCGAGATCAAAGAGCAGTTTGGGCCTGTGGATGTGCTGGTCAATAACGCCGGCATCACCCGCGATGGCGTCTTTCGCAAGATGACCCAAAACGACTGGCGTGCCGTCATCGACACCAACCTCAACAGCCTGTTCAACGTCACCAAGCAAGTGATCGACGACATGGTGGATCGTCAGTGGGGCCGTATTATCAATATCAGTTCCGTCAATGGCCAAAAGGGGCAATTTGGGCAAACCAACTACTCCACAGCCAAAGCAGGTATTCATGGCTTTACGATGGCATTGGCCCAGGAGGTCGCCAGTAAGGGGGTTACTGTCAATACGATCTCACCCGGTTATATTGGTACGGATATGGTGCGTGCCATTCGTCCAGATGTCCTCGAGAAAATCGTTGCCACGATTCCCGTCAAACGTTTAGGCACCCCAGAAGAAATCGGCTCGATCGTTGCCTGGTTATCGTCTGACGATGCCGGATTTGCAACAGGTGCCGATTTCTCCCTAAACGGCGGCCTGCACATGGGTTAAACAAATGCCACAAAACAAGTCTTCCAAACCTGCCGAGCGATTAATCAAGAAATACCCCAACCGCCGGCTCTACGATACGCAAACCAGTGCGTACATCACCCTGTCTGACATCAAGCAGCTGGTGCTCGATAACGCGGTCTTTCGCGTGGTTGACGCCAAAAGCGGTGATGACCTTACTCGCAGCATTTTGCTGCAGATCATCCTCGAAGAAGAGTCGGGCGGGGTGCCGATGTTCTCGGCCACCGCCCTGGCGCAAATCATTCGGTTTTACGGGCACGCAATGCAAGGTGTCATGGGCACGTTCCTCGAGCAAAACATCCAGATCCTCATGGATATCCAGGATCGTATGGCTGATCAGTCACAGGATGTGTATCAGCAGCATTTTGGCCCCGAAGCCTGGGCCCAGCTGATGAACCTGCAAACCCCAGCCTTGCAAAACATGATGAACAGCTACCTCGAGCAAAGCCGAAACGTGTTTGTTCAAATGCAGGATCAAATGCAGGATCAAACCCGCAACCTGTTCACCGGTTTCCCGTTTCCAGGGCAACCACCTGCAGGTTCAAAAAAGAAACCCTGAAGATCCTGTGATGGCACGATAGGCGCTGCTAGGGTGGTCAGCGCCTGGTTTGCCGCTCAAAAAAATTATTTTGCAAGCCCCTTTCGTGCTTGCGTGTACTCCGTTTTTTGATGTTAAATAACGAGAATCATTCTCTTTACCATCTTTTTTTATCACTACGGAGTCTTTCATATGATCGGCAAGTTGCTCATCACGTTGGCAGGTCTGGGTATGGCAACATCGGCAATCGCTGCCGAATACCCCATCGGCGAACCCAAGGAAATCAGCGGTCTTGAAGTGGCCGCAGTGTATCTGCAGCCCGTCGAGATGCAACCCGACGGCATGATGCGTGCGGCCAAAGATTCCGACGTTCACCTTGAGGCCGATATCCATGCGACGGCCGATAACAAAAATGGCTTGCCCGAAGGTGCATGGGCTCCGTACCTCAATATTCAGTATGTGCTTCAGAAGCAGGGCAGCGACAAAATTCTGAAGGGCGACCTGATGCCCATGGTGGCCAATGATGGCCCTCATTATGGCGACAACGTCAAGCTTGAAGGTCCCGGGAAATACAAACTCACTTTTATCGTTGGCTCACCTGAAACTGCGCCCAGCAATCATTTTGGCCGCCATGTCGACAAAGAAACTGGTGTGGCTCCCTGGTTTAAAACTTTCGAAGTGAAGTACGACTTTGTCTTTGCCGGAACTGGCAAGAAGGGCGGGTACTGAGATGCACGGACGCTGGCTGGCGTTAGGCTTGACACTGTTGGTGACTTGTCTGGCGCCGTTATCTGCTGCGCGAGCCGAGATGCCGGTCTATACCCTGACGTTCAAATCTGATGGTACATTTCAGCCCTCAAAGCTGGAAGTTCCTGCCGGGCGCTTCAAGATCATTTTGGTCAATGAAAGCACCCAGGCTGTCGAGTTTGAAAGCCTGCCCCTGCGCAAAGAGAAAGTGCTGGGGCCAGGGGTTACTTCGTTTGTGGTTTTAAACCTTTCCCGGCCAGGCGAATATCCGTTTTTTGATGACTTTCATCCGCAGGTGAAAGGCACCCTGATCGTTCTTCCCAAACCTTGAATCCCTCGTCTGGACCAGTCTCATGGAACAAGTAGCCTTCATCGTCTGGCGCGAAAGCGTCGAAGCTCTGCTGGTGATTGGTATTTTGTATGCCTGGCTGAAAGCCTCACCCGAAGGGCGCCGCGGGTTGCCCTGGCTGTGGGGTGGGGTGGGGGCAGGTCTGCTGCTTGCCATGGCGCTGGCACTGGTCTTGCTGGGGCTGGCATCCTGGTTGTCGGATATCGGCCAGGAGTGGTTCCAGACGGTGATGGCTCTGGTGGCTTGCGGGTTGGTTGTGCAAATGGTGGTCTGGATGCGCTGCCATGGTCGTGGCCTCAAACGGGCGCTTGAATCCGGTGCCTCAGAGCAACTGGATCAAAACCACTGGTGGGGCCTGCTGATACTGGTGATGATTGCCGTTGCACGCGAGGGCAGTGAAACCGTGGTGTTTTTGTATGGCACCATTTTGTCATCGCAACAGACTGGGCAAGTGATATCAATGGTACTGGCGGGGCTGGCGGGTTTTCTCGTTGCGTTATTCACCTTCTGGCTCCTGCAGCTGGGTGGGCGCATCATCACTTGGCGGCGGTTTTTCAAGGTCACCGAGATCCTGTTGTTGCTACTGGCCGGTGCCTTGCTGGTGTCTGCCACTGATCGCCTGATTTCCCTTGGCGTGCTACCCACGTTGATCGATCCTGTCTGGGATAGCAGCGCCTGGCTGACAACTGATAGTGTGCTTGGCAAGGTGCTGGCGGATTTCGCTGGTTATCGGGCGTATCCGGCTCTGTCCCAGGTGCTTGTTCTGGGGCTGTATTGGGTGGGTGTGCTGACATTGTTGCGTCGCTCAGCGCCGTCGCCGGCGCCGCGCGCCAACCGTACATCAGTCGCGGCGTCATCCTGATGTTTTACGCGGGGCAGGCGGTGGTTTGGCAACAGGGGCGTGCAGTGCGCCGTGGGCTGCAACATACGGGGGTAGCGTGTTAGAGGCTGCTTCTCGCGGATACGGCTGGCGCGCGCGCGTGGCCAGTGTGGGTGATTTCCTGCGTGATCATCAGCGGGCCATCCGTATCATGCAATGGGTCATTGTGGGTATTTATCTGGCCTTGCTGATTGTGCCGGCAGCGTTGCCGCTGCCTGATCGCACAGCCTCGGTTTTCAATAATCTGACCATCGTTGCCCAGTTTGCCTTCTGGGGCGTCTGGTGGCCGTTTGTGCTGATTTCCATCCCTTTGCTGGGACGCGCTTGGTGCGGGCTGTTTTGCCCCGAAGGCACACTCACCGAGTGGGCCAGCCGGCATGGGCGAGGCGGTGCCATCCCCCGTTGGATACGCTGGGGTGGGTGGCCTTTTGTGGCCTTCAGCCTCACCACCATCTATGGTCAACTGGTCAGTGTTTATCAGTACCCGTGGGCCGTGGCGGCCGTCTTGGGGGGATCAACTATTGCGGCGATGGTTGTGGGCTATCTGTACGGGCGCAACAAACGAGTCTGGTGCAAATACCTGTGCCCGGTCAATGGTGTCTTCAATGTATTGGCAAAACTGGCGCCTTGGTATTATCGGGTGGACGCCGAGGCTTGGCGTGCCCCTGTGCGGCGCACCGAGACCATCAACTGTGCACCACTGCTGCCTCTGCGTCATATGCAGGGTGCGGCCGAGTGTCATATGTGCGGGCGCTGCAGCGATTATCGGGGTGCAATCACGTTGTCACCACGGTCACCCGAAGCCGAAATTGTCCATGTCGCAGAGGGCAATGGCTGGCAAACCGTGCTGATCGTTTTTGGCATGATGGGCTTGGCGGTGGGTGCTTTCTTATGGAGTGCCAGTCCCTGGTTTGTTACGCTCAAGCAGGGTGCGGCTACCTGGCTGGTCAACCGGGACATCTACTGGCCGCTCACGGATAATGCCCCCTGGTTCCTGCTTACTCACTATCCTGAGGTCAACGACAGTTTCAGCTGGTTGGATGGGGCTGTCATTTTGGTATTTATCTTTGGCGCAGCCCTGGTGGTGGGGGGCGCGATTTTTGTGGGCCTGATGATGGCAAGCCGCTGCTTGCCCGTTTGTCAACGGCCCGGCGTGCGCAATGCAATGGGCCAGCTGATGCGTAGCCGTCTGGAGGGTGTGCATAAGCTGGCACAAGGGCTGATCCCCTTGGCCGGGATTGGTGTGTTTCTGGGTCTGTCGGCCACTACACTGACTTTGTTGCAACACGAGGGGGTACCTACCTGGTGGGCGAATCCCTTGCGGTTTACCTTGCTGGGCCTGGCGTTGGCCTGGAGCCTGCGTCTTGTCTGGCGGGTGGCCGGATTGCGTACCCGGCAGTTGCGTCGTCGCCTGGCCATAGTGGTTTCCGTGGCTGCAGGCCTGCTGCCTTTTTTATGGTCCTGGTGGTTGTTTTTCGTACTCTGGTAAACGCGTTTTTATTGACGTTGCGCCACTGTAGAGGTCAAGATAGTCTTTGTCTTGGCTGTGTTTTGGCGGGGCTGCCAAACCGAAACATTTAGAAATAAAAAATTTGCTGAATCATCGCGTCTGCAAAGCCTTGTCCCGCCTTGCTTTTCATTTTTTCGGCCTCTTTTGCGTGTCTTTGAGACAATTTTTGAAGCACAACATCTGGTGTGTTTCGTGTAGGATATACACAAGATTTGGTGTCGCGTAGGCGTGCCTGACACCAACTTTCTTTATCCACCATACAAAAGAAGACTACTCCCATGATCAAGACCGTTATCAAGCGTGATGGACGCAAAGAGCCATTCATTCCGTCAAAATTAAACGGCTGGGGTGAGTGGGGCGCCACCTCGCTGGGTGACCGCGTCGACTGGCCGTCCGTGGTGCTCGAAACAGTCACCAACATGCCCGAGGAGTGCTCGTCCGAGTTCCTCCAAATTCAACTGATCCGCCATTGCCTTGACGCTGATACCTGGTCGTATAACCGCATGGCAGGCCGATTGTATGCAGCACTTGCCCAAAAAGAGCTCAAAGACGTCTGTGATGGTGCTTTCCCCACGGTGCTCACGCTGCACCGGCGTTTGCAAAAGCTTGGCTACATGGAGCTCCTCGACTACTCCGAAGAAGAATATTTCCAGGTCGAGGGCATGATCGATCACACACGTGATTTCGAATACGCTCACTACCAGATCCATACGCATCGGTCCAAGTACGCTATCTCCGATCGCGTCAAGGGCATACATTACGAAACCCCGCAGTTTGTTTATATGCGCATGGCCATGGCGCTGGCAGTCAATCAGCCCCGCGAGCGTCGCATGCGTGACGTGGCCAAGTTCTACGAGCATCTCTCCAAAAACCGCATTAATGCCCCCACGCCCAATCACATCAATCTAGGTACTCCGCTGCGTGGGTACGCCAGTTGCTGTCTGTATGCATCAGGCGACTCCGCCCGCTCGATTGCCGTCGGTAATCACATTGCCAACACCATGACATACATGAGTGCAGGTATTGGTTCCTACCTGCAAACGCGCTCTGTCAACGATCCGGTTCGTGGGGGTGTCATCCGCCACCAGGGCAAGCTGCCTTATCTGCGCGCGGTTGTCGCCGAGATCAAGGCCAATCTGCAAAATGGCCGTGGTGGTGCCTGCACCAGTTATTTTTCTATCTTCGACCCTGAAGTCGATACCTTGCTGCGCCTGAAAAACCCCATGTCCACCGAAGATCGCAAGATCCGAGGGATGGATTATTCGTGGGGTGGCAACCGGTTTTTTGCCCGCAAGGTGGCGCGCAACGAAGACGTCTTCC
Organism: Castellaniella sp.; assembly: GCF_049651205.1. Lineage (GTDB taxonomy): Bacteria > Pseudomonadota > Gammaproteobacteria > Burkholderiales > Burkholderiaceae_B > Castellaniella. The sequence continues at coordinate 45,945 of NZ_JBASBR010000011.1, forward strand.
TGTTTAATTGCCATACAGCGCCCGATCTTTACGATGCGCTGTACAGCGATGATGAGGCCCGCTTCGAGGCCCTCTATACCAAATACGAGCAAGACCCCACATTCAAGAAGCAAACCGTCAACGCACGCGAGCTTCTGATCACGGCAATCAACGAGTGGAACGAAACTGGGCGCGTCTACGAGCACAATATCTATGAGATGAACCGCCACACGCCGTTCAAGAACACCATTTACAGCTCCAATCTGTGCTCTGAGATTGCACTGCCCACGGCACCATACAACCATATCACCGAGCTCTATCAAACCACCGATATCTCCTTTGTCGAGTTTGCCGATGTCGACGGCCATCTGCACACCTTGCAGCCTGGCACGGGTGCAGTGGATACTCAGCGCGGTTCGGTGTACCTCGAAGACCTCGTGGCGGGCGATGTGCTGTCAGATGGCCGTGTCATTGCGCGCATCGAGCGTCGTTCGTCTCCCGAGGTCGCCACCTGCAACCTGGCGGGTATTGTCGTCTCCAACATCGAGTCTGACGAGCAATACGAGGAAGTGGCCTATTACGCCTTGTTGATGATCGACAAATGCATTCACCTGGCCGACTACGAACTTCCGCACGTTGGGGTAACCTCCAAGGCACGTCTTAATGCGGGTGTGGGTATGCTGGGTGTGGCACACCTGATGGCCAAAAATCACAAGCGCTACACCGAGCCCGAGGGCAAGCAGTTCATCCACTGGATTGCCGAGCGGCATTATTATCATTTGGTACGGGCCAGCCTGCAGCTGGGCCGCGAACTGGGCAATGCCCCCTGGATGCACAAAACCAAATGGCCGGCCGGCTGGCTGCCCACCGATACCTACAATCGCAACATCGACAAGATTGCCGATTTCAACAATCACTACAACTGGGAGGCCCTGCGCGCTGAAATCGTCGCCAATGGCGGGATCCGCAACTCGGTGGTGGCGGCGCACATGCCCACAGAAACCTCGGCCAACTCGTCTGGTACCACCAACGGCGTGTATCCAATCCGCGAGCTCACCATGATCAAGACGGATAATCAGCGGGTTAATTACTGGGCCGCCCCCGAGGGTGATACTCTGGGCCAATGGTACGAATCCGCCTGGGATGTCCCCACCGAGGATATGACCGATATCTACGCGATCATCCAGAAATGGACAGACCAAGGCATTTCCGCCGACTTCTACCGCAAGGTTATTGGCGATGCCAGCATCGAGTCCACCGAGATGATCCAGAACTACCTTTACCGGGTCAAGATGGGTCTGAAGTCCAAGTACTACATGAACCAGAAAACCTCTGCGGGCATGAAAAAAGTAGCGGATTTCCCGGCGGCACAAGGTTTTGTCAAACTGGCGGTATCCGGCATCAGCCTGCCACAGGCACAAGCAGTTACCCATGGCGAACCCGATCCCGATGATCCCGTTTGCGAGGGCGGCTGCACCCTGTAACCCACATACTGCTGCGCTGGCACGGCACCCTTGGCGCTGAGCCAGTGTGTGTCTCATTATTTTCTGGAAGCTGCAATGTCTGATAACGTCTTCAACTACAACAAGCAGGATTACGCCAAACCTTTGCTGTTCCTGGGCGAAAAGCAAGGGTTGTTTGACACCATCAATCGTCACTATCCAGAGATCTGGTCCTTGTACAAAACCCAGAAATCGCTCGATTGGGACGAAAACGAGTTCGATTACTCCTCCTGCAACGCCGACTTCAAAAACTGCCCGCGCGCCACATACGACATGATGGTCAAGACGCTGGCGTGGCAATGGGAGGCCGACAGCGTGGCCTCGCGCGCCATTGCACCGGTACTGGCGCCGTTTATCACCTCATCCGAGCTCTGGGCTGCCTGGCAGCGTATCTCCGACAACGAGGTCGTTCACGCGGCTACCTATTCCGAGATTGTTCGCAATTCCTTTGATGACCCCACAGCCATCATCGACGAAATCCTCAGTGTCGAGCAGGCGCATGCCCGACTATCACGGGTCGTCAAAGCGTTTGGCGATGGCTATGCGGCCTCCCACAAATACGCATTGGGCGAACTTCCCAATGATCAGGACACCTACAACACGGTGTTCATGATGGTGGTGGCGCTGTTCTGCATGGAGCGCATCCAGTTCATGGCTTCATTTGCCGTCACGTTTGCCATCTGTGATACCGGTATGTTCCAGCCCATCGGCAAGGCGATCCAGAAAATCGCCCAGGATGAGCTTGAAATCCATGCCGAGCTTGACCGTGCAGTGCTGCACCACGAGCTGCGTACAGAACGTGGTCGTAAGGCCTTTGAACAATGCCACTTTGAAATTGAGGCCTTGATCGCCGAAGTTGTAGATAGTGAGCTCGACTGGATTCAATACCTGTTCTCCGAAGGGCGCGAACTTGTTGGCATGAACGAAGATCGCCTGGCGGCCTGGACACTCTATTGCGCCAAGGACGTCTACAACACTGTGGGCATCCAGACCGACCGCTACGAGTTTCCGCAGTCCAACCCGCTCAAGTACATGGAGAAATGGCTGAACATCAGCAAAACCCAGGCTTCTCCGCAAGAGCAGGATATTGCGGCTTACAAGGTGGGTGTGATGCGTCGTACCGACGAAGGCGTGGTATTTGACGACGAATTCTGATTTTGCTGGCTAAAGCCTGATTGGCCTGTGTGGCGGGTCAGGTATTAGCGTGGCTTTGCTGGTTGCGCAAGGCAAATTCGCGGGGCGTCTGCCCCGTATGCTCTTTAAACGCGGCAATAAAAGAAGACAGGCTTTCGTAGCCACAGGCTAAAGCCACATCGGTGATGCGCTCGCCGCGTTCGAGGCGGGGCAGGGCATGCACCAGGCGGGCGCGCTGGCGCCATAACCTGAACCCTAGGCCCGTTTGTTGCAAAAACAGGCGGGTCAGTGTTTTTTCAGAAAGCCCCAGTTGCCGGCTGTATTGCGCCAGGGTGGGTGCTTCGTCAGGTTGGTGATGTAGTTGCTTGCACAAGGCCAGCAGTCGCGGGTCGGATGGCCATGGCAGCACAAGGCCGGCATCAGGGCTGGTGGCCAGCTGGTCTACCAGCACCTGAGCCAGGCGCCCATCGGGGCCTGCCAGATCGTACTCTATCGGGACTGTACTGAAGCGGCGGATCAGCTCTTGCAGCAAAGGGTCGATAGCCAGGACACGGCAAGCAGCCCAGTTCAGCCCCAATGCTGCGCCATCCAGATACAGGCTGCGGATTTCTGCCGGCGATGATTCATGAACCTGATGCTGCACGCCTGCAGGAATCCACACAGCCCGCTGCGGGAGGGCGATAAATCGGGCATACGGTGTCCAGACCTGTAGGTGGCCTTGCAGGGCATAGGTCAGCTGACACCAGGGATGTTGATGCGGGCCGGGAATAATCATATTGGGCTGGCTGTCCACATGGCCAAACACAGGACGTGGCAGCGATTTGATCAGATTATCCGCGGGCAAAATAGGAATGTGTCTGTTCATCAATACCAGGTTTGTCTGTTCATCGATATTTTATGGCGCTTTGTCGCCAGACATAATTTCCCAGCCAGTTTACTCTCTTGTTCGAGAGCCCCGAACCGCCGGAGCGCTTTTTGGCAAGCCTGTTTTGGGTGAGTCCGAAAGTGCTTTGGCGGTTCTTTTATGCTTTCGGCACTTGCTTATTTTTGTGCAAGTTTTTTGTGCAGTCTGTGCCTGCAAGCCAAAAGTTAAGGGCTTGCCAAATAACCTGGCAAGCCCTTACTTTTGTTTGGTTGCGGGGATAGGATTTGAACCTATGACCTTCGGGTTATGAGCCCGACGAGCTACCAGACTGCTCCACCCCGCGTCTGAAGAACATAACTATAGCATAGTCTGCGAAAATAAAGCAAGCAAACCTTCTTGGATCAGGATAAAATGACGGAAACGGAAATCTTGCGGGTACTAGAAACCGCCTTGTTGTGCGCGGATGCACCTTTATCGATTGCCCAGTTACGTGGGCTCTTCGATGACACGATTTCCGGGGACGATGTCCGGCGCCATCTGGCAGCCCTGCAGCTTGATTGGCAAGAAAAAGGCCTCGAGCTCAAACAACTGGCCAATGGCTGGCGGTTTCAAAGCCGTCCTGACATGCAGCATTATTTGGGGCGCCTAAACCCTGAAAAACCACCTCGATACTCGCGTGCCGTGCTGGAAACCCTTGCGATCATCGCCTGGCGCCAGCCCGTTACCCGGGGTGATATCGAAGATATCCGGGGTGTGACGGTATCTGCTCAAATTATTCGCACTCTCGAAGACAGAGGCTGGATCGAAACACTGGGCTACCGGGATGCTCCCGGGCGCCCGGCGCTGTTGGGTACCACGCGGCGTTTTCTTGAAGACCTCGGTCTGCGTGCATTGGATGAACTACCGTCTCTCGAAAACACAGAACCCGAGCAGGTTCTGGGCGACCTGATATTGGCTGATCCCGACACCCGGGAAGCCGCTCAATAATGAACAGAATTTTGTGAAGGAGTCACCGAACCCCATGACAGCAGAACTCGAAACGACACCCGCAGCCGTACCGGATTCTCCCGCAACGCCCAAAGAGGCCGGGAACAAAGAGCGTGGGCCCTCAGGGCGCTCACGAGGTGGGCGGAAATTGCGCACACCGTTTCGTCGTCGTCGGGGGGATGCCGCCGCCAATCCGGGAACAGAGGCTGATGTTCCGCAAGTAGATGCCGGTTCACCCGAAGAAGCAGATCGTGCCTTGTCTTATCTCAGTGATACTCATCAGGCACAACATCACCTTGATCCGTATCTCAACACCGATGCGCTGATGCCCAAGTTGCACAAGGTGCTGGCCGAAGCCGGTGTTGGCTCGCGGCGCGACATGGAAGATCTCATCGTTGCCGGGCGCGTGTCGGTTAATGGCGAGCCCGCCCATGTGGGGCAACGGGTTGGGCCCAACGATAAAGTACGGGTCAACGGACGCCTGGTGTCTCGTCCCAAGGCCGGGAAGTTGCCGCGTGTGATTCTCTACCATAAGCCGGCAGGCGAAATCGTTTCGCACGATGACCCCGAAGGGCGGGCAACCGTATTCGCACGCTTGCCGCGTATTCGCAGTGGCAAGTGGTTGTCGGTGGGTCGCCTGGATCTCAATACTGAAGGCCTGCTGATCTTTACAACCTCGGGCGAGTTGGCCAATCGTCTCTCGCACCCCCGGTATGGCTCCGAGCGTGAATACGCCGTGCGTGTGCTGGGCGAGCTCGATGAGGCCAAACAGGCCGAGCTCACCACTGGCATCCAGCTCGAGGATGGCATGGCACAGTTCAATTCACTGGAATATATCGGCGGCGAGGGCAGCAATCGCTGGTATCGCGTCACCTTGTCCGAGGGGCGCAACCGCGAAGTCCGACGCATGTTTCAGGCTGCCGGAGTCACCGTCAGCCGTCTGATCCGTACCCGTTTTGGCGAAGTCATGTTGCCTAGCAATATGCGCCGTGGCCGTTGGGATGAGCTCGACGAGCGCTTGGTGGGGGCCCTGATGGTGCATCTTGGCTTGATCCGCGCGGCCGATGATGCCGACGAGCAAGCTGAGCGCCAGCCGCTGTCGCATGCCAGTGCCTTGCCTCCGGGTTTTGGTACGCCTGGCCAAAATGGTCAAAACGGTGCACGCATCAACCGGCGCGGGCGTGTGTCCGGCGGGCGACGCAGCACCATTGATCCCTTTACACCAGGCTTGCTGATCAGCGGCGGTCTGGCTAACGGGCACCCCACCGCGGAGCGCGAACAAAAAGGCGGTAAGCCGGCTCGTAAGGGCCGGCCAGGCAGGCCTCAGGGGGCAAATGTCCAGGCGCCTCAGGGCGCGGGCAACCACAAGCCTTCTCGGCCAAAATCCCAAGGAGCCCGTCCGGGTAAACCTCGCCGGAGTGCCAAACCTGCAGATTCCCAGGCACCGGCAGAGTTTGCCCAGGGCCCTGCCGCCGATCGTCCTTCTCGTGCGCCAGGCGGCCGGCCGCCACGGCCAGCCAGTCACAAAGCGGGTGGTCCAGAACCCAAAGGGCAAAAGGCTTCGGGCCAAAAGCAAAATCGGGGTGCTGCCAAGCCACGTCGTCAGGGCGGCAGCGAGCACCAACCCTCTGGTGCGCATGCTCATGAATCACAGTTGGGCCGGGTGGGGCGCGCCCGTTAACCCAAGGTGCTGAAACATTAAAAATCCTTATGTAAACACAGAAATGCTGTTATAATCTAAGGCTTTACAGCACATACAAGTGCTGTGTCCCCCGAAGGCCTGCCTAGTCTGGGGTTTTGCCTTTTATTAAGGTAATGCCAGATTAGTCGCGGGTCTTTGGCGGTTCCTGAATCGGCCTTTTGGTGCAAGCCACAAGGTAAACAAAGGGCTGCTGGACAGCCCCTTTTTTTTGGAATTTATGGCGGATATCTTTGCTGTCACCCAGCAGGCTTTGCTTGGGTTTGATATAGAACTGGTCGATGTCGAGCGCGCGCCCCTGGGGCTGTTGCGTGTGGTCATTGATCGTCCTGAAGGTGTCCGTATCGACGATTGCGAACAAGTCTCACGCCAGCTGTCTCATGTGTTTGAAGTCGAGAACATCGACTACAAGCGCCTGGAAGTCAGTTCTCCTGGTGTCGACCGCCCTTTGCGTCGTCTGGATGATTACCAACGGTTTGCGGGCCAACGCATCGAGCTTCGGTTTCATGAGGCGATTGAATCCCGCAAGGTATTTACCGGCATTTTGCGCACGTCGGAGGATGACCCCTCCCAGCTCAGTCTGGAGTACGAAGACCAGGCCGGGCAGTTGCAGACGCTGCCATTTTCTTTTGACGATGTGGACCGGGCTCACCTGGATCCTGTTCTCGATTTCAAGGGTAAGAAGCGATGAGTCGCGAAATTCTTCTATTGGTCGACGCCTTGGCGCGTGAAAAAAACGTCGAACGCGATGTCGTGTTTGACGCACTCGAAAGCGCTCTGGCTTCTGCCATGAAAAAGCGCTTCAAAGAAGACGTGGATATTCGCGTAGCTATCGATCGCCAGACCGGCGAGCACGAAGGGTTTCGCCGTTGGCTGGTTGTGCCCGACGAAGCCGGGCTTCAAGAGCCTGATGCGCAGGAGCTCTTCACCGATGCCCAGGATATCGTGCCTGGCATCGAGATCGGCGAATACATCGAAGAGCCTCTTGAGCCCATCGAGTTTGGCCGGATCGGTGCGCAAGCGGCCAAGCAAGCCATCTTGCAAAAGATCCGTGACGCCGAGCGCGAGCAGGTGCTCAACGATTTCCTTGATCGTGGCGAATCCATTGTCTCGGGTACCGTCAAGCGGCTCGACAAAGGAGATGCGATCATCGAAATCGGCAAGGTCGAAGCCCGTTTGCCCCGATCCGAGATGATCCCCAAAGAAAACATCCGCTCGGGCGACCGCGTCCGGGCCTGGGTGCTCAAGGTGGATCACACGGCACGCGGCCAGCAAGTGATTCTGTCACGTACTTCACCCGATTTCATCCGCGAGCTCTTTGACAACGAAGTGCCCGAGATCGAGCAAGGCTTGCTCGAAATCAAGGCGGCCGCCCGGGATCCCGGTGTGCGTGCCAAGATTGCCGTCGTGGCGTACGATAAGCGTATTGATCCCATCGGCACGTGTGTGGGCATGCGCGGTTCTCGCGTCACCGCTGTGCGCAACGAGCTCGGTGGAGAGCAAGTTGATATCGTTCTGTGGGCAGATGATCCGGCCGAGTTCGTTATCGGTGCATTGGCGCCGGCACATGTCGAGTCCATTCTGGTCGACGAAGACAAACATGCCATGGATGTCGTGGTCGACGAAGAAAACCTGCCCAAGGCGATTGGTGCGCGAGGTCAAAACGTCCGCCTGGCGTCCGAGCTTACCGGCTGGCAGATCAACATCATGACGCCTGAAGAAAGTCAGAATCGTCAGGATGTCGAGCGTACTGCCTTGCGCCATGCCTTTATCACCAGGCTGGATGTAGATGAAGAAGTCGCCGATATTTTGATTGACGAAGGCTTTACCGGCCTCGAAGAAGTCGCTTATGTGCCTATGCAAGAGCTGCTGGATATCGAAGCCTTCGACGAAGAAACCGTCAACGAGCTTCGTACGCGGGCACGTAATGCCTTGCTCACCGAAGCCATCGCTCAAGAAGAACGTGTACAAACAGCCCGTGATCTGTTGGAGATCAAGGGCATGGATGCCCCGCTGGTTGCCAAACTGGCCGAAAACGAGATCACGACACTGGATGATTTGGCCGAACTAGCCGCAGACGAACTGGCCGAACTCACCGGTCTGTCTGAAGAAACTGCCAGTGACATGATCATGCAGGCGCGAGCCCATTGGTTCGAAGACGACAAAGCCTGAGGTCTTGTCGCATCGCACCCCATCGCGCCCCTTAACGAAGTTAAAGAGAGAGTCGAATGCCGAGTAACACCGTCGCCCAATTCGCCGAAGAACTGAACATGCCTGCCAACGTCCTGCTGGACCATTTCCGCTCGGCCGGTGTCCAGCTCGATACGGTGAATGCAGACGTGACCGAGGCTGATAAAAGTGCCTTGCTCGAGTCACTGCGTCGCTCGCACGGCGGGGCAGAATCAGGCAAAAAGGTAGTGCTCACACGCCGCAAGACCTCCGAGATCCATCAGGCTGACAGCACCGGCAAGTCACGGACCATTCAAGTTGAGGTTCGCAAGAAGCGGGTGCTGGTCAAGCGAGATCGTACCGAGTTGCTGGACGCTGCACGAGCCGAGGCCGTTGCGGCTGCGGGCGAGCCTGCCCAGGCGGCAGAGGCCCCTTCTTCGCCTGAGCCAGAAGCCATTTCAGCCACAGCCACCCCAGTGGTTGATGACTCTGTAAAACTGGCACAAGAGCAGCCCGCTGAAATCTCTGAACCGGTTTCCGAACCAGCCAAAGCTGCTCCGGTCGCCGAGACACCTGCTGCACCAGCCTCTGTCACCGATGCGGATACAGGGCCTGCACCCGCAGATCAGACAAATGCCACGCCCGAATCCCGCGCAGACGCGCCGTCTGCAGAAGCCACGCCTGTCGCGCAGCAGCCTGCAGCGGCCGATGTGGCTCAACCGGGCGCCGTTGAAGCACCTCCTACTGATACAAAGCCGACTATCGTGAGTGAAACCCCCGTCGTCGAGCAGGCTGCGCCTGCCGAGACGTCTGCCGCATCTCGTTCAAAAACACATTCTGATGCCGTGCCTGCACGGCGCAGCCCCTCGCGTCCAGAGGCTTCCTCTGCACCCGTGGCGGCACCTGCCGCGACACCGGGCAAGGCACGCCGCGCGCCGGCGGCACCGGATTCCGATAGGGATCGTGCCCGCAAGGCAGCAGAGGCAGAGGCCGCTGCATTGCGTGAAATGATGCGTCAGCCGCGCAAAGTGTTGCGCGCGGCCGAGCCCGAAGAATCCAGCTCTAAAACCCTGCATAAACCTGCGGGCAAGAGTGTGGCCAAGAAAGAGTCCGAAGGCAAGAAAGTCATCAAGGCAGCGGATGTGTCTTCCAGTTGGTCCAACGACGCTCGCAAGAAGCCGTCCAAGGCCGATACGCTGTCGGCTGGCACCAGCAAAGACGCCTGGCGCTCTGGCAACAAGTCTGGCCGTGGTGGCAAGGGCGGGCGCAAGCAAGGCCGTCGTCACGCAGAGCATCACCAAGAGCCGCAACAAGTCGAATTCATCGCCCGCGAGGTTCATGTCCCCGAGACCATCTCGGTGGCTGATTTGGCCCACAAGATGGCAGTGAAGGCGGCAGAAGTTATCAAGCACCTGATGAAGCTGGGCCAGATGGTTACCATCAACCAGATTCTCGATCAGGAAACCGCCATGATTGTGGTCGAAGAGCTTGGGCATACTGCGATTGCAGCCAAGCTGGACGATCCCGAGGCGTTCCTGGCCGACACCGAAGCCAACGAAGCCGAAGCCTTGCCTCGCGCACCTGTGGTGACTGTGATGGGCCACGTCGACCACGGCAAGACCTCACTGCTGGATTACATCCGTCGCACCAAGGTAGCTACGGGTGAAGCAGGCGGGATTACGCAGCACATTGGTGCCTATAGTGTCAAAACCGATCGCGGCGTAGTGGCTTTTCTGGATACTCCGGGCCACGAAGCCTTTACGGCCATGCGGGCACGCGGTGCACAAGCCACGGATATCGTCATTCTTGTGGTTGCCGCCGATGACGGCGTGATGCCGCAAACTCGCGAGGCCATTCACCACGCCAAGGCGGCCAACGTGCCGCTGGTTGTGGCCATCAACAAGATCGACAAGCCCGAGGCCAATCCCGAGCGCGTCAAGCAAGAGCTGGTTGCCGAAGAAGTCGTGCCCGAAGAATACGGCGGCGATGTGCCGTTTATCTCGGTGTCCGCCAAAACCGGGCAAGGTGTGGATGATTTGCTTGAAAATGTCCTGCTGCAGGCCGAAATCCTCGAACTCAAGGCGCCGGTAGATGCGCCGGCCAAGGGCATCGTGATCGAAGCCCGTCTGGACAAAGGTCGCGGGCCTGTGGCCACCATCCTGGTGCAAAGCGGTACGCTGCATCGCGGCGACGCGGTGCTGGCCGGGGTGGCCTTTGGTAAGGTTCGCGCCATGCTCAACGATACGGGCAAACCCACCGCCGAGGCCGGCCCGTCTACGCCGGTCGAGATCCAGGGCCTGGCCGAAGTGCCGGCCGCCGGAGACGAGGTGCTGGTGCTCAACGACGAGCGCAAGGCACGTGAGATCGCCTTGTTCCGTCAGGGCAAGTTCCGCGACGTCAAGCTGGCACGCCAGCAGGCTGCCAAGCTTGAGTCCATGTTCGACAACCTGGGTGAGGGTGTTCGTACCTTGCCCCTGATCGTCAAAACCGATGTGCAGGGTTCACAGGAAGCCCTGGTGCAGTCTTTGGTCAAACTGTCCACGGACGAAGTCCGCGTACAGGTGGTGCACGCTGCGGTGGGCGGTATCTCCGAGAGCGACGTCAACCTGGCGATCGCGTCGGGTGCCGTGGTGATCGGCTTTAATGTCCGTGCCGATCAGTCTGCCAAGAAACTGGCAGAAACCAACGAAATCGATCTGCGCTACTACAACATCATTTACGACGCTATCGACGACGTCAAAAATGCCTTGTCCGGCATGCTGGCACCCGAGAAACGCGAAGAAATCATCGGCCTCGTCGAGATCCGCGAGATCTTCACCGTATCCAAGGTGGGCAATATTGCCGGCTGCATGGTGCTCGAAGGCCTGGTCAAGCGCGATTCTCAGGTTCGCCTGCTGCGCAACCATGTGGTGCATTGGTCGGGTACGCTCGAGTCCCTGCGCCGCTTCAAGGACGACGTCAAAGAAGTCAAGTCTGGCTTTGATTGCGGGATCACGCTCCGGGGCAACAATGATATCGAGGTCGGTGATCAACTCGAAGTCTTTGAAATCAAGGAAGTTGCCCGCTCACTGTAAGTGAGGGCTATCTGTCATGGGTCGTCATAAAACCAAACCAAATCCAGGCCGCAATACCCGGCTGGCCGACCAGATCCAGAAGGATCTGGCGGCCCTGGTGCAGCGCGAACTGGATGTCTCTCAGGCTGGCCTGATCACCCTGACAGGGGTTGATCTATCGGCCGACTACGCCCATGCAAAAGTGTATTTCACGGTATTGGGAGCAGAACCCGATACAGCAGCCCAGGCCTTGAACAGCAAAGCGGGCTGGTTGCATTCGCAGCTCTTCAAGATGCTGCAGATTCATACGGTTCCGACGCTGCGTTTTGTGCACGACGTGCAGCTGGCGCGCGGGATCGAACTCACACAACTCATCGATCGGGCCAATCGCCCCCAAGCGGGCGTGTCGGAGATTCCCGAGCTCGAAGACCCGGACGGCCAGCCCTGATAGGGCAGTCGTCACTCATCTGGACGGATTGAACGATGGCTTCCCGACGCGGGCAGATGCTCGACGGTGTCCTGTTGCTGGACAAACCGGAGGGCCTCTCCAGTAATCACGCATTGCAGCGTGCCAAAAGAACTGTGGATGCCCGCAAGGCGGGCCACACCGGTACGCTGGATCCTTTTGCCACCGGATTGCTGATTTGTTGCTTTGGTCGTGCGACCAAGATTTCGGCTGCCATGCTGGAGGCCGACAAGGTGTACGACGCCACCATCACCTTTGGTGAAGAAACCGACAGTGGTGACCTGACCGGCCATATCGTGGCGCGATTCGAGCAGACCCCAGCAGTGACCACCACCCAGCTGGAGGACGTTTTGGTGTCTTTCAGGGGAGAAATCCAGCAGATTCCGCCGATGGTGTCTGCCTTGAAACGCGATGGCAAGCCGCTGTACGAATACGCTCGCCAGGGCATCGAGCTTGAACGCCCTCCGCGTCAGATCACGATTCATGCCCTTGACGTGCTGAGTTGCGAAGGCAATCAGGCGCGGGTGCGGGTGCATTGCAGCAAAGGCACGTATGTGCGTACCTTGGCTCAGGATATTGGCCGTCACCTGGGGTGTTTCGGCCATCTGTCAGCCTTGCGTCGCACCGCGATCGGGCCTTTTTCGATCGAGCAGGCCATTGGGCTGGAGGCCTTGCAGGCCATGCCCGCGCCACAGTCGGCGCTGATCCCTTTACACGCCTTGCCTGACGGCCTGCGTCCGGCAAGTGTCACTACCGAGGAAAACATCCTATGAAGCGAGCTTTGCGTAACGTGGCGATTATCGCCCACGTCGACCATGGCAAAACCACTCTTGTCGATCAGCTGCTGCGGCAGTCCGGCACCTTTCGCGACAACCAACAGGTGTCCGAGCGGGTCATGGACTCCGGCGATATCGAACGCGAGCGCGGCATCACCATTTTGGCCAAGAACTGTGCGGTCGAGTACGAAGGGACGCATATCAACATCATCGATACCCCGGGACACGCGGACTTCGGTGGTGAGGTAGAGCGTGTGCTGTCGATGGTTGATGGCGTGTTGCTGCTGGTGGATGCTGTTGAAGGCCCGATGCCGCAAACCCGCTTTGTCACCCGCAAGGCATTGGCCCTGGGCTTGAAGCCGATCGTTGTGGTGAACAAGGTGGATCGCCCGGGCGCGCGTCCCGATTACGTAGTGAATGCCACCTTCGATTTGTTCGATAAGCTGGGCGCTACCGAAGAGCAGCTGGATTTCCCGGTGATCTACGCATCTGGCTTGGCCGGCTATGCAGGCCTGAACAGCGATGTGCGATCGGGCACCATGCGGCCCCTGTTTGACGCGGTCATGCAATATGTGCCTCAGCGTGATGATGATGCCGATGGCCCCTTGCAGTTCCAGATCATTTCTTTGGATTACAGCAGTTACGTGGGCAAGATCGGCGTGGGCCGGATCAACCGTGGCCGCCTGCATGCGGGCCAGGATGTGGTGGGTATGTTTGGTCCGGAGGGTGAGACCTTCAAGGGTCGCATCAACCAGGTACTCAAGTTCAAGGGCCTGGATCGCGAGCTTGTGGATTCCGCCGAAGCTGGCGATATTGTTTTGATCAACGGGATTGAAGAGATCGGGATCGGCTGCACGCTGATGGATCCGGCCAACCCCGAAGTGCTGCCCATGCTGCATATCGATGAGCCTACCTTGACGATGAACTTCATGGTGAATACGTCGCCTTTGGCTGGACGCGAAGGCAAGTTTGTCACCAGCCGCCAGCTGCGTGATCGTCTGGATCGGGAGCTGAAGTCCAATGTGGCCTTGCGGGTAAACGACACAGACGATGACACTGTATTTGAGGTGTGTGGTCGTGGCGAGCTGCATTTGACGATTCTGTTGGAAAACATGCGTCGCGAGGGCTATGAACTGGCCGTGTCGCGCCCGCGCGTGATGTACAAAGAGATCGACGGCGTCAGGTGCGAACCTTATGAGCTCCTGACGGTAGACGTTGAAGACGGCCACCAGGGCGGCGTGATGGAAGAATTGGGCCGTCGTAAAGGTGATTTGCAGGATATGGTGCCGGATGGCCGTGGCCGTACCCGCCTCGAGTACCGAATCCCGGCCCGTGGGTTGATCGGTTTTCAGAGCGAGTTCCTGACCCTGACCCGCGGTACGGGCCTGATGAGCCACATTTTTGATGATTATGCTGCTGTACGCGAAGGTGGTGTCGGCGAACGTCGCAATGGTGTGCTGATCAGCCAGGATGATGGCACGGCAGTGGCCTACGCCTTGTGGAAGCTGCAAGAGCGCGGTCGCATGTTCGTGTCTCCCCAGGATCCTGTGTATGAAGGCATGATCATTGGGATCCACTCGCGTGACAATGATCTGGTGGTCAACCCCATCAAAGAAAAGAAACTCACCAATGTGCGGGCGTCCGGCAAGGACGAACACATCGATCTGGTGCCACCGATTGCGCTTAATCTTGAGTACGCCGTCGAGTTCATCTCTGATGATGAACTGGTTGAAGTCACGCCCAAGTCCATTCGCTTGCGTAAACGCTTCTTGCAAGAACACGAGCGCCGCCGTAGCCAGCGCGAATCGGCCTGACACTGAGATTGGGCGAATCGCCCGGTAGCAGGTTTTAAAATTCCCGGGGCTTGGATGTGTATCCAAGCCCCGGGTTTTTATGTGGATTTCTGTCTGATAGTATTTATCTAATAATCGATAATAGAGAATCAATTTTATCAATATTTAAATCTTGTTTAGACTGCCTGTCAGGGATGGCTCAAACTGAGGGTATGGACTTTGCACTCAAGGCCATGATCAATCTTGTCACCAGGAGAATTCCATGAAGAAACTGACGACAGCCGCCGGTGCGCCGGTGGTCGACAATCAAAACATCCTCACTGCGGGTGCTCGTGGGCCGGCACTGCTGCAGGATGTGTGGTTACTCGAGAAACTCGCGCACTTCGATCGTGAAGTGATCCCCGAGCGCCGGATGCATGCGAAAGGTACGGGCGCCTATGGCACGTTTACTGTCAGCCAGGACATTACCCGCTATACCCGGGCAAAGGTATTCGGGCAGGTCGGCAAGCAAACCCCCGTGTTTGTCCGTTTTTCGACAGTGGCTGGAGAGCGTGGCGCGGCAGATGCCGAGCGTGATATTCGCGGTGTAGCCATGAAGTTCTACACCGAAGAAGGCAACTGGGATCTAGTGGGCAACAACACACCAGTGTTCTTTTTTCGAGACCCGCTCAAGTTCCCTGATCTGAACCACGCAGTGAAACGTGACCCGGGTACTGGCTTGCGTAGTGCCCAAAATAATTGGGAGTTCTGGACAGGCCTGCCTGAGGCCCTGCACCAGATCACCATCGTGATGAGCGATCGCGGTATCCCTGCAGATCACCGTCATATGCATTTATTTGGCAGCCATACCTTCAGTTTTATTAATGCGCAACAAGAGCGCTGTTGGGTAAAGTTTCATTTCAAGTCGCAGCAGGGGATTCGCAACCTGACAGACGCTGAAGCAGCCGAACTGATTGGGCGTGATCGTGAAAGTGCCCAACGTGATTTATATGAAAGCATTGCACGCCAAGAGTTTCCGCGCTGGACACTCTTCGTGCAAATCATGCCCGAGCACGAGGCCAGTGCGTATCATCTCAACCCATTTGATCTCACCAAGGTGTGGCCTCATGGTGATTATCCCCTGATCGAAGTTGGTACTCTCGAGCTTAATCGCAACCCGGAAAATTTCTTTGCAGAGGTTGAGCAGGCCGCCTTTACGCCTGCCAACGTGGCGCCTGGTATCGGGTTCTCGCCCGATCGCATGCTGCAGGCCCGCCTGTTTTCGTATGGAGATGCCCAGCGTTATCGCCTGGGGGTCAATCATCACCAGATCCCGGTCAATGCGCCTCGTTGCCCGTATCACAGCTTTCACCGGGACGGCGCGATGCGGGTGGATGGTAACTATGGCGGCCTGACAGGCAATCAGCCCAATAGCTCGGGCCAGTGGCAGGAACAGCCCGAATTCCAAGAGCCGCCACTCAGCCTTGAGGGGGCAGCAGATCACTGGAACCATCGTGAAGACACCGATTATTTTTCGCAGCCTGGTGATTTGTTTCGCTTGATGACACCAGCGCAGCAGCAAGCGCTTTTTGACAATACCGCCCGAGCCATCGCGGGGGTGACGCCGGAGGTGCAGGCCGTGCATATTCAGCATTGCACCCAGGCAGATCCTGCCTACGGCGCCGGGGTTGCGGCAGCCATCCGTACATTGGGTGTCTGAGGCGATGATTCTTTATTTGCACGGGTTCCGGTCTTCACCAGAGTCCTTTAAATCCAGTTTGCTGGCTGCGGCCCTGGCTGATCGGGGCCTGGCCACGCAGTGGTGCTGCCCGCAGTTGCCGGCCAGCCCGGCCGCCGCCATGCGGCTGGGCCTGGCATTGGCCCGGCAGGCCTTGGCAAATGCCGAGACACTCACCGTCATTGGCTCATCGCTTGGTGGGTTTTATGCCACTTGGCTGGCCGAGCAACTGGGGTGTCGCGCCGTACTGCTAAATCCCGTGGTGCATGCCTCGCGGGATTTGGCCACTCAGGTAGGGTCACATCGTACTTTTCATGGCAACCATGCGTTCGAATTTCTGCCTGAATACGTGGATGAACTGGCTCGGGCAGAAGCAGATATTCCAGAGTTGACGCACCCGGAGCGTTACTTTTTGTTGGCGGCCACCGGAGATGAGGTACTGGATTGGCGTGAGATGCAAGAACGCTTTTCGGGTGCCCGGCAACATGTCATCGAGGGCAGCGATCATGGACTTTCTGATTTTTCCCAATGGCTCCCAGAGGTGCTGGCCTTTAGCCTGACGGGCCCGGCAGTGGCCAGCCAAGAGGGTGCCAGGCCCGGTATGCGAGCCAAGCAGGCACCCGTGGTCATCACCGGCACCTGGAACGAACTCAGCGATATAGCCGGTCCGATTCGCCTTGAAGTCTTTGTGCGCGAGCAAGGCGTCCCCCCGGCAGAAGAGATGGATCTTCAGGATGCACAGTGTGTGCACGCTGTGGCATACGCAGGTGACGGACAGGCGCTGGGTACAGGCCGCTTGCTGCCTGATGGCCATATTGGTCGGATGGCGGTGCGCCGCCCGTGGCGGGGTGCCGGGGTAGGGTCTTTATTACTGAATGCCCTGATGGATGCCGCGCGCCAGCGCGGCGATACCCAAGTGGTGCTGGCCGCACAGCTGCAGGCCCGGCCCTTTTATGCACGCCACGGGTTTGTCGAAGAGGGTGAAACCTTTATGGACGCAGGGATTGAGCATCGGCAGATGCGGCTGCGGTTCTGATCAGGCTCTTTAGGCAGCTCTGACAGGTGAGCTGCCTGAGGGTGGCAAAGGCCCTCGCCTGCCTATTTGAGATTACCTGACAAAAACTGCTGTAAGCGCGGGCTCTGAGGATTGTCGAAGATGTCGGTAGGTGTGCCAGTTTCTTCGGCAACACCCTTATGCAGAAACATCACCTGTGAGGCCAGATTGCGGGCAAATCCCATTTCGTGGGTAACAACCAGCATCGTGCGGCCTTCTTCGGCCAATTTCTGCATAACCTTCAGTACTTCGCCTACCAGCTCCGGATCCAGTGCAGAGGTGGGTTCGTCAAACAGCATCACTTCGGGCTCCATTGCAAGCGCCCGGGCAATGGCAACGCGCTGTTGTTGGCCGCCAGACAAAGAAGATGGGTATTGTGTTTCAGTTCTGGGATCCAGCCCTACCTTGGCCAGGTAGTGTCGGGCGCGTTCGGTGGCTTCTGCGCGGCTCAGTTTAAGCACCTGCATGGGCGCTTCGATGACATTGCCCAGGACATTCATGTGTGCCCACAGATTGAAGTGCTGGAACACCATGGCTAGTTTGGATCGTAGCCTGCGAAGCTGGTCGAGGTCGGCGGCGTGGGGCTCACCGTGCTTGTCATGCACGATTTTCAGCTCTTCGCCGTTAAGGGACACCGAGCCCTTGTTGGGTTTCTCTAGAAAGTTGATACAGCGCAGAAATGTGGATTTTCCCGAGCCACTGGAGCCGAGGATACAGATCACGTCGCCCGCATTGGCCTGCAAGGAAACGCCCTTGAGGACTTCGTTATCGCCGTAGCGCTTGTGGATATTGAGTACGTCGAGTTTGGACATGTTCTTATCGATGGGTAGCCAGATAGGCCAGTGTACGGTGCTCGTACCAGCGGAAGATACCAATCAGGGTAAATGAAAGACCCAGATAAAGCACGGCAGCAATCCCGTACGAAGCAAAGGTTTGATAGGTGGCCGAGTTTGCATCCCGGGCAACCTTGAGGATGTCGGGTACCGTGGCGGTAAACGCCAGCGAGGTGGCATGCAACATCAGGATGACTTCATTGCTGTAGGCGGGCAGGGCCCGGCGCAGGGCGGATGGCAGGATGATGCGGCGATACAGGGCAAAGCGTGTCATGCCGAAGGCCCGGGCAGCTTCGATTTCGCCGGCGTTGGTGGCGCGGATAGCACCAGCGAAGATTTCGGTGGTGTAGGCAACCGTGTTTAAGGTAAGCGCCACCACCAGACAATTAAAGCCGTTTTGGAAAAAAGTGGCCAGTGGTGGCACGCCCTTGACGAAATCCAAGCTGTAAATGCCCACATAAATAAACAGAATCTGGACATACAGCGGAGTGCCGCGGAACACATAGCTGAATATCCACAGAGGCACCGAGAGCCATTTTCGTGAAGAGACCCGGCCTACTGCCAAAAAAATAGAAATGAAAAAGCCCGTGGAGACGGACAGCACCAGCAGCCACAAGGTAATGGCCATGCCTGAGAAGCTGCCGTTACTGCTGAATAGGTAGGCACGCCAAAATTGCTCGAGGACATCCATCATAGGAGGGCCTCGCGAACACCGACGTTATAGCGTTTGTACAACCAGAAAAGCACGCCGTTGGATACGGTCGTGAGCATCAAATAGATCAGGCCCGTGATGCTGATGAACAGAAACACTCGAAACGTGACATTGCCGGCATCCTGGGCCACTTTAACCAGGTCTGTCAGGCCGATCAGGGACACCAGGGCAGTGGATTTCAGGAGCACCTGCCAGTTGTTGCCGATGCCTGGCAAGGCATGGCGCATCATCTGGGGAAACAGTACCCGGCGAAACACCTGGAATTCGCGCATTCCGTAGGCCGTGGCGGCCTCGAGTTGGCCATGCGGTACCGCCATGAATGCACCGCGAAAGGTTTCGGCAAAATAAGCGCCATAGATAAAACCCAGGGTCAGCACACCGGCCCCGAAGGGGTCGATATCGATGGGGTCGGTGCCGAGGAGATCCGTGACGTCATTGAGGTAGATCTGCAGGCTGAAAAAAATCAGCAGCATGAGCACCAGATCAGGTACTCCACGGATCAGCGTGGTGTAGGCGGTAGCCAGTACTCTGGCACCCCAAGCCTCTGACAGTTTTGCCCAGGCACCCAGCAGACCCAGGCCAATGGCAACCAGCAGAGACAGGATCGCCAGCTGGATGGTCACCCAGGTGCCAGCCAGCAAAAGTGGGCCATAGCCGTTTAGAAACATGAAAAGAGGACTTCAGACGGAAATGCCGCCCGGCGTACTCGGCAGGGCAGAGTGACGCTGGGCGGGGGGATTATGCGGCAGGCCGCCAATCCGGTTATTGAGCGGGAAACTGGATCAGGCCTTCGGCAAAGTATTTTTTGGCATAGCCCTGGATGGTGCCGTCTGCCAGCATGGACTTCAGTGCTTTGTCGACCTCGGTCTTGAGCTTGTTGCCCTTGCGCATGCCCATGGCGATGGGGTCGTTGAGGATGGGATCGTCGAGCGTCATTTGGGCGAGTTCGTAGTCAGCACCCTCGGGCTTGCTGAGGAAGCCCTCGACAGCGCTCTGTGCCTCTTGGAAGGTGGCATCCAGGCGGCCTGCTGTGACGTCGACGTAAGCATTGGTATAGCTGGGGTACGAAACCACCTTGACGCCCTTGGGTGCCCAATATTTGCGTGCGTAGGTTTCCATGGTGGTACCTTGCTGCACACCGACGCGCTTACCCTTGAGGGATTCGGCGGTGGGCTCGAGGCCGCTGCCCTTTTTGACCATCAGCTTGACGGGCACGATATACAGGGGGGTGGTGAAGTCGATGACCTTCTTGCGTGCTTCTGTGGCCGTCATGGTGGAGTTGGCCAGATCAAACTTGCGGGCCTGCAGGCCGGGGATCAGACCATCGAAGGATTGGTCGATCCAGACACACTGGCGCTGCATGCGTTTGCAGAGTTCGTTGCCGATATCGATGTCGAAGCCTTCAAGCTGCCCGTTTGGGTTTCGGTATTCGAATGGCGGGTAGCCGGCTTCGGTTGCAATTTTGAGTTCGGCGGCGTGGGCGGTTGAACC
Source organism: Castellaniella sp. (assembly GCF_049651205.1). GTDB lineage: Bacteria > Pseudomonadota > Gammaproteobacteria > Burkholderiales > Burkholderiaceae_B > Castellaniella. Next base: position 66,175 of record NZ_JBASBR010000011.1, read on the forward strand.
CACCGCAGGGATCAGCCCGGCTGCGATCAGCAGCGCGGCGCCCAGGAATGTCGGTTTCATCGAATAGTTCTCCTGTGGGGCTGGCCTGCCATACGGCCAGCCAGCGGTAACAAGGCGTGATGTTAACCCAGGTCTTTATCAGGCCGCATCAAGCATTACCCGTAGAAGTGCTTATTCGGGCAAGGCGGGTTCGCGATTAGGCTCGATCTGCAGCGACTGCTGAATAAGGCTGATCACTTCGTCAAGGTTGTCGGTGACCGTGATCAGATCGACATCGAAGGGGCTGACCGTGCCATTGGGTACTAGTTGGTCACGAACCCAGTCGATCAGGCCAGACCAAAATGTTGTACCCACCAAAATGATGGGCGCAGGTGGTTGCTTGAGCGTTTGTATCAGGGTGACCGCTTCGAAGAGTTCATCGAGCGTGCCAAAGCCGCCGGGCAGCACGACGTACGCCAGGCTGTGCATGAAAAATGAAGCTTTGCGTGAATTGAAGTACTCGAAGTGCAGGCTATCGGTTTGGTAGGGATTGTCTATGTTTTCGCGCGGCAGGCGGATATTGAGCCCGATGCTGCGGCCGCCGGCTTCGAAGGCGCCACGATTGGCGGCCTCCATCAGGCCTGGGCCACCGCCTGCGATGACTGGTACGCCCAGCTGGGCCAGGCGGTGGCCAAGCTCGCGACCCATCTCATAGAAAGGATGGCCGCGCGGGATGCGGGCACTACCGAAAACGCTGACACCCAGGCCGATTTTTTGAAAAGCCACGGCGGCGTCGTGCATCTCTGCAATAATCGTAGGAATCTGTTGTTCTGCCGATACACGTTTTGTTTTATTGTCTGTCATGAAAAAAACCTTGTTGCTTGTCGATGGTTCTAGCTACTTATACCGGGCATATCATGCCATGCCTGATTTGCGCAATGCGCAGCAAGAGCCCACCGGTGCCCTGTACGGCGTCATATCCATGTTACGGAGGCTCATGCAGGATTACAAGGATGCTGCGCAATACGGGGCTTGTGTCTTTGATGCGCCGGGTGGCTCGTTTCGAGAGCAAATGTACCCTGAGTACAAGGCCAATCGTCCCTCGATGCCGGATGATTTGAGGCGTCAGATTGCACCCATCCACGAGGCGGTGGCCGCCCTGGGCTGGACGGTAATTTGTGAGCCCGATGTCGAGGCAGATGATGTGATTGGCACTTTGGCCACTCAGGCCGCCAAAGAGGGCTTTTATACCATTATTTCCACGGGCGACAAGGATTTGGCGCAACTGGTCAACGATGACGTCGAGCTCATAAACACCATGACCAATGATCGCCAGGATCACGATGGGGTAGTGCGCAAATTTGGTGTGCCCCCCGAGCGCATCATCGATTACCTGATGCTGACTGGCGATACTGTGGACAACGTGCCCGGGGTGGATAAGGTGGGGCCCAAGACAGCGGCCAAATGGCTTGCCGAGTATGGCAGCATCGAAGCCATCATCGAGCATGCGCACGAGATCAAAGGGGTAGCGGGGGCCAATTTGCGGGCGGCAGTGCCTCAGTTTGCAATGACACGCGACCTCCTGACGATTCGCGTTGATTGTGACCTGGGCGGCCGGTTTGGCGTACCCAGCCTGCAACTGCGCCAGCCCGATACGCCGGCACTCACGCGTTTATACGAACATTACGGGTTTCGCTCGTGGCTGCGTGAGATCACCAGAGACCCCGGCCGCATCCCTGAGCAAGATGCCCGGGCGGCACAAGCAGACGCCGCCCCCGCGGCGCCGGCAGGAATCAAATACGAAACCATCCTCGACAAGCAGCATTTTGCAAGCTGGTTGAAGCGGCTTGAGTCTGCCCCCCTGGTGGCGCTGGATACCGAAACCACCAGCCTTGACCCCATGGTGGCGCGCCTGATTGGCTTATCAGTATCAATAGAGCCCGGCCATGCGGCGTATATCCCGGTGGGGCATCGTGCGCCGGGTACGCCCGAGCAACTGGATCGTGCCTGGGTATTGGAGCAACTACGCCCCTGGATCGAGAATCCAGCAGCCGCCAAACTGCTGCACCATGCCAAGTATGATGCGCATGTACTAGCCAACGAGGGCTTGCATCTATGCGGTATCCGGCACGACACCATGCTGCAGGCGTATGTATTGCAGTCTCACCGGCGAGTCAATCTGCAAGATCTCTGCATTCAGTGGCTGGGTGTTACCGGCACCACCTACGAAGACCTCTGTGGCAAAGGTGCCCGGCAGATCGGCTTTGATGAAGTCGATCTCGAGCGTGCTGCCCACTATGCGGCAGAAGATGCTGATTTCACCCTCCGCCTGCATCAGGTGCTGTGGCCCCGCGTGCAGGCTGGGGCCGGGTTCAAGCGGATTTACCAGCTTGAAATCCAGACGTCCGAGGTACTGACGCGCATCGAGCGTAACGGTGTAGCCCTGGATGTGAATGTGCTGGCGCGCCAAAGCCACGAGCTGGGCGAACAAATGATTGCGCTTGAGGCGCAGGCCCATGTGCTGGCGGGACAACCCTTTAATTTGAATTCACCCAAGCAGCTGGGCGAAATCCTGTTTACGCAGATGCAGTTGCCGGTGGTGCGCAAAACGGCCAGTGGTGCCCCGTCCACAGACGAAGAAGTTCTTACCCGCTTGGCGGCAGATTATCCCTTGCCGCGCCTGCTGCTGGATTATCGCGGGATCGCCAAGCTGAAATCCACCTACACCGACAAGCTACCGCGGATGATTGATGCCCGGACTGGGCGTGTCCATACGCGCTATGCGCAAGCTGCCGTGGTGACTGGGCGGCTGGCTTCATCCGACCCCAATTTACAAAATATCCCGGTGCGTACCGCTGAAGGCCGGCGTGTGCGCGCTGCCTTTGTGTCCAGTCTTGGCAAGATTCTGTCAGCTGATTATTCTCAAATCGAGTTGCGGGTGATGGCGCATGTGTCTGGCGACGAAAATCTGCGTCAGGCATTTGCCCACGGGCAAGACATCCACCGGGCTACTGCGGCCGAAGTCTTTGGCGTAGCGCCCGATCAGGTGGATGCCGAGCACCGGCGTGCCGCCAAGGCGATCAATTTCGGGCTGATCTACGGGATGGGCGAATTTGGCCTGGCAACCAATCTGGGTATTACCCGTGCTGCGGCCAGGGCTTATATCGATCGCTATTTCATGCGTTATCCCGGGGTGGCCGATTACATGGATCGCATCCGTCGCCAGGCGCGCGAGCAAGGCTATGTCGAAACCGTCTTTGGTCGCCGCCTGCATTTTCCCGATCTTGCCGGCGTAAAGGGACCCCGGGCGGCAGCGGCCGAGCGCGCAGCCATCAACGCCCCCATGCAAGGCACCGCGGCCGATCTCATCAAGATGGCCATGGTGGCCGTCCAGCAATGGATGCAGGAAAAGCAGCTGGCCAGCCTGATGGTGATGCAGGTGCACGATGAGCTGGTTTTTGACGTGACGCCAGACGAAGTGGAATTATTGCGCGCCGAGGTGCCTCGTCTGATGGCGGGTGTGGCAGAACTGGCCGTGCCGCTGATTGCTGAAGTGGGGGTTGGCAACGATTGGGGTCAGGCTCATTAAGGGTAGTGCCTAGGCCGCGGGGTGCTGGTGATATGGGGGTATCAAAGCAAGGTTACCTTGTTTACCCCCGATTGCTGCAGATCAGTCGGATTCACGAAGCCGGTTGGGTAAGAGCTCGCCGTAATGGGCCAAAATAGGGTAGGCCGCAGCGTTTACCAAGTAGGCGCTGACACCACCCGCATCACGCAAGACCTCCAGATAAAACGCACCCACATCGGCCGCCTCGATCTGGCCTGTTTTGATGCGCTCAAGGTGGCGGTCGGCTGCTTCGGCCTCGAGCGTTCGAAAATAGTCTTTCTCAAACGCCAGGGTGCGCGCCACATGGCGATCTCCGGACACAAACAGGGAGGCTGCCTGACGCAGATTGCGTTGCAGGCGATCCATCGTTTGCTGTAGTTCTTGCTGTTGCCCGCTTTCCAGTACCCAGTGTTTTTTTTGCAGCCGGCTGGCGTGCCCCAGCAATCCCATGCCTGAGACACTGGCTGCGTGTGCAATGTTTGTGGAAAATGCCAGAATCGTTTTCAGGTATTTTTCGTCTTCGGCGCTCAGGCTTTCCTGGTCTTGGGTGGCCAGGTACGCCGTGATGGATTGGTCGAGCTGGCTGATGGCTCCGTTAAGGTAACGGGCGCGCCCGATAGCCGGGGTGTCTTCGTGCAGCAGTGCGCGTTCGGTCAGTTGCAGGGATTCGCGCAGGAGGTCAATGAGGCGCAGCGCTTCGCGTGCAGCCTGCCCCAGGGCGACAGCCGGAACCTCGCGGGCTGAGTCGTCCAGGTAACGGGGGCGGGCGGGGTCGTCTGGATTGATGCGCTGAGGCAGGAACCGCTGCAGCAGATTGGCATATGGCCGCACTATCGGCATAAAGCATGCCGCCACCACCAGATTGAAGGCCAGATGAAAATTGGCTACCCCATGGGCGGAATCCTGGCCCAGCACTGTCATGATCTCGTTTGCCCATGGCAGCAGGGCCATCCCGAGCAGACATCCCACCACCCGTGTGCCCAGATTGCCTACCGGCAGCCGGCGGGAGGCGGGGTTGTCGTCGTAGCCGCCTTCGAGAACGGGGTTGATGGCGGTGCCCAAGTTGGCGCCCAGCACCAGGGTATAGGCCAGTGTGGGGTCTGCCAGCCCGTGGTGTGCCAATGACATGATCAGCACAACCACGGCCACGCTGGAGTGTGAGGCCCAGGTAAGCGCGGTGCTGGCCAATAGCGCGAGCAAGGGAGCGGCACCCAGTGCATCCAATGCCGTACCCAGCATTGGGGCGTTTTTGAGTGGCTCGAACATGGTGACGAGCTCGTTTAGCGACAACAACACCAGCCCGAGGCCGATAAACGCGCGCCCGAGATCCCGTGCGCGCCCAGGCGCGTAGTGGCGAAACATCCAGACCCCGATCAACACCAGCCCCGGCGCAAGCGCGGTGGGATTGAAGGACAGGGCCTGTACGATCAGGGTGGTACCTACGTTGGCGCCCAACATGGCGGCCAGCCCGGGCACTAGCGATACCAGGCCATCCATGGCAAAACCAGTGATCATCAGACCTGTGGCCGTGCTGCTTTGAATGGCTGCCGTGATGATCAGGCCCGTGCCAAAGGCCCGGGGCAGGGAGCCCATTGCGCGGCCCATCCAGACCCCCAGCGTTTTGCCAAAGGCCCGCTGGACTCCGGTTTGCACCATATGCACGCCCCACAGCAGCAGGGCGATAAAGCCACTGAAGGCGATGATGACCTGGAGTTCGCGCATGTGTCAGCCGTGTCAGGCTTGCTGGCGCAAGGCGTTGATGCGCTGCTCGATGGGGGGGTGGGAGGCGAACAAGGCGCCCAATGCTTTACCGGCGATGCCCGAAGCCTGGAACGTTTTTGGCAACTCGCCGGCATCCACGCCGCCCAGACGGGCCAGGGCATGAATCATGGGGTCTCGGGACCCCAGCAGACGTGCCGAGCCGGCATCCGCCCGGAATTCACGTTGGCGGGAAAACCAGGCCACGATAATGGATGCCAGGACGCCAAAAAGGATCTCGCACACGAAGACGCTGATGTAATACCCCATGCCGACACCGCGTTCGTTCTTGAGAATGGCGCGATCAATGAAGTAGCCCACAATGCGCGACAGGAAGATGACGAACGTGTTGACGACGCCCTGGATCAGAGTAAGTGTGACCATATCGCCGTTTGAAACGTGAGTGATTTCGTGTCCCAGCACTGCGGTGACTTCTTCTTCTGTCATTGACGATAACAGGCCCGTGGAGACGGCCACGAGTGCGTTGTTGCGGAAGGCTCCGGTGGCAAATGCGTTGGGTGCGCCTTCGTAGATGGCGACTTCAGGATGACCGATGCCTGCGCGGTCGGCCAGTTGGTGCACGGTATCCACTAGCCAGGCTTCGCGCGCATTACGGGGTGCCTGGGGGTCTATGACATGAGCACCTGTGCTGGTTTTGGCCATCCATTTGCTGATCAGCAACGAGATAAACGCGCCGCCAAAACCAATGACGGCAGCAAAGACCAGCAAGGCGCCGGGATTGATGCCGTTGGCGGTGAGATAGCGCCCGACGCCCAGCAGGTTCATTGTGATGCTGAGGATCGCAACGACGGCAAGGTTGGTGAGAAGAAACAGGATGATGCGCTTCATAAGAGAGACGGCTCCGGGAGTCGTGTACAAATTGGGGATGTGCCCAAAGTGTATAGTATCGGCTCTGTAAACTGTATCCCCGTGTGGCAGGTATTTTGGGCCCCGGGCCCTTGCTCTGTGCGCGAAGACACGCTTGCTACACGCCAGGATGTTTTCACCCAGGAGGTTCAGCGCCATGTCCGATTTATTGATTCAGGCGGATGAGTTAAAGGCACGCTTACAACGGCCCGGTTGTCTGGTCTTCGATGTGCGCCATGATCTGGCCAAGCCCAATGCCGGGCGCGAGGCCTATCGGCAAGGACATATTCCGCACGCTCTTTACCTCGACCACGAGATGCAGTTGTGCGCCCCGTGCACAGGCCAAAATGGTCGCCACCCCTTGCCGGATCGCGCCGATTTTGCTGCCTTGATGCGGGCGCAAGGCCTTACGGCACGTTCGGATGTGGTGGTATACGATGCGGGCAACAGTATGTTTGCCGCCCATCTGTGGTGGATGTTGCGTTGGCTGGGCCACGAATCCGTTGCCGTGCTGGACGGCGGCTGGGCGGCGTGGCTGGCTACGGATGGGCCCGTAGAATCGGGCCTGCGCGAAGCATCCATCAGCGAAGCCCAAGCCTTGCAGGGCCTGGTACAAACGCGTCAGCCATCAATGCCAACAGTGGACGCCCGTGCCGTGTTGGGCAATCTGGACGAGCCGCGATTTACTGTGCTGGATGCCCGTGCCCCCGAGCGCTTCAGCGGCCAGGTTGAGCCCATGGATCCGGTGGGTGGTCATATCCCGGGTGCGCTCAATCGTCCGTTTGTGCAAAACGTGCAGGCCGATGGCCGCTTCAAGCCGGCATCGCAACTGCGGGCCGAGTTCGAATCTTTGCTGGGCGACCGCCTGGATCGCGGGATTGTGCACCAGTGTGGCTCGGGTATTACGGCTTGCCACAATCTGTTTGCAATGGAGCTGGCGGGCTTTAGGGGTTCTGCCTTGTATCCGGGCTCCTGGAGCGAATGGTGCAGCGACCCCGATCGTCCGGTGGCCCGCGGCGTGGCGCCTAACCGCCCGCAAGGGGCGCGTGCAGATAGCCAGCGTCCGAGCATTGCACTCCAAAATCTGGATATTGAGATATTACGCAGTACGTACGAGGCGAAGCAAGTTGCCCATTGGATCTATCAGGAATGGGCGCGGTTTGAAACGGATGCGGTATGGCAAAAGAACCGCCAGGATCTCGATAGATCCTTGAACGAGGCGCTATCGATCCCTAAATTCTTTGTGGCACGCCAGGCCGGTCAGTTGATCGGGATGGCCAGTATTGTTGAAAATGATTTACCTAGCCATCCCGAACTGCACCCTTGGCTGGCCAATGTGTATGTGTCACCGGAATGGCGGAGCCGCGGTGTCGGTAGCAGATTGATCCGGCGGGCGATGGATTGGTCCAGTACATTGGTCTCCACCGTTTACCTTTACACCACCAGCCAGGTGGAACTCTATCTGCACCTGGGCTGGGAAATCCTCCAGGAGGATCTCTATAACGACCGCAGAATTACGCTGATGTGTTGTCGTGCGGCTGCGATGACAAAGGATCGTACCGTGTGATCCACGCGTTGGATCCTACCTCGGTCTTGGCCCCTTCGGACAGAATGACGAGCAGTTCGTGGGAATAGCGGTAGCCTTCATTTTCCTTGCGCAGGAATTCCTGCATGGTGGGACAGCGGTTATAGAGCCCCTGCATGTAGATTTTCCAGACGCGGTAGGTTTCGTCGTCTAGCGCATTGACATGCAGGACGATGTTTTCCATGTGATCGCAGATTAGTTCGTTGACTGCCAATATCGTGCTGCGTAGCGGCTCGTCCGGCGGCAGTGGTTTGTTTTCGTAGAAATATGGCCGGCACTCCGGGTGGTTCACGAACGTCTGTAGTACCGCCGCCCCAACGTTATAGATTTGCCAGCTCGTTTGTGTTTCCAGGGTCTGCCGATCTGCACTGAGCTGCCGGATGACCAGAATAAAGCCCACTATTGTGACGACGGGGCCCAGCCAAGTGCCGATGGTTGCCCAAAAGGTAAGGTTGCTGGTGATGTCTGGCATGCTGATCTTCAGAAAGGTCTGGATGAGTAGCCTGAATTCTAACTTGGTTAGGCCGATTGTCTGGATTTGGGAGATGGGCCGAGTACATGTCTTCAGTTCTCGTACAATTCAGTCTGGAACTAGATAACAGAATCCCATGGCCAAGGAAAAAACCACAGTGCGCCCAGAGCCGTCAAAGGCCGGGCCGGCATTGCCACAAGACTTCGAAACCGCATTGTCCGAACTCGAGTCCATTGCCTCGCGTATGAGTGATGGCGATTTGGGGCTTGATGAGTCGATTGCGCTGTATCAGCGGGGGGTTGCGCTGGCTCGGGTTTGTCAGCAACGTCTAGAAGCTGCCGAGCAGCAAGTGCAGGTTTTGCAGGGACAACTGCTTGAGCCTTTGGATGACCACGCCGGGCAGGATGAGCAATAATGTCCGCGACAGGCTGTTTTGATCAGTGGTTGCAGGATGCTGTCGGCCGTATTGGTGGGGTGCTCTCCGAGCTGCTTCCCGAGGCTGACGAAAGCCCTGTGCGCCTGCATGAAGCGATGCGCTATGCCGTGTTGGGTCCGGGAAAACGGGTGCGGGCTGCCCTGGTGTACGCCGCGGGTGAAGCCAGCTGTTCCTCAGGTGGCGTTTCTTCTGCCCAGGGCCTGGCTCTGGATGGTGCGGCCGCTGCGGTAGAGCTTGTGCACGCGTATTCCCTCATCCACGATGATCTTCCGTGCATGGATAATGATGATTTGCGACGTGGTCGGCCTACGGTGCATCGGCAATTCGACGATGAAGCCTTGGCAATGCTGGCGGGAGATGCCTTGCAACCCTTGGCGTTTGATTGTCTGGCACAGATGCCGATCGCTCCGGCATTGGTGGTACAGGCTGTGCAATTATTGGCACGGGCGGCGGGTGCTGACGGCATGGTGGGCGGACAGGCCATCGATTGTGCCAGCGTGGGTCATGCCCTCACTATCGATGCACTGCAACGCATGCATCGCATGAAAACCGGAGCCATGCTCGAAGCCAGCGTGTTGCTGGGCGGGGTCGTGGCGGGTGCCAGCTCGACGGCGCGTAATGGGCTGGAGTCCTATGCGGCCGCGATGGGGCTGGCGTTTCAGATTGTGGATGATATTCTGGACGTTACGGCAGATTCGGCTACTCTGGGGAAAACGGCAGGCAAGGATGCTGCACAGGGCAAACCTACCTATGTCTCGATTCTCGGCCTGGACGCTTCGCACAGTTTGCTCAACGACCTTCGAGAGCAGGCTCACGAGGCGCTGTTGCCTTTGGGCCCGTCGGCCTGCCGCCTGCGCGAGCTTGCGGATTACATCATTGGCCGAACGCACTGATATAGCCAGACCCAGGACACCAGAAGCACAAGATGACGATATTGGACACCATTGATTCTCCTGCGCAATTGCGTAAGCTGGATCGTCGGACACTCAAAGAGCTGGCGACAGAGCTACGCAGTTTTCTCGTGCAGTCGGTTGCTCAAACGGGCGGGCATTTGTCCTCCAATCTGGGCACGGTCGAGCTCACGCTCGCTTTGCATTATGTCTTTAACACGCCCCAGGATCGTCTGGTCTGGGACGTCGGCCATCAATCGTATCCGCACAAGATCCTGACGGGCCGGCGCGAGGGTATGGCAGGCTTGCGTCAACAAGGCGGTATTTCAGGGTTCCCCAAACGCTCCGAGTCTCCCTACGATGCCTTTGGCACTGCACACTCGTCCACCTCGATCTCTGCAGCATTGGGCATGGCCGTGGCTGCGCGCAATGCGGGCATCGATCGCCAGCATATTGCCGTGATTGGCGATGGGGCCATGACGGCCGGCATGGCCTTCGAAGCGCTTAATAATGCAGGTGTGACACCAGACGTTAATTTGCTGGTGATCCTGAACGACAACGACATGTCGATTTCGCCGCCGGTTGGGGCGCTTAACTACTACTTTGCCCGTCTTCTGTCTGGTCAATTTTATGCGCGTGCCAAAACCATGGGGAGGGCCATGCTGCAGCACGTGCCTCCGGCATTGGCGCTGGCGCGCAAACTCGAGGGCCATGCCAAGGGCATGCTGTCGCCTTCTACGCTCTTCGAAGAGCTGGGCTTCAACTACATGGGCCCCATCGATGGTCACGACCTCGAAGCGCTGCTGCCCACCCTCGAAAATATCCGGGCATTAAAGGGTTTGCAGTTTCTGCATGTGGTTACCCGCAAGGGGCAGGGCTACAAATTGGCGGAGGCCGACCCCGTCCTTTATCACGGGCCTGGCAGGTTTGACCCCTTGGTGGGCATCCAGAAGCCTGCCCAGCCTGGACGGCAGTCGTTCTCACAAATCTTCGGCCAGTGGTTGTGCGATATGGCTGGGGCCGATGACAAGCTTATTGGCATTACGCCTGCCATGCGCGAGGGCAGTGGCCTGGTTGCCTTCGAGCGTGCGTTTCCACAGCGTTACTTTGATGTGGGCATTGCCGAGCAGCATGCGGTTACTTTCGCGGCGGGGCTGGCTTGCGAGGGCTATAAACCCGTGCTGGCCATTTACTCTACATTTTTACAGCGTGGCTACGATCAGCTGATCCATGATGTGGCATTGCAAAATCTGGATGTCACTTTCGCGCTGGATCGTGCCGGCATTGTGGGTGCTGATGGTGCCACACACGCGGGTAACTATGATATTGCCTATCTGCGCTGTGTGCCCAATATGGTGGTGGCCACACCCTCCGACGAACACGAGGCGCGCCTATTGCTGAACACCTGCTATCGTCATCCTGGGCCTGCTTCGGTACGATATCCTCGTGGCCCGGGCTGTGGTGCCCCGCCTGGCGATACACTCGATACGGTCGATATTGGTCGTGCCGTGGTGCGCAGGCAAGGGCAAGCTATTGCCATTCTGGCGTTTGGCACGCTGTTGCAGTCCGCCATGCAGGCTGCTGAGGCGCTGGACGCCACGCTGGTGGATATGCGCTTTGTGAAGCCGCTGGATGAATCCCTGTTATCGCAATTGGCAACTAGCCATCAGCTGTTTGTCACCCTCGAAGAAGCGGCCATCATGGGCGGGGCGGGCAGTGCGGTTACCGAATACTTTCATCGGGAGGCGATCATGCGCTCGGTTCTTCAGCTTGGGCTGCCGGACGAATTCATCGATCACGGGGACCAAAAGGCGATCCTGGCAAGCTTAGGCCTGGATGCTCAAGGGATCGAGGCGTCAATACGCCAGCGTTTGCAAGGAAATCATTCATGAACACGGTGCTCGACCCGGTGTTGGTAGCCATGCCGGATGTGCAAAGTAGTGCGGATACACGCCATATTGCCATCCAGCGTGTTGGGGTTCGGGGGGTGCGTCACCCGTTGCTGGTTGCCACGGCAGCACAGCCACAGGCCACGATTGCCCAATGGGAAATGACAGTTGCGCTGCCTGCCGAAGAGAAAGGCACGCATATGTCGCGCTTTATTGCGCTGCTCGAGGCTCGGCGGGCTCAGGCCCTCAGCCCGGCAGGTCTTGCGCAGATGGCTACCGACATGCTGGATCAGTTGCAGGCAGATGCGGGCGATCTGTCCGCACGGTTTCCGTATTTCCTCGAAAAATCCGCGCCCGTCACTGAAGTCCGCAGCCTGATGGATTACCAGGTGTGCTGGACGATCCGGACACGGCGCCAGCGGGCAAGTCAGTTTTCTCTCGAGGTTCAGGTGCCTGTAACCAGCCTGTGCCCGTGCTCCAAGGCCATCTCGGAATACGGTGCGCATAACCAGCGCTCACACGTTACGGTGCGGCTCGAGTGTCCGGCTGCGCAGGCGCCAGCGCTGGATACGCTGATTCCCGCCATCGAGGCCCAAGCCTCGTGCCAGTTGTGGGGATTGCTCAAGCGGGCAGACGAAAAATACGTCACCGAGCATGCCTATGAAAATCCAAAATTTGTCGAAGATCTTGTCCGCGATGTGGCCGTCATGCTGCAGCAACAGCCGGGCGTCCAGTGGTTTGAAGTCGAGGCTGAAAACTTTGAATCCATACACAATCATTCGGCCTATGCAGTGGTGCGTAGCGCCTGAATCTCCCGGCATATCTGCTGTAGTCATCGCTCTTGCCAGGCGCAAGCACCCTGTGTTGCGTCTGGTTTCTGCTTTCTGATTTGTGCTAGAATGCCGGGTTACTTGCCCGACCGTCCCTGGTTTTTCAGTGGTGGCGGGCTGTCTGTCAATCGCAGATATCCTCAAGGAGTCATTTATGCGTCACTACGAAGTAGTGTTCATTGTGCACCCCGATCAAAGCGAGCAAGTGCCCGCCATGATCGAGCGCTATCAAACCATGGTCACCACTAATGGCGGCCAGATTCATCGCGTCGAAGATTGGGGCCGCCGCCAGTTGGCTTATCCAATCCAAAAGCTTGTTAAAGCGCATTACGTCTGCTTTAACATCGAATGCGGTCAAACGGCACTCGACGAACTCGAGCACTCGTTCCGCTACAACGACGCCATCCTGCGTCACCTGTTCATCAAGACCAAGCACGCCCACACCGAGCCTTCTCTCATGATGAAGTCAGTCGAACGCGAAGAGGCCCGCAAGGCTTCTGCCGAGACTTCGAACTCCTGATCCGGCGCTCGCGCGATCCGTGAACCAGGTCAAGCTGGCTGCGAACCTTCTGGAGATTCAGCCGCTGCGTCATACCCCGGCAGGTTTGCCGGTTGTCAGATTGCAGATGGCGCATGAGTCCCGGGTAATCGAAGCAGGCCTGTCCCGTCAGGTGTCCATGACACTCAAGGCGGTCGCTCTGGGGGACATCGCACTGCAGTTGGCCAATACCCCTGTGGGGTCGGCCATTCAGGTAGTTGGGTTTCTCGCACCGCAGCGGCAGGGATCGGATCGGCTGGTATTGCATATCCAGCAGCTAGTGCAGGCAAATTGAATGAACCCACCGGGCCTTGCCCGGTATCAGACAAAGGTTAACATCATGGCTTACTTCAAGAAGTCGAAAGAAAAACGTAAATTCGGGCAACAAAACCCGCTGTTCAAACGGCGCAAATTCTGCCGCTTCACCGTCGCCAAAGTCGAGGAAATCGACTACAAGGATCTTGACACCCTGCGTGATTTCATCCAGGAAAACGGCAAGATCATCCCGGCACGCCTCACCGGCACCAAAGCGCACTATCAGCGTCAGCTGGACACCGCCATCAAGCGTGCACGCTTCCTGGCTCTGTTGCCGTACACCGACAACCATAACTAATCCGAGGTCCCCGTCATGCAAGTCATTCTGCTTGAAAAAGTCGTCAATCTCGGGAACCTAGGTGATGTGGTGCGTGTGCGTGATGGCTACGCCCGCAACTACCTGATTCCCCAGAAAATCGCGCGTCGGGCAACCGACGCAGCTCTGAAAGAATTCGAAGTCCGCCGCGCCGAGCTCGAAAAACATCAGGCCGAGAAACTGGCCGCCGCTGAGGCGCTCTCCGAGAAGCTGCACGGTTTTGCCCTGATCATCAGCCAAAAGGCGGGTGTTGATGGCCGTCTGTTTGGCTCGGTTACCAATATGGACGTTGCCAAGGCTTTGCAAGATGCCGGCTTCAGCGATGTGCACAAAGGGCAGGTTCGCATGCCCGACGGCGCCATCAAAGCAGTGGGCGAGTTCCCCCTGCAGGTTGCGCTGCACGCAGATGTCGTGGCCGATGTCACACTGACCGTGCAAGGCGAAATGGCCTGATGCCATTTGCCGGCCGTGCTACATTTCTTCCATGAAGAAGTAGCAGGGCGAGCACCAAGGCCGGCTCGATGCCGGCCTTTTTTTATTGGATCAAGGATCACGTGGTGGATATCGAAACCGACAATCAACTGGATTACCTGCGCGTCCCACCGCACTCCATCGAGGCCGAACAATCGGTTTTGGGTGGCTTGCTGCTGGATAATGCCGCATTTGATCGTATTGCCGATGTTCTGGTCGAAGATGATTTCTATCGTTTTGACCACCGCCTGATCTGGCAGCACATTACCCGTCTGGTGGGTCTGGCGCGCCCGGCCGATGTCATTACGGTACACGAATCCCTGGCCACCGCCGGCAAGGCCGATGACTGCGGCGGCTTGCCCTATCTCAATGCGCTGGCGCACAACACGCCCTCGGCGGCCAATATCCGACGCTATGCCGAGATCGTGCGCGAGCGTTCCATGCTGCGCAAGCTGGTGTCGATTGCCGACGAGATCTCTGCGACTGCCTTCAACCCTCAGGGCAAAGAAGCCCGGCAGATTCTCGACGAAGCAGAATCCCGTGTGTTTCAGATTGCGCAAGAGGGTGCCCGCGGGATGGCCGGGTTTCAGGAGATCCGGCCCTTGCTGGCGCAGGTTGTCGAGCGTATCGACGAGCTGTACCACCGCGAGGGAGATTCTGATGTTACCGGCGTGCCCACGGGCTTTGATGATCTCGATCGCATGACATCCGGCCTGCAGCCGGGTGATCTTGTTATCGTTGCCGGGCGTCCATCCATGGGTAAAACCTCGTTCTCGATGAATATCGGTGAGCACGTCGCGATCGAGCAAGGTCTTCCGGTGGCCGTGTTTTCCATGGAAATGGGTGCGGTGCAGCTGGCCATGCGCATGATTGGTTCCGTTGGCATGCTCGATCAGCACCGGATGAGAACCGGGAAGCTCAACCAGGATGACTGGCCCCGCCTGACACATGCGGTGCAAAAGGTTGAGCAGGCACAAATCTATATCGATGAAACGCCAGCGCTCACCTCGATGGAGGTACGGGCGCGCGCCCGCCGTCTGTCGCGGCAGTGCGGGCAGCTGGGAATGGTGATCATCGACTACATCCAGCTGATGTCAGCCAATGGCGGGGGTGAGAACCGCGCCACCGAGATTTCCGAGATCAGCCGTTCGCTCAAGGCCCTGGCTAAAGAACTCAATTGCCCGCTGGTGGCTTTGTCACAGCTAAACCGCAGCCTCGAGCAGCGCCCCAACAAGCGGCCGGTCATGAGCGACCTACGTGAGTCGGGGGCTATCGAGCAGGATGCGGACGTGATCATCTTTATTTACCGGGATGAGGTCTATAACCCTGATTCTCCCGATAAAGGCACCGCCGAAATCATTATCGGCAAGCAGCGTAACGGCCCGATTGGCACGGTGAGGCTGACATTTCAGGGTGCCAGCACGCGGTTCCTTAATTTCTCTGCTGCGCCGGGTTACTAAGCCTGGTCAGTGTGTGCGTGGGCGGTCATTTGCAGGGCCATATCAAAGGCTGCCCTTAAAGAGGCAGGATCGGCGATCCCCTTGCCGGCGATGTCAAAGGCTGTGCCGTGATCAACGCTGGTACGCACAAACGGCAGGCCCACCGTGACATTGACGCCTTCATCCAGCCCCAGATACTTTACCGGGATGAGCCCCTGGTCGTGGTATTGGGCTACCACGATGTCAAACTCGCCTTTTCGGGCCCGCATAAAGATGGTGTCGCCCGGCCAGGGGCCTGAGACATCCAGCCCCTGTGCCTTGGCCGCCTGGATGGCGGGCAGGATATGGCGGGATTCTTCTGTGCCAAATGCACCGCCTTCGCCAGCATGGGGATTGAGCCCCGCCACGGCAATGCGTGGCTGTCGGATACCAGCTTGCCGGCACGCCAGCTGGGCCAGGGTAATGGCACGGTGCTCGGCCTCCTGGTTGATGGCTTGGGGAACATCAGCCAGCGCCATATGGATGGTAACCAGCAGGACGCGCAGCTCGTGGTTGGCCAGCATCATGGCGTAATCGGTGGTGGCGGTACGCTCTGCCAGGATTTCGGTGTGTCCAGGGAAATTTATGCCTGCCGCATGCAAGGCTTCTTTGTGCAGTGGTGCGGTAACCACAGCACGCAAATGGCCGCCCTGGGCATCATCGATTGCGTGGCACAGGTACTCGTAGGCACCTCGCCCTGCGCGGGCGTCTACACGCCCGTAGGGCAGGTCTGGCGGTAGGCTGTCCCATCGATTCAGCACACCGATGACGTTCTTGCAGGAACCTGCGCCAGGGGTTTTCAGTGGCTGAATCCTGATTTGGTCTTCGAGGCCCAGTGCTGTACAGGCCCGGGCGAGAATCCCTGCATCGCCATACACCACGGCGGGGTGGGGCAGCCCCTGGTGAAACAGCTTGACGATAAGCTCGGGGCCAACCCCTGCGGCATCCCCCAGGGTGAAACCAAGAGGCAAGTGGCTTCGTTGCATGTTGACAGACTCAGAGCGCATCGCTGGCGTAGTCTGCCAGACGGGAACGCTCTCCGCGTTGCAAGGTGACATGGCCTGCGTGCGGCCAGCCCTTGAAGCGGTCGACCACGTACGTAAGCCCCGAGCTGCCTTCGGTGAGGTAAGGCGTGTCGATTTGCGCAATATTGCCCAGGCAAACGATTTTGGTGCCCGGGCCCGCCCGAGTAATCAACGTCTTCATCTGTTTGGGTGTCAGATTCTGCGCTTCGTCGATGATCAGGAACTTATTGAGGAAAGTGCGCCCCCGCATGAAATTAAGGGATTTGACCTTGATGCGTGAGCGGATCAGGTCCATGGCGGGTGTTTTGCTCCAGTCGGGGTTGCCTGAGCTGGGGGTGCTGGTGATGGCGTTGCCGGCCCCCTGGTGCAAGACTTCGAGGTTGTCTTCCAGGGCACCCATCCAGGGCAGCATTTTTTCTTCTTCGGTGCCAGGTAAAAACCCGATGTCATCGCCTACGGGCACCGTGGCGCGCGTGATGATGATTTCGGTGTAGCGTTTGGTTTCGAAGGCTTGTGATAACGCGCTGGCCAGGGTGAGCAGTGTTTTACCGGTGCCCGCTTGTCCCAGCAACGATACAAAGTCGATGTCGGGGTTCATCAGCAAGTTAAGGGCGAAATTTTGTTCGCGGTTGCGTGCCGTAATGCCCCAGACGCTGTTTTTGCCATGGCTGAAATCGCGTAAGGTGGCCAGAACCGCACTTTTGCCGGTAACCTCGCGCACCTGTGCCGACAAAGGCATGTCGCCTTCGTAGTAGACAAATTCGTTGACGCTGAACTGGCTGCATAGCGGCCCACGCACCCGATACCAGGTAAGGCCGTTTTGCTGCCAGGATTCGATGTCTTTGCCGTGCTTGTTCCAGAAGTTTTCGGGTAGCGGCAGGATGCCGTCGTAGAGCAGATCAGAATCGTCGAGGACGTGATCGTTGAGGTAGTCTTCGGCGGGCAGCCCCAGTGCGCGGGCCTTCAGCCGCATATTGATGTCTTTGGACACCAGGACGATCTCGCGCTTGGGTGAGGCCTCACGCAATCCGTGGACAATGCTGAGGATGACGTTGTCGGCCTTGCCCATGGGCAGCTCGATGGGCAGTCGTGCGTCGGTGGGCCGTGTCTGGAAATACAGGGCTCCTCTGGCTTCTTTGTTGCCAGAGCCGTCCAGCAATACCCCCTTGTTGAGGTCTTCGGTATTGCCGATGAGCTCGTCGAGCGAGCGGCTGACCTGGCGTGCGTTACGGGCGACTTCGGACATGCCTTTTTTCTGGTGATCAAGCTCTTCGAGCACAATCATGGGCAGAAAGACATCATGCTCTGCAAAGCGGAACAGCGAGCTGGGATCGTGCAGCAGCACGTTGGTATCAAGCACAAACAGCTTGCGCTGGCTGGCCGGCAGGCGCTTGGCCGGCCCCTTGCTGCTTTTGGCGGAGGGAGCAGGCTGTGTGTTGGATGCCAAAGCAGGTGGGTTGCCGGGTTTGGCAGCCTGGCGTGAGGCGATGGCCGAAACTGCGGGGGCTGCCGTATTTGATTTGGTTGAGCCGGATGCTGTTTTAGGTGTTGTGGCAGGCTCGGTTGTTGCTGTGCTTGGCGAACGGGTTGATTTTGTAAGAATCGCCGCGACCGCCGGCTTGTTGCGTGGTTTTCTGGGTGTGTCTGGTGTCGTGTCGGATACCTCGGTGTTGCCCGGTGGTGTAGCAGCGAGGGCTGATACGGTAGCAGACGGGTCGACCGTAGCACCAAGCTTGGTCGGCGGTTTCGGAAGCGGCATGGAGTCTCCGGAAAGTGGGATTTTTAGGCAGTCAGCTTGCGCACGGCCTGCAAGACTTCGTCTGCGTGGCCTGGCACACGAACGCCACGCCATTCCTGCACCAGCGTACCGTGTTGATCAACCAGAAAGGTGCTGCGTTCGATGCCGCGCACCTGTTTGCCATACATGTTTTTCTGTTTCATGACGTCAAAGAGCTGACACAGGGTTTCATCTGGGTCGGATACTAGCGCGAAGGGCAGGCTTTGCTGGTCGGTGAAGTTTTCGTGTGATTTGATGGAATCCCGGGAGATGCCAAACACCGGGCAATCCAGCGACTGAAATTGCGGGTGGAGATCGCGGAAATTTTGTGACTCTGTGGTGCAGCCCGGTGTGTTGTCCTTAGGATAAAAATAAAGAACAAAGGGTTTGCCTTGAAGTGCAGCCGAATCAAATGCACCGTGGGTGGATTCTGCGGTCAAGGGGGGCAAGGGTTTGCCGATTGCGACAGGGGTCATGGGGTAGGGTCTCCGGGTAACAAAAGCGCCAGGACGCGGCGTTCTTCGGACATCAAAATGTTGTATGTCCGGGCTGCGGCCTGGGTGGTCATGGTTTCGACACCAATGCCCAGCTGCAACAGCGGGCGAAGGGTTTCGGTGGGTAAGAAGGTTTGGCGGGTGCCCGTGCCGATCAGCAACACTTCGGGGGCATCGTCCGGCAGGCGGCTGGGGGCGTCGTCAAGAAACGCCATGGGATCGTCCGAGGCCTTGTCAAGCCCGATAAGCGCCTTCAAAAACGATGCATTGATCTCATTGACGCGGCTGATTTCTACCGTACGCACGGGGCCTTCAGGCCCAAAGCAGATGGCGTTTTCGTAGCGCACCTGATTGATCTCCAGGTGGTGCTCGCCGTATGCCGTTACGGTATTCAGTGCTGGATTAAGGTCTTTTTGCAATAACACGGCATGCTCCAGAGTTCCTGTGATGATAGCGCAGTGCGCCCCCGCCGACAGGCAGGCTGATTTGCGAGTCGCACACGCATGCGCTAGATTATCGGATTTGCTGCACTGCATCTACTTGCCGCCAGAATTTTGTTTCAGCCCTGCCGAGGATCATCATGACCACCTTTCCGCGTATCGAGCGCCTGCCACCCTATGTGTTCAACATTACGGGAGAGCTCAAGATGGCTGCCCGGCACCGGGGCGAGGACATTATTGATATGTCCATGGGCAATCCGGATGGCCCGACCCCACCGCATATCGTGGCCAAGCTGGTTGAGGTTGCCGAGCGGGAAAACACCCATGGGTATTCGGTATCCAAGGGCATTCCGCGTCTGCGCCGAGCCATTACGCAGTGGTACGAGCGCCGTTACGGCGTGCAGTTTGATCCCGATACCGAGGCGATTGTGACGATCGGCTCAAAAGAGGGCCTGGCCCACCTGATGCTGGCGACACTGGATCGTGGCGATACGGTGCTGGTGCCCAACCCCAGCTATCCGATTCACATCTACGGGGCGGTAATTGCAGGGGCTAATATCCGTTCTGTACCTATGATTCCAGGTCTGGATTTCTTTGAGGAAATCGAGCGTGCAGTGCGCGAGACCATCCCCAGGCCCAAGATGATGATTTTGGGCTTTCCCAGCAATCCCACCGCCCAGTGCGTGGATTTGTCGTTCTTCGAACGCGTGGTGGCACTAGCCAAAGAGCATGGCATTTTGGTGGTGCACGATCTCGCCTATGCCGACATTACGTTTGATGGCTATGTGGCGCCCTCCATCATGCAGGTGCCCGGTGCGCGTGATGTGGCTGTCGAATTCTTCACCATGAGCAAAAGCTACAACATGGCAGGGTGGCGTATTGGTTTCATGGTGGGCAACCGCGAGCTGGTCAATGCGCTGGCACGCATCAAGAGCTATCACGATTACGGCACCTTTACGCCTTTGCAGGTGGCTGCCATCGCGGCGCTTGAGGGCCCGCAAGATTGCGTGGCCGAAGTGGTCGAGCAGTATCGCCGCCGCCGCGACGTGTTGGCCAAGGGCTTGCACGAGGCAGGGTGGCCGGTGGATATCCCCAAGGCGTCGATGTACATCTGGGCGCACATCCCCGAGCCCTATCGGGCGACGGGTTCTCTCGAGTTCTCCAAGCGCTTGTTGTCGGAAGCCAAGGTGGCGGTTTCACCAGGGATTGGCTTTGGCGAGTACGGCGACGAATACGTGCGCTTTGCCCTGATCGAAAACGAGCAACGTACCCGCCAGGCGGTGCGCGGCATCAAGGATATGTTTCGCAAGGACGGGTTCCTGAAATGAAACCAGTTCGAATCGGCTTGTTAGGCCTGGGTGTTGTGGGTGGGGGTGTCTGGACAGTGCTGGCGCAAAACAGCAGCGAAATCGCGCGTCGTGCAGGGCGGTCCATCGAAGTCACTGCCGTGGCTGTGCGTGATGTCGCCAAGGCGCGGGCGCTGGTTGGGCCTGACGTCCGCATTGCGAGCGATGCGCATGAGCTTGTGAACGATCCAGATATCGACGTCGTCGTCGAACTCATGGGCGGTGATACGTTTGCCAAAGACTGCATTCTTCAGGCGATCGAGCACGGCAAGCATGTGGTCACGGCCAACAAGGCTTTGCTGGCCGTGCATGGTAACGAGATTTTCGCGGCAGCCCAGGCCCGCGGGGTGATGGTGGCTTTCGAGGCGGCGGTTGCCGGCGGAATTCCGATCATCAAGGCGATCCGCGAAGGCCTGACAGCCAATCGTATCCAGTGGGTAGCCGGCATTATCAATGGCACCACCAACTTTATTCTCTCCGAAATGCGTCAGCGTGGGCTGCCCTTCGAAACCGTACTGGCCGAGGCCCAGCGGTTAGGATATGCCGAAGCCGACCCAACCTTCGACATTGAAGGCGTGGATGCCGCACACAAGCTTACCTTGCTGGCGTCGCTCGCCTTTGGTATCCCGGTGCAGTTTGACAAAGCCACCACTGAGGGTATCTCCCATCTGGCTTCCGAAGATATCGTGCACGCCGAGCGTCTGGGGTATCGCATCAAGCTGCTGGGTATCACCCGCCGGCGCCCGGATGGCATCGAGCTTCGGGTGCATCCAACGCTGGTGCCGGCCGATTGCCTTCTGGCCAATGTCGAAGGCGCGATGAATGCTGTGTTGGTCAGGGGTGATGTTGTCGGTTTGTCCATGTACTATGGGCAAGGGGCTGGGGCCTTGCCTACGGCATCAGCCGTCGTGGCCGATCTGGTCGACGTTGCGCGTTTGCAAATGGCCGATCCCGAGCACCAGGTTCCCTATCTGGCTTTCCAGCCGGAGGCTGTGGTGGATATTCCTGTGCTGCCGATGGCAGAAGTGCGTTCCAGCTTTTATCTGCGCTTGCGCGTGGATGATGTGCCGGGAGTGCTGGCCGATTTGGCACGGATTCTGTCTGGTGCGGGGATTTCTGTGGGATCGATGTTCCAGCAGCCGCATGGCGATCAGCAGGCTGATATTATTTTCCTCACCCACGAAGCCCGTGAAGGCGATGTGGACGCCGCCTTGCAAGTGATGCAAAACCAGTCTTTTGTCCGCTCTGATGTCACCCGTCTGCGCGTGGAGAATTTCTCTTGAAATATCAGTCTACCCGGGGCGGTATGGCCCCTGTGCCATTTTGCGACATCCTGCTTGAAGGCCTGGCACCTGATGGTGGTCTGGCTTTGCCGGTCTCCCTGCCGCAAATCTCCAAGGCACAGCTTGAATCCTGGCGCGGCCTGTCCTATGCCGAGCTTGCCGCCCAGGTACTGGGTTTGTTCATCGACGACATTCCCACCAATGACTTGCAGCGCCTCACGCAAGCCGCCTATGCCCCCGAGGTATTTCCCCGGATTGCGCCATTAAAGCCATTGCGCCCCGGCGTATCGTTGTTGGGCTTGTCCGAGGGCCCTACGTTGGCGTTCAAGGACATGGCCATGCAGTTTCTGGGGCAGGTGTTCGAGTACGTGCTGGCGCAGCGTGGTCAAACCCTCAATGTGCTGGGTGCCACCTCTGGAGATACCGGATCTGCTGCCGAATACGCCTTGCGTGGCAAGCGTGGTGTGGCGGTGTTCATGCTGTCGCCTCATGGGCGCATGAGCGCCTTTCAGCGTGCACAGATGTATTCGCTGCAAGACGCCAATATCCACAATATTGCGGTACGGGGTGTGTTTGACGAATGCCAGGATATTGTCAAGGCACTCGCTGGCGATCTCGGCTTCAAGAACCGCCATAACCTGGGTGCCGTCAATTCCATCAACTGGGCCCGCATCGCCGCACAGATTGTTTATTACGTCTGGGGTTGGCTGCGTGCCACCACAGAGCCCGGCCAAAAAGTCTCATTTGCGGTACCGTCGGGCAACTTCGGCAATATCCTGGCCGGCCATCTGGCGCGTCAGATGGGGGTACCCATTCATCGTCTGGTTCTGGCCAGCAACGAAAACAACGTCCTCGAAGAATTCTTCCGCACTGGGGTGTATCGGCCACGGCCGGCCAGCCAGACGTATGCCACGTCCAGCCCCTCGATGGATATTTCACGGGCCTCCAATTTCGAGCGTTTTGTGTTTGATCTGGTGGCACAGGATCCAGCTCGGGTTCGCGGCCTGATGTCCGACCTGAAGCAAGACGGCCAGTTTGATCTCTCCGATCTCAAACCGCAGCTTGCGGATCGCTACGGCTTTGTTGCGGGCACCAGTACACATGCTGATCGTTTGTCCACCATCCGGGCGGTGTACCAGGAGTCTGGCTTGCTGATCGATCCGCATACGGCAGACGGCGTGCATGTAGCCTTGTCGCACCTTGATCCTGGCATCCCAATGCTGGTGCTCGAAACAGCACTACCGGCCAAGTTCTCTGAAACCATTCTTGAGGCAACCGGCCGGCAGCCCGAGATTCCTGTAGCACTGCAAGATTTGCAGCAGCAACCGCAGCGCTTTGAAATCATGGATTGCGACGCCAGCCTGGTGGCCGATTATCTTCGCCGGCACGCCTTGTAGCGTGGGTGGGTTGTCTTACGTAGTGGCCTGTTGTGCCGCTTTCAAGCCACTGCGTACGGCGCCTTCCAGTACCGCCGGGAAACCCGTGTCCGTCCAGTCACCGGCAAGATAAAGGCCTGGCCACGGGGTCTTGGTGCCTGGGCGCTTCAGGCCTGGCACCACATCAAAAGTCGCGTGCTTTTCAGTAATCAGAGACCACTGCACGACGGCAGGTAGGGGGTGTTTGGCCTGCTCCCGAATCTGCCGCAGCACGCCGTTAAAAATCGTCTCTGGGACTGTGTCGGCGTAGCGCTGGGCCCGTCCGATCACAATGTGCACCATGGATCTGGCTTCGGCCGTATGTGCATAGGCACTGGCGTCAAACATCCATTGTCCCCAAGCCTGAAGGGCTGGTTTGTCTTGCAGCAGCTGCATGGCGTGGCCCGAGTTCCACGGTTGGTTCAGACGCAGGGTCAGTGTGCCGATGGCTGCCATTTGGGGCAGGGGCCAGGTGCCCAGCCAGGTATTGGCGCCGGGTAGGGAAGACAGTAGCCGCCGGGCTTCGCGCGCGGACGTTGCAACAATCACCCGATCATGGCATTTGTCGTTCAAATGCCAGGTGTTTGCCGGGCCAGCTTGCAATTGCGTGATGCGTTCGCGGCTCAGTCGGTCGCCCAGCTGCTCGCAGGCCTGACGAGGCCACAGATCGTGGAGATGACCTCGCGGGATCAGCAGATCGCTGTCGCCGGGATGGGCACCCAGGCTCTTGGCCAGCAAATGTGCCAGCAAGCGGGCATCTGTGTGCTCCAGGGCGGTATTGGTGGCAGCCAGGCAAAGCGGTGTCCACAAGACGTTTTGCAGCCGGGGTGGGCACCCCAGTTGTTGCAGCCAGAGGGCTGCATTCATGTCTGCGGGAATCACCGGATTGTCCAGAGACTGCAGAACCCGCTTCAGATGCAGGCGGCCGCGCCAGCCTTGCAAGCCTTTGCTGCCAAACATCACCCCGAGTTGATGAAAAGGCGCTGGCAAAGGCCAGAATGAGAGTCTCAGGCTTTGGTCTGCCGACTGAAGATTCAGAGGGCAACGGTAAAAGGCAGATCGAGGATCGACGCCCAGTTGGGCCATCATGCCAAGAATAGCGTGATAGGCACCCAGCAAAATATGCTGCCCGTTATCTGTAGCCGTGGCCAGTGCCGGATTACGGATGTTTCGTGCGCGCCCGCCGGCAGCGGCGGCCGCCTCGTAGACATGAACGTCATGCCCTTGCTGCAGCGCATGGATTGCAGCGGCCAAGCCAGCCCAACCGGCGCCAATGACGGCAAGCTTCATGCAGACAGACGGCGTATCAGGCCCGCGCCGCCGCCCACCCACACCTTCCAGGCCAGCCAGAACTTCCGGATGGGCGTAAGGGTGATGCGCTGGTTCAGGACATGCCAGCCGTCGCGTTCGATTTCACCCAGCAGGGTGTGATAGATGGCTGCCATCATGAGCCCGGGCCGCTGGGCGCGCCGGTCGGCTTCTGGCAGCAAACGCATGGCGTCCCGATATAGGGATTGTGCACGTTGCGTCTGTTGCCGCATCAAGGCTTCGAACGCTGCCGTGTGGTGGCTGTCCAGGATGTCGTCTACGGTAACGCCGTGCTGTTGCATCTCATCGGCCGGCAGGTAAATCCGTCCGCGCCGGGCGTCATCGCCCACGTCCCTGATGATGTTGGTCATCTGAAACGCCAGCCCCAGGGTTTCGGCATATTGCAGGGTGCGCGCATCGGTGTATCCAAAAATACGGGCAGACAAATCTCCCACCACACCTGCGGCGCGCCAACAGTATTCTTTCAAGGCGTTCCAGTCGTCGTAGCGAAACTGGTCCAGATCCATCTCCATGCCTTCGATTATGGCGTAGAACGGGGCAGACTCAAGCCCAAAGGTTTTGATATGAGGCGCTAGTGCGATGGCCACCGGGTGGTCTGGCGCACCATCAAACATCAGATCCACCTGGCCGCGCCACCAGGCCAGTTTCATTCGTGCCACTGAGGCTTCCTCGGCGTCATCCACAATGTCATCCACTTCACGGCAAAAGGCGTACAGCGCCGTGATGGCGCGCCGTTGCTGCGTGGGCAGGAACAAAAATGAGTAATAAAAGCTCGAGCCGCTTTGGGCGGCCTTTTGCTGGCAGTAATCGTCAGGTGTCATGGTTTAAGGGTAAGGCAGTGTCTTGTGCCGGGCGGGGCCGGCCGAATGCGCGCCAGCATAGCAGGAAGCTATCCCGCCGACCCACGATGGGCCGATTGGCATAAGGGTTGTAACCACCGGCAGCCAGCTTTTCGAGGATACGTAATCCTCCCAGTACCACCAGACGCAACTCCCAGCCTATACGCCCGGGCAGGCGCCAGGCCAGGGGGCTGCCGGCGAGCAAGGCTTGCTGTGCCTGCTGGGCCTGTTCGCGCAACACCGCCCGCCAGGCTTGGGGCGCTTGCGCGGGTGGGTTCTGGCAAAGATCAGCCAGCGCAGGCAGGGTGACATGATGCCGTGCCAGGCAATCCAGAGGGATATAACAGCGGCCTTTGGCCTGGTCGATTGCCACGT
Source organism: Castellaniella sp. (assembly GCF_049651205.1). GTDB lineage: Bacteria > Pseudomonadota > Gammaproteobacteria > Burkholderiales > Burkholderiaceae_B > Castellaniella. Next base: position 91,929 of record NZ_JBASBR010000011.1, read on the forward strand.
CCTGGCAAAAATTGACACGTTGCAGCCCGGTGCAGATTGCGTCCGATTGCTCGATGTCTTGCGGGCTGGTGGCGCCAAACAGGTGCAGCATCAGCCGGCCCACAGGATTGGCCGAGCGCCGGCAGTAGTCTTTCAAGGCAGTCTCGTCAGGATAGTGGGTCACGTCCAGATCCTGAATAAAGGCGGACAGCAGATCCAGCAGAGGCTGAATCGGTAATTGATGTTTTGCGAGGGTCAGACGCAGGCGCTCGAAGATTGCGCTGTCTTCGGCAGACAGGGCGACGCGAACAGTCTGGTGGGTGCCCAGATCCTGCACGGCCAGGCGCCAGCGCTCAAGCGCCTCCCGGCGCGTTGCGGTATCTGCGTCACCTTCGTCAGCCAGATCGTCTGCGCCGCGTGCAAATGCGTACAGGGTTTGCACGGCAGGGCGCAGCCTGGCTGGCAACAGAAGTGATGCGACAGGGAAGTTTTCGTAGTGATCGATGGCCATTAAGCGGCAGTATACTGATCCCCGGTTGGCGAGGCGCGTATGCCCCGCTTTTCTGTTTCATGAGGATCCCATGCCACGTCCAATCCTGGTGACGGTCGATACGGGGGCGTTGTCCCATAATTTGCAGCAAGTGGCCCAACGCCTGTCACAGGATGCGCCAGATGCGGCGCCCTTTGTGTGGGCGGTCATGAAATCCCGGGGCTACGGTCACGGGGTAGCCGCAGCCCTAAACGGGTTTGCCCAAGCAGATGGTCTGGCGATGCTCGATCTCGACGAAGCCATTCAGTGCCGTGAAGCCGGCTGGACAGGGCCCTTGTTGCTGCTTGAGGGGTTTTTTGAGCCCGCCGATCTGGAGATCCTTTCGCATTACTGCATCCAGACCACCGTTCATTGCGCCGAGCAGCTCGAAATGCTTGAGAGTGCCCTGTTGCGCACACCGCTGGATGCCTTGGTGAAACTGAATAGCGGCATGAATCGCTTGGGTTTCCAGCCAGAGCAATACCGTGCAGCGTTTGCCCGGGCGCAGGCACTGCAAACCAGTGGTGTGTTGGGGTCTGTCGGCAAAATGACGCACTTTGCGCGGGCTGACGACGACATGGCTGTCACGCGGGCACAGATGGACCGCTTTATTCAGGCTACCCAAGGTTTACCCGGCCCGGTCAGTGTGTGTAACTCTGCTGCTACGTTGACGCCCGGCTTTGCCGCCGCGGTTGGTGGCACCAGCCAGTGGGTACGCCCGGGCATTTGTCTTTATGGGGCGTCACCGTTTGCAGATAAGCCTGCCAGCCATTTTGGTTTGTTGCCGGCCATGACGCTCAGTGCGCACCTCATCAGTACACATGTTGTGCCGGCAGGAGAAGCTGTTGGCTATGGGCAAACCTTTCGTGCGCCTGAGGCCATGAAAATAGGGATCGTGGCTTGTGGGTACGCGGATGGTTATCCACGGCACGCCCCCACAGGCACCCCGGTTACCGTAGATGGGATTGAAACCCGTCTCGTTGGCCGCGTGTCCATGGATATGTTGGCGGTCGACCTCCAGCCGATACCCGATGCACATGTCGGCTCCAGTGTTGTACTGTGGGGCCAGGGTGGGCCTTCGGTGGATGCGGTTGCCCAGGCCTGTGGCACCATAGGCTACGAACTCCTTTGTGCCGTGGCGCCTCGTGTGCCACGGCGCGAGATCTAACTCCAGGGATCCCCATGAAAAACAGTTGCGTCCTCGTCACGGGTGCCACCAAAGGTATCGGTTGGGCCGTCAGCCAGCGCTTGGCCGACCAAGGCTGTCATGTCGTGGGCTTGGCCCGACATACCGCCGATATCGATTTTCCCGGATATCTGTATGCGTGCGACTTGGCCAACGCCGGCGAAACTGAAGAGCTTCTGCGGGTGATTCGCGAAAAATATCCGGTGGATGCTGTGGTCAACTGTGTGGGCCCGGCCATGGCTGAACCCCTCGGAGAAGTTGATCTGGCTTCCCTATATCAGGCCTTTGATCTCAACGTGCGTGTGGCCGTTCAGGCCGTGCAGGCATTTGTCCCGGGGATGAAGGCCCGCAAGGCCGGACGTATTGTCAATCTCTGCAGCCGTGCAGTGCATGGTGCCGCCGGCCATACCAGTTACTCGGCTGCGAAAAGCGCCTTGCTGGGGTGCACACGCACCTGGGCACTCGAGCTTGCACCATACGGTGTAACGGTCAATGCAGTGTCTCCCGGCCCGGTCGAGACTCTCCAATTTCGCTCCGAATGTCCAGTGGGCAGCGATGCCGAGCGTGCGGTGTTGTCTACCATTCCGCTGGGGCGTCTGGCGCAGGCCGACGAGGTTGCTGCAGCCGTGGTGTTTCTGCTAAGCGACGAAGCTGCATTTATCACCGGACAAGAATTAGGGGTAGATGGGGGCGGCAGCCTGGCGGGCCGCTAATGGCCAAAGCAAAAGCCCGATCCCTGTTTCTGTGTACCGAGTGTGGTGGCACCACGGCCAAGTGGGAAGGCCGTTGCCCGCACTGCGGTGCATGGAACACCCTGCAAGAATCCCGCGAGCCTACCGCTTCGGCGGCCCATCGGTTTGCACCTCTGGCAGCCTCGGCCCCCGTGCGCCGGCTGGCCGACATCGAGGCGCGTGAACACACGCGTAACCCCACAGGCATCGAAGAGTTCGACCGTGTATTGGGCGGTGGCTTGGTCGCTGGTGCGGTTGTCCTGATCGGTGGCGACCCCGGTATCGGGAAATCCACGCTACTGTTGCAGGCGCTTGCCAGCCTGTCTGCCCAACGGCCTGTGTTGTATGTCACAGGCGAAGAATCAGCCGAGCAAGTGGCGCTACGGGCGCAACGCCTGGGCGTATCCGGTGATTCAGTCGATCTGTTGGCTGAAATCCAGCTCGAGCAGATCACGCATGCCCTGCTAGAGCGCAAGCCCGAAGTGGCAGTGATTGATTCCATCCAGACGCTGTACTCGGGAGAACTCACTGCCGCGCCCGGCTCGGTGTCCCAGGTTCGGGAGTGTGCTGCGCAGCTTACCCGTGTGGCCAAGCAAACAGGCATCACCCTTATCCTGATCGGGCATGTCACCAAGGATGGTGCACTGGCCGGCCCCCGGGTGCTTGAACACATCGTAGATACCGTCCTGTATTTCGAAGGTGATACCCATTCTTCATTTCGCCTGGTGCGGGCCATCAAAAATCGCTTCGGTGCAGTCAATGAACTCGGCGTCTTTGCGATGACTGATCGTGGCCTGAAAGGCGTCAGCAATCCGTCGGCACTGTTTTTGGCTGGCCATGCGCGCCAAGTGTCGGGGTCTTGCGTCATGGCTACTCAAGAAGGCACCCGGCCGCTGCTGGTTGAGGTGCAGGCTTTGGTGGATACCGCGCACGTGCCCAATCCCCGCCGGCTTTCGGTAGGCCTTGAAAGCAGCCGGTTGGCAATGTTGCTGGCCGTCTTGCATCGTCACGCGGGGGTGGCCACCTTTGATCAGGATGTCTTTGTAAACGCCGTGGGAGGGGTTCGCATCATCGAGCCTGCGGCCGATCTCGCTGTCGCGTTGGCCATTTTGTCTTCTATGCGTGATCAGGCCTTGCCCGAGGGCCTTCTGGCGTTTGGCGAAATTGGCCTGGCGGGTGAGATCCGCCCGGCGCCTCGTGGGCAGGAAAGGCTGCGCGAAGCTGCCAAATTGGGGTTTACTCAGGCGGTTGTGCCGCGTGCCAATCTGCCGCGTCAGGCCATCGAAGGCCTGGAAATCCGAGCAGTCGACCGCATCGAAGATGTCTTGAGTGTGTTGCGTTAAGGATTGATCTGGATGTTCGAGAGTATGTGGTTGATTCCCAGCTGTCTGCTGGTTGGCGGGATTATCGGGTTTTCAGGAGGGGTTCTGGGCATCGGCGGTGGCCTGTTTGCAATTCCTTTGCTTGGCCTGGTGTTGGGCTATGAGCAACAAGCGGCACAGGGGACAGCCCTGATCATGGTGCTGCCGGCGGTGCTGCTGACCGTGCGCAAATATCATCAGCGTTCGCCAATTAATCTGCGCTCGGCAGGTGCCGGGGCGGCAGGATCGATCATCTTTACCTGGATTGGTGCGCAGATCGCCCTTGGCATTGATCCGTGGCTGTTGCGTCGCGTCTATGCCGGTTTTGTTTTTCTCATTGCGTTGTTTTATTTTCGCGAAAGCCTGGGCCGTGGGGCTAGAACGCGGCCGGAAAGTCACTATCATGACGTGGGTGAAGTTCGGCAGCTTTGGTATTTTCTAGTGGGTATTTTTGCAGGACTTACCGGCGGTATCTTTGGTGTGGGGGGCTCCGTGCTGGCTGTGCCTGTCATGACAACGTTATTTCATTTGCGCCAGACCGCAGCGCAAGGTCTTGCACTGACCATGATTGTGCCGGGCACTGTGGTGGCGCTGGCAACCTATGCGTGGCATGGGCAGGCGCATGGGTTGGTGGGTATTCCCTTGGCCTTGGGCAGTCTTTTGTGTGTGCCCTACGGGGTTCGTCTGGCCTATTCGTTGCCAGAGGCCAGGCTGAAACTGATCTTTGCCTGCATGTTGCTGGTGATCATGGCGCTTTTGCTGGCGCGAGGCCCGGCATGAGGCCCGTTCCTCCCGGCTGGGTGGTGCGGGCGTTGCCGTCTGGCGCATTATGTGTCCCGCAGGCGCTGGCCGATCGGGCCTCGGCAGGTTGGTTTGATCCGCATCAGCCGGGTGCGCAGGCAGTTACCCAGGGTGGCCGGCAAGCGGCCTGGTTTGTCGATGGCGATCATGGCCCTGCCGTCTTGCGGCAATACCGGCGTGGTGGCTTGCTGGCGCGGCTGCGGCGCGATACATATTGCTGGTTGGGGGCTGCACGCGTAAGGGCCTGGGCCGAGGTTCGCGTGCTGGCCCACTTGCAGGCGGCTCGGGTGGCTGTTCCCCAGCCCTTGGCGGCGGCGTACTGGCGCACAGGCTTCAGCTATCGCAATACCATTTTGGTGGGGCGCATTTTTGGGGCCATGCCCCTGGCCCAGTTGCTGGATCGTGCTTCTCCATTGTCTGTGGCAAATGCAATCCGCACCATGCATGACGCCGGCGTCTGGCATGCCGATTTAAACGCCTACAATATTTTGCTGGATCCGGACGATACCGTCTGGCTGATCGATTTTGATCGGGCCACGATTGGCCATGTCTCAAGCCGCCAGCGGCACAATAATCTGCAGCGCCTGCGTCGGTCCTTGCTCAAGGTGGCCGGGCCACAAGGGGCGGCCTGGGCCGACCAGCTAGAGGCGTGCTACTGAACCTGCTATTGGCAGGCACTAAAATACACTTGTCAATATCCAATTTTTGCAGGAACCCCCGCGTATGCGCACTCAGGACGAACTCAAGCAACAGGCAGCCCAGGCGGCCCTGGATATTGTGCTGCCTCAATTGCAGCCAGAAAGCATTCTAGGGGTGGGCACCGGTTCTACCGTTGACCGTTTCATTGATCTGCTGGCAGCCCATCGCGAGGCGTTTCGCGCCGCAGTGTCCAGTTCAGAGCGCAGTACCCAGCGCCTTCAGGCAGCGGGTATCCAGGTGCTTGATCTCAATGAGGTCTCCTCGCTCACCTTGTATGTCGATGGGGCGGATGAACTTGATCACCAGCTCAATATGATCAAGGGCGGGGGGGGGGCACTGACCCGCGAAAAAATCGTGGCGTCGGTGGCCGACCGCTTTGTCTGCATTGTTGATGAGAGCAAGCTGGTGCAGCAGCTGGGCAGGTTTGCATTACCCATAGAGGTCATCCCGTTGGCGCGTGAGGCCGTTGCCCGCGAGGTTCGACAACTGGGAGGCCAGCCAGTGTTGCGGGCTGGGTTTACCACCGATAATGGCAATCAGATTCTGGATGTCAGCGGTTTGCAGTATGACGACCCTGCCGAATTCGAAGCCATGCTGAACAATATTCCAGGGGTGGTCTGCTGCGGTTTGTTTGCAATTTCCGGGGCACATCTGGCATTGGTGGCAGGGCAGGATGGCGTGTCCCTGCTCGAGCTCCAGGAAAGCTAAACTCAACATACCTCAGGCGGTCATGTGGTTGTCATGTTTGCCTGCTATGCTGGGTTTCTTTTCAAGTGGCAAGCGTGATGGTACGCTTGCCCTCCTTGCACTCTAGTGTGTCACAAGCAGTCAGAGGCTTCCGATGCTGGAACATACCAATAAACAATTTCACGGCGAACTCGAAACCACACGATCCATGTTTCTGCAGATGGGGGGGCTGGTCGAGTCCATGGTGCTCGACGGCATTCATGCCCTGTCCGAGGGGCAACTGCAATTGGTCGACCGCGTCCGCGAACACGAGCGTCAGGTCAATCAGTTTGAGGTCGATATCGACGAGCGCATCAGCCAGTTGATTGCCCGTAATCAGCCGACTGCAGTTGATTTGCGGTTGTTGCTGTCAATCTCCAAAATGCTGACCGACATGGAACGCTGCGGCGACGAAGCAGAAAAAATCGCTAAAGTGGCACGCCGCTTGCATGAGTCGGATTCGTCCTACGAACCCGTGGTAGAGCTGCGTCACATGGCCGATGGCGTGGCCAGCATGATCCGTGCCGCGCTGGATGCTTTTGCCCGCGAGGATCCCGTGGCGGCTGCGCAGGTCGTGCGCAACGACAAGGACGTCGACAAAGAATGGAAAGCGTCGCTGCGCCACATCATTACCTACATGATCGAAGATCCGCGCACCATTTCGCGTTCGATAGATCTCATCTTCATTGCCCGTGCGCTAGAGCGTATCGGCGACCACGCCAAGAATATGGCCGAGCGGGTGATTTACATGGTGCGTGGGGATGATGTTCGCCATCTGGGTGTTAACAACACCGAGCGCATGGCGCGCGGCGAACCCCCAGAGCCCCGCGGCTGACAGCTTGAGCAGACGATCCTGACTCGGCTGGTACAGCCTGTTTTCCTGTGTCGGGCAGGCTGTGTGTTGTGTTTGTTTGGTAATCAGGGGGCGGGGGGCGTATAGCCTTGTGCCTCGACGTCCTGGTCGTCAAACAAAAAAGCTTTCATGCGCTCGGCTAAAAATTTCCGGGCCTCAGGTTCTGCCAGGCTTAAGTGGTTTTCGTTTACCAGCCGGGTCTGGATATCCAGCCATTTGGCCCATGCGTCCCGCGAAATCTCGCGCCAGATCCTGGCCCCAAGCTCTCCTGGATAAGGTGGGTAATCAAGGCCTGCTGCCTCGCGGTTTAGTTTGTGGCAATGGATCATGCGGGCCATGTTTTGCGCTCCTGCGGCTTCAACAGGCCACCATTGTAGCGGCCTAATTTGTGCCCGGTTTGGTGTGCAGGGTTTGCAGTACCTGCGCCAGGCCCAGGCGCCAATCTCTTTCGACAGGGCCCAGCAAGGCTTCAATGCGCGAGCAATCCAGCCGGCTGTTGGCGGGGCGGGGCTCGGGAGAGGGCCATTGGCTTGCACTGACCGGCTGCACGGTGGGTATGCCTGCAAGCATTTTGCTTGCCTGTGCCTGACGGAAAATCTCTTCTGCGAAACCCTTCCAGCTGACCGTCGGTGTTCCGCAAAAATGATAGATTCTGTTGAACGCATCCACACCATCTGTTATCGGTGCGGTACTTGTCGGCGTGGATGTCCGGTGTGTGGAAGCCTGAGTCGCTTCGTCAGAGGTTATGACGTGCAGCGCCAGGCGATGCAAAGCCTGGGCCAGGTGCCCGGCCCACGTCGGGTTGCCGATCTGGTCGTCGACCACTCGCAAAGAGGTTTGGCGGCTGGCAAGGTTGAGCATGGTCCGCACAAAGTTGGCGCCCCAGGCACTGAATACCCAGCTGGTACGTACCACGATGGCGCGGCTGTCAGCAGCCATCACGGCCTGTTCACCTTCCCATTTGCTGCGCCCGTAGGTATTTAACGGCGCCGGCGTGTCGGTTTCCTGGTATGGGCGGTACAGTTGGCCGTCAAAGACGTAGTCGGTAGACACGTGCAGCAGCCGGGTGTGACGGGCAGCACATTGTTGTGCCAGCCACTGCGGGCCTTGTGCATTGATGGCCGTGGCCTGCTCGGGGTGGCTGGCCGCCTGATCCACAGCGGTGTATGCGGCGGCGTTGATCAGGCAATCTGCCGGATGCTGATCCAGAAAACGTACGATGGATGCTTCATTGCCCAGATCCATGTGCTGACGGGTGGCAAAGACATAATGGGCGGCTAAGGGCTGTTGTTTGGCCAGTGCTTGCAGCGATCTGCCCAATTGGCCGTCTGCACCGGTGACAAGAATGACGGGTACGCGCATTGTGTCGTCCGGCTTGATCACTGCCCGATGCCGCTAAGGCCCAGGCGCTGGCCTTGGCTGCGGGCGTCCTGAAGGCTGTCCAGCCATTGCGGATTGGACAGATACCATTGCACGGTTTTACGCAGGCCACTGGAGAATGTCTCCCGGGGGGCCCAGCCCAGTTGCGTCTGGATCTTGGATGCATCGATCGCGTAGCGCAGATCATGGCCTGGGCGGTCGGTGACGTGTGTAATCAAATCTGCATAGCGGGTAACCCCGGCTGGGTGCTTTGGCGCGAGTGCCTCGAGCAAGTCACAGATGGCGTGCACCACGTCGATATTGCGTTGTTCGTTGTGGCCGCCAATGTTGTAGGTTTCTCCGGGTGTGCCGGCTTCAATCACGCGCTGAAGTGCTCTGGCATGGTCTTCTACATACAGCCAGTCGCGAATCTGTTCGCCTTGGCCGTACACCGGCAAGGGCTTGCCGGCCAGTGCGCCAAGAATAATCAGCGGGATGAGTTTTTCGGGAAAGTGATAAGGCCCGTAGTTGTTGGAGCAGTTGGTGATCAGGACAGGCAGGCCGTAGGTGCGGTGCCAGGCGCGTACCAGGTGATCGGCGCCTGCCTTGCTGGCAGAATACGGCGAACTGGGGGCGTAGGGGGTACGCTCTGTAAACAGATCCTCGGTATTGGCAAGATCGCCATAGACTTCGTCGGTTGAAATATGGTGGAACCGAAAGCCGGATTGATCTTCTTTGGACAGGCGGGCCCAGTATTGGCGTGCGGTTTCCAGCAGGGTATAGGTGCCAACCAGATTGGTGTGCACAAAAGCAGCCGGGCCATCAATTGATCGGTCGACGTGGGTTTCGGCAGCCAGGTGCATGACCGCTTGGGGCTGGTGCTGCGCAAAGATGCGCTCCAGTGCGGCTGCGTTGCAAATGTCCTGGTGTTCAAACACGTATCGCGGGCTGGCGCTGACCGAATCCAGAGAGGTGAGGTTGCCGGCATACGTCAGCTTGTCGACATTGACGACGGAGTGCCCGGTAGACTGGATCAAATGGCGAACCAGCGCCGAGCCAATAAAGCCGGCGCCTCCGGTGACGAGGATTTTCATGTACTGTCAGGCCTATAACCGCTTGATAAATACCAGGCTGTTGCGAGAGTGGTTGTAGTGCGCGCGCTTTTCGTGGGGCAGGTCGGATACCCCGCCTTGCACGAAGCCGCGTTTCAGAAACCAGTGGGATGTACGGGTGGTCAGTACAAACAGGCGCCGAGCCCCGTGGGCGCGGGCTGTAGCTTCGGCGTGGCGCAGAAGCTTTTCGCCATCACCTGCGCCTTGCCACTCGGGATGGACAATCAGGCAGGCCATTTCAGCCATGCCGTCAGACAGGTATGGAATCACCGAGACACAGCCGTAGATCACGCCGTCGTGCTCCAGCACCGTGAATTTCTCGACGTCCCGTTCTATCACGGCACGGCCACGGGGCACCAACGTGCCGTCGGATTCAAGGGGTTCAATCAGCTGCACAATGGCCCCGACGTCATCGGCGACTGCGGGGCGAAGGTCTTCGAGCGTGTCTTCGACCACCATGGTGCCTACGCCGTCGTGGGTAAAGATCTCGAGCAGGATGCTGCCGTCCAGCGTGTAGGGCACCAGGTGTGCACGTGCCACGCCGCGCTTGACTGCCAGTGAGGCGTGGCCCAAAAACGCGCTGGTGTCTTCATCGAGTACGCCCTGGGCCAGGAGCTCGTCTGCGTCTTTGCGGGCCAGCTCCGTATCCACAGAACCGTCGGTTTCGGTAACGGTGCGGTTTTGCGTCAGAAAAATCAGTTTCTCAGCCCGCAGTGCCACAGCAGCATTGGTGGCAAGGTCTTCCATTGCCAGGTTGAAGGCTTCGCCCGTGGGAGAAAAACCCAGGGGTGACAGCAAAACAATGGCGCCCTGGCTGATGATATTGTGCATGGCATCGATATCCAGCTTGCGGACTGTGCCTGCGCGGCGGTAATCAATGCCGTTGATGACGCCAACGGGCCGTGCCGTGACGAAGTTGCCGGAAATCACGCGAATCTTTGCATGGGACATGGGCGTGTTGGGAAGGCCCTGGCTGAAGGCCGCTTCGATGTCCAGGCGGATTTCACCAGCGGCTTCTTTGGCGCACTCGAGTGCTTCGGGGCTGGTGGGCTCGGTGCCCCGCCCAAATTGGGTGGTGTAGCCTTTTAGCCTCAGTTGCTCATTGACCTGCGGGCGCGAGCCGTGCACCAGCACCAGCTTGACACCCAGCGCCGATAACAGGGACAGATCAGCGACGAGAGACTCAAGACCTTCGTCCTCGATGAGTTCCCCGCCAAAGGCCACCACAAATGTTTTGCCTCTGAAGTCGTGCACGTAGGGTGCCACCTCGCGAAACCAGCGGACAAACTGCGCGGCTGCGAATTCAGGGGCATCCTGTGCGGAATAGGTGTCGATTTCGGCTGAGCTCATGGCAAGTTGGGGTGGGATCGCAAGAGGGAGACCTCGAAATTATAATGACGGATTACCCTTAAGGGCATGGAAGGTCTCTGAGTGGGGCTTTAAGCCTAAGCCGGATGGGCCCGTTGCTGGCACCCGGCCACGCCTCAAGGGCAGCTTTTCTGTGGAAACCAAACTTTTGCCAGACCAGACACCTCCGCCACGTCATCCAACGCTGCAACAAGCCCCAGCCACCCGGCGCCCGCGCAAGCGACGCCCGCAGGCGTCGCCCCCCGGTGCCGGGGCTGGCGATCGGCCCTTGCCGCTGATTCAGTACCCGGAAGACCTCCCTGTCAGTGCGTGCCGTCGGGAGATCGCTCGGGCGATCACGGATAATCAGGTGGTTGTGATCTGTGGTGAAACGGGGTCTGGCAAGACCACGCAGTTGCCCAAAATATGCCTGGAGCTCGGCCGCGGCCGCCAGGGCATGATCGGCCATACGCAACCTCGCCGGCTTGCGGCTACTTCTGTGGCACAACGGGTGGCGCAAGAGCTGCACACCGAGTTGGGCGATTGGGTTGGCTATCAGATCCGCTTTGGCGAGCGTACCAGCCAAGGGACGGCCATCAAGCTGATGACGGACGGCATCTTGCTGGCAGAGACGCAGCGTGATCCATGGCTGCGTCGCTACGATACGATCATTATCGACGAGGCCCATGAGCGCAGCCTCAATATCGATTTTCTGTTGGGTTTTCTCAAGCGCCTGCTGGCTCGACGCGATGATCTGAAACTGATCATCACTTCAGCCACCATCGATGCGCAGCGCTTTGCGCAGCATTTCGGGCAGGGCGATAAGCCAGCCCCGGTGATTCAGGTGTCCGGTCGTCTGTTTCCGGTTGAGTTGCGTTACCGGCCGGTGCGGGCAGAGCAGCCGGCGTCAGAGATCGGCCGTGCTGACGAAGAACGGGATCTGGTAGACGCCGTGGTCGATGGTGTGGCCGAGTGTGCGCGTCATGGTGCAGGGGATGTGCTGGTTTTTTTACCTGGAGAACGCGAAATTCGGGAATGTGCCGAGGCCTTGCGCAAGCAGCATCCGGCAGGCGTATTGGTGCTGCCGCTGTATGCGCGATTGTCGCGGGCAGAGCAAGAGCAGATCTTTCACCCGCGTAGCAATCTCAGGCGGGTGGTGCTGGCCACCAACGTGGCGGAAACCTCTCTCACAGTGCCCGGAATCCGCTATGTCGTGGATAGCGGCCTGGCCCGGATCAAGCGATATTCCTGGCGCAGCAAGGTCGAGCAGCTGCGGATAGAACCCATCAGCCAGGCATCGGCCAACCAGCGCGCAGGCCGCTGCGGCCGGCTGGGTCCGGGGGTGTGCGTCCGTCTGTATGCCGAAGAAGATTTCACGCAGCGTCCGCCGTTTACCGATCCGGAAATCCTGCGTTCGTCTCTGGCTGCCGTTATTTTGCGTATGAAAGCGTTGCGGTTGGATGATGTCGAAGCGTTTCCGTTTGTTGAGCCGCCCACGGGCAGGGCGATTGCCGATGGCTATCAACTGCTGCAGGAACTCGGTGCGCTGGATGAGCAGAACCATCTCAGCGCAGTGGGCAAATCCCTGGCCAAGCTGCCTGTTGATCCGCGTGTTGCGCGGATGATCTTTGCCGCCCACGAGCAACAATGCCTGACCGAAATCCTCGTCATCGCCTCGGCGCTGTCGATTCAGGATCCGCGCGATCGGCCCATGCAGGCGCGCGATGCGGCGGATCAGGCGCACGCGCTTTTTCGGGACAAGCAGTCAGAGTTTTTGGCCTGGCTGAAACTATGGGAGTGGTACCGGGATCAGGTGGCGCACAAGGCCTCTCAGCGCAAGTTGGTCGAGCAATTGCGTGCAAAATTTTTGTCACCAGTGCGCATGCGCGAGTGGCACGACACACATGTTCAGCTGCTGACGCTGGCACGAGAGCAAGGCTGGCGCCTGAACCAGACACCAGCCACCCGGGAGCAGATACATCTGGCCTTGTTGGCGGGGTTGCTGGGCAATATCGGTATGAAGTCCGATGATGCCAACCTCTATCAGGGGGCGCGAGACATCCGGTTTGCCATTCACCCTGGCTCGGCGCTGCAAAAAAAGGCAGGCCGCTGGGTGCTGGCCGCCGAACTGGTGGAAACCACGCGTTTGTATGCACGCTGCGTGGCACAGATCGATCCTGTCTGGGTCGAGAAAGCAGGCGTCCATTTGTTGAAAAAGGCCTGGTCTGATCCCCGGTGGGAGAAAAAAGCCGGGCAGGTGGTCGCCAACGAGCGTGGCACTGTGTACGGCCTGCCGGTGTATACCGGGAGGCGGGTGCATTTTGGGCGCATTGATCCCAAGGCTGCACGCGAAATCTTTATTCGGGATGCGCTCGTACCGGGCGATATTGATAGCAAGCTTGCATTTATTGCGCATAATCGCCGGCTGATCGCCTCCATCGAGCGCCTCGAACATCAGAGCCGGCGGCCTGACATCCTGGTCGATGATGCATTGATCTATGCCTTTTACGATCAGCAGATTCCGCTGGAAATTTGCCAGACAGCCTCTCTTGAGGCCTGGGTGGGGGCACTTGGGCGCGAGCAGGCCGAACGCCTGAAGCTGAGTCGTGATGATCTGATGCAGCATGATGCTTCGGGGGTGACAACCGAAGTGTTTCCCCGACGTCTGTCGTGGGCAGGCACCGACCTGGCGGTTGATTATCATTTTGAACCAGGGTCTCCGCGCGATGGGATGACGCTGACCGTACCCTTGTTTGCCCTCAATCAGCTGGATGCCGGCCGGTGCGAGTGGCTGGTGCCGGGGATGCTGAAGGACAAGGTGCATCTGTTACTTAAATCCTTGCCGCAAAAGTTGCGCCGGCGGTGCGTGCCTTTGCCGGATTACGCGGCAGGATTCCACGAGCGCTGGTTCGAGCGTGCCGCAGACCCTGGCATGAGTCTGACTGAAGCCCTGATTCAGGATATTTGGGAGCAACAGCAGGTACGGGTGTCAGCGACGGATTTCAAGCTGGAAACCTTGCCGGCGCATCTGTTCATGAATTTCAAGGTGGTGGATGAGCATGGCCGCATGTTGTCTGGTGGTCGCAGCCTGGATCAGTTGCGCGCCGAGCACGGTCGCGAGGCCCAGGCCTCATTTCAACAATTGGCAGCACGGGACCGGGATGCAGCGCAGGTGCTTGAGCATGAGGGCCTGACCGCATGGACGTTTGGCCCCTTGCCAGAGCTGCTTGAAATTCGTCGTGGCGGGCAGTCTCTGATCGGATATCCGGCCTTGCGTGATCGTGGGGAGTCGTGTGACCTGGATGTGTTCGATGATCCGCAGCAGGCCCGCCGTGTGCATGCCGCCGGGCTTCGCCGCTTGTTTCGGCTGGCGTTGCGTGAACAAGTCCGTTACCTGGAAAAAAATCTGCCGGATCTCACCCGTATGGCTATGTTGTACATGGATTTGGGTAGCCAGCAAGAATTGCGCGACCAACTGATTGATGCCGCCATCGGCCAGTCGTGCTTGGGCGAGCCCTGGCCGGAAAACAGCGATGCGTTCGATCAGCGTTGCCAGGATGCGCGGGCCAGGCTGACACTGTTGGCTCAGGAGCTTGCCCGGCTGACTTTGCTGATCTTGCAGGAGCGGGCGCAATTGCTGAAAAAACTGCCTCAAGCCAAGCCGTGGCCCGAGGCACAGCAAGATATCCGCCAGCAGCTGCTTGCACTGGTGGGCCCGCGATTTATTCAAGATACGCCTGCAGAGCAGTTAAAACATTTTCCGCGCTATCTCAAGGCGGCGCAGGTGCGGATCGACAAACTGCGTGAAGACCCCGCCAGGGATGCCAAGCTGATGGCCGAGTTCTCAACGCTGATGGTGCCCTGGCAACGTGCGCGGGCTGCGCTCAAGGGGGCGCCAGATGCGTATCTGGATGTGTTTCGCTGGCAACTCGAGGAATTGCGGGTGGCCTTGTTTGCACAGGCGCTGCGCACGCCGTTTCCGGTATCCGTCAAACGTTTGCAGAAGGCCTGGCAAGCCATGCCGCGCTAGGCGCCTCTGGCGTCCCGCCTTCAGTACAATCCTCGCATGACAATGTCTTCTGCTTCTCCCTCTTTTGTACACTTGCGCAGCCACTCAGAATTCTCGGTGGTGGACGGTATTGCGCGTATCCCCGATCTGGTAAAAACAGCCAAGTCGTTTGGGCAGCCGGCTCTGGCTCTCACCGACTTATGCAATCTGTTTGGCTGGATCAAGTTTTATAAGGCCGCACGCAAGGCGGGGATCAAGCCTATTGCCGGGGCCGATGTCTGGCTTGGCAACCCCGACGATCCCGACAAGCCGTTTCGGCTTGTCCTGCTGGCAACCAGTCATGCGGCCTACCTGGATTTATGCGGTCTACTCAGCCGTGCCTGGACAGAAAACAGCCAGCGCGGGCGGGCCGAGATCAGCCGTGAGTGGCTGTCTGGCCGTGCGGGCCTGATTGCTTTGTCGGGTGGTCGGGCCGGAGACATCGGGCATGCGCTTGAGGCAGGGCGGGCCGATGAAGCCCGTCGTCTGGCCCGGCAGTGGGTTGCGGATTTCCCTGGCAGTTATTTCATCGAGCTGCAACGAGCCGGTTTTGAGGGTGATGAGGCTTACGTGCAGGCAGCGCTGCAACTGGCCTCCGAAACAGACGTGCCGGTAGTAGCCACGCATCCTATTCAGTTCATTGCGCCGTCTGATTTCCGGGCCCATGAGGCCCGTGTCTGCATTGCTGAAGGCGAGCTGCTGGGCAACTCGCGACGCCCCCGGCGGTTTACCGCCGAACAATACATGCCGGATTCTGCCGAAATGGCGCGGCGCTTTGCGGATGTTCCATCTGCGTTGGCCAACACGGTGCAGATTGCCCGTCGTTGTAACCTCACGCTTACTTTGGGTCACCCTGAGCTGCCCCTGTTTCCCACGCCTGATGGCGTCACGCTGGATGATTACCTGGTGCAGCTGGCCAATGATGGGTTGCAGCGCCGGATGCGCCAGTTATATCCAGACGAGCAAGAACGCACGCACCAGATGCCTGTCTATCAAGAGCGGCTGGATCGCGAGTGCCAGACCATCGTTGGTATGGGATTCCCAGGTTATTTTTTGATCGTTCAGGACTTCATCAACTGGGGCAAACACCATGGAGTGCCTGTGGGCCCAGGCCGTGGATCGGGGGCCGGCTCTTTGGTGGCCTACAGCCTCGGGATCACGGATCTGGATCCGCTGCGATACGACTTGCTGTTCGAGCGCTTTCTCAATCCGGAGCGCGTGTCCATGCCCGACTTTGACGTCGATTTCTGCCAGGACAACCGCGAGCGGGTAATCGAGTACGTCAAAGAGAAGTATGGCCGTGATGCGGTCAGCCAGATCGCCACTTTTGGTACATTGGGGGCCAAAGCCGTGGTGCGAGATGTCGGGCGTGTGCTCGAGATGCCCTACAGCGTGTGCGACAACCTCTCCAAAATGATTCCGTTCAATCCGGCAGACCCCTGGTCGCTGGAGCGCACGCTGGAAAACGAGCCGGCATTTAAAGAACGTTACGATTCTGATGAAGAAATCCGGGCGCTGATTGATCTGGCTCGGCCGCTTGAGGGATTGACCCGAAATATCGGCATGCACGCGGGTGGCGTGATCATCGCCAGGGGCAAACTAACGGATTACACCCCCCTGTATTGTCAGCCTGGCAGTGAAACAAGCGTTGTCTCGCAGTACGACAAAGGTGATGTCGAAGACGTCGGCCTGGTGAAATTCGACTTCCTGGGCTTGCGTAACCTGACGATTCTGGATTGGGCGGTGCGCTATGTGCGCGAATTCAATCCGCAGATGCATGATTTTGACATCATGGATCTGCCGCTGGATGATGCGGAAACCTACGCCTTGCTGTCGTCCGCCAACACAACGGCTGTGTTTCAGCTTGAGTCGCGAGGGATGAAAGAGCTGCTGAAAAGCATGCAGCCCAACACCTTCGAAGACGTCATCGCCTTGCTGGCTTTGTTTCGGCCAGGTCCACTCGAATCCGGCATGGTGGTGGATTTTGTCAATCGTAAGCATGGCCGTGCAGAAGTCGATTATTTCCACCCCGACCTCGAACCCGTCCTGAAAAGCACCTATGGTGTGATTGTGTATCAAGAGCAGGTGATGCTGATCTCCCAGATCATCGGCGGATACTCGCTGGGCGGCGCCGATCTGCTGCGCCGGGCCATGGGCAAGAAAAAGGCCGAGGAGATGGCCAAGCACCGCGCAATCTTCCAGGAGGGCGCGGTCAAGAAAGGCTATGACGCCGATCTTGCGGCGCACTTGTTCGATCTGATGGAGAAGTTTGCCGGCTATGGTTTCAATAAAAGTCACTCTGCAGCCTATGCCCTGATCTCCTACCAGACTGCCTGGCTCAAGCGCTATCATCCCGCCGAATTTCTCGCGGCCACCATGCTGTCGGACATGGATGACACCGACAAGGTGCAGATCTTTTGGCGGGATGCCCTGGATAACGGCGTTGCAGTGTTGCCACCCGACGTCAATGCCTCAGGGTTTCGGTTTGCCCCGGTGGCCGATGCGTACACCGCACAGGGTCAACCGCCGCGCACCATCCGCTATGGTCTGGGCGGGGTCAAAGGCACCGGGCAATCGGCTGTCGAAGCCATCCTGGCGGCACGCCAGGCCGATGGCCCATTTGCCAGCCTGTTTGATTTCTGTGCGCGGGTGGATCGCCATGCCGTCAACCGGCGTACCATCGAAGCGCTGATCCGTGCCGGCGCCTTCGATACTCTCGAAGAAAACCGTGCCGCCTTGCTGGAAACGTTGGGTAGTGCAATCGATGCTGCAGAGCAGGCCGAGCGCAATGCCAATCAGGCCTCCTTGTTTGCCGACGAATCCGACCAACTGGTGGCGGGTGAGTTGGCCCGGGTAACGCCCTGGGATCTGCAGACCCGGCTCACAGAAGAGAAATCAGCGCTGGGCTTTTATTTTAGTGGCCATCTCTTTGAGGCGTGGCGCGATGAGATCCGTCGAGTGGCCCCTACGCCGCTGGCGCGTCTGGCGCCTGCGCGCGGCCAGCAGTGGCTGGCAGGCGTGCTTGCCGCCGTGCGTCCCCGCATGACGCGTCGTGGGAAAATGCTTTATGCCTTGCTGGATGACGGTAGCGCACAGGTCGAGATCGCCATTTTCAACGAGTTGTTCGAGCAATATCGCAACAGCCTCAAAGAAGATCGGCCGCTGGTTATCCAGGGCCGCGTCAGCCACGACGAATACTCCGGTGGCTTGCGGGTTTCTGCCGATGACCTTTACGATCTGCAGCGCATCCGTGAAACCCGTGCCCGCAGCTTACGGCTGGTGGTGCCGGCCAAGGTTGATCCGGCAAGCCTGCAGCAATTGCTCGAGCCCTGGCGGTCTGCGGAAGCAGGCGTGCCCGTCGAGTTGCGTCTGCAAGACCCGGCTTTCTCCTGCCTGCTGCGCCTGGGCGATACCTGGCGCGTCCGCATGGACGATGCTTTGCTGACAAGTGCCCGACAGTGGCTTTCCTATGACAACGTCGAGGTAAATTACGGATGAAGATGTTGCCTGCTGCCTTTTCAGGGTGGATGTCTCTGGTGGCTAGGTTGATGCTGTGGTGCGCGCAGCGATGAGGCCGCTGCGCATTGTCCATGCCGAGGCGGCTACCGGTTTTGGGGGCCAGGAGCGTTATATTTACCGGCTGATGCTCGCATTACGCGCGCGGGGCCATCATGTGCAGGCGATTTGCCAGCCTCACGCCCGCTTGACTACCCAGCTGCGTGAAGCCGGTTTTGCAGTTGAAACCCTGGCCATGGATGGGCCCTGGAACCATCTCAAAGGTTTGCCCCGCTTGGTGCGTTTTCTCAAGGCAGGGCGGTTTGATGTGCTCAACACCCATAGCCGTCGTGAGACGTTGCTGGTGGGGGCAGCCGGCCGGCTGGCGGGCGTGCCGCTTGTGGTACGCACACGTCATCTGGCCAAGCCTGTGGGGTCGCTGTTGGCTTACACCCGCGTCCCCAAGCGGGTAATTACACCTAGCGAGTTCGTTCGTCAGCATCTCATACAAAGAGGCGTCAAGCCCGAACACGTGGCCGTGGTGCCGCCTGCTGTGGATTTTCCGGATCCCATGCCCCAGCCCGTCTTGCGTACTGAACTCGGCCTGGATGGTCAGGCGCTGATTGTTGGTAGCGTGGGTGTCCTGCGTGCGGAAAAAGGTCATGAACAGCTGCTGGCGGCCATGGCCCCTTTGTTACAACGCTATGCACAATTGCACTTTGTCGTGGTGGGCGGCGGCGAGGCCGCTCGCACAAAGTTGGCCTCACAGGCCCAGGCTGCAGGTGTAGCGGATAAGGTACATCTGCTGGGGGCCCGTATGGATGTGCCGGCTCTCTTGCCAGATTTTGATATCTTTGCACTGGCTACCCATATCGAAGCGGCTGGGGCTGTTTTTATTGAAGCGGGGGCAGCAGGTTTACCGGTGGTAGGTACCCGGGTGGGGGGCGTACCTGAGATGATGCGCGAGGGCGAAACAGGCCTTTTGGTACCCGTTTTTGATATCCCAGCCTTGAGTACCGCGATTGAGCGCCTGATTCTCGATCCGGCCCTGCGCCGGCAGATGGGCGAAGCCGGACGCAAATTCTGTCTCGGTGACGGCCGTTTTACGCGCGCTGCCCTGGGCCAACGCACCGAGCAGTGCTATCAGCGCTGGCTACAGGAGATCAATGCATCATGACGCGTCAGATTGTGCCCGTGCTCATGTATCACCATGTCCACCCGGGGGGCGGTATGATCACCACTACACCAGAGCACTTTGAAGATCAGTTGCGTTGGTTATCGCGGCAGGGTTACCACACGCTCAGCACGACAGAATTCACCCATTTTCTAAACCATGGCCAAGCGCCTTCCAAGGCGGTGTTGCTGACGTTTGATGATGGTTACCTGGATAATTGGGTTTATGCAGCACCGCTGCTTCGGCGCTACGGGATGCGGGCCACTGTGTTTATCGTCACAGGCTGGATTGGAGACGGGCCACAGCGCCCGTGTCTGTCTGACGGTGCCTCATTGCCCGAAACCCCCGATCACCACGAGTGTGAACGACGCATTGCGCACGGTGCCGCAGACGAGGTGATGTTGCGCTGGTCTGAAATCGGTACGCTGATTGAGCAGGGGGTGATGGAATTTCATACCCATACCCATACCCATACGCGATGGGATAAACAGGCGGTCGATAAAAACGCCCATATGCACGAAGAACTGTCACAATCCAGGCAGACACTGGTGCAGCGTCTGGGTTCTGTGTCTGATCACTTGTGCTGGCCTCAAGGCTACTTCGACCCCGATTACGTCAGGATTGCACAAGAGCTGGGGTTCAAGTATCTGTACACCACGCGCGCCTTTGGTCGCAACCGGCCAGGGATGGATCCCGCGTCGATTTTCCGTTTTGCGGTTCGTGATACGACAGGCGCGTCTCTGGGACGCCGGGTGCAGGTGGCCGGCAGCCCGGTACTGGCGCCTCCCTTCAACGCCTGGAAGCGCTGGAAAAAAAGCCAGCACTACAAAGACTAAGCGCTTATGCCAACTTGCCATTCAAGATGCCGCTCATGAGCCTCTCTGTCATTGTCATCACAAAAAACGAGGCGGCCCGGATCGCGTCGTGTCTGGAGTCGGTCAGCTTTGCCGATGAAATCATCGTGCTGGATTCTGGCAGCACGGATAACACGTGTGACATTGCACGCCGCCTGGGGGCGCTTGTGCACAGCAGCCCTGATTGGCCCGGATTTGGTCCGCAAAAGAATAGGGCACTTGCCTTGGCAACCGGTGATTGGGTGTTATCCATTGATGCGGATGAACAGCTGAGCCCTGAGCTGGCTGCCGCGGTTCGTGCGGCCATTCAGGCACCTCAGGCAGATGCTTACCAGATGGCACGCCTGTCAAAATTTTGCGGCAAACCCATCTGGCATAGCGGCTGGTGGCCAGATTATGTGCTGCGTCTGTTTCGACGCGAAGCTGGCCGTTTTACAGATGCGGCCGTGCATGAAAGCGTGCAGGTTGTTGGGCAAACCGCCACACTGCCTGGGCACTTTTTGCATGATCCCTATGCCAGCCTGGAAATATTCATCGACAAGATCAATCGGTACTCCACCGAGGCCGCGCTGCAGGCGTACCACAAGGGGCGGCGCACCACGCTGTTGGGCCCCTTTGGGCATGCGTTCTGGACATTCCTTCGCCATTATTTTTTTCGGCGCGGGTTTCTCGATGGCTGGCGCGGGCTTGTGCTGGCCGGAATGGCGGCAACCGGCAGTTTCTATCGTTATGTCAAACTGTTTTGGCTGGGCCGCCAGTCGCCATCCTGATCTGTTTGTGCCTGGTGGCCGGTTATTGTGACAACCCCTTATTCTTATAATTCGCGCATGATTCCCATCCTGATGTATCACCAGATTGGCGAGCCCAATCCCAAAGGCACTCCTTACCGGGGGCTGACGGTGCACCCGCGCGACTTCCGGCGGCAAATGGTCTGGTTGCGCCGCCTGGGGTATCGTGGTTTGTCGATGGCGCAATTGATGCCTTATCTGCAAGGTAAGAAAACAGGCAAGGTATTTGGCCTGACCTTTGATGATGGCTATCAAAATGTCCTGGAGCACGCCTTGCCTGTCCTCGAAGACTGCGGCTTTCATGCCACCAATTATTTTGTGGTGCGTATGTTGGGCAAGACCAATACCTGGGATCGTGCCGAAGGGGTACCCGCTGCTGCGCTCATGGATGTGCAGGGGCTCAGAGAGTGGTTTGCCGCAGGCCACGAGGTGGGGTCTCATACCCTCAATCATCCGGTTTTGCCAGGTTTGTCGCCAGAATTGGCACTTAACGAAATCCGCGATTCACGCGAGGCACTGGAGCAAATCACAGGCGCGCCGGTCAAGGCGTTTTGTTATCCCTATGGCAAGTTCACGCCCGAGCTGGCTGCCTGTGTACGTAATGCCGGCTACGAAACTGCCACCACCACCGCCGGTGGGCTGGTGCGCCGCTCCGATGACCCCTTTGCCTTGCCCCGGGTGGCTGTGATGCGCTCAACCCTGCTGGTTCGCTTCCTGCAGAAATGCCTCACACCCCTTGAAGATCGCAAGCGTATCCGTCAAGAACAGAGGCTGACGTGATAGTGCCCAATGGTTCCCCGGTTCCATCGCCCGCACCGGATAGCCAGCCTTTGTCGATCGCCTTTGTGGTGGATCGTTTTGGCAATCGTTTCGGTGGAGCTGAAGCCTATGGGGTGGCCCTGATGCGCGAGTTGTCTGCCGCGGGTCACCAGATCACAGTATTTGCTCGCGAGTACGATCCGGCCTGCGACCTACGATTGCCCTATCGTGCCATTCGCGTCAGTACTCGCTGGCCAGGCTGGGTACGAGCTTGGCTGTTTGCCCGCCGGGCTGCGCGGGCAACGCAGGCGGGTTTTGATATCGTTCATTCACACTGCAATGGCTGGTGCGGGGATGTTGAGGTCGTGCACGTCACGCCGGTGCGCTATCGGTGGCGTGTTCAACCCATGGCCCGGCTCAAGCGCTGTCTGTCCTATCCCAGCCTTCGGGTGCAAACATATCTTGATCTCGAGCGGCGCCGGATGGCTGCGCGCCCCGGTCATCGAGTGGTGGCTGTTTCCCAGTTGATCGCTTATCAGCTCGATCAGGCATACGGGCCGTTTGCATGTCCGTTACCGGTGGTTCCGCCAGGCGTATCGGTGGCGCCCGCCGGTGCGGCAGAGGCGCGTGTTCGTGCCCGTGAGTCCCTCGGGTTGGATTCACACCTGACGCTATGCCTGCTGGTGGCCCGCAACCCTATGCGTAAGGGGTTGCCAACGGTACTGCAGGCCCTTGGTCAGTTGCCTGAGGATGTGCATGTACTGGTGGTGGGGGCTAATGCGGCTGCCCGCACCTGCGTGGGCCAGGCGCCGCACGCAGTCCGTCAGCGGGTTCATCTGGTGGCAGAGACCGCGCAGGTGGCACCGTACTATCAGGCGGCCGACATCTACGTACACCCCACGCTTAATGACAGCTTCGGGATGGCGCCTTTGGAGGCGATGTCGTTTGGTTTGCCAGTGATTCTCAGTCCGGCCCCGTGGTGCGGTTTTGCGCAGTATGTACAGGCTGGTGACGAGGCGCTGGTGCTAAGCCATCCCGAGCGTGCTGATGAGCTGGCCCAGGCGATTGTGCGGATTCGCACGGACGCTCCTTTGAGACAGCATCTGCAAGAAGGCATGCGGGCGGTGCTTGCGCGCCATGCATGGCCTGAAGTCGCGCGCCAATATCAAGCTGTTTATTCCGTCGTCCTGGCGGAAAAAAAAGCCGCTTAAGCGGCTAAACCCAGCCTCTCAGCCAGTACACCAGCAGCCCCAGATACTCTTTCACGATCGATCGGCTGGCGTTCAGCGCGCGTAGGTCGGGCAGCCAGAATGAAAAATCCGGCTGATCAGGTACGACGATTTGTGGTGGCGAGGGGGCTGCGACAGGGTTTAAGCCCTGCTTTTGAAAGCTGGCCATGGCGCGTGGCATGTGCAGCGCGGATGTCACCAGCAAAAAGGCTGTGATGTCATGTTGGCGCAATAATTTTGCTGTATACGCCGCATTTTGATGCGTTGTCAGGCTCTGACTTTCTTCAAGAATTGCCGAGGCTGGCACCCCCTGGTGCTCCAACGCCGCTGCCATCATGCGTGCTTCACTGACGCCGCCATCCAGTGCGGCACCCGAGACCACTACTAATGGCGCACGCTTGGCTGCGTACAGCTTGGCGGCGGTATCGGTTCGTAGCACTGTTGAAGCAGGATCCAGGGGTTCAAACCAGTTGCTGCGTCCGTTGGCCGTGTTGCCTCCAAGCACCACAATGGCCTGCGCCGTGGGCATCGTTGCTGCCGCACGGTAGGGGTATCGCTGCTCAAGCAAGCCGCCCGCCCACAAGGATGTGGTGGGCAGCGACCAGAACACTACCCACGCCAGTGCTGCGATCGTCAGGATGGCAGCGGTCTTGCGCCAGCGGACGATCAACAGAATCACGGCAAGCAGCAGCAGGGTGATCGAGAGATTGAGGGGGATTACCAGATTGGCCAGGAATTCGGACACATTCATGCGCTGGATACATTCTCCATCATGGTCAAGGCAGTGTTCAGGACGTCGGGAGCGCTGGGCCAATGATCCAGCTTGCCCAGACGGGTGGCCTGGTTGGACCAGGGGCCTGTGCGTAAGGGGTCGGTGACTCCAAACAAGGTGATCTGGCGTGCGCGTGCGGCAGCAGCTAGATGAGAGACGCCAGAGTCGTTGCATACAACCAGCCCGGCGGCGTGAGTAAGGACGGCAAAGGTGCCCAGACCCATGGCGGGCAGCAATTGAACGCTGGGTGCGGCAGCTTGTGCTGCGACCTGCTCGCCAGCAGGGGGGGCCATCACCACGGTAAAGCCGCGCGCCTGCAAGGACTGGCTGAGGCTGTCGAACCCGGTCCAGGCCTTGATGCGTCCCTTGTGCAGGCCTGTGGCCGTGGGTGCGATCAGGACAAAGCGACCAGAAGCCAGCCCTGCCTCAGCCATGATGTTTGCTGCCTGCTGTTCATGCAGGGCGGTGGGCCGCCAGTTAAGCTCCGGGGCTGGTTCGGCGTGGGCAACTGGCAATTGCCAGTGCTTAAGTGCGTACCGGGTGAGATGGTGCCACGATTGCACGGCATGCAAACTGGCGTCTGGCTTGCGGCAAGGCCAACGCAAAATCAAGCTGCGGCCATCGTCCCGATATCCGGCGCAGGGGATTCCTGCGAACCGGAAGGACAGGGCGCTGGAAAGTGAATCGGGCAATAGCAGGCCTCGGGGGGCTGGTTGCCGGGATTGCTTGAGGTGCTGGCGGACAGCCGCGCGGTTGGTGCGCCAGGAAGAAGTCATAGGGACGAACCCGGCCAATGGATAGGCTGCCAGAAGATCCTGGGCCCATGGGCGTGCGCACACCACAACAGGAAGCCCGGTGTGCAACAGCAGCTCGATGCTGGGCAGGCTCATGCAGACATCACCCACCCAATTGGGTAGGCGGACATATAAGGTGGGTCTGGCAGTGGGTGGCAACGCAGAAACTCCGGCGGCCCGTAGCGGCCTAGGCCTGGCCACGGGCTAAAATGCGTGATTCACGACAGTATATAAGAGAGTGTGAGGCTTGAAACCTGAATCTAATATGGCTGACAGCCAGCCGGTGCGCCTCGAGATGTGGCGGCAGATCTATCTGCGCTTGGGAAAAGACTGGAAGGTAGCCCTGCTGGCACTGCTGTTGCTCAGTGTTGCCTCTGCCACTCAACCGCTGCTGGCTGTCATCATGAAACCGCTGCTGGATGAAGGCTTTACGGGCGCCCGCCCATCATATATTTGGTCGATCCCATTGGCCGTTGTGGGCCTCATGCTGCTACGCGGCATCACGACGTTTGGCGGCACTTATTTGATGTCCTGGGTGGCCAATAACCTGTTACTGGGCTTGCGTTCAGAGATGTTTGAACGCCTGATGGCCATGTCGGATGAAACCTTCCGAGCCCGTGATCGTGGGCGCCTGCTTAATCGGTTCACCATCGATGCAGGCAATGTGGCGGGTCTGTCCACAGAGGTGATCCGTGTCATTGTGCGCGAGTCCCTCACGGTTGTGGCCCTGCTGGCTGTGCTGCTGTACATGTCCTGGCAACTGACCCTGATTGTGCTGGTGATGTTGCCCCTGTCGGTGCTGACTGGTCGGTATTTTGTGAAGCGCTTGCGCCGTATCAACCGCGATACTATCAACATGAACGCCGAGCTCACCCGCGTGGTGTCCGAAGGTATTGCAGGGCAGCGCGTCATCAAACTGTTTGACGGCTATGCGCGCGAGCGTGATCGCTTTGCCTATATTAATGCTCGTTTGCGCCGGTTTGCGATGCGGGCAGCCAGTGCGGATTCCGCCATGTCGCCGATCTCACAATTTTTTGTTGCCCTGTCTGTGGCGATTGTGGTGGCGGTTGCCCTGTATCAGGCCAATCATCAGGGGCTCACCGTAGGAAGTTTTGCCGCTTTCATGGCAGCACTTGGGCAGATTTTTGATCCTCTCAAACGCCTCACCAACATTGCTGGTGCAGCCCAGCGCATGCTGATTTCAGCCGAAAGTGTTTTTTCCCTGATCCAAGAGCCCGCCGAGCAGGACACGGGCACCCGGGACATCGCCGGGCGGCTGTCTGGGCAGGTTCAGTTTTGCGGGGTAAGTCACCGCTTTGCCGATGCGTCGCGCAATACGCTCGACAACATTGTCCTCTCGGTCCCCGCCGGCCAGACCATTGCGTTGGTTGGCCGGTCGGGCAGCGGCAAGACCACATTGGTCAATATGTTGCCCCGCTTTATCGAGCCCACCGACGGCCAGGTGCTTATCGATGGTATTGATATCCATGAGTTTCACTTACGGGCACTCAGGTCGCAGTTGTCATTGGTCAGCCAGGACGTCGTGATGTTTGAAGGCAGCATTGCCGACAACGTCGCTTATGGTTCCCAGGCCGATGTACCAGAATCACGGATCCGTGATGCACTGGAAGCCGCCAGTTTGCTCGAGTTTGTCGACAGTCTGCCAGAGGGCATCCACACACAGGTGGGCTCCAATGCCAGCGCAATGTCCGGTGGCCAACGCCAGCGCCTGGCCATTGCCCGGGCGCTCATAAAGGATGCACCGATTCTGATCCTCGACGAAGCGACCTCAGCTTTGGATAATGAGTCCGAGCGGCAGGTGCAAGCTTCTCTGGAACGCTTGATGGCGGGGCGCACAACGCTGGTCATTGCGCACCGCTTAAGTACTGTGCAAAAGGCCGATCGCATCATCGTCATGGATCAAGGGCAGATAGCGGAAGAGGGCACCCACGCCGATCTGCTGGCGCAAGGTGGGCTGTACGCCAACCTGTATCAGCTGCAATTTATCGATGACTCGGCGTCAGACCAAGGCACTTCGGCATCAGACCACAGCGCTTCCGTGCCGGGCCGGGCGTCTTGAGAGTGCATATCATTTGCCAATCACACGTGGTTAGATAAAGAGTCTGCTCGTTTATTTATGATTAGCCCGACCGTTCTCCTCACCCCGATTTTTGCCATGGAGTCTCCCATGAAAACGCTGTATGCCCTTGCATCCTTGTCTGTTCTGTCCGCCTGTGCCGGCCAGCCACAAGGCCTCACCATCAATCAGCTCGAGACCCCCGCCTATCAGCTCACCGAACGCAGGCGCCTGCCCATCGATTTTGCCGGCGTACAGCAAAATTTGTTTCGTCACGCAAAGCTGTGTGGAGATACCTATACCTTCGAGATGGTGCCCCGGGAGTCTGCGTATGGTCGTGTGGTGTATCGCCCCACTCCTGATGCCGGTTGGGACCGCAGTGTGGTGCTAAGCCTAACCTTGCTGCATAACCGTACGATCAACGTCAAGGCGTACAGCTACTATGCCGGCGAGATGGATCGAGTGCATCAGATGTTGACTGCGATGATGAAGCCCGAGTTATGTCATGCAGACAGCAGTTGGGAAAACAAGCTGGATGTCGGTGAGTAGGCATCCAGGCCCCTCGGTGGCAAGGGGGTAGTGGCAAGCTTGTCACGTGCCTGAGGCCAGTGGGTTGCAGTAAAGAAGCTGCGTTATCTATAACAACACCAGATCGTACTGCTCCTGGCCGTAGCCGGCCTCAACCGCCAAAGAGATCGGTTTGCCTACGAAGTCACCCAGCATCGCCAGGTGCTGGCTTTCCTCTTCCAGAAACAAATCCACCACTGCTTGCGAGGCCACGATCCGGAACTCGGCTGGATCAAACTGCCGGGCTTCGCGCAGGATCTCGCGCAGGATCTCGTAGCATAGGGTTCTGGGTGTACGCACCGAGCCCCTGGACTGACAGGTGGGGCAGGGCTCGCACAACTGGTGCGCCAGTGAGTCTCGGGTGCGTTTGCGTGTCATCTCAACCAAGCCCAGCTGGCTGAAGCCGCTGACTGTCACGCGGGTGCGATCATGTGCCAACGCTTTGTGCAGTTCTGCCAGCACAGAGGCTTGGTGCCCCGCATCATCCATGTCAATGAAGTCCAACACCACCATGCCGCCCAGATTGCGCAGCCGCAGCTGTCGGGCGATGGCCACGGCAGCTTCCAGATTGGTCTTGAAGATCGTGTCATCAAAGTTGCGGCCGCCAACATAGCCACCGGTGTTGACGTCCACGGTGGTCAGGGCTTCGGTTTGATCGATGATCAGATAGCCACCTGATTTGAGATCAACCCGCCTAGACAGTGCCCGGGCGATTTCTTCGTCTACATTGGCAGTATCGAACAGCGGGCGATTGCCACTGTAGTGATCGATGCGATCCACCAAGGACGGCGTGTAATGTTGTGCCCAGCTGATCAACTCTTGGGTAACAGTACGCGAATCCACCAGGATGGCGCCTGTATCTGGAGTTGCCATATCACGCAATACCCGCTGAGCCAATGTCAGTTCGATGTACACAGGAGAGGGCGCCGGCACCTGCCCGATGCGGGCCTGGATGTTGCTCCATAGTGTCCGTAAATACAGGATATCCGCCTCAAGCGCTTGGTCGCTGGCGCCTTCTGCTTGTGTACGGACAATAAACCCACCAGGTTCATCCTTGGGCTTGAGTGCCACGATTCGCTCGCGTAGCGCATCACGTTCTGTTTCGTTATCGATACGCTGGGAAATCCCGATATGAGGCTCGTGTGGCAGGTAAACCAACATACGTCCGGCAATACTGATGTGTGTGGATAGTCGTGCACCTTTGGTGCCGATGGCGTCCTTGATCACCTGCACCAAAAGAGACTGGCCTTCAAACAGCAGTTTTTCTATCGGCGTCTGCTGGCTGTGGTCGCTATTGTTGCGGGCATGACGATTTTGGCGCAAATCGGCCACATGGATGAAGGCGGCCCGTTCCTGTCCGATATCCACAAAGGCGCTTTGCATGCCTGGCAACACCCGGGCGACGCGCCCCAGATACAGATTGCCTACGTGACCGCGCTGGATGCTGCGTTCGATGTGCAGTTCTTGCACCACGCCCTGCACAGTAACAGCAACCCGGGTTTCAAAGGGTGTGATGTTGATCAGAATATCTTCGCTGGCGGGCATGGTCTCTGGCAGGTTTATAGGGTTTTAGGAGATGTTCAATATCTGGCAAAACTGTATCACCATCCGTCTGATGCGACAGTGCAGGCAGGGATTGCGAGTGATAAGTAAATAAATCTTAGGGGGAAAGCGGCTTTAGCTGTTGGTCTTTATCAGATAGCACGGGTTGCTTGATCGGCCATGCAATAGCCAAGACAGGGCAATCCCAGGCAACACCGGCCTCGTCCTGTGGCCTGTAATAATCGGTGCACTTATAGTGCAATAGCGCGGTTTCGCTGGTGACACAAAACCCGTGCGCATAGCCTGGGGGGATCCATAATTGCCGGTGATTTTCACCAGACAACTCCAGCGCCACGGTTTGTCCATACGTGGGTGAGGCCGGATCGATATCGGCAGCGACGTCAAATACGCTGCCGGCTAGCACCTGAACCAGCTTGCCCTGGGGGCGCTGTCTTTGATAGTGCATGCCTCTCAAAACCCCTTGATGAGAACGTGACAGGTTGTCCTGGACAAAAGCCTGATCGATTCCGGCCTCGTCCCGGTAGCGCTGTTCGCTAAATAACTCCGCAAACAAGCCGCGGGAGTCGGCGTGTACTTGCGGTTCGATGATGCGCACGCCCGGCAGGCAGGTGTCAATGACCTTCATACGCTGTGCTCCTGGGCCAATGCCAGCAAATACTGGCCGTAGGCCGTTTTGGCCAGGCCCTGCGCCTGCGTCAGCAATTCGGATCGTGTCAGCCAGCCATTGTTAAAACCAATTTCTTCGAGGCAGGCAACTTTTTGGCCCTGACGCTGTTCGATGGTATGCACATATGTGCCGGCATCCAGCAGGCTTTCGTGTGTGCCGGTATCCAGCCAGGCAAAGCCGCGGCCAAGGGTTTGGACGTTCAATGTGTCCTGCTGTAGATAGGCCTGGTTGATGTCGGTGATCTCCAGCTCGCCCCGTTTGGATGGCCGAACCGAACGTGCGATATCCACCACCTGGTTGTCGTAGAAATACAGGCCAGTGACTGCATAGGCAGATTTCGGATTGGCTGGCTTCTCTTCGATGGATATGGCTCGTCCCGTCTGGTCAAACTCAATCACGCCAAAGCGTTGAGGGTTGGCTACACGGTAAGCAAAGATGGTGGCGCCAGTGCTTCTGCGTACGGCTGTATGCAACATCTCGCTAAAACCATAGCCATAAAAAATATTGTCACCCAAGATCAGGCACACAGAATCCTGTCCAATGAAGTCCGCACCAATCAAAAAGGCCTGGGCGAGGCCTTCGGGCGCAGGTTGTATAGCGTACTGAAGCGAGATACCGAATCTGGACCCATCCCCCAGCAGACGGCGAAATCCCGGGAGATCCTCTGGTGTGGAAATCACCAAGACCTCCCGGATGCCAGCCAGCATCAATACCGACAGCGGGTAATAAACCATGGGTTTGTCATAGATGGGTAGAAGCTGCTTCGAAACCCCGCGAGTAATCGGGTGCAGTCGGGAGCCGGTACCACCGGCCAAAATAATGCCTTTCATCTTGATGTGTGTATCTCGTTGATTTCTATAAAGTTTGTATCTGGCTTGATTCTGGCCGGCCAGAGAACGCTCAGCCTATGTTAACTGCTTCCGGTACGCAGTTTGCGCACAACAAAAAAAGCGTGCTATAGTTCGGTCTCTTCGCCGCCGGGCAGTCAGGGTTAACCCCGACAACACAGGGTAAAACCAGTGGGTTTGGCAAGCCGAAGCGCAGTCATTTGAAGGCAATGGTCTCGATGGTTGTGCGGGGGTAAAAGGGCGAGGCGCCGGTTTCGGCCGGTGGCAGTCTGGCTTGACATTAACACTTAGATGTGTTTTAATTTCGGGCTCGACGAGGGGATGAAGATTTCCTTGTCAAGGCGCTGCGAGGCAGTGTTCAAGCGGTTTTTGCCACGATGTGGCAAGTCAATAACCGGTTGAGTCACCCACCCCAGCTGCTTGACAAGATTAAAAAATTTCTTCATAATCTCGTTTCTCTGCTTCACGCAGATTTGTTCTTTAAAAACTAAACAGCCGATAAGTGTGGGCGCTTGATAACAGGCAGCACAGCCCGGCGATGCGTTGATTCTCACGGATCATGCATTGCGCGGAAATGCACAAATGTTATACCAAGTGCTCGCACAGATAGAAATGAAGAAGTAAGGTTAAAACCAAGCTTTGTCATTTCTTTTGAGTGATGCATAGCGAGCGTAGCTTCTCCATTCCTTCGGGGATAAGAAACTACGATTACAGGAATTAAACTGAAGAGTTTGATCCTGGCTCAGATTGAACGCTAGCGGGATGCTTTACACATGCAAGTCGAACGGCAGCACGAAGAGCTTGCTCTTTGGTGGCGAGTGGCGAACGGGTGAGTAATATATCGGAACGTGCCCAGTAGCGGGGGATAACTGGCCGAAAGGTCAGCTAATACCGCATACGTCCTACGGGAGAAAGGGGGGGATCGCAAGACCTCTCACTATTGGAGCGGCCGATATCAGATTAGCTTGTTGGTGAGGTAAAGGCTCACCAAGGCCGCGATCTGTAGCTGGTTTGAGAGGACGACCAGCCACACTGGGACTGAGACACGGCCCAGACTCCTACGGGAGGCAGCAGTGGGGAATTTTGGACAATGGGGGCAACCCTGATCCAGCCATCCCGCGTGTGCGATGAAGGCCTTCGGGTTGTAAAGCACTTTTGGCAGGGAAGAAAAGGCTCGGGATAATACCCTGGGCTCATGACGGTACCTGCAGAATAAGCACCGGCT
>NZ_JBASBR010000012.1:0-380033 GCF_049651205.1 Castellaniella sp.
ACAACTTAGGAGTCTCTCATGGCTGTTATCAACACCAACTACCTTGCTCTGGTCTCCCAGAACAACCTGAACAAATCCCAGGGTGCACTGGGCTCCGCCATCGAGCGCCTGTCCTCGGGCCTGCGCATCAATAGCGCCAAAGACGACGCTGCCGGCCAAGCCATCGCAAACCGCTTTACCTCTAACATCAATGGCTTGACCCAAGCTGCCCGCAATGCCAACGACGGCATCTCCATCGCTCAAACCACCGAAGGTGCGCTGAACGAAATCAACAATAACCTGCAACGTATCCGTCAGCTGGTAGTTCAAGCCAACAACGGCACCAACTCCGGCAAAGATCTCGTGTCCATCAACGAGGAAGTCATCGCACGCGTGCAGGAAATCAACCGTGTCGGCGAACAAACCCAATTCAACGGCATCAAAGTCATGGGATCCGCTGTCTCCGACATCAAGATCCAGGTTGGCGCATTCGATAGTGAAACCATCACTATTGACCTCAGCCAAGTAACGGCTTCAACACTGTTTTCGGGTACAGGAGCCAGCAACTTAGCCGCAGTGAGCAGCGCCACCGATGCTACTACAGCAGGAGGAGCAGGCATCCTAACAAGTTACACGGCTGCCAGCGACAAGGCTACCGTCACCGGCGGGCTATTGGCTGTCATCGACAACGCAATCTCAATCGTGGACAGTAAACGCAGCGGCCTGGGTGCTATCCAGAATCGCTTCGAGTCCACCATCGCCAACCTCAATAATACTGTCACCAACCTGTCTGCTGCTCGGTCGCGTATCGAAGATGCCGACTACTCAGTCGAGGTCTCCAACATGACGCGCGCCCAGATCCTGCAACAGGCTGGCACCGCCGTATTGGCACAGGCCAACCAAGTACCGCAGACCATGCTTAGCTTGCTGCGTTAAGCCACAGCGCTGCTTTTACCGCCCGAAGATAGCACTAACAGGCTGTATAAACTGGCAGCTCGACAAATCGTCGACTCATAAAATGTGGGTCGACGATTTGCTATCATACTCAGTGGTTTTCACCTTATCGGACACACTGTCATGCCGACTCCTTCCCCATCCAATTATTCTGATATTCCTGTAGAAGCAATCCGAGAAGCCATCGAACTGCTGAAGCAGGGTGAAAACCTACGGGCAGAAACAAAGCTGGCAACGCTCCAGCAACAATATCCACACAATATACACGTCCAAGCGCTGTACGCAGACACCAAGCGCAAGCTAGGCCATCACAAAGAAGCAATCGCATCATATCGCCTGGTTTTGGAGGGCGGGCTACGCGATCCCGAAGTAGTGCTGGATTTTGTTCAAAGCCTACTACAAGAAAGAGAGTTCGACGAGGCCGACACCTTAGTTGACGAGATCCTTGCAAAAGAATCAGAAAACACCAAGGCCCTCAAGCTAAAAGGCGATATTCTGAATAAAAAGGGAGGCCCATTAGCTGCCCTGTCGTATTATCGGAAGGCTCTGGATCTACAGCCGGGCAATGTGTCACTGTACCGGGTGATCTCTGTGCTGGATACCTTCAGCGCGGATAGCCCTGTATTTAAAGTTTTGCCAAAGGCATTAGCTTTGGATATCAAGGATGATCGCGAACGCGCAGGTCTTCTTGCAACCCTTGCCAAAGCATACCTGGATATCGGCGAGGACTCTCTTGCGTTTCAATATTACCGCCAAGCCAATAAGGCAGTTAACCACAGTTTGCCGCCTATTCGTCAAGAGCTTGAACAACGGCTGGCCTACACACGATTCCACTACACTAAAGCCCTTTATAACCAACTAGCTGCACACGGCGAACAAACGCGTCCGCAAATCATCGTCGCGGGGATGTCTCGCTCTGGAAAAAGCCTGGTCGAATCTCTTTTCAGAGGAGTTGAAGGCGTTACGTTAACAGGCGAAACAAAGCTGCTTAGCGACTATCACAAACAAGTGCTGGCGAACTACAACGGCAGCGAAAATCAATGGCTGGCATTCCAGACGCCAGAACTTGTACGCGACAATGCAGCCGGTTATCTAAAGCAACTACAAGCGTTAAACGATCAAGACACGATTCGCATAACCACTATGCCCGGCGACATTTGGAATCTGGGCCTAATCGGGCTATGGGCGCCCAATGTGCCAATCATATTTTGCGTGCGTGACGTACTGGATCTGGCCATCACTGGTTATTTCCAACAATACCAAAATCCAGAAGGCTATCGCTATAGCTACGACCTTAACCATATGGGTCGACAAATTGCCATCTTTGAAAAATTGATGGAGCATTGGGCACAGGTACTTCCTAATCCGATATATCTCGTTGACTACGAAGCAGTTGTTCGCGACCCTCAAACAGTAATGAACAACCTGCTGGCGCAATTGGATCTGAAACGTACGCAGTCGTACGAAGGCATCATCAATGCAAATGCTGGCCTGGAGTCCTGCATCAGCCCCATTGCATCACAAGATGCGGCAATGCCTATTACCAGCCGGTTTATTGGTATTTCACAGCGATTCAAGGCGTACCTGAACCCTACAATCGAAGGATATCAAGAAATCATCGAGCAATTTCCTCGTCAGGAGCCTCCGGCAACGTTCTCCGTGGCGTTACCCGACGTACTACAAGAAACTTCCCGCACAGATCAACACACAGCGGCCCATACAGATTTTATTTGGCAGTTTAAAGGCCAGATAAAAGTAATCGATAATGGTGGTGTAGTTCTACAAAACGGCCTGATTCACAAGCTACTGGAGCTTAATGCATTCAGCACTGTCATGTTTGACCCAGGCACTGAGCTTGAGTTGGGCGATAACCTGAGAAAAAATGACGCACTGCAGTTGATCACTGGTACTACGCTCGGTGATGGGCAAAAAAAGATCTGGCACACTTTTGGCACAGCTTCATGTAACGGTACATTAGCTCTGCTACCAGCCACCAGCCTTCCCC
This sequence comes from Castellaniella sp., assembly GCF_049651205.1. Classification (GTDB taxonomy): domain Bacteria; phylum Pseudomonadota; class Gammaproteobacteria; order Burkholderiales; family Burkholderiaceae_B; genus Castellaniella. Next base: position 2,939 of record NZ_JBASBR010000012.1, read on the forward strand.
GGATGTTACGCAAGGCAGGAGATACGCAGTGGCAAGAGCCGATTTATTCTGTTGCCCTGGACGATCTCGCCAACTCTGAAGCACTTGAATGGCTCATCCTAAGGGCGGGCTATGACACTTTGTCAATCTTGCAGCATGGTGCACATACTCTGGCAGATACCCTGCTTGTTCATATCAACATCGCCATCCAGCCTACTTGGTTAAATCAACCCAGCCTCGATCAAATTACAAATTGGGCGCAGGAGCATGGCTACCGCCTGCACAAATTGCTTGATCAAACCATGATGCGAGCAATAGAAGACCAGGCAGATCTTCCACACCCGCCAGAGCCATCTGAATTATGGGCGATTGGCATCCTATTGGTGCCAAGCGACCAACGCTTGGCTACGATGACAGATAACCAACTATGGAAACTGGCATTTATCCTGCATTCTGTCTATCAGACCAAAGATCTCGCTTACAGCATTATCAAACAACTGGATAAAGATACCGCCGAGGAATATCTTAAGGCTGGAAATATTCACCACCGCGAGAGCAAGGTTCCGGGCAATGCCGCGCTTAAAAAATTAGGTATCGACCTCAAAGCAGGCAAGGTTCACCAACATCTAACCCTAATCAGAAGCCTCGAGAAAGGTTATCCGGAAAATCCTCAAGTACTGATGCTGGTGGCTCAAAAATATTCATGGCTGGGTGTCAATCAATCCGCGCTGAAAACTATCCAGCACGCAATGGAGCTGTCTCCCGAAGACATATATATTCGCCAAGCCGCGATCGAAATACTCCTAAACTGTGGCTTGTGGTGGGAAGCTAATCAAACTGCACGCGCCCTGTTGGTAAAGCAGCCGGACAATCTTGATACCATGCAACTGGTTGCACAAGCATTGGCGGCAGATCCAATCCCCAATATCCCACTGATCCACGCCACGATCGACATCCTGAAGCAGATTCTCAATGGGAATGAAGGGTCTTCCACTGAGGACACCACAGACTCGGAAAATACTGGAAACCCGTCTGAGGACCTATTATCCAAAGCAGCATACGTCAGCACAAAGGCCCGCCTGCATGCACGTGTCGGCCAGTTTGATCAAGCACTTGATTTGCACACCCAGGCTCTGGAGATTATGGGCCCTGATATCCAGGGGCCAAGGCGTGCGGGAGCACTGATCAACCAAGCCGATAGCCTATTTGAAACCGGAAAGATAGATGATAGCTGCCAGGCACTTTGGCAGGCTTGCTGCTGCTACCCATACTCTCCAATAACGGTCAGAGCATCCATCAGCCTTAATCAACGGCTTGCAAAGTGCCAAGATCCAGTACTAAACAAACTGGCAGCGCTGCACAACGAAATACAAGAAATTTGGTCAGAATACAAAAAGGAAAATCTCAAATCAAGCTTTGGTGATTTTGGTTTGCCCTACCAAGCTTTCGAGCCCTTAATGTTACCTGGGACGAGGCCTGCCATGCATCGCCTCGGAATATACGGGCTCGACCAGGATTTGCCACATGGTGCACGAGCATTGGATATTGGCTGCAACCATGGATACCTGTTGATGGGTCTGGCACCCAAGTTAAGCTACGGGCTGGGTTTTGATATTAGCCAAAGCTGCATTGACGTGGGTAATGCCGTAGGAAAATACCTTGGACATCAGCACATCGAGCTAAGCAGCAAACCGTTTGATGACTTTGTTTGCGAAGAGGCTTTCGACTTGGTCATCGCGTGTGCTGTCCACCACTGGATTGGTGTCCCTCTCACTGAATTTGGTGCAAAGCTACACAGCTACTGCAAACCAAACGGCATTGTGTTGCTTGAAAGCCAAGGCACCCGCAAAACGAACCGTGTAGAACCCAACTTTGAAGAGAAAGCAAGCACGATTGCCAGTGCAGGCTTTGAAGTGATCCGGAAAGGAAGCCTGTGTGATGACTCGATTAATTACCGGGAGTTCTGGATTCTTCGCAAAATAGCTGAGTAACTGAAAAAATACGGAAAGCTTACGCAGAGCGCTCTGCCACCCCTAACAAATCCGTGTATAGGCCGATGGCTTCCAGCCATCGGCCCCTCCCTACTTGAAAAGTAGCACTACCGATAGCTTGCAGCACCCCCTTCGTGCTGGCGCAGGCCAACCAGGCTCCACAAGCCATGTTGTTCCTACCGCGTTAATTCACTAGCATAGGTACCGATGAAAACGATGCAACTCGCAAGTGGGTTGGCCTATTTGTCATTTTTGGCTAGTTATGTGGTTAGGAGAAAGAGAGTATGAGTAAGTATCTTGATGGGTTCAACAAGGCCCCCAAAGCGAGCTAAGAGACACTGACGCGAATAGCAGCGACAACCTCGCCCTCGCTGATACCGAGCTTGGCCATGGAGTACCAGGAAAACTGTGTATATTGCGATGGGAAGCTTTTGTTGGGCCTGTCCATATCGTAGAAGAAGGTCATAGCAAACCGTCGCTGCAATATTCCTCAAAGACCACCATAGGTGGCTTAGGCCCCCTTCGACCATCACCGTGACTACACCTATTTTTTCCAATCTGCCGATTTCCCCCGCCCAGCTCGCTAATCTGGCTCACATGGGGTATCAGGCCATGACGCCGATCCAGGCGCAGAGCCTGCCCATCATCCTGGAAGGCCGTGACCTGATCGCGCAAGCCAAGACCGGCAGCGGTAAGACTGCGGCCTTTGGCCTGGGCATCCTGCACCGCCTGAATTCCACGCAATGGACGCCGCAGGCGCTGATCGTCTGCCCCACCCGTGAACTGTCCGAACAGGTTGCCACCGAACTGCGCCGCCTGGCGCGCGCCGACGGTAACATCAAGGTGCTGACGCTAACGGGCGGCGCCTCTGCGCGCCCCCAAAACGAATCGCTGGCGCATGGCGCCCACGTCATCGTCGGCACGCCAGGACGCCTGCTAGACCACCTGGCACGCCAAACGCTGGATCTCTCCACTGTGCGCACGCTGGTGCTGGACGAGGCAGACCGCATGGTGGACATGGGCTTCTTCCCCGATGTGATGGAGATCGCCCGCGCCTGTCCGGATCAGCGTCAAACACTGCTGTTTTCCGCCACCTACCCGGAAAGCATCCGCCAAGATGTCGAGCACCTGCTCACGAACCCCGAGTTCGTCAAAGTGGACGCAGTGCATAGCGAAGCGCAGATCGAACAGCATTTCTACGAGATCGACACAGTGAATCGCTTCGAGGCAACCGCCTTGCTGCTACGCCATTTTCAGCCGGAATCAGCGCTTGCTTTCTGCAATACCAAGGCGGCCTGCGCCGAACTGTCCACCCATCTGAAGCAGGCGGGATTCAGCGCACTAGCGCTGCACGGCGACATGGATCAGCGCGACCGGGACGACGTGCTGGTGCAGTTCTCAAACCACAGCAGCAACATCCTGGTGGCGACGGATGTGGCGGCGCGCGGGCTGGACATTCCGTCGCTACCCATGGTGATCAATGTCGAGCTAGCCCGCGACCTCCAGGTGCACACGCACCGGGTGGGCCGCACGGGCCGGATGCAAGAATCGGGGATGGCGCTAAGCCTGTGCGCCCCGGATGAACAATACGTGGCGTCACGCATCGCGCAGCAACTTGGGCGCCCCCTGGACCTGAAGCCGCTGCCTCGTCAGAAGACCTCGGGGCGGCCTGCCCAGGCGCCCATGGTGACGCTGCTGGTGCTGGGCGGCAAAAAGGCCAAGCTGCGTCCGGCGGATCTGCTGGGCGCACTGACGGGCGACGGCGGGCTGACGCGGGAACAAGTCGGCAAGATCAACATCACGGACCAGGTATCCTACATTGCGCTCAGCCGCTCCGTCGCGCACCGCTCATTTCCGCACCTGGAAAGCATCCTGATCAAGGGCAAGAAGCAGCGGATGAAATTACTGCCGTAAATGGGCAGTTGCCCGTGCCCGCTGGTTCCGCGATGAGAGGCACGGCAAGCTGGTGTTGCCAGACACGTCAGCATTCATTCCCGTGGTCATCACCGACTCACTTCCTGTGTGCTTACACGACGCTGGAAGATGTGTTCCGCGACTGATCTCGGAGTCAACGCACCTCAGGTGCAAGGTTTCCTTGCTGATAGACTTCTGCCGAAACATGCTCGGCAAGTTTTTGCATGCCATCGGTCATGGCGGCAATGACCGTCGGTGCATTCCAAAGGCGATTGCGGCAGCGGCCTGAGACGGCTTGCAAGATGCCCAATGCAAGGAGGTCGCCGATCCAGTTTTGGACGGTCCGGTATCTGCCGGGCATTTTTGACCGATCACTGCTAGACATCAGCCCGCGGTGGGTTTCCAGTATCAAGGGCTGATCAAGAGCGGCTTGACCGCGTCGGCGGACCTCCCCCAGCCTCCACGTAAACGCCCGGACATAGTTCATCGTCAGGACAGCATCGGCATCCTGAACGTCTTCCTGCTGCTCACCCTCAATCACGGCGAGCCAGGGCGATGAGCACATAGCACTGAGGCCCATCCACGAAGGGGCGAGCAGGCAAGGGAGTGACGGAAAATTCATCACTGCCGCAAAGCAGCAAACGCAGCGCCTTGGCTAATGCCTTGCCATATGGTGTTGATTTGCCCGGATGGTACTTTTTGCTCCACGGCAAAATCCGGCCAAGCCGCTACAGCCTGAAATACCTGCTGGACGATACTGTCGGCGTCATCTACGCCCAAGCGCTGGCCCAGGCGCTGCAAAGATGCAAGCGAGGGCTGTCCTTCTCCTTCTACCGACGTCATGTGCTCGGTACCGCCCATCCCGCTGCTGAAAGTGAGGTCGTAGGCGGGGGAAAACTGCCAGGTGCCGTTGCCCTCACCTGATTCAATCAGCGTGAAGTTCTTTACGTGGTCGTCCTGGTTGTGGGCCAGCACATTAAAAACCGCAAGCCGGTAGGCCTTGGAAACCTCGCGCACATCCCTGGAGGCCATCCCCACAAGTTTCAGTACATCTTCGTAGTCCATGCTGGGCTCGCGATGAGAAAGCTCCAGCATCCCGCCCACGGATACGATGTGGCGTTTCACATCGCCAACCCGATCAAACCGTCGCACTGCAAAGAAGTCTTGTGGTTGGCCATCTACCCGCGCAGAAACCAGGCGCGTCTCTGGCATGATGACGCCGGCAGATTGAGCCATACACGCATACGCAAGCTCAATGCGCCCCATGGCCATCGGATCGTCATGTCCACGAAACTTCACCATCCAATGATCGTAGCCGGACGGCAAGGGACCAAAACCCGAAATACAACGGTTGCCATCTTGCGCCAGTGCTACCGTTACCTTTGGCCGCGCACCACCTGGCGAACCACCATGGATGTAAAGCTCGTTGAGAACCGTTTCTGTTCGGCCTTCGATCAGCAAGGTCGCTTCTTGTGCCAGGCGATCCAGAGAGGGAGGCTCAGAAGGCATCGCATCCAGCATGGCTGGGCGAAACCCTAAAGCGCCCATCGCCCGATCACCCATGTAGGCCAGGCGATCGAGTGGGCTTATTTCCCGACGCGACCACCCCTTGCGTGCCAACAGGGCGCGATCCATCAGCAACAGGCCCCAACCGTCTGGCAAGGCATCGTTGAAAACACCGTGAAGACCTTGAAATACCCTTGTATCGGTGGCTTTGAATGCGCCTGTACGCAAAGCGAAGGCGGGCATCGGGCTTAAGGCAAATCCAGACCTGATCCAGCGATCATCGTACTCGAACCAGATCTCTCCCTTGGAACTGCGCGCCAGCTGACCAACGGGCTGCCCGGACAGAAGCACCTCAAGCTCGGTCACATGCTGCATGGCCATCTCCTAGCCACGCCCGCGTTTTCGGGCAGGCTGGACAATATCTTTTAGACGCACCGGCTCTCCCATCGAGGCGAAAAGCCCCTTGAAATCATCCAAATTGCCTAACGCCTGTGCGAGCTTCAAAAGTGCCATCACGCCGATCTCCCCCGTGGTCTCGAAGCGTTTGATCGTGCCCTCTGGCACCCCGGAGCGAGCGGCAAGACTTTTGCGTGAAAGGTTTTCAGCAAGACGGCGCTGACGCGCCGCCTGAGCAATTTTCTGCGCGATATCTTGATGGTTAACAATAGATAATATCTGATCCATTAAATGATAAATATTTATTTAACAGATAACATATTATCACTTATATGGAATGAATACATCACTGTACTGGCGTCAGCAAAGCTCAGAATCACAATTGATGCAAGGCCTTGATCACCACGATGCTCAGCCGTATCGGCAAACCCGTCCGATTGGCAACTGGCTAGTATGGGCCCAAGGCATCAGAAGACGACACGACACAAAAAGCTCTCAAAAAGGCCCATGACAGCGTTGTTTACAAGCCGATGGCTTGCAGCCATCGGCCCTCCGCTACTTAAACAGCAGCGCTAACAATAATTTCCACCAGCAACCCCGGGCGGGCCAGGTGCGCCTCGCACGTAGCGCGGGTAGGCACGCCCTGAGGATCCACCCACTCGGCCCAGACGGCATTCATCCCGGCAAAATCGCGGTCGATGTCGCGCAGCCAGATTTGTGCGGTCAGCAGGTGGGATTTGTTGGTGCCGGCCTGGGCCAGGTAGCCATCGATCTTGGCCAGGGCGTCGCGGGTTTGTTCCTTGATGTCTGCTTCGGGGTTGGAGCCGGTTACCCCGGCGATGTAGGCCACGCCGTTGTGGATGACGATGCGGCTGAGGCGTTCGGTACTGTCAATGCGCTGGATGTCGGTAGACATGTGGAGTGCTCCTGATAAGCAAAAAGAAAATGGACGTTAGAAAAAACGGCCAACAGAAAATGGGGCGATGGGCAGGCGGCTGGTGCCGTCGCACAGTAACTCACTGACAATGCGCCCCGCGATTGGCCCCAGCTCAAAGCCGTGGGCCGAGAAACCAAAGGCGTGGATCACATGGGCGTCATTGCGGCTAGGGCCCAACACGGGGATGCCATCGGGCAAAAAGGCTTCTACCCCGCCCCAGGCATGGGCCACGGGCAATTGTGCCAGATGTGGAAACAGGCTGCGCACCGTATGGGCGCTGGGCGCAAGGCTTAGCAGGTCGACATCGGCAACACGGTCGGTCAGGTTGGGCTGGCAGCGCAGGCCGCCGCCAATCACCACGGTGCCATTGGCAAATTGCTTCAACGACAATGGCCGGCTGGATCCACCCAATACGGGGCTTAAAAATGAAGCGGTACGCTGGGTCACCATCAGCATCAGGCCATCGGCCGTTACAGGTACGGGATCTCCCAGCTGTTGGGCCAGCTGGCCTGCCCAGGCCCCGGCGGCGTTTACCAGGGCGGGTGCGGTAAAGGTTTGGCCTCGCGCGGATACTACCCAGTTTGAGCCCCGCTGCCGCACCTGGGTGACACAATGGTTTTCGTGGATGTGCACGCCGGCCGCCTGGGCGGCTTGGTAAAACGCCATCACTGCGCCATAGGGCCAGGCGTGGCCATCACCCTCCACCCAGATGCCGCCTCGCACGTGCGGCGCCATGGCCGGCACCAGCGCACGCACTTCCTCCTGGCTGATCATCACTTCATGATGGTAGCCCAAAGATGCCAACTGCTGCACGCGCTGCTGCGCGTTTTGCACGTCCTGGTCGGTTTCCAGCACCTGCAGCTGGCCACAGGACACAAAGCCAAGATCTTGCCCGACGACCTCCTGCCCTACCCGCCAGATGTCGTCGCGGGAGGCCAGGGCCAGAGGGATCTCGGCCTCGTGGCGGCCCATGGTGCGCACGCCCCCGGCGTTGACGCCGGAGGAATGGCGGCCACAGTAGTCTCTTTCAAGCAAACACACCGAGAGCCCGCGCTTGGCCAAATGCCACGCCGAGGACAAACCCACCAGGCCGCCGCCCACCACAATGACGTCGCAGCCCTGCGGCAGGCTGCCGGCTGCAGGTGCCTTGTCAGCCATGATGCGGGGCTTCCTCTGCCAGTTGTGCCAGGGTGATGGGTTTGATGGGCGGGCGAATCCGGTAGTAGCCCACCTCGGCAGGCGGCATGTTGCGGGCGCCGGCAATCAGCTCGGTTACCGTCAGGCCGCACTGGCGGCCCTGGCACGGGCCCATGCCACACCGGCTAAACGACTTGGTCTGGTTGGGGCCGGTACATCCCAGTTCTACATACTCGCGCAAGCGCCCGGCGCTGACTTCCTCGCAACGGCACACCGTCACATCGTCTGCGGGGATGCGGTGCTCATCGCGCGGGCGGTAAAGCGCATCGATAAACGGCCGGATCTGGCGGGCCTTTTTTAGTGCTGCAATCAGCGGTGCAGCCAGCGTGTCGCGCTGTGCCGCATCCAGCTTGCCTGCGGCACTGGCCACACCCAGGCCGGTGATCCGGCCCTGCAATGCGGCCGCCTGTGCACCACTGATGGCTGCACCGTCGCCCGCCACATAAATACCGGGCACGTCCAGCTGGCCCCAGGCATCGGTTTGCGGGTGCCAGCATAGCTGCTGCTCACTCCACTGGTGGGCTGCCCGCAGCGACCATGTAATCTGGGTATTGGGCACCACCCCCTGATGCAGCAGGATCAGGCTGGCCGGCAAGCTGTGGTGCTGCCCATCCGCGGTAAAGGTGATCTGCTCGGCATGGGTCTCGCCTTGTATGGCCAAGCCGGACACACCTCGGTAATGGGGCACTTTATGCCGCCGGATGGCGGCCAACAGCCCCAGGCCTTTGGCCAGGTCTCGCCAGCCGGCCAGCATCTGGCCCACATGGCCGCGGGCATGCCCCGGGCGGGGTGCCTCTGCGGTATCCAGAATAGCCTTGATGGGCACGCCGGCCCGCAAATATTGCCAGGCCAGCAAATACAACAAAGGCCCGCAGCCCGCCAGCACCGGCGCTTGCTGCGGCACCACCCCAGCGCTTTTCATAAGGATTTGCGCCGCGCCGGCTGTCATCACTCCCGGCAGTGTCCAGCCCGGTATAGGAAAGGGCCGCTCCATGGCACCGGTGGCCACCACCACGGCGGCAGTTGCCTGCAGGCTTAGTACATGCCCGTCGCGCAAGGCATGTACCCGGCGCTCTCGGGTAAGCTGCCAGACGGCGGTATTGGGCCAGTATTGGGCACCAGAGGACAAAAACGCCTGCGCAATCTGGCTGCCTTTTTGATAATCAGGGCCCAGGATAGCCTGCCGATTGGCATCGGCCTGGGTAATCTGGCGGTAGATCTGGCCGCCAACGGCGTGTTGCTCGTCCAGCAGCACCACCGACAGCCCCTGATGGCTGGCTTCGGTGGCCGCCGCCATACCGGCCGGCCCTGCCCCGATCACCACCACATCCACCTGGACATCGGGTTCACGCAGGGGCACGTACTCTTGTTCTGCCAAACTAGCCATGAAGCACCTCCTGCTGTGCCAGGCCGGCAAATCCCGGCATGCGCATGGATTTCACCACCATGCCTTCCTGCACCGTCACCAGGCAAGACTGCTGATTCGGCTGGCCATCGATCTCTACCAGGCACTCGAAGCACACACCCATCATGCAATAAGGGGCACGCGGGCGCTGGCTGACGGCCGAAGGATGGAAGGCCTCCAGGCCAGCGAGCAACAAGGCGGCTGCCACCGAGATACCGGCGGGCACCGCCATGGGCTGGCCATCCAGCTCAAGCGTAATCTGTGCCACCGTGGCCCCAGGCGCGGCCGGCAAGGTGCGAAACAATTGTTCAGTGCGCATCCAAAGGCCCCTCCGTTGGCCTGGTCGAGCAAAATCGGTTAACTCCAAAACCATCGATACCGGCCGGCCGGTCACCTCCAGCCAGCCAGGGCGCCAGGGTTAGCGCATGCTGCGCGGCCAGCGTGACGCCGCTGTGGCAAGTGATGACAAACGCGCCCGGCAAGCTGTCAGACTCCTGATACACCGGAAAGCCATCGGGCGTCATCACCCGCAGCGCGGCCCAACTGCGCACCAGGCGCAGCTCGCCCAGCGCCGGCATGCAACGCACGGCACGGGCAGCGATATTGCCCAATACCGGCGTGCTGACGTTATCGTCGTAGCCAGCCTCTTCCATCGAATCACCCACCTGAATGGTGCCCTCATCGGTTTGGCGGATCAGATTGTTGGGATAGGACAGCACCGGCGGCAGGCGCTCGGTGATGAGAACCTCGCCACGGTTGGGTGCCACGGGCACCTGCAGGCCGATGTGCGGCGCCAGCGTGCGATTGGCCAGGCCGGCTGCCAGCACAACACGGCCCGCCTGCCAGCGTTGCATACCTGCCTGCACTTCAAAGCCACTGCCTTGTTTGGCGACGGTGGTAACGTGCTGACGCGTATGGATGGCCACCCCGCGCTGCCGACAGGCCTGATGCAGGCTGCCCAATAGCTTCAAAGGATTGACGTGCCCGTCCATAGGCGAATAACTGGCACCAAATACAGTTGGGCCCAGGGCCGGCAGGAGCGTGCGCGCCGCTTTAAGATCAAGCATCTCAAAGGGATAATCGGCCCCCACGGCATCCTGCAACTCTTGCAGGCGTGCCTGGCGCTCCAGGAACTCACTTTCTGTGAGGCACAGATGCAGGCCGCCGCGTTGTTGCAGGCAGACATCCACACCGGTGTCCTCCAGCAACGCAGCTGCCAGCTGCGGCCACAGGCGCGCCGAGCCACGGCTCCAGCGGGCGTAATCAGGCTTGCCCACGCCTTTACCTTGCACCCACACCAGGCCGAAGTTACCGCGCGAAGCCCTGAAGACCTGGTCACCCTCATCCAGCAAGGTAACGCTTACCCCCTGGCGCGCCAGCCCATAGGCAACGGCACTACCCAGCAGGCCTGCGCCCACCACCACAACATCACTTGTTTGCATGCTTGGCCTTTACTTGTTTATCGATTACCCACCAGCACGCGCTCAAGCCCGACGATGCGGTCAAGCACCACCATCAGAACCAGCGTGCCGACAATCAGCACGGTAGAGACGGAGGTAACCAGCGGATCGATGGTTTGCGCGATGTGGTTGTACATCACCACAGGCAAGGTGGTCATGCCCGGGGTGGCCACGAAAATGGTCATGGTCAGTTCGTCAAAGCTTTGGGCAAATGACAAAATCCAGCCGCCTGCAATGCCTGGCAAGATCATAGGCATCAGGATGCGACGCGCCACAGTCCACCGGGGTGCGCCCAAAGATTGCGCGGCGCGCTCGGCATCCATTTCCATGCCTGTGGCAGCGGCCAGCACCAGCCGCAAGGCGTATGGGGTGACAATAATGACGTGCGTGGCGACCAGCCAGAAAAAAGATCCACTCATCCCTGCCAGGCTGAAAAAGCGTAAAAACGCCACCCCCAAAACTACTTGGGGAATCATCAGCGGCGAGAGAAAAAACGCCACCAGCGCATTGCGCCCCACAAAGCGATAGCGCGCAATGGCCAGCGCCGCCGGCACGGCCATTGCCACGGCAACGCTCGCCGAGGCCAGGCCCAACAAGAGCGAGATCCAGAATGCGTGAACCATCTCGGGTGCCTGCGCGATGGCGCGAAACCAGCGTAGCGACAAACCACCCTCGGGCATGGAGATATAGCCCTTGTCGGTAAACGAGACCACCATCACCACCACCAGCGGTGCCAGGATGAAGGCAATGAACAAGGTGTGATAACACAGGGCAAGCCAACCATTTTTTTTCATGAGAGTCTCCGGGTGTCAGAACACTTGTTTGAAGCGGCGTTCAACCAGCCGGTTGCAGCCCAGAATAATCACCAGATTGGCCACCAGGAGGATCAGCACAATGGCGGCCCCCAGCGGCCAGTTAAGCGTACTGAGGAATTCGTCATACGCTGCCGTGGCAGCCACCTTGAGGCGCCGGCCGCCCAAAATGGCCGGGGTGGCAAAGGCTGAAGCCGACAGTGCAAAGACGATGATGCTGCCCGACAAAATGCCCGGCAGAATCTGCGGCAGGATCACCCGGCGCATCACAGTGAAGTGCGAGGCCCCCAAAGACAAGCCCGCCTGGGCCATTTGGGGATCCAGCTTTTGCAAGGAGGCCCACACCGAGATCACCATAAAAGGGATCAGCACGTGCGTCAGGGCAATTACCACGCCGGTGATGGTAAACACCAGCCGTGTGGGCGCATCAATAATGCCAAACAGCATCAGCAGGTAATTGATCAGACCGTCGTTATCCATCAAGATGGCCCAGCCCAGGGTACGCACCACCACCGAGATCAGCAGCGGCGCCAGGATGATCACCAGAAAGAAACCTCGCCACGGGCTGCGCATGCGCGTCAGGATCAGGGTCTCGGGCACGCCAAAGATCACGCACAGCACAGTGGTGCCGGCAGCCAGCCCCAGGGTGCGCAAAAAGATCTCGTGGTAATACGGGTCGGCAATGATTTCCAGGTAGTTGTGCAGCGAGTAATCGTCGCTGAAGGTGCCAATACCATCAAAAGTATGAAACGACAGCACAGTAGTGAGCGCCAGCGGTGCCAGCAGCATCACCAGAAACACAATCAAGGCAGGGGCGGACAGCGCCCAAGGCGCCCAGCGCCGGGCAACACTAGTGTCCATGGGGCTGCTCCTTGTTTAGCACCCGGATGTCGGTGTCTGCCCAGGTAAGGCCGACATCTTCACCCTCTTGCACGGTCAGCTTGCCAATATTGGGTACCGATACCCGCATCGGGCCGTGGGCAGTGTCAACCTCCAGCACCCAGTGATCGCCCAAAAACAGGCGGGTAATGACGCGCCCTGTCAGCCGGCCTTCGGCGTGCGGTGCCAGGCGGATTTTTTCGGGGCGGATATACACATCGACGTGTGATTGCAGGGTGGCGCCCTGACAAGGCACCTGGACTACCAACGACTGCAGTTGCACCGTACAGGTGCTGCCATCCTGGGCGCCGACCTGGCCCGACAAAATATTGGTTTTGCCTAAAAAGTTGGAAGCAAACGCCGAGACCGGGTGTTCGTAAGCGGCATAGGGCTCGTCGTACTGAACGATCTTGCCGCCATGCATCACCGCAATACGGTCGCTCATGGTCATGGCTTCGGTTTGGTCGTGTGTGACCAAAATGGTGGTAATGCCCAACTGGCGCTGGATGGCACGCAACTCGATATGCATCTCACTGCGCAGCTTGGCATCCAGGTTGGACATGGGTTCGTCGAGCAGCAGAACCGCTGGGCGAATGGCCAGTGCACGGGCAATAGCCACACGCTGACGCTGGCCCCCTGAGAGTTCTCGTGGGTAGCGCGCATCAAGCCCCTGCAAGCGCACCATCTCCAATGTTTCGGCCACACGCAACTGGCAGTCGGATTGCTTGGTGCCTCTCATCTCCAGGCCAAAGCGCACGTTTTCAGCGACCGTCATGTGGGGAAACAAGGCATAGCTTTGAAACACAATGCCCATGCCACGCTTCTCGGGCTTTTGCGCCAGGATGCTGTGCCCATTTACCCGGATATCGCCCTTTGACGGCACCAAGAAACCCGCAATCATCTGCAAGGTAGTGGTTTTGCCGCACCCTGAAGGGCCCAGCAGAGAGACGAATTCGCCCTTTTCCACCTGCAAATCCAGGTGTTCGACCGCCAGGAAGTCGCCAAACGCTTTTCTGAGGCCGCTGATTTCAAGAAAACTCACGTCGCCATTCCTATCAAGATGGCCCCCCGTCTGAGGGGCCTGTTAACCCGGCTTAGCGCTCTACCGTACGGTTCCAGCGATTAGTCCATTTGGCACGCTCGGCGTTGACCACGGAGTAATCCACTGACTCAAGTTTCTCGATTTGCTCCGGGCCATAAGGCACGGCTGCAGCCACTTCGGGGCTTAACTTGGTTTTGGAATTGACGGGCCCCCAAGCCTGGGTTTCGGCCAAAATGGCCTGTACTTCGGGGCTTAGCAGAAACTGCACAAACGCTTGAGCTTCGGGCTTAGCATCGGGCCGCGCCACCGGGCAGACGGTGGTAAAGAGCGCAACGGCGCCTTCCTTGGGATAGACAAACTTGACCGGGAAGCCCGTGGCCTCGAGGGCATACACCCGGCCACTGCCCCAGACACCGATCACGCCAGAGCCGTTCTGAAAGAGCTCGGACATCTTGCCGGGTGAGGGCTCCCACGCCAACACGTTAGGGGCGACTTTCTCGGTGATCGCCTTGAAGCCGGGATCAATATCCTTGACCCCACCGCCATTGAGTTCGGCGAATTTGATCAGCGTATGCAAGCCATACCCATTGGAGACGGGCGGGATAACAACCTTTTGCTTGAACTTGGGGTCTTCCAAATCGTGCCAGGAAGTGGGCGCGTCCCAACCTGCCTTGGCAAAGGCTTCTGTGCTGTAGAACAGGCCCGTGGCCACCACACCCAGCGCGGAGGCCGACTTGCCTATGTTGGCCAGGGGGTAGAGGTCTTTATAAACCGGTGCATCGGCCAGAGGGGCACATAGCTGAAACTGCTGGGCCTGCTGCATGGGGCCATCATCGATCAGCACCACATCAAACTGCGGATTGGATTTTTGGGCCACCAGCTTGGCCAGGGTGTCTGTGGAGTTGCCTGGCACATACACCACATCGTTTTGGGTTTTTTGCTTGTACAACGGGATGATCTGGTCGCGGAATGCCTGCTCGGTGGAGCCCCCATAGGAGCCCACATTGAGGGTTACGGCCTGGGCCAGCACCGGCAGGGTTGATATCGCAAGAACAGAGGCAACGGTCAGTAAACGCTTCATATGGAGTCTCCTTGGCTTACTTAAGAGGGATCTTAGTAAAAACCCTATGTTATTTAATGATAGTTACAAGGTCGAAGAAGATCCTTGTATTTACTATACTAATCAGCCAAGCGAATAAAATGAAATGCTATTTTTTATTGATACTATGTCTTTTTGACATCAAATTGTCATTGCTTCCTTGTGATTGCGTGCTGTCGCCCCCTTGCCCCTCTCTTTAACAACTGCCGCTTCTTTAGCCCCCTCACCTACTTGCGCCATGAACAACCGGATTACCCTTCGCCACCTGGAAGCCTTTCGTGCCGTGATGCTGAATAAAACGGTTACCAGCGCAGCCACGGCCATGCATGTCTCCCAGCCTGTGGTCACGCGCCTGGTGGCCGATTTTGAACAGCGCACCGGCATCCCCCTGTTCGAGCGCCAGCGCGGCCGGCTGCATCCCACGCCCGAAGCCCGGCTGCTCTACGAAGAAGTCAAACGCTCACTGGCTGGGGTGGCGCGCATCACCGATGCCGCGGCTGAGATCCGCACCCTGCAGCGCGGCAGCCTGCGTATTGCTGCTGCGCCCTCTCTGGCCCTGGATTTTTTACCTGCGGTCATTGGCCGCTTTCTAAAGCATCACCCACATGCGCGGATCCAGCTTTTATTGCTCAGCTCACCCAATGTGATGGAGCGCGTGCGCGACGGCCAATCCGATATCGGCCTGGTGATCTTGTCCCTGCAACTGCAGTCCAGCCACTGCCAGATGCTGATGTCGACACGCATGGTGTGCGTCATCCCCAAGGGCCACCGCCTGCAGGGCCAATCATCCATCGCACCTCAAGATCTGCACGGCGAGCGCTTTGTGTCTTACTCCCATATGCTCGATACCCGCAGCATGGTGGACACCATTTTTGCCACCCATGGGATACACCGCATCCTGGATGTGGAAACTCAAAATTCGTACGCCATGCTGCGTCTGGTTGAAGCCGGCGCCGGCGTGGCCATCCTGGATGCGCTCACTGCCTCCAGCCACCAACACGAAGACAAAGTGTGCTTTATCCCTTTCGAAGCCAGTGTGCCCATGAACTTCTCCCTGATGACAGCACCAGATCAAACCCCGGGCGCCTTGCAACGGCCATTCATCGAGTTCATGCGCCAGGAAATGGATCGCTATATTCCGCCAGAGCTGGTGATCACCCGGGGCAACTAGCAGGCACAACCTGTGTTGCCTGCCTGTACGAGCTCTGGGTAGCCCGCTTACACACGCACTGCCTACCTGTAAGAGTATCCAGGCACAACAAGACGTTTTAAATTTCCCCGGCAACCACATCGGGGTATTATTCAAACGTCAATGATCCCGCCAGGTGCATCCCGTGCCGGCATGTTCTGGAGTCTTAACCATGAGTGGCGAATACATCCTGAAAACCAGCGGCGAGAAGTTCATGTTCAATCTGCGTGCCGGCAATCATCAGGTTATCCTGACCAGCCAACGCTATGTCTCCAAGGCAGCCGCCCTGGGCGGCATCGAGTCTGTACGCAAAAATGCAGCGTCCGACGCGCGGTTTGCACGCTTAACCGCCAAAGACGGCTCGCACTACTTTCATTTGTCGGCCACCAACGGTGAAACCATTGGCAGCAGCGAGATGTACACCACGGCCGCAGCACGCGATAAAGGGATTGCATCGGTGCAAGCCAACGGGCCCACGGGCGTGGTGCGCGACGACACCTAGCCACACGGGCAAGCCGCAGCCCCATGCTGCGGCGCCCACTCACCATATCGGGTGACACCGCACAGCAACGTCACTTGGTCACGGCAATATCCTCTGCTGCCAGCTGCTAGCGCGGCTGGCGAATCTGCCTTGAAAAAACTTCTGCCGGGCCCGCCTGGGCCGCACGCGCAGTGATGTCTGCTTGCCGGCGCAACACATCCAATGGCCGGGTGTTATCCAGGCCGTGATGCCGGTACAGATACTGGGGCAAATAGCCGGACAAAATCAAACGGATATCCATGGGCAGGCCAGGCACAATGGGCCGCACCATGTCGTACACCAAGGTGGTGCAATTGGCTGTCAGCGTATTGTAAAAACGAGGGGTTTGCGCCAGACGATTGGCGCTTTTCACATACGCCAGAAACAGCTGGCGCACGGCGGTAGGCGGCATCTGCACGGGATATAAAAACACCTGCTCGCCACGCGGGCCGGCACGCACGTACAGGATGTCGCGCTCTTCGGCCGCCACGATGCTGCGCTCGAACTGCTTGAAAAACCCACCTGCGGCAGAGTAGGCCTCGTCACGCTCTTTGCGGATTTCTACTGAAAAAACCAGATGACGGCCATCGGCAAAACCAAAGGACACCAGCGTGTGGGCGATGGCAGGCCCCATCCAGTACGACAACGCCATATCCACTGACAAAAGCGTCTCCAGGTCGTAGCGGGCATCCTGCCAGCGCACGGTGTAATCGGTGTCGCTGCGCCAGTCGAAGTTGCGTATATTGCGTAGCGTCACCACCTGGCCATCAATCTGGCCTTGCAAAGACCGCGCCACATCATCAGCCCAAAGGCGCTGATTGGACGGGCGCAGGCTAAACCACCATAGCAGCATCAGAATACCCGCCGCTATCCAGGCCCAGCGGGCCAGGTGCAACCAAGCCCATGGCAACCAGATGGACGCAATCGCCATGCCGCCCAGCACAAGCCACAAGACCATCCACAGCAGCCGACCAACAAACCCGCCCGGCGCCTGAAACCGCAACGCGCCCATACCCCAGGCCAGGACCAGCAGCAAGATGGCAGACAACATGAGGTGGGTGATGAGGGTCATGGGAGAGATAAGGCTAGCACCAGTGCCATTCTACAAAGCAAACCCCACCCACTGAGGCCCGCCATACGGAATGGCTGGCCACCGCCATCCAGCCCCAACGACGCAGACGGCAATCTGCCACATTTTTACATTCACGCCGATTTGACAAAACGCACCAAATACACTCTATTGCATCCTTTAAGCTTATAACATCTGTTAATTTTACCCATTTCGCAGGCATTGTCTTTCATCCAGAAAAGCTCATTTCATGTTAAAAGCTACGGGTTTTTACTAGGGGCTTGTCATGGGTGGAATCCAGCTTAGTTACAGTACATTTGGCCTGACCAACCTTGATTTTCTGGATGCCCTGGATGCGGTGGATCGCGCTGGTTACGATGGCGTCGAGATCTCTTTTCATCGCCGGCAGTTCAACCCGTTCAATATCGACGACGCTTATCTGGCGCTAGTGCGTCAGCGCCTGGATAGCCTGCGCGTGGTGCCTGCCTGCGTGGCCACGGCCTCGCACTTTTTTTCGCCTTCGCGCCCGCACGAGCCCTCGCTGATGGCACTCGAGCCCGCCGGGCGCAAGCGCCGCATTGATCTGGTGCGGCGCGGCATCCACGTGGCGCGTCAGCTGGGGGTGCCGCTGGTTACCTTTGGCAGCGGCTTTATCCGCGACGAGCACGTCGCCAATCGGGGGATCAACCCCGGCGAATTGCTGGTGGACTCCATCCGCGAATGCCTGCGCGAAATCCACGACGATGAAGACATCACCCTGCTGATCGAGCCCGAGCCCGGCATGTACATCGAAACCTTGGCACAGGGGCAAGCGCTGCTGGACGCTGTGGGCTCGCCCAAGTTTCGGTTGCACGTGGATCTTTGCCACGCGTATTGCTCCGAGCCCGACTACATCAGCGCACTGGCGCAGGCAGCGCCCCATGCGCGTTACCTGCACATCTCGGATGCCCGCGAAGGCTACAACCTGAAGATCATGCAGGATGCAGGCGATCTTGCGATTGATCTGGATTTTGCCAATGTACTGGTGCATTTTCCGGATACTGCCGATTATCTGCTGCTGGATCGCGCGCGCCCGACATACTTTTGCGATGCCCCTGTGACGCCTGCCCGCCAAGCGCGCATCGATGCACTGCTGGCCCGCGCCCAGGTGTGCACACCTTTGACGGTGCTTGATTACGCCGGCCTGTATGCGGGGGCTTCGCCGCTGGATGATGAGATCTTCACTTACCTGATCTCCGTGCCCGGCCTTAGCTACGATGTGCTGGAGCGTGCCAAACCGGTGATTGCCTATTTGCGTGGCGCACAGCACCCTCCCCTGGTGGATCAAATGGTGGCCAATACGCTCACCGGCATCGTGCATTTTCACGAGATTCCGGGCGAAGGCACCCTGGATTTTGCGGCAAGCTTCAAGGCGCTGACGGACCATGGGTTCTCGGGCTACGGCTCGGTCGAGCTCTATCACCATGTTGAATCCTGGGAGAAAGCACTCACTGACAGCCACCAGCACCTATCCCGCTTTACGACAGCATCCCAAGCAGCCTAGTAGAGCACGCGCCCATGACTAATTTAAAATCCCTGGGCTGGCCCCCGGATCTGATTGGAGAACTGGATCATCGCCGCCTGAAGGCACCCAGCGTCAAACTGCGCTCCGCGCAGCGCGGCCCCAGCGGGGCAACCGTGTTCTGCGTGGACCTGCGTGTGCGACACCCCAACGCCGATGCCTATCTGACATCCACCGAGCTGCACTCGCTGGAGCATTTTCTTCTGGAAGGTCTGCAGCGCCTGATGCCCAAGCACTTTGTCTCGATCGGCATCATGGGCTGCCGCACCGGCTTTTATCTCGTGTTTCTAAACGAGGGGCGCGCGCAAACACTGTGCACCACGCTACAACGCATATTTGAAGACATGCAGCACGCCCAGGCAGTGCCTTATGCCAGCATCGAACAGTGCGGTCATTATCAAGACCACAGCCTCAGCGCAGCGCAGGCCGTGGCACGCGAGATCCTGGCGCGCCGCACCGATTGGCTGGACGCCGCATGAGCCCGGCAACCAAGCGCTGGCAGGTGCGCACGCAGCGTCCAGTCTCCTACGACGTCATCAAGGCACCAGGATTATTTCAGCCGGACAACCGCTGTCTGCTGACACTGGGGCGCCACGAAGGCGGGCGCCGCTTTGTGGTGGTGGACGCCAATGTGGCCCGTTTGCATGGTGACACTATCCGCGCCTGGTTCACGCGCCATGAAATTGACGCGCACATCGAGGTCATCCACGGCGGCGAAGCGCACAAAACCCTGGACGTCTATCAGCACCTGCTGTGTGCACTGGACCGCTTCCCCATCCATCGGCGTGACGAGCCGCTGATTGCGATTGGCGGCGGGGTGCTGACCGATGTGGTGGGCTTTGTGGCAGCCAGCTATCGCCGGGGCGTGCCGCACATCAAGGTGCCCACGACCCTGATGGGCCAAATCGATGCAGCGCTGGGCATCAAGGCGGGGATCAACTTTAACGGCAACAAGAACCGCCTGGGCAGCTTCGAGCCGCCTCTGGCGGTGTTTCTCGATTCATCATTCTTGGCCAGCCTGCCGCGACGTCATCTGCTGAACGGCGTATGCGAGATTATCAAGCTGGCGATTATTGGCGATGCCGCACTGTTCGACCGGCTGGAAGCCGACGGCGCCGACGGCATCGACACGCATTTCACCAATGCGCCAGGCGCCGCAATTCTGGATCACGCCGTTGGCAGCATGCTGGCCGAGCTCACCCCTAATCTCTATGAGGACGAGCTTGCGCGCAAGGTGGATTTTGGCCATACCTTCAGTTACGGCCTGGAAACCCGCCACCCGCATCGCCTGTTGCATGGCGAAGCCGTGCTGCTGGACATCCTTGTGTCGGTGCTGATTGCCCAAAAGCGCGGCCTTTTGTCTGCACACGAAACCACCCGCATTTTTGCCCTGATCCATCTGCTGGGCATCGAACCAGACCTGGAGGTGCTTGACGGCACGGTGATGTGGAAATCCCTGCTGGATCGCATTGAACACCGCAATGGCCAGCAACGGGTGCCCATGCCGGCAGGCCTGGGCCAGTGCACTTTTATCAATGATATTACCCGCCAAGAACTTGACGCGGTGCTGCCTGCGCTGCACAACCGGATGAAAGAAAACCATGAATCAGCCCTCGAACGTTGACCGCCAGGAAATCGACAAATTTGATCGTGTGGCCCAGCTGTGGTGGGATCCGGACGGCAAGATGGGCATGTTGCACGTGATCAACCCGTTGCGCAGCACCTTTGTATCCGACCAGGCCGCCATGCAGCAGGCACGTGCCGTGGATGTGGGCTGCGGGGGTGGGATCCTGACCGAGGCCCTGGCCAAGGCGGGCGCCACTGTGGTGGGGATTGACCAATCACAGCTGACGCTTGATATCGCACGCCAGCACGCCGGCCAAAACGGCCTGGCAATCGATTACCGCCTGCAAACCGTCGAGCAGCTGGCCGAGCAGGAAGCCGGCACATACGATGTGGTGACCTGCATGGAAATGCTGGAGCACGTGCCCGACCCCGCCGCCGTGGTGGATGCCTGCGCGCGCCTGTTGAAACCCGGCGGCCACGCCTTTTTTTCCACCATCAACCGCAATTTCAAGGCCTTTCTGTTCGCCATCGTGGGCGGTGAATACGTCTTGCGGATCTTGCCACGCGGCACACACGACTACAAAAAATTGATTCGCCCCGATGAGTTGCGCCACTGGACAGCCGACAGCGGGCTCGAATTCATCCGCATCGCCAGCCTGATGTACAACCCCCTTACCCGAAACTTTCGCGTTGCCCCAGGCCGCGAAGACGTCAATTACATGGCCAGCTTCGTCAAAAAGGGGTGAGATCCATGGAAAAATTTTTGGCGCTTTCGCGATCCACCCATGGCGTGCTGGATATCGCCATCACAGGCTTTGCCGCGCTGCTGTGGCTAGGTGCCTTCCCGACATGGCCTGTGCTGATTGTGGCGCTGATCACCGCGCTGGCCGGCTACACCGCCCTGTACGCACTCAATGACCTGATCGGGGTGAAAGTAGACCGGGAGAAATTTGCCGGCACCGGCCTCAAACCTGGCTACTCGGTAGAGGCCTCCGATCTGCGTTATCCCATTGCCCAGGGCAAGCTCAGCCTGCGCAGCGGCATCCTCTGGTTTGCCGGCTGGTATCTGGTGGCCCTGCTGGGGGCCTGGTGGCTGAACCCCTGGCTGGTGGCCGTGGTGCTGGCCGCACCGGTTCTGGAGACTGCCTATTGCCTGCTGCTTAAGGTGACCTATTGGCGCGCCCTGGTGAGCGGCCTGGTCAAATCACTGGGGCCCATCGCCGCAGTGCTGGTGGTGGTGCCCCTGCCCTCTCCTGCCTGGCTGGCCTTGATGGTGGCCTGGCTGGTGATGTGGGAAATCGGCGGGCAAAACATCCCCGCCGACTGGAACGACGTTGAAGAAGACCGCCGCGTAGGTGCACGCACCATTCCGGTGGTTTTCGGCCCACGCGTGGCCGGCAGCCTGGTGATGCTTACCCTGCTGGCCACTGTGGCTCTAAGCGTGTACCTGCCGATCATGTCGCCCCTGGCGCTGGGCCTGCCCTACCAGGTGGCCACGTGCGCTGCCGGCTTCTTTTTGCTGTTGCTGCCCGGCTGGCGCCTGTTTCGATCGCAAGACGGGCGGCTTGCCGCACGATTGTTTGATCGCGCCAGCCTGTACCCGCTGGCAATGCTGGTGATTATTTTGGTGTTTGTGTTGTACACAGCACTTCAACCGTAACGTGCGACAACTCATGCATGGGTGCAGGATGATCACCAACCACACCTTGCGCTCATTACGCTGGTGATCGATGCCAAGGAAGATGGGATTGTGGCCCAAGGCCGGGAGGCTGTTCGCTGTCAACAGATACCCAAAACGGCGAGCTTGACCCTTGTGTGCTGAAAATCTCCCGGGACATGCCTGGGTACCCGCAAGGTACGGTATAAGGGAGTCACTCACCATTCTACTGAACCCTGCTGCCGCACAGGCGGGAATACGCCATGACTGAAGGACAACAACTGATCATCTTTGAAGCCGAAGCCGGGCAGGTGGAAGTACGGCTGGAAGGCGAGAATATCTGGCTGACACAGAAGCAGATGTCGGAGGTTTTCGATACTACCCCCGAAAATGTGCTGATGCACTTGAAAAATGTATACGCAGCTAAAGAGTTGGATGAATCCGCAACTGCTAAGGATTTCTTAGCAGTTCGCCAGGAGGGTCGCCGCCAGGTGCGACGAACGCTGAAGCACTACAACCTGGACGCCATCATTTCCGTCGGCTACCGCGTCAACTCCACCCGTGCCACGCGCTTTCGCCAATGGGCCACACAGGTTCTGCGCCAGCACCTGACCCAGGGCTATACCCTGAGCCAGCAGCGATTTGCACAAAACGCCGCTGAACTGGAAGCCGCCCTGACCTTGGTGAAAAAGGCCGCCGCAGGCGTAGCCCTGACGACCGACCAAGGGCGTGGCCTGGTCGATGTGATTGCCCGCTACACGCATACGTTTCTGTGGCTGCAACGCTATGACGAAGGCCTCTTGGCCAAACCTACCGGCAGCCCTGGCGGGGTGCTGCCCTCTCCCGACGAGGCTCACGCAGGCATCTCACGGCTGAAAGCCGACCTGATGGCTCGCCAGGAGGCCACCCCTCTGTTCGGCAATGAACGCGACGACCAATTCATCGCGATCCTGGGCAACCTGAACCAAACCGTATTTGGGGAACCCGCGTACCCGGCCATTGAAGCCAAGGCAGCCCATCTGCTGTACTTCGTCATCAAGAACCATCCGTTTTCGGACGGCAACAAGCGCATCGGCTCCTATCTGTTCGTCGATTTCCTGGCCCGCAATGGCCGCCTGTTGCGCCACAACGAACCTGTGATCAACGATGTCGGCCTGGCCGCGCTGGCCTTGCTGGTGGCGGAATCAGACCCAAAGGCCAAAGAGGTGATGATCCGCCTGATCGAAAATATGCTGGCACCTACCCAGACCCGTCAGCAGGTTTCTCCCAAAAACCCGCCTGGAGGACAGACTCGATGAACGATCATACAAAGCCGCTGAGCCACGCCGATGGCGAAACGCCATCACCATCGCTGTCCAACAAGTGGGCGATGCTCAAACAGGACATCGCCAAAGGACTCGCCGACGCTGCTGCCGGCCACGTCCATCCGTTCAACGCGCAGCGAATCGCTGCACAAGGGCGCAAGCGACTGGCGGCGCGAAACGCCTGACTGACACAATGGCTCCCGCCTTGGCTTCTGTCAATGCTTCACGCAACCCAGGCAGGGACTGGCCCACATCAGCCTCAATGTGCGTCGACGAGACTCGAATTCTTAGTATTCATGCGGGTCTTGGAAGACCCAGGCCGACGAAAGACCCAAACAGGTACCCAAAACGACGGGGCTTGGTCTTCTTATGGCAGAACGGCATCAATTCAGCCAGATGTACCCAGATTATTCTGGGCTATTGACCGCATCTCCGGCCTCCTCGTAAGCCAACTGTCGCTGATGCTTGATCGCCAGCAGCAGTACCCGGTCGGCCGAATGTGCGTACAGCACGATATGCTGATCCACCACACACTCGCGCAATTCTGGCATCCCCGCCTGCTGCGCCAAATCCAGGACAGGCCACAGCCGCAGGCGCGACTGTGCGGACTTGCTGGCGTAAAATCTGGCTGGCCGCCCACTGGGGGGCGCCCACGCCAGAATATCCATCATCTCGCCCAGGCTGACGCGCAACTTGGCAACCCTGCGCCCCGCCGACTCCTCGTCTTGCTCGATGAAAAACGCTCTGGCTGTCTCAAGACCTCGGTGAAAATTGGGGACCGCCTCGATGATGGCATGGACCGGCAATGCCATCAGTCCAGGACCTTCAGGATGTCTGCACGCGGAATACGCTGACCAGCCATGTATTCACGCAAACCCAGTTCAGCCTCGTTCAGCAAAACCAAGGCGGCATGCTCTTGTTCAAGCGCATGGTAGTAGTCGAGCTTACGGACATCGACAATCGCCACATGAGCCGCGCCGTTCTTGGTCAGGATCTTTTCCGCACCGGCCACGACCTCTTCGGACAACTCCGTCAAACGCGCGCGTGCCTCGCTAATGGGCACGATATCTTGCGCAGCAAAACTCATGACAATTTCCTTTAATGAATTTATTAAAAGATAACGTAACACACAGACTGGGTTGACACAATATCAACTGCTCGGATGTGCCTTGATGGCAACGACCAAGGATCATTCAGACATGAAAAAACCCGCAAGAACCTAATGTTCATGCGGGTTTTTGGTACTTTCAGGGCCGTTGTGAAACGTCCTGATTTTGATCTGTGGTGCCGTCGACGAGACTCGAACTCGTACAGCTTTCGCCACTACCCCCTCAAGATAGCGTGTCTACCAATTCCACCACGACGGCTTTGTGCTTCAGAAGAAAGACGAGGATTCTACCATGATCGGCAGTTATTTGCTGCCGGTGTTGTCAGTAGCGGGTGCAGGCACGGATGGCACGGAGGCCGCCGAGTTGGCAGCACCTGTGGCTGCGTCTGCAGCGGCAGCACCAGAGGACGATACCGCATCAGATGCTCCACTGGACGAAGGCACGGCAGGTACCGAAGGCACCGCTCCACTTACATCAGGCACCGCAGAACCAGACGGCGCAGGCGCAGCCTGCTTGGGCGCGCTGAACCCCTGCATGATGCCGGTTTCGATGGGAGAACCCGAAGGATGGTGCGCAATCCAGGCCAGGCCGATGGTGGTGGCAAAAAACATCACAGCAGCCCATTTGGTGGCACGCGACAGAAAGTTGGCGGCGCCGGCCGAGCCAAAGACGCTGCCCGCCGAGCCGCTACCAAACGCAGCCCCCATGTCGGCACCTTTACCCTGCTGCAGCAAGACCAGGACGATGATCAGTAACGACGAGATGACCTGCAAAGTAAGCAGGATCGTGGAAAACCATTGCATGATGGGGAGGATCTCCGGGGGCTTAGGCGGCAGACGCCGCGATATTCAGGAAGTCTTCGGCAACAAGCGACGCACCGCCCACAAGGGCTCCGTCGATGCCAGCCTGAGCAAACAGCGCAGAGGCATTGGCAGGCTTGACGCTACCACCGTAGAGAATCGGTGTGGCACCCGAACCGTGTTGCACCAAGGCGGCACGAATCAGGCTGTGAATGGCTTGGGCCTGCTCTGGGCTGGCCGTACGGCCGGTGCCGATCGCCCAGACGGGCTCGTAGGCGATGACCATTTTAGCCAGCGCATCCGCACCCAGTGCAAGCACGGGTTCAAGCTGATCTGCGATCACGCACTCGGCATTATCGGCATCGCGATCGGACAGGGTTTCGCCCACACAAACCACTGGGGTCAGGCCAACGCTTAGTGCCGCAGCCGCCTTGGCCGCAACCACACTGCTGGTTTCGGCATGCAGGGCACGGCGCTCGGAGTGGCCGCACAATACCCAGCTGACCCCGAAATCGGCCAGCATGGCAGCAGAGACTTCGCCGGTATAGGCACCGTGGGCATGCACGCTGACATCCTGTGCGCCCCAGCTGATTGCCGAGCCGGACAGCGCCTGCTGTGCCTGAACCAGATACGGAAAAGGCACACAGACCGCCAACTGCGCGTGCCCGGCGCGCTGCGCGCCCGCAACCAGGCCTGCCAGCAAGACGGCGTTGTCTGCCAGGTTGCCATGCATTTTCCAGTTGCCCATAACAAGGCACGAACGGGATGGGTTCATGTGGATAAAGCTTAAATGAGTGAACTCTTGATTGTAGCGTGTTTGGAACATCCATGAAAAGCGGCCCATGTTGCACGCTGTGCAGACATGGGCCGAAACGCTAAATCAGGGGTACTGCCGGGAAATTAGTGCAAAGAGGCCAGTTTTACCTGTTTGTCACCCAAGGCCTGGGCAACGTCGTACATGGCCTGATTAAGAATCTTGTGCGTCACTTTGTCGGTGTCGTGGCCAAACTTGGTATCAATATCCATCATGACCTTATTGTGCAAATCGTGGGACAAGGCTTTGTCAAACAGATAGCCCGACCAGAACGTGCCATCTACCGTGCCAGCCTGTACCAGGCCCTTGGCCAAGGCCGGGCCTTTAAGATCTGCCGGCGCTGCAGGCAGTTTTACGCCGGCTTCGGTGGCACGTTTCAGCCCATCATTGACTGCGTATGTCATGCCATCGATAAAGGTTTTCACTTCTTTCTCGCCATACTGTTTGGTCAGTTTGGCAACCTCGGCGTTGACAGTTTTTTCGCCCAGCATCGATACCAACGCCTTATCAAAGGTAAAGTGGCTGGCACCACCACCGGCAGCCACCAATGCTGCCGTTGCCTGCAAGGCAGGATCACCGGTGTAGACGGGGCCGCCAAACCAGTTCATGGCGTGGCTGCTGGCCGCCTGGGTGGAGGCACTGGCTGCCATTACCGGGCCGCCGGCCAGGGCAAAGCCCAATGCCGTCGCCAAGGCGAGAGAAGTACGGGTAAGAGAATGAGTGATGTTCATGATGTGCTCCTTCAAAACAAAGAAGGTCGCGACACGGCGTCATAGTGGCGTTGCGACGAGGCCCTTTAAAAAGGCGGGAAACCCCCCGTCCGGGAAAAGAGAATCCAGCTGGCGCAACGCCGGTTGAGACTGTAATTGGTTTAACTGTGGCTCTAGTGCCTGCCCTAAAGCAGCCAACGTGATGTACTGACGAATAAAGGCCTCGGCCAATTGGACAACCACCTCCTGGGTGGTACTTAGCCCCTGCGCAGCCTGGGCGTCTGTCTGGCCCACCAGCGCGCTGGCATGGTCGGCCACCACCAGCAACCAGCGGGTGGCATCGGCAGGCACCAAAGACAGGCAATGAATATCACCCTGGCAGCCACCACAGGGCTGCGGGCAGGCCTGCAGGCACAGGGTTGTAACTTGTACCCCTCTTTGCGTGGCAGAGGCCAAAGGCCTGGCCAAGGCAGCGGCCTCGGCTGGCTGCAAGGCCACCATCAGGGTGTGCTGGCAGCCATCTATCAGGTGCTGCGCCCGGGTCAAAAGCTCTTTACCACGCAGATCGAAGACAGGGGCCGGACTGTGGGCGGCCTGTTGACGCTCCAGCGCCGCATGCGCCGCCTGCAGCGAGCGCTGGTGCCGGGCATCCAGGCTGTCGAGCAGCTGTTGTGCTGGAATGGCACTGTAGCGCTGTGCACCTTCGCGCTCGGTGCGCAAAACGGCGCCACGCTCCAGGAGCTTGTTGGCGACGGCATAGATATTGGCACGGGGAATCCCGGTCTTTTTGGCCAGCTCGTAACCATTGAGCTCACCCGCCTGCACCAGTGCAACGTAGGCGCGAGCCTCGTACTCGGTAAAGCCAAGCTGTTGCAGGGCTACGGTGGTGTCCATAAAGATTAGCTTATCAATAGTTGCTATATGTATAACTACTATAAACCTGAAACCATCCCTGTCAAGAGGAACCACGTCGATATTTATGAACATGGCAAACCGGGCACCCCACATCCCTTCAGCCAAAAAATTCAGTAGGAGATGCGGTTACAATGAGCGCCTTGCAGACGGCTCCCATGGCGGAATAGGTAGACGCAAGGGACTTAAAATCCCTCGCTTTCGGGCGTGCCGGTTCGATTCCGGCTGGGAGCACCATCCTGTCTGCACCGCCCCTGGCGTCCAATCGGCACGCGACTCCACACACAAACACTTGTCCTCATCCGGCGGGCGCATACGCGCACACCGACGCAATCGCTGCGCAAAACCAAGCGGGATTTTAAAAATAGGGATTCAAGCCAGGCGTATGCCACAATGCCTGTGGATACTTGAGGGATTTGGCGGAAGCGGTGAGATTCGAACTCACGGATGGGTCGCCCCATCGCCGGTTTTCAAGACCGGTCCATTCAACCACTCTGGCACGCTTCCTGATTGAAGACCGCAAGTGTAACGCATAATCGTCACCCTATTTGTCGAGAAATACGGATGAAAGCAATCGAAATTACCCAACCCGGTGGCCCGGAGGTTCTACAACTCACTGACAGGCCGGTGCCAACACCTGGGCCGGGTGAAGTCCTGATCAAAGTGGCCGCAGCCGGCATCAACCGTCCAGACGTATTACAGCGACAAGGTGGTTACGCTCCACCTCCCGGCGCATCCGATCTCCCCGGCCTGGAAATCGCCGGCAATATCGTGGACGGCGATCCAGCCTCGGCAGGTCTGGCCATGAACGACGCCGTATGCGCCCTGGTAACAGGTGGTGGCTACGCCCAGTACTGTGTGGCGCCCGCGGCCCAATGCCTGCCAGTGCCCAAGGGGCTGTCGCTTATCCAGGCCGCCGCCCTGCCCGAAACCTATTTCACCGTCTGGAGCAATGTCTTTGACCGAGGCCGCCTATCGCCCGGCGAAACCTTGCTGGTGCACGGTGGTGCCAGCGGCATCGGCACCACCGCCATCACGCTGGCGCGTGCGTTTGGCCACACGGTATTTGCCACTGCCGGCAGCGACGAGCGCGTACAGGCTATTGAGGCCCTGGGATGCACCCGCGGGATCAACTATCACACACAGGATTTCGTAGAGGAAATCCAGGCTCTGACAGATGGCCGGGGCGTGGATGTCATTCTGGACATGGTGGCGGGCGACTATCTGCCACGCAACATCAAGTGCCTGGCCGAGGACGGCCGGCTGGTGATGATTGCCCAGCTGGGTGGCATGCACGGGCAGGTAAATTGCTGGCGCGTGATGGTGCGCCGCCTGACCATCACCGGCTCCACTTTAAGATCCCGCCCGGTGGCGTTCAAGGCAGCTATTGCCCAGGCGCTAAAAGAGCGTGTCTGGCCATTGCTTGAGGCAGGCACCATCGAACCTCTGATCCACGCCACATTTACGCTGGACGAGGCTGCCAAGGCACACGCCATGATGGATGCCGGCGAACAGATCGGCAAGATCGTCCTGACGATGGATTAAAGACAGCGCAAAAAACCGGCAGGTGGTTTGAACCACCTGCCGGTTTTTTCATACCCCTGATTGTAAGGGCTGGATACCTACCCAGCCCTTGCGGGCCGGGTGATTACTCGGCAGCCGACGGAGCCGCCGGACCACCTTGGGCTTCGATGCCGCCGATGGCTTTCACCGACAGACGCAGACGACCGCGGTCATCGGCTTCGAGGATCTTGACGCGCACCGACTGACCAACCTTCAGCACATCGTTGATATCGGCAATACGGTAATTGGCGATCTCGGAGATGTGCAGCAGGCCATCACGGCCGGGCAGCACCTGAACAATCGCACCGAAATCCAGCAAACGCTGTACTGTGCCCTGGTATTCCTGGCCAATTTCAACGTCAGCCGTGAGCTCTTTGATGCGGCGCTCGGCTTCGTGGGCACGATCCAGATCAGCACTGGCGATGGTGATGGTGCCATCGTCGCCGATATCGATCTGGCAACCGGTTTCTTCGGTCAGCGCACGGATGGTGGCGCCGCCCTTGCCGATCACGTCACGGATCTTCTCGGGGTTGATTTTCAGGCGCAACATGCGCGGCGCAAAATCGGAGAGCTCGGTACGTGAACCATCAATGGCTTCGCGCATCTTGCCAAGAATATGCAAACGGCCTTCGCGGGCCTGGGCCAGCGCTACCTGCATGATTTCTTTGGTAATGCCCTGGATTTTGATGTCCATCTGCAAGGCGGTGACGCCGGTAACCGTACCGGTTACCTTGAAGTCCATGTCGCCCAGGTGATCCTCGTCGCCCAGGATATCCGTGAGCACGGCAAACTTGCCGCCTTCCTTGATCAGGCCCATGGCCACACCGGCCACGTGATCCTTGATGGGCACACCGGCGTCCATCATGGACAGGCTGCCACCGCACACCGACGCCATCGAAGAAGAACCGTTGGATTCCATGATTTCGGAAACCACACGCAGCGTGTACTGGAATTCTTCGGGGCTGGGCAACAGGGCCAACAAGGCGCGCTTGGCCAGACGGCCGTGGCCGATCTCGCGGCGCTTGGGCACACCAAAACGGCCGGTTTCGCCTGTGGCAAACGGAGGCATGTTGTAGTGCAGCATGAAACGGTCACGGTACTCGCCCATGATCGAATCGATGATTTGCTCGTCTTGCTTGGTACCCAGCGTGGTGGTCACCAGCGCCTGGGTTTCACCCCGGGTAAACAAGGCCGAACCGTGGGCGCGCGGCAACACACCCAGACGGATGCTGATAGGGCGCACGGTACGGGTATCACGCCCGTCGATGCGGGGCTCGCCGTTCAGCACCTGGCCGCGGACGATCTCGGACTCGAGTGCAAAGAGCATATTCTCGACTTCGACATTATCGGGCGCAGCATCGCCACGGGCAGCGGCGTGCTCGGCCAGCTTGCCCTTGACGTCGGCATATACCTTACGCAGCTGCGTGGTGCGCTCTTGCTTGTTGCGCACCTGATAGACACCTTGCAAGGCTTCGAAAGCGGCACTGCGAACGGCGGTGGCCAGCACTTCGTTGCGCGGGGCAGGCTGCCAGTCCCACTCGGGCTTGCCGGCTTCGGCAACGAGCTCGTGGATGGCGTTGATGCAGACTTGCATTTGCTCGTGGCCAAACACCACTGCACCCAGCATCACGTCTTCGGACAGTTGCTTGGCTTCGGATTCAACCATCAGCACGGCGGTTTCGGTACCGGCCACGACCAGATCAAGCTGGGATTTCTCGTGCAGCAGGCTGGTACCCGGATTAAGCACATACTGGCCATCGACATAGCCTACCCGTACGGCACCCACCGGCCCGTTAAAGGGAATACCGGAGATTGCCAGCGCGGCGGAGGCACCAATCATGGCGGGGATATCGGGATCAATATCGGGATTGACCGACATCGTGTGAATGATCACCTGCACATCGTTGTAGAAGCCCTCGGGAAACAAGGGACGCAGCGGGCGGTCGATCAGGCGTGAGGTAAGTGTTTCTTTTTCGGAGGGTTTGCCCTCGCGCTTGAAAAAGCCTCCGGGGATCTTGCCGGCGGCGTAGGTTTTTTCGACGTAGTCAACCGTCAGGGGGAAGAAATCCTGACCGGGCTTGGCAGTACGGGCAGCCACGACGGTAGCCAGAACGACCGTATCGTCCACGGATACCAGCACCGCACCCGAGGCCTGACGGGCGATCTCGCCAGTTTCCAGAACCACGGTGTGCTCGCCGTACTGAAACGATTTGCTCACTTTGTTGAACATTTTTTTATCCTATTAAAAGAGCCGCCGGCAGGCACATGCCTGCAACCCACCCGCCGCGTGCGGGAACAAATTTTGGCGACCCATGACAAAAAGCCGCGCACACTGCAAATTGGATGGCAGCGTGCACGGCTAGTGCTGGGGGAACCTGGCCCCCGGGCATTACTTGCGCAGACCGAGTTTTTCGATCAGGGCGCGGTAGGAATCCGGGTGACGGCCTTTCAGGTAGTCGAGCAGCTTGCGGCGGCGGCTAACCATGCGCAGCAGACCACGACGTGAGTGGTGATCTTTGGTATGCGACTTGAAGTGGCCGGTGAGTTCGTTGATGCGGGCGGTAAGCAGGGCAACCTGGACTTCGGGAGACCCGGTATCCCCAGCGGCGCGCTGAAATTGCGCAACGATGTCGGATTTGATGATATCTGCAACAGACATGCTATGTATAACCTCGAGAACAGGCGGCAGCACCGAGGCGCGCTGCCGTGGGATCAAAAAAAGCGCCACGCAAATCGCGGCGCAGGGAAAATTATAGCGGATTTGTGTGCAAGACGTTGTGTCTATTATGGAGACTACGGGTTGCGGTCGGTATCCAGGCCACGCATGCGCTGGCCCAAACGACGGGCACGGCGCACACGCCACAGCCAGATCAGCCAGCCCGACAAGCTATACAGCACAAACAGCGCAAACAGCACTACTGGGGGATCGCTGGAGACAAACACAAACACCGCCACCAGCAGAAGCATCACCCAAAACGGCACGCTGCGCCCCAGGGCAAAGGATTTGCCACTGAAAAACGGCGCATTGGACACCATTGCCACACCGGCATAGATTGTCAGCCCAAACGCCACCCAGGGGATAAGGCCATCGGAAAACGACAGCTTGTTATCCACCGACAACCAGACAAAGCCGGCCACCAGCGCCGCTGCAGCCGGGCTGGGCAGGCCTTGAAAATATTGCTTGTCGACCTTGCCAATGTTGGCGTTAAACCGCGCCAGGCGCAGCGCCGCCCCCACGACATAAACAAAGGCGGCCAGCCAGCCCCAGCGGCCTAGGCCTTGCAATGACCACTCGTACATCACCAACGCCGGGGCCATGCCAAATGAAATCATATCGGCCAGGGAGTCGTATTGCTCGCCAAATGCCGACTGGGTGTGGGTAAGGCGCGCCACACGGCCATCCATGCTGTCAAAGACCATGGCCAGGAAGATTGCGATGGCCGCAACTTCGAAGTGCTGGTTCATGGACTGTACGACGGCATAAAAGCCGGAAAACAAATTGGCCGTGGTAAAGGCGTTGGGCAGCAGGTAAATGCTGCGCCGCCGTTGACGTTCATCGGGCATGGAGTGATCAGACTGCGGGTTCATCATGATGAGGATCTGCGGGTAATTGCGCCAGCACGGTGCTGGTTGCCTGGACTTTGTCGCCAATGACGACCTGAGGCCGCGACCCCAAAGGCAAGTATACGTCTACGCGCGAACCAAACCGGATAAAGCCGTAGCGCTGCCCGGCATACAGCGGCTGACCCACCCGGGCATAGCAGAGGATGCGCTTGGCCACCAGCCCCGCCACCTGAACCGCCGTCACCGTGTGACCATCAGGCGTTTTAAGCACCATGGCATTGCGCTCGTTTTCCAGAGAGGCTTTGTCGAGCGATGCATTGAAAAATTTGCCCGGGAAGTAATCGATGGACCGAATCGTGCCATCCACCGGCGAGCGGTTGGAGTGCACGTTGAAGACGTTCATGAATACGCTGATCTTGATGCTTTGACGCCCTTGAAAATAAGGGTCGGCGGCCTCTTCGACGCAGACAATTCGGCCATCTGCCGGGCACAGCACCAGATGCTCGCCCTCGGGCGCGGGGCGCGCCGGATCGCGAAAGAACTGCAACGCAAACAGCGCGAAGATCCAAAACGGGACGGCGGCCCACCAGGACCACAGGCTGACGGCTATGGCCAGCACCAGGCTGATGGCCAGGATACCCCAGCCCTCACGGGCAATCAGGGGATGAGGATACGCGGGGATTTTCATGATAGGCGCAAGAATAACCCAATTAGCAAAACAGGATTGGCGGTGGCGCCGTGCGCCAAAGCAGACTGGCCGCCGGCCACGCCATATCCGGATGAAAAATCATTTGGATACGACGCGGCCAGCGGCCAGAAAGGGTGCAAGGATTACCGGGAGATCAGTTCTTGGATTGATCCACCAGCTTGTTGGCGGCAATCCAGGGCATCATGGCGCGCAGCTTGCCACCCACCTGTTCGATTTGGGATTCGGCATTGAGGCGACGACGCGAGGTCAGCTCGGGCGCACCGGCTGCGTTTTCCAGGATGAAGTTCTTGGCATACACACCCGACTGAATATCCGCCAGGCACTGACGCATTGCTGCGCGGGTTTCGTCGTTGACCACACGCGGGCCAGTGACGTACTCGCCGTACTCCGCGTTGTTGGAAATCGAGTAGTTCATGTTGGCGATGCCGCCTTCGTAGATCAGGTCGACAATCAGCTTGAGCTCGTGCAGGCACTCGAAATAGGCCATTTCAGGGGCGTAGCCGGCATCCACCAGGGTCTGGAAGCCCGCCTTGATGAGTTCGACGGTACCGCCGCACAGCACGGCCTGTTCGCCAAAGAGGTCGGTTTCGGTTTCTTCGCGGAAATTGGTTTCGATGATACCTGCGCGGCCACCACCGTTACCCATGGCGTACGACAAGGCCAGATCGCGTGCCTTGCCCGACACGTCCTGGTGTACGGCGATCAGGTGCGGCACACCGCCACCCTGGGTGTAGGTGCTGCGCACGGTGTGGCCGGGTGCCTTTGGGGCAATCATGATGACGTCGATATCATCGCGCGGCACAACCTGGCCGTAGTGCACGTTAAAGCCGTGGGCAAAGGCCAGTGCTGCACCGGTCTTGAGGTTGGCGGCGATTTGCGTGCGATAGACCTCGCCGATGTGCTCATCAGGCAAAAGCATCATGACAACATCGGCGCCCTTTACCGCGTCAGCCACTTCTTTGACGGTAAGACCAGCGTTTTCGGCCTTTTTCCAGGAGGCCCCGCCCTTGCGCAGACCCACCGTCACATTGACGCCGGAGTCGTGCAGGTTTTGAGCATGGGCATGGCCTTGCGAGCCGTAGCCGATGATGGCCACGTGTTTGCCTTTGATCAGGGACAGGTCACAATCTTTGTCGTAAAAAACTTTCATGTTGAAGCTCCAATGTTTTTGATTCTGAAATGAGAGGTTGGGATGAGGCGGGGCATGGAATAGTCCCTGCGGACTATTTCATGCCTGACGAATCCGAGCAGCATGCAAGCTGCGAGGTGGGTCGCCGCATGAGGTTTACAGTTTAAGGACGCGCTCGCCCCGGCCAATGCCCGACACGCCGGTGCGGACAGTTTCCAGGATGGCGCTACGATCCAGCGCGCCAATAAAGGCGGCAATTTTGTCTTGCACGCCCGTCAGCTCGATGGTGTAGGTTTTATCGGTGACATCGATGATGCGGCCACGGAAAATCTCGGCCATGCGCTTCATCTCGTCGCGTTCTTTACCCACGGCCCGCACCTTGATCAGCATAAGCTCGCGCTCGACATGAGGGCCCTCGGAGAGATCCACCACCTTCACCACATCCACCAGGCGGTTCAGGTGCTTGGTGATCTGCTCGATGATCTCGTCCGAGCCCACTGTGACGATGGTCATCCGGGACAAGGTGGCATCCTCGGTGGGCGCCACCGTCAGCGTTTCGATGTTGTAGCCACGCGCCGAAAACAGCCCCACCACACGGGACAGAGCACCCGGCTCGTTTTCAAGCAATACAGAAATCACGTGTTTCATGGTTATCCCCTCACAGATCCTCAGCACCCAACAGCATCTCGGTCAGCCCGCGGCCAGCCTTGACCATCGGCCAGACGTTCTCGGTTTGATCTGTGATGAAATCCATGAAAACCAGACGATCTTTGTATCGTGTAAAGGCTTCACGCAAGGCCGGCTCGACATCGGCCGGTTTTTCGATACGCATGCCCACATGGCCGTAGCTTTCGGCCAGTTTGACGAAATCAGGCAGCGCATCGACGTAAGACTCTGAATAGCGCGAACCGTATTCGATTTCCTGCCACTGGCGCACCATCCCCAGGTAGCGGTTGTTCAGGCACAGCACCTTGGGGGTCAGGCGATATTGGCTGCAGGTGGAGAGTTCCTGGATATTCATCTGGATCGAACCCTCGCCCGTGATCACCGCCACATCGCGATCAGGGTTGGCCATTTGCACACCCATGGCAAAAGGCAAGCCCACGCCCATGGTGCCCAGGCCACCCGAGTTGATCCAGCGCCGGGGCTCCGGGAAGGGATAGTACTGCGCAGCCCACATCTGGTGCTGGCCCACGTCAGAGGCCACAAAGGCCTGCCCGCGGGTGATTTCCCAAAGCTTTTGCACCACAAACTGCGGCTTGATGACGGTATCCGAGTGCTCGTACTCCAGGCACTTGCGGCCACGCCAGGTGTCAATCTGCTTCCACCAGGCATCCAGCCGGTGCTCGTCTCCCGTGTGTTCGGCCAGGGTTTGCGCATACAGGCCAATGAGATCCTGCAGGACTTCACGCACATCGCCCACGATCGGCACGTCCACCCGTACCCGCTTGGAGATCGAAGACGGATCGATATCGATGTGAATGATTTTGTGGGCCACCGAAGCAAAGTGCTTGGGATTGCCGATCACGCGGTCATCAAACCGGGCACCAATTGCCAGCAACACATCGCAGTTTTGCATCGACATATTGGCTTCGTAGGTACCATGCATGCCAGGCATGCCCACAAATTTTTCGTCTGTGCCCGGCAACGTACCCAGCCCCATCAGGGTGGTGGTGCATGGCGCACCTGTCATACGAACCAGCTTGCGCAGTTCGTCGGACGCATTGGACAGCACCACGCCGCCGCCCGCATAGATCATGGGGCGCTCGGCTGCCATGAGCATCTGCACTGCTTTTTTGATTTGCCCTTGATGGCCCTTGGTAACCGGCGCGTACGAACGCAGCTGGGTAGGGCCTTTTTTGGGCGCAAACTTGCACGTGGCAACCGACACATCCTTGGGGATGTCGACCAACACGGGCCCGGGCCGCCCCGAGCGTGCAATGTAAAAGGCGCGGCGCATGGTCTCGGCCAGGTCTTTGACGTCTCGCACCAGAAAATTGTGTTTCACGCAGGGGCGCGTGATACCCACGGTATCGCATTCCTGGAAGGCATCCTGGCCGATGGCATGGGTAGGCACCTGACCGCTGATGATCACCAGCGGAATGGAGTCCATGTAAGCCGTGGCAATGCCCGTAACTGCATTGGTGACACCCGGGCCACTGGTGACCAGGCACACACCGGTTTTGTCGGAAGATCGGGAATACGCATCTGCGGCGTGAACCGCCGCTTGCTCGTGTCGCACCAGAACGTGCTGAAATTTGTCTTGCTTGTAGATCGCGTCGTAGATGTAGAGGACAGCACCGCCGGGGTAGCCAAATACATGGTCTACGCCTTCCTCGATCAGGCAACGCACGACGATGTCGGCGCCATTGAGTTCCATAGTGGATTCCTTTCGTAACCCGTGCCTTGCACCAAGTGGCTAACCGCAGGCCTGGGCCAGTGCTGATGATCCGCGACATGATCCGACGCTGGGCGATTCACGGAATCGCTTTGCCCGGACACATTACGGGACCAGTCTGTACCCCTTGACACAAAACACACGCGCCTTCGGGCGCAATGTGGTGGAAATGGACGCCCCGGACCACGCTTGTGGCATATCCTGAGGCATAAAACGGAAGGCGAAAAAAACCGGGTGTGTGACCCGGGTATGCTCGCCACATCAACCGGCCGCGATGGGGTCGGTCAAGCGGTTAATTTACCGCGTTGCAACATAGCCCGCAAGCGACAACCGCTTGCACACGCATTTTGGCCAGGATTTCCTATACTGCTCACGATGCCAACGATGGCGATTCACCGGACGATCTGCCCATGATGTCTCCACCCCTGCAGCTGCAGCGCTTTTTTTACAGCCACTATTTTTTTGGTGGACTGCGCCAGGCCAGTGGAGTTCTGCTGCCAGCTTTGGTATTGACGATGCTGTGGGGCTCAGTCACCACCGGCTTTGTAGCGGCAGTGGGTGCCGCCTGCGTGGCGATTCTGGATCAACCCGGTGGCCCGCGACGCTACGGTATCAACGGCATGTTCGCGGCTCTGTGCCTGGGCTCTCTTACCACGGCCGTCACGGGCCTGGCAGCCAGCCATACATTGTTGATCTGGCTGGTGATTCCCGCGCTGTGCTTTGCGTTTTCGATGCTGACGGTATACGGCAAACACGGCGGCCTGCTTGGCTTTGCGTGCTTGCTGATCATGACGCTCACCTTACGCACACCCCTGACCCCCAGCGATGTACTGCAACACACCCTGACATCCTTTTTAGGTGGCGCCTTCTACCTGGTGTACAGCGCCATCGTGCACCGTTTGATGTGGCATCGCGAAGAGCAGCAGGCCTTGTCGGTAGCCCTGTTTGCCACAGCGGATTACATCGCCACTCGCGCCAATTTTTACGATATTCATGAAGACCTGGACAAGAACTATCGCCAGCTGATCCGCACCCAGGCATCCATGACCGACGCCCATCAGGCGGCCCGCGACATGGTGCTGCGCGAGCTGCCCCGTGGCACCACCAAGCGCAGCGACCGGCAACGCCAGGGCTTGCTCAACCTCTTTGTCGACATGATCGGCCTGCTGGACAGCATGGTGGCTACGCACACGGATTACGCCACCTTGCGCCAGGCGCTGCCCGACAGCGACTGCTTGCTGTTTGTGCGCGATGCCATGCGCAAGCTGGCCGCCAATGTGTCAGGGCTGGCACTTAATGTGGCCCGCAACCGCCGCACGCGGGTACGCAACAGCGTCAAGGCCGAACTGCGCGCTCTGGAGTTCGAACTGCAGCAGCTGCGCGAAGCAGACATGGCCCAGAACAACCCCGAGCTGTATGCCCTGCTGGTGCAGGTGCTGCGTCGCCTGCGCAACATGACCCGCCAGGTTGATCGCATGGCTGATCACTCGGTCAACCCCCTGCCCCGCGATACGGATACGGCACGGGCCAATCGCTCGCTCAATCGCTTCTTGTCACGCCAAAAATGGCGCCTGGGTTTACTAACCGATAATCTGCATCCCCAATCCGCACACTTCCGCTACGCGGTCAGGGTGGCCGCAGCGGCCCTGCTGGCAATGGTCGTGGGCAGCGCCTTGGCCCGGGCACCATTGGTGCGTACGCTGGATCCGGGCATGGCCGGCCATAGTTACTGGATCATCCTGACGGTACTGATCATCATGAAGCCGGGCTTTGCCCTTACCCGGCAACGCAACGGCTGGCGTCTAATCGGCACACTGGCAGGCTGCGGCCTGGCTCTGGTTTTGTTCTATCTGAACCTCAACCCCACCCTGTATCTGCTGATCCTGGTGGCCTGCAGTATTCTGGGTTACAGCCTGGTTCAACTTAACTACACCCTGTCGGCCATGTCCAACACCGTGTTTGTTTTGCTGGTGTTTCATTTCCTGGTGCCCGGCTCTACCACGGTGGTGGGCGAGCGCTTGGTGGACACCCTGATTGGCTGTGTACTGGCACTTAGCGGCAGCTACATCCTGCCCTCGTGGGAGCGCAATACCCTGGACGCACTGGCCCAGGCGCTACGCGAGACCAACCTAGCCTTTTTGCGCCACGGACAGGCATTTGTCCAGGCATCCCGGCTGGCTCGCCAGCACGGGCAAAATCCGCTGGAGGCCATCGAGGCGGAAACCCGCTGGAAACTCAGCCGCAAAAATGTGCATACGGCATTCAGCAATTTTGCCTCGGCCTTTTACCGCATGATGGATGAGCCCACCCGCCGGCAGCGCCACGTGCCCGAATTTAACCGGCTGATGATCCAGCATCACGCCCTGGCATCACAAACGGCAGCCGTCATCCCGCAACTAGCCCAGTTGGACACCGAACCCGAAGGCATCCGCCAGGCGCTGAAAGCCACCGAAAATACGCTGGCCGGCCAAACCGCACAAGTGCCCAATGTCATTGATACGGACGGCAACTACGCCGCGCTGGCTTACCCGCTGCGGCAGATGATCAAGGCCGCGCAACAGATCCAGGACAACATGCTGGCGCTGCAGCCTGCCCCGCAAACAGACGCCAAGCCGCAGACAGACGCCGCCCCCGGCTAGTGCTGGGCGGGCCGGCGAAACACCAGGGTGTCGTCGTCTGATTCTTCGGCGCAATAGGCGTAGTTCTCGGCCGAGAACTTGCGCAGTTGCGCGGGCTTGGTGATGGCGTGCTGGATCACAAAGCGGGCCATGAGGCCGCGCGCGCGTTTGGCATGAAAGCTGATGACTTTCCAGACGCCATTTTTTTCGTCCTGAAACACGCATTGAATGACGCGTGCCTGCAGTACTTTGCGATTGACGGATTTGAAATATTCCTGCGATGCCAGATTCAGCAAAACAGGCGCACCACCCAGCTGCTCCAGCCGCTGCTGAAGCGCCAGGGCGATTTTGTCGCCCCAGAACTGATACAGGCTATGGCCACGATCCGTGGGCAGCCGGGTGCCCATCTCGAGGCGGTGCGGCTGGATGAGATCCAGAGGTCGCAACACCCCGTACAGGCCGCTGAGAATAGCAAGATGCTCTTGTGCCCAATCCAGTTGTGTGTCAGAGAAATCAGCCGCCTGAAGGCCCTCGTAGACATCGCCATTAAAAGCCAGGATAGCTTGCCTCGCGTGCTGCCGGGTGGGTTTCTTTACCCAAGCGGCATAGCGATCGGCATTAAGCTGCGCCAGCGCATCAGAAAGCCCCATAAGCTGACTGAGTTGCGCGGGCTGATAGCCCTGCATCACCTGAAGCAGTGCCTGCGTATCGCCATCAAATATGGGGGTAGACCACTGTTGCGTGCGCACAGGGGAATCGTAGTCCAGCTTTTTGGCTGGAGACAAAACCATCAGCATACGAGATCCTTGCGTTCACGCCAGCCTTGGTGGCCGGCGTGAGGAAGTCAATTAACGGGCTGTCCAACCGCCATCGATCGACAAGGTGGTGCCTGTCATCTGGGCTGCGGCATCAGAGGCAATAAAGACGGCGGCCTGACCCAACTGCTCGGGCGTCACAAACTCAAGTGAAGGCTGCTTCTCGGAGAGAAGATCACGGGCAGCGTCTTCGATGCTGAGATGTTTGCTATCAGCCATCGCCTTGATCTGTGTTTCGACCAGAGGCGTGCGCACCCAACCCGGGCAGATGGCGTTGCAAGTAACCCCTGTGCCGGCGTTTTCGAGGGCAGTCACCTTGGTGAGGCCCACGACTCCGTGCTTGGCCGCCACATAGGCAGACTTATCAACCGACGCCACCAGC
The DNA here is from genome assembly GCF_049651205.1 of Castellaniella sp. Taxonomy (GTDB): domain Bacteria; phylum Pseudomonadota; class Gammaproteobacteria; order Burkholderiales; family Burkholderiaceae_B; genus Castellaniella. Next base: position 43,945 of record NZ_JBASBR010000012.1, read on the forward strand.
CCATGAGCCGAGGCGATATTGATGATGCGGCCAAATTTTTGTTTTTTGAGGGTGGGCAGCGCTGCTGCGGTGCAATGAAACACGGCCGACAAGTTGAGCGCAATGATGTTGTTCCATTTCTGGATCGGGAAGTCTTCGATGAGGTCGGTGTGCTGAATGCCTGCGTTATTAACCAGGATATCCAGGCCGCCCAGCGCCTTGATCGACTGGGCGATGAAGTCGCGTGCAGCTTGCTCGTCCATCAGATCAGCGTTTAGATACACCGCCTTGATACCAAAGTCTTTTTCCAGGCCAGCGCGCTCACGCTCGATGGCGTCAGCATCGCCAAAACCATTGATCACTACATCGGCACCCTGCCGGGCAAGCTCGCGCGCAATGGCCAACCCAATCCCACTGGTTGAGCCCGTCACGATTGCTTTTTTTCCTTTCAGCATCAGATTTCTCCTTCTGCAATGGATTCGTGAATGGATGCAGATCAGTGTAACGCGCCATCCTGAATGTTGCCTTGCAGCATTGGAAACCCCACTGCTAAGATGCTTGCCAGACCCCACTGGACGAGAAACCTTGCTCTATAGCCCACTGCTTGCCATTGCCACTGGAGCCTCCGCAGGCGCGATCCTGCGCTGGTGGCTGGGGCGTACGCTTAACATGCTTTTCCCGCTACTGCCTCCTGGCACGCTGGTGGCCAACCTGCTGGGTGGCTACATCATCGGTGTCGCCATCGCGGTGTTTGGGGCTTCCGCACATTTGTCGCCGCAATGGCGGCTATTTGTGATCACCGGATTTTGCGGCGGCCTGACCACGTTTTCCACTTTCTCGGCCGAGCTGGCCATCCTGTTGCAGGAAGGCCGTTTGGGCTGGCTGGCCGGATCAATCCTGGTTCACGTGGGTGGCTCGTTGGTCATGACGCTGCTGGGCATTGCCACTGTGGCAGGCATCAAAATGCTGTCGGCAGGCTAGGCCGGCCGACAGCCGCCTGCACAATCAGGCACGGGCCGCCATTTGTTTGCGTTTTTGCTTGGCCCACAGCATGCCGCCGCCCACCACCAGCAAGGCACCTACGATCTCGGCAATGATCTTCCACATCGCCGGGGCCTGCCCCCAGTGTTCTACGACAAATACGTCTGATATCAGCATGCCGCCGGCAATCCAGCCCAACAAGGCCGCGCCCAAAGTAACCACAACAGGGAAGCGATCGATGAGTTTGAGCACCAGGGTGCTGCCCCAGACAATAATGGGCACACTGACCAGCAAACCAAAGATGACCAGCCCGATCTGATGATCCACATGGGCATTTTGTGCCGCACCCGCAATAGCGATCACGTTATCCAGGCTCATGACAAAATCGGCAATGATGATGGTTTTGACTGCAGCCAACACTGACGCGCCGCCTTTGATTTTGTCGTGGCCATGGTCTTCGGGCAGCAACAGTTTCATGCCGATCCACAGCAGCAGCAAGCCGCCCACCAGTTTCAAGAAGGGCACACTGAGCAGTGTCAGGGCAAAGGCGATCAGCACTACGCGCAGGATAATGGCCCCGGCAGTGCCCCACAAGATGCCCTGCATTCGTTGCTTATGCTCTAGATTGCGGCACGCAAGGGCGATGACGACGGCATTGTCGCCTCCCAGCAAAATATCAATGATGATGATCTGAAAGACCGCGCCCCAGTGCAGGGTCTCGATGAATTCAAACATGAAATCTCCAATAAAAAAGGCCTGAAGCCCATTACAGGCCAGGCCATTTCTTGGAAAAGAGACGCACCTTGCCCTATGTGGCAAGGTCTTGCTCGCAACCCCTTGGATTGCCCGGACACCGGGTGCCTGCGTAAAGCATGCTGCCGTCGTGACGATGTCGCGGAGAAGGTGAGCTACTCCCCTTGATCGGAGGATTATACTGAAAAACACCCAGCGTATATACCGCCGGACAAAAAATCAGGCAGAACAACACCCTGCGGGAAACACCGCTGCATCAGGCAGGCATAAACCGCCAGGCAATAAACGCTGCCACACATTGAGACAACAGCAAACTGGCCACTGCGCCCGGCCAACCGCCCCAGGCATAGCCAATACCGCACAACCAGGCGCCGGTAAACCCACCGCAATAATAGGCCGAGTAATACAAGCCACTGGCCAAAGAGCGGCCCTGGGTGATGCGTCCGGCGATAAAACTCATGGTGGCCGACTGAATGATAAACACACCGCAGGCGGCAACCGCCAGGCCGACCACCACCAGCCACGAAGGTACCGACAGTGTCAGTGCCACACCAATAGCAGACGTAAACAAACTGGCTAACACGGTGGTGCGCACACCGAAGCGGGGTATCAGGCGCCCCGACAAAGGCGTGATGAGCACACCCAGCAAATACACTGTAAAAATATTGGCCAATTGGCCAGAGCTGAAGTAATACGGCGGCTCAGCCAGATGCAGATTGACGAAAGTAAACAGGCCGATCAGGGCAAAAAAGACAGAAAACCCCAATGCACAGGCCGCTTGCAAGGCGGGATTACGCAGCAGCTGCCCCAGCGAGATCAGGCTGGACTTGACCCGGGCGTTGGGCACGAAGTAACGCGAATCGGGCAAGCCGCGCCAGACCACTACAGCGCCCAACAGGTTCAGCACCGCCATGACGGCAAACGCACTTTGCCACGGCATGAACTCAACTAGGTGGCCCAGCAAAAACCGCCCCAGAAACCCGCCAAACACACAGCCCGAGACATATAGCGACACCATGCGCACCATCAGTGGGCTGCGAAATTCTTCGCCAATGTAGGCCACCGCCACCACCGAAACACCAGGCACGGCCAACCCCTGCAAAAAGCGCAGAATCAGCAAACCCTGAACGGAGTCCACCATCGGCATGAGCCCCGTGGGCACAGCGGCCAGGAATACGGACGCAATGATCAGCGGCTTGCGCCCCACCGCATCCGAGAGCATGCCCACAAAGGGAGAAATCAGCGCAACGGCCAGCACCGTCATCCCCACCGAGTTGCCGATCTCCACCACACTGGCGTTAAGGTCGCGCTGCAGCTGGGGCAGAATCGACTGGATGGAATACACCTGGATGAAGGCAAACAACCCCACCAGTGCAATCGTCACTTTAAGCAAACGGCTGGCTTGATCCGGGGCGTGAGAAGGGGTGGCGGGCACAAAAAGGATCTGAAGAGGAGGCGAGCGGTGATTATAGACGCCGGCCGGCCAATGCCCCTGAAAGGCTGATCGGCAGCCGGGGCCGCGCACCGGCTTGCCACAAGGCTGCGCAGCGCCGCATACTGAAGGCCTCTGTCTCAATCGGGATTTTTCATGAGCAACGCCATCACCATAGAACAACGAGCACGGGGTGCCCTGATGGGCGCGTACATCGGCGACGCGCTGGCACTGGGCCCGCACTGGTACTACAACCTCGATGAACTGCAACAGACATACGGGCCTTGGATCAGCGACTACACCGAACCCGAACCCGGCCGTTACCATGCGGGACTCAAGGCGGGGCAATCCTCACAAGCAGGTTTTATTCTGGATTTGCTGGTGGAATCGCTGACAGACCAGGGGCAATACAACGAGGCCCATTTTTGTCAGCAACTGGATACCAAGCTGTTTCCCCAGTTGGACGGTACGCCGATGCAAGGGCCCGGAGGCTATACCAGCCAGTCGATCCGCGAGGCATGGCGCTTGCGGGTGCAGCAAAAAAAACCGTGGGGTCAAGTTGCCGGCCTGGCTGACACCACCGAAGCGGCCGAACGCATCCTGGCGCTGGCCATCCGCTATGCGCTGCAACCAGCAGAGCTGGCCCGTTGCATCTCCAGCAACACCGCCCTCACCCAATATGACACCACCGTGATGGCCATGACCGTCGCCTATGGCTGCGTGCTGGGTAGTCTGGTACGCGGCGAACCCCTGGACACGCAAACCTCCGGGCGTCTGATGACACTGGTACACGATGGCGTCCTGCCCTTCCATGCAGTGACATCCACGGGTGAGCAAACCCCGCCGCCCGGCCCTGAAGCCCCCCGGCAGGTCGGACAGTTTCCCTCGCCCGACGCCTTACTGACTGCTTCATGCATCCTGCAAGCGGCTACCGACCCCGACATCCGCATCGATCCGGCCTGGAAAGCCTCTTTGGTATACGGCATGCCCTGCGCGGTTTACCACCAGTTTCCAGCCGCCTACTACCTGGCCGGCCGTTTTCAGGGCGATTTCGAACTAGCCGTGTTACATGCCGTCAATGGCGGCGGCCAAAACCAGGCTCGGGCCATCCTGACAGGCGCACTCTCGGGTGCACTGGGAGGAATTCAATCGATTCCCGAGCGCTTCATCACAGGCCTTGAAAACCACGCGCAGCGACAAAAATGGGCGCAGCAACTGGGCCAACAGGCGGCAGGAAAATAAGTGCAGAGGCTTGACTGTGGCTGCCCGGCTAGCGCACTGGCAGAAAATTGAAAAACAGCAAGCCCTGTACATAATTGATCCCTATGCGCCGCATGCTCTCGTCCTGCAGTTCGGCCACCAGATCCAGGCGGGCCACCATGCGGCCAAACTCGCGCTCGAAGCTCAGGTTGGCCACGCCTTCACCCAATTGATTGGACAGCAGCAGGGGCCGGCCTTCGGCGTCTCGCCGGCTGGCCAGCATCCAGGCGGCCACCTCGAGATTACGGGCGGCGTTAAAGACGTGCGTGGCATCCACCGAATCCGTGACATGAAAACGGGTTTTGCCGCCGTGTGCGGCAATGATCATATTTGCCATGCCCAGCACAAACGCAGCCACCCTGTCTCCGGGATAGCGCGGATCCATCGCCACGGACAGCACTTCAATATCCCGCAAACCATCCAGCTCGAGGGGCACCTCACCCAGCAAAATACGCGCATTGCCTTGCGCCAGCGCCGAGTTCAAATCAGTAAAACCAGCCTTACGCCACTGGGCCGGATTGCGGCGATAGAGTTTTTCGAGCAAGCGCTGCAGGCTGTCCAGATTGTCGCGCATTGCCAGGGTTTCCAGCCGATTGATATCGCTCTGAACAAGTTGATCGCCAGAAAATGCCTCGCCGCGCGGCCCCGGACTGGTTCCCGAAGTAGCCGCACAAGCCGATAGCACACAGACCAACGTGCCCACGGCCGCTGTCCGTGCAGCACGGTAGTGGGATCGATCACGGTTCATACATCGGGTATCCATATGGATGCACGGGAATCTGCAAGAGCGTATTTGCTGACGCTGACGCACCCCCTGGCACGGCCAGCCAAATACCCGTTGGACTTTAGCACATGGCCCTTCGCACTTAATGGTGTAGGGCAAGGTGATAAACCGTTCTCCCCGGCCGCCCGGCAACACGCGATTTTGCGCCGCCGGCTTGCAAGGTCTGAAACGGTTTCCAGCCTACCTGCATCCAATGCGGTGAAGAACAGCGATGGACGCTGTCTTATTCCAGGAGAAACTCATGATTCGTTCCATGCTCACCGCAACCGCTACCGCTGCCGCCCTGATGCTGTCCTTGGGCAGCACTTCTGTCATGGCGGCAGAAACCTCGGTTACCAACGCCCCCCCAGCCGCCCCGTACAAGGCGGTCAGCTCGCTGGTGAAACTGCCCGACTTCATCCCCGGTCTGGGCCAGCTGTTCGTCGACCCAGACACCCTGCCCGCTGGCCCCTTCCTGGGCTATGACCACGACGGCAAACTGGTTAGCACCACCTACATGGTGCCGCTGGCCATGATGAAAGCCGACATGCACCTCAACGATCTGAAAGCGCCCGCAGGCACCGTAGACCACGTGGACATAATGTACAACGCGGGCCATCCGGGTGTTGCCGAACCCCACGTGCACATCGTGCTGTGGAACATCCCGGCCGACCAGGAATCCCGCGTTGCCAAATGATGGATTTCGCCCATAACCCCCGGCGCCGGCTATTGTTGTCGGCCGGGGGCGGCCTGCTGTTGTCGGCAGCTCTGGTTCATCGCGCCAGGGCTGCAGATGAGGTCGAGATCGCCATGTCAGGAACATCCAACGGATCAAACGTCTGGTTTCGGCCACGAGGTTTGCTGATACACCCTGGCCAGTCTGTGCGATGGATCAACAAGGATGCTGGCAATGTGCACACCAGTACTGCCTACCACCCTGACAACAAGAAGGTGTTACGGATTCCCAGCCAGGCCAGGTCTTGGGATTCTGACTACCTGATGCCTGGAGAGTCGTTCAGCATCACGCTGGATATCCCCGGGGTCTACGACTACTTCTGCCTGCCGCACGAACACGCGGGCATGGTGGGCCGTATCATCGTGATGGGTGAAAACATCTCTGCCCATCCGTATGCCGATACGGATTCACAGCTTCCGCAGGCGGCAATTGACAGGTTTCCTGCTGCCGCAGACATCCTGCGCCTGACTCAGATCGAGTAAGCCAGCAAGGGCGGGCACTGCCCGCCTTTAAACCATTCAGAGAAGAGGATACGATGAAACCGGTTGTTGCCTTTAACGCACCCATTGCTGTCGATCTGGAAGCAGGCAAGGAATATTATTTCTGCCGATGCGGACGCTCCAAGAATCAACCTTTTTGCGACGGATCCCACCGGGGCACCGGATTTACACCACTGCGTTTTGTGGCTGAAAAACAGGGAGAAGCCTATCTGTGCCGCTGCAAACAGACTCATCACGCGCCCTTTTGTGATGGTTCGCACAAAAAAGTGCCAGCCTCGATGGTAGGCAAAGAGTTCTCACTGGATGAGCCCGCACCTGCCGATAAAATCTCATCGGATACCGCAGCTCTTTCTTCAGGCGCCACGGCAATAGCAACCCAGGCACCCACTGCCGACAAGGCCACACAACAGGCAGAGGGGTCTACCGCGGCATTAGTCGGCCAAGCTCCCGCAGCCGAACCCACGCCAGAAGAACCCACGGTGGCATTTATTCACCAGTTGGCGCGCGAGGGTCTAAGCAAAATGGGCCATCACGGCCCAATCGACGCGATGGGGGTTCCACGCAGCCAGTTACCCGACTGGAACAATATCCAGTTGATGGTGGCCCAGTTGGCAACACAACCCTTGCTGGAAGACATCCCAGTAGAAACCGGGCTGGTGATTGGCCCGCAAGCGCGCCGCCCCCTGCAGCTACAGATTCCGCTGCTGGTCAGCGACATGAGCTTTGGTGCGTTATCAGAAGAAGCAAAGGTGTCATTGGCACGCGGCGCCCAGTTGGCCGGCACAGGCATTTGCTCTGGCGAAGGCGGCATGCTGCCAGAAGAACAATCCGCCAATCAACGCTACCTGTTTGAATATGCCTCGGCCGGCTTTGGTTACCGCGAAGAGCTGCTCTCCAAAGTGCAGGCGTTTCACTTCAAGTGCGGACAAAGTGCCAAAACGGGTACCGGCGGCCACCTGCCCGGCAGTAAAAACATAGGCCGCATCCCCGAGATTCGCCACTTGACTCCCGGCACGGATGCAATTTCTCCGGCCACTTTCACCCAGCTTCACAGCGTGCAGGACTTTGCGCGGTTTGCAGACCACGTGCGCGAAATCACAGGCGGAATCCCCATTGGATTCAAGCTCAGCGCCCAGCATATCGAACAGGACATCACGTTTGCGGTAGAGGCTGGGGCTGATTACATTATTTTAGACGGGCGTGGTGGTGGCACCGGCGCCGCACCACTGTTGTTCAGGGATCACATCTCTGTCCCGACAATCCCCGCTCTGGCGCGTGCCCGCCGCTGCCTGGACACCCTTGGCGCCAGCGGTCGCGTCACACTGATCGTGACAGGCGGCCTGAGAACACACACCGATTTTGTCAAAGCTATGGCATTGGGCGCCGATGGCATCGCCCTAGCCAATTCGGCCATCCAGGCAATTGGTTGTGTAGGTGCCCGGATCTGTCACACCAATCAGTGTCCCAGCGGCATCGCCACGCAAGATCCCGTCTTGCGCAAGCGTCTGGACACACAGGCTGCACCACAGCATCTAGCCACGTTTCTCACCGCCAGTACCGAGCTGATGAAGGTGATGGCCCGCGCCTGTGGGCACCACCAGCTGGCTGAATTCAATAAAAATGATCTCGCCAGCTGGCACAAGGATCTGGCCGAGCTGGCGGGCATTGAATGGTCTGGATACCGGGCGAACTAAGCTGCGCAGACGATGGATAAGATGGTACTGAGAGCCTGGTGACAGCCCCCAAAATGGCTTAACCAGCTTGAGGTGCCGGCTTTGTTATGTGCGAAATAATGGCTCTGAATCAGGCAGGTTAAGACGTAAACACAACACCTGCTGCCCGGAGGCGTTGATGGACGCCTGCCACGATGCGATCGCAACGTTCGCCGGCAAAAGAAAACGCCTGGCCCAGTTGCGCCTCTACCGATGCCTGCAACCCGGATTGCAGCAACTTACGGGCACGCATGTAATGCACCCGTACGGTGGCCTCGGGGATATCCAGCGCTGCCGCCACCTCAGCGGAAGACATTTCTTCGACCCCCCGCAACATGAACACTGCGCGATATTTTTCGGGCAAGGCATCAATTTGCTGCTCGATGGCGCGACGCATCTCGCCACGCCAGGCAGTTTGGTCAGGCTGTTCGGGGCTGGCTATCGGAAAAAGGTCGTCGGACATGGCTTCGCTTATCTGTTCCTCGGTCTCTAACCATTGGATGCGCAGATCGTGCGATTTGTTTCGTCGCAAACGCATCAAGGCTTCGTTGACCACCACGCGGGTGAGCCAGGTGGATGGCCGGGACTCTCCGCGAAAATCGCGCATATGTGTGAAGGCCTTAAGCCAGGCCTCCTGGACAACGTCTTCTGCATCGGCTTCATTGTGCAAAATACTACGAGCCGTACGATATAACTTTTGATTATATTTACGCATCAGCACGTTAAACGCCGAGACGTCTCCGGAGGCAGTTCTGGAAAAAAGCTCGGCGTCTTCAGCCTGCGCAAGATTGATTACAGTATCCATGAGCGCCCCCCTTCGTAAATCTGTTATGACAGTATTCTTACATAGTGCGCAACCATTATAGTGTCTGCACAAAGACCAGACACAAAAAGGCCAGTTCCGAAGAACTGGCCTAAATGCTTGATATCTTTGGTGGGCTGTGACAGGCTCGAACTGTCGACCGACGGATTAAGAGTCCGCTGCTCTACCAACTGAGCTAACAGCCCTTCGCAGGTTTTGCGAAGAACGAAACTATACACCCATTTATGGGCCTTCGCAAAAGCAGAGAGACGTGCAAACACCACATCTCTGCCGGCCGCACACGGCTTTAAACGGCGCCACAGACCATCAGACAGCCCGTGCCAGACTGGCGGCCAGGCCAATGTAGCTGCGCGGCGTCATGGCCAACAGACGCGCCTTGGGCTCTTCGGGAAGATCCAGGCCCGCGATAAAGGTTTGCAGGGCTTCTTGTGTAATGCCCTTGCCACGCGTCAGCGCCTTGAGTTGCTCGTAGGGGTGAGGCAAACCGTAGCGGCGCATCACGGTTTGTACCGGCTCTGCCAGGATCTCCCAGCAAGCGTCGATATCGGCATCAATGGCAGCCGTATTGATCTCAAGCTTGGACAGGCCTCGCAGGCAGGCATCATAGGCAATCATGCTATAGCCCAACGCCACCCCCAGATTACGCAGCACAGTGGAATCGGTGAGATCGCGCTGCCAACGGGAAACAGGCAGTTTTTCGGCCAGATGGCGCAGCATGGCATTGGCCAGGCCCAGATTGCCCTCCGAGTTTTCGAAATCGATGGGATTGACCTTATGCGGCATGGTGGAAGACCCAACCTCGCCGTCTTTCAGACGCTGTCTGAAATAGCCCAGCGCAATGTAACCCCAGATATCACGATTGAGATCCAACAAAATGGTATTGACCCGGGCAATTGCATCAAACAGCGCGGCCATCCAGTCGTGCGGCTCGATCTGGATGGAATATACGTTTTGAGTCAGCCCCAAAGACCCCAGCACCCCAGCCGAGAACTCTGCCCAGTCGATTTCCGGGTAGGCCGACAGATGCGCGTTGTAGTTGCCGGTGGCGCCATTCATTTTTGCCAGTGGCTGCACGACACGCACAGCATCCAGTGCACGATCCAGGCGTGCCACTACATTGGCGAACTCTTTACCCATGGTACTGGGCGTAGCCGGTTGGCCATGCGTACGCGACAACAGAGGCTGATTGGCATGCTGATGGGCCAACTGGCGCAGCCGTGCCACCAGCGTTTCAATGGTGGGCACCAGCACGGTTTCGCGGGCACGCCCCAGCATCAGAGCATGTGAAGTGTTGTTGATGTCTTCGGATGTGCAGGCAAAGTGGATGAACTCGGCGGCACGAGACAGTTCCCCATCATCTGCCACTTGTTCTTTAAGCCAGTACTCCACCGCTTTCACATCGTGATTGGTGGTGCGTTCGATAGCCTTGATGCGAGCAGCATCTGCCTCGGAGAACTGCTGCACCAGTGCATTTAGCCGCGCCTTGGCGTCTGCAGAAAATGCCGGCAGCTCGGGCAGACCCGCATCAGCCAGGCCAATCAGCCAGGCGATCTCGACCTCGACGCGATGGGCCATGAAACCCGCTTCGGATAACAAGGGGCGCAAGGCGTCAACCTTGGCTGCATAACGTCCGTCGAGGGGCGACAGCGCATTGAGTGCGCTGAGAGAAGAGTCTGTCTGCATATCGGGAGTATGTGTAAGAGCCGGCAAGCAAGGGCGTTGAACCTGCCCGGGCGCCGCAATGAGGGAAGTAGCGATTCTACCATTCTGGGGGTCTGTCAAGCGCGTGGGCGGATAAACCACACCTGCACAGGCCCCAAGCTAAAATAGCCCTATCGGGCCCCGGCTGAAACAGGTTCCGCCCACTAGCCCTGATATACTTTTTCTCACTTAGACTTCTATCGCTTGCCATGAGATTGATCGGTTCCCTGACCAGCCCGTACGCCCGTAAAGTTCGGATCGTGCTGGCAGAGAAAAAGCTCGACTACGAACTGGTACTGGACGACCCCTGGGCGGCCAGCCCTCAAGTCGCCCAGCATAATCCACTGGGCAAGGTTCCATGCCTGATTCTCGACGAAAACGATGCGATCTTCGACTCCCGCGTGATTGTCGAATATCTGGATGCCTTGTCACCCGTCGGGCGCCTCATTCCGCCTCCCGGGCGCGAGCGCGTTGAGGTCAAACGCTGGGAAGCCACGGCTGATGGCATCATGGATGCAGCCACCAACATGGTGTCCGAATCCCGCCGTCCAGCTCAGCAGCAAAGTGCGGGCAACATTCAGCGCCAAAAAGACAAAATAATTGCTGCCCTGCGTTTTCTGGACGACCTTCTGGGTGATCAACCTTACTGCACCGGTGTCAACCTGTGCTTGGCCGATATCGCCGTGGGTGCTGCCTTGGGCTATCTGGATTTTCGCAACCCGGATCTCAATTGGCGGCCAAACCACCCCAACCTGACACGTCTGGCCGAAAAACTCGCTTCGCGGCCTTCGTTTTCGTCTACGCGTCCGCCCTCACCCGACGCACATTAAACACTGCTTCAGCACGTTGCCCGGCATGGCCAAGTACCGGCCTGCCTGCCCGGCAGACCAACCACGGCCTTGCGGCTACACAATGATGCCGCCGCCCAGGCACACTTCACCGTCATACAACACAGCCGACTGCCCAGGCGTCACCGCCCACTGGGGTTGCTGGAAATCAAGCTTAAATTTACTGTTGTCCTGGACTCCCAACATGCAAGCCGCATCTGTCTGGCGATAACGTGTTTTGGCGCTAAAAGAGCCGTTTTCCGGTGCTTCGCCCGCAACCCAGCTGGCATCCTGCGCCATCAATGAAGTACTCAGCAAACTGGGGTGGTTATGGCCCTGCACCACCCGCAGCGTGTTGGTTTCAAGCTCCTTTTGTGCAACATACCAGGCATCGGCGGTGCCATCATCGCGCTGCGCGCCATGGATGCCACCGATTCCCAGCCCCTTGCGCTGGCCCAACGTGTAAAAGGCCAGACCCTGGTGCTGGCCAACACGCTGGCCCTCGGGCGTCAGCATGGGGCCAGGCTTGGTGGGCAGATAGCGGTTCAGGAACTCTCTGAACGGGCGCTCACCGATAAAACATATCCCCGTGGAATCCTTTTTGGCTGCATTGGGCAAACCGATTTCGGCCGCAATCCGCCGCACGTCGGTCTTGTGAACCTCGCCCAGGGGAAACACCGTGCGCGCCAGCTGGGTTTGATTCAGTCGATGCAGAAAATAGCTTTGATCCTTGCTGGCATCCACTGCCTTCAATAGCTGGCTGCGAATTCCGTCGGCCGTCTGGACGCGCCGCACCCGGGCGTAATGCCCAGTGGCGATGAAGTCGGCTCCCAAACCCATGGCGTGATCCAGAAATGCCTTGAACTTGATCTCGGCATTACACAAGACATCCGGATTGGGTGTGCGGCCTGCGGAGTATTCGCGCAGAAAATCTGCGAAAACACGGTCTTTGTATTCGGCGGCAAAATTGACGGCCTCGATGTCGACACCCACCACATCGGCCACACTGGCCGCATCCAGCCAGTCTTGCCGGGTGGAACAATACTCACTGTCGTCATCGTCCTCCCAGTTCTTCATGAACAGACCAATCACCTGATACCCCTGCTCCTTGAGCAGCCAGGCCGTCACGGAGGAATCCACCCCACCCGACATACCCACCACAATGCGAGCACCGGGCGCGGGGGCGCCCTGCACCATCCCATCAGCCATGCATGGCCTCATCCACGGTTTCGATCCAGTGACGCACGGGTGTCTCGGTGCCGCTTTGCAAATGACAAATGCAACCAATATTGGAGGAGACGATAGTTTCCGGAAGGGTGGTCTGGATCGCCTGCAACTTACGGTCTCGTAGTGTCTTGGACAGTTTGGGTTGAGTAATGGAGTAGGTGCCCGCCGAGCCGCAACATAGGTGAGGCTCATCGAAGGCCTGCAAGTCGAATCCCAGATCAGACAAGAGGCGCTCGGTAAGCGGCCGCAGGCCCTGCCAGTGTTGCAGGGTGCAAGGCGGATGAAACGCGCTGCGCCCGGGGGTGCGCACCATTTTGGCACGCACCTCGGTGGCCATGGGGGCAAGCACCTCGGCAATATCCTTGACAAAAGGCATGAGCCGCGCAGCACGATCAGCATACGCGGGGTCATGCTTTAAATGATGGGCATAATCCTTGATCATGCCTCCGCAGCCAGAAGCATTGACTACCACCGCCTCTGCCTGGCCAGACTCCAGCAAAGGCAGCCAGGCATCCACATTGGCGCGCATCTGATCGCGTGCCGCCTCTTGGGCATCAAGGTGAAAATTGATGGCTCCGCAGCACCCGGAAGACGCCACAAACTGCGTGCCCACGCCCAGCGCATCCAGCACTCGCTGGGTGGCCGCATCAATGGATGGCAACATGACTGGCTGCACACAATTGCTGAGCATCAGCACCTGGCGTGCATGCCGCTGCGGCTGCGTGGGCAAGGCACCAGCCGGCCGAGTGGCCGAGATCTTGCCTTGCAGGACAGCCGGCAGCGCTGGGCGCACGAAGCGCCCCATGCGATAGAGCGGCCCAAACGCAGGCGACATCATCAGGCGGCGCAGGCTTGTGCGCAAAAGACGCTGGTGCCAGGGGCGCTGCACGCGCTCGCTGACCAACTGGCGCCCGATATCCACCAGCTTGCCGTACTCGACCCCCGACGGACAGGTGGTCTCGCAATTGCGGCAGGTCAGGCAACGATCCAGGTGCTTTTGTGTGACATACGTGGGCTGGACGCCTTCGAGTATCTGTTTGATCTGGTAAATACGCCCACGCGGGCTATCCAGCTCATCACCAAGAATCTGATAGGTAGGACAGGTTGCCAGACAGAAACCACAATGCACACAACGACGCAGGATTTCATCGGCCTCCTGGCCGATATCCGTACCTTGTGCCCACTGGGCAAGTTGGGTTTGCATGGAGAATCCTTAGAATTCGGGAACCAGACGGTGGGCGTTGAACACCCCGGCAGGATCGAATTCTTGTTTGAGGCGTTGATGAATTTGCATTACCCCTGACGCCAGGGGATGAAAAGACGGGATGCCACCAGCGACACTTCCGCGGCGGTACAGGCAGGCAGAGCCGCCCAATGCCTGCACTCGCGAACGCAAGGCGGCAGGATCGGTGTCGGCGGCCAACCAGCGCAGGCCTCCCCCCCACTCGTGCAAGGTAGGGCCCAGATTTAGCGGCACAACTCGTGGAGGCAAACTGAGACGCCACATGGGCTGCTGCGTAAAAAACGGATGAGTCTGATCGCGCAGGCTGAGCCAGAGGGCCTCGGCCTCAGCGTCGGCCAATGGCTCTCCACCAATGGCACCCTGGCCCTCCCGGACGGCTGACTCGTTGCCGGAAAGCCGGACATACAGGCGCGCCGGTTGCCCGGCTGCTGCTGGCAGCCAAGCCGTTGCCGAAACCGGGATCGGTTTGGATCGCCAATTGAGGCACTGCGCCAGGGCATCTGCTTCGGAGAGCTCGAGCACTCGGGTGGCCTCGGATTGCGGGCGTGGCACTACCTTGATGGAGACCTCGACCAATGCCCCCAGAACGCCCAAAGACCCTGCCAGCAAACGCGAGACATCATAACCGGCCACGTTTTTCATGACTTCGCCGCCAAAGCGCAGGACATTGCCATCAGCGTTCAGCAAACGGGCACCCAATACGAAATCGCCCAAGGCCCCAGCGGCCATGCGCCGCGGGCCTGACATCCCCGCGGCGATACAACCGCCCAGGGTACCGGCAGCACCAAATCGTGGGGGTTCGAACGCCAGCATCTGGCCCTTTGAGGCCAGCAGGGATTCGATCTCTGACAGCGGAGTACCCGCCCGAGCGGTAAGAACGAGCTCTGAGGGTTCGTACCCTACCACACCCTGATAGGTGGAAAGATCCAGCCAGGTAGGCGACTCGGGCAGCGGCTCGCCATAAAACAGGCGGGTACCCCCTCCACGGATCATCAGCGTGCGTTTTGCCGCACGGGCGGTGACCACCTGCTCTGTGAGTTCGGACAGCGTAAATTCCATGGCGTCGCTTTAGAAACGGGGAATATCGGGAAACCGCACCTCACCCTGATGGACATGCATCTTGCCGTACTCGGCACAACGCACCAGCGTGGGGATGAGTTTCAGAGGATTGAGCAAGCCGTAGGGATCAAAGGCCCGCTTGAATGCAGAAAACGCGTCGAGCTCTTCGCGCGAAAACTGGGTGCACATCTGGTTGATTTTTTCGAGACCTACCCCGTGCTCGCCCGTAATGGTGCCACCCACCTCGACGCAGAGCTCGAGGATGGCCGCCCCGAATTCTTCGGCGCGTTCGATTTCGCCTGGCTTGTTGGCATCAAACAAAATCAGGGGATGCAGGTTGCCATCGCCAGCATGAAACACGTTGGAACAACGCAAACCAAAGCGCGACTCCATTTGCTCGATGGCACCCAGCACGCGACCCAGATGGCGGCGAGGAATGGTGCCGTCCATGCAGTAGTAGTCGGGCGAGATGCGTCCTGCAGCCGGAAAGGCATTCTTGCGGCCCGCCCAGAATTTGAGGCGCTCGGTTTCGGATGAAGACACCTGCAGCCGGCTGGCGCCGACCTCTTTAAGGAGCGCTTCGACGCGCTCGATTTCTTCGGCGACTTCGTCGGGCGTGCCATCGGACTCGCACAACAAAATTGCCTCAGCGTCGAGATCGTAGCCGGCGTTGACGAAGGGTTCGACCATATGCACGGAGCGCTTGTCCATGAGTTCGAGGCCGGCCGGGATGATGCCATCGGCAATGATGCGCGTCACGCCCTCACCGGCGAGCTCGACACTGGGGAAGCTAGCCATGATGACCCGGGCCAGCTGGGGCCGTGGAATCAGCTTGACGGTGACCTCGGTGACCAGGCCCAACATACCCTCTGAACCAACAAACGCCTGCAGAAGGTTGAGGCCGGGTGCATCGGGGGCTTCGCCGCCGAGCTCGATGACCTCGCCTTCGATGGTGACTACACGCACCCGAATCACATTGTGGACGGTCAGCCCGTATTTAAGGCAATGCACCCCACCCGAGTTTTCGGCCACGTTACCGCCAATCGAGCAGGCAATCTGACTGGAGGGATCGGGTGCGTAATACAGGCCGTGCGGTGCGGCGGCCTCGGAGATGGCCAGATTGCGCACTCCTGGGCCGACCACGGCCGTACAGGTGGCGGGATCGAGCCGCACAATGCGATTGAGCTTGGCCAGACCAATCACCACGCCTTGGGGATGCGGGGTAGCGCCGCCAGACAGGCCGGTGCCCGAGCCACGCGGCACCACGGGCATGTTGTGCTGCTGGCAGGCCTTCAGAATGGCGATGACTTGGGCTTCGTTTTCGGGCAGCAACACCACGGGCGGCTGCTCGCGATACAAGGACAGGCCATCACACTCGTACACCTTGGTTTGGTCGGATCGGGTGAGAATGCAATGGGCCGGGATCTCTGCGGCAATCTGAGCCAGGAAGCCCGGAAAATCAGGCACGATGGCCTTGGACTGCGATGCCGGAGTGACAACATCCATATATTATCCTTTGGAATCAGACGCGTGAAGGCGGCGGCAGCATCTTGCCCGGGTTGAGCACATTGCGCGGATCCAGTGCCTGCTTAAGCGCACGCATGACATCCAGGGCGTCTTCGCCGTGCTCGGCCTGCATGAACTCTTGCTTATGCAAGCCAATGCCGTGCTCTCCGGTGCAAGTACCTTGCATGGCGATGGCCCGCTGTACCAAGCGGTGGTTCAGGGTTTCGGATTCTTCCCACTCGGCCGGGTTTTCGGGATCCAGCAGCATCAGCACGTGGAAATTGCCATCACCGACATGGCCGACAATGGTGTACGGAAAAGAGGCCTGATCGAGATCTTTGGCGGTTTCACCGACACACTCGGCCAAGCGGGAGATGGGCACGCAGACATCCGTGGTGCTGGAGCGGCATCCAGGGCGCAGCTGCAAGCCGGCAAAATAGGCATGATGACGTGCCGTCCAGAGGCGGCTGCGGTCTTCGGGGCGCTCGGCCCAGCTGAAATCCTGCCCACCGTGATCGTGCGTGATTTGCTGGACAGCCTCGGCGTGCTCGCGAACCCCGGTGGCACTGCCGTGGAACTCAAACAACAACAGCGGGGACTCGCGCAGATTGAGATGGCTATATTGGTTGGTGGCCCGCACGGCACCCGTATCCATGAATTCGACTCGAGCCACCGGCACACCCATCTGAATGATTTCGATGACACTGTTGACTGCAGAATCAAGGTCAGGGAAATTGCAGACGGCCGCAGAGATGGCCTCGGGCTGGGGATACAGGCGCACAGTGACTTCGGCAATGATGCCCAGCGTACCTTCGCTGCCCACAAACAGGCGGGTGAGATCATAGCCGGATGAGGACTTCCGGGCGCGATTGGCCGTTTCGATGACGCGGCCATCGGCCAGCACCACCTTGAGCGTCATGACGTTTTCGCGCATCGTGCCATAACGCACCGCATTGGTGCCCGAGGCACGCGTGGCAGACATCCCGCCCAGGCTGGCATCGGCGCCAGGATCAATGGGAAAAAACAGGCCCGTGTCTTTCAGGGCCTCATTGAGCTGCTTGCGGGTAACGCCGGCTTGCACCGTGGCGGTGAAGTCTTCGGCATGGATGGCCAGAACCTGGTTCATCCCAGAAAGATCAAGGCTGACACCACCCTGCACTGCCAGCACATGGCCTTCGAGGGAAGACCCGACACCGTAGGGAATCAGGGCGACACCATGTTGATGGCAATGGCGGGCCACCCACTGGATGTCCTCGATCGACTGGGCGAACACCACCACATCGGGCAGCATGGGGGGGTAAGGAGACTCGTCGCGACCGTGATGTTCGCGGATTGCCTGGGCCACCGAGCAACGATCAGCAAAATGATCCTGCAGGGCAGCCACAAAGCCTTCGGGCAGCGGGCGCGACTGCTGGGCGAAATGTAAGGTATCCATCTTCATCCTGAGAGGGCCTGCCGGACAGGCCCGGTGTGCGGCGATAAATAATCAGGCGGCACTACCCACGGACTGCGAACGGGTGCCTGCCACTTGTTGGCGACGTTTTTGTACTGCCGCCGCCAATCTCTCGAGCAACACCACGGAGGTATCCCAATCGACACAGCCATCTGTAATGCTTTGACCATATACCAGCGGACGGCCGGCAACCAGATCCTGGCGGCCACCCACGAGGTGACTTTCGATCATAACGCCAAACAGCCGGCTATCGCCTGATTCAATCTGCTGACTAAGGTCTTCGATGACTTCTGGTTGACGGGTGTAATCCTTGTGGCTATTGGCATGGCTGGCATCCACCATCACACGCTGGCGCATGCCGGCTTTCTCGAGTGCTTCGGATGCTGCCTGGACGAACTCGGCCTGGTAGTTGGGTGATTTTCCGCCACGCAGAATGACGTGACAGTCGTCATTGCCCCGGGTAGCCACGATGGCCGAATGCCCGCCCTTGGTGACTGACAGAAAATAATGCGAATGCGCTGCCGCCTTGAGGGCGTCGATGGCAATCCGGGTATCGCCGGTTGTGCCGTTTTTAAAACCCACCGGGCAGGACAGGCCGGAGGCAAGCTCCCGGTGCACCTGGCTTTCGGTGGTGCGTGCGCCAATGGCTCCCCAGGAAACCAGATCGGCGATGTACTGTGGCGTGATCATATCGAGGAACTCGCACCCTGCCGGCAAATCCAGTGCATTGACATCGATCAGAAGCTCACGAGCCGTGCGCAGACCCTGATTGATATCAAAACTGCCATCCAAGCCTGGGTCGTTGATCAAGCCTTTCCAGCCCACCGTGGTACGCGGTTTCTCGAAGTACACACGCATGATGATTTCGAGATCCGCTGCAAAACGGGTGCGTTGCTTGGCCAAACGTTGGGCATAATCCAGAGCTGCCTCAGGATTGTGGATGGAGCACGGCCCAATGATCACTACCAGGCGGTCGTCCTGACCATTCAGGATATCGTGCACGGCATGCCGTGACTCGTGAACAGTGCGGGAAATCTCGGGCGAACAGGGAAACTCACGCATAACATGCGCCGGGGGCGCGAGTTCGCGGATTTCACGGATGCGGATATCATCGGTATTGTGTGACACAGTCTTGCTCCAATCGGAATTCCGGTGCCCAGGCCAGCAACAAAAAAGCCGCCTGGCGGTGCCGGCGGCTTTTGGGGAATTTTTTGACTACCTTAACGTACAGCGATTCCCTTCCTCCACCAGCGGCTTTGGAAACGTAAAAAAATAAAAGAAATATAGGGTCGCGTGCATTAGCTAATCCTAGCACAGCAAAAACGGGACAGCAAGCGCCAGGCAATTCTTATATAAGAATTGATTCGTACTCTAATCATTCTATAATGCATCGTTCGTATAACAATGGTTTGATGTGTAGACATTAAGCACCAGGAGACCCATATGAAAACGACACTGAAAACCTGCCTGATGGCCATTACCACCGCCAGTGTGCTGGGTTTGGGGGCCGCCTCGCAGGCTGCAGATCTGGCTGCCATCCAGAAGTCCGACACGATCCGCATTGCGGTTGCCAATGAGATCCCTTACGGGTACATGGATCTTAACGGCCAGGCCAAGGGCGTAGGCCCCGATGTGGCCACCCACATCGCCCACGCCCTGGGCATCAAGAACATCGAATGGACCACCACCAGTTTTGGCTCACTGATCCCTGGTCTGCAGGCCAACCGTTACGATATGGTGGCTGCCGAAATGGCCATCCTGCCCCAACGCTGCGAACAAGTTCTGTTCTCCGAGCCAGACAGCTCGTATGGCGAGGGGCTGCTGGTCGCCAAGGGCAACCCCAAGAACCTGCATGATTACGCCAGCTTCAAGGATTCCGGCAACAAGATCGCCATCATGGCAGGTGCTGATCAGCTAGAAATGCTGCAGGCGCTCAAGGTGCCAGCCGACCAGATCGTCACAATCTCCAGCAACGCGGATGCGATTTCCACGGTATCCACGGGTCGCGCTGATGGTTATGCAGCCACCAGCCTGACGGTCAGCCAATTGGCACTCAAAGGAAAAGAGAAGGTCGAGGCAGCCGCAGACTTCAAGGACCCAGTGGTGGATGGCGCGCCCGTGCGCAGCTGGGGCGGCTTTACCTTTGCCAAGGATTCCACGGCATTGCGTGACGCAGTGAACGCCGAACTCGCAAAGTTCAAGAAAACTGATGGCTGGAAAAAAATCATGGCCGAGTATGGTTTCTCAGCTGAAGACGCCTCCCAGTCCTTCGAGCGCTCCACCGCCCAGTTGTGTAAGGGCTAAGACCTTTACTCATGGAATGGACTGCTTATCTGCAGCCCCTTCTGGTTGGGGCCAGGGTCACGGTCGAGCTGACCGTGTACTCGACCATCCTGGGGGCTGTGTTTTCGTTTCTGTTTGGCGTTGGACGGCTTTCGCACAACATCGTCTTTCGTTGGCTGTCCATCGCCATGATCGAGGTGTTTCGCGGCACCTCGCTGCTGGTGCAACTGTTCTGGCTGTTTTTTGCTCTGCCGGTGCTGGGTCAGTCTCTGGGTATTGATTTGCGTCTGCCCGCAGTGGCGGCAGGAACCCTGGCACTCAGCCTGAACATCGGTGCCTATGGTGCAGAGGTGGTGCGCGGCGCCATCCAGGCGGTGCCCAATAACCAGTACGAAGCCGCCAAGGCACTGGACTTCACCCCACGACAAACCCTGTGGCGTATTGCCCTGCCTCAGGCCGTCCCTGAAATGCTGCCCAGCTTCAGCAACCTGGCGGTTCAGAACCTGAAAGACACTGCCCTGGTGTCGCTGATCGGATTGGGCGACATGGCTTTTCAGGCCGAGCGCATCCGCAACTTGACCCAGGACAGCGTCTCCATCTATACCCTGCTACTCCTGATGTATTTCGGCATGGCATTGGTTCTGGCCGGCCTGATGCGGGTTCTGGAGATCCGCGTGGGCCGCTGGCGCCAAAAAAGAATCTAGCACCCACACATCTTTCATCATGGGGTGAAGCCGGCGCCAATCAGCCATCCATCCCAGTTGCACACAGGAACTCGGCATGCTATTTGGCATCGAATGGAACACCGCAAATGACTGGGTTTTTGCCTGGTCGATCTTGCCTATTCTGCTGCACGGCATGCTGGTGACCATCGAAGCCACCTTGCTGGGATTTGTGGTGGGTGCGCTGCTTGGCCTGGTGCTGGCCGGCCTCAAGGGAGCACGCCTGCGGATCATCTCGTGGCCCGCCCGGCTGCTGACCGAATTTCTGCGCGACACCCCGCTACTGGTACAGCTGTTTTTTCTGTACTACGTACTCCCCGAATATGGCCTGGTACTGCCGGCGTTTTTAACCGGTGCACTGGCTCTGGGCGTGCAATACAGCGCATATATGTCAGAGGTCTACCGCGCAGGGCTCGAATCCATCACCCATGGCCAAACCGAGGCGGCCCGCGCGCTGGATATCTCGCCCATCCGAACCTTTGGCGTCATTATTCTGCCCCAGGCAATTCCCCGCATCATCCCTGCGCTAGGCAATTACCTGGTGTCCATCATGAAAGACGTCCCGGTCCTTTCAGTGGTTTCCATCCTCGAGATGCTGAACGTCGCCCGCATTATTGGCGATCGCAGCTTCAATTACATGGTGCCCCTTACCATGGTGGGCATTCTTTATCTGATCCTCACGCTGATCGCCTCGGCCGGAGTGCGGTACCTGGATGAGCATTTGCCCAAGCGCGGTATTCCGCTGCGCGGCTAGGTCTCGCCAGTTTCAACGCCTCAACGGAGCACGCTCAAACATGAACACAACGACGCAAGCCCCTTTGCAAGAACCCATCATTGTTATGGATAAGGTCGTCAAGCGCTTTGGCGAAGCCACGGTATTGAATCAGCTTGATTTTGAAGTGGCCAAAGGAGAGAAAGTCACCATCATCGGGCCTTCCGGATCAGGCAAATCCACTGTATTGCGGATTCTGATGACACTGGAAACCATCGATGATGGCCTGATTTACGTTGCCGGAAAGCCTCTGTGGCATGAATACCGGGATGACAAGATCGTGCCCGCCAGCCAGGCGCACCTTCGGGTGATGCGCAAGGAGATGGGCATGGTGTTTCAGCAATTCAACCTGTTTCCGCACATGACAGTGCTACGCAATATCACCGAATCCCCCATCCACGTCCTGGGGCTGTCGCGCGAAAAGGCACGCAAGCGTGCTTACGAGTATCTGGATCTAGTGGGCATGACAGAGCACGCCGAAAAATTTCCCAGTCAGCTCTCGGGCGGCCAGCAACAGCGTGTGGCCATTGCCCGGGCACTGGCCACACGCCCCAACATCATGCTGTTCGATGAACCCACTTCAGCACTGGATCCGGAACTGGTGGGCGAAGTACTGACCGTCATTCAACGGCTCTCTGAAGAGCACGACCTGACCATGCTGCTGGTGACACACGAAATGGAGTTTGCCCGCCAGATCTCTGACCGGGTGTGCTTCTTTGACAAAGGTGTTGTGGTCGAGCAAGGCACACCCGAAGAGATCTTTACCGCTCCTCAAGAGGAGCGGACCCGCGACTTCCTGAGAACATTCATGGAAGCACGCCAGGGCGGCAATTAGGCGGCCACTGCCAGGGCCGAAAGTGCCTTGATGTCTTTCCGGGCCGCAATGTGCTCGGGCCGGGGTGCCATGCCATGAAATGGCGCCACCAGCTGATTTTCAACGCTGTTATAGACCATAAATATATTGCTGCGCGCCCAAGGCGACAAATTGCCCCCCGAGCTGTGCAGCGTATTGCAGTCGAAGAACACCACAGACCCAGCCGGCGCAGTCACTGCCTGCAGACCGCCCTGCTCTGCCAGCATACGCAGGCTCAGGGGATCCGGCACACCGATATCCTGACGTCGCAGCGATGTTTTGTAATTTTCTTCTGGGGTTTCACCCACGCACGCCACAAACTGCCGGTGCGATCCCGGTATCAACGTGAGCGGCCCATTAAATGGCGTGTTGTCGGTAAGTAAAACAGAGCAGCTCAGCGCCCGCATCGCAGGCATGCCGTCTTCAACGTGCCAGGTTTCAAAATCCGAGTGCCAATAAAACTCTTTGCCATCCAGTGCCGGCTTCATATTGACGCGTGATTGATGGATATAGACCTCGGAGCCCAGGATCTGACGCGCCACCTCCAGAAAGCGGGGGTCTCGAGGCAGATCTGCCAGACGCCGGCCCAGCTGATGCACACGAAAAATCGAACGCAGGGCCGTACCGCCTGGCTCACGGATGACTTCTTTGCCCTCCTGCACCGCAGGGTTGTTTTCCAGGCTAGTGGCTTCCTCACGCAAGGCGTTCACCTCTTGTGCCGTCAGCACTTCAGGCAAGACCAAAAAGCCATTTTGTTCATAAGACTGCAACTGCTCGGGAGTAAGCGCATGCGCATACTGGCCTTCTTCGTAAACCACCGGATCGCAGCGTGCAATCAGCGCAGCGGCACGCCCGACACGCGAAACATAACTATCTCTCATGATGAATTCTCCTGCTCAAAAGCCGACGGCCCGCCATCAATGCGGGCCGTTGGGCGACCTGCTTTGCACAACAACTAGGCGGTGGTTTCGAGGGGATACACACCGGAGGCGTCATGGACTTCTCGCCCGGTTAGTGGCGGATTAAACACGCAGATCACGCGCAAGGGCTTTTCGCCCCCACGCAACCAATGATCGTCATGCTGATCCAGCGCGTACACGACACCCGGGCCGAGGGCATATTTCTTACCATCGGCGATGGTTTCGATTTCGCCATCGCCCTCGACACACCAAACGGCTTCCAGGTGATTCTGGTAGTGGATGTGTGTCTCCGTTCCTGGAAAGATAATGGTTTCGTGGAAGGAAAACCCCATCTTGTCGTCCGCCAGCAAGACCCGGCGGCTGGTCCAGTTATCGGTGATGATTTCCTGCTCTGTTCCGATAACATCATTGACGTTACGGACAATCATGCGTTACCTCCTGCCACTTTCAGCACTCGTGGCTGTTTGCCCATCGAGGACAGCACATCATTGGCGCAACGTTCAATCACTTCAAGCCCCTGCTCCAGTTGCTCATAGGGGATGGTCAAGGCCGGCAATACTTTCAGAACCTCATCATGAGCACCAGAGGTTTCGATCACCACGCCTTCTTCAAAAGCGCGGTGCGCAATCTTGTTGGCGATATCGTCGCCCACAGGCGTCACCAGGCCCTGGATCAGGCCACGGCCACGCACCGACAGACCGGCACCACGGCAGCTGTGAACCAGATTTTCCAGCCAGTCGCGCACCAGGCGCTCTTTGGCTGCAACCCCATCAGACAATGTTTTATCCGACCAGTAGGTTTCCATCGCCTGTGCGGCCGTCACAAATGCCAGGTTGTTGCCGCGGAACGTGCCGCTATGGGCCCCAGGCTGCCAGATATCCAGCTCGGGTTTGAACAGCACCAGCGACATCGGCAGACCAAACCCGGACAAGGATTTCGACAAGGTGACAATATCGGGTGATATGCCCGCAGCCTCAAAACTGAAGAAGCTGCCGGTGCGCCCGCAGCCCACCTGGATGTCATCGACAATCAACAGCATGTCATGCCGGCGGCAGAGGCGCTCCAGCTCGCGCAGCCAATGTTGCGAAGCCACATTGACGCCACCTTCGCCCTGCACTGTCTCGACAATGACTGCTGCGGGGTGATCCAGACCACTGCTGGGGTCATCGAGCATACGCTCGAGGTAGGCCATGGTGTTGACATCCGGCCCGAAGTAGCCATCAAACGGCATGAAACTGGTGTTGCCCAGGGCCACGCCCGCCGCCTTACGAAACTTCTGGTTGGCCGTAGCCGCCAGAGAGCCTCCCGACACCCCATGAAACCCGTGCGTAAACGAAATGACGTTTTGCCGGCCCTTGACCTGACGGGCAAGCTTGAGTGCCGCCTCGACCGCATTGGTGCCAGTGGGCCCCGTAAACTGCAGGGTGTACTCCAGACCGCGAGGCTTGAGAATCAGCCGATCCATGGTCTGTAAAAAATACTTTTTGGCGCTGGTAGCCATATCCAGCCCGTGCACCACACCATCAGAACCCAGATAATCCACCATGCGCTCGCGCAAGGCCGGATTGTTATGGCCGTAATTGAGGGTACCTGCACCACTGAAAAAATCGATATAGCACTTGCCAGCCTCGTCGATAAGCTCTGAACCCCGCGCCTTTGAAAAAATGACCGGAAACGACCGAATGTAGCCTCTGACTTCCGACTCCATCCGGTCAAAAATTTTTAAATCCATACTACCCTCCTTGTTGACGTTCGAATAGACGACAGCAACTCAACGCACTGCCGACAAGGAAAAGGGACCAATACGCAACAGAGGTTCAGCCTCATGCGCGTCAGCACCAAAAAGATCAACCCCAAACAACTCGTGCTCTTTAATCGGGGCCTGCAATCGCCTGGCCAGACGGGAGAACAGACGCCGCGACGCCTGATTGCCCGGACTGACAGTGGTTTCTACCCAACGTACGGCGCCAAGGCCAGGGCGCTCCAGCAAGCCAAGCAGCATCTTCGACCCCAGACCCCGACCTCGGGCCCGCGGGTGCACCGCCACTTGCCATATAAAGAGCACATCACTGCGCCTTGGTGGGATATAGCCGGACACCATCCCCAACAGGCCGTCTTCATCCTGGGCAACGATGCAGGTATCGGAAAAATGCTCTGCCAGCAATAAATACAGATAAACAGAGTTGAGATCCAGCGGTGGGCACTGTGCCACCAACTGATGCATCGCTAGCCCGTCGGGCCTGCCGGGAAGACGCAGCCGGAAAGCGGCATCCCCCGGCGAAAGAGTGTCTGTACTCAAACCACCAACCCAGACTCGGGAGCCACTCCCGTCACTGGGACATCCAGCATGGGCGATTGTGCTTCTGAGGCCGGGATCAGATCGGTACCAGCTTCAATTAGATCCACCACCCGCTCAAGCGAGAGCGTAATGGTGGCCTGTTCGAGTTCCGGCAGCGCGTTAAGGGACTCTGCCAGCTTTTGCTGCAAAGGTGAAGGAGTATCGTGGGCCAGCTGCCGACCAGCATCTGTAGCACTGACAAAGACAATGCGACGGTCGGCACGGCCGCGCTCGCGGACGATCAGACCTTTGTCTTCGAGGCGATCCAGAATACCTACCACCGTACTGGCACTGACGTGAACCTCGCGGCTGATGGCTGTAGCAGTTAGCGGACCTTTGTCGAGAACAGTGCGCAAGCACACCAGTTGCGGGCCTGTGATGTGATTACAAGCAGACAATTGCCGGGAATGCAGGGCCACTGCCCGAGTAATGCGACGTAAGGCTCTCAAGATGCGCAAGTCATATGCTTGCTGCGCACCCGCTTCGGTATTCATGGCGAGTTCCACTCCTTCTAAATAATTTCGACTGAAATCATAAGTCTATTAATCATCAGAGTCAAGAATGATTGCACCTTCTTACCCCTGTGCATGGCCATAAAAAAACACCCGGAAGCGCGTGTTGATGCGGCTTTCGGGTGCTTTGGATGCAAACGGGCTGTCAGGCAGGCTTCCTGCCCAACAGACCAGGACTAGTGCCCCGAGTTGGGGTCAATCGCCTCGTCGCTATGAAAGATCGTATGGTCTTCCTTGCCTTTGACAGTAAGAAAGCCTCCCACGCCTTTTTCAGCACGAGACAGGGCATGATCCACCAGCAGATAACGGCCGGGATAGTCGGTTTTAAACTCGACCATGGTGGCGCCACCGGGTGGCACCATGGTGGTTTGCACGTCGGTCAGGGGCTTGCTGGTGAGAGAAGCCTGGTCGTATACCTTGTCGAACACCTCACCAATGACGTGGAAGCTCGAGATCAGGTTGGGACCACCCACACCAAAGAAGATACGCACGGTGTCGCCCACTTTGGATTCCATGTGGTATACCTTGGTCAGGGCATCCATCGAGCCGTTGAACATCACGTGCTCGGGATTCTCGGCCAGCAGCTTCTCGAGAGAGAACTCTTGCAGGCCACTGGCACCGTGCGACCGGGCCGTGTAGAGCTCGCCCTGCATCACATAAAACTCGTGATCCACTTTGGGCAGCCCTCCCTCGGGTTCGACCAGAATCATGCCGTACATGCCATTGGTGATGTGCTGGGCCACCATCGGAGTGGCGCAGTGATACACGAACAGCCCCACATGATTGGCTTTAAACGAAAACGACTTGGTTTGCCCCGGAGCCACCTGAGTGACAGCCGCCCCGCCGCCAGGACCCGTGACCGCATGCAAATCGATAGAGTGGATATGCGTGCTGTCTTTGGCATTGGTGATGTTCAGGGTCACCGTGTCACCCACCCGCACACGGACAAACGGCCCAGGCACCTTGTTGTTAAACGTCCAGAAACGATAGGTGCTGTTGTCGCCCAGGCGGCCTTCAATCTCGGTCGTCAGGAGATCAACCGTTACTTTCTTGGGCCCACGCTTGCCCACTGGCGTACCCACCTGGGTGGGGTCGTGTGCAATCTGTGGCGCCTTGGGTGTGGTGTCTTCGGCAACGTCACCCACAATCACCTTGCCCACCATCCCGGCCGCCTTGTGGCCAGGCAGCGTGCAGTAGTACTCGAAGGTACCATTTTTGGACGCACGAAACACAATGGCCGTGGCGGCACCTTTGCCGGAAATATGGTCTGACTGCGCCTTGAAATCCGGCACTGCTATATCGTGGGTAGCACCATCGTCATTGATCAGATTGATCTGCACCACTGCACCTTCAGGCACCCGAAGATCAGGGTTGATCTGATCGGCGAGCTCTCCCTTGTCACCAACAAATACCAGCTTGCCATCCGCAATGGCAGTTCGTAATGTAAAGGTAACATCCGGTTTATAGGTGACGTCCTGGCTACCGTGGCCGGCTGGGCCGTCATCGGCCCAGGCCGGGCCAAAGCCAAGCCCGATTGCCGCCAGTAAAAGGCCGCCAAAAAGGTGTCGGATCACTGACATGTTTCCCCCGTGATGAAATAAAGTGAATGCCTTTACCCCTAAAAAATAGAGGCTTCAAGCAATAGCGCTACTTTACAGTGAATTGTCAGGTGATATACCGGGGATTCACCAGCGACATCGACAAAAAGCAAGGAACAGAGGCATGTTGCCTGCATTAACCTGCCAAATGGCACAAAAATAGCCTCAGAGAACCTATAATTCCTTTAAATATGCAGGGCTTCTTCTTGCATGCCGTTTTTGGATGTCACCTTGCAGGCTAACAACTTCGCCGCCAGACCCGTCGCTCGCATGACGTCGCTCAAGCGCGTCACTGTGACACCCGACGCCACCCGCTGCTCGACGTGCATGCTCAATGCAATCTGCCTGCCTCTGGGGATGGCACGCAATGATGTGGTCAAGATGGACGAGCTCATCAAAGAACGTCTGCGCGTACCCAAAGGCCGCACGCTGTACCGCCAAGGCGACCCCGCAGAGGCCATCTACGGCTTGCGCTCGGGCTCGATGAAAACACAGATCGAAGATGCTGCCGGCCTGATACAGATCACGGGCTTTTTGCTGCCTGGCGAAATTCTTGGCATCGACGGCCTGATGAACGCTACACAGTTATCACACGCCATTGCCCTCGAAGACACTGAAATCTGCGTCATCCGCCTGGATGAAATGGATCAAGTAGCTGCTGAACTGCCCAGCCTCAACCTGCAACTGCGCCGCCTCATGAGCAAAGAAATCAGCCGCTCGCACCAGCAGCTGCTCACCATCAGTGGCTTGCGCTCCGAGCAGCGCCTAGCGGCGTTTTTGCTCAATTTGTCGCAACGACTTAGCGTACTGGGATACTCGCCTTATCAGTTTTTCCTGCGCATGAGCCGCGAAGAAATCGGCAATTTCCTGGGGCTTACCCTGGAGACGGTGAGCCGGCTATTTTCTCGATTTGCCCGCGAAGGACTGATCCGCATTCAGCAACGCGAAGTACAGATTCTGGATCTCACAGGCCTGCAGAACCTATCGGGCGGCGATTGCGCCTGAGCCCGCAGCCATTGGCCAGCAGGCAACTGCGCATCCACTTGCATTAAAGCAATACCAGAAACCTCGCAAAGAGGCCGCCTTCAGGCGACCGCGCGGCACCTGGCATTAATCCAGCGGCTCGTCAAATTCGTCCAGCAACACACCACGCGGCGCAATCCGTAGCGTCAGGGCACTGG
Source organism: Castellaniella sp. (assembly GCF_049651205.1). GTDB lineage: Bacteria > Pseudomonadota > Gammaproteobacteria > Burkholderiales > Burkholderiaceae_B > Castellaniella. The sequence goes on from NZ_JBASBR010000012.1 coordinate 73,079, forward strand.
ACAGCGCCGCCATGACCCAAAACAAGAAAAACCCGAAGGTATAGACCGTTGGCCGTCCTGCGCGAAACTGCTCTAGAAAGATCATGTCCATTGGATCCACGAGCGCAAACACCACGGCACTGGTGACGCCCGCCATCAAGAACGACGGCCATAAAATCCACATCAGATAATGAGTTTTCAATGCGGGTCTCCTCGAATCAACAGACATCGCTACCGGGCATCCTGCACAGGGGGCACAACCACCAGCCCCTGGCGCACGCCCCCATCATGGATTTCCTGGCCACCATAGGCATGAAACGCCAGCACAATGGTGATGACACAGGCCACCACCACAATTGCGGGCCCCAGCAACAATAGCCAGGGCCAGCGATGACGCCACCAGGGCTGGCCCTCGGACAGCAATCGGGTATCTTTTACGGGGGCGGACACAGGCTTATCGGGGAACATAAAAACTGGATTGCTCTATCACTGTGGTGTCTTGCTGATCCGCCCGCTGGCCCACGGCCCGAAAGTGGATGTCGTACAAACCGGGGACAAGCTCCGCTGCCGGTGCCCGCAAGACCACCGGCACCAATTTGTTGGAGGAGCCCTCAAGCTGCACGGTTGTGGCACCTTCATCGGCTGTGTGCAACTGCAAGCCGGCCACACCCGCAGCCGACAGATCGAGCACAACCGGCGCTTCGGAAGAGTTGATGATCTGCAGGCGATACACGTTTTCGATCTGACCACCGGCCACCTCACGCCCCAACGCCCCGCGATCACGGATCACATCCACACGCAAGGTGGTGCGATTGACCAGAGAGAACACAAAGCCAATGGCAATAGCGCCCAGCAGCGCCGAATACGCCAGCACGCGTGGACGCAACAAGCGACGGCGTACCTGCGGCTGAGACAGACGCTCGGTGATGGCATTGCCTGAGGTGTAACGGATCAGGCCAGGCTCGTAGCCCATTTTGTCCATGACAGAGTCGCAGGCATCCACACAGGCGCCGCAGCCGATGCACATATATTGCAGGCCATCGCGAATATCAATCCCCGTGGGGCACACCTGAACGCACAGGCTGCAGTCGACGCAATCGCCCATGCCGGCTTCTTTGTGGTCGATCTTGCGCGAGCGGCCTCCGCGAGGCTCGCCACGCACATGATCGTAAGTGACCACAAACGTGTCGTCGTCCACCATCACACTTTGAAACCGGGCATACGGGCACATGTACTTGCAAACGGCTTCGCGCATGAAGCCCGCATTGCCCCAGGTGGCAAAGGCATAGAACAACATCCAGAACCACTGCCAGGGTCCAAGGGTAAATGCCAGCAGATGGGCGCCCAACTCTCGCACTGGCGCAAAATAGCCGATGAAGGTATAGCCTGTCCAGAGCGCAAGCAAAACCCAAAGTGCGTGTTTAGTGGCCTTCAGGCGCAGCTTGCGGGCATTCCAGGGTTGCTCGTCCAGGCGGATGCGCGCCAGCCGGTCACCCTCAACCCGCGTTTCGATCCACATGAAGAGTTCGGTGTACACCGTTTGTGGACAGGCATAACCACAAAACAGACGCCCTGCCATGGCTGTAAACAAAAACAACGCAAACGCCGACAGCACCAGCAACACGGCAAGATAAATGACATCCTGTGGCCACAGTACCATGCCAAACAGGTAAAACTTGCGCGCAGCAAGATCAAAGAGAACCGCTTGCCGACCATTCCATTGGATCCAGGGTAAACCGTAAAAAACGGCCTGGGTGAAGAACACCATCCATACCCGGATCTGGGCAAAACGCCCCTGCACCGAACGTGGATAAATTTTTGAGCGCACCTCGGCCAGGGCTTTCTCGACTTGCGGCGAGGTACCTCCACCGCCGGATCCTTTACGGATTCGACGCACTGGCTGCCAGTGGGCGTCCGACGCACCTGAAGCCTGGTTGTATGGTGAGGTGTCTTTGTTCGTCATGATCTTTGCCCGCCAGCCTAACGGTTGGATTGCCCCCAGACCCAGGCTGTCAGCAGACGGATCTGCTCGGGGGTGAGGTAGGTCTCCTGTGCCGGCATCTGGTTATCGCGTCCATTAAGGATAGTTTCCACGATGGTGGCCTCGGAGCTGCCATACAGCCAGGTGCCATCTGTCAGGTTGGGCGCCCCCATCAGCGGATTACCCTTGCCTTCTGCTCCGTGACAAGCCGCACAATAGGTTTCAAACCCCCGTTTGCCAGCATTGAGACGCAGCGGATCGTGGGCCAAGCCGGAAAACGACCGTACATACTGCGCAATCGCGGAGGCATCCTCGGGCTTGATCATGGCTGCCCAGGCGGGCATTACCCCGTGGCGTCCTTTGGTGATGGTTTGCAGGATTTGCTCGGGTTCTCCGCCCCACAGCCAGTCTGAATCTGTCAGATTGGGAAACCCTCGTCCACCCTTGGCATCAGAACCGTGACATTGTGCACAGTTATTGAGAAACAGCCGTTGCCCAATGGTACGGGCCTGATCGTCATTGGCGATCTCGGGGACAGGCATCTCTCGAAAGCGTTCGTAGACCGGCTGAATCCGGATATTGAGCGCCTGTTGATCCTGCACGACTTCCTGGCCGGCGGTAAAACCAAGCAGACCCTTGTAGCTGCCCAGGCCGGGATAAAGCACCAGATACCCTAGTGCAGCGGCACACAGCAGCAAATACATCACCGTCCACCACCGGGGCACCGGGTTATTGAGCTCGGTGAGATCATCGTCCCAGACATGACCGGTGCTCTCGACGGCCTGCACATTGCGCTTGAGCCAGGCCCGCTGGGAAAACAGCAGATACACGCACCAGACAATACCGCCCAGGGCAATCACCGCAATGTAGTAGCTCCAGAAACTGCTGATGAAATCACTCATGGCTATCCCCGATTGGCTGGTTTTTTTGATATTCCTCGGGCAGGGAAAATGGCAACTGCGCCGCCTGACGATTGGCCTCGACGCGGTGAGCAGACCAGGCCCACCAGACAATGCCAATAAAGGTAATCATGGCCAGAACAGTGACAAACCCGTTGACGATCGCCAACATCTCAACGCCCTCCGCTTGTCATGATGTTTTCGGCGGCGGCACGCCCGCCAACCCCAAGCCCTTGCAAATAAGCCACCACGGCGTCTTCTTCGGTTTTGCCCTTAAGCTGCGCCGGAGCGGCAGCGATATCCTCATCGGTATAGGGCACGCCCAGTGTGCGCAGCACCCGCATGCGTTCCTGAACATCGGCGCCAGCGACACTGTTGTGCTGCAGCCAGGCGTAAGCAGGCATGTTGGATTCTTTCACCACATCACGCGGATTGCGCAGATGGATACGGTGCCATTCATCCGAATAGCGCTGACCTACACGCGCCAGATCAGGGCCTGTGCGCTTGGACCCCCAGAGAAACGGACGCTCATAGACTGACTCGGCGGCAATCGAGTAAGGCCCGTAGCGCTGCACTTCGGATTGCAGCTTGCGGATCTGCTGCGAATGACAACCGACACAGCCTTCGCGGATATAGACGTCCCGGCCCACCAGACGCAGGGGCTCGTAGGGAGTGACACCTGGCACTGCGGTGGTGGTGGAATGCTGAAAAAACAGCGGAATGATCTGAACCAGCCCCGAGAACGAAACCACCACGATGCTGAAAAGAATCAGCAACCCGACATTGCGCTCGAGCAACTCGTGCGAAAAGCGTTTTTTCTTGCCAGACATGGTCAACTCCTTAGGCCGATGCCGGTATGGCGGTTGAAACGGAATATGCATCCGGCGCATGAAGCGGCACCACAGGATTGACGCGCTCCTGGCCACGAACGGTAAGCCAGGTGTTCCAGGCCATCAGGCACATGCCCGACAAGAAGAACAGGCCGCCGATCATGCGGATGGTGTAGAAGGGGTAGGTAGACTTCACAACCTCTACGAAACTGTAGGTGAGCATGCCGTCAGCCCCTGTGGCCCGCCACATCAGGCCTTGCATGACACCGGCAATCCACATCGAAGCGATATACAGCACCACGCCCAGCGTGGCCAGCCAAAAATGCAGGTTGATGAGATCAGGCCGAGCCATGGATTGGCGGCCATACAGGCGCGGGATCAGGTAGTACAGCGACCCGAAGGTGATCATCGCCACCCAACCCAGCGCCCCGGCGTGCACGTGGCCGACGGTCCAGTCGGTGTAATGCGAAAGTGCATTGACCGTACGGATGGACATCATCGACCCCTCGAAGGTTGCCATGCCGTAAAAGGACAACGCCACGACCAGGAACTTGAGGATAGGGTCGGTGCGCAGCTTATGCCAGGCCCCGGATACCGTCATGATGCCGTTGATCATCCCACCCCAGGAAGGCGCCAACAGAATCAGCGAAAACGCCATGCCCAGGGATTGCGTCCAGTCGGGCAATGAGGTGTACAGCAAGTGATGTGGCCCGGCCCACATATAGGTAAAGGCCAGCGCCCAGAAGTGGACAATCGACAGCCGATATGAATAAATCGGCCGCCCGGCTTGCTTGGGTACGAAGTAATACATCATGCCCAGGAAACTGGTGGTCAGAAAGAACCCCACCGCATTATGGCCGTACCACCATTGCACCATGGCATCCTGGACGCCTGCGTAGGCGGAATAGGATTTCCAGGCCGATACCGGGAGCTCGAGGTTATTGAAAATATGCAGAATCGCGATGGTGAGGATGTAGGATCCAAAAAACCAGTTGGCCACATAAATGTGGCGCATACGACGCTTGGCAATGGTGCCAAAGAACACGATGGCATAGGCCACCCAAACAAGGGTGATCAGGATATCCAGCGGCCATTCAAGCTCGGCGTATTCTTTGGTGGACGTAAAGCCCATGGGCAGGGTGATGACTGCGCCCACCAGCACGGCTTGCCAACCCCAAAAGGTAAAGGCCGCAAGCCTGTCTGAGAACAACCGTACCTGGCACGTGCGCTGCACCACGTAATACGAGGTTGCAAAGAGGGCACTACCACCAAAGGCAAAAATGACCCCATTGGTATGCAGGGGGCGCAAACGGCCATAACTTAACCAGGGCGTATTGAAATTCAGCTCGGGCCAGATCAATTGTGACGCAATCAGCACGCCCACAGCCATGCCGACGACACCCCAGAAGATCGTGGCGATGGTGAACTGACGCACCACACCGTAATTGAAGGTTTCGGCCGGCGAACCTGGTTGCCCGGTCGTTGCCATAAGTGTTCCCCTCAGAACAAAATAAACGTTTGATTTTCAGCAAGCTGAATAATCCCTGAAACTGCTGAAGTTAGTTTTGATTTACATCAACTTCTTGTGAGCCCGTGCCAGGCAAGGCAACATCATCATCCAGAAAAATGGCCATGCCGGCCTCTTGCGCATCGTCAAACTGGCCGGCAAAGATAGCCCACCAAAATGCCACGCCGATCCCCAGCACAAACAGCAGGGAGACGGGCAGCAGCAAAAACAAAGCATCCATGGCGCACCTAGCGGGCCCGCGCCAACTGTGGCAAAGCCCGCGGATGCACGTCGTGCACCAGGCGCCAGGCATTGGCAGCAACGGCGACGGAAGACAGCAGCATCGTGATGGCAGCCAGCCAGGGCTGCACCCAGCCCATGGCAGCCAGAGGGGTCATCAGCACATGCCAGGCCAGCGAACCCATCAAGTTTTGACGAGCGATCTGTTGCATCCGGTGCTCAGCCCAGGCATCGTCAGCAGGACAGCTGCCACCACCTGAACCACCTTGCGTTGTTTGGCCAGATTGGCCAGACTGAGTACGTAGCCAGGCAGCCTGACGGGCGGCCTGGGCCGCGGGAATGGACATGGCCAGGGCACAGGGGCAGCTCATGACCAGCAAGGCCACCGTGACTGCCACCGCATGCTGGGGCTGCCAGACCCACCACCACAAACCCACCAGTACTGCCAGTAGCAACTGAATGCAGACAAACCAGAACGCAAGGCGGTCTCCCTGGCGCATCAGGCCCGGATCAATCGGGGCATATTGGCCCACCGCCTGCCCGGCACAATACTGAAGAAAGCGCGCGCTGAGCAAAAACGCCACGAACATGGAGACCGAATCGAAGTAGACTTCGCCCACACCTTGCCAGGTGGCCCAGACACTGGGTACAAAGGCCGCCAGAATACCCAATGCAACCGGCACATCCATCCCCACCCGGCCCTGCCCAAGGCTGGCCCACGCACCCCGCCAGACCGGCCAGGCGCAATACAGCACTAGCGGCACACATAGAATCAGGCTGAGCCAGTTCATCAGGACAATGGCTTCCTGAAGCGCAAGCAGGGATTGGGCAGACTGCACACCAGGCCGTAGATATCCTGGAAACGCCAGCATCATCACTTGCATCATGATGAGCCATGCGAGCCCGGTTTGAGCCAGCAAATGGCGCCGTGCCCGGCGCTGGACATCGGACATATGCGGCGGCGGAGAGAACAGAGAACGGGCTTGCATAGGCTGGACTATAGCCAGCCTGCTGAGGACAAACTTTGATCTGCATCAAGCATCTAGTAAGGCAGAAAAAAAGGGAAGGCAAACGCCTTCCCAAAAGCACACCGCAAGGGGGCCCCTCTGCCCCCCTGCCCTCTCATTGTTTAAAACTCAGGCGACATCCACCGCCGGGGCGTGATCAAACTGCGCTTCTTCGGTTGAACCGCTGAGGGCGGTTGTGGAGGATTGCCCCCCTTCGATGGTTTGCGTCACGGCATCGAAATAGCTGACACCCACTTCGCGTTGATGCTTGACTGCCGTAAAGCCTTTGTCAGCTGCCGCAAACTCTTTTTGCTGCAGTTCCACAAATGCACTCATCTGGGTTTGAGCATAGCCGTGGGCCAACTCGAACATGCTGTAGTTCAGTGCATGGAAGCCCGCCAGAGTGATGAACTGGAACTTGTAGCCCATGGCACCAAGCTCACGCTGGAATTTTGCAACTGTGGCGTCATCAAGATTTTTCTTCCAGTTAAATGAGGGCGAGCAGTTATATGCCAGCATTTTCCCCGGGAACTGACGGTGGACTGCCTCGGCAAACCGGCGCGCGTAGTCCAGATTGGGCGTTGACGTTTCACACCAGATCAGATCGGCATAAGGTGCGTAGGCCAGGCCACGGGCAATGGCCTGATCCAGGCCGGCACGAGTGCGATAAAAGCCCTCGACCGTACGCTCGCCTGTGACAAACGGAGCATCATTTTCATCGATATTGCTGGTAAGGAGGTCGGCTGCTTCGGCGTCTGTGCGGGCCACCAGCAAGGTGGGCACATTGCACACGTCTGCAGCCAGGCGGGCGGACACCAGCTTGGCAACGGCCTCGCGGGTGGGCACCAGCACTTTGCCGCCCATGTGGCCACATTTTTTGACAGAAGCCAGCTGATCTTCGAAGTGCACCCCGGCGGCACCCGCTTCAATCATCGATTTCATCAATTCGAAGGCATTGAGCACGCCACCAAAGCCGGCCTCGGCGTCCGCCACAATGGGCGCGAAATAATCAACATAACCCGCATCCCCTGGGTTTTTACCCTCCATCCACTGGATCTGATCGCAACGAGTAAGCGAATTGTTGATGCGCTTGACCACGCTGGGCACGGAATTGGCGGGATACAAGGATTGGTCGGGGTACATCTCGCCGGCAATATTGGCATCACCCGCCACCTGCCAGCCGGAAAGATAAATTGCCTTGAGACCGGCCTTTACTTGCTGCATGGCTTGATTGCCGGTAAGGGCGCCCAGCGCATTGACATAATCTTCAGAGTGCAAAAGCGTCCATAATTTTTCGGCACCGCGACGGGCAAGCGTATGCTCGACCACCACCGAGCCGCGCAGACGTACTACTTCGTCGGCACCGTAGCCGCGCTTGATACCCTGCCAGCGGCTGTCTTCTGCCCAGCTTCGCTGGAGATTGCGTACTTCTGTTTCACGAGAGGTCATGGTGTTGCTCCTGAGTCAGTCAAAACAAGAAACCGTTGAGAAACAGTCTACGCGTCTGCTGCAGTGCAACCATGTTTTATATCTTATATAAGACATAAAATATTATTTTTATAAATCAACTACTTAATAATTATTTTTCATGTTATGAAATGATTATTCTAATTATGAAAGGAGGATGATTGCATCGCAGCATTATCTTTTCATATCCTAAAACCATGCTTTCATCATGTGAAATATAACGACGCGGACAGTACAATACGGCATCCCTCTCCTTAATTTGTTCACATTCCGGTTTGCCATGGATACCTCCCGTCTTGCCCAAAGCCCGCTAGGGCAGCGCTCTGAAGGCGCTGACCACTACGAGCCAGACCTTTTGTTTCCCATTGCCCGGGCAGACACACGAGCAGGGTATGGCTGGCCTCAAGCACCGTACGGCGCAGATATCTGGAATGCCTACGAGCTTTCATGGCTAAACGCCAAAGGGCGCCCGGTAGTGGCCATGGGGCGTTTTACCGTGCCCGCTGACAGCACGCACCTGATCGAATCCAAATCCTTAAAGCTGTACCTCAATAGCTTCAGCAACGAGCGCTTTGAGTATGCCGAGATTGTGCAGCAACGGATCCGCACGGATCTGAGCCGTGCCTGCGGCAAACCGGTGCATATAGAGATTTTGTCTGTCCGGCCGGCATTTGAACTCAGCTGCGCCCCGCTGCGCGGCACCTGCATCGACGACCAGGACATCGACTTTGAACCTGTCAAGGCACACACACCGGAGGCTTTGCAGGTAGCAGATCGCGCACCTTTTGTACGCGAGACGCTGGTAACCGAGTTGATGAAATCCAATTGCCCGGTAACGGGGCAACCCGACTGGGCCAGCGTGCAGATCCAGTATGCCGGGCCACGCCTGGACCATGCCGGCTTACTGAAATATATTGTGTCGCTGCGCGAAAGCCGCGAGTTTCACGAGCTGTGCGTGGAGAAGATTTACGGTGAAATCATGGCACGCTGTGCACCAGAAGAACTGCTGGTGTATGCCCGATATACGCGGCGCGGAGGCCTGGACATCAATCCCTGGCGTGCCAACACCCAGCCAAAAGACATCAGTCAAACCCGCACCTTGCGCCAGTAATCGGGCCACCCGCCAACCACGGTAGCGAGGCCCCATGTAAAAAGGCCCGCACGTATGCTGTGCGGGCTTGGGTGCTGATTACTGACTGCGGCTGCGAATCTCCGGCCAGGCCTTTTGCAGGTAATAGCACATCGACCACACCGTGAGGATCGCGGCCACCACGATCAGGATCTGCCCCAGCAACCGCACCGGGATGCCCTCGATGGGCTGCCAGTACAACAAGCAAGGAATGGCGATCATTTGGGCTGTTGTCTTGAATTTGCCCAGACGGTGCACCGCCACACTGCGACTGGCACCAATTTTGGCCATCCATTCGCGCAGGGCGGAGATCGTGAGCTCTCGGCCAATAATGACCAGCGCAATCAGCAAATCTACCCGCCCGAGATTCAGCAAAATCAAAAGCGCAGCCACCACCATGAGTTTGTCGGCGACAGGGTCGAGAAAAGCGCCGAAAGCGGAAGTCTGGTTCCAGCGGCGAGCCAGGTAGCCATCAAACCAGTCGGTAACGGCTGCCACGACAAAGGCCACAGCCGCCGCCGTATCACGCCACCCCGATGCAGTCCAGGCATCCGGCAGGTAATAGAGCGCCACAAGTAGCGGAATCATGGCTATGCGCAGCCATGTCAGGGCAATAGGGATATTGAACGGCATGATAGACGTAATACTACCCCAAGCGAGGGCCATGCACGGCACTAACGCAAGGCGTGATAGATACGTTCTGCCAACTGTCGTGAAATCCCATCAACGTTGGAAAGCTCTTCGATGCTGGCATCCACCACACCCGAAAAGCCGCCAAACCGGGCCAGAAGCTTTTGGCGCCGGTGCTGGCCGACCCCCTCGATCTCTTCGAGGCGGGAGACGTTGCGTGCCTTGGCGCGGCGTGCGCGCATACCGGTGATGGCAAACCGGTGGGCTTCATCGCGCACCTCGGCCACCAGCATCAGGGCTGCAGATTCGACTCCCAGCGCCACTGAAGGCCGGCCATCCACAAACACCAGTGTCTCCAGGCCCACCTTGCGATGGTCTCCTTTTTTGACGCCAACAATGCGACTGACATCCAGCCCAAGCTCTTCGAAGACTTTCCGGGCGATACCCACCTGCCCTTCGCCACCATCGATCAGCACAATATCTGGCAAGGTGATGTCGCCTTCGGCGACCCGGCTGTAGCGGCGGGTAAGCGCCTGACGCATAGCAGCGTAATCGTCTCCGGGCTGGATGCCTGCAATATTGAAACGCCGGTACAGCGAATGCTGCATGGCATGATTTTTGTAGACCACGCAAGAGGCTTGGGTGGCTTCTCCGGCCGTGTGACTGATATCGAAACATTCGATATGCAGGGCGGCCAGCGCATCTTCATCGGTATCCAGATCGAGTTCTACTGCCAACGCCAGGGTACGGGCTTCGCGTGCACTGGATTCTGACAACCGTTGCGCCAGCGCCATCCGAGCGTTACGTTGGGCTTGCTCAAGCCAACTGCGTCGCGTGCCCTGCGGACGTGTCAAAATCCGCACCTTATGGCCATGTTGTTCTGACAACATAGCAATCAGATCAGGATCCGGCACGCCGTGTGAACACACCAGCACCGGCGGCACTGGATTATCGGCATAGTGCTGCGCCAAGAAAGCAGCCAGCACGTCTTCGGCGGTTTCGTCCTGCACCTGGGTTGGAAACAATGGCTTGTCGCCCAGATGCCTACCAGCGCGCACCATCGCCAGATTGACACACACCCGTCCTCCCGAGAGTTCGATAGCGATGATGTCTGCGCTGTCATCCCCCACCTGCTCCATGGTTTGCTGCTGCAGTACCTTGGCCAGAGCCCGCATCTGATCGCGCAAAACGGCCGCCTGTTCGAAATCCTGACGCTCGGCAGCGGCTGTCATGCGCTGCTCGATTTCCTCGAGCACCTCAGTGGTACGCCCCTCAAGAAAGCGGATAGCCCGCTGGACATCGGCCTGGTAATCAGCCAATGAAATCAGGCCTACGCAGGGTGCCGAGCACCGGCCAATCTGATACAACAGGCAAGGCCGGGTGCGATGCGCATAGACGCTGTCTTCGCAGGTACGCAGGTGAAACACCTTTTGCAGGATCTGGATGGTTTCCCGCACGGCCCAAGAGTTTGGATATGGCCCAAAAAAATGGCCTTTCCCTTGGGTACTGCCACGGTAATACACAATGCGGGGCGCTTCGTGGTCGGTGATGTGCAGGTAGGGATAAGACTTGTCATCCCGAAACAGGATGTTGTAACGAGGCTTGAGGCGCTTGATCAGGTTGTTTTCGAGGATCAGCGCCTCTGCTTCAGTGCGCGTGACGGTGACCTCGGTACGCACCACCCTCGCCAGCATGTGCTCGATACGCGGGCCATGCCCGGATTTTTGAAAATACGAGCTTACCCGCCGTTTGAGATCCCGGGCCTTGCCCACATACAGGACTTCACCCTCTGCATCCAGATGGCGATAGACCCCTGGCAGATGAGGAAGATCAGCCAGGAAGGTTTTCAGATCGAAAGCTTCGGGCACGCAGATATCTCGGGTCAGACAAAAGGGCTGTCCAGCCAGGGGCTGCCTGGACAGGCATCAGGCGCTGAAGACGACGCACCGCCTGAGCATCCACAGGCCGGCCATCCAGGGCAGTGAGCAATTGGTCGGCCAGATCGGGGCGGTTGCACACCAACACCATATCGCAGCCAGCATCCAGGGCGGCTTTGGCACGGGCATGGATATCACCAGCCGCAGCGGCGCCCTCCATGGTGAGATCGTCGGAAAACACCAGGCCATCGTAAGAAAGCTGCTCGCGCAAAATACCCGTTACCCAACGACGTGAAAATCCAGCGGGCTCAGGCGAGACCTGCGGATAAATCACATGAGCAGGCATCACCGCGGGCAAGGTGAGATCTCCGAGCCATGTATAGGGCGCCGCATCTGCCTCGAGGATCTCTGACAATGGGCGCTCGTCGACCGGTATCTCAAGATGGGAGTCTGCCGCAACTGCACCATGGCCCGGAAAATGCTTGCCACAAGCGGACATCCCTGCCTGAGACATGCCCTGAATCAAGGCCCGTGCCAACAGCGACACCACCCAGGGGTCTTCATGAAAGGCGCGATTGCCGATTACCTGGCTGACCCCGTAATCGAGATCGAGCACAGGGGTAAAACTGAAGTCTACCCCGCAGGCACGCAGCTCGCTGGCCAGCACAAAGCCGGTTTCAGTGGCCGCACGCAAAGCCTCTTGAGGCGAATCGTCATACCACCGCCCCAAGGCACGCATTGCCGGCAAGGGCGTAAACCCATCGGTGCGAAACCGCTGCACACGCCCGCCCTCGTGATCCACGGCAATCAGCAACGGCGGGGTACGGACACTATGAATATCCACGCAAAGCGCAGTGAGCTGCTCGCGATTGTCAAAATTGCGGGCAAACAGGATAACCCCGCCAACCTGGGGATGGGCCAGGCGCAAACGCTCGGCCTCGCCAAGCTGCAAGCCTTCCACATCCACCATCACGGGGCCCGGAGGCAAAGTTTGGGACATAGTCATGTGATATCAATAAGAATGATCGGCCACATCAGCCCTCGGCCGATGAAGCGCGTGGGGATTCGACCACAACAAAAGCAGCCACCATATCGGACTCGTCTGTCATGGAAACATGCGCGCACCCAAAACGGGCGTCATACCAGTCTTTAAGCGGGCCAGAGAGATGGATTTCGGGAGCGCCACCCCGGCGGTTGAGGATCTGCACCCGAGACCATGTCATGGGCATATGAATCCCCAAGCCGATAGCCTTTGAAAAAGCCTCTTTGGCAGCAAACCGCGTAGAGAGATACAGAATACCGCGTCGCGGATCACGGGCGGCCCGCCGGGCATGCACCAGTTGCTCGTCCGGGCCCAACACCCGCTGCACCAGTCGCTGACCATGGCGGGCATAAATACGCGCCATGCGCTCTACCTGCAAGAGATCCGTGCCGATTCCGGCAATTGCTTGTTGTGCCAATGCGGCCTCCGTCAAACCTGCCTGCGCAGCATTGCCCAAGACCTCATGTAGGCATCAGGCGGCCCATCAGGGCCTACAGCCGCAAAAAGTGCTCACGATAATGCTTGAGCTCGTCGATGGATTCTTGAATATCGGCCAGCGCTTCGTGTTTGCCTACTTTATTGAAACTGCGGTAGACCTCGGGTTTCCAGCGTAAGGAAAGCTCTTTGAGCGTACTGACGTCGAGGTTACGATAATGAAAATATGCCTCAAGTGCCGGCATGTACTTGACCATGAAGCGGCGATCCTGCCCGATGGTATTGCCACACATGGGCGATTTGCCAGCGGGTACCAGGGGCGCAAGAAATTCAAGCAAGCAGTCCTGAGCCTGGTCTTCGGTAAGGTTGGAGGCCTTGACCTTGTCGATCAGGCCACTTTTGCCATGAGTGGATTGATTCCATTTATCCATGCCATCCAGCACGGCAGTATCCTGGTGAATCACCAGCACAGGCGCCTGGGCGACCACTGTGAGATCGGGCTCTGTGACAATCAGGGCAATTTCGAGAATGCGTTCTTTTTCGGGATCCAAGCCGGACATTTCCATATCCAGCCAGATCAGGCGCTGATCATTTGCGGCCATCACCTATAATCCTTGCAAACAAAACTCAATTTTCGCATATTGCCCCGCCAGACATGCTGACTTATCTGTTTCTCGCCTGCCTGATCAGCGATCTCCTCATCCGTTACTGGCTGGCGCGACGTCAGATTCGGCACGTGCAGGCACATCGCAACCAAGTGCCACCCGCCTTCGAAGGCCATATTGGCCTGCACAGTCACCAACGCGCAGCCGATTACACCGTGGCACGCAGCCAGCTTTCGATGATCGAGCGCATCACCGAGGCTGGCATCTTGCTGGGCTTTACCTTGCTGGGCGGCTTGCAGGCATTGGATATTCATCTGGGTCGCCTGATCGAATCCGATCTCTTGCGCCAGTTGGCGCTCATGGGCTGCGTACTGGCCATTTTGGGTGTGGTGGGGCTGGCGTTCTCGGCCTGGCGCACGTTTCACCTGGAGGCACATTACGGCTTCAACCGCATGACCCCCCGCCTGTTCGTGTCGGATGCCCTGAAAATGGTGTTGATTACCACTGTACTGGGGGCCCCCCTGCTGGCAGCCATCTTGTGGATCATGGGCACCACGGGCACTGATTGGGCCTGGTGGGCCTGGGGTGTGTGGGTTGGCTTCAATTTGCTGGTGCTCTGGCTATACCCCAGCTTCATTGCTCCGCTGTTCAACCGGTTCAGCCCTCTGGACGATCCCGAACTCAGCCAACGCATCCACGCACTGGCAAAGCGTTGCCATTTTGGGTTGTCGGGGCTGTTTGTCATGGATGGCTCACGCCGATCCGCCCACGGAAACGCTTATTTCACTGGTTTCGGGCGCCACCGGCGTATAGTGTTTTTCGACACACTGCTGTCAAGGCTCGATGCAGATGAAGTAGAGGCCGTGCTGGCACACGAACTAGGCCACTTTGCCCACCATCACATCCTGCGCCGCATTATCGTCAGCTTTATTACGGCCGGCATTTTCTTGCAGTTGCTGGCTTGGCTATCCACACAACTGTGGTTTTATACCGGCTTGGGCGTCATCCCACAGTTGGGCCGTGCCAATGATGGCCTGGCCCTGGTGCTGTTCATGCTGACATTACCCGTATTCACTTTTTGGGCGACACCCCTGGCTAGCTTTCTGTCCCGTCGCGACGAGTTTCAGGCCGACCGCTATGCAGTACAGCAATGTGGTGCACAGCCGTTGGCCAGCGCGCTGGTAAAGCTGTACGACGACAATGCCGCCACCCTGACGCCCGACCCCCTGCATTCGGCCTGGTACGACAGCCACCCCTCGGCAGCCGTGCGCATCAACCACCTGCAACATGGGTGAAACCACCCTGACGGGGCGAGTAGTTTCCGCCCACGGCCGCCACTACCGGGTTGCCATCCAGCCGTCGGGCGAGACACGACATTGCTACCCACGCGGCAAACGCACCGGCATCGCAGTGGGCGATAACGTCCAGATCCTGCCCGAAGGCCAGCAAGAAGGCCTGATCACCGAGATCCTGCCGCGCCGAAACCTTTTTTATCGATCAGACGCCCAACGCAGCAAGCTGTTTGCCGCCAATATTGATCAGCTCCTGCTGGTGCTGGCGGCTGAACCTGTCTTTTCAGACGATCTTCTGGGTCGAGCACTGGTGGCTGCACACAGTGCCGACATCTCGGTCGTTATTCTGTTGAACAAGGCGGATCTGCCCGGCACTGCGGCTGCCCGGGCACGCCTGGCAGTACCAGAATCCCTGGGCACACCGGTGCTCAGCCTCAGTGCCCTGGATTACGCGCAAGTGCACGCGCAACTAGACGCGCTGCTAAAAAATCAGTGCACGCTACTACTTGGGCAAAGCGGTATGGGTAAATCAACCTTGCTGAATGCGCTGGTTCCTGAAGCACAAGCGGCTACGCAGGCACACTCTGAAGCCCTGGGCACCGGCCGGCACACCACGACGCAGACCCGGCTGCACCCTCTGCCAGGCGGGGGTGACATTATCGACTCACCAGGATTTCAGGCATTTGGTTTGCAGCACCTGACACCACACGAGATTGCGCACGGGTTTCCAGAGTTTGCCCCGGCAATAGAACAATGCCGGTTTTACAACTGCACGCATCAACACGAGCCCGAATGCGGAGTATTGGCCGCCATGGCCAGTGGCCAGATTTCTGCTAACCGCCACGCCCTATATATGCGCATTTTGGCCGAAAACCAGGCTGCCAAGCGATATTGAACACCAGGCACGGCAATACCCACTGACAGCACACATGCAAGACGAGCGCGGTGGTTCAGGTCTTTGAACGGGCCTGTGCCGGGACAATCAACAGGCGCTCTGGTGCCACAGAGGACGTGTCCGGCCTGGAAGCCCCGCCACCCGGCCCAGACGGCAGTGTATCTGGCAGCGTGGCAAGACCCGCTGAAGCAGCCAGAAAATAATAGAAATTGCGCAGCAAGATGGCGGTGGCACCCCAGATAAAATACGACTGCCAGCACACCGAGAAATAGCAACGCCCATGGCCCAAAGAGGTTTGCAACTGGTGCAGGCGATGCTGTGCGGGATCCATCAAAACCGCCAGTGGTACCTCGAACACCTCGGCAACCTCGGCGTGATCCGGATGCACCTGAAAACCCGGCAATAATTCTCCCACCACTGGAGTCATCAAAAACTGCGTGGTGGTAAGCAAGGTGGGCTGCACACCCATGACCTGAATGAATTGCGAGCCCACACCGATTTCTTCGTGGGTCTCACGCAGCGCTGCGGCTACAGGGCTGCCATCTTCGGGTTCGATACGTCCGCCAGGAAAACTGATCTGCCCTGCATGATGGTGCAAGTGCTCGGCACGACGGGTAAATAGTACCCGCAAGCCATCAGCCCGCTGCACCAGAGGAACCAAAACAGCAGCTTGGCGGGCCTGCGCAGACCCAGGATTATCGGGGCCAAAGGCTTGCGCAAACAGGGGCTCTACCTGCCAGTTGACGGCACGCTCAAAAGCATTTCGAATGTAATCCAGCTGGAGACATTGAGCCGGCAATGGCGGCAAGGGCAAACAGGGCAGCACGGGTTGCCGGGTGGGGTCAAACCCTGCGGCCTTAATAGGCCTTGACGAAGGAACCGATGGTGTCATGACATCCATACATTAAGAACCAGGCAGCAATTGCCGCAGGATCTGTACGGGGATGCCCTGCACCCGGGTGCAAAAACAAAGGCACCCTGACGGGTGCCTTGTTGGCCAAGCAAAGACTGCCAGGATCAGGCAGATTTGCGGACCAGCTTTTCTTTGATGCGAGCGGCCTTACCCGTACGACCACGCAGATAGTACAGCTTAGCACGACGCACATCGCCACGGCGTTTAACTTCGATGGAAGCAATTTGCGGGGAGTACAGCTGGAAGGTACGCTCGACGGCTTCGCCAGACGAGATTTTGCGCACGGTGAAGGCTGAATTTAAACCACGATTGCGACGGGCAATAACCACGCCTTCGTAGGCCTGAGTACGCTTGCGCGTGCCTTCAACTACATTAACGCCGACGATGACGGTATCGCCTGGGCCAAATTGAGGGATGGTACGGCCTTCGGTAAGGCGCGTAATTTCTTCTTGTTCAAGTGTTTCGATGAGATTCACAACGGGCTCCGGGCATCTTGGCTGCGGCTATGAAATTAATGGGTTGCCACACCAGAGGATGCAGTAAACACGGGATTATATCAGAACTATAGCCCCACTGCCGCACCCATCCACATCAAGCCTGGAATCATCGCTGCCCACGCCACGACCATAAAGATATCGGCTACTTTGTTTTTCATGGGGTCTCCTTTACTGTGATTTTGATCAGTACATTGATACTGTACAAAAAAACAGTTAATGCGGCAAGCATTTAATTATATTTGCCCATTTCCCTGCTATTTGCACCTCACCCACATGCAAAAAAGCCATGCCCGGACAAAGCCTGGCATGGCTCAGGAGACACCACATCCGGCATCCGTCATGCCGGATGCGCGAGCCCTGGTAAAGCCTTACAGATTGGGCTGAGGCGTGGTGCGCAGATACGACCGCACTTCTTTGTAGCCCTTGGGGAACTTCTCTTTCAGGACTGCAGGGTCTTTGATGGACGGAGCGATAATCACGTCTTCACCTGGCTTCCAGTTGACCGGGGTGGCCACGCTGTAGTTGTCTGTCAGTTGGATGGAATCCAGGGCGCGCAGGATTTCGTCGAAGTTGCGCCCGGTGCTGGCCGGATAGGTAAGAATCAGCCGAACCTTTTTCGCCGGATCAATCACAAAGACAGACCGCACGGTAGCTGTGGTGCTGGCATTGGGATGGATCATGTCATAGAGCGTGGCGACCTTGCGGTCTTCGTCGGCCAGGATCGGGTATTGGACATCTGTCTTTTGGGTGTCGTTGATGTCCTTGATCCAGTCGATGTGAGACTGTTTGCCATCTACCGAGACGGCAATCACCTTAGCGCCACGTTTGGCAAAATCGCCAGACACAATCGCCGTATAGCCCAGCTCAGTGGTGCACACCGGCGTAAAATCAGCCGGATGAGAAAACAGCACACCCCAGCTGTCACCCAGCCACTCATGAAACTTGATTTTTCCAAGGGACGAGTCTTGCTCGAAATCGGGGGCGACATCGCCCAGACGCAGTGCAGCCATCAGGTGCTCCTTAGGTGAACGCTGCCCGGGGTATCCGGGCAGCGAAATCGTTTAGACACCTAATATTCTTGCAGAATATAAAACACCTTTAAAATACTTTTAAGTTATAACTATATTTGTATCTGACTGGCATATTGATTGGCCAGACCACCCTGCTGAACACTGGCATTGAGCGCCTGAACACGCGGCAGCACATGAACCGCATATTGCACCGCAGTAGCGATCTTGTTGAGATAAAAGGCGTCAGTTGAACCCTGTCCGATTGCCTCTGCCGCAGCCAGCGCGGCACGGGCCAGCTGCCAGCCAGCATGGGCAGTACCTGCCAGCATCAGACAAGGCACGCTGCCGGTAAAGACACCCCGAATATCTTCGCGTACATGGGCCAGCACAAAGCCGATGGCCGTCTCGTAGGCCTGCGCAGCGGCCTGCAACTGCCCGGCCACCAGATTGAGGGCCTCAGCATGGGCACCGGAGGCTGCCTGCAAGGCAGCCACAGTGTCGCGCATCCCGGCAATTTGTGCCAATGCCACCTGCCCCGCATCACGCACAATCTTGCGACCAATAAAATCATTGGCCTGGATAGCCGTTGTACCTTCGTAGATGGGCAAAATGCGCGCATCCCGGTAGTACTGGGCAGCCCCGGTTTCTTCGATGAAACCCATGCCTCCATGCACCTGAACTCCCAGCGACGCGACTTCAACCGAAGATTCGGTTGAAAACGCCTTGACGATCGGAACGCTGTACTCGTAGATGGCCTTGGCCAGCGCCCGGATGTCAGGGTCGGAAGCATGAGCCGCCTTGTCACGGTAGCCGGCGGCCACATAAGCCACTGCCCGAGTGCCTTCGGCCAAGCCTCGCATCACGCCCAGCATCCGGGCAACATCCGGGTGATGCGCAATCGCCACGGGGCCGGCCGAGCCCTCAAGTGCATTGCCCTGGATACGGTCAGCGGCATAGGCGGTAGCATGCTGCAATGCCCGCTCGGAGATAGCCACGCCCTGTAAACCTACGGCATAGCGTGCAGCATTCATCATGATGAACATGTACTCGAGGCCACGATTTTCTTCGCCGATCAGGTAGCCAACCGCCCCTTCGCCCACTTCGCCCTTGCCAGAACCATACAACAGCACCGCAGTTGGGCTGCCATGGATGCCCAGCTTATGCTCCAGCGATGCGCAATAGACGTCGTTGCGGGCGCCCAGCTCTCCGGTGTCGCCAACCAGATGCTTGGGTACGATGAACAGCGAAATCCCCTTGACCCCTTTAGGCGCATCGGGCGTACGGGCCAGCACCAGATGGATGATGTTCTCGGCCATATCGTGATCGCCATACGTGATGAAGATCTTCTGACCCGTCAAACGGTAGCTGCCATCTTCCTGACGCACGGCCCGGGTCTTGAGCAGGGCCAGATCAGACCCGGCCTGCGGCTCGGTGAGATTCATGGTGCCCGTCCAGCGGCCTTCCAGCAACGGCGGGATATACAGGGCTTTTTGTGTGTCGGAGCCCACCATCGTCAGGGCTTCAATCACGCCGTCGGTAAGCAGCGGGCACAGCGAAAACGCCAGGTTGCCCGCATTGATGCTTTCGGTAACCGGCGCGGCCACCAGTTTGGGCAGGCCCTGCCCTCCAAATTCGGTCTCGTGAGGCAGACCCTGCCAGCCCCCTTGTACAAAGGCTTGAAATGCAGCCTTGAAGCCTGGGGTGGTTGTTACCTCACCGTCGCGCCAGCGTGCCGGTTGAGTGTCCCCGGCACGATTCAGCGGCGCGATCTCCTGTTCGACAAACCGGGCGTTTTCTTCGAGCACGGCATCAACCAGATCATCGCTCACCTCTTCGTAGCCCGGTAGGGCCAGCACGCCGTCCAGGTCGGCCAGTTCGCGCAGAATGAAACGAATATCCTGAATAGGTACCTGATATGACATAAGAATTCCTGTAACGACAAAGCCGGGCACGAACCCGCCTGCGATGCAATGAGGTGAAACGGGCCCCGCAAAAAGCGGAGCCCGTCTTGTGGTAAGCCTTAGAGTGCTTTCACCAGTTCGGGGACGGCCTCGAAGAGGTCGGCCACCAGACCGTAGTCGGCGACGCCAAAAATGGGGGCTTCAGCATCTTTATTGATGGCAACGATGACTTTGGAGTCTTTCATGCCGGCCAGGTGCTGGATGGCCCCAGAGATACCCACGGCCACATACAATTGCGGCGCCACAATCTTGCCTGTTTGGCCCACTTGCCAATCGTTGGGGGCATAACCAGCATCCACTGCTGCGCGTGAGGCACCCAGCGCTGCACCCAGTTTATCGGCCAAGGGATCGAGGATCTTGAAGTTTTCAGCACTGCCCAAACCACGGCCGCCAGATACCACCACCGAAGCGGCAGTGAGGTCAGGACGATCGCTTTTGGCAAGCTCACGGCCTACAAAGGACGATTTGCCTGAATCCGCCACGGCATCCACTGACTGAACCGAGGCATTGCCACCCTCTGCGGCCACCGGATCAAATGCCGTGGTGCGCACTGTGAGCACTTTTTTGGCATCAGCAGATTGCACGGTGGCCAGCGCGTTGCCCGCGTAAATGGGGCGCACAAAGGTGTCGGGGGATTCGATGGCGACGATATCGGAGATCTGCGCCACATCCAGCTTGGCCGCGACTCGGGGAGCCACGTTTTTGCCTGAGGCTGTGGCCGCAAACAAAATGTGCGAATAATCGCCCGCCAACGCCAGCACCTGAGCCGAGAGGTTCTCGGCCAGGCCATCGGCCAATGACGGGCCATCAGCCAGCAATACCTTGGCCACGGAAACCAGCCCCGCAGCCTGCTGTGCAACGGCTTGTGCACCTGAGCCCGCCACCAGCACATGAACCTCTGAACCCAGGGCTGCTGCGGCAGCAACGACGTTTTGCGTAGCGCCGCCCAACTGGGCATTGTCGTGTTCGGCTATAACCAGAATACTCATTTAGACCACCTTTGCTTCGTTCTTCAGTTTGTCCACCAACGTCGCGACGTCGGGCACCACAATACCGGCAGACCGGGCGGGAGGCTCGGTTACCTTGAGCGTCTTGAGGCGGGGCGCGATGTCGACACCGAGGTCGGCGGGTGCAACGGTTTCGAGGGGCTTTTTCTTGGCCTTCATGATGTTGGGCAAGGTAACGTAGCGCGGCTCGTTGAGGCGAAGGTCGGTGGTGATAATCGCCGGCAAGGCCAGGCTGATCGTCTCGAGGCCACCGTCGACCTCGCGGGTAACCTGAACCCGGCCGTCCTGGAGCTCGACCTTGCTGGCATTGGTTGCCTGCGGCCAATCCAGCAATGCGGCCAGCATCTGGCCTGTCTGGTTGGCATCATCATCGATGGCCTGCTTACCCAAGATCACCAGTTGCGGCGCCTCTTTTTGTACCAGGGCTGCGAGGATCTTGGCCACCGCCAGGGGCTGCAGCTCATCGTCGCTTTGCACCAGGATGCCACGATCGGCACCAATAGCCATTGCGGTACGCAAGGTTTCCTGGCATTGCGCCACGCCGCAAGACACGGCCACGACCTCTGTGGCAGCCCCTTTTTCTTTCAGGCGAGTGGCTTCTTCGACAGCAATTTCATCGAAGGGGTTCATGGACATTTTGACATTGGCGATGTCTACGCCAGTATGATCGGATTTCACGCGGACTTTGACGTTAAAGTCGACCACCCGCTTGACCGGTACCAGGACCTTCATCGAGCTAACTCCAAAAAGAAAAGAAAATTAAATACATGGTTTTAATAACCTCCCAGCGCCCGCACATGTGCCACGACACTGCGTCCAAGTGCTGAAAGGTTGTACCCCCCTTCGAGAAAGCTGATGATCCGCCCTTGGGCAGACCTTTGCGCAATCTCGACCAGGCGTTCGGTAATCCAGGCGTAATCGGCCTCTACCAGCTTAAGGTTGCCCATATCGTCTTCGCGATGGGCATCGAATCCCGCTGATACCAGAATCAATTGCGGCTGAAATCGGCTTAATGCAGGCAACCAGTGATCGGAGACCAGACGCCGGATGGCTTCGCCATCCGAATACGCATCCACCGGAATATTTATCATATTAGGCCCGGGGTTGTCCTGACGGCTGTCAGGAAACAGCGGATATTGATAAAAACTACACATCATGACGCGATCTTCGTGCACAAAGGCTTCTTCGGTGCCGTTGCCATGATGCACGTCAAAATCAACGATCGCAATGCGCTCAAGCCCGTAATGTTCTAGTGCGTAGCGCGCGGTAACCGCAATATTATTAAAAAAGCAAAACCCCAGGGCCTGACCCGGACGCGCATGATGGCCTGGCGGCCGGATGGCGCAAAACGCTGTCTGGCCATGTCCGGCCAGGATTTCATCCAGCGCAGTCAGGCCGGCGCCGGCAGCCATCCATGCGGCCTGCAGCGTATCCGGGTTCATGATGGTATCGGGATCCACCGGGAAATACCCATGAGCCGGGGCGTGTTGACGCAGATACGCCAGATAATCCGGCGTATGTACCCGCAGAATGTCCTCGGGGGTGGCGGCATGTGCCTGCACAGGCGTCACAAAACTCATCAGCCCACTTGCGAGAAGCTGATCAGAAATTGCGTCAAGGCGTAACGGGGATTCAGGATGCCAGGAGCCCATTTCGTGCAGGCGGCATACGGGATGGGTAATATAGAGTGTCTCCATAAGGGCGATTATGTTCAGACCAACCCGTATTTTGCAAGTTGCCGTAGCGTCGCTATTTTTATCGGGCTGTGCCAGTAGTGGTCATGTTCAACAGACTCCGGGCACGGATAGTACTATAAATCAAACAACTGTTTTAAACGATCGTATTAATTCTAGCAGAACTCAATTTCCAGGCCAAGGATCTGTCACCAGCGGTGATTTTACCGGGCCTGATGGTCAGCTTCAGCCCGAGTTGCGTGCCTTTGCCCGTGAAACATCCGCCCAGCATCATTTACCTCTGGCGAACGTCGAATTCCTGCTGAAGTCAGCACACTACAACGCCAAGGCCGTCCAGCTGATGGCACCCAAGACCACCCATGGACGGATTCGCCGGGCATGGATCAGCTATAGAAAGCGCCATGTCGACCCCATTCGCATTCGGCGCGGCACAGCCTTTTGGCAAGCAAACCGGCGCACCTTGCAACAAGTCAGCCAACGCACTGGCGTCCCAGAAGCCATCATGGTGGCCATCATTGGCATCGAAACTGTATATGGCCAATACACGGGCAACCACCGGGTGCTGGATACCCTGACTACTCTGGGTTTCCGATATCCAGACCCCTCACGTCCAGAGCGCCAGGCCATGTTTCGGCAACAGCTGGCCGATTTGCTTGTTCTGGATCACCAGGGGGTACTGAATGCCATGACGGTTGAGGGCTCGTTTGCAGGGGCCATGGGTCTGCCGCAATTTATGCCTGGCAGCCTGATGCGTTACGCGGCCGATGGCAATAACGATGGCAAGATTGATCTGGCCGGCAATGTGGATGATGCAATCGCTTCGGTGGGCAGCTTCTTGCAACAACACGGTTGGGTACGGGATGTGCCGGTTTTTGCACCGGTTCGTCTGCCAGCCAAACCGCAACGTCTGGTTCAGGACGGGCTGACACCCACCACAGATTGGCCCCGGCTGCAGGCTGCTGGCACACAGGCAGTGGTCTCAGGCCCCGACAAATGGAAATCCCAGAAACTGGGCGTGATCGACCTGCGCGATGAAATCCACGACACCCACGATTACCGCTGTGCAACACCCAACTTCTTTGCGATTACACACTACAACCGCAGTTATTTTTACGCGGCATCGGTGGCGGATCTGGCCCAGGCGATCCAGGACCAGATGGGTAGCTGAATTACCCGAATACGCCGGTAGAGAGATAGCGATCACCCCGATCGCAGACGATAAATACAATGGTGGCGTTACGGGCGGTAGCAGCCACGCGCAGGGCAGCCACCGCTGCGCCTGCCGAGGAAATTCCGCCAAAAATGCCTTCTTCGGCAGCCAGGCGACGCGCCATGGTTTCGGCCTGATCTTGTGTAATGGGCTCGAAAGCGGTGATTTCTTTGGGGTGATAGATGCTTGGCTGATAGGCCTCGGGCCACTTGCGAATACCCGGGATGTGCGCCCCTTCGGCCGGTTGAGCACCGATCACCTGGATATCCGGGTTACGTCCGCGCAAATAGGATCCCACCCCCATAATGGTGCCGGTGGTACCCATGGCACTGACAAAATGAGTAATCTGGCCATCGGTTTGATCCCAGATTTCGGGCCCGGTGGTTTCGCGGTGGGCACGCGGGTTGTCATCATTTGAAAATTGGTCGAGCACCACGCCACGGCCTTCTGCCTGCATTTTCAGGGCAAGGTCTCGGGCGTATTCCATGCCACCCTGGTCTGCGGGGGTGAGGATAAGTTCAGCACCGTAGGCAGTCATGGCGGCACAACGCTCTTTGGACGAGTTGTCCGGCATCAGGACAATCATGCGATAGCCGCGCACTGCGGCTGCCATGGACAGGGCAATACCGGTGTTTCCGCTGGTGGCTTCAATCAGGGTATCGCCGGGACGAATATCTCCACGGAGCTCGGCCTGACGAATCATGCTGAGCGCTGCGCGGTCTTTGACTGAACCAGCCGGGTTATTGCCTTCGAGTTTGGCCAGCACGACGTTGCCGCGTGATGCACCCGCATCACCCGGCAAGCGTTGCAAACGTACCAAAGGCGTTGAGCCAACTATGTCTTCGATCGTGGGATAGGTTTTCATGGACAAAATCATACACCCGCCCCGGCCACAACAGAGCGTGTGCCTGAGAGCAGCATAAGCTTATTGCCAAATGATCGCCGACCCTACTATGCCCTTGCATGCGTGGCACGACGACACGGATGAAAACATGCGGATTAACGTCCGCCCGGTGCCATGCGCATGCCTGTTATCGGGGCGGCAGGCCGCTTGCCTGCAGAACTGGAGGCTGCCTTGGCTGCCGCGGCCCCCTGACCTGACATGCGAGAGCCGCCACCATCGATCGTCAAGCCGGCTGATTGCAGTGCCTGGGCCCGCCGGGGCCCTATCCCGCGCACCCGATCGGATAAATCGGTGAATGACAGGTAACGGCCACCCCGATTACGTTCGTCGAGAATGATTTGTGCTGTTTTTGGACCAATCCCGCGGATACCACGGAGTTGATCCAAGCTGGCCGTGTTGAGATCGACTGCACCCACTGCCGCCGCCCAGCTGAGCGCCAACACACCAGCTAGACGAGCGCTTCGGGAAACGCGCGAGGCCATCCGCGACAAGCGCGGGCGTCGGGCCGTACAGCGTACAGGAACATTAAGAGGGGCTGCGACCGCACTATGCAGAAATGGATTCATGACCAGACTCCTGTTGTGGAAGGAAGGTCTGGTCATGATGCAGTAAAGGCAGCCATCCGGGATGCCCGACTGACTGGTTTTGTCCTACCCCTTGCGTGCCGGCAACCCCGCCACGCCGCGCAGAAAGCACGGTTATGGCAGCAGCTGGCCAGCGTCCAGAAGACGCAGCACATAATCCCGTACACCCGTTTGTACATCGACAAAAGGAGCGGTATACCCGCCGGCCGTACGCAACAGGCCAAGATCTGCCTGGGTGTGGCTTTGGTAGCGGCCTTTTAAATCTTCGGGGAAAGGGATATACCGCAGACAACCTTCTTGCACCAGGCCGTCAAGCGGTAAGGCGGATTCTCCTTGGTGCAACCTGAGGGTATTGACCACCGTTTGCGCCACATCGTTAAACGGCTGGGCCCGGCCGGTACCGCAGTTGAAAATCCCGGAGATCTCGGGATGATCGAAGAAATGCAGATTGACCTTGACGACATCATCAATATAGACAAAATCACGTTGCTGACCACCATCGGAATAGCCATCCCAGCCGCCAAACAAGCGCACATGACCTTGTTCTTCGAACTGGTTCATATTGTGAAAAGCCACCGATGCCATACGCCCTTTGTGCTGCTCGCGCGGCCCATAAACATTGAAATACCGCAGCCCCACCACGGGCGCCGTCAGTTTGGGCTTGCGACCGCGCAACACCTGATCAAACAGCAGCTTTGAGTATCCGTAGACATTCAGCGGCGATTCACAACCCGGAGATTCGATGTAGTCGGGGCCGGCACCATACACGGCTGCAGAGGATGCATACAGCAGCGGGACTTCGCGGGCCTGGCAATAATTAAAGAGTTCGAGCGTGACGCGATAGTTGTTGTCCATCATGAAATGGCCGTCGCGCTCGGTGGTGTCCGAACACGCCCCTTGATGGAACACCGCGTCGGGCCGGGCGAGTTCGCCGCTGAGAACTTGCCGACGGAATTCGTCTTTATGCAGATAGTCTGCAATGTTCAGGTCTACCAAATTGCGAAACTTATCACCATCTGTGAGATCGTCGACAGCAAGAATGTCACCGATGCCACGGGCGTTAAGCCCCCGAACCAGATTGCTGCCGATGAAACCGGCGGCGCCTGTAACCACAATCATGTTGAGAGCTCCTGAGAGGTGACGATGGAAGTACCAAGTTTGCCCACCACGATCCCACCGGCACGATTGGCCCAAACCATGGCTTCATACCAACCAAGGCCGGCTGCACGTGCCACTGCCAGCGTGGCCAGCACGGTATCCCCGGCTCCGGAGACATCAAAGACTTCGTGGGCCTGGGCGTCGACATGCTGGCGCCCATGCTGCGTGTAAAGGGTCATCCCCTGCTCGGAACGTGTGATCAACAGCGCCTCGAGCGAGAGCTCGTGGCGTAACGCCTGAGCGCGTTGGGTGAGATCGCCTTCGGTATCCCAACGGCCGACGGCATCCTGCATTTCGCTGCGATTGGGCGTCACCAGCGAGGCACCCACATAACGCTTGTATCGATGTCCTTTGGGATCCACCAGCACGGACACCCCTGCCTGCCTGGCCGCCTGGATAAGCGTCTCGACATGCGTCAGGGCACCTTTGGCGTAGTCGGACAGCACCAGCAGATCGTGGGCGCCGACAATCTCCAAAAAATTATCGTGCAAGCGTTGCAAGGCTTGTGGACTGGGGCCTTGCTCGAAATCGACCCGTAGCAATTGCTGCTGGCGGCCAAGCACGCGCATTTTGAGGGTAGTGTCCATGCCCGAGGTATCAATCACCAGCGCATCATTGACGCCAGCCTCGGCACCGAGAGCCTTGATCCTGGATCCGGCCTCATCCGCCCCGATCACTCCCATCAGGGTTGCCTGAGCACCCAGCGCAACAATATTGCGCGCCACATTGGCGGCACCACCCAGGCGGTCTTCGCGCCGAGCCACCCGCACCACAGGCACAGGCGCCTCGGGTGAGATACGGTCGACTTCGCCGAACCAGTAGCGGTCGAGCATGATGTCGCCCACCACGAGAATCCGGGCTGCCCGTGCGGCAGACAACGGAAAGGCGTTCATCGAATTTCCTCCAGGCGGCGCGGACGATAGGTTTCCCAGGCATTACAACCCGGGCATTGCCAGTAATAGCGCCGTGCTTCAAAGCCGCACTGACTGCAAGCGTAGCGATCAAGACGCTGGGTATGCTTATGTATCAGGCTGCGCAACAGGCCTAAATCGGCCCCTGGCACCAGTTGCTGAGACTCCGCAGAGGGGTCGTCCTGAGAGAGTTCAACTTCAAGCAAACGGTCAAGGCCCAGCAAAGATGGATGGGCCCGCAAGGCCTCTCGGGCAAACGCCCAGGCCGTATCGGCCCCTTCTTGGGTACGCAATGCACGAAACACCACGTTGAACAGGTCTAGTGTGGGCACACGAGCGTATTGATCACGTAAAACGGCTAAACCCTGGTTGGCCTGATCCAGTGCGGCATAGCAAGCCAATAGCGGCCCGGCCACCAGGCCTGCGTAATCCGGCGCTGTGCTTAGGACTTCTTGCAAATAGGCGCGCTGGGATTCGAGATCGCCGCGGCGCGCAGCCCATTGTGCCCGCAAGAGCCGGATCCGTGTTTCGGAGGCTGGCGTTGCACCGTTTTGGCGGGCGGCATGCTCGGCAGCGTCTAGTGCCTGGCTGGCTGAATCGAAATCGACAGGTTCGGCCTCGAGAAATGCCTGGGCGCGCTCGCAATGATAGTGGGCCAGCTGAGGCACCGGTTGATCAGACCGGCTGCGCAACTGCTGAACTGCATCAATGGCACGCGGCCAATCGTGTTCGGATTCGTAGATCCGGATCAGCGCGCCGATGGCTTCCTGAGCATGGCGCGTGTGCACAATGGCCTGGAAGCCCTGCTCGGCACGATCCAGCATCCCCGCCTTGAGAAAGTCCTGAGCCAGCTCGAGTTGGGCGTTTTCTCTGTCTGACAGAGGGAGGTCTTCACGCGAGAGCAGGCTTTGGTGCACACGAATGGCTCGCTCGATTTCTCCACGACGGCGAAACAGGCTGCCCAGGGCAAAATGAAGTTCGGTGGTTTCTGGGTCGAGTTTGGCCACCTCGATAAATGCATCGATGGCGCGATCGGGCTCTTCGTTGAGCAAGAAATTAAGGCCCTTGAAATACGAAGCCGGCAAACTGCGGGTTTCGGAGAGCATTTGGCGAAAATCAAAGCGCGCAGCCAGCCACCCCAGGCCAAACAGTACTGGGACAATAATCAACCACCAGAGTTCGAAATCCACGTTAACCCCGTTAGAGCGGCGCCAGGGGCGCAACGGTATCCGGGATGACAGGCCCCGAGCCTGATTGCTGGCGAGCCAAAGCATCCTGTGCCCGGGCAAGATCGCGCCGCAGGCGGTTGATCTCGCGGCGACGCCGCAATACCGCTGAAAATGCCACCAGCAGACCAAAAGCAACGCCTAGAACAAAGGCGACCAGCATCACAACGATGAGGGGCACTTGCTGTATGACGTGATCGGCAAAGAAGCCAACATCCACAGGCGCAGTGTTTTTCAGGGCAAACAACAGGACAATGACAAAAATGACCAGGCGCAGCAGCCACACAAGATAGCGCATTTACCAAGCTCCTTGAGAGGGAATCTCGACATTGTAAAGGGAAACCTCGCTCAGCCCGGCTTGTCTGATGGCTGGAGCAGGCATAAAAAAGGCGGCCCGCAGGCCGCCACCGATTATCCATCTCCGCGCTGCCCGATGAGGCAGCGATGGGGAGGTTACTCGTTGAAGTAAGGCATCTGATACAAATCTGCTACCGTGGCGGCTTCTTCGGCCGCCTCGGCCACCGGCCCCTGATCGACGCGTTCGCGCAGTTCTTTACCAGGTTTGAAGTGCGGCACCAGCTTGGCCGGCACCAGCACTTTCTCGCCCGACTTGGGATTGCGCCCTACCCGCGGTTGACGCCTTGACAGCGAAAAGCTGCCAAAGCCACGGATTTCGATGCGCTGACCTTGGGACAACGCATCCGACATCGCGTCGAGCACGGTTTTAACTGCCAGGTCCATGTCGCGGATCGCCAATTGGGGATGACGACCCGCCAGCATGGTGATGAGCTCGGACTTGGTCAGGCCAGGCATCAGTTATCGCGCTGCTGATCGAGTTTGGCTTTCAGCAGGGCGCCCAGATTGGTGGTGCCCGACGAAGCACTGGCTTCGGTCATGCGCTGAATGGTCTCGGCCGTCTCGGCGTTATCACGCGCCTTGATGGAGAGCTGAATAGAACGCGCCTTGCGATCAATGTTGATGATCATGGTTTCGAGCTGATCGCCTTCGTTGAGCACCGTGGTGGCGTCTTCGACACGACCCGCGGAGATCTCGGAAGCGCGCAGGTAGCCTTCGACGTCGACCGACAGCGTAACCACAGCACCCTTGGGCTCGACGGACTTGACGGTGCCGGTCAGGACAGCGCCCTTGTCGTAGGTAGCCACAAAGTTGTTGAAGGGATCGCCCTCGAGTTGCTTGACGCCCAGAGAGATGCGCTCTTTGTCGGTGTCGATACCCAGCACCACGGCGTCGATCTCGTCGCCCTTCTTGAAGTTGCGCACGGCTTCTTCGCCGGTGTCTGTCCAGGAGATGTCGGAGAGGTGCACCAAGCCATCGATACCGCCAGGCAAACCGACAAACACGCCGAAGTCGGTGATCGACTTGATGGCGCCATGAACTTTATCACCGCGCTTGAAGTTGGCAGCAAAGTCTTCCCAGGGATTGGGACGGCATTGTTTCATGCCCAGCGAAATACGACGACGGTCTTCGTCGATTTCGAGAACCATGACTTCGACTTCTTCGCCCAGCGTGACGACCTTGCGGGGATCAACGTTCTTGTTGGTCCAGTCCATTTCGGAGACGTGCACCAGGCCTTCGATACCGGCTTCGACTTCAACAAACGCACCGTAGTCGGTGAGGTTGGTAACCTTGCCGAACAGGCGGGTGCCTTGCGGGTAGCGGCGGCCCAGGCCGATCCAGGGATCTTCGCCCAGTTGCTTGACGCCCAGGGAGACACGTTGTTTTTCTTGGTCGAACTTGAGCACCTTGGCTTCGATTTCCTGACCAACGGACAGGACTTCGGAGGGGTGACGCACACGGCGCCAGGCCATGTCGGTGATGTGCAGCAAGCCGTCGATGCCGCCGAGGTCGACAAACGCACCGTAATCGGTGATGTTTTTGACGATACCCTTGATGACGACGCCTTCGTGCAGGTTTTCGAGGAGCTTCTCGCGCTCTTCACCCATGCTGGCTTCAAGCACTGCACGGCGGGACAACACAACGTTGTTGCGCTTGCGATCGAGCTTGATGACCTTGAATTCGAGGGTCTTGCCTTCGTAGGGGGTGGTGTCCTTGACGGGACGCAGATCGACCAAAGAACCCGGCAGGAATGCGCGGATGCCGTTGGTCATGACCGTGAGGCCACCCTTGACCTTGCCGGTGATGGTGCCGTTGACGAGCTCGCCGGATTCGAGCGCTTGCTCGAGTTGCAACCAGGCCGACAGGCGCTTGGCGCGGTCGCGCGACAGGATGGTGTCGCCATAACCGTTTTCGAGGGAGTCGATGGCAACCGAAACGAAATCGCCGTCTTCGACTTCGAGCTCGCCTTGGTCGTTGAGGAATTCTTCGAGGGGAATATAGGCTTCGGACTTGAGGCCGGCGTTGACCACGACAAAGTTGTGATCGACGCGGACGACTTCGGCCGAGATGACCTCGCCAGAACGCATGTTCTGATCTTTAATGCTTGCGGCAAACAGATCAGCAAAGCTTTCGCCGCCCAATGCGGCTTCGGTGGTAAGGGTGGACATGAAAAGTGGATCCATAGGCCCCGAAGGGCAATCATGACACGCCAGGAAAATCCCGGCGGAGTGAGCAAAATCCTGCAAGACGCCCCGCCCACCCAGTGGACGAGCCAACTTACAGGCCCGTGGGCTGATCAGTGATTACGCCAAAGATCAAGCACCTGCTGCACCACCTGATCTACCCCAAGACGGGATGAATCGATGGTAACGGCACCCGCTGCCGCAACAAGCGGTGCGTGTGCCCGATTTCGGTCTCGGTCATCCCGAGACTGAAGATCTTGAAAAAGGTCGTCTAGATTAGCAGAAATCCCCTTGTCCTTCAACTGCTTATGGCGTCTTTCAGCCCGTACACCCACATCCGCATCAAGGAAGATTTTCAGGGGTGCATCGGGAAACACCACCGACCCCATATCGCGACCGTCGGCTACCAGACCAGGAGTCTGGCGGAAGTCGTGTTGACGCGCCAGGAGCGCCGTACGCACCGCCGGCAAGGCAGCCACCTGAGAGGCCAGATTGCCGATTTTCTCTTGTCGGATGATGTCGGTGACATCCTGAGCCGCCAGTAAAATCTTGCCCGGGCGAAACTGTGCATCCAGCGAACGTGCCAGCGCAGCAATGCCTGGCTCATCCGCCGCATCCAGCCCGGCCTGCAGTGCAGCCAGTGCGGTCAAACGGTATAAAGCACCGCTGTCGAGCGCATGCCAGCCAAGGTGATCGGCTACCCGCTGAGCAATGGTGCCCTTGCCCGACGCGGTAGGCCCATCAATGGTAATGACCGGCACCGGGTTCTGATCAGCAACGAGATGAGGAGGGTTGACCATGGTGTTTTCCTTTCTTGATGACCGTGATACCTGTCGCTCTCCGGACAGGGAAATCAGGCCTGCAACAATCGCTGGAAATCCTGAAAGTACCGGGGATAGGTTTTGGCCACACAATCAGGATCCAATAACGTCTGGGCCACGGGGCCAAACGCTGCCAGTGAAAAGCACATCGCCATACGATGATCATCGTAGGTGCCGATCTGTGCAGACTGCCATTGGGCGGCCGGCAGTGGATGCACCGTGAGGCTGTCGCCGGTAGAGCGCACCTGTGCGCCCAGGCGGGAAAGCTCGGCATGCATGGCCGCGATGCGGTCGGTTTCTTTGACCCGCCAACTGGCAATGTTGCGCAAGGTGCACGGGCCGTCCGCATAAAGGGCCAGCACAGCAGCCGTCATGGCAGCATCTGGCATCAGATTGAAATCGCGATCAAAGGCACGCAGGCGCTGGCCCTGGGCAACCACCGGGCCACGCACCACCAGCGCGTTGGATTCAAACTGCACGTCGGCGCCCAGAGACTGCACAAACTGGGCAAAGGCCACATCACCCTGAATGCTCTTGTCCCCCACCCCTTCGATGCGAATGGGCCCACCAGCGATGGCGCCCAGACCCAGGAAGTAGGACGCCGACGAGGCGTCGCCTTCGACACGGTAGTGGCCGGGGCTGCGATAACGTGCCTGGGCGGCGATTGTGAATTGTTCCCAACCTTCGCGCAGCACCTCAACCCCAAAGCGCGCCATCAGATTGATCGTAATCAGGATGTAAGGCTTGGAAATCAGCGGGCCATCCACCCGGATACGGATATCCTGCTGCAGCCGTGCAGCGGCCAGTGGTGCGGCCATCAGCAAAGCGGTCAAAAACTGGCTGGACACCGAACCCTGCACATGGATCTCGTGGCCGGCCCGCAGGTTGCCAGGGCGAACATGCAAGGGCGGGTACCCCGCCTGGCCTTCGTATTCAATCGCGCATCCCATCGACTGCAGGGCCCCGACAAGATCGCCGATCGGGCGCTCGTGCATCCGCGCCACGCCAGAGAGGCGGTAGTCTCCTCCCATGACGGCAAGCGCAGCCGTCAGTGGTCGAAATGCCGTCCCGGCATTACCCAGGAACAGTTGGGCATCCGTATTGGGCCAGGGTGTGCACCCCGCCACTGCCATGGCGCCATCATCCGTGTGATCGAGCTGAACCCCCAGGCACTGGAGGGCGGCAATCATCACTTGAGTGTCGTCTGAATCCAGCAGACCCGATAATGTTGTGGTGCCTTCAGCCAGTGCTGCCAGCAACAGGGCCCGATTGGAAATGCTTTTTGAGCCTGGCAAAACCACGGTGCCACTTGCCCGCACAGCGGGGCCCAGCGTAATGGAAGGTGTACGATCAGTCATGAGGGATTGCGGCCGCCCCAGAAACGCCGGGCCAGCGCGGATTGTTCAAGTAGCGACTCCAGCTGATCGGGTTGCGAAGGATCATCGAGTGCCGCACGCCAGGTGTCCAGCAACTGCACAAACCCTTCGAGCTCATCCAGAACCGCCGAACGATTGGAAAAAAAGATATCTCGCCAGACTTCGGGAGAACCTGCAGCAATGCGGGTGAAATCACGAAAACCGGTACCGGCCAGGCCCAAACGGGTATCGGCGTCTTCGGCCCGAAGCACCTGGCCCATGTAGACCGCCGCCAGAAAATGCGGCAAATGGCTGACGCAGGCCAGGGCCTGGTCGTGCGCCGTTGGATCCATAAGCTGCACCCGCGCGCCACAGGCTTCCCAGATACGGATCAGGTGATGCACACTGGCCCCCGGCGTGTCTTCAAAGGGGGTGAGCACCACCTTGCGCCCATGGTAAAGCATAGGGTCTGCGGCCTCTGGCCCCGTCATTTCAGAACCGGCAATCGGATGCCCGGGAACAAACTGGACAAACCGCTCGTCCAGTACTTCCCGGGCCAGATGAGCGACATCTGCCTTGGTGCTGCCAGCGTCCGTGATCAGGGTATGCGACCGCAGATGGGGTGCCAGTGTGCGCAAAACCTCCGGCATGGCACCCACGGGTGTGGCCAGCAAAATCAAATCAGCCTGCGCAGCAGCCTGTTGCAAACTGGCGACTTCGTCGATCAGGCCCAGTTGCTGTGCACGTTGCAACGATGCTGCCCGACGCCCGACGCCCAGCACTCGGCCCACTTGCCCCACACGCTGCAAGGCGGCTGCAAACGACCCACCAATCAAGCCCGTACCAACCACGGCCAACACTGGCACCAGCGGATCGGCAACGCTACTCATGACTTCAGGATATCGGCCAGTGCATCCAGGAACCGCGCATTTTCCACCGGCAAACCGATGCTGACGCGAAGGTGCTGGGGCAGACCGTCTCCGGTAACTGGACGAACAATGATGCCGCGGCGCAATAACTGGCCGTGGATGTTTGCAGCATCACCCACCCGCACCAGTACAAAATTGGTATGGCTGGGAACGAATTCGAGCCCCAGTTGGGTAAAGCCGTCTTGCAACTGCTTGCGCCCCTGACGGTTGAGATGATAGGTAGCGGCCAGAAAATCAGTATCTGCCAAGGCCACACGCGCAGCCTGTTGGGCCAGCACACCCACATTGAAGGGTTGACGCACGCGATTGAGAAGATCAGTGAGCCCGGGCTGCGCCAAGGCATATCCAACCCGCAAGCCCGCCAGTCCATAGGCCTTGGAAAAGGTACGGGTAACAATCAGATTGGGGTATTGCTGCACCCACTTGGCGCTATCTGCGCGTTCCTCGGGATCGAGGTAGTCGTCGTACGCCTCATCCACCAGCACAGTTACCTGACTGCCATGGCGCTGGTATACCTGCGCCAGGAATGCCTGTATATCAGCGGCAGGCACGTGCGTGCCGGTGGGGTTATTGGGATTGGCGATGAAGACCAGGCGGGTGTCTTCGGCAATAGCAGCCAGCATTGCTGGGAGATCATGGCCATATGCCTTGGCCGGTACCTGGCAATGACGCGCACCTCGCGCCTGTGTACTGAGCCGGTACACCACAAAAGCGTGCTGGGCATACACCGCCGAGGTGCCCTCATCCAATAATGCCAGAGAGGCCAGTTCGAGGAGATCGTTGGATCCGTTGCCCAAAGTGACCCACTGCGCCGGCACTTGATGATGCATTGCAATATCGGCCTTGAGATCAAAGCCGTTGGGATCGGGATAACGCCCTTGCAGGTGTTCAACGGCCTGCGCCAGGGCTGCGCGCACGTGCTCGGAACATCCGAGCGGGTTTTCGTTGGACGCCAGCTTGATGATGCCGGCTGGATCCAGCCCGTACTCGCGCGCGAGCTCTTCGATGGGCTTACCTGCCTGATAGGGAGCGATCGCCTGCACATGTGCAGGCGCCAGAATCTGGCTCATAGAAATACCTTATTGCCGCGGATAAGAACCCAGAATCTTGAAGAAAGCCACTTGTTGTCGCAGTGCGCCCAAGGCCAGCGCAACGGGTTCGTCTTGGTGGTGGCCCAGGATATCGACATAGAAATAGTATTCCCACTGACCGGTTCTGGCTGGACGGGATTCGAATCGCGTCATGGAAACACCGTGCTGCGACAGAGGCGCCAACATCTCGTAGACTGCACCTGCCCGGTTGGGGACGGCAAGAATCAGGCTGGTTTTGTCGCGCCCGGTAGGGCCGGCATCACGCGGGCCCACGGCCAGAAACCGGGTTTGATTTTGTGGGTCGTCCTGAATACCACTGGCGACGGCACTGAGACCCCAGGCAACCGCTGCGGAATCACCCGCAATGGCTGCACAGCCGGGATTCTCGGAGGCAACCCGGGCGGCCTGCGCATTGCTGGCCACCGGCATGCGCTCGAGGCCTGGGTAATGACGACTCAGCCAGGCCTGGCATTGTGCCAGCGCCTGAGGATGACCCAGCACCTGGGTAACGCCTTCTAGGCCCCCCGTGCGAGTGAGCAGATTATGGTGAATCCGGATTGTGCGCTCGCCCAGCACCTTGAGTGAGGTATTGAGCAGGAGGTCCAGACTGTGATTGACGGCACCTTCGGTAGAGTTCTCGACCGGCACCATGCCGACATCGGCCTGGCCGGCCTCTACAGAACGAAAGACTTCGTCGAAGGACTCACAGCGCAGGCTCTCGATGGCATTGCCAAAGTGCTCAAACGCGGCTTGCTCGGAGAAGGAGCCCTGCGGCCCCAGAAATGCCACAGTAAGGACGCTTTCGAGGCCACGGCAGGCCGAGATGACCTGCCCCCAGATGGCGGCCACCGCCGCCTCGGGTATTGGTCCATTGTTGATAGTCTGCAAGCGCCGAACGATCAGGGCTTCGCGCTCGGGCTTGAGTACAGGACCCGTGGCATCGAAGCGCTTCTTGACATCACCCACCTGCAGGGCTGTCTGGGCCCGCTGGTTGAGCAATATCAGGATCTGCTCGTCGAGCGCGTCGATGCGGGCACGCAGGGGCTCGAGGCTGGCCTGGAGCTTGGCATCAGCCATGGCGCGCCTCGAAGTCCTTCATGAAATTGATCAATGCTTGGACGCCTTCGAGGGGCATGGCGTTATACAGGGACGCCCGCATACCACCAACAGACTTATGCCCCTTGAGTGCCAGCAGGCCTGCTGCTTCGGATTCGGCCAGAAAAGCAGCATTGAGGGTTTCGTCACGCAGGAAAAACGGAACATTCATGCGCGACCGCACTGCCGGGTGAATCCGGTTCTCGTAGAGTGACGAGGCATCCAGATATTGATACAAAGTGCGTGATTTGACTGTGCTGGCAGCATCCATGGCCGCCACTCCCCCCTGCTTGATCAACCATTTGAAGACCAGCCCCGCCACATAGATGGCAAAGGCAGGCGGTGTGTTGAACATCGACTGGGCCTTGGCCACAGGAGCGTAATCAAATACAGAGGGGCATTGCGCAGATGCGTGGCCGATGAGGTGTTTGCGTACGAACACCAGTGTGACACCCGCAGGGCCTGCATTTTTTTGCGCACCGGCATACACCACGCCCAACTTGGAAAAATCGATATGCCGCGACAGAATATTGGAGGACATGTCGGCCACGACAGGGACTTCTGGCGCACCCAGGGCCGCCATATCCGGCATCACGGGCTGCTCGATGCCGCCGATGGTTTCATTGGCACACAGATGCAAGTATGCCGCATCTTGGCGCACCCGCCATTGGCTTTGCTCTGGCAGCCAGCACCAGGAGCCATACACGGCGCCGTCGATTTCCCGGGAGGCTTCTGCGGTGGCCGCGACCGCTATATCGCCATAGCGCTGGGCCTCGACAAAGGATTTTTTCGCCCAATGGCCACTAAGAACGTAATCGGCACGGCCCAGACTATTGCGCCCAATCAGATTGAGCGGCACCAGTGCATTTTGCGCGGATGCCCCGCCCTGCATGAACAGAACTTCAAAATCATCAGGCACCGCCAGCAATGTACGCAAATCGGCCTCGGCCTCATCACGAATCCGGCTGTAATGCTTGCCTCGATGGCTCATTTCCATGACGGAGGTGCCGCTGCCCTGGTAATCACAGAGATCAGCGGCTACCTGCTGCAAGACGTCCAGAGGCAGGGTGGACGGCCCTGCCGCGAAATTCCAGGGGCGGTTCATGCGGGATCCTTGGGTGTAACGGAATCATCTGCCGCCGGCGCCGCAGGGGGGGCATCTCCACCCTCGCCACCTGGCTCGTCGGAAGCGTCTTCGGAGGCTTCATCATCGGCATCGCTTTCGGCCACCCGACGCACCCCAATGAGGCTGCTGTCTTCGTCGACATTAATGAGCGTGACACCCTGAGTGGCACGTCCCATCTCGCGAACTTCAGATACCCGGGTACGCACCAGCACGCCCGACGTGGTGATCAGCATGATCTCGTCTTCGGGTTGCACCAGTACGGCACCCACCACCTTGCCGTTGCGAGCGGACGTCTGGATGGCGATCATGCCTTTGGTGCCACGTCCGTGGCGCGTGTACTCGACGATGGAAGTGCGTTTACCATAGCCGTTTTCGGTGGCGGTCAGCACGCTTTCGGCTTCGTCTTCAGCCACCAGCAGGGCAATGACAGTCTGACCGTCTTCGAGGAACATGCCACGAACACCGCGTGCCGTGCGCCCCATGGGGCGCACATCATTTTCATCAAAGCGCACCGCCTTGCCGGCATCGGAAAACAGCATGACATCATGCTTGCCATCGGTGAGCTCGGCGCCGATGAGGAAGTCGCCCTCGTCGAGGCCCACTGCGATGATGCCGGCCTTGCGCGGATTGGAGAAATCAGACAGCGGCGTCTTTTTGACCGTACCGCGCGAGGTGGCCATGAAGACAAATTGATCTTCGCTGAACGCCTTGACGGTAAGCACTGCGGTGATGGTTTCACCATCCATCAGCGGGAACATATTGACGATCGGGCGCCCTCTTGAGTTACGCGAGCCCTGTGGAACCTCCCAGACCTTGAGCCAATAGACCCGGCCGCGATCAGAGAAGCACAAGAGGTAATCGTGGGTGTTGGCGATGAACAGCTGGTCGACCCAGTCGTCTTCTTTCATCGTCGTTGCCTGCTTGCCGCGTCCACCACGCTTTTGTGCCCGGTACTCGGACAAAGGCTGGCTCTTGATGTAGCCGCTGCGTGACAGCGTGACCACCATGTCCATGGGGGTGATGAGGTCTTCAGTTTCGAGCTCGGTGGCATTGAACTCGATTTCGGAGCGCCGTGGATCACTGGCGCTGCCGGAGAATTCGGCCCGTACGGCCTGAAGCTCGTCGCTGATGATGGTGGTGACGCGATCAGGACGCGCCAGGATATCCAGCAAATCAGCAATGGTATCCATGATGTCGCGGTACTCGCCGATCACCTTGTCTTGCTCGAGCCCTGTCAGGCGCTGCAGACGCATGTTGAGGATTTCTTGTGCCTGAACCTCGGAGAGCCGGTACAGACCATCGGCCTGCAAGCCAAACTGGGGATCCAGGCCGTCGGGCCGATAGGCAGCCCGCCCGCCGGAGGCGGCGTTGGCATCTGCACGCGCAAGCATCTCGCGTACCAGAGACGAATCCCAGTCTTTCTCCATCAGGGACTGACGTGCCACGGGTGGTGTCGGTGCGGCCTTGATGATGGCAATGAAATCATCGATGTTGGCCAGAGCAACCGCCAGACCTTCGAGCACATGGCCACGCTCACGGGCTTTGCGCAACTGAAAAATGGTGCGACGGGTCACGACTTCGCGACGGTGCCGCAGGAAGTAGTTGACCATCTGCTTGAGATTGAGCAAACGGGGCTGGCCATCAACCAGCGCCACCATGTTCATGCCAAAAGTTTCTTGCAGCTGAGTATTTTTATATAGATTATTGAGCACGACTTCGGGGACTTCGCCACGCTTGAGCTCGATCACCAGGCGCATGCCGTCTTTGTCGGACTCGTCGCGAATGTCAGAGATGCCGTCGATCTTTTTCTCGTTGACCAGTTCTGCAATGCGCTCTTGCAGGGTCTTTTTATTGACCTGGTACGGAATCGCATCGATGACGATGGACTGCCGGTTGCCGTGAGGGAGATCTTCGAAGTGGGCTTTTGCACGCATCACCACCCGGCCACGCCCGGTGCGATAGCCTTCGCGGACACCGGCGATGCCATAGATAATGCCGCCCGTGGGAAAGTCAGGCGCCGGAATACGCTCAATGAGTTCATCAATGGTGCAATCAGGGTTACGCAAACAATACAGGCACCCTTCAACAACCTCGGACAGGTTATGTGGCGGGATGTTGGTGGCCATCCCCACCGCAATACCGGCACTGCCATTAACCAGCAAGTTGGGCAGGCGCGAGGGCAGCAACAGGGGTTCCTGTTCACTGCCATCGTAGTTGGGGCCAAAATCGACGGTGTCCTGATCAATGTCGGCCAGGATCTCGTGCGCAATTTTGGACAGGCGGACTTCGGTGTAACGCATGGCTGCCGCGTTATCGCCATCGATCGAGCCAAAGTTGCCCTGGCCGTCTACCAGCATGTAGCGCAGAGAAAAATCCTGAGCCATCCGGACGATCGTGTCGTATACGGCTGAGTCACCGTGAGGGTGGTATTTACCGATGACATCACCGACGATACGTGCAGACTTTTTGTAAGCACGGTTCCAGTCGTTGTTCAACTCGTGCATGGCAAAAAGGACACGCCGGTGCACAGGCTTGAGGCCATCGCGCACGTCGGGCAATGCCCGCCCGACGATGACGCTCATGGCGTAATCCAGGTAACTACGCTGCATTTCGTCTTCTAACGAAACAGGCAGGGTCTCTTTGGCGAAGGATTCCATTGATATGTCCGAAACCGATAGTCGGGAAACAGCCCGAAGCAATCGGTGATTCTATCATTCACCACCAGAGAGCGATCAGACAGCCAATCTTCCGTGGCAATCCGGCCGCACAACCTCACCAACCGACGATCGTTGCAAAAACCCCACAGCCTAAGCGCCTGGTCCGTCTAAATACGGCCCAGAGTGGCCGGCAAAGGGATCAATACTTAACTGCAGTGGCAAAAATGCCTTAAGATTTCGGCTAACACGCATCAAACCCAGCGCAATTCATAGTTTTCCAACTAGACATTGCTATACTGGAAATGTTCTTTCGATATGCGGCGGGGGTTCGCTGCGGTCACTTTCAAGCATCATGCTCAAACGAGGAGAAACATGAATAAACCCTCCAAAATCGCTATTGGACTCGCCATTGCTGCTATGGCTGTCGTGGGTACCGCATCGGCAAGCGACAACTGGGTCAACGTTGACGGCCATGTGTGGAAAGATGCGAGCGGCCAAAACTGCTGGCGCGATGCATTCTGGACCCCGGCAACTGCTGCCGAAGGTTGCGGCTTGCCTGTCGCTGAAGCGCCTGTCGTTGCACCGACTGCCAGCAAGGTCGTGCTCAACGCTGACACGTTCTTCGACTTCGACAAGTCCACCATCAAGCCCGAAGGCCGTCAGGTTCTGGATCAAGTTGCCCAGCAAGCTGGCACCATCAATCTGGAAACCATCATTGCCGTCGGCCACACCGATTCCATCGGTACCGAAGCCTACAACCAGAAGCTCTCCGAGCGTCGTGCCAATTCGGTCAAGCAATACCTGATCAGCAAGGGCGTTGCCGCTGATCGTATCTATGCCGAAGGCAAGGGCGAAATGCAACCCGTCGCGTCCAACAAGACCCGCGAAGGCCGTGCCCAAAACCGTCGCGTGGAAATCGAAATCGTCGGTACCCGCAAGTAATACTGCAGGCCGCACGTACTGCCGCACCTCCGGGTGTGGCAGTTTTCAAGGCTCCGCGCATGCGCGGGGCCTTGTTCATTTTCGGAACCCAATTCATGCAAACAGCCAACGCCAGCCAGGCGGAGCTCGACAAGTTCAGTGCACTGGCTTCTACCTGGTGGGATCCCGCCGGCCAGCTTAAAACTCTGCACGACATCAATCCCCTGCGTCTCGACTGGATTCGCACCCAGGCGGGGACGCTATCAGGCCAACGTGTCCTGGATATCGGGTGTGGGGGCGGCTTGCTCTCCGAGGCACTCGCAGCCGATGGCGCAGAGGTGACCGGTATCGATCTGTCGCAGCCGGCCATCCAGATTGCCCGTTTGCACGGGCACGAATCCAATATCCACGTGCAATACGAGTGCACCAGCGCTGAGTCCCATGCAGCAGAACACGCCGGACAGTATGACGTGGTGACCTGCATGGAACTGCTGGAGCATGTCCCCGACCCCGCTGCCATTGTTCAGGCCTGCGCCCAGTTGGTCCGCCCAGGCGGGCTGGTATGTTTTTCCACGCTCAACCGTAATCCAAAATCGTTTTTGCTGGCGATTGTGGCGGCCGAATACCTGCTGCGCATGGTACCCAGGGGTACCCATGCGTACCAGCAGTTCATCACTCCCAGCGAGCTTGCCAGTGCTGCACGCCAGGCAACGCTGGAAGTCAGCGCACTGGACGGCATCGAATACCATCCCCTGACCCAACACTACTCACTTGGCCGGGACACCAGCGTGAACTACATGATGGCGGCTCGCCGCCCGGAAGCCAGCGTATGATTCCGCGCATGATTCTGTTTGATTTCGACGGCACCCTGGCAGATACTGCCCCCGACCTTGCAGCAGCCGCCAATCTGCAACGCGGATATCGCGGCTTGCCCGCCCTGGATTACGCCCTGTTGCGTCCATATGCCTCGCATGGGGCCCGGGGCCTGCTGAAAGCAGCCTTGGACATCGACGCCAGCCACGCCGACTACGAGCAGTGCCGCCAGCAATTTTTGCAGGATTACGCAAAGACCATGCTGGAACACGCACAGTTGTTTGCCGGGATTGACGAACTGCTGGAACACCTGTTTCAGGCAGCCATGCCTTGGGGGATTGTCACCAACAAGACCGAGGCGCTGGCTTTACCCATGGTGCGCCATCTGGGGCTTGAGAGCCGCTGCCGTGTCACCGTGGGGGGCGACACCACCGCCCACATCAAACCACACCCAGAGCCACTGTTGCATGCCGCCCGGCAGACAGGTTTCTTGCCTCAGCACTGTCTGTATGTGGGCGACGATGAGCGCGATATTTTGGCCGGCAAGGCGGCTGGCATGGCCACTGTGGCCGCCGGCTACGGATATTGCTCGCTGGGCGACCCCGAGCGTTGGCAGGCCGACGCAGTGGCCCACCAACCCTCTGATCTATGGCCGATTATTCAGGGCTGGACACAGGACGGAAAGATCCGGCCGCGGTAAACAGCACATCTGTGGATGAGTTCAGGGCAGTTTCTGCAGAGTCCTGCAGCACGCCAATAATGAAGCCCACACCTACTACCTGCATGGCGAGGTCGTTGGAGATCCCGAACAGGCTGCATGCCACGGGGATCAGCAATAATGACCCGCCAGCAACCCCCGAGGCCCCGCAGGCACTCACGGCGGCCACCACGCTCAACAACAATGCCGTAAAGAGATCAACCGAAACCCCCAAGGTGTTGACGGCCGCCAGCGTGAGCACGGTGATGGTTACCGCCGCACCAGCCATGTTGATGGTGGCACCCAGAGGAATCGACACCGAATACGTGTCTTCTTCCAGGCCAAGTTTTTCGCACAAGGCCATATTGACGGGGATATTGGCCGCCGAGCTGCGTGTGAAAAACGCCGTGACGCCGGATTCGCGCAGGCAGGTGAACACCAGAGGGTACGGATTGGAGCGGATGCGCCAGAAGACAATCAGCGGGTTGACCACCAACGCCACAAACACCATGCACCCCAACAACACCCCCAGCAGGCGGGCATAATCCAGCAAGGCGTCAAAGCCGGTATCGGCGATGGTGGCTGCCACCAGGCCAAAGATCCCCACGGGTGCTGTGCGAATCACCACACGCACAATAAACGACACACTCTCGGACAAATCCAGCAACATGGTTTTGCTGGCGCCATGCGCGTGACGCAACGCAATCCCCAGACCAACCGCCCAAGCCAAAATACCAATGTAGTTGGCCTCCAGCAAGGCATGAACCGGGTTGTCCACGACACTCAGCAAGAGATTTTTCAGCACTTCCAGCACACCGCTGGGCGGGCTGACGGCAGCATCCGTGAGCTGCAACTGGATCGTCAGGGGAAACATAAAGCTGGCCACCACTGCCACCAATGCGGCTGCAAACGTACCCACCAGATACAACATAAGAATGGGGCCTAGCTGCGTCTGCGAACCTTTATGGTGATTGGCAATTGACGCGGATACCAGCACAAACACCAGGATGGGGGCAATCGATTTAAGCGCAGTAACAAACAGATTGCCCAAAAGCCCCACAGATCTGGCCGCCTCAGGGAAACCATAAGCCAGGGCCACACCAGCAAGTAAACCGATGAGAATTTGGCCGACGAGACTCCCGTGTGTCACAAAATGCAGCAAGGGGTGGGATGAATGGGCAGAGCGCGCCATAAGAGTGTTCCA
The DNA here is from genome assembly GCF_049651205.1 of Castellaniella sp. Lineage (GTDB taxonomy): Bacteria > Pseudomonadota > Gammaproteobacteria > Burkholderiales > Burkholderiaceae_B > Castellaniella. The sequence goes on from NZ_JBASBR010000012.1 coordinate 117,218, forward strand.
TACCTGATAAAAATTGGCCGCCATTCTAGCACTCCCCTGCCAGACTGCCGGACGACGAGTGGATACAATAAGCGGAGTGCATCCTGCACAGGGCCCAGATACATCAGATAAGGAACTTCATGGATTCATCCCCGATTCGCATCGGCATCGCCGGCTATGGCAACCTCGGACGTGGCGCGCAGGCCGCCATCGCACAGCAGCCCGATATGCAGCTGATGGGCGTATTTACGCGCCGTAATCCTGCCTCGCTGCAACTGGCCGATCCTTCCGTCCCCGTGTGGTCGATCGACGAGGCTGCCGCCCGACGGGATGAGATCGATGTCCTGATTTTATGCGGTGGATCCAAGGATGACCTCCCCGTGCAAGGGCCTTCCCTGGCACAGTGGTACACCACCATCGACAGCTTTGATACGCATGCCAAAATCCCGGAATACTTCAGTTCGGTAGATACCGTGGCACGTGCTCACGGCAATGTTTCGATTCTGGCCGTTGGTTGGGATCCGGGCCTGTTTTCCATCAACCGCCTGATGGGCGAGGCCATCCTGCCTCAGGGTGCCACCTACACGTTTTGGGGCAAAGGGCTCAGCCAGGGGCATTCTGACGCCATCCGCCGGGTACCCGGGGTAGCCGCCGGTGTGCAATACACACTTCCGGTACAAGACGCTGTCAATCAGGTTCGGGCCGGGCAGCAGCCCCAGCTCAGCACCCGCCAGAAACACACTCGTGAATGCTTTGTGGTGTTGCAACCCGGTGCAGATGGCGATCAGGTACGCCAGGCCATTGTCACCATGCCCAACTATTTTGCTGATTACGACACCACAGTGCATTTTATTGATGCCGACACTCTGCATCGCGAACACTCCGGCATGCCACACGGTGGTTTTGTCATCCGCAGTGGGCAGTCTGGCCACGGCGATGGACAGGTCATGGAATTTTCACTGAATCTGGCCAGCAATCCGGGGTTTACCTCGAGTGTGCTGGTGGCCTATGCCCGTGCCGCCTGGCGCCTGAAAATAGCCGGCGAAACCGGCGCCCGAACCGTCCTTGATATTGCTCCCGGCTTGCTGTCACCCAAATCTGCGGCCGATTTGCGCCGCGAACTACTCTAGAGTCTGTCTCATGCCCACACGCCGTCCCTCAACCAAGCAAGCAAGCGATGCCCACGCAATGGTCGATTTTTGGCGGACGGCGGGGCCAAGCAAATGGTTTGCAAAAAACACGCAATTTGACGCGGATTTCCGTGAACGTTTTGCCCAGGCGCACTTTGCCGCTGCGCATCAAGAGCTGGCCGGCTGGCTGCAAGAGCCAGAGTCTTCCCTGGCTTTGATTCTGCTGCTGGATCAATATCCACGAAACGCTTTTCGGGACACCGGGCATATGTTTGCCACCGACGGCCTGGCGCTGTGCTATGCCCGGCAAGCACTTCGGCACCTGAAAGACATCGAGCCTGATCTGCGCAATTTTATTTGCCTGCCTTTCATGCACTCCGAGAACCTGCTCACGCAACAGGAATCCATCAATCTTTATCGCCAGCATGCACCGGGCTCCATGCGCTGGGCCCAGGAGCACCACGATATCATCGCGCGCTTTGGCCGGTTTCCCCATCGCAATGCAGCGCTGGGCCGCACCACCACCCAGGCAGAACAGGCGTTTCTGGATGCCGGCGGGTTTTCAGGCTGAATGTGCCCGCCACTGAGCGTACCAGCCATAGCCACTGAGCAACACAACCCCAACCACAACCAGTGCGGCACCCAGCAAAAAACCCGGACCAATGGGTTCATCCAGTAGCCACGCACCCAGCACCACGCCAAACAAGGGGGTTAAAAACGAGAATACCCCCAGGCGTGACGCCAGGTATTTACGCAGCAACCAAAACCACGTCAGATAGCTGATAAACGCCACAAATACAGTCTGAAACGCCAGGCCGGCCCACACCAGCGGGCTCGGATGAAACGTGGTTTGCCCGGTTGACACGGCAAAGAGCATGATCAAAAAAGAACCCACCACCAGCTGATACATCAGCGACTGGCTCGCGGGCAAAGCAGCCAAAGGCGTTACCCTGACCACCACCGTAGTGGCTCCCCAGGCGGCGCCGCCCAGCAGGGCCAACAGATCTCCCCAGAGCATGGCTGACGCCATCGGGTGGGCGGCAGGGTTCTCACGCACCAGAAACGCAATACCCACGCCGACAAATGCCACTACCACCCCACTCCACTGAATCCAGGCCAGGCGTTCTTCGGCCAGTTTCCAGTGCAAACCTATGGCCGCAAAAATGGGGGCGGTATAGAGCAATACCACCACATGACCCGCCGTGGTAAAGCGCAGGCTTTCACCAATAAAGACGAACTCGAGTGCATACAGGGCACCTACACAAATACCAGGGCGCCAGAGCAAGAGCGCCTGGCTGATGGGTTCCCGGCGCCACAGCATGACCATTGCCACCAGCACGCCACCAAAGGCCGTACGCCAGCCAATCTGGAAAACCGGTGAAAAGTCATCTGTGGTGGCCTTGAGGGCAATTTGCTGCATGGCCCAGATGAGACACAACAGCAGCATCAGCCCCGATGCCCGGCCGTCCATGGGTTGGCGTTGAGCCACCAGAATTTCCTTAGGTAAAGAGAGCTATTGTAGGGCCCCTGTTGCCAGAAGGGCTTCGCTGGCCGGGACAATCCAGGCGGTCTATCATGAACCCATCATTGTTCAACCTGTCCCTGCAAAGGAGTTGCCCCCATGGACTCACCTATGTACCCCAATGCCACCGCCGATCTGGCCAAACAGCGTGCCAAACTTGCCCCCGAGCCCCTGGCTGCTTTCAAGGCATTCAGCAAGGCGGTATTTGCGGCCGGCGCCCTGGACGCGAAAACCAAGCAACTGATTGCCGTGGCTGTGGCGCATGTCACCCAATGTCCGTATTGCATCAAGGGTCACACCGAGGGTGCCTCACGGGCCGGGGCAACCGACGCCGAGATCATGGAAGCAATCTGGGTGGCCGCCGAGATGCGCGCAGGCGGTGCGTACGCACACTCCAACCTGGCGCTGCAAACGCTGGATCACCTACACAACAAATGACACGGCTGGTGCCAATGCATGCGGTATAAGGCGTGGCCCCACCCACTGATGTGGGGGGCTCGCCTCAGGGTACCTTGCTGATCCAGCTGAAGGTACCAAATTTCTCTTCGATCAGGCGGTTTGCCGTGGCAAGCTCGGTGGGGGTCAGGGTGGATTCCTGCAAGCCATTACGCTGTCGGAAAACATCGATCATCTTCTGGATCAGGCTCTCGCGCGAGAGCCCGGTTTGGCTGCGCAGGGGATCTACCCGCTTGGCGGCCGATGTCGTGCCTTTATCCGAGAGCTTCTCGCGCCCTATGCGCAACACCTGCAACATCTTGACCGCATCGATATCGTAGGCCATGGTGACATGGTGCAATACCGCCCCACCGCGGCGAGCCTGTGCCGCCCCACCGATTTTTCCAGCCTCAGAGGTAATGTCGTTGAGCGGCTGATACCAGGCCTTGATGCCTGCGTCGCCCAGGGCCTGCAGCACAAAATCATCCATATAGGCGTATGCATCCTTGAAACTCATCCCCTCAACCAGGGACAAGGGGGCATAAATTGAGTAGGTGATGGTGTTGCCTGGTTCGATAAACATGGCGCCACCACCACTAATACGGCGCACCACCTGAATCCCGTGGGCTTCGGCGGCGTGGGCTTCTACCTCGTTTTTGAGCGACTGAAAAATACCGATGACGACGGCGGGCGCCGCCCACTCCCAGATCCGCAAGGTGGGTGGCCGGCGACCGGCGGCAACCTCGTCCAGCAAGACCTGATCAAGGGCCATATGCTGCAAGGGCTGCAAGGGCTGGGGATGCACCAGTTGCCAGTTAAAGTCTGTCCATTGACTGCGCGCGCCTGGGGTTTTCATGCCAGTGCCCTCCGGACAACCACGGCAATGCCCTCGGGGCTGATGCCAAACATCTCGACGTTGGCATCCAGCGCCTGCCGGACATGGCGGGCAATGCTGGCCTCGTCGGTCTCTGCGGGCAAGCCCTCGAGGGCGGCATTGATGCAATCCAGCGCCTCGGGGGGTTCGAGGAAGAAATCCCCGGACAGGCGAACCTGGGCCAGGAGGCCGTTATCAACCGCCAGATCAACCACCACCAGTTTGCCCCCGGGTATTTTGTACTCGCCGTGTCCTGGTGGATGTTCTGGTGTTGTGCTGGTCATGGGAAATCCTGTGCGTGGCGTCGGCTAAGATGAGGTCTTACTACCCAGCCGCCATTATGACCGCGAACCCCAGCAAAAAACAGGATTCACCCCAAGACGAGGCAGGCCAAATCACACGGGTTCCTCATCGCGGATGGATTTTGATGGCCTTGATGCTAACCATGTCCCTGGCGGCGATGGACATCACCATCGTGGCGACAGTTGTGCCCCAGATCGTCAACGATCTAGGCGAGTTTGATCTTTTCAGCTGGCTGTTTTCCATCTATCTGCTGGCACAAACCATCACCATCCCCATTTACGGCAAGCTGGCAGACATTTACGGCCGCAAACCCGTACTGATGGGTGGTACCGCGCTATTTCTGCTTGGATCCGCCGCCTGTGCGCTGTCGTGGGGCATGATTCCCCTGATTGTGTTTCGCGCCTTGCAGGGCCTGGGGGCAGGATCAATCATGGCAACCGTCAACACCCTGGCGGGTGATCTGTACTCCACGCGCGAACGTGCCCGCGTACAGGGATGGCTCTCCAGCGTATGGGGAGTGGCAGCCATCGTGGGCCCGACACTGGGAGGCGCCTTCGCCGAATATGCCACCTGGCGCTGGGTGTTCCTCATCAATCTGCCGATCGGGCTGGCCGCCATCGGCCTGATTGCCCGCTATTTGCACGAACACCCCTCCACCAAAAAACACACCATCGATTACGCCGGTGCGCTGCTGATGATGCTGGCCGGCGCAGCCGGCGTCTTTGGGTTGCTGCAAGGCGGCAACGCCTGGCCCTGGCTATCCCTGCCCAGCCTGGGTACATTTGCCCTGGTCGCCCTTCTCATCGCCGCTACGGTGGTGCGTGAGCGACAAGCAGCGGAGCCCATCATGCCGGGCTGGGTCTGGCGCCAGCGCATCATGCTGGGATCCAATCTAGGGGTACTTGGCATGGGGCTCATCATGATGGCCCCCGGCACGTATCTGCCTGTGTTTGCCCAATCGGTGATGGGACTTGGGCCCATCAGCGCCGGGCTGGTGCTGGCCAGCATGAGTCTGGGCTGGGTGGCAGCCTCGGCCTGGTCCGGGCAACTTTACCTGCAATTTGGTTTTCGCAATACAGCGTTGTTTGGGGCAGCCATGATCCTGGCTGCTGTCATCGGATTTATCGGTTTGCCACCCAATCCTGCTGTCTGGCTGGTGACAGCGGATCAAGTTTTACTCGGAGCAGGCTTTGGCATGTTGTCCACCCCCTTACTGGTGGGAGTGCAATCCAAGGTGCCCTGGGGCCAGCGCGGTGTTGCCACCAGCGCCAATATGTGGTCTCGTTACCTGGGCCAAAGCCTGGGGGCGGCACTGGCAGGGGCTCTATTTAATAATGCGATGAACAATACCCTGGCGGGCGCACCCGCCGCATTGGCTGCTACCCTGCCGGCAGCCACCGAAGTGATGACCGCCTTGCAGACACTTCCCACTCACTCCGACAGCGGGCGCTTCCTGCTATCAGCATTTGACACTGCCACACATCATGTTTACCTGGGCATGCTGGCAGTCGCGCTGCTGACCATTTTGGTTGTGCTGCTGGTACCCCGACATCAAAAGGCAGCGCAAGCCTAAGCCACAAAAAGCAAACGGCACTCAGGGTGAACTCCTGAATGCCGCAGCGACTTGATCTTCTTTAGGGCCTGGCGGACAGAGTGGGATTCGAACCCACGGTACGGGAAAACCGTACGCCTGATTTCGAGTCATACAACATAGCAATGCCTGTAACAAAAAAACCTTATTTATCAGCGTTCTTCTGATGTTATCCAATTTTTATAATACTGTATAAAAACACAACAAATCAAGGAGCAGCCATCATGTACACGATCACCCTTCAAGACGCCCCCGCCGACCTACCTGCACAAGCACGGCAGGACGCGGAACAGCGCTTTCGCCGGACGATGGAACGAACCCTCGGCGGGCCAGAGCAGACGCTTGAGGCCTATCGGGCCTAGGCGACGGCTGAAGACACCGCAGAGAGCGAAATGGCGCCGAATGATGTGGTGCCGGCCAAACGATGGGTCGCTGCAGCCGGCCGAGCGCGGGGTGATGCGTTCCAGGCGCTGGGGGAGACGAAAGCTTGGTTTGAGGTACGGGTGGCAAAGCCTGGCTATACGCTCTGATCAAGCGATGGCTATAGCGCGACGCGTAAGGTTGCCCCAGCGTCCGGCAGAACCTCCCTCACACTGCACAAAGATCACTGATACAAAGTAAATCTCGCTATCTGCCTCTATATGTCCCAGACTGAGCGAAGTGAGGTGGATAGCCACTTGAGATCCATGACTAATCTAACAGATCGTGGCAACGCCTCCGTCAAAATCGCACGCTCAGCACATGCGGCCCTTTGCACACTGACTTCGTCGAAATCAGAGCGTCTCGCGATGGCAACCCTGGCCCAGACACACAACAAACCGGCCAGGCTATTTGGAACTCTAATGACCCTTTATCTCTCACCTGCCGCCTTTTTCGTTCCGAAATTGCAAGCAGCCAACACGAACCACCCGCCCGCGCCGCCTTCGCCGTTCGATGAAATCGAGCGCAACAGGCAGTGCGTTAAAGACCGCACTCATTTTCTCAAACTGATGAAAGAAAGATTTCCCGGGTTGCCATATTGAGGTGATAACCCGGTCACACAGTGACACCGTTCAAAGCCGCCTTCTGACGGCTTCGGCCTTGGTGATGTCGTGGGCACCGTTGACGTCCAGCCCGCTGTTCTGCCTGTAAGTTGTGGGTCGTGTGCCTTTGGATCACAGCACGTAGTTCTCGGGCTTGCCGATGGCTTTTGGGCCACAGGATGGCCATGTAGACATCAGAGAGCGTATGCAGCCGGCCAGCGCAGGACTCGAAGTACATCCGCACCCTGATCAAGTAACCTGGTCAACAAAAAGCCGAACCCAATGTTTCAAAAGGTTCGGCCACATTCGACTGCTCTATGCGCTCGCCAACTCAGGCGAGCAGAGCTATCAAATAACTTTGATCATTGACGCTTGAGGGCCTTTCTGCCCTTGCTTTGCTACAAACGATACGCGCTGATTTTCTTCAAGGCTCTTGTGGCCCTCCGCGCCCTGGATGTCGCTGTAGTGTGCGAAGAGGTCCTTGCCACCTGATTCGGGCATGATAAAGCCGAATCCCTTGTCGTTGTTGAACCACTTCACGATGCCGATTTCTGTATTCAATGTAAGTCCTAAGTAGAAGGGAAAGATATCCCCGTACACACTATAGGGCCTGGGGCAATATAAAGCCAGCTCTGTTACTCAATAACGCACAGCGCCACCCCGCCCGCCAAAAAGCTGGGGCCAGCAAATAGGAGATCGCCATGCTCACTTATGCGTCCTAAACCTGCATCCTGCGCGCGATCGTTTCGCGCCGCAGGCCCACCACACGACCCTTACCCCAACACGGAAAAAGAAAACGGCACTCAGGATTGCCGCCTGAATGCCGTAGCTGCTTGATTTTATTGGTGTTCTGGCGGACAGGGTGGGATTCGAACCCACGGTACGGGAAAACCGTACGCCTGATTTCGAGTCAGGTACATTCGACCACTCTGCCACCTGTCCGGACTTGAATGCGGTCAAGCTGCGCATTCTAGCACAAAACAGGGCGGCTACCGCGATGCGGCGCCCGGCAGAAACGCGCATCAAACACACCGCGACCATGCCCGGGGGGGCGCCAGCCGCATGCCAGTTACGCAGCCTTAAGCTCGAAGCTCGGTGAGGCCACCCATGTACGGTTGCAGGGCTTCGGGCACTCGTACGCTACCATCGGCCTGTTGGTAGTTCTCGAGCACAGCCACCAAGGCACGGCCAACCGCCAACCCGGAGCCATTGAGCGTATGCAGGTACTCGGGTTTGGCCTTGGGGCCTTCGGGGCGGAATCTTGCCTGCAGGCGCCGTGCCTGGAAATCCAGGCAATTGGACACGGAGGAGATTTCGCGCCAGGTGTTTTGAGCCGGCAGCCAGACTTCAAGATCATAAGTTTTGGCTGAACCAAAGCCCATGTCACCCGCACACAGCAGCACGACCCGATAAGGCAGGCCCAGCGCCTGCAGCACGTGCTCGGCATGGCCTACCATTTCGTCCAGCGCCAGCCAGGATTGCTCCGGATGCACGATCTGCACCATTTCGACCTTGTCGAACTGATGCTGACGGATCAGGCCACGCAGGTCGCGCCCGCCACTGCCCGCTTCCGAGCGAAAACAAGGGGTGTGGGCAGTGAGTTTGAGCGGCAAATCATGCACATCGACGATGCGATCGCGCACGGTGCCGGTGAGGGGGATCTCGGCGGTTGAGATCAGATAAAGATCTTCGGACTGGCCTTCGTCATCCGGGGTGCTGCCCTGGCCGCCCCGGGTGACCCAAAACATGTCTTCCTTGAATTTGGGCAACTGGCCTGTGCCAAACAAGGTGGAGCTATTGACGATATAGGGGGTGTAGCACTCCTGGTAGCCATGCCGGGTGGTTTGAAGATCCAGCATGAACTGCGCCAAGGCCCGGTGCAGGCGCGCCACAGGCCCGCGCAACATCATGAAACGGGCTCCCACCAAAGAGCGGGCCGACTCAAAATCCAGCCCCATGGGCTCGGCCAGTGCCACGTGATCTTGTGGCTCGAAGCCCAGGGGCGCCGGATTACCCTCGGCGTCTGCCTTGCCCGGTAACCAGCGACGCACCTCGACGTTATCGGCCTCGGAGGTGCCGTCTGGTACGCTTTCATCGGGCAGATTGGGAATGGTCATGAGCCACTGGGCAAGCTCTTGCTGCACCAGAGACAGATCCTGCTCAAGCGCTTTGAGACGATCCGGGAGGGCCTGGGACTCGGCCAGTGCCACGGAGGCATCCTCGCCGCGAGACTTGAGTTGTCCAATCTGTTTGGCCAGGGCATTGCGGCGGGCCTGCAGCTCTTCAGTTTGAACCTGCACCGCTTTGCGGCGGGCCTCGAGGGCGTGGTAGCGATCAGTGTCGAAGTTCAGGCCGCGTCTGGCCAGGGCACGTACAACTCGGTCCAGGTCTTTGCGCAACAGATTGGTATCTAGCATGATGGTGGCAGAAAAATGAAATCGCGCCAGAAACACCTGGCGCATTTGGAACGGCATATTGTATTAAATTAAACCACGACACTTAAACCTTCACCGCTTTGCCTCCTGATACCCTCTTCCGATGCAAGACATACACCGCTTTATCCCCGCCAGCCAACTGACAGACTTCCCATCTTTGGACGGCCATCCAAGCACCCGTACTATCGTGACAAGCCCCGATGACGGAAGCAGCCAACCTTTGTGGTGCGCACAGATGCTGCGCCTGGATACCAGCGGGCTGGTCGCCGGCCAGGAGGGCATGGACTGCATTGGCGTCCTCACCAGTGGCGGGCCATTGCTGCTGATCCGGACAGCATCAGGCAACGAAACCACGGTAGCACCGGGCGGGCGCCTGTATTTTGCAGGCGAAACGCAGTTTCAGGCGGCCAGCCCCGACGGCCCCACCGAGTGGTTTCAGCTGATGCTGGCACGCAAGCAGGCGCATGGCTGTGTAGATGTGCGTAGAGGCGATCAGGCGCTGCCCCTGCGGCCTGGCGAAACCCTTTTGCATTGCGTACAGGGCCAGTTTCGGGCTGAGCTTCCGGCGCATCTGGGGGGCCATCAAACCTTGGCGGCCGGTGATACCGTGCACCTTACTTTGGATTACGTGCCTTTTTTTCGTTTGAATCTGCTTGCCCTGACGCCGGATGCGCGCCTGGTGGATACGCGTGTGAATCAATATCCCACTGCCTGAGCTGATTGAGCTTGTCGCCGATCTTGATTTCGAGCCCCCGGGGAACCGGCTGATACCAGCCGGGCTCATCCATACCATCGGGCAGGTAGGTTTCGCCCGCAGCATAGGCGTTGGGCTCATCGTGGGCATACCGATAGGCGTGGCCATAGCCCAGTTCTTTCATCAGGCGCGTGGGGGCATTGCGCAGATGCACAGGCACTTCGCGGCTGCGATCTTTTTGCACAAACGCCCGTGCCTGCTTGTAGGCCATGTAACCCGCATTGCTTTTGGCCGCGATTGCCAGGTAGATGACTGCCTGTCCCAGCGCCAGCTCGCCTTCAGGGCTGCCCAGGCGCTCGTACGTAAGTGCGGCATCGTTGGCAATCTGCATGGCGCGCGGGTCTGCCAGGCCGATATCCTCCCAGGCCATGCGCACGATGCGTCGTGACAGATAACGAGGATCCGCCCCCCCATCGAGCATCCGTGTCAGCCAATAAAGTGCCGCATCCGGATGAGAGCCGCGTACCGATTTGTGTAGGGCAGAGATCTGGTCGTAAAACTGATCACCGCCTTTATCAAAGCGCCGGGCATTGAGCATCAGGGCGTTTTCGATGAATGCGGCATCTATCTGGCTGACATCACTGGCCCCGGCCGCTGTGTGGCATTGCTCCAGCAGATTAAGCAGCCGGCGGGCGTCACCATCCGCATAAGCAATCAGGGTATCCACTGCGTTATCGGAAAACCCGAGTGAGGCAAGGCAGGTTTCTTGTGCACGCTGAAACAACTGCCTGAGCTCGGGATCTGAAAGCGGCTTGAGCACATATACCTGTGCCCGGGACAGCAATGCCGAGTTGACTTCAAAGGACGGGTTTTCGGTGGTGGCACCGATAAAGGTGACCAGGCCACTTTCGACAAACGGCAGTAGCGCATCCTGCTGCGCCTTGTTGAAGCGATGAATTTCGTCGACAAACAGGATAGTGGCGCGCCCCTGCACCTGCTGCTGCCTGGCCTGTTGCATGGCCTCCCGAATATCCTTGACCCCGGAAAACACCGCTGACAAGGCAATAAAGGCACAATCAAACGCGGTAGCCATCAGGCGGGCCAGCGTGGTCTTACCCACGCCTGGAGGCCCCCAGAAAATCATGGAATGGGGCTTGCCCGACTGAAACGCCAGCTGTAGAGGTTTGCCTGGCGCCAGCAGGTGAGGTTGCCCAATGACTTCGCCGAGCGTGCGCGGGCGCAGGGCCTCTGCCAAGGGAATATTTTGGGGTGCTGCACCCAGCAGCTCGCCTTGTGTGGCCATCAGTTCATCTTGACGAGGTCAACACCCTCGGGCACAGCAAACTGAAACTGCGAGGCCGGAATACCCGGATTTGCCTTGAGTGCCATGAACTGAATGTGCGTGGTTTGCCCAAAGGCATCCAGAAGCTCAAGCCGCTTGGGCAAGCCATCCGCAAACCCGATGTCTACATAGGTAAATCCGGCATCCGGCGTTTTGGGAACGGCCCGCAACCATTGCAAGCCATCACGATCCGGCTGTGACTGCACATTGAAGGCGTCATCCAGAGAGCCCGAGCCAAACAGCAAGGCGGCAGGTGATGCTCCCACCGCCTGTCCGGCCTGGCGCTGGGTCACCTGAGCGAGATCGGGATCGTATTGATAGACGTGCTGGCCGTCGGAGACGATGAGCTGGGCATAAGGTTTACGCACCTGCCAGCGAAATTTGCCAGGCCGCTGAAACGCAAATGTGCCCGTCTGCGACCGCGCCTTGCCGTCTGGGCCTTTTTGCTCTTGCTGAAACTCGCCGGTGGCCGATTTCACCTGATCGACAAAGGTTTGAAGCTGCACCTGAGCAGTATCGACTGCGTGGCTGACGCCCGGTGCCAGTGCCAATGCGCAGGACAGCAACAGGCCGGCCCATAAAGGTTGACGCAAAAAAATAAGGGAACTCATGGACATTACTCGTCTTCGCCAGATTTGGCCGGCACAAGGAGGTCGCGGTTGCCATTGGGCTGTTGCGGGCTGACCAAACCCGCACGCTCCATTTGCTCGAGAATGCGTGCCGAGCGGTTATAGCCAATCCGCAGATTACGCTGCACAAACGAAATGGAGGCCCGCCGGCTACGCATGACGACCTCGACTGCCTGATCATAAAGGGGGTCGTTTTCCTGATCAGTAAAGCCCGTGACAGAACTGACACCATCACCGGTTTCACCCTCGAGCGCGCCCTCAAGCAGGCCCTCGACGTAATCAGGCTCGCCGGATTCTTTAAGAGACTCGACGACACGATGGACTTCGTCGTCGTGCACAAAGGCCCCGTGTACGCGTGTGGGCACACTGGTGCCTGGCGGCTGATACAACATGTCCCCCTGCCCCAGGAGAGTTTCGGCACCCATCTGATCCAGAATGGTGCGTGAATCGATTTTGGACGACACCTGGAAAGCTATACGCGTGGGGATATTGGCCTTGATCAGGCCGGTAATGACATCCACACTGGGACGCTGGGTAGCCAGAATCAGGTGGATGCCTGCAGCCCGCGCCTTTTGCGCCAGACGCGCAATCAGCTCTTCGACCTTCTTGCCCACCACCATCATCAGATCGGCGAGCTCGTCGATCACCACCACGATCATGGGCAGGGTACCCAGGGGCTCGGGCGCATCGGGCGTCAAAGAAAAAGGATTGGGGATGGGTTCGTCTTTTTTCTGGGCGTCGCGAATCTTGGCATTGAATCCTGCCAGATTGCGCACGCCCAGCTTGCTCATGAGCTTGTAGCGTTTTTCCATCTCGGCCACACACCAGTTCAGTGCATTGGCCGCATGGCGCATATCGGTAACCACCGGCGCCAACAAGTGAGGGATGCCCTCGTAGACGGACATTTCGAGCATTTTTGGATCAATCAGGATCAGCCTGACCTGGCTCGCATCGGCCTTGTACAGCAAGGACAGGATCATGGCGTTGATGCCCACTGACTTACCTGAACCCGTGGTACCCGCCACCAGCAAATGCGGCATCTTGCCCAAATCGGCCACCACTGGATTGCCAGCGATATCCTTGCCCAGCGCCATCGTCAGCAACGAACCACTGCTGTGATAAACCTGCGACCCCAGGATCTCGGTGAGACGCACCATCTGCCGGCGTGGATTGGGCAGCTCGAGCCCCATCAGGTTTTTTCCGGGGATGGTCTCGACCACCCGGATGCGCACCAGACTGAGTGCACGTGCAAGATCTTTGGCCAGGTTGACGATCTGGCTGCCCTTGACGCCTACCGCCGGCTCGATCTCGTAGCGTGTGATGACCGGGCCCGACTGTGCAGATACGACCGTGACGGTTACGCCAAAATCGGATAGCTTTTTCTCGATCAGGCGGGAGGTGAATTCGATGGTTTCAGGCGAAACGCTTTCTTGGGCCTGCTCGACGGGATCCAGCAAAGACAAGGCAGGCAGGCTGCCTGCCAGCGCGGGATCTTCTTTGGCGGTAAACAGGGCCTGTTGTTTCTCTTGCTGTACCCGTGGCGACAGGGGCACGGTTTTGACGGTGGGCTCGATGCGCACGGGCTGCTCGTGCACCAGCTGTGTCTGGCGGGTCTCAACGATTTCCTGGCGCTCGGCGGTAGCAGTTTTGCCAGCCCGACGATCCTGCAAGGCATTTTTCCAGTCAAGCAGACGACGGAAGAAGAGCTCGATGCCCAGGCCAACGCGCTCGGAGACATTAAGCCAGGAGAAACCAAAAAACAGACTGGAGCCAACAATAATAAAGGCCAGCAGGAGCAAGGTGCCCCCCGCCTGCCCCGCCACCTGGGCCAGGCCGGCCGCCAACAGATGGCCCAACTGCCCGCCTGCCCCGGCTGGCAGCGTTACCCCCCAGCTTTGCAAGCGCAGGGACTCGATGCCCATGCATCCTAGAAACAACAGAGTAAAGCCGATACCGACCTCCCAGCGAACCCGGGGGAGTAGCTCCGGCACCCGTGTGGGCAACACAATGCGGGTGAGCCGGTAGAAGCCCGCCACCACGTGGCGCAGCATCAGGAGCACCCACAGCCAAGCAGAGGCGCCAAACAGATAAAGCAGTAAATCAGCTACGTACGCGCCAAAGGTGCCTCCCCAGTTGTGGGTGACACCGGTATAGATCGAATGCGACCAACCGGGGTCGGCCCGCTGCCAGGTAGCCAGCACGAGGATCAGCCATACGGCGACCGCAGCCAGAAGGATCCATCGGGCCTCACGTAGCAGACTGCTCAGGCGTGTTTGCAGTGCTGAGGGGCCGTTGCGGACATTGCGCGTCGAGCGCGGAGTGCTTACCGGGATTCTTGCCATCTGGCCATTATAATTGCGGGGTTGATCATGAACGGATTTTCTGTGATGTCTAATGTAAAGCACGCCAAAGTGATGATTTTGGGCTCTGGTCCGGCTGGTTACACTGCCGCAGTGTACGCAGCCCGCGCCAACCTGTCTCCGGTTTTGGTTACCGGCCTCGAGCAAGGCGGCCAACTGATGACCACCACCGAGGTGGACAACTGGCCGGCCGATGTCGCCGGCGTCCAGGGCCCAGACCTCATGCAGCGCTTTATGGAGCACGCCCAGCGATTTAACACCGAAATGGTGTTTGACCACATTGCCAGCGTTGATCTCTCAAAGCGCCCGTTTGTACTCAATGGTGACACAGGCAGCACCTATACCTGCGATGCCCTGATCATCGCCACCGGGGCATCCGCCCAGTATCTGGGCCTCGAAACCGAGCAGGCTTTCATGGGCCGCGGGGTATCCGCATGTGCCACCTGCGATGGCTTCTTCTATAAAAACCAGGACGCGATCGTGGTGGGTGGCGGCAACACTGCCGTCGAAGAAGCCCTGTACCTGTCCAACATTTGCCGTACAGTCACCTTGGTGCATCGTCGCGACAAGTTCCGCGCCGAGCCCATCCTGGTCGACAAAATGATGGAGAAGGTCACTAACGGTAATATGCGGCTGAAGCTGTTCCACCAGTTGCAAGACGTGCTGGGCGATGATTCTGGCGTCACCGGCGCACGCCTTGTGGACACACAAACCGGGAAAACCGAAGATCTCGCCGTCACCGGCGTCTTTATTGCCATCGGCCATAAGCCCAACACGGCCATCTTCGAAGGCCAGGTTGCCATGGAAAACGGCTATATCACCACGCGCAGCGGCCTGCAGGGTCTGGCCACCATGACATCCATACCGGGTGTCTTTGCTGCGGGTGACGTCCAGGACCACGTCTATCGACAAGCCATCACCAGTGCCGGTACGGGCTGCATGGCTGCCCTGGACGCTCAACGCTGGCTGGAGAATGAAGGACTCTAAATCAACGCTGTCCGATTTACGCCAACTGCAGGCCGGTGCCAAGCAGGCTGCGACACACCAGTCCACAAAGCCTGCCGCTACCCAACCCCGGGGCAACAGCTTGCAGCGGACCTCTGGCACAGGCGCCAACCCGCCTGCCGGGGCAGTCTCGTCAACTGTTGCCATACTGGATGCAGAAGACCGTGCACTGTTCAAACAAGCGGTGCGGTTAGTGCGCCCGCTGGCCAACCACGGCCCGAGGTCGCGCACACTGACACTCCACGCATCAGAATCCCAGCTTCAGGCCAGGCGGGAACACGCACAGGGTGGGCCTGAGGCACCCCGTCCTGCGTTTGGGCCCAGCCAGCAAGCTGAGGCTGCCTACCGGTTCTTTAACCCGGACGACCAAGCGTTTCTACGTCATGGATGCGGGCCAGACCTTTTACGCGGCCTGCGGCGCAACAAATGGCCAAGCCAGGCCACGCTGGATCTGCACGGAAACTCGCAAGAACAGGCGGCTGAACGCCTCGACCGTTTTCTGGATTCTTGCCTCACACACCAGATCCGCTGCGTTCGTATTGTGCATGGCAAAGGCATCGGATCTCGTGGAGAGCCCATCCTGAAAGCCTTTGTACGCCAACACCTGTGCCGCCTGAGTGCCGTACAGGCCTGGATCGAATGCGCCGAACGGGACGGCGGTTCTGGTGCCGTCTCTGTCTTGCTGCGGACACCCAAAGAGTCTCGCCACACAAGGGAAGCCCCATCTGATGAATACTAGCTGGCTGTATCTGATCATCGCCATCGTGGCCGAGGTGATCGCCACATCGGCACTAAAAGCCTCCAATGGCTTTAGCCGCACGATTCCTTCTGTGATTACCGTCATCGGCTACGGGGTGGCGTTTTACCTCCTGGCACTGGCCCTGCGCACGATTCCTGTCGGCGTTGCCTACGCGGTGTGGTCAGGGGCAGGTATTGTGGCCATTGCCCTGATTGGGCTGGTATTTTTTGGCCAGGCACTGGATACCGCGGCCGTGATTGGTATCGGCCTTATTTTGGCCGGCGTACTGGTATTGAATGTGTTTTCGAGCGCGGGCGGGCACTAAAAAAATAAAACTAGACATATAAATGAGCAGAGCCAGCGATAATATCGCTGGCTCTGCTTGTTTTTATTTTTTATGAGTACTGCCTACAAATGAAAGCGCCGTCTATGCTGCGCTGGTGCCCGATCAGGGCTGTCTCCTCACCTGCATGCCCAGCATTATGCAGGTTGAACGGATAAATAACACCTAGGGATGTCCCGTAGGCTTGTGAGGCTCAGCACCCTCGCCCCCTGGAAGGAAGCCTCCGGGGTGGTTCTGGAGCTGCCAATGCTCTGCAGGCTGGGCACTACCGTACAGCAACCCTTGTGCGCGTTCACAGCCCATGGCAATGAGATGGTCACGCTGCGACACAGTTTCAACCCCTTCTGCCACCATACGGATGTTCAGCGCGCGGGCCAGACCAATCACAGCCGACACAATTGCGGCACTACGCGACGGTTGCCCCGAGCCTAGCTGGGAAATAAAAGAGCGATCAATTTTGAGCGAGTTGAGTGGAAATTGATGTACATGGCTAAGTGACGAAAATCCGGTACCAAAATCATCCAGCGCAACCTGTATCCCCGCTTTGTTCAGGGTACCCAAAATACGGGCAGCCGCCACTGGGTCTGACAACAGGGAGCTTTCAGTGACCTCGGCGCAGACCTGTTTGAACGGTATTTGATGAAACGACAGCAGCTCAAGAAAGCGGCTGGCAAAATCCTGTCCGTGGAAATGATGCGGGGACAGATTGAGATTGATGACTTGATCGGCCCCCAGAAAACTGGGGACGACCTGGCAGACCTTGTCGTAGATATGCCAGTCGAGGGCCTCGATGAGGCCGGTTTTCTCGGCCACGGGTAAAAAGAGATCAGGGCCCAATACCCCTTTGTCGGGATGAAACCAGCGGATAAGCGCCTCAAAGCTGACAACACGGGTATCTGCCAACCGCACGATCGGCTGAAAATACGGTACAAACTGCCCAGTTTCAAGCCCGACACGCAACTGCTGCTCGACATCCAGCACGTTGGTTGCGGTGTCATGCACATTGGCATCAAACATCACAAAACAGCGGCGGCCGGCCGCCTTGGCCTGATACAGGGCAGTATCGGCATCATGCAGCAGCTCATCGACAGAACAGTGATACCCCTGACCCATGGCAATGCCAATACTAAGGGACACATACAGCCGGCGCCCGGCAATTTCGATGGCTTCCTGCATGCGCGCCTGTATCCGCTGCGCCACCTGGCATGCATCAGCAGGCTGTCGGCAATCCACCAAAACAATTGAGAACTCGTCTCCGGCCAGACGGCCGAGAATATCGGGCGAGCGGACGCAGTCGGCCATCCGGATGGCGACCTCCTGCAAGACACGATCGCCTACCTGATGCCCCAACCCATCGTTAAACAGCTTGAAGCGGTCTACATCCAGATATAACAGGGCAAACTGGCTGTCGGCCTGCCGCTTTTGCCGGGCCAGCGCGATTTCGAGCTGGTCGCGCACATAAACCCGATTGGGCAGGCGAGTAAGGGGATCGTGCATGACCTGATGCTGGAGCTGTTGCTGCACGTGCTCGCGCACGGCTATCTGGTGCTGGAGCTCGATGGTGCGCTCACGTACCCGTTGCTCGAGCTGGATGTTCAACGCCTGCAACGCCTGATCCTGCTGACGCCGCAGCAAGGTAGCAGCGATCTGATACGAAACGAACGTGAGGAGATCGGCATCCTGTCGGGTGAAATGCAGATTGGTGCGATAGCTTTGCACAACCACCACACCAATCACCCCTTGGGTGCCCGTCAGGGGGGCCCCTAACCAGCAAACTGCCGGCTCGCCGTAAGTGGCAGCATGTACCTCACCTCGCGCAATCAGCTGACTGATTTCAGTGTCCGAGAGCAGCACGGTTTGCGCACAACGCATGGCGTACTCGCTCATCCCCCGTCCGAGCGGGCGCTGACCAATACGGCCTCCCAGTTCGTCTACGTAATAGGGGAAATCCAGCCATCGATTATCAGCAGATTTGAGTGCGATATAAAAATTTTCGACGTTGATGAGCTCGCCCACAGCCTGATGCAGGCTGTGATAAAACTCTTTGGAGCTGATCTGCTCGTGGCTGAGGGCCGCAATGCGGTACAGCGTTGATTGCAGGTGTGCTGCCCGCTCGCGCTCTTGTACTTGCTCCTGCAAGCGAGCGTTTACCTGGGCAAGCTCTCTGGTACGCTCGGTCACCCGGCGCTCGAGAGCCTCCTGGCCCATCTTGCGTTCGACGGCATTGAGCACATGCTCGGCCACAAACGCCAGCACGTCCTGGTCGGACTGCGAATACCCCCTGCCCTTTTGATAGCTTTGTACGGCAAGCACGCCGTACACCTGGCCATCACGGCGCATAGGCACGGCCATAAAGTCTATCGACGGGCTGCCGACATTATGGTGACGATCCAGCCCAAGCGCTGTTGTAATTTGCAGCGATGACCCACGCATGGGCTTGCCATGACGAATCATGCCCACCGTGATGCTGTTTTGAAGTTCTGCCGCGGTGAATTCCTGATCAGGGTGATAAAGCTCGCCGTCAACCTCATCCACAAAATATATAAACCGGAGCGTATCGTGCTGCGGGTTATACAACGCAATAAAGAAATTCTCGGCGTACATCAGCTGCGCAATGCTGCGATGCAAGCCGCTCAGCAGGCTTTGCATGTCGGACGCAGACCCGGCCATATCGGCAATATCAAACAGCGCCCTCTGCAGGCGCTCGGTGTGCCTGAGCCGCTGCAAGGATGCACGCAATTGCTTCACCAACCCAGCCTTGGGAGGTGTTGCCCCCGCTGATGCGTTAGGATGCACGCGCGCCATGATACCTCCCGGTGACGCCGAGACGAAATTATTATTAGTGCAGTATAGCGGTAGTAAAAAGCCTGGCGAGCACCAACCGTCTATTTATCCAGCACACACACAAAAATACCTACCACGCGATAACGGGCCTCATCATCTGCAGATAACTCGATTTTCCTGAATTCGGGATTATCCGATCGTGGTTTCAGACGGATCATCGTATGCTGCCAGCCCTCTGCAGACGCAATCTTCAGGCTTTCGTATTCTTTAACCGTGTACCTTGAACCCAGATCCGCATCTTCTGGTGTATCGCACTCGACAAGCACAATCCTGCCCTGGCGGCTGCCCCCGTGATCCAGTCGAAAAAGGCAAATGGCACCGTTGGGGATCACTTGGTTCATGGACTCACCGGTTACCTGACAGGCAAAGAGATCCTTGGCAGCCTTCATACCAGGCGGCACGCCAATCCAGGTAGTATCTTGCACAGCCTGCAGTGCGCCAAAGCCTCCTGCCGCCGCTTTCAGATCGTACAGTGGCACTGCGTTTTCATAGGGAAGCAGCTTGGGGGCCTGCCGCAGTTGCACACGGGACGCCGCTGGCTGATATTGCGGAATATATTGCCGCAGGTATTGCCGCAGGCCGGTGTCGCAGGCATAGACGAAAGTACCCCGAATACCACGCAGCAGGATCGTTTTATAAATATTCAGGATGTATTCTTTGATGGTCTGATCAGGCATCGCACGCTGCTGGCCGTTACGGTCGTGGTACTGCGCACGATCAATGGTCAGACAACGCTGCGTCGGGTCATAGCGGATTTCAGGGCCAAAAATAATACCGGCATAATTCAAATCGTAGCCTTGGGTGGTGTGGATGCAGCCGACGTCTTCATGGGCTCCCGGAGTATTAATCCAGTCGTTTGCCGTGCGGTTCCAGCGCAGGGAAACCCCATCGAGCGTCATATCAAACTGATCCGACTGCTTTTTGCTTGCCCACGGCCAGGCATAACCAGCAATCAGGCGGGACAAGCCAAACGATTGGTCCCGCGCACGAACCTCCCGAACCATATCCACCATCGAATCAAACAGCAGAAATTCATAATCCGGTGATCGATATGGCGCACTTTGGCCGAGCTGGATGCTTAATAAACGGTCAATAAACTCAACATACGAAACACCTGCCTTGACCCGAAACTGGGACGACAGCGTCAGATTTCGCGTGTCACGTGAGGTACGCAGCCGCTCGAAGACGGCCGCCGGTGCATCCGAAGGCTTGACAGACTGAGCCTGGTCGTAGAAAAACACGGCCTGGCGGGCTTGCTTGCCTACCCAATCCACCTCCGAACATGTTTGCGGATCCAGACCGAGCGTGCGGCATGCGGTATCAAAGACACCAAAATAAGCCCCCAGATTGACCCGCCTACGCAAGCGATGTGATTCATCAACCAGCACAAGGTCGTACTGATCTCGAGCAAGCTCCGCAGGTGCAATCACCATGCCGGGACTTAAGCCGGCCACTTGCCTGAACGCCTTCTTGAGGGTGGCGCGGAAAGAAGCCATGGGCACAACCAGGGCCATCCGCAAGGCTTGATGGCGGTCACGAAACTGGGTAACCAGATCACGCAAAAGAAGCTCGTCTTCGGAGAACTCGCGCAGACTGAGCTCCTCTGCCTTTGAATTCAGCAGCTTGAACAGGAAGATCGCCAGCACCGTTTTACCCGTGCCCGCACCGCCTTCAACCATCAGAGTTTTGATGCCGGGTTGCAAAAGCGACTGCAAAACTGCCAACAGGCCCTGGCGCTGATCGTATGACAAGGATTTGTAAGGCGAGTACTTGAAGATGTCCGAATTATCAATGGACTGGAGCGAGTGCTGTGCCAGGCCCGCCGCCTGCAGTTGATCCCAGGTTTTACGGAAAATACCGTCGTAGAGCTCGTCTTGCTGATAATAATGATGGCTGGCGAGCCCCAGATTGCCGTTCAACAACCGAAACCGGCCATCTGCCGCCATATATTTGATCAGGCCTGATTCAATATCCAGCGTGGCCGATTTATTGAACAGGCCGCTGCTGATCAGATGAACGGCATCCAGCCCCTGCTTGGCCGGCGTCTTCAGGTGTGTGGCCATGCGGGTGCTTGTATCACTGGTTTCGCCCACATAAGCAATGCCAGACGCCTGGTTACTGAGCACGTACACCAGCGGCCAGTGGTTGGCTGCATACACGTTGTCTTGCCAGGCATCCAGTTGCGACAGCGCCAGGGGATACCCATCGACGCTAACCAAGGGCGGCTGGTTCATAGCTCGGTGTATTTCCTGGCAGAACCTCGGGCGAGATCCACCGGGTAACGTGATTCGTTTCTGGCAATCTTGGCCAGCACAATATCGCGGACATCCAGCTGGCAGGCATCGGCCAACAGCAAGGCATAAGAAAACACATCGGCCAGCTCATCTGCGATCCGGTCTTTATCCGCAGCCTCGGCTGATTTCCAGAGAAAGGTTTCAAGCAGCTCGGCGGATTCGACATTCAGGGCAATGGCGAGATCCTTTGGATTATGAAACTGTTGCCACTGACGTGCATCTCTGAACGCCCGCAGTTTCTCGATAAGCTCATCCATCTGTTTGCCCTTGAAAAATCCCCTCAAGCCGCATCATAACGTGGGCAGTCGGACAAGGTACCCGACACGGGGACAGCCAGAAAGGCACGTCGTTGATGCTCATGCGCAAAACTGCGTTATTTGGAAACACAAATGTCGAACATCACGCCCCTCCAATGACTCTGGCTCGGCGCCTACCTATCATGACCCAACGCCTTTGACGACAGGATGTACGCACAGATGAGCGCTTCAAGCAGCACACAGCAAACCCTCTGGATACGCCAACCCCTGGCCTGTTCAGACCCGGCTGCCGCAGGCGGGATCGTCGTCATGGGCGACAAAATTATCGAGCAGGTCGCGGCCGGACAACAGCCCGCACAACGGGTGGATACAGTGTTCGATGCCTCGCAGCATGTACTCCTGCCGGGGTTGGTGAACACCCATCATCATTTTTACCAGACGCTGACACGGGCCTATACAGCTGCCCTCAACAAGCCACTGTTTCCCTGGCTAACCACGCTATATGACGTTTGGGCAGGGCTGGACGACGAGCAACTGCGCGTAGCCAGCGAGCTGGCCATGGTTGAGCTGCTGATGTCAGGCTGCACAACGATAGCCGATCACCACTATGTGTTTTCAGGGGCCTTGCAACACGCCATCGACAGTCAGGTAGAGGCAGCCCGATTGGTAGGCGTGCGAGCGGCCCTCACCCGGGGTTCGATGAGCGTCGGGCGCGACGAGGGCGGCCTGCCACCGCAATCTGTGGTGCAGGACGAACAAACCATCCTGGATGACAGCGCCCGCGTGATCAAGCAATATCACCAGCCAGGCAACGGCGCAATGGTGACGGTTGCGCTGGCCCCCTGCTCTCCGTTTTCAGTTAGCCAGGCGCTGATGCGTGCCAGTGCTCAATTGGCCCAGGCGCAGCAGGTACGCCTGCACACCCACCTGGCCGAGACAAAAGACGAAACCGCATATTGCGAGCGGCTGTTTGGCATGCGTCCACTGGACTATCTGGACGACTGTGGTTGGTTGGGCCAGCAAACCTGGCTGGCACACGGCATCCATTTCAACGACAGCGAGATCCAGCGTCTAGGCACCGCAGGCACCGGTGTGGCCCATTGCCCTTCTTCCAATATGGTGCTGGGCAGCGGCCTGTGCCGGACCATCGAACTGGAAGCGGCAGGTGCGCCAGTTGGGCTGGCGGTCGACGGATCGGCCTCCAACGACCACTCCAACCTCGCCCAGGAGATGCGCCAGGCACTGCTGCTGGGCCGCTTGCGATATCTGCCTGACCAAGTAACTCACGAAACGGTCATCCGCTGGGCCACACAGGGTTCTGCCCGCTGTCTGGGCCGCACGGACATTGGCGGCTTGAAGCCCGGGCAACAAGCCGACCTGGCCCTGTTCGGGCTGGACGGCCTGCGATTCTCGGGCGCCGAAAACCCCTTGGCGGCCTTGCTGTTATGCGGGGCGGATCACGCAGACCACGTCATGGTGGCCGGCCAGTGGCGCGTCCGTTCGGGCCAGCCCGAGGGCATCGATCTGGCGGCTCTGCGTAGCCGGCACGAGGCTGCGGCACGACGGCTATGGGGGCATATCCGGCACTGACCAATCCCCTTGCCTACTTACTATATTTCTGGCCGGCAATGCACCGGCCACTGATCAGCACACCGATCTGGAGACATTTCATGAGCAACACATTGGAAATACATAAACAAGGACGTCCGGAAGACGAGAACCCCGGGCTCCTGGCCAACCTTGCTTTCGGGTTTCAACACGTACTGACGATGTACGGCGGCATCATTGCCGTGCCACTGATTATCGGAGAAGCGGCGGGACTGCCACCGAGTGAGCTGGGGCTGCCGCGATCGTCTCAATGACTATCGTGATTTTAGTGACCCTGGTTGAAACCTCGGCCGACATCCTGGCTGTTGGCGACATTATTGAGACCAAAATTGATTCACGTCGCCTGGGTAATGGCTTACGGGCCGACATGCTTTCCAGCATGATTGCGCCGGCCTTTGGATCATTCACGCAGAGCGCTTTTGCCCAAAACGTAGGGCTGGTAGCCGTTACGGGCGTGAAAAGCCGCTATGTCGTAGCCTTTGGCGGTCTGATCCTGATTGGTCTGGGTCTGGCACCCGTGATGGGCAGGCTGGTAGCCAGCATTCCCGCACCAGTGCTGGGAGGTGCCGGCATTGTGCTATTTGGCACAGTGGCTGCCAGCGGGATCCGAACCCTGGCCCGGGTTGACTACGAGAACAACGCAAACCTGGTGTTCAACCATATGGGCAGACATCAGACATCCCATGCGGCGCAACCCCCCGCAACCATGAAAGCAGCGGGTTAAGGCTGCGCACGTGCCGCCTTAAGGCCTGCACCTGGCGATCCGCGTCCGGGCTGTCAGCCAGACAGCCCGGACACAGCCTTAATTGGACAGCAAGACCGGCACTGTCATGGTAGACAGCAGCGTACGAGATGCCCCCCCCATGATCCACTGCCGCATCCGGCTATGCCCGTATGCCCCCATGACAATCAGATCGCTGCCGAGATCGGTGGCGGTATTGAGAATGACATTACCTACGCCAAAGCCTTCGCTGTCTTTTAGCAAATGGCGTGGCTGCGGATAGCCCAGGCTGACGCAGTAGTGATCGAAATCGGCCTCAGTGAGCCCTTGCTCTTCGAGCATTTCAACGTCGCGGTCGATTTCGAGCACCGCCAGCTTGCGGCACTGCTGCAGCAGAGGCGCAGCGTCGGCAAACGCACGGGCAGCCTCGCGGCGCTGATCCCAGCAATACAGGATTTCCTGGCCGATTGTCTCAAACGTACCGTGATTGGGGATCATCAATACTGGACGCCCGGCAGCCATCATTACAGTTTCTGGCAAATTAGGACTTAGCGCAGACATGCGCTCTGAGCTGGGGTTTTTGCTCATGATCAGGAGATCGCAGTAACGCGCGTGCAAGCTGAGAGCGGTGTCGGTTTGCCCGGTAAGACTACGCCATTGCGAGCGAACACCCGCAGTCGCAGTTGCATCGAGAAACCGCTGATGAACCGCATCATGATCGGTTTGGTAACGCTGTTGCAAAATGTTTGTTACGTCAGGCGGCAGCAGGTTTTCTTCGTGCAATCGCCCAAAATTGCCGCCCGAGGCATATAGCCCGACAAGCTCGGCATCATGGTGCTTGGCCAGCAACAAACCTGCATCGATGCGACGGCTGCAGTCGTGATCATCACTTAAGTGGACGGCAATACGACCTAACATGAAGATTCTCCTGGTATTTTAAAACCCGCAGACGAAAAGCTTTGACGACATGATCATCATATCGACAAGCGCACAAAGGGTAAACAGAAGCGCCTTACGCTGCCCACAAGCAACTTACACAGGCGATTTAACGAGCAATACCGGGCATTTGGAAAGCGACAACACCCGCCCTGCCACCGAGCCGATGACAGCATCAAGCAGCATCCCGCGCCCATGCGCACCCATGACGATCATGCGTGCATTAGTTTTTTGGCTGTAGTCGACAATCTGTTGTGGCGCAAACCCAACCAACGAGTGAGACTCGAAGGGTAGTTTGGCTTCTTTGAGCACCTGGGTGGTGGGGTCGAGCACCTTGGCGGCTTCTTCGGCGTACCAGTCGTCGATGGTGTCTTTATCGATGAACCGCCTAACACGCACTGGAAGCTCTGGGGAGACATGCAAAACATGCACTTTGGCGCCTTCAGTGAGCAAACCTTGGGTGACAAACCTGGCGGCGGCCAGACTGTAGCCCGAACCATCTGTTGCCAACACGATATCAGACATAGTGCACCTCGATGTGTAGAGTGATGAATCATCACGGACTGTCGAAAACGGCTGAACATATCAAGCACAAAATGATGATAACAAAAGAGATTTGGGCTTCTATTGATCCTCGTCAATCAAAGACGTCATATAAAACATCGGCAACAACCGCTGTAGCCACCGCCACCAGAATCAAATCCGTACCAGCAACCCGCCATTCGTACCCAGGGTATCTTGGCAGGCGGCCCAAGAGCGGGCCAGGCGCCATCTTCTTTGCGATTCCCGGAGGGATGGGTTTGCCTCGTGCGAGGTTTTTCCGGATCCCAGGAGGCAACGCAGAATAGCCGCTCAAGCCGAAATCCAGCGCATACCTGTGCGCCAGGGCAGCGGTTATTCCGGCATAGACGAGATCGCCAAAAAGGTTATCACCCTGTAATCGGCCATGACGAT
The DNA here is from genome assembly GCF_049651205.1 of Castellaniella sp. GTDB lineage: Bacteria > Pseudomonadota > Gammaproteobacteria > Burkholderiales > Burkholderiaceae_B > Castellaniella. The sequence goes on from NZ_JBASBR010000012.1 coordinate 143,235, forward strand.
CCCTATGATCGTCAAAATAGCCAAAATAGCGGCCCTTGTCGTCATAACGGCGGCCGGCATCATCGCCGCGCTGATTGCCCGCGGCCCCACGGCCAGCCTGGGCGCCGTCATTGTGATAGCTGCGTGCATCCGCCCCGCCCTTGCTTGCATTGCCAGCGCCCACATTATCCTTGCCTGAGCTTCCCTGACCAGAATGTACAGACGCGTGCGGATTGCCCTTGCCGCCATTGCCCCCACTGACAGAATTACTTGCGTGGTTGCCAGACCCCTTGCCCTCAGGAGGTGCCGACTGAGCCGGTAGCGCCACTACACAAGCGGCCAATACGGATACTGTTAACGCAATACGCACTTTCATGCTGAGTTCCTTGAATACCAAGACAACTCAAGGGTACCGTCTGTTCTGGCCCAAGAGGCACCCATCACGTAACTACTTGTAGGGCCAGCCACCCATGCTGACAGCTTATTTTTTGGTAGTCAGGCGGTCTTGCGCGCCAACATAGTGGCAAATCGCAACCGGGCGCCGTTGTGCATGGTGCCGACGTCCTCGTTGTATTTCACCAGATCCCAGCCTTTATACGCAGCACTTAGCTGGCTTTCTCCGAAAGTGAAGGGGAAGTTCATGGGGCAAGGGTAATCAGGCGTATCCATGGCACACACAATCAGGTTGTACCCGCCAACGCAAGTGTGCTGTTGCATATCGGCCAGTACAGCATCCACCTTGGCGGCATCGATAAACATCAGTGTCACCGTGCACGCGATAAAATCGTAATCAGCGTCCAGACCGGCCTCGGCGATGTCGTACAGGCGCGGCGTGAGGGTATCGAGGCCCTCTTGGCCGACGACAGACTGCAACTGCTGGATGGCAGATGGGTTGATATCTACGGCAGTGACCGTAAAACCTTGCTGGGCCAGATACAGTGCATTGCGCCCCGTAGAGCACCCCATATCCAGAGCCAGGCCAGGCTTGACAAGCTGACAGGCTGACACAACTTCGCTATGTGCTGGGTTCAAGCCATATTTTTGATTCAGATCTGCAGACACGTGCACTCCTTGTTTGATACCCCGGTAGTGTAGGACACGCCCGCCTGATCCGGCCCTAAAACCATGCTTCCGTGATCAGCCCAGACACAAAAAAGCCCCGTTCTCCTGGGAAAACGGGACTTTTATAGACCTTAATGGATCAGATCAAAACTGATTACATGTTGTCGATCATGACCTGACCAAACCCGGAGCACGATACCTGGGTAGCGCCTTCGAGCAGACGGGCGAAGTCGTAGGTGACCTTTTTGGACAGAATGGATTTTTCCATGCTGCTGATGATCAAGTCAGCGGCTTCTGTCCAGCCCATGTGACGCAGCATCATCTCGGCCGAGAGGATCTCGGAACCCGGATTGACGTAGTCTTTGCCAGCATACTTGGGGGCCGTGCCGTGAGTAGCTTCGAACATGGCCACGGAATCGGACAAGTTGGCACCCGGTGCAATACCGATACCACCCACCTGGGCCGCCAGCGCATCGGAGACGTAATCGCCGTTGAGGTTAAGCGTGGCAATGACATCGTACTCGTTGGGACGCAGCAAGATTTGTTGCAGGAAGGCGTCGGCAATGACGTCCTTGACCGTAATGTCGCGGCCGGTTTTGGGGTTCTTGAACTTGCACCACGGGCCGCCGTCGATCAGTTGGGCGCCGAACTCGCGTTGGGCAAGACCATAGCCCCAATCGCGGAAGCCACCTTCGGTGAACTTCATGATGTTGCCCTTGTGCACCAGAGTAACCGTGGGGCGATCGTTGTCGATGGCGTACTGGATGGCCTTGCGTACCAGACGCTCGGTACCTTCGCGCGACACGGGCTTGACGCCAATGCCCGAAGTCTCGGGGAAGCGGATCTTGTTGACACCCAGCTTTTCTTGCAGGAACTGGATCAGCTGACGCGCCTTGTCGGATTCGGCCTCGAACTCGATACCTGCATAGATGTCTTCGGAGTTTTCGCGGAAGATCACCATATTTGTTTTCTCGGGCTCGCGCACCGGAGAAGGCACACCCTTGAAGTAACGCACCGGGCGCAGGCAGACGTAGAGATCCAGTTGCTGGCGCAGTGCGACGTTAAGCGAGCGAATGCCCCCGCCAACCGGCGTAGTGAGCGGGCCTTTGATGGACACGACGTAGTCGCGAACAGCCTCGAGGGTTTCTTCGGGCAGCCAGACATCAGGGCCGTAAATCTTGGTGGATTTTTCGCCGGCATACACTTCCATCCAATGGATCTTGCGCTTGCCGCCATAGGCTTTGGCTACCGCCGCATCCACCACCTTCAGCATCACTGGGGTGATGTCCTGCCCGGTTCCGTCGCCTTCGATGTAGGGGAGGATGGGTTCATCAGGAATATTGAGGGAAAAATCCGCATTGACCGTGATTTTCTGACCACCGGCCGGGACTTTGATGTGCTGATAAGACATGAGTGCTCCAGTGTTGCTGGGGTTGTTGTTCAAAAGAGGGATCTGTGCGTGGCGTCGCAGTCTTATATAAGAGTTTAACGTAAAGTGGTACGAATGGCCTGACAAACCACCACAGCACTCCACACATGTTGGAATCCCGCCCCTAACATCTTTTAAAATACCGCCCTTAAAATATAAGGCATTCGCTCACTATTGGCACGCAATCTGACCCATGTTCAATCCATCCAAAGAGCAAGTCCGGGAATTTTTTACCAGCGCGTGGCGCAAGCGCCGAGACGGCGGGATACTAACCCCCCTGGAAACCATGGCCGCCGACCTCGTCGAGCGCCACCCCGAGTACCACGATGATTTGCAAGATCCAGAAGCCGCCACACGCGACTATCCTGTAGAGGCGGGCCGCACCAATCCATTTTTGCATCTTTCCATGCACCTAGCCATTCAGGAGCAGCTCTCGATTGATCATCCGCCCGGGATCCGAGCAGCCTGGACAGCACTGCTACACACACATGATGAACACGAGGCAGCCCACATCATCATGGAAGCATTGGGCGAAGTGGTGTGGGAGGCCCAGCGGCTGGGTAAGCCCCTGGACAACGACCACTACCTCGAACTTATCCGCCGCCATGCCACAACAGGCCCTTCAGCTGGGCGCGGGACGTAAAAAAGGCCCTTTGACAGGGCCTTGATTGCACCGGGCGGCCGCCCGGACACCATACTTATTTGCGCACAGCCAGCGGCGTGGGCAAGGTAGCCAACCAGGACGAGATATTGTCGATATCGGTGGCAGACAACTGCATGGCCATTGCACCCATCACAGCGTTTTTACGGACATTGGCAGAAGCAGGCTCGCCTCTTTGGCCCCGTTGATACGCCACCAAAGCGTGCGCCAGGTAGTCCTGGTGCTGACCCGCCAGAATGGGGTACTCGGGCATGATGGGCGACTTGGCATCCGCCCCGTGACACGACGCACAGGTGAATTTCTCGAAGGCAGCCTTGCCAGCAGAGAGATCAGCTGCTTGTGCGCTGACAGCAAAAAAACCGCAACCCAACAGGGCAATCCAGAATGTTTTCATGGGGTCTCCCTATTTGAGGCTGGAGTAGTAGGCTGCAACATCGGCCATGTCCTGCTCGGACAAGGTCTTGGCAATGGCGTCCATGGTGGGGAAGGATCGCGCACCATTTGAGTATTCTTTAAGTGCCGCCACAATATAGGCCGCGTTTTGGCCGGCGATCATGGGGACATGGTACAACTCGGGATATGCTGCCTTGTACTCGGGGATGCCATGGCAACCAATGCACATGGACACCTTTTGAGCACCCGCCTGAGCATCGCCCTTGATTGCCGGTGCGTCTGCCGCCAGAGCCGCGCCTGCAAACAAGCAGGACACCAGCACGGCAGCAGCCTGAAAGCCCTGCCCTCTTATTGCTTTTGACTTCATATGGCCTCTTGTCTCGTGTTTCGAATTTTAATGTCGGCATCGACCACCCAGTTTCGGGCCGATGAGGCATGTTGATTGTACGATAGTTACCCTGACACAGACAGTCATTAACCATTTACCCTTAAAGCATCGACTTCACGGCACGTTTGCGTGTCTTTTAAACATGACAAATTCTGCAGCTTCCAGTGAATCTCTGCGTTTTGAAGGCAGCGCCCGCTATGTTGCCACCAGCGCTTTAAAAATGGCCGTCAATGCGGCACTGACGCTGCAGCGGCCTTTGCTTGTCAAGGGAGAGCCAGGCACTGGCAAAACCCTGCTGGCCGAAGAAGTGGCCAAGGCCCTGAACCGGCCTTTGCTGCAATGGCACATCAAGTCCACCACTAAGGCACAGCAAGGCTTGTACGAATACGATGCCGTGTCGCGCCTGCGCGATTCGCAACTGGGAGACGCACGGGTCCACGATATTCACAACTATATTGTTCAGGGCGTGCTGTGGCAGGCGTTTGCTTCTGAAGAACCTTGCGTGGTGCTGATCGATGAAATCGACAAGGCCGACATCGAGTTTCCCAACGATCTGTTGCGTGAACTCGACCGCATGGAGTTTCATGTATACGAAACCCGGCAAACCATCCAGGCGCGTCATAAACCTCTGATCATCATTACCTCAAACAACGAAAAAGACCTTCCGGATGCTTTTTTGCGGCGGTGTTTCTTTCATTACATCGAGTTCCCGGATCGTGCCACGCTCAGCGACATCGTGGCGGTTCATTTCCCAGCATTGCAAGAGAACATCCTGTCGGCCGCCCTGGATGTGTTTTTTCGGCTGCGCGAGGTACCCGGCCTGAAAAAACGCCCCTCTACCTCCGAGTTTCTGGACTGGCTGCGCCTGTTGCTGGCCGAAGCCACCCCACCCGCCTCACTGACCCAAAGCGACATCCCCCCGCTGGCGGGTGCCTTGCTCAAAAACGAGCAGGATCTGTCGCTGCTCAAACGTCTGGCAGCGATGACCCAACGCGGGCGCTAGGACGCAACGGCCATGCCAGGGATCCGGCGGTCAGGGACATATGTGCGGGGTCTGCCAACATGCTGACCGATTTCTTTACGCAGCTGCGGGCAGCCGGCATCCCGGTGTCCATCCAGGAATACCTGAGTTTGCTGGAGCTCCTGTGCAGCCCGGCCGCCCCCATCAGCACCGAAGAGTTTTATCACCTGGCGCGCATGGCGCTGGTCAAGGACGAGACCCGCTACGACCGCTTCGACCAGGTGTTTGCCCAGTTTCTCGGGCAGTGGCAGCAGCGGGCGGGCCAGCAGGCCATCCCCGAGGAATGGCTGGTTCAGACATTTCGCAAACACCTGACAGACGCCGAAAAGGCAGCCCTGCAAAAACACGGCTGGGATCGCCTGATGGAGATGCTGCGTGAGCGTCTAGCCGAGCAGAAAGAGCGGCATGCAGGTGGCAACAAATGGATCGGTACAGGGGGCTCATCACCCTTTGGACACGGTGGCTATCACCCCGAGGGCATCCGGATCGGCGGGCCTTCCGCCGGCAACCGCACCGCCGTCAAGGTGTGGGAACAGCGCCATTACCGGGATTACGACGATCAGCAAGCCCTGGGCACCCGCAATTTCAAGATGGCCCTGCGGCGTCTGCGCCGCTTTGCCCGGCAAGGTGCGCAGACGGAGCTGGACATGCCCGGCACCATCCGGGGGACGGCCGAGCAAGCGGGCCTGCTGGACCTGCACTGGATGCCGGAGCGCCACAATACGGTGAAAGTACTGATGCTGCTGGATGTGGGTGGCAGCATGGACGACCACATTGCCCGGATCGAGGCGCTGTTTTCTGCTGCCCGCAGCGAGTTCAAGCACCTGGAGGTGTTCTATTTTCACAACTGCGTATATGAATCCGTGTGGCGGCACAATGGGCGCCAGCGCGACCAGCAGCTATCCACCTGGGATATGTTGCGCACCTATGGCGAAGACTGGCGTCTGATCCTGGTGGGTGATGCCTCGATGAGCCCCTATGAGCTCCTGTATCCAGGCGGATCGATCGAGCATAACAACGAAGAAACCGGCGCTACCTGGCTGCAGCGCTTACTGGGCCAATGGCCACACGCCGTGTGGCTGAATCCAGAGCCTGCAGGCTCGTGGCCCTATCGGCAATCCATCGCTATTGTGCGCGAACTGATGCACGAGCGCATGTTTGCCATGACAATGGAAGGCCTGGAACAGGCCATGCGCCTGCTATCAAAGTAGGCGCATGGCTGCACGGATCAGGCCACCGTGGCCAGCACCTCGGACAAGGTCTGGAAGATCTGCGTGATCTGCTCTTCAGTGATGATCAACGGAGGCGAAATGGCGATGATATCGCCCGTATAACGCACCAACACACCTTTTTCGAAGCATTTTGCAAAGACTTCAGCCGCCCGCGCGCCGGGGGCACCGTCTCGGGGGGCAAGTTCGATGCCGGCCACCAGACCCAGATTGCGCACATCAATGACATGCGGCTGGCCTTTGAGTGCATGGGCAGCAGTCTCGAAAGGCACCGACATTGTCTTTGCACGATCGAAGAGTTTTTCGTCGTGATAGATCTTGAGTGTGGCTCGAACAGCTGCAGTGGCCAGCGGGTGCGCCGAATACGTGTAGCCGTGGAAGAATTCAATCCCGGTGGCACTGGCTTCGATAATGGCGTCGTGCACCGACCGGCGTACGGCCACCGCGCCAGCAGGTACTGCGGCATTGCTGATGCCTTTGGCCATGGTGATGAGATCAGGCGTGACCCCGAAGAATTCGCTGGCGGTGGCGGCACCTAGGCGCCCAAAACCGGTGATGACTTCGTCGAAGATCAGCAGGATGCCGTGTTTTTCGGTGATTGCACGCAGACGCTCGAGATAGCCTTTGGGCGGCAACAGCACACCGGTGGACCCCGCCAGAGGTTCGACAATCACGGCGGCAATGGTAGAAGCATCATGCAGGGCAATGATGCTTTCGAGGGCGTTGGCAAAGTGCTCGCCACCCCAGGCCGGCTGGCCGTGCGACCAGGCGTTATGAGCCAGATCATGGGTGTGGGGAAGGTGATCCACGCCCGGCAGCAAGACACCCGAAAACGCCTTGCGATTAGGAGAGATACCCCCCACGGAGATACCCCCAAAACCCACGCCATGGTAGCCGCGTTCGCGGCCAATCAGGCGGGTACGCTGCCCTTCTCCGCGGGCCCGGTGATAGGCAACAGCAATCTTGAGTGCGGTATCCACCGACTCGGAACCCGAGTTGGTGAAAAACACGCGATCCAGGCCTTTGGGCATCAGTGCAGCCACGTCTGACGCGGCTAAAAAGGAATCCTCGTGGCCGATCTGAAAGCTAGGCGCGTAATCCAGATTGGCGGCCTGCCGGCTGATGGCATCCACAATGGGTTGGCGGCCGTGGCCCGCATTGACGCACCACAAGCCAGAGGTACCATCCAGGATGGTATGGCCATCGCCTGCGGTGTAATACATGCCCTTGGCGGACGTCAGCAACCGCGGGTGTGCCTTGAACTGGCGGTTGGCCGTAAACGGCATCCATAGGTTGGAAAGATCAGGAGCGTGCTTGGCTTCGGTATTCATGGCAGCCTCGTGAGACAGAAACTAGAAAGAAAAGAAACGTGAACGGAATGAACCCATTCTGGTCCGGGCATATACCGAAAGCCATAGACGGTGATACGATCAGGAGATAACTGTATTGCTCCACTGGCATGTACTGTATTGGCCAGGGCTCCTGTACCCCGCATCGGGGAGACGGTGAAAGCAAACGCCACTCTTTCGGCCCCCTAAAAAGATGATTCTGTTCACTCCGGATCGTCGGCGCAAAGACGCACCGACCTTGGTCGAGCAAACGGTCTCGGCAATCGAATCCGCAATCCGCGAAAAGACCCTGCGCCCCGGCATGATCTTGCCCTCAGTGCGCCAGTTTGCCCGGGATCACAGCCTGAGTACTTTTACGGTGATGACGGCCTACAACAGCCTGGTGGCACGGGGCTTGCTGCAATCACGCCCGGGCGCCTGCTTTCGGGTAAGCCGGCAGCGGCAGGTGGCTACCGCACCCGTGCCTGACTGGGTCGTCCCCCGTATTGGGGCCTCCTGGTTGCTGGCCGATGTATTTGCCGATCACTCGATTTCAATCAAGGCAGGCTGCGGCTGGCTGCCGCCAGACTGGCACGACGAGTCCGGCCTGCCCCATGCCCTGCGCCAGCTCAGCCGGGTACCCGTGAGCCAGCTGTCTTCATACGGCCATCCGCAGGGCTACCACCCGCTGCGAGAGCACATTGCACACGGCCTGCTTGAGCATGGCCTGGATGTGGATGCCACACAGATTTTGCTGACACACGGTGCCACGCAAGCACTGGATATCGTTGTTCGCACTCTGCTGCGCCCGGGCGACCATGTCGCTGTCGAGTCTCCCTGCTATTCCAACCTGTTGCAGATCCTGGCCATCAATCACATCACCGTGCATGCGGTGCCACGCACCCACGATGGCATCGACGAAGCCGTACTGCACAACCTGGCCCAGCACCACCCGATACGGGCCATGTTTGTAACTACTGTGCTGCAAAACCCGACGGGGGCCAGTTTCTCCATGGCTGGTGCTTTCCGGCTGTTGCAACTGGCCGAGAAGCACTCGGTTCTGGTGATCGAAGATGACGTGTCACGCGATCTTCTGCCTGAACCCGCCCCTCTGCTGGCCGCTCTGGCAGGGCCTCATCGCGTCATTTATATCTCGGGCTATGCCAAAAGCGTGATGCCTTCCATGCGCGTCGGCTACCTCAGCTGCTCACGCGAACTGATCGAACAATTTACCCGCACCAAGATGTCACTGGGCCTCACCTCGGCTGAAATCATGGAACGCGCGGTCTACCATGTGCTTAGGGATGGTCGGTACAGCACCTATTTACGCGGCATACGTGAACGCCTGCACAACGCGCATGATGCAGTTGGCACCACGCTGCTCGAACAGGGGTTCGAGATCCTTGAAGAGCCGGGTGCAGGCCTGTTTCTGTGGGCTCGCCCCAAGAATCGGCCTTGCACCAGCAACACCATGACAACCCGGGTAGCACGCGCCCTTGAAGCAGGCATCTGGCTGGCTCCCGGCCACTATTTCCATCCTGAAGGCCGCGAAGAAGGCTGGATGCGTTTCAATGTGGCCTACTCCGACCACCCGCGCCTCTGGCAGTTTTTCGAAGACGAAGCCCTATATCAGGACGAGGCCCTGCCCTCAAAGCCGCCTGCAAACGCCTCCAGCAGGTAATCCAGCAAGACGCGCACATTGCGGGGAGTACGGGCGGCATACGGGCGCAAGGCAAAAATATGGTGTCCAAACACACTGACCGGCCGCCAGCCAGGCAGCAATTCAAGCAACTCTCCCGCCTGCACGGCATGTTGTGCAGAGAAATCCGGTAATAGGGCAATCCCCCGGCCCGCACATGCCATGTCGCGCAGCACTTCACTATTATTCGCAACAAAGACCGGCCGCACCGGAATGGTCGCAGCACGGTCTTCTGGCTGCCCATGCCGACGCTCGAAAATCCAGTGCGCAGCACCTTGCTGACGGGGATAGTGCAACTGCAGATGTGTTTCCAGCTGCCAGGGATTTTCAGGCACGCCGTACTGGGCCAGATAGCCGGGGCTGGCCACCAGCAGTGTACGGGTACGACACAGCTCACGCGCCACGTAGGTATCTGGCGGCACCTCGATATGTCGCAAAGCCAGATCAAAGCCCTCAGAGGTGAGGGACACCAGGCTGTCGCGCATATCCAGCTCGAGGCGGATCTGCGGGTAACGCTGCATGAATTCCGGTAACCGCCGCACCAGTTGCTGGCGGGCAAAGGCCACCGGCGCAGTGATACGCAATGTGCCGGCAGGAACAACCGACAGCGACTGCACACCTTCGAAACTATGGGCAATCTGTGCAAAGGATTCGCGGGTATCTTCCACCAGCCGCCGGCCGGCATCAGTGAGACGCACCGATCGGGTGGTGCGAAGCACCAGCGGCACACCTGCGGCTTGTTCGAGCTCGCTGATCCGTTGGCTGATAGCCGACTTGCTAACTGCCAACCGGCTTGCAGCAGCCGTAAAGCTGCCCTGTTGCGCCAGCACAATTAGGCAGTGGATATGCGGCCAAAGCCTATCGATATTTTTGTAATCCATCTGCGTATTGTTCATTAAATCAAACAATGATTCCAGCTTATCTGGCTATGCAGCGCAGATGTGCATTCCTACACTGGGTCCAGGCACAGTTAAACAGCAAACCGAATGCGGAGATTTTCATGCAGGCATATATAGACACAGCCGATGTAGGCCATTACATAAACGGCCAACGAACGCCCGGCAAAGGCCAACGCACCCAGGCCATCCACAACCCGGCCACCGGCGAAGTAGCTCGCACCTTGAGGCTGGCCAATCCAGACGACGTGGAGCAGGCCGTCAGCACTGCAGTGGCCGCGTTTCCAGCATGGGCCAATACACCGGCGCCACGCCGCGCCCGTGTGATGTTCAAGTTTCTGGAACTGATGAATGCGCACCGCGAAGAACTGGCGGCCATCATCACTGCCGAGCATGGCAAGGTGTTCAGCGACGCCATGGGCGAAGTGGCCCGCGGCATCGACATCATCGAATTTGCCTGCGGCATCCCTCAGTTGCTGAAGGGTGATTACACCGAGCAAGTGGCCACCGGGCTGGACAACTGGACCGTGCGCCAACCCCTGGGGGTAGTGGCAGGCATTACACCATTCAATTTTCCGGCCATGGTGCCCTGCTGGATGTTTCCGCTGGCGATTGCCAGCGGAAATTGCTTCATTCTCAAGCCCAGCGAACGCGACCCGTCAGTGTCGCTGCGCATAGCCGAACTGCTCAGTGAAGCTGGTCTGCCAGCTGGTGTCTTTACTGTACTGCAAGGCGACAAGGACACGGTTGACGCACTCCTGAGCCACCCGGACGTCCAGGCCGTCAGCTTCGTGGGCTCTACCCCCATTGCACGCTCCATCTATGAGCGCGGCGCCCACCACGGCAAGCGGGTGCAGGCATTGGGCGGGGCCAAGAACCACATGGTGGTGATGCCCGATGCCGATCTCGAGCAGGCAGTCAATGCCTTGATCGGATCAGCCTACGGCGCAGCAGGCGAACGCTGCATGGCGGTATCCGTGGCGGTACTGGTGGGCGATGCAGCAGATCGCATCGTGCCCATTCTGGCTGAACGCACACGCAACCTGAAGATCTCGCACGGCATGGATCCCCAGGCCGAAATGGGGCCTGTGATTACTCAGGATGCCTTGCATCGCATCCGCAACTACCTGGACATCGGTGTCAGCGAAGGCGCCCAGCTGGTGCTGGACGGTCGGGATCTGTCCGTGGCGGGTCATGAAAACGGCTACTTCATCGGCGGCAGCCTGTTTGACCACGTTACGCCGGACATGCGTATTTACAAAGAAGAAATCTTCGGCCCAGTACTGGCCTGCGTGCGTGCACCGGACATCGACGCCGCCATCCGGATCATCAACGAGCACAGCTTTGGCAACGGTGTGGCCTGCTTTACCCGGGACGGCCATGCTGCCCGCGAATTCTCGCGGCGCATTCAGGTGGGGATGGTTGGCATCAACGTGCCCATCCCGGTGCCCATGGCCTGGCATGGTTTTGGAGGCTGGAAAAACAGTCTGTTTGGCGATATGCATATCTACGGCGAAGAGGGGGTGCGTTTCTACACCCGACAAAAATCCGTGATGCAGCGCTGGCCGGAAAGTGAAACCAAGGGGCCCGAGTTTGCGTTTCCGACGCATAATTAAATAGGTCCATCCCTGGTCGCCCGCCTTCTGCGGCCAGGGGTCTTATTGATCGCTGCCCCTGGCAGCTTTTTTTTTGGCAATCCGCATGTCTGTCGGCCATGTTATGGTCAGAACACCTTGTTCAACGCTGCTGCGCCACCATGATTCAATCCAGCTTTTTGCGGTTTTTCCTGACGCTATCCGGCATTCTGGCCGGCATCGGCCTCGTTCCGGCGCATGCCGGCCAGGAGGCGCCACAAACCGCTACGGCGGCACAAGAAATCGTCATGATCAAGGGCGTGACAGAGTACCGGCTGGACAATGGCCTGACGATCTTGCTGGCACCCGATGATTCTGCCGCGCAGACCACGGTCAACATGAGCTATCGGGTGGGTTCGCGCAACGAAGGGCCGGGAGAAACCGGCATGGCCCACTTGCTCGAGCATCTGATGTTTCGGGGCAGCCCCGCACATCCCGACGCACTTGCCGAGTTTGCACGTCGGGGCCTGGCCGCCAATGGTTCCACCACGGTAGACCTAACCAACTACTACGCAACGTTTGCCAGCAACGAAGACACCTTGCGCTGGTATCTGGCCTGGCAGGCCGATGCCATGCTCAATGCACGAATCAGCCGCGCCGACCTGGATGCGGAGATGCCAGTCGTACGCAACGAGATGGAGCAAGGTGAAAACAGCCCATTTGGCACCCTGCTGCAACAAACCGATGCGGCCGCCTATGTCTGGCATGCCTATGGTCGCAGCGTCATTGGTGCACGCTCTGATGTTGAACACGTGGATATCGACCAGCTGCGGCGCTTTTATCATCGCTACTACCAGCCTGATAACGCCGTGCTTATCGTGACAGGAAACTTCAAACCCATCCAGGTTTTGTCGTGGGTCACGGAAGATTTTGGGGCAATCCCCCGCCCCGAGCGGCAGTTGCCGCCAGAGTACACCGTCGAGCCTGTGCAACAGGGCGCCCGCTCAGTCACCCTGCGACGCATTGGCGGCAGCCCGCTGGCGATTGTCCAGTACCATTTTCCTGCAGCCAATGCAGAAACCTATACCGCCCTGTCCATGGGCGTGGACATGCTGGCCGACAGCCCGGCAGGCCCCCTGTATCAGGCGCTGGTCCAGCCGGGCACAGCCAGCGATGTCTTTGGTTTTGCACGAGCACTGCGCTACCCCGGCTACGCCGTCTTTGGAGCCCAACTACAACCCGACACGGATCCCCGGGCAGCCTTGCAGACACTCGAGACCACGCTCGAAACCAGCGGCATCCAGCAATTGGATCAGGCCGCACTCGATCGCAACCGCACCGCCTGGCTAAACCGCTGGGAGAAAATCTACAATCAATCGGCACTTCTGGCCGACGCGCTATCCAATGCCGTATCAAGCGGCGACTGGCGGCTATTTTTCACCAGGCCCCTGCAAGTAAAAGCGCTGACGCTCGAAGACATACAGAAGCAGCTGCATCAATGGTTGCTGCCCAGCAACCGCACCAGTGGCTTGTATCTGCCTACCGACAAGCCCCGTTATGCCCCCCAGGACACCGCAGATAGCCTGCAGCACTGGGCCAGCCAGCTGAAAACCGGCACGCCCCGACCGGATATCGCGGCCTTTGACACCCGCCCCGAAGCGCTGGACGCAGCCACACAGCGCAGTACCCTGGATCTGCCCAACGGCACCGTAAAACTGGCGCTGCTGCCCAAGCCCACACCCGGCCAGCAAGTGCATGCCTATTTGCAGATGCGTTCGGGCACCGTGCGGGAAATGCAGGGATTGGGCCTGGTTCCCGAGGTCACCGCAGCGATGTTGCGCCGAGGAGCCAAGGATCTTACCCGCCAGCAAATCGATGATCGCCTGACTGCGCTGGACACCAATCTGCAGTTCAGCCAATCAGGCAACACGCTTACCATTTCCCTGCGCAGCTCAAAAGCCCATTTGTCCGATGCCTTGGCGCTTACTTTCGAACTGCTGCGCACGGCCAGCTTTCCCGCCGCAGAACTGCAGGAAATTAAAAACAGCGTACTGGGCAACCTGACAGACCAGGCCGCCAGCCCGGCCTGGCTGGTGCGCAATGCCTTGCAGCGCCACGACCAGCCCTGGTCGCCCGAAGATATCCGCTATACCCCCACCAGCGAAGAGCTGCGCAGCGACGCCCAGGCGCTCACCCGCCAGCGGCTTGAAGATTTCTATCAGCGGTTTTACGGCGCCGGCAATATGCTGGCATCGTTCGTGGGCGACTTCGACCCGGCAGAAGTGAAGCAATCCCTCCAAGCCGGGCTTGCGGGTTGGCAGCAAGCACCTGCTTATCAGCGGATTCCCGACCCCTGGTACGCTGTTACCCCAAAGACATACCTGATCCCCGCACCAGGGAAAGCCAATGCCAACTACCTGGCCAGTGTGCCCCTGAAGATCCAGGATAATGACGCACAATGGCCAGCGCTCTGGCTGGCCAATTATCTCTTGGGAGGATCTGAGGACTCCCGGCTATGGCAGGCAATCCGGGTGAAGGGCGGCCTATCGTACACCGTCGGCAGCAGCCTGCAGGTGTCGGCCTGGGAGCCATCCGGGTCTTGGACCTTCTTTGCCACCATGGCCGCACAAAACAGCCAGACCCTGCAAAAACAGATGCGTCAGGCCCTCGACGACACGTTGCAATCCGGCTTTACCCAGAAAGAGGTTGACCAAGGGGTCAAATCACTGCTGAACTACCTGAAGCTAGGCCGGGCCAGCGACCGCTGGCTGGCCGACCACTGGCTTGGATATCTGGACACGGGCCGCAGTTTTGCGCATCAGCAAAAAGTCATCCAGCAACTGCAGGCGCTGACCGCCGATCAAGTCAATGCGGCCCTGCGATCCTGGCTCAAACCCGATGAACTCAGCATCGCCGTGGCCACTGACGAGCCCGGTTAAGAGCGCACATTCAGGCCTGATCAGGAGAAGAAATTCTTCACCTTGTCAGTCCAGGATTCGCTTTTTGGTGAATGACGATCCCCCCCGGTGCTGAGTGAGGCCTCAAACTGGCGCAACAGGGTTTTTTGCTCGTCATTCAGACGCACAGGCGTCTCGACAGCCACATGGCAATAAAGATCGCCGGGGTAGCTGGAGCGAATCCCCTTGATCCCCTTGCCACGCAAACGGAAGGTCTTGCCCGTTTGGGTGCCCTCGGGGATGGTGATCTCGCCACGGCCGGCCAGCGTGGGCACTTCCAGCGTCCCACCCAGGGCTGCCTTGGTAAACGGGATTGTCAGCTCACAGTGCAGGTCTTCGCCGTCACGCTCAAAAATACCGTGTGGCTTGATGCGGATCTCTACGTAGAGATCGCCCGACGGGCCTCCGTTGACACCGGGCTCACCATTGCCTGACGAGCGGATACGCATGCCATCGTCGATGCCCGCGGGGATCTTGACCTGCAGCGTCTTGTTTTTACGGTTGCGGCCCACGCCATCGCAATCTGCGCAAGGATCCGTGATTTCCTTGCCGGTGCCATGACAAGTGGGGCAGGTTTGCTGCACACTGAAAAAGCCCTGCTGCATGCGCACGGCACCGTTGCCGCCGCAAGTGTGGCAGGTTTGTGGTGCAGTGCCCGGTTTGGCACCAGAGCCATGGCACGTATCGCAGGTTTCCCAACTGGGAATACGGATCTCGGTATCGAAGCCGTTGGCGGCTTGCTCGAGACTGATCTCAAGGTTGTATTTGAGGTCAGCTCCGCGGTAAACCTGAGGCCCACCCCCTGCCCGGCGTCCGCCTGCGCCACCAAAGATTTCGCCAAAGATGTCACCAAAGGCGTCGGCAAAGCCACCGGCGCCCCCCATGCCGGCGCCACCGGCTGCATTGGGATCTACACCCGCATGACCAAAGCGGTCGTAAGCAGCCCGTTTTTCCGGATCAGACAGCATCTCGTAGGCCTCTTTGGCCTCTTTGAACTTATCTTCCGCCTCTTTGCTGTCCGGGTTGCGGTCGGGGTGATATTTCATCGCCAGCTTGCGATAAGCCTTGCGGATATCATCGTCCGACGCGTTCTTGGCGACCCCCAGGACTTCGTAGAAATCTCGTTTTGCCATTGGTTTTAATCGTTATCCGTGTGCACTGCTGATAAAAGGCTACATGCCCGGGCCGGCAACAGGGCCGGAACCGGGCAGGCAGCAGACGGATCTCCCCGGCACACAGGCTGCCCGTCGCCAGGCAGCCGCGCGTACTGGATCAGAGAGATCAGTCGGGTTTCACTTCTTTGAAGTCGGCATCCACGACATTGTCGTCTGCCGGCTTGGCACCATCGGCCGCAGCGGCGCCTTCGGCAGCTGCCTTGGCCTGCATGTCGGCGTACATTTTCTCGCCCAGCTTCTGCGAGGCCGTGGCCAGCGCTTCAGATTTGGCATCAATGGCCGATTTATCATCGCCCTTGGCCGCTTCTTCAAGATCCTTGATCGCCGCTTCGATGGCTTCTTTCTCGGAGGCCTCGAGCTTGTCGCCGTACTCGGTTAGCGACTTGCGCGTGGCGTGCACCAGGCCATCCGCCTGATTACGTGCCTGGGCAAGCTCGGCAACACGGTGATCTTCCTCGGCGTTGGCCTCGGCATCCTTGACCATGCGCTCAATTTCGTCCTCGGTGAGGCCCGAGCTGGCCTTGATCGTGATCTTGTTTTCTTTGCCTGTGCCCTTGTCTTTGGCAGACACATGCAAGATACCGTTGGCATCGATATCAAACGTGACTTCGATCTGTGGCAGGCCACGCTGTGCAGGCGGGATACCCTCGAGATTGAACTCGCCCAGCGCCTTGTTGCCGGCAGCCACTTCGCGCTCGCCCTGGAACACCTTGATGGTGACGGCAGGCTGGTTATCATCCGCCGTAGAGAACACCTGCGAGAACCGTGTGGGAATCGTGGTGTTTTTCTTGATCATCTTGGTCATGACACCACCCAGTGTCTCGATACCCAGAGACAGCGGCGTGACGTCGAGCAGCAGCACATCCTTGCGATCGCCGGAGAGCACAGAGCCCTGGATGGCAGCACCCGCAGCTACGGCTTCGTCAGGGTTGACGTCCTTGCGGGGATCGCGGCCGAAGAACTCTTTGACCTTCTCTTGTACCTTGGGCATGCGGGTCATGCCGCCCACCAGGATCACGTCGTCGATCTCGGACACCTTGACACCGGCATCCTTGATGGCCGTACGGCAGGGCTCGATCGTGCGCTCGATCAGATCCTCGACCAGGGCTTCCAGCTTGGAGCGCGTGATCTTCAGGCTCAGGTGCTTGGGGCCCGAGGCGTCGGCCGTGATGTACGGCAAGTTGATTTCGGTTTGCTGCGTGGAAGAGAGCTCGATCTTGGCTTTCTCGGCAGCTTCTTTCAGGCGCTGCATCGCCAGCACGTCCTTGGATAGATCGGTGCCGGATTCTTTCTTGAACTCGTCGATGATGTAGTTGATGATGCGCATGTCGAAGTCTTCACCACCCAGGAACGTATCCCCGTTGGTAGACAGGACCTCGAATTGCTTCTCACCGTCCACATCGGCAATCTCGATGATGGAGACGTCGAACGTGCCGCCGCCCAAGTCGTAGACCACAATCTTGCGGTCGCCGCGCTCGGCTTTGTCCAGGCCAAAAGCCAGTGCAGCTGCGGTGGGTTCGTTGATGATGCGCTTGACCTCCAGCCCGGCAATCTTGCCCGCGTCCTTGGTGGCCTGCCGCTGGCTGTCATTGAAGTATGCCGGTACCGTGATCACGGCTTCGGTGACTTCCTCACCGAGATAGTCTTCGGCTGTCTTCTTCATTTTGCGCAGGATGTCGGCAGATACCTGCGGGGGAGCCAGCTTTTTGTCCTGGGCTTCTACCCATGCGTCGCCGTTGTCGGCCTTCATGATTTTGTACGGCATCAGGTCGATGTCTTTTTGCACCGCCTTTTCGTCAAACTTGCGCCCGATCAGGCGTTTGACGGCAAACACCGTATTTTTTGGATTGGTAACTGCCTGGCGCTTGGCCGGTGCACCCACCAATACTTCACCATCCTGCATGTAAGCAACAATAGATGGCGTGGTGCGAGTGCCTTCGGAGTTTTCAATGATCTGAACCTTGGAGCCGTCCAGCACAGCCACACAGCTGTTGGTCGTACCCAAGTCGATCCCGATGATCTTGCTCATGTTTGATCCTGTCGATAGTTAGATAGGTGGGCGGCTTGGCCGCCGATGCTTTTGATGTGGGGCCGATTGCCTGAAATTCAAGACTGCCCTGCAGAGACCATGACCAGTGCCGGACGCAGCACACGGTCGGCAATCAGATAGCCCTTTTGCAGGCATTGCGCCACGGTGCCTTGCGGCTGATCAGACGGTACCGTCGAGATGGCCTGATGGCGATGAGGATCAAAGGCTTCGCCCGGCTGCGGAGCAACTTCATGCATCTGGTTGCGCTCGAAGGCGGTGTTGAGTTGCCGCAAAGTGGCCTCTACGCCCTGTTGCCAGTCGGCAGCGGTTTGATCTGGTTGCGCCAGTGCTGCTTCGAGGCTGTCACGAACAGGAATCAGGCTTTCGGCAAAGGATTCGGTGCCAAACTTGCGTGCCTTGGCGACGTCCTCCTGAGCCCGGCGACGCACGTTTTCGACTTCGGCATGCGCGCGCAGCAGTTGGTCGTGATACTCCGCCAGCTTGGCCTGAGCCTCAGCCAGGAGTGTGGGGAGGTCTTCTTCTGGCTGCCCGGGGGGCGCCGATTCGGGGGTCTCCGGGGTTTCAGCCGGATCTTGGGCTTGTGCAGCCTGAGGATCCAGGTCTTCCTGGGGTGCCGACATGGTGAGTTCTCCAACAGAAAAATACGGATGGGTATATATATAAGGGGAAAGTGCGGGATTTCAAGAGTGCAGATATGCACGATGGAAGACGCACGCCAGGCGGCTCAATCTCCTGCCCGATGCCTACGAACCTGTTGCTGGCGCCGCAGCCCGCCAGGCAAGGGATCAGGACGAGGCCTGGCCCAGGGCGCTGGAGAGCATGCGGGCCGTGATGTCGACGATGGGGATGACTCTTTCGTAGGCCATACGGGTGGGCCCTATGACACCCAGCGTGCCGATCACCTGGCCGTCCACGCCATATGGCGCGGTAATCACCGAGACGTCTTCAAGTGGCATCAGGCGGGAGTCTCCACCGATATAGATTTGCACCCCCTGCGCCTGGCTGGAGACATCCAGCAAATGCAGGAGATCGGTTTTTTGCTCGAACAGCGCAAACAGGCGCCGCAAACGATCCATATCGGCGGTCATCTCTGAGATCTCGAGCAGCTTGCCCTCGCCCGAGATGACCACGGATTCATCCGCACTATCCGTGGTACTGATGCCGGCATCCACTGCCTGCTGCATCAGCCGCGAGATATCCGTACGCAGCGAGGCAAGCTCGGCGGCCAACGAAATACGAACCTCATGGAACGACCGGCCGGAGAAATGGTGGTTAAAGAAGTTGGAAGCTTCGAGGAGCTCGATTTCGGTGTACTCGCGCGGCACAAACAAAATGCGATTTTGCACATCGCCATCTGGTGTGACGATGATGAGTAAGACGCGCTTATCGGAGAGCCGGATGAACTCGATGTGGCGAAACACCTGAGTGCGTTTGGGGGTTAGCACCACGCCCGCGAACTGCGACAAATTGGATAGCAGCGTAGCAGCCGCCGTGACCGCTCGGCCAGGTTGCGCTGCCGGCAGGTATTCAGCGATGGGCAGATCGGGCGAGAACTCGTAGGGCCGTACCGTGAGCAGAGAATCCACAAACATCCGGTAGCCCCGCGGGGTAGGCACCCGGCCGGCTGAGGTATGTGGGCTGTGGATCAGGCCCAGGTCTTCGAGGTCGGACATCACATTGCGGATGGTTGCCGGAGAAAGATCAAACACTTTCGACAAGGTACGAGAACCCACGGGCTGGCCGTCCGCGATGTAGCGTTCTACCAGTGCCTTAAGCAACGATTTAGCTCGATCATCCATATTGTGTGTTTCTCGGTGTCCGGGATATGCCTGACACACCGCCTTGCGGCGCATGCGCCTGCATCCCCCTATAATCGGATACCGACTATTATCCCTTAAACGCGCGAGGTACCGGGTTTCATGCACTTCAATACCGTGGCCCTGATCGGCCGCTATCAAGATAGCGGCCTGGACACCCCCCTGAGACGGCTGGGTGCCGTGCTGCAGGCACTGGGCTGCAAAGTGCTCATCGAAGCCGAAACCGGCCGCAATACCGGCGTTACCGATTTCCCGCTGGCCGACTACACAGCCATAGGCCAGCAGGCTGATCTGGCCATCATCATGGGCGGCGACGGCACCATGCTGGCAGCCGCCCGGCGTCTGGCCACCACAAACGTCGCCATGATTGGCATCAACCACGGGCGTCTAGGGTTCATCACCGATATCCCGCTGGACAGCGCTGATGAAGCCATCACCGGCATCCTCAACGGCGCCTACGTCGAAGACGAGCGCGTACTCCTCGAAGGCCGTGTGCTGCGCGGCAACCAGGAAATGGCCTCCGGACTCGCGCTCAACGACGTCATCATCAACCGTGCAGGCCGCGGCGGCATGATCGAGCTCAAGGTAGAGTGCAATGGGGTGTTTATGCATAGCCAGCGGGCCGACGGCCTGATCATCGCCACACCCACAGGCTCCACGGCATACGCCCTGTCCGCTGGCGGGCCGATCTTGCATCCTCAGGTCAATGCCCTGGTGCTGGTGCCGGTGGCACCGCAAACCTTGTCCAACCGCCCCATCACCCTGCCCGAAGATTCCCACCTCAATATCACCATCCGGGCCCTGGGCCGGGTAGAGTCCGGCGCCAGCGTGCACTTCGACATGCAAGCATTGTCCAACTGCCAGGAAGGCGATCAGATTGTTGTCCGGCGCAGCCCGCACCGGGTACGGTTTCTGCACCCGCAAGGCTATAGCTATTTTTCGACACTGCGCAGCAAGCTGAACTGGAACCGCATGCTGCACCCCTGGGACGACCCGGACGAAACCAGCCGCTAACCACCATGCTGCGCACCCTGCACATTCTCGACTTTGTCATCGTCGACCATGCCGAAATCAGCTTCGAGCCCGGGTTTACCGTGTTTTCGGGCGAAACAGGGGCCGGCAAGTCCATTCTTATCGATGCCCTATCGCTGGCCCTGGGGGGTCGCGGAGACGCCAGCCTGATCCGCACAGGCGCCACCCGCACCGAGATCAGTGCCATCTTTGATACACCGCCCAGCGCCAGCCAATGGCTGGCCGAGCAAGCTGTCGAAGGCCCCGAGATCATCCTGCGCCGCATCATCGACACGCAAGGCCGCAGCCGGGCCTATATCAATGGCTCATCCACCACACTGGGGCAATTGCGCGACCTTGGCGCACTTTTGGTGGATATCCACGGGCAGCATGCCCACCAAAGCCTGCTGCACGCGGCCAGCCAGCGCAGCATACTCGACGACCAAGGCGGCCTGCAGGCGCAGGTAGCGGCCGTCTCCGACGCATGGACTGTCTGGCGCGAGGCCCAGACTGCCCTGCTGGCAGCCCAGGATAACGCCGCCGGGCAAGCCCAGGTTTTGCAGCATCTGCGGCAGGACGTCGAGTTTCTCGATGAGCTTTCTCCCGAGGAAGGCGAATGGGACGAGCTATGCAGCCGCCAGACCCGCCTTGCCCACGCGCAGGCACTGCTGTCCGGGGCAGGCCAGGCAATCGAGGCGCTGGAGGGTGAATCCGCCTCGGCGGCCCAGGCCATTCAGGCCGCCATCCAGACCCTGCAATCACTCACGCGACACGACTCGCGTCTCGAAGAACATTGCCAGACGCTCGAATCTGCCCGCATCCTTTGCGCAGAAACCGTCTCTGGTCTGGAGGCCTACGCCAGTCGGCTTGAACTGGATCCCGAGGCTCTGGCCCAGGCAGATGCGCGCATGAGCCAAATGTTTGCCGCCGCCCGTCGGTTTCATGTCGAACCCGAAGAACTCACTGCCCTGCATGCGTCGCTACAAACCAAGCTGCAAGACACCACAGCCGGCCAGGACATCCAGGCCCTGGAGAACGCATGCCAGGCAGCACAAACCCACTATCACACGCACGCACAAGCCCTCAGCGTGGCACGTCAGGCCATCGCCGAAAAGCTCTCGGCGGAGGTGACCGCAGCCATGCAAACGCTGTCTCTGGAAGGGGGACGTTTCGAAGTGGCCCTGCAGGCATGCAAGCCCTCGGCACATGGCCTGGAAACCACCGAATTCCTGGTTGCCGGCCACGCAGGCGTGCCCACACGCTCATTGGCCAGGGTAGCCTCAGGCGGCGAGCTTGCCCGGATCTCGCTGGCTCTATCTGTGATTGCCAGCCAGGCGGCACGGGTGCCCACTCTGATTTTTGATGAAGTGGATACCGGTATCGGGGGTGCAGTTGCCGAGGTTGTCGGCCGTCTGTTGCGCCAACTGGGGCAGCGCCATCAGGTGCTGTGCGTAACCCACCTGGCCCAGGTGGCGGCATGCGCATCGCATCACTACCAGGTCAGCAAAGCCACGCGCCAGAAACAGGTGCGATCCAGCATCCAGACTCTGGACGAATCCGCCCGCATCGAAGAAATCGCCCGTATGCTGGGCGGCCTGAGACTGACCGCAGCCACACGGGATCACGCCCGCGAAATGCTGCGTTTGTCGGCGCAATAAGGCTCGTCAAGAAGAATTACCGGGCGGCTAACACCAGGCAAGCGGCATCAGACCTTTTTCTGCTTGGCGCACTGAGGGCACATGCCATAGAGCATCATATGGTGGCTCTCGAGAATAAAGCCGTTATCCTTGGCCACCCGCACCTGGCGTTTTTCGATCTCGTCATCCGAGAACTCGACCACGCGCCCACAATTGGTGCAGATCAGGTGATCGTGGTGATCTCCGTCGTTGAGTTCGAAGACCGCCTTGCCGCCATCAAACTGGCTGCGCAAAAGGATGCCGGCTTGCTCGAACTGCGTCAGCACCCGATACACCGTAGCCAGCCCGATATCGACGTCTTCGGCGATCAATGCGCGATAGATATCCTCGGCGCTGTGGTGGCGAGTTTCAGCCTTGCGGAAAATATCCAGGATCTTCAGGCGCGGAAATGTCGCCTTCAGACCCATGTTTTTGAGCTCAATCTGATCGTTCATGGTTGAAGTATCCTGGGTACTGCCGCAGAAAGCAAGCACGACGGCAACGCAAAAAACAGGCGCCGGCACAATGACGAATTAGGCGCCACGTGCATGCGTCCATTCGAATTCCCTTTATGATAGCGGTTTTGGTGGCCGCAATCTGCGTGCCGATGATCCACTATGGGGGCTTTTGTGCATATCCGAGCAAGTCACTTTTCCCGCCAGGCGGGTATCTGCCTGACAGCCAGCCTGCTAACCATTGTTCTGGCCGGCTGCGGCACCACCAACTGGGGATTTCCCTATCGGGCTGCTGTACAGCAAGGCAACTGGATAACCTCCGAGCAGGTATCCCAGCTCGAAGTCGGCATGACCCGCGATCAGGTCAGATTCATCCTGGGCACGCCCACGTTGCAAGACGCCTTCCATGCCCAGCGCTGGGACTACCCGTACTACAACCAGCCCGGATATGGCTCCCAAGAGTTGCGCAACTTTACCGTCTGGTTTGAAAACGACCTGCTGGTGCGCTGGTCGGGTGACGAACAACCCAACCGTCAGCCTTTCCAAAAAACCGATACTGGTAAAACCGCCATACCCTCCGACGACACCAGCCACGCAGATGACGCAGCCCGTGAGGCTGCCTCTCCTGGCGTTAGCCCTGACACTGCCCCCAATGCAGGGTTGTCAAACACCGGCAGCCAAACTTCCGGCAGCACGGTACTGCCCCTGTCCACTCCCGATTCCACCAAGGCTCAATAACCATGCGGATTGCAATTACTGGTGCCTCTGGCCGTATGGGCCGCATGCTGATCGAGGCCGTACTGAACTCCACCGACCTCACCCTCGCGGTGGCCCTCGACCGCCCGGGCAGTGAATCTCTAGGGCAAGATGCCGGTCAGTCGGTCGGGGTACGTACCGGGGTAGTCATCACCGATGACATGAACACGCTGTCACAGGCCGATTGCCTGATCGACTTCACGCGCCCGGAAGGCACACTGGCGCACCTTGAAATCTGTGCTGCCCACGGCGTGAAATGCGTTATCGGCACAACGGGCTTTGATGCCGAGGGCAAACAGGCCATCCGGGTTGCCGCACAAAAAACCGCCATTGTCTTTGCACCCAACATGAGCGTGGGGGTCAATGCCACCCTCAAGCTGCTGGATATGGCTGCACGGTTGCTTAACAGCGGCTACGACGTCGAAGTTTTCGAGGCCCACCACCGCAATAAGGTGGATGCCCCTTCGGGCACCGCGCTGGCCATGGGCGAGGCTGTTGCCAACGCCTGGGGTGTCTCGCTGGACGACGTTGCCGACTGGGCACGCCACGGCCACACCGGCCCGCGTGAAACCGGCCATATCGGCTTCTCGGTGGTACGCGGCGGCGATATTGTGGGCGACCACACCGTTTATTTCTGCGGCACCGGCGAGCGCATCGAAATCACTCACCGATCCAGCAGCCGTGCCACTTATGCACAGGGCAGCTTGCGCGCAGCACGCTACCTGGCCCGCAAAGAGTTTGGCCTGTTTGACATGCAGGATGTGCTGGCCAGCTGATCAGTCCAGCATCACCGGCTCTTGTTCAAGCGCCACCCCAAACTGATCGGCCACAGCCTGTTGCACAGCCTGTGCCAGCGCCACGACATCCGCTGCGCAAGCGCCCCCATGGTTTACCAACACCAGCGCTTGGCGCGGGTGCATCCCCACCGGGCCCAACTGGCGCCCTTTCCAGCCTGCCTGCTCAATCAGCCAGCCGGCCGCCAGCTTCACACGGCCACCGGCCTGAGGGTAGACACGCAGGTCTGTAAACTGCCGGCGTAGCGCCTGCGCCTGCTCGGCGTCCACCACGGGATTCTTGAAAAAACTGCCTGCATTGCCCTGCACTGCCGGATCGGGCAATTTATGCCGGCGGATCTCACAGACGGCATCAAAGATCTGCAAGGCTGTAGGTGTTGTTTTGCCCCAATCAGCCACATAGCGCTGCAAATCGGGATACGCCAGCCGTGGTACCCATTGCTTGGGCAGGGCAAAGCGCACCCGTGTGATCAGCCAACGGCCGGCGCCATCACGCTTAAAGCGGCTGTCACGGTATCCAAACCCACACTCGGAGGCCGGCAAGATAGTTTCAAGCCCTGTATAAAGATCCCAGGCCACCACAGAGTGCAGACACTCGCTAAGCTCCAGACCATATGCCCCGATATTTTGCACCGGTGCCGCACCGACAGTACCAGGGATGAGTGCGAGGTTTTCCAGCCCTGGCCACCCCTGCTGCAAGCAATACGCCACAAATGCGTGCCAGGGCTCGCCCGCCGCGGCTTCTATAAGCCAGCAGTCTGCTGTCTCCTGCCACAGCCGTATCCCCTTCAGGGCCACCTGTACTACCCGGTGGCCAGGCTGCGGCAGCATCACGACATTGCTGCCGCCACCCAGTACAAATAAAGGCGCGCCAGGCAGGTCACAGAGTGAAGGAAGATCAGCTTCATCTTCCAGCCGCGCAACCTGGGCGCGGGCAGGCAAGCCCAGCGTATTGCACGGCTGTAGAGACTGTTCCGTAAAGGCAAGCGACATATTTGGCAGCAGGCTGCCAGGCAGCCCGAGAAGTCAGCAAAAGCGTAAGCATACCCCGCACCTGAGGGCATTTGACAGGGCCAACAAGGATATCGTATAGTTTCGCTCCTGCAAGTTCTCGTATCCGTGCAGCGCGGGGAAACCCACCAAAACACGGGTCTTTAAAGCCTTCACCGGTTTGACAGACAAAAAAATGCGATATAGAATGCGTGGCTTAGCTTGATAGCTAACGCGGGAATAGCTCAGTTGGTAGAGCGCAACCTTGCCAAGGTTGAGGTCGCGAGTTCGAGACTCGTTTCCCGCTCCAAATTTAAAAAGGCCCAAACTTCGGTTCGGGCCTTTTTGCATTTGGGTGCGGCCAACCAAGGTGGTGGCGATGGGCATACCGGTCATGGCCCATCTCTGGCACCTACGGTTAATTTCGCGCCACTGCCGTCAACCCGGCCACCAGTTGATCGATAAAGAAGGTGTACAGCACCGCAACCGGGATACTGGCGATCAGGGCGCCAGCTAGCAGCGGGCCCCAGTGATAGACGTCTCCCCGGATCAGCTCTGTCGGCACGGCGATGCTGATGGTCTTGTCGGCCGAATGCGTGACAAAGGCCAGGGCGTAGATGAATTCGCTGGTGGACAAAGTAAAGGCAAACACCACTACAGTCATCAGGCCCGGTACGGCCAGGGGCAGCACCACATGGATAAAGGCACTGAAGCGGCCATGACCATCGATCATGGCCTGTTCCTCGATATCGCGCGGGATGCCCTTGAAAAACCCCATCAACAGCCAGGTGCAAAACGGCACCGTAAACGTTGGATAGGCCACGATCAGCGCCCACAATGAATTCTGCAGCCCCAGCGTGGCGATCACCTTGGAAAACGGGATGAACAACAGGGTGGGCGGCACCAGATAGCTTAGAAAGATGCCGATGCCCAGAGTTTCGCCCCAGCCCCCGGCGATGCGCGCCAGGCCGTAGGCGGCGGGCACGGCCAGGGCCAGTGTGATGATGACCACGGCCACACCAACATACAGAGTGTTCAGCAGCCACTGCACAAATTGAGTTTCCCCAAACAACAGGCGCAGGTTGTCCAGGGTCGGGAGTTCGGAAAACCAGAAGGGATTGGCGCTGGGCGTAAAAATATCAGCCTGCGTCTTGAAGGTCGTGATCAGCATTACATAAAAAGGCAAAGCAGCAAAAATCACGAACAGCAGCGTGGCCAGGTATAGCCCGCCACGCCGCGCAGTGTGGTGGCTGTGGCGCCGGCCGGATTCTGCGGATCGCATATCACCCATGGCTAGATCTCGCGCCGCCGGATCAGCGACAGGATGACGATGGACACCGCCGCCAGCACGGGCAGCAGGAACAACGCCGTGGCAGCGCCGCGCCCCAGGCCCCCCCCCTGCACGCCCGTAAAGAACGCCAGGGTGGGCAGAACCTGGGTGGCGTTGGCCGGGCCACCACGCGTCAGGATAAAGACCGTGATGATGTCCGTAAACACGAACACGAAGGTGAACAGGATGGTGACCCCGAACACCGGGATCAGCATGGGCAGGATGATATGAAACAGGCGGCGAAAATAGCCCGCACCGTCGATTTCGGACTGTTCCAGAATGTCGCGCGGCACACCGTTCAGGCCCGCCAGGATGATGACGGTGCCCAGCGGCAGCAGGCGCCAGACATTTACCAGGATGATGGAAAACAAGGCAAAACCACTGCGCCCCAACCAGAACGTATTGTCAAAATCGCCAAACAGGGCACCCTGGTGGCCCAGCAGGCCCAGGCCGCGCAGAACCCAGTCGATGGGGCTGAAGGTTGAATCAAACATCCACAGCCAGGCAATCACCGACAGCGAGGCCGGTGCCGTCCAGGGTAGCAGGATCAGAAAACGGATCAGCCACTTGCCACGCACGGGCCGCACCAGCAGTTCCGCCTGGATGGTGCCCAGAACCAGAACGCCGATCAGGGTGCTCAAGGTGATGTTGAAGGTATTGCCGATGGCACGCAGGAAGTCGGGCGTATCCAGCAGCGCGGTGAAGTTCTCCAGGCCTACAAAACGCATGACGGGACTGCCCGTGGTGACGTCATTGAGGCTGTAGACCACGGCCAGCACGATGGGGATACCCAGCAACAGCACGATGTACAGAATGGCGGGCAGCACCATGCCCATAGCCAACAGGGTGTCGCGCTGGGCCAGGCTCAGGGTGCGGGTGCTGGGATTGGCGGCCGCCATAACCTAGGCCCCGCCGGCAGGTTGATCTGTGCGCAGGCCGGTCTTTGGATCAAAGCGCCGCATGCGGGCCTGCAGCACGCAAAAGGTGTGTTGCTGGCCCGCAGCCAGGCCGTGAGACTTGCGCTCGGGCAGCTTCAGGATCAGGTCGGTCTCGGTGCCTTGCAGTGTGCCGTAGATCAACACATCGGCGCCCAAGGCTTCGACTTGCTGGATGGTAATGGGCAGCGGGTGTTGTTCGGCCGTGGGCTGTGTGCCCTGCGGCAGCCACGCGTCCTCGGGGTGAAATCCCCAGAGGCTGTCGGCCTGGGGGATCAGGTTCATGGGGGGCGAGCCCATGAACTGCGCCACAAAGGTGTTGGCCGGCTCGTGATAGATCTCGTACGGGGTGCCGATTTGCTGGATGCAGCCATGGTTCATGACGGCGATACGCTGCCCCAGGCCCATGGCCTCGACCTGATCATGCGTAACGTACAGTGTGGTGATGCCGGTTTGCTGGTGCAGGCGCTTGAATTCGCGTCTGGCGGAATGGCGCAGCTTGGCGTCCAGGTTGGACAAGGGTTCATCCATCAGAAACAGGCTGGGAGTGCGCACCAGGGCGCGCGCCAGGGCAACGCGCTGGCGTTCGCCGCCCGACAGTTCGCGCGGCTTGCGTGCCAGCAGTTTTTCGATCCCGAACAGTTCTGCGGCCCAGGTAACTTTTTCCTGGATCTGCGCTTTGGACAGATGGATGGCTTCCAGGGGGAAGGCAATATTTCGAGCAACATTCTTGTGGGGATACAGGGCGTAACTCTGGAAGACCATGGCGATATTGCGGACGCGTGGTGGATCCTCATTGGATATCCGTCCGTCGATGCGTACCAGGCCGCTGCTGGGGCGTTCCAGCCCGGCGATGGTGCGCATCAGGGTAGATTTACCCGAGCCCGAGGCCCCAAGCAAGACCAGGAATTCACCGTCGGGGACGTCCAGACTGACGTCGTCGACAGCTTTGACGCGGCCATGGTCATAGGTGGTGCTGAGGTGCTCGATACTCAGGCTGGCCATGCGTGCTCCTCATCAGGCTTTTTTGCCGCCGATCAGGCCGCGGCCACGCCATTGGGCATAGATGGATTCGGTCTGCTTGGCGGCTTCGTCGACGGCTTGTTCGGGGGTCAGGTCACCGCGTGCGGCCTTGGCCATCATATTGGGCAGGATGAAGGTGTTGAAAACTTCACCGACAGCGGGATTGGAGTAGCCAGGGTGGCCGAGGTTGGTGGTCCATTCGGTGGCGCTGGTCAGGGGCCCCAACTTGCCTTCGGCCTCGCCCTCCAGGCGGAAGGGGTCTTTGGCAAACCAGGCGTCGTTCAGGTTCTTCAGGGTTTTGGCACCCTCAACACCAGGGTAACCACGGTCGCCCGCCGGGACGGCGGTGCCAAAGTAGCTGGGGGTGTTATAGAGCTTGCTGTGATACATGGCCTGGTCGTAGTTTTCAGTCAGGTGCAGGATGAATTGTTTGGCCAGGTCTTCGCGGGCTTTGGCGAATTTGGGAATGATGTAGTTGTACAGAACGTGGACGTTGGCCCAGCGATCGCCACGGGGCCCGGCCAGAGGGCCGGTAAAGAAGACGTCTTTGGCAATGTCAGGTTTGGTCTGTTGGGCGGACCGGTAGGCGGAAATCGAATTGACGATGTACGAGGCCTTGCCTGCGATCAGGTCCTGGTTGTTGGATGCGGCATTCCAGGCAAAGACCGCCGGAGTCATGGCTCGGTGGAATAGGTCAACCATGTATTTGACGGCTTCAATGGCGCGTGTGCGGTTCTCACCGACGCCCAGGATGACGTTGTCCTGGTCGTCCTGGACGGATGCGCCCCACGACCATAAAACGGATCGGGCGACCATGTTCGAGTCCAGTTCCTGCGACATGCCGATACCCACTTGAACGCCCTGCTCTTTGCGGATTTTTTCGCCAATGTCCAATAGCTGCATCCAGGTGTCGGGGCCGCCTTTCATGCCCGCCTTTTCCCAGAGGCTGCGGCGGTAGTCACCGCAGTCGATGGTCCAGCCGTGGCAGAAGGCATACCAGGATTTGACGACGGGGTTATAGGATATTCGGGGGATGACGCCAAAGACTTTGCCGAATTGTTTGCTGGCCTGTTGGTTGATATCCGCCATATCCAGCACATTAGGGGTGAATTGGGCAGCTTCGGGGCCTAGTTCGATGATGTCGTGGCCTGAGTTGGCGGACATTTCGGATGTGGTGGCGGTGACGAGGTCGCCGATATTGATGTGGTCAACGATGACTTGTACGCCGTGGGCATCACCCCAGGTTTTGGCAAAGGCATCGAACCAGGTGTCATAGCTGGGAACGAAGTGGCTCCATTGCAGGATCCTGAGGGTTTTTTCAGCAGCCAGGGCATTCAGTGGAAATAGAGGTGCGCCGATGGCGGCCAGGCCTGCCAGACCGCCTGCTTGCAGGAAATGGCGGCGGGCGGTGGATAGAGGGTTGCTGCGACGGGGTGTTGTGTACGACATGATCTGCCTCCGGATGGGGGGGCGGGGCAGGGTCGTCGGTGCGCTGCTCTGGCGGCACTACCCCCCTGGTGGAGTGGGGAAGGGCTGCATGGCGGTCGTATTGTTACCAGGCGCGTCAGGCAAGAGTTTAGGCTCAGTTTAGCGCTGTTTGTTCCATGGATAACTTGTATCTAAGGGTAAACGATTAGTATCAATAGCATCGGCTCGTGTCGCTTGGACACCTCATTCGGGCCTTTTTATGTTTTATGTTCGCAGGTGATGCCATTGCGCCTGCCGTACCTTTAAGATGCAAGGGGTAAATACTTGGAGCGACAGCAATGAACCAGCCATCCTTGATTATTGAGCACGAAGCTTACGAACTCTGGCTGGATGAGAAACTGCTGACGCGCCTGGCCGGCGGGGCCGCGACACTTCTTCCAGCAGCAGGCTCACGGCAGTTGCGGGAGATCGACATCGAGGCCGCCATCGAGCGTGCCGAAGACTGGTTGATGCCGTTCAGCAAGGCGCTGCAAGGGCTGCAGCTAAAGATCTGCGACAAAACAGGCCGACTGAAAAGCTATTTTGATGAACACCAGCCCTACTCGGTAGAGCAGATAGAGCGCATCTTCTCGAATGTCCACTACGAAGTCGCCCACGTGCGGGAGGTCGAAAGGAATAGCGTTGCAGACATCGTGCTTGTGCGCGAATTTGCACATCATGGCAGGCTCTCGGGCATTGTGCTGAACAGTGCAGACCCGGGCCCACAAGACACCTCAGAAAAAGAAAAAGCTTAAGCTTCCCTGCCGCAACCGAGCCATCCCCCTCACTGCCCCCGCCGTGCCCGATAAAGCTTCAAACCTATCGGCGCAATCGACAACACAACCACGGCAACCGTCAATAAACCAAGGTTGTCCCGTACCCATGGAACCTGCCCCAGCGCATATCCGGCGGATACCAGCAGCGTGCACCAGAGGAGTCCGCCCATGGCATTAAATAGCGTAAATCGGCTGGGAGACATCCTGGCCATGCCGGCAACAAAGGGGACTGCAGACCGGACCACCGGGATGAACCGGGCAAGCACGATCGCTGCGCCGCCAAACCGCTCGAAGAAATCGTGTGCCTGTTTCATGCGGCCGGGCGACACCCAGCGGCTGTTGGCAACGGCGTTTCCAACCCGCGAACCACCGATATGAAAGTTGATCTGATCACCCATGATTGCAGCCGCCGCAAGCAAAAGAATGGGCCCAACCGGCGAGATCGCCGAGAGCCCCAGAAATGCGCCGGTGGCAAACAACAGCGAATCTCCAGGTAAAAACGGCAGCACCACCAATCCCGTCTCTGCGGCAATCACCAGCGCAATCAGTGCAACGCCGTACAGCCAATTTTGCTGAAGCAATGCCATCAAGGCCTGATTATTGATGATCCAGTCAAAAATGCCGCTCGTAATCATTGTGTCATTGTTCCCACCAAATTTCGGTTTCGCAGTCAGGATGAACGCACAAAATTAGCGCCAGATTAGAGTGCCGCGGAACCAGCGATGGATTGCGGAAAGCACCAAATAAATTGAATGGCGCGAACCGGTAAAATAAGACATTGCGGCGCAGATACTCATCCTGAGTCTAAGTGTGCACTAAATATCAGGGGGTAAAACACTGACTACCCACATCAAGTTGGCGAGTCCGGGCCCTGGTACACCTCACAACCCTACATAAAAGGTCTGCTGTAGAGCACCCACCTCGCCACAGGAATCTTATGGACGTTTTAAACAACACAGTTTTCCTTTGGCTGAATGCGTCAGCCTACCCCACCCCCTGGATTGTCGACCTGGCAGTTGTATTGGCAGACTGGGCCATCTGGTTGATCCCGCTCACCCTTTGTGCAGGTTGGCTTTATGGCAACGAAAATTCACGCCGAACAATGCTGATGGCAGCTGTCGCAGGCGGCTTAGGCCTGTTTGCCAATCAGATCATTGGCATGATGTGGATGCACCCCCGCCCCTTCATGGTGGGCTTGGGGCATACGCTAATCACCCATGCCCCGGATTCTTCCTTTCCCAGCGATCACCTGACCCTTTGGTGGGCCGTGGCCTTCAGTCTTTTGGCAAGCAGCAGGGTACGCCGGCTAGGCGGCGTACTTGCAGTTTCAGGGATCCCTGTGGCGTGGTCACGCATCTATCTGGGTGTGCATTTTCCGCTGGATATGGCCGGCGCTGCAGTGGTGGCCGCCATTTGTGCCTGGGGGGTCCGGTTTGAAGCACACTGGTACCTAACACCCCTCTACAACCTCGCGCTGGCCCTTCATCAAAGGCTTTTTCGCGGCCTGATCAAAAGGGGCTGGGTCGCGCCCTGACCACCACCGGCTTATTAAAAACCATCACACGCACCGGCGTGCCACGCACGGCGGCCCGGCTGCCGATGCCGCCCAATACCCTTTTGCTTATAATGCATACCGTTTTACCCATGGGTTCCCTCACCCCATCCACCAAAAAGGTTCTTCATGACCCCTGCGCTCGTCCCTACCTCACGTGTATCTGGCACCCTGGTGCTGCTGGTGTTCTTTCACGTCCTGATCATTATCGCCAGCAATTATCTGGTGCAGCTGCCCATCAATCTGCTGGGCTTTCATAGCACCTGGGGTGCCTTCAGCTTTCCCTTCATTTTTCTGGCCACAGATCTCACGGTTCGCCTGATTGGCAAGCAAGCTGCACGGCGCGTGATTTCGCGCGTGATGATCCCGGCACTCATCGCTTCCTACATTATCTCGGTGCTGTTTCACGAGGGGCACTTCAATCAGCTAAGCGCCCTGGCCAGCTTCGACACCTTTGTGTTCAGAATCGCCTTTGCCAGTTTTGCCGCCTACGTACTGGGGCAATTGATGGATATTCTGGTGTTCGACCGCATTCGTCGAGGTCCGTTTGCCTGGTGGGTAGCCCCCGCCGCATCCGCTGTGGTGGGCCAGGCACTGGACACCTTGCTCTTTTTTGGCGTCGCATTTTGGCACAGTAGTAACGCTTTTATGGCCGAACACTGGGTTGAGATCGCATTGGTGGACTACGCGACGAAGTTAACAGTCAGTCTGTTACTGTTCGTGCCGCTGTACGGGATCTTGCTAAACGCCATCGTACGCTTCATCCGGCGGCATCAACCTTTGCAGGTCACCACCGCCTGATCTCCAAAACAAGGGGGTTTGTAGAACCCCCTTACAGCGTATCAGTCGCTGCTTTGATAAGGTATTTGGGAAGCCATTCAAAACCAGGAGATGCCTGATGTCAAAGCAACTTTCGATGATCCTCGCCATGACTGCTGCCAGTTTGACACTAGCGGCCTGCTCGACCCCCACCACCGTCACCACACGTGACGGCCAAACCACCTACACCGCAGACAAGCCGGACGTCGATCAGGATAAAGATTTCATCACCTATGAAAAAGACGGCCATGAAGTTCAGGTGAATAAATCTGACGTAAAGCAGATCGAAGAAGTGGACTGATACCGCCTTAACGGTCGGCGCGCAGGGTGATTCGTGTGATTTCTGACGGACGGCCCAGCCGCACCGCCAGGCCGTTCCAGAGCCCGGTGCCACTGCTGACATACAAGGCCATCTTGCCTACCGTATAAAGGCCGGACACAAACCCGTTATTGGCTCTCTGAGTAAGGTAGTGCAATCCGAGAATCTGCCCGCCATGGGTATGTCCCGACAACTGCAGGGTTACCCCGGCCCGGGCATTCTCGGGCGCACTGCCAGGGCGATGTTCCAGCAACAAGACCATCGCATCGGCCGGAACCCCCTGCATGGCGGCATGCAGATCCGGGCCCGGCAGGCCAAACCGCTGTGCTTGCACATCGGTGAGGCCCACTACCGCCAAGGTAGCGCCCCCGTGCGGGATCAGGACATGGCTGTTTTCCAGCAAGGTCAGCCCCAACGCACGGTAAGCGTGTATCCACTGCAGATAGTTGGAGTAGTACTCGTGGTTACCGGGGATGGCAATCACACCATCCGGTGCGCTCAGGCGCGCCAGGGGCTGAACGTCGTCGGCCCGTGCAGCCACAGTGCCATCCGACAAATCTCCGGTGATGACGATCAGATCAGGCTTGAGCTGATTGGCGCGCGCCACCACCGAGGCCTGCCAGGATCGCGGCAGCAACTGGCTGGCGTGAAGGTCTGTCAGTTGCACAATCTCGTAGCCGTCCAGTGCGGCCGGCAAGTGGGGGATTGTGACGCTGACCTGCCGCACATCGGGCACTCGTATTGCCTGCCAGACACCCAGCGTGGCCAGGCCCAGTGCCAACACCCCCAACCCCAGACGTACCGCGGGCGCACCCAGCACCCAACGCCCTGACTGACGCAGCGGCAACCAGACAAGCACCCCGATGATGTCCCGCAGAAGCAGCAAGATGGACAGCAGCAACACAAAGGCAAATGCCCAGACCAGCACCACCAGCACGGCATGTGGCACTTCTGGTGAAGCCAGAGAACCAAAATACCGGCTCGTAATCTGGTGAACCTGCGAAGCCAGCAACAACAACAGTACCAGCCCCAAACGCACCCAAACGCTGCTGCCCATTGGCCAGACAAAGCGCCACACAATATATAGCCACATCGTCCCGGTGATTGCCGGCAGTAAAGACCCCATTAATGATTCATCCCAAAAACAGACTGAGCACACGGTGCGGGTGCGCCATGTGCTACGTAAATTTATCGTATAATGCTTGACTTGGCTGGATCTACCAGCATGTCAGCGGCGCAATGGCAGAGTGGTTATGTAGCGGACTGCAAATCCGTCAACGTCGGTTCGATTCCGGCTTGCGCCTCCAATCAAGGGCTTACTTTTCAGGTAGGCCCTTTTTTGTTGCCGCCACCTGTCAATGGGCATCGGCATCAACAGGCAAGCCTGCGGGCAATGCAGATAAGGCTTGGGCCACGGCTGCCGTCAGGCGTTTGCCATATGACAGATGCAAGAACTCGTTGGGGCCATGAGCATTTGATTTTGGCCCCAAGACACCACACACCATGAACTGCGCCCGCGGAAACCCCTGGCGCAACAAATTCATCAAGGGGATCGTACCGCCTTGGCCGATATAACCGCACGGTGCATCAAAATACTGATGCGAGGCGTGGTCCAGTGCATCCGCCAGCCATGGGGCAGATTCAGGCGCATCCCAGCCACTGGCCACGCCCGGATCGGGCTGAAACACCACCCGTGCTTGATAAGGCGCCTCTTGCTCGAGCAGTGTCTTGAGCTTTTGGGCAGCCTGCACCGCATCCACCAGCGGGGGCAAACGCAAAGACAGCTTGAATGCAGTGTGCGGGCGCAGCACATTGCCGGCATTGTCCACAGACGGCATGCCATCCACACCGGTAACCGATAAGGCCGGCCGCCAGGTACGGTTTAGCAAGGCCTGATCGGGCTCGCGCGTCATGGGCAGGACAAAATTGCCATCCGCCCCGCACGCCCAGGGAAAACGTCGCCAGACTTCATCACCCAAAATACGAGCCGCCTGACGGGCCTGATCCTGGCGCTGCAAAGGAATCTCGCAATGAAAGCTGCCAGGCAATACACGGCCTGTTCCACTGTCTTCAAGGCGATCAAGCAGATGACGCAATACCCGGAAACTGGAGGGCACGACGCCACTGGAGTCCCCCGAATGCACGCCTTCGTCCAGCACCTGAACCTCGAGGGTGCCGGTAACCAGCCCGCGCAATGAGGTGGTCATCCACAGTTGATCGTAGTTGCCGGCGCCCGAATCCAGGCACACCACCAACGCAATATTGCCCAGGCGTGAGCGAAGCGTATCGATATAAGGCAAGAGATCGTAGCTGCCGGATTCTTCGCAGGTTTCGATGAGCCCCACACAACGCGGCCGGGGAATGCCCTGACGATCCAGCGCCTCGATGGCGGTGAGAGAGGCATACACGGCATAGCCGTCGTCTGCACCGCCACGGCCATAGAGCTTGCCATCCTGGATAACCGGCTGCCATGGCCCCAGGCCCTGGCGCCAGCCGGAGAACTCAGGCTGTTTATCCAGGTGACCATACAGCAGTACGGTGTCACCATTGTCAGCCCGGGTAGCCGGGGCCTCGAAGGCGAGCACTGGTGTGCGGCCCGGCAGTTGCAGGATCTCGACCTTCAAGCCGGCCACCCGACGGGATTCCAGCCAAGTGGCTGCATCGCGCACTACCTGGCTGATAAACCCATGCGCCTGCCAGTCGGCATCAAAGGCGGGGCTTTTGGCAGGCACGGCAATATATCGCTGAAGGGCTGGCGTAATTTCGTGATCCCACTGCTCGTCGACAAAACCTTGTAGTGCAGCCGCATCAAGGTGTGTAGCTACCGGCATATCCATGACAGATTCCCAGACACTCAGACAAACTGCCATTTTACGCTGTGCGCCACCGCCATACCCGCTTTTGCTCCGAGGCAAGGATGCAATCGACACGAATTCATGCCATTCTTATAAAACCTTATTTAACAGGAGGCACCCAAGATGGCTGACATCTGGCTCAAGACTCTAATCACCGACACGCCCCAAGAGGGTTACGAACTGGCGATCAAGCTGGCTCGCATGGGGGTCAAGTACACCCAACCCTCTGCCGAAGTGCGCGATAAGCTGCGCCCTGTTTACGGTGAAGACGCCAATGCCCTGATTGCATCATCCCAGGTCGTAGCGACCAACTTCCAAACGATTGCAGCTGCCAACGGCTACTGGAAATAATGGACGACACCGTACTGGCCTCCATGGCTCGCTGGCCCAATGTGCCAGCAGCCTTTGGCTGGCTGTCCTTATCGCCTCGCGGCCAGTGGTGCCTGCACCCCGCAGGCCAGGGCTGGGGGCATACAGAAACCGAGCCCGGCCAGCCGATTACCAACCCGCAAATCGTGACCTTTATCGGCCGCAACTATCAGTCCGACGATACTGGCCGCTGGTTTTTTCAGAATGGTCCACAAAAAGTATATGTGCGCCTGGACGCGGCTCCCTGGATTCTCGAATTGCATCCCGGGCCAGACACCGGCCTGCATTGGCAAACCCATATAGGCCTGCCATATGGCCCCATCAAGCAGTGGTGGGTAGACGACAACGGCTATCTCTATGCACAGGCCCCGCAAGGCGCAGGACGCGTTCTGGATCGTGATCTCGCCCGGGCAGCAGAGGCGCTGGTGACGCTCGAGCACCAGACGCTGGCAGATTGCCTGGACACATTGCCCTCATTGCAAAGTCTGCAGACGCAGCCACTGGCGGTTGGTCTTGTTCCCGGGCCCCAGCCACTGTCTGGCATAAACATAGCACCTGTGGGATGGCTGCCCACCCAGGAAGTAGCCAAAACCCTGGGTTTTCAAGCACAGCCTGCCCCCTGATTTCTCCGCGTCTACCCTCGTCTCGAGGTACTGCGCAAACCCGTGGCAAGCGGCTAAAATCAGTTCATGAATCAAACTGATCCCGCCTTCTACCATCCGGCTCCCCGTACACAGCAGTTCTGCTCTCAATGTGGCCACCGTCTCAGCCGCGAAACTCCACCTGACGACAATCGTATCCGGGATCTTTGCACCCATTGCGGTGCGGTGCATTATCAAAATCCGCGCAACGTCGTGGGTATCGTGCCTGTTTTGCAAGACCAGATCCTGCTCTGCCGGCGGGCCATCGAGCCCCGTTATGGCAAATGGACGCTCCCAGCGGGCTTTATGGAACTCGGAGAAACCACCGAGCAAGGCGCGATACGTGAGAACCACGAAGAATCCGGCGCACGCGTCCAGGTGCGCTCTTTATTCACCGTGGTGGATGTGCCGTCTGTCAATCAGGTGCATTTCTTTTATCTGGCAGACGTCCTGGGCCCTCATCTGGCTCCAGGCCCCGAAACCCTCGAGGCCGGTTTTTTCAAGCTCGATGAGATCCCCTGGAACGACTTGGCGTTTCGCACAGTCAGCACCACCATCGAACACTATCTCGAAGATCGGCCACAAGGCGTGTTTCCCACACATCATTACGCCATCGACCTGCGCTTTCCTGATTAGGCCGCGCAACCTCGTACATCAGCCGATACAGTGTCATGTCGATTATCTGGGTAGACCCCAACACGCTCCTGCCTGAGATCAATCAAACCTCTCCCCGCGGACTGGTGGCAGCGGGGGCTGATTTATCGACCACACGGCTGCTTGAGGCATACCGCAAGGGGATATTTCCATGGTACGGCCCGGGTGAGCCCGTGCTCTGGTGGAGCCCGGATCCACGCATGCTGCTGATGTGCGGCGATTTTCATATCAGCCGCTCGCTGGCCAAACGCGTCCGCCAGTTTGATCGTCCTCCCCTACAGCCAACCCACCCGGCCGGCCAAGCAGGCCTGGCCATCACACTAGACGCAGCATTTGATCAGGTCATTGCACACTGTGCACAACGCAGTTCACACCGGCTTGGCCTGGGCGCGGCCCGCCATACGCAACACTGGCCGGCACCCGCCGCACCACTACCAGGCGGCACCTGGATTACGCCCGATATCCGCCAGACCTACAGCGCATGGCATCGCCTAGGATATGCCCACAGCGTGGAAACCTGGATCAATGGGCAACTGGCGGGCGGCTTATATGGTGTGTGTATTGGGCGCTGCTTTTTTGGTGAGTCGATGTTCAGCCTGGCCACAGACACCAGCAAGGTAGCGCTGGCATATCTGGTTCGGTTTCTGATGGCTCAGGGCATCCCCTGGATAGACTGCCAACAGGAAACCCCTCATCTGGCCAGCCTGGGCGCACAAGCCATCTCCCGCGATGAATTCCTGAGCCGTCTGGCACAGGGGCGCGATGACACGCAGCTGCACTGGCCATCTGGCCGCCTGACAGCCGATGGGCGCTTGATACCCCTGATCAAGCCTTGAGCAACTGGTACAAGCAGTACGCACAGTGCCACAATGTAGGCAGAGGATATGGGGCTATCTCATGAGCAAACCCAGTGAGTCGATTTTCCGCCGCCTGCAGTTTTACACAACGGCCGCCTACCCCTGCAGCTACCTGCCGGGGCGTATGGCGCGATCCGAGGTGGCCGCACCCGCCCATCTGGTGGATGATGCTGCATATTCGCGCCTGATCGAACAAGGCTTCAGGCGCAGCGGCCTGTTTACCTACCGCCCTGCCTGCAACGGATGCAGGGCCTGCATTCCCCTGCGGGTGGATACTCAGCGGTTTGTCCGCAACCGTACCCAGCAAAAACTGTGGCGGCACATGCAGGAAGCACTTCGCGTGCAGCTGGCTCCGCTGCACTGGGATGCCAGCCACTTTGCGCTGTACCTGCGCTACCAGCAGCAGCGCCACCCGGGCGCGGGGATGGATCAGGACGACCAGGCGCAGTACACGCAGTTTCTGCTTACCAGCCGGGTACACACCGAGATGGCAGAGTTTCATGATGCCGGCGGCCAACTGCGCATGGTGGCCATCATGGATTATCTCGACCACGGCCTGTCTGCTGTGTATACCTTTTATGATCCCGACTGGCATGGCAGCCTGGGCACCTATGGCATCCTGTGGCAACTGGACTATTGCCGACGGCACCAATTGCCCTGGCTATACCTGGGCTATTGGATCGCCGAAAGCCGTAAAATGGCTTATAAGTCGCGGTTTCGCCCCCACCAGATTCTTCAGGATGGTGTGTGGGTCGAGCCCTCCGATCCCTGATGTCCTGAATCCCCCGGATACCCATGTCTCTTTTGTTCAACGCCTATCCACTGGCCCGTGCCGCACTCTTCTCCATGGACCCCGAACAGGCGCACGAACACACGCTACGCG
The DNA here is from genome assembly GCF_049651205.1 of Castellaniella sp. Taxonomy (GTDB): domain Bacteria; phylum Pseudomonadota; class Gammaproteobacteria; order Burkholderiales; family Burkholderiaceae_B; genus Castellaniella. The sequence continues at coordinate 183,055 of NZ_JBASBR010000012.1, forward strand.
CCCTGCAGCACAGCCATCAGTGCACCCTCACGCGGCTGCTGTCGGCCACCGCACAACCTACGCTGCCGCGCACTGTGATGGGTTTGCCCCTGCGCAACCCCATTGGCCTGGCAGCCGGGCTGGACAAAAACGGTGCCTATATCGATGCGTTGGCCGCACTGGGCTTTGGTTTCATCGAGGTGGGCACCGTGACACCGCGTGCTCAACCAGGCAATCCCAAGCCACGCATGTTTCGCCTGCCCCGGGCCCGCTGCCTGATCAACCGCATGGGCTTTAACAACAACGGGCTGGACACCTTTATTGCCAACGTAAAGCGCAGCCAATGGCGCAGCAAAGGCGGCATCCTGGGATTAAACATCGGCAAAAACGCAGCCACTCCCATCGAACACGCGGTAGACGACTACCTGCGCTGTCTGGACGGTGTGTACCCGCATGCCGACTACATCACCATCAATATTTCATCCCCCAACACAAAAAACCTGCGCAGCCTGCAAAGCCACAATGCGCTGGATGCCTTGCTGGCCGCATTGCAATCCCGCCGCCAGCAACTGGCCGAGGCCCACAAGTGCATGCGCCCCCTAGTGGTAAAAATCGCACCCGACCTCCTGGCCGACGAAATCACTGCGGTGGGCCAGCTGATCAGCCATCACGGCATCGATGGCGTCATTGCCACCAACACCACACTATCGCGCGATGCCGTACGTGGCTTGCCACACGAAGACGAAGCCGGGGGGCTTTCGGGCCCACCCGTGCACGCGATGTCGCTGGTGGTGATTCGTCAATTGCGCCAGCAACTGGGCGACAAGGTGGCAATCATTGGCGTGGGCGGGATCGAATCCGGCCAGCAAGCGATTGAAAAAATCCAGGCAGGAGCCGATGCCGTACAGCTGTATACCGGACTTATCTACCGAGGCCCGGCACTGATTCGCGAGTGCGTACAGGCACTAGACCCCCTGTATTAATAGGCTGCCCCTCAGGCCACGCGATGAGTGGCCTGACGACGCGCCCGCAGACGCCGCGCCTGCTTAAGCGCCCGCCCCCGCACGTAGTGATGATGAGCGCGATCCAGATACAGATACACCACGGGCGTGGTGTACAGGGTAAGCACCTGAGACAAGATCAAGCCACCCACCATGGTGTAGCCCAGGGGCTGGCGCAACTCTGATCCGGCCCCCGAACCCAGCATCAGCGGCAGGCCGGCAAACAGGGCACATAAGGTGGTCATGAGGATCGGACGAAACCGCAGAAGGCAGGCCTGGTAAATGGCTTCTCTGGGCGAAAGCCCCTGCTCACGCTCTGCCACGATGGCAAAGTCGATCAGCAAAATGCCGTTTTTCTTTACGATACCAATCAGCAACAGGACCCCAATCAGGGCAATCACACTGAAATCCATGCCGCTGATCATCAAAATCAGCAAGGCCCCCACACCGGCTGCCGGCAAGGTAGACAGAATGGTAAGCGGGTGGATATAGCTTTCGTAGAGCAGGCCTAGCACGATGTACACCGCAATCAACGCAGCGGCAATCAGATAAGGCTGCGTGGCGAGAGACTCCTGAAACGCCTGGGCAGTGCCCTGAAATGCGCCTTGAACAGAAATAGGCACTGCCATTTCAGTCTGTGCCTCCTGGATGGCATCCACCGCCTGCCCCAACGAATACCCACTGGCCAGGTTGAACGAGATGGTTACCGCTGGAAACTGCCCCTGGTGATTGATGGACAGATAGCCCGTCTTCGAGGTATCTACCGTTACCAGGCTGGATAACGGTACTTGTTGGCCCGTGAGCGGCGAGCTGATATACAGGCGCGAGAACACATCGGGATCACGCTGCCATTGCGGCGTAATCTCGAGCACTACGTTATAGCTGTTGATCTGGGTAAAGAACTGCGCCACCTGGCGCTGGCCCAGTGCATCATAGATGGTGCTGTCGATCATGGCGGGGGTGATGCCAAACATGGCCGCCCGGGCGCGGTCGATCGTGACAACCGCCGTACTGGCACCATTTTGCTGATCGGTCGCCAGATCAGTGAGTGGTGCCAGGGTACGAAACCGTTCAAGCAGCCGTGGGGCCCAGATATTAAGCTCGTCCAGGTTGGCGCTGGTAAGGGTGTACTGATATTGCGTACGCGACAGGCGCCCACCGACGTTGATGTCCTGCCCGGCCTGCATGAACAGGCGCACACCCGGCACTCGGGCCAACTGCGGGTTCAGGCGCCGGATAACTTCGTCGGCCGTTGCCGTGCGCCCCTGGCTGCGTGGTGTGAGGCTAATGAAAAACCGCCCGGTATTAAACGTAGGGGCATTGCTGGTCATGCCAAACCCTGTGATATCCGGGTCTTGCCGCAGGACATCCGCCAGCGCCATCATGCGTTCATTCATGGCCTCAAAAGAACTGTCTTGCCCCGATTCAGCAATCCCAAAAATCGTGCCGGTATCCTGCTGCGGAAAAAACCCTTTGGGGATCACGATCAGCAAGGCCACAGAAGCCGCCAGCGTCAGTAAAAACACGCAAAGCGTGGCAAAGGCGTGATTCAGCACCACATCCAAAGACCGGCGATAAGCCCCCAGCAGCCGATCAAAACCTGTCTCAAAGATCTGGTACAAGCGGCCATGCCGCCCGGGTGGCTGCTGACGCAAAAAACGCGAACACAGCATCGGCGTCAGGGTAAGGGTCACCAGCACCGAGATGCCGATGGTCATGACCACCGTGACGGCAAACTCGCGAAACAGGCGCCCCACAATGCCCCCCATAAGCAGCAGGGGGATAAACACGGCCATCAATGACACGGAAATCGAGATAATTGTGAAACCAATTTCCTGGGCCCCTCGCACTGCCGCCTCAAAGGGCCGCATGCCTTCCTCGATGTGACGCCAGATGTTTTCCAGCATGACCACGGCATCATCAATGATGAAGCCCACCGAAATGGTGAGCGCCATGAGGGACAGGTTATCCAGGCTGTAGCCTGCCAGATACATCAGCGCGAAGGTACCCATCAACACCAGCGGCACGGCCACACTGGCAATCAGCGTACCCGCCACATTGCGCAAAAACATGAATATCACCAGCACTACCAAGGCGATGGACAACAGCAGCGTAAATTCCACCTCGTGCACGGAGGCCTGGATATTTTGGGTACGATCGATTAGGGTGCTGACGTGAATGCTGGCCGGCATGGATGCCATCAACTTTGGCATCTCGGCCTTGATGCGTGCCACGGTATCGATCACATTGGCACCGGGCTGTTTGGTCACCCCCACCACCAAAGACCGCCCATCCAGTGCCACGTCTCCGGGCTGCGCGCCTTTTCCGGCAAAGGCCCAGGCGGCCTGCTTGGTGTCCTCCGGGCCTGGGATAGCCTGCCCGATATCCCGGATCCTGACAGGTGCCCCATTGCGCCAGGCCACAATCGCATCGTTCCAGTGCTCGACACTGAGCAATTGGTCGTTGGTATAGATGGTGTAGCTTTGCCGCGCCCCGTCTACGGTGCCCTTGGGCTGATTGACCGTAGTGCTGGCCAGCACGCCTCGGATGGATTCAAGATCAAGCCCCAGTGCGGAAATTTTCTGGGGATCGATCTGTACTCGAATTGCGGGCTTTTGTTGCCCGAAGATATTGACCTGGCCCACGCCTTCAACACGTGAGAGCTGTTGCGCCAGGATGTTGTCTGTGTAGTCGTTGACCACCGTGATGGGCAATACATCTGATTGCACCGACAGGATCAGGATGGAAAAGTCAGCCGGGTTGACCTTGCGAAACGTAGGCGGGCTAGGCATATTGGCAGGCAGTTGCCGCGCGGCAGACGCAATTGCTGTCTGCACGTCCAGGGCAGCACCATCAATGTTGCGATCCAGATCAAACTGCAAGGTGATGCGCGACTCTCCCAATGCATTTTGCGAGCTCATCTGCACTAGGCCGGGAATCGTCGAAAACTGACGTTCCAGAGGCTGAGCCACGCTGGTTGCCATGGTTTCCGGATTACCGCCGGGCAATTTAGCGGTGACCTGGATGGTGGGAAAGTCTACCTGGGGCAAAGGCGCCACAGGCAACAAAGAGAAAACCGCCAGCCCCACCAAAAACAGGGCTAGCGCCAGCAGCGAGGTGCCAATGGGACGCTGAATAAACGAAGTCGAGAACTTCATGCCCGGCCCCGTCAGGATGCCGCCGGCGCGGTTGCCTGGGAGGCAGCCGGCTTGTGGTCGGCGGATTCCGGCTGAATCTCGGCGATTCGCGCGCCGGGATGCAGCCGATATTGCCCATCAGTCACCACACGATCCTCAGCCGCAAGGCCTTGCTCGATGACACTGAAACCATCCTGGCTGAATGCCACCTGCACGGCTTGTGCCCGTACAGTGTTATCCGCCGACACCACATACACAAACAGGCCCTGAGCACCCCGCTGCACTGCGGCGTCGGGTACCGTCAGTGCGTGCTTACGCACGCCCAAAACCAGCCGCACATCCACCGCTTGGCCAGGCCACAACACTGCATCCGGATTATCAAACCTGGCCTTGAGGCGCAACGTGCCACTGCTGGTGTCTACCTGGTTATCCACCAGCACTAGATGCCCCTCTTTCAGCACACCAGACTGCCCACGCGGCAGCACTTGCACCTTGATTGCTGGTTGAGCAGCATCCAGGGCGTCAGCGCCCTTCAAGGCAGCCTGGATCTGTGCGTATTCGGTATCCGGCACGGTAAAGTTGATGGCAATGGGGTCTGTCTGGTTGATAACCACCAGCCCCTGGCCATCCGCCGCCCGAACAAGATTACCAGGATCCACCAGCCGGGCCCCTGTGCGTCCGGCAAACGGCGCCACAATCCGGGTGTAATCCAGCTGTACCCTGGCGGCTTGCACTTGTGCATCATCCGCCTGCACGATGGCTTGCAAGGTTGCTACCTGCGCACGTTGCGTATCCAGAGTCTGGCGATTGATGGCAGACTGGCGGGCCAGTTCGGTATAGCGTTTGAGGTCTTGCCGGGCGTTATCCAGCTGCGCCTGATCGCGGCTACGCTGTGCCAGCGCAAGATCCAGTTGAGCCTTCTGGGCACGGTTGTCCAGTTGGGCGATCAGTTGTCCTTTTTTTACCTGTTCGCCCTCGCGAAATCCCAGCGACTGCAGCTGCCCATCAATACGGGCACGGATGGTGGCCGAATGCCATGCCTGGACGATACCCAGGCCAGGCAAGCGGATAGCGACATCCTGCACCCGGACCGGTTGCACATGCACACGCACCGCCGCCACCTGGACTATGCTGGCCTGCGACTTGGCCTTGGGCTGACTCAGCCACCAGATCATCGCCCCCAGAACCAACAGGACAGGCACACCCACAACCAGCAGCGAACGACGAACGGACGACATTCAGGAAATCTCTCGGGAGGTTGAAAACCGCCTGGAGCCGCCCTGTGCAGCAGACGACGTGCGGCTGGAACACCAAATGGCGCCCTGTGCGAGTATACGGTCAAGCCGCACATTGAGGGTGAGCCAATCGCAGCACTTACGGAAGGCAATACCAGCGGGTAAAGGTTGGGCCCAATATAAAAGGCCCCCAAAGCTGGATCTTATCCATGCCTTGGAGGCCCTTAAGGATGTTGCTACGGAGCGTTCTTGCAGGCCCGCCTGATGGCAGGCCCCATGCAGCCAGTGATTAGTTGGCCGAACGACGGCCGCGCGCTGGCTTGCTGGCCTTGGAGGCGTCAGCCGCAGCCTTGAGCGTGGCGTTGGTGGCGGCAGCAAAGTTGGACTCGGCAGCACTAGCGGCTTGGCGGGCAGCCTTGGTTGCCGACTCGTAAGCGTTGGTGGCCGTGGCCAGCGAGGACTTCAGCAAGGCAACTGCACCTTCAGAGCCGGTGGGGGCGTTGCGGGCAAACTGCTCTACCGCGTCGGACACGCGATCCTGGCTGTCGGCCAATTGGGTTTCAGCCAATTTGCTGAGCTCGCCTTGCACACTGGCAAGGATCTCGTAAACATCCTTGCCATAGGCAACAGCCTGCTCGGGGCGAACCAAACCGGAGGTGAAAGCCAGAAGCTCTTGGGCATCCTTGAGTTCGACGGCATCTTGCGATTTCTGAGCAGCGTCGTCCAGAACAGCCTTGGTGGCTTTCAGGTTAAGGTCGACCAGCTTTTCGAAGCCGCTGAAAAACGTACCTTGAACAGCCAGGAAATTGTCGATGACGGCCTTTTGTGTGGCCAGCAGTTGGGGGTTTGCACTCATGATGACTCCTTGTCAATAAGTAGAAGGCTTCCTCAGAGGCGATATGCCCGGCACCTTCTCGACTGTCAGCAAGAATTGCTGCAGCGCACAATTGAAAGTTTAAATGAATCAAAAAGGATGTCAACACTTATTTGCTGCAATGCAACAAATAAGTGTGTCATTTAGTGTGCAGCTTCGTAGCCCAATGCTTCTGAGATGCTGGATGTGGCCGCCATCAGCAACGGGATCCAGTCGTCACGCATGCGCTCTGCCGGCGCCGACAGTGATAAACCGGCCAGCAAGGTGCCGGTGTCGTCGTACACACCCGCTGCAATGCAGCGCACGCCAAGCTCGAGCTCTTCGTTGTCGCGCGAATAGCCGTGACGTCGCACCAGGGCCAGTTCGCGCTCGAGTTGCTCGAGTTGTGTAAGGCTGTTGCGGGTATTGCCCGCCAAGCCTGTACGCATGGCATAGCTACGCACATTGCGTGCATCCCAGGTGGCCAGAAACAGCTTGCCGGTGGAGGTGAGATGCAAAGGGGCACGGCCACCGATGGCGCGCACCACCTGCATGCCCGAGCGCTCGCTCCAGGCGCGTTCGATATAGACGATTTCGTCGCCTTGCGCCAGGGACAGGTTGACTGTCTGCCCGGTTTGACGATGAAGCTCGCGCATGGGGCCTAACGACGCGGTACGGACATCCAGGCGCCCCTTCACCAACGACCCAAGCTCCAACAACCGCATGCCCAGGCGATACAGACCACTATCCACCCGCTCGACATAGCGGCCAACGGCCAGATCGGCAAGGATCCGGTGCGTGGTGGATGCATGCAGGCCGGTGGCGGCTGCCAGGTCTTTTAGTGCAATGGGATCACGCTGGCCGGCCAGCACATCCAGAATGCGCATTGCCCGATCCAGCACCTGGATAGTGACCGCACTGGTGTCCGCGACCGGGTCGTGCAACGCCGGGGAGGAAGAGGAAAGCATGGAAGCCGGACTTTGCGAATGAGCCATAGAGAAAATTGTTGCAACGCGACAAATTCCATACTATGAAAAATTGGGAAGGATGGCAAGCCCTGTCATGCAGGCTTTTGTGTCTCCCTGGATAAAGAATCAGGCAGGTGGATTTAGCCGGCCACCCAGCGTCTGCACTTCGGCGCGCAGCCAGGCCAGGGCTTCTGCCGCAGCAACGGGCTCGCCCTTGACCCCAAGCTCGATATGCGGATAGCCGCCTGAATCGCCGACATTGGGCAGGCTGAACGCGCGAATCCCCGGCCACCGCAGCTCCAGCGCCTCCAGGGCAGACGTGATGCGGGACTCGGGCAAGCCAAACAATAGAAAGGAATGCTCGACCCGCGCCTCGTGGTGATGCCAGCCGGCATAACGGGTATCGAGTGTCCAGGCCATCATCGGATGCGCCATAACCGGAAATCCGGGCATGAAACTGTGATTATGAATAAAAAACCCGGGAATACGGTTATACGTATTGGGAATGATTTCGGCGCCTTCCGGGAACACACCCATCTGCAGCCGCTGCCGGTTTTCAGGTGTAGACATATCCGCACTACCCTGCCCCTTGGCCGCCATATCGGCACACCGCTGGGCAATCAGCCGCTCGGCCTCTGGGTGCAGCACCAGCCCAACCCCTAATGCACGCGCGGCCGCCTGACGGGTGCGGTCGTCTGGGGTGGCACCGATACCACCGCAACAAAAAACCAGATCCGGTGTGGCAAAGCTGCGCTGCAGGCAGGCGGTGATTTCGTCTTCGTCGTCGGAGATGAACTCGGCCGCGTTGAGTTGCATCCCGCGTGCCTGCAACAGATTGATCAGGGTGCTGAAATGTTTGTCCTGTCGCCGCCCGGAGAGAATTTCATCACCAATGGCAATCAGTCTTACACGAGGAGACCGGCGGGGGCTGGCAACGATATCGGTTGGTGTGTTTGTACGGGCGGACGAGGTCATGGAAGGTTTCCGGTAAATGCAGGAAAATAAATGAGGATGCAGCCAATCAGACGTCGATCAGGGTTTCGGTACGCAGCCGCCGGATCGCATCCAGACTGAAATGGGCATAGACCAGTGCCGAGAACACTGGCATGACCAGCCAAAACAAGGGCATCAGATTGATGACTGCAAGAATGCCGGCCATCAGCCACAGGGATCTGGTGTGTCGACGCCAGAGCAGGTGCCGCTCGGGGCCACTGGCATGCTCGATCATGGCATCCACCCGCAGCATGCGATTGACTGCAAATGCCCACCAGAACACCGGCAGCACCAGGGCCATCGGCGGCAACAGCCATAACGGCATGGTAAGCACCCAGCCCACACAAAACAGAAAGCCGACCCAGACGGCGTTCCAGGTGCCCAGAACGGTTGCATGCTGGCCTTGCCGCCGCAGCCCAGGATAATCACGCTTCTCGAGGTGCTGCAATACCAGCGGCATGACAAACACTGCGGCAATGCCCAGGCCCAATATGCCCGCCATCGGCAGCAACAGGCCGGCAGCCAGCAGCGGCACCAGCCACAACTTAAGGGAAAACAGGCCAACCGCAACCAGCCAGCCATCTACTGTATTGAACACGCCCCATGATGAGGCTTCCTGATCCAGCCAGCCTGTCAGTGGCGTCCAAAAGAACCACAGCAAAAGGGCAGCACCAAGGACAGCAATGAGAAACGGCAAAAACAGGGCCACCAGCATGCGCGGATGCAGTTGGCTGATCAGCGCGCGCCGAAACGCCTGCCCAACCAGGGTTAGGCCGTTGGGAGAATGCGGGTCGCGCACGACGAGATCCTGGTAGCTCATGAATACACACACTGAAAATAACTGGGAAATTTCATACTATATTGCCCTGATGAAAGTATTCAACCCCCACTCTGATCTGGCAGCGCTGCAGCAGCAGCTGGCCGACAGCCACAACATGTGCGTGGTCTGTTATTGCGCGGCCTGGTGCCGTACCTGCGACACTTACCAACCGGCATTCGAGGGCCTGGCTGCACAGCACCCCGACTGGACGTTTATCTGGGTAGACGTCGAGGACAGCCCCGAGTGGCTGGGCGATGAGGATGTCGAGAACTTTCCGACGGTGCTGGTTCAGGATGCAGGTGGGACGCGGTTCTGGGGCACTCAGCTCCCGTATATCGACCACCTGAAACGCCTACTGGATGGGGCAAACCGCCTACCAATCGTGCAGGCGGGGCCCGGTGACATCCGGCTTCTGGCTGCCGGTTGACCGGCAGGCAAACTGGGCTCTTAGCTGGGCTTGCCCTTGCCACCCAACAATATCCCCACCGACTGACGCGAAGGGGTTACGACAGAAGGGGTCTCCTGGCTGGGCACAGACGAAATCGAAGGCTCGTAGGGTTTGTCGAAAAAATCATCCACAGGTGCTGCCGGCGCATGCCAGCTGCCGCCGCTGTGCCGGGGGGCAGCCACCGGCCGCCGCCGGGGCAGGCGGGGAAGATCAAGCTCGCCACGGGGTATCTTGGTTTTGATGAGCTTTTCGATATCCAGCAAATGACGCTCTTCGTCGGGTGCAAAAAAAGCAATGGCCTCGCCCAGGGCGCCGGCACGGCCGGTACGGCCGATGCGGTGGACATAGTCTTCGGGGTTACGGGGCAGGTCGTAGTTGATCACGCACGGAATACCAGCCACATCCAGGCCGCGCGCGGCCACATCGGTAGCCACCAGGACTTCGAGGGTGCCCGCCTTGAAGGCCTCGAGCGCTTTCATACGCTCGATTTGCGACTTGTTGCCATGAATGGACTCGGCCCGCACGCCGTCTTGCTCTAGTTGGCGGGCCAGACGGCTGCAACCAATTTTTGTGTTGGAAAACACAATCACCTGAGTGAGCTTGCGCGACTTGACCAGATGCACCACAGCACGCCGTTTGGCATCGCCTTCGAGGCCATAGGCGATTTGAGACACCGTATCGGCCGTGGCATTGGCGCGCGCAACTTCGACTTCGACGGGGGTGCGCAAAAAGCCACGGCCCAGCTTGCGGATCTCGGGACTGAAGGTGGCCGAGAACAACAAGCCCTGCCGCCCGGGGGGCAGCAGACGCATGATGCGATCGAGGTCTGGCAAAAAGCCCATATCCAGCATGCGGTCGGCTTCATCCAGCACCAGAATGCCTACCTGCCCAAGATTGACGTTGCGCTGTTCGACGTGATCAAGCAGCCGTCCCGGCGTGGCGATGAGGATCTCGCAGCCCTGGCGCAGTTGATCGCGCTGAGGGCGGATATCGACCCCGCCAAATACCACCGCTGCACGCAACGGCACGTACTGGCTGTAGCGCTGTACGTTCTCGTGGATCTGGTCAGCGAGCTCGCGGGTAGGTGTGAGAATCAGCGCCCGCACAGGGTGGCGGGCAGGAGATGCACTGGTATTGGCAAATGGCATCAGCCGGTGCAGGATGGGTAAGGAAAACGCGGCTGTTTTACCCGTGCCGGTTTGGGCTGCCCCCATGACATCACGGCCACTTAATGCGATGGGGATTGCTTTGGCCTGGATGGGTGTCGCAGACACATATCCGGAGGCCTCGATGGCTTTCATGATGCCTGGATGCAGGCCAAACTGGCCAAACGCAACAGGCGTATCGGCAATAGAATCTTGGGGGATGGTTTCGGTCATTCGTCGTAAAAGATGCGCCAGCCCAAAAAGGCCCAACGCGTGCATGAACGAAGTATTTTAACGTGCATCTCCGTTGCGCGGGCAATTGGTACAATAAAGCGCTATTAATCTGGGAGATCGCAATGTCCATGGCTGACCGCGACGGGGTAATCTGGTATGACGGCAAGCTCGTGCCTTGGCGCGATGCAACCACGCACGTCCTGACTCATTCTCTGCATTATGGGCTATCTGTCTTCGAAGGTGTACGTGCCTATAAAACCGACCACGGCACGGCCATTTTCCGCCTCGAAGATCACACGCGCCGCCTGTTCAACTCGGCACATATCTACCAGATCAAGATTCCGTACACCCGCGAAGCCATCTCCTCGGCTCAAATCGAGGTTGTGCGACGCAACGAGCTTGAGTCCTGCTACATCCGCCCCATCGTGTTTTATGGCTCCGAGAAAATGGGGGTGTCGCCCAAAGGCGCGCAGGTGCATGTGGCCATCGCAGCCTGGCCCTGGGGCGCCTATCTGGGCGAAGAAGCCCTCAAACAGGGCATCCGGGTCAAGATTTCCTCGTTTGCACGCCAGCATGTCAATGTCACCATGCCCCGCGCCAAGATTGCCAGCACATACGCCAACTCCATTCTGGCCAACGCCGAGGCTCAGGATCACGGTTACGACGAAGCCATCTTGCTGGACACCAGCGGATTCGTGGCCGAGGGCTCGGGCGAAAACCTGTTTATTGTTCGGGATGGCGTGCTCTACGAACCCGATATCGCCTGCGCGCTCACGGGCATTACCCGGGCGTCCATCCACCAGCTCGCCGACGACCTCGGCCTGAAAGTAGTATCCCGCCGACTTACCCGCGACGACCTCTACATTGCCGACGAAGCCTTCTTCACCGGCACGGCAGCCGAAGTCACACCCATTCGCGAAATCGACGGCCGCCAGATTGGCGCCGGCGAGCGCGGCCCTATTACAGCTCAGTTGCAAAAAGCGTTCTTTGATGCGGTATCGGGCAAGACGCCCAAATATCATCACTGGCTTTCGAAGGTATAACAGGAAACACCATGAGCAGCATTCCCAATACTTCTCACAAACAAGAACCCGTCGTCGTCGGTGCCGAAGACCTCCCGGTATTTTGCCCAGGCCCGAAATCACCGCTTTGGTGTATGCACCCGCGCACCTATATCGAAGTAGTCAAAAACGGCGTCGCCAAGTGCCAGTATTGCGGCACCGAGTACATTCTGCGCGAGGGTGACCACCCTCACGGCCACGAGCAAGCAGGCATTCGCATCTAAAGCCACGGCCCATCCCTGCTTCAGGCAGGGGTGGCGCCCATCGCTTATTTCCGGAAAGGCTCCAGCAGAGCCCGACGGTTTTCCAGATGATCTCTCAGAGCCCGGATGCGTGTATCTAGGCGCGATTGTTCGTAAAAATCGTCGGACAGGCGGCGCGCCTGCTGCAGGTGTTCCATGGCCGTGGGCAAAGCGCCCGTTTGCTCGAAGTAGGTAGCCATGGCCTCGTGGGCCTGTACCTTGTGGCCCTGGTGCTCCAGACTAGTAGCCAGCAGTTGTTGAAACTCTGGCACATGGCTCCATTTCTTGATGACTGTCCTCAGAAACTCAACCGCCTGGGCATGCTTGCCGGCAGCCTGCAGGGCACGGGCATGAGCATCAGCCACCGCCTGGCTATTGGGCCACTGTTTCCAGGCTTGCGCTGATGTATCCACTGCCGCAGCCGCACTGCCGGCACGTGCCAAACTGATTTCCAGCAGCGCCAGTTGCGGCGCCGGCTGCACGGCATTGGCCTGATCCAGCAACTGTCCGGCCTGGACAAGATCACCGGATTTCCAGTGCAGCCACGCCAGCCCGTAAAGGGCCGCGGCCTGGCGGCTGCCACTGGTCTTTTTCGCTTCGCTTTCGAAAGACTGCTGCAAGCGGCGCGTGTCTTCGTTGCTGCGCGCCTGAATCAGCGCCAAACGGCTGCGCACAAACCAATACTGAGCATCCAGGGTGTCCTTGCCCGATGGCAAGTTGGCCACCCGGTTTTCGATATCGGACATGCGCTGGATGGACAACGGATGGGTGGAGGCATACCCGCCTCCTGCACCTTCGTTGAGCCGGGATGCATTGGTGAGCTTGCGAAACATGGTGAGCATGCCACGGGGATTGAACCCCGTTTGGTTCAACATCTGGAAACCGGCCCGGTCGGCTTCCTGCTCGGCGCTACGAGAAAAGCCCAATTGACGATCAATGGTGGCGGCTTGCCCAAAGGTAGCCACCCCCATCGCTAGATCGCCCTGCCCAGCCAGCGCAGCCAGCAAGGCCCCTACCAGGCTGGCCACCATCAGGCCTGTGCCTTGTGACTGTTGTGTGATGCCCCGGGCGATATGGCGCTGCATGACGTGGCCAATCTCGTGAGCCAGCACACCGGCGAGTTCAGACTCGGTGTCTGTGGTGGTCACAAGCCCGCTATTAATCCCGATATACCCCCCTGGCAGTGCAAAGGCATTGATGGAGGGATCGCGCACCGCAAACACGGTGATGTCCTGCGACAAGGACTGAGGAGCATGTGCCGCCAGCTTTCTGCCCAGCTGGGTCAGGTACTGATTGATATCCAGATCAGCAATATAGGTCGGGTCGTGGCGGCCTTGCTCCATGATGGCCTGCCCCAGCAGACGCTCGACGCCGGGAGAGAGCTCTGCCGAGGAAGCCGCGCCCAAGGTGGGCAGGCCCACGGGCTGTGCCCAGGCCGGCACAGCACACGATAAAGCAGCAATCAGGCACAGGGTCTGTCCGGTACGGCGCATGATGAAACCACTCAGCTAGGATGCCACATGGGCGGCGGCACGGGGCACCCGCCGCCGTGGCGGCGGCAAGCGCCCCTTGGAAGACAGGCGCATCAAGGTACCCAGCGCATACATCAACCCGAAGGCTTCGATCAGGCCCGCAGGCACCCACATGATCAGCCCGCCTAGTACTTGATCATCCAGCGCAGAGATGCCGGGCAGCGCACGGCCACAGAGATCGAAAACCGGGTAAAGATCGTGCCCTGTAAAGGCAATGACAGCACCGGCAACCATTTGCGGCACCATGGTAAACACGGGAGAAAACACCCGGCCGCCAGGGCTGAGCGCAGCCGGAGGGCGGGGCCGCCGGTCGAGGATGAGGTTCCAGTACAGCACACCACTGATCACAACCGACCAGTTCATGAAGCGGTAAATCCGCCAGTCGAGCATGGAATAAAACTGCACCGTGGGCTGCAACCACACCAGCACCAGCAGCACAAACAGGAACGGCACCAGGATCCGGTGAGTGGACAGATGCTCAAGGGTGTGTACCCAGCCGCTTTGGCGGGCCTGGGCCAACCGCACACGCCAGCGTAACGGCAGGCCGGCACGCATCACCTGCCCTGGATAAGCTCCCATGATGAGCAAGGGGCCCAAGTGGTGCAATACCAGGTGTTGCAGCCGATGGATGAAAAACATGCGTTCTGCGTAGTAATCCAGCCGCGTGTGCAAAGACAGATACAGCAGTATCCAGCCCACCCAAAACAGCACTTGGCGAATCTTGCCCACAGAGTGCACGCGGCGGCCGCGCACAAACAGCACTGCCGACAACAGAAATGCCAGCACCAAAGAGGGAGAGAACTCCCAAGGCCGCAACCAGGCAAGCAGATCCATACCAGCGGAGCCATCAGAATGGTTAATCCGACTAGTGTAAAGCATCCTAAAATAGACGTTTTGCCTGCTGTTTTCTGCCTGCCATGCCCAGTACAAACTACGATATTGCGATTCTTGGCGCCGGCCCTGTGGGCTGCGTGCTGGCCTTAAGCCTGGCGCGACATGCCCCAGACCCTGGCCGCATTGCCTTGATGGGCCCGGCACCTGCCCAGCGCGCGGCGGGACAATCCATCGACCCACGCGCAATTGCCATCAACCATGGCAGCCGGCAGTTTTTGCAGCAACTGGGTGCCTGGCCGGGACACTCTGCCGATATCAGTACGGTGCATGTTTCCCAGGCGGGCCACTTGGGCCGCACCCTGATTGACCATACCGAACTTCACGTGCCGCGCCTGGGCAGCGTAGTGGCCTACGATGAACTCCTCGAATCGCTGCACACCGCACTGGCACAAAGCGGCATCACCCGCATTTTGCAACGGCCCTCGCGCCCTCAAGCAGGGCAGCCGGTGATCCTCAAAACGGCCGACGACACCCACCACAGCACGCGCCTGGCCCTGATCTCCGATGGCTCCCGGCCACAAGGTCTCCACCGCGATTACCAGCAACACGCCATACTGACCACCGTGCGCGCCAGCCAGGCAATCCCGGGCAGAGCCTTCGAGCGCTTTACACAAACCGGGCCTCTGGCACTGCTGCCCCATCCAGCCGGCCAGGGTCTCTACAGTGTCGTGTGGTGTGTACGGCCGGCACAGGCCACTGCCTTGTCGGTGATGGACGACACAACTTTTGACACCCGACTTCAACAGGCGTTTGGCACCCGTCTGGGCACGCTGCGTCGCCTGACACCGGTCAATACCTTTCCCCTGGCGCTGCACGCCGGGCCCAGCTTGCAAGGTGAGGGCGTGGTGGCTGTTGGCAATGCCGCGCAAACCCTGCACCCGGTGGCGGGACAAGGGCTCAACCTTGGCCTGCGCGATGTCGCGCAGCTATCGCACGTGCTACAACCCTGGCTGGTTCAGCCTGCGCAGGCACTGCAGCCATTGCTGCAGCAATATGCCCGTCAACGCAAAATCGACCGCACCGTTACGCTGGCCATTACCGATACCCTGCCCAGAATATTCGCCAGCCGCTATGCACTACCACGCCACCTCGCTGGGCTTGGCCTGGTACTGCTTGATCTCATCCCGGGCCTGCGCCAACCTCTGGCCCACCACCTGCTACAAGGCCAGCGCCAATAGCCTTCTACAATGACGCTCATGCAAATCGGCCCCTGGACGCTTCCCCACCCTGTCTGTGCCGCCCCAATGGCGGGCGTCACAGACCGCCCTTACCGGCGCCTGTGCAAGGCGTTGGGGGCGGCGTATGCCGTGTCCGAAATGGCAGCCAGCAATCCGCAACTCTGGGACAGCGTAAAAACGTCCCGACGTATCAACCACGAGGGCGAACCCGATCCCGTTGCCGTGCAGATTGCAGGCGCCGATCCCGATATGCTGGCCGAGGCCGCAGTGTTCAACATCGGCAAGGGTGCCCGGATTATCGACATCAATATGGGCTGTCCGGTCAAAAAGGTCTGTCACGTGGCGTCCGGCTCAGCTCTGTTGCGCGACGAAGCCCTGGTGGCACGCATCCTGAAAAAAGTAGTGGCCGCCTGCCAGCCACTGGGTGTACCCGTTACCCTGAAAACCCGCACAGGCTGGGATCGCAGCAGCCGCAATGCAGTGCGCATTGCCCGCCTGGCCGAAGATTGCGGCATCGCCGCCCTGACGCTACACGGGCGCACGCGTTGCGATCTTTACACGGGCGAGGCCGAATACGAGACGATCCGTGCCGTGCGTCAGGTCATCCGTATTCCCCTCATCGCCAACGGGGATATCAACACCCCAGAGAAAGCACGGGCCGTTCTGGACTACACTGGGGCCGACGCGATCATGGTGGGCCGGGCGGCTCAAGGTCGTCCATGGATTTTTCGGGAAATTGCCCACTATCTGGCGCACGGCAGCCATCTGCCACCTCCCACCTATGGCGAGCTACGCGACCACCTGCTCAATCACCTCGAAGACCATTATTCGTTTTACGGCGAACACACAGGCGTCCGTACTGCCCGCAAGCATATCGGCTGGTATCTGGCCGATCTCCCTGGGGCTGACGTCCTGTTGCCAGCTGTCATGGCCCTAGAGAGCACCCAGCAACAATTCAAGCTGCTGCGCCATTGGCTGGACGCACAGCCCGCGGATGCTGCAGCCGTCCCTGAAAGCCCCTTACTGCATTAACGTTTTTTACCGACGTTCACCTCGACAACCTTTGTACCTCATGCCTACCTCTACGCCCCTGGAACAAGCCGTGCGCGATCAACTGGATCGCTACTTTAAAGACCTGGGTGGCTCCGCACCCAGCGACATGCTGGCGATGGTCAACCTGTGCGTCGAACGCACGGTCTTGCAGGTTGCCCTCGAGCGCACCGATGGCAACCAGACACGCGCTGCCGAGATGCTGGGCATCACCCGTGGCACCTTGCGCAAAAAATTGCATATCCACCAGATCAGTGCCTGAGCCCTTTTTTTCTTTCATTTTGCTGCCATGACTATCCAGACTGCTTTGATTTCCGTGTCCGATAAAACGGGCGTCCTCGAATTTGCCCAAGCCCTTGCCCAACGCGGCGTGGCCTTGCTGTCTACCGGCGGCACGGCACATTTGCTGCGCGGGGCCGGGCTGACAGTCACCGAAGTGGCGACGCATACTGGCTCGCCCGAAATCCTGGACGGACGCGTCAAAACTCTCCATCCCCGAATCCACGGAGGCCTGCTGGCCCGCCGCGACGATCCGGCACACATGCAGACACTCAAAGATCAGGACATTCCCACCATCGACCTGCTGGTGGTCAACCTATACCCGTTTGAGCAAACTATCGCCAAAGCCGACTGCCTCCTGGCGGATGCCATCGAGAACATCGATATTGGCGGCCCGGCCATGCTGCGCTCGGCAGCAAAAAACCATGGTTCAAACCAGGGCGGTGTCACCGTAGTAATCGACCCCGCTGACTACGCACGGATACTGACGGAGATGGACGGCCCCGCCGGACAACCTTCGTATGGCCTACGGCTTGAGCTCGCGGCCAAGGTGTACGCCCACACTGCGGCATATGACGGTGCCATTGCTGCTTACCTCAGCAGCCTGTCCGACCGTGAACCCGCCCCGTCGCAAGTGCCGCAACGTGACACCTGGCCACGGGTACTGACCGTACAAATGGATCGGCAGCAAGCCCTGCGCTACGGCGAAAACCCCCACCAGGATGCCGCGTTTTACCACGACAAACGCGTGGGCTTGGGCCTGCTGGCCGGCTACCGGCAGATCCAGGGTAAAGAACTTTCCTACAACAATATCGCCGATGCCGATGCGGCCTGGGAATGCGTGCGCAGCTTTGACAGTACCGCCTGCGTCATCGTCAAACATGCCAACCCCTGCGGCGTGGCCCTGGGAACCGATGCACTCAACGCCTATCAGCAGGCGTTCAAGACAGACCCCACCTCTGCCTTTGGTGGCATCATTGCCTTCAATACCCAGGTGGACGAAGCGGCAGCGCAGGCTATCACCGGGCAATTCCTCGAAGTACTGATCGCTCCAGACTACACTCCAGCAGCCTTGCAGCTGCTGGCAGCCAAAAAGAACGTCCGCGTGCTTCAGTTGCACGCGGGCGATGCCCGCAACGCGTTCGATATCAAACGTGTGGGCGGCGGCTGGCTGGTACAGGATCCCGACGGTCATGTCGCCACCGAATCCAGCGTGAAGGTGGTCACCACCTTGGCGCCAACGGCTGCCCAAATGCAGGATCTGCTCTTTGCCTGGAACGTCGCGCAATACGTCAAATCCAACGCCATCGTGTTTTGTGGCCAGCACATGACACTGGGGGTGGGCGCGGGGCAAATGAGCCGCATCGACTCCGCACGCATTGCCTCCATCAAGGCCGAGAAAGCCGGTCTGTCGCTGCAAGGATCAGCCGTGGCCTCGGATGCCTTTTTCCCGTTCCGTGACGGCCTGGACGTGGTGGCCGATGCCGGCGCCAACTGCGTCATCCAGCCGGGCGGCAGTATCCGCGACGACGAAGTGATTGCTGCCGCCAACGAGCGCGGCATTGCGATGGTCTTCACCGGCACCCGGCATTTCCGCCACTGATGCGCATCCTGGGGGTCGATCCTGGTTTGCGGCGCACGGGCTTCGGCGTCATCGAAGTCCACGGCGCACAACTGCGATACGTGGCCAGCGGCACGATTGTCGTGCCTACGGCCTTGCCCCTGCATGCCAGGCTTAAGGTCATTCTCGACAATCTACGAGAAGTGGCTCGCGACACCCACCCCGATCAGGCGGCGCTCGAGAAGGTGTTCCTGAACGCCAATCCTGCGTCTACCCTGCTGCTGGGTCAGGCACGCGGCGCCGCGCTGTGCGCCTTGGCTGATACCGGCCTGTCGGTGCAGGAGTACACCGCCTTGCAGATCAAGAAGGCGGTAGTGGGCACCGGGCGAGCCACCAAAGAGCAAATCCAGACCATGGTCCGGCATTTGCTCAGCCTCAATGGCGAACCCGCACCCGATGCCGCCGATGCACTGGCCTGCGCCATTTGCCATGCCCATTGCGCACCACTCGCCGGCCGTTTGCAGGCGTTGGCGCCCGAGACGCTATCGTCCGGTACCCGTCGGCTGCGAACCGGCCGTCTGGTATCCTGAGCACCACCCATCCTCTGTTTGCCTCTTTTGTTTTCCAGGATCCCACCATGATCGGCCGCATCACCGGTACCCTGCTCGAACTCTCTCCCCCTACTGTCTGCATCCAGACGGGCGGGCTGGGCTACGAGGTAGATGTGCCCATGAGTACGCTCTACAAGCTGCCTGCGGTGGGTCAAACCGTTACCTTGTACACGCACCTGGCCATTCGCGAGGACGCCCATGTCCTGTACGGATTTTCCACAGCGGCCGAGCGCAGTGCATTTCGGGCACTCATCAAGGTCAGCGGCATCGGTGCCCGTACAGCGCTGTCTGTGCTCTCCGGTCTAAGCGTCGACGATCTGATAGAGGCCATCGATCAGCAAGAGACCGGCCGGCTGATCAAAGTACCCGGTATCGGCAAAAAAACAGCAGAGCGCCTGCTGCTTGAGCTGCGCGACAAACTCACCCCTCTGGCCAACCCGACACACGCCGGTGGCAGCCCAACCAGCCATGCGGGCAATGATGTGCTCAACGCACTGCAGGCCTTGGGGTACTCTGCCGCCGAGGCCCGGCGAGCCAACAACGCGTTGCCCGAAGGCCTGTCCGTCTCCGAGAGCATCCGCCAGGCCCTGAAAGCACTCTCGCGGGGCTAGGCCGGACATGCAGGATCGCTATCGCACGGCACTGGACGCCTTGCACGATGTGTTTGGGTACGGCGCCTTTCGGGGAGAACAACAAGCCATCATCGAGCACATTATCGGCGGCGGAGACGCGCTGGTATTGATGCCCACGGGTGGTGGAAAATCACTGTGTTACCAGATTCCATCCTTGGTGCGAGAAGGCACCGGTGTGGTGATCTCGCCCCTGATCGCCCTGATGCAAGACCAGGTAGACGCCCTGCAAGAGCTGGGGGTACGTGCCGCCTTTCTGAATTCGAGCCAGACATCGTCTGAAGCCCGGGCGGTGGAACAGGCCTTTCTGGGCGGCAGGCTGGACCTTCTGTATGTGGCCCCTGAGCGGCTACTGACCCCCCGCTGCCTGGATTTGCTAGGCCACGGATCCATTGCACTTTTTGCGATTGACGAGGCCCATTGCGTGTCTCAGTGGGGACATGATTTTCGGCCCGAATACCAGGGCTTGAACCTGCTGGCAGAGCGCTGGCCAGAGATCCCTCGGGTGGCACTCACCGCCACGGCCACGGACGCCACCCGCAAGGATATTGTCCATTGCCTGTCACTGGATGAAGCCCCCCAGTTCGTTGCCAGCTTTGACCGCCCCAACCTCTGCTACCGCATCGTCGAAAAGCAGGAAGTCCGGCGGCAATTATTGGATTTCATCCGTACCGAACACGCAGGTGAATGCGGCATCGTCTATGCGCTCTCCCGCACCCGGGTTGAGCAGACGGCCGAGTTTCTGACCCGGCACGACATCACGGCACTGCCTTATCACGCCGGGCTGGATGCCCGTACCCGCGCCGAGCATCAGGCACGATTTTTACGCGAAGACGGCGTGGTGATGGTGGCCACCATTGCCTTTGGCATGGGCGTCAACAAACCTGACGTGCGTTTTGTGGCGCATATCGATTTGCCGAAATCCATCGAAGGCTACTACCAGGAAACCGGACGCGCCGGCCGCGACGGCCTGCCGGCCGATGCCTGGCTGGCCTATGGCCTGCAGGATGTGGTGCAACAACGGCGCATGATTGACGCCTCTGACGGCGATGCATTGCACCAGCGCCGCCAGGTACGTCAACTGGACGCCATGCTGGCACTGTGTGAAACCGTCACGTGCCGCCGCCAGGATTTGCTGGCGTACTTTGGCCAAACCATTGCACCTTGTGGCCACTGCGACACCTGCCTGGATCCACCCGCAGCCTGGGACGGCACAGTGGCCGTACAAAAGCTATTATCAACGGTGTACCGGTTATGGCGCGAACGCGGCCAACGCTTTGGTGGTGGGCACATCATCGATATCCTGCGTGGCCAGATGACGGATCGCGTCACGCAAAACCAGCATGACACCCTCAGTGTGTTTGGTGTGGGCGATACGCTCTCGGTGGATGCCTGGCGCAGTATCTTGCGGCAAACCCTGGCTCTAGGGCTACTGACCGTAGACCTGGAAGGCTACGGCACGCTGGCCCTCACGGATGCCAGCCGGACGGTACTTAAGGGCGAGCGTACGCTGATGCTGCGCCCTGTGGCCGTAAAACGCGCCAAGGCCAGCCGCCAACGCACGACTACTGCAGCCCAGCTGGATGCGCTGCCACCCGACGCCCTGGCCAGATTTGAACACCTGCGCGCCTGGCGCGGACGTGTGGCCAAAGCGCATAGCGTGCCCGCGTATGTCATCTTCCACGACGCCACCCTGCGCGAGATTGCCCTGAACAACCCGGACAGCCTGGACAGCCTGAGCAACATCAGCGGAGTGGGCAGCCGCAAGCTGGAAACCTACGGCACCGATGTAATTGAGTGCGTACGACAGACCCAGGCTTGAATCAGAAAAGCCTAGGCTCGCCGCCTGGTGCCTCAAGGCCCAGGTGTTGCCAGCAGAGACGCGTAGCCATGCGCCCGCGAGGCGTACGCTGCAGATAGCCGTGCTGAATGAGATAGGGCTCGATGACGTCTTCGATGGTGTCGCGTTCTTCGCCAATGGCTGCTGCAAGGCTGTCTACCCCCACCGGGCCACCATCAAACTTGTGCACAATGGCTTCGAGCAGTTTGCGATCCATGAGGTCGAGCCCTTGGGGATCGACCTCGAGCATTGCCAGCGCGGCTTGAGCCGTTTTGGTGTCGATGTGTCCATCGGCACGCACCTCGGCGTAGTCGCGCACACGCCGTAGCAAACGGTTGGCAATACGGGGAGTACCGCGCGAACGGCAGGCGATCTCGGCAGCGCCATCAGGAGTAGTGTGTGCCCCCAGCAAGCCGGCACTGCGCTGGACAATATGGGTGAGGTCTTCGGCTGAATAGAACTCGAGCCGCGACACAATGCCAAAGCGATCGCGCAAGGGATTGGTCAGCATCCCGGCGCGCGTGGTGGCACCCACCAACGTAAAGGGCTGAAGATCGATCTTGACGCTGCGCGCAGCCGGGCCTTCGCCGATAAGGATATCGATCTGGAAGTCTTCGAGGGCTGGATAGAGGATTTCTTCGACGACCGGCGACAAGCGATGGATCTCGTCGATGAACAGAACATCGTTGCGTTCGAGGTTGGTGAGCATGGCGGCGAGGTCGCCCGGACGCTCGAGAACGGGGCCTGATGTTTGGCGCAGCTGCACGCCCATTTCGTGAGCCACAATGTGGGCCAGCGTGGTTTTACCCAGGCCCGGAGGGCCAAACAGCAGTACGTGATCAAGGGATTCCCCGCGTTTGCGGGCAGCAGCAATAAAGATATCCAGTTGCTCACGCACGCGCTGCTGGCCCACGTACTCTTGCAGGGCTTTGGGCCGCAGGGCGCGCTCGATGGAGTCTTCGGCGTGCGAGCTGAGATCAGCTGCCACCAGCCGCGAAGCGGGAAGATCGGGTGCCGACAGGGAATCAGGTTGTATGGCCATCAGATAGGGTGTGCAAAAAAGCGTACCGGCGATGGCTACAGGCCATCAAACTGTTTAAAACCACAGTATATCCCATGCTTTGTGTGTCCCAACCCTACTGCCGGGGCTAAGGACGCCGCCGGGGCGACAGCACAAACGCGTCTTCGCTGTCTACCGCACGCTTCAACTGAGAATACCGCTCGAGCATGTCTGATTTATAAACCACGCCCAATAGGCGCGCGGAAGCATCCCGGCTGACCACAGGCAGGCGCTCACCCGAAAAGGCACTGAACTGAGCCTGTGCTTCGTCCAGATCGAGATCCGGATATAGAGGCTTCACAAAGTCCAGCCGCAGCACATCGCCACAGGCTTTGGATCCGACATCGATCTCGCCCAGCATCATGCGGGTGAGATCCTGCTGTGCAATGACACCCTGCCAGCCGCCGGCCTCATCCACTACATACAGGTACCGCACGGGATAATCCAGAAACATCTCTTGTGCAGCGCGCACCGGTGAGCTGGTAAGGACGACGGTTTCAGCCGGACGCAGCAGGCTGTCGAGGCGCGCCTGGCGAAGGCGCTGACGCAAGGCCTGATTGTCTTCGTGGTGCAAGGTGACGTCATACATCACCGCCTGGGCCAGGCCCCTGGACACGAAATACGCCACTACGCAGGCCAGCACCAGGGGCAGCACCATCTGGTAGCTGAGCGTCATCTCAAAAATCATCAGGATTGCCATAAACGGCGCACTGGTGGCCGCAGCCAGAAACGCACCCATCCCCACCAGCGCAAACACGGCACCATGACCGGCCAGCATCGGCCAGGCATCCCCAAGGATTTGTCCAAAAAGCACCCCGAAAGCCCCGCCCACAAACAGGGTGGGTGTAAACACGCCGCCTACTGCGCCAGAACCCGCTGTCAACGCAGTGGCCAGCACCTTGCAAACCAGCATCAGCAATACGGTTTGCCAGGCCCAGTTGTCATGCAACAAGGACAGCACCACACGGTTACCGTTGCCCGCCATGTCCGGCAGCTGTGTAAGCAAGGCCCCCAGCAGCAAGCCGCCCAGGCCCAGGCGCAGGGGCAAGGGCAAACGTGTGCGGGCAAACAAAGTTTTGAAGCCATGCAGGCAGCGCAAGAACTGTGCGGCCCCCACGCCTGCCAACACGCCCAGGGCCAGGCAGGGCAAAAGCAGTTCTGGCGGCGCCGCGGACAGATCAGGCATGGGATAGCGGGCGCTGTACTCTCCTGACAGATGCATCACCAGGCTGGAGGACGCCGCCGCCACCAGCAGCGGCCCAAAATTTTGAAACGACATCGACCCGAGGATGATTTCACCGACGAATACCGCCCCGGCCAGGGGTGCCCCATAGGCTGCCGATACACCCGCCGCAGCCCCGCAGGCGGCCAGCAAGCGCAGGCGGGCGGTGTCAATCCTCAGGATGCGGCCCAACCCTGACGACCAGAGCGCCGCGAGATGCACCATCGCCCCTTCCCGGCCGATGGATCCACCGGAGGCAACGGTGCACAAGGAAGAGAGCGATCGCAACAGCCCCTGCCCCAGGGACATGCGACCATCGCCAATTGCCACGGCCTCCATGTAGCCCGAATGCCGGTCGTTGGAGACGCGCTGGGCAGCCAACAACAAACCGCCGGCACACACACCGCCCACGGCAGGCACCAGCAACTGCAAGCGCCAGTCGAGGCTGCCCATTACCTGGGTAATCAGCCCCGGTTGCTCGGCAAAGATGCGCTGAATGGCATGGATGCCCGCATGAAATGCCAGGGTGACCAGCGCCCCTCCCACCCCGGCCAGTGCCGCCCAGCACAGCATGGCAACCACACTGCCTGTGTCCAGATTGAGACGACGGGAGTGGGGGCTCATGGGTGGAAATCCGGCGGGATAGGCGCGCGAGAACGTCCCAGCATGCGCCAATATACCCAGAGGTTGAAAATCAGGGCCACCGGAAACGCAACGACCGTCGCCGACAGGGTAAGCCGCAAAGTAGCCACTGGTGCCGCCGCATCCCAAAGGGTGACCTCATCAAGCACGACATAGGGAAAAAAGCTGTACGCGAGACCAGCCAGCAATATCGTGATGATCACCAGCACCAGCACGTACGGCACGGCTGACGCCCGGTAGCTTTGGGCAATCATGCGTTGCAGGATCATGTCGGCAAACACAAAACACAGCAGCAGGCCACCCCAGACCACAAACACGGCAGACCAGTGATCGCCATCGCCCCACTTGAGAAACACGCCGGCATTGGAAAAATCCAGTACCACCGACAAGCCCACTGCCCCCACGGCGCTCCAGCGCAAGTTTCGGCGTGCCCAGCCAACTGCCCGGGCACGAAGTTCGCCCGCCTCACGCATCATCAGCCAGGCGGCCCCCAAGAGGCTGTAGGCGGCCACAGCACACAAGCCCATCAACACCGCAAACCCCGTATAGCCAGGGCCGGTTTCGTAAGCCACGGCGACCCGGGCCAGCAAATAGCCATGAGAAAAGGCCACCAGGATGGCACCTACACCAAAGCCCAGCTGCCACCGGCCCTGCTGGTAAGCAGGTGCGCGCAAACGCCACTCGAAGCAGACTGAGCGCAGGATCGTCCCCAGGCCCAGCAACGATAAGGGAAAATACAAGCGTCCCAGGGTTTGCGACCAACCATAGGGAAACGCCACCGCCCAAAGCCCCAGACCCAGAAACAACCAGAACTCGTTGGCATCGCGCCAGGGGCCAAGCAAGGACAGCATGCGTGGACGCAGGGCAGCAGGTGCCACCAGCGACAGACACCCTACTCCAATGTCAAAGCCGTCCAGCACGACCCCTGCCACCAAAATAGCAAAGAATATGCCCATCAGGGCCAGAGGCATCCAGAACGCGGGGTCTTGTGCGCCCAGCCCCACCAGGGCTGCGAGAGAATCGATCATGCGCGCCCCCGATGCCGGGCCACCGGCACTACACCATATCGCAAGGTATGGCCCAGCAGTTGACGAAAGCCCAGCGCCAATGCCGCATAGACCACCAGTTGCACAAGCAGTATGGCCCACAAGGTGCCGGTATCCTGCGCCGCACCGATCTGGCGAAAAGTGACAGCACCTTCGACAGCATAGGGCAGACTGCCCATCAGCAGGTGGGTCCAGCCGGCAATCTGCACAGCCAACGCCAGCCAGAGACTGGTACGCAGCATGTTGCGCCTGGCAGCAGACAAACTGTCGGGCTCGAACCCCAGACGTCGTGCCAGCCAGAAGGCCCACAGGGCAAGCAGAAAGAGCACACCGGTAAACATAAGAGCCAGCCGCGAAGAAGCAAACGTAATCCACACCGGAGGCCTCACGCCAATCATCTCATCCAGGCCGGTCAGCACCTGATTACTGACAGTGGCGGGCGGGCCGGATTCTGTGGCGGGTGGCAAGAAACTTTGCGGCAAGGCTGGCCCCTTGAGGGACCAACGGCTGTCACCGGCCGGCACATCCAGCCAGGCAAATAACGCCGGGCGGACCGGCGGGCCACTTTGCCATTGTGGCAAGGTGGCAGCCAAACGCGCGGGCTGTACGGGCAAAAGCTGGCGTCCCAGCTGGGTTGCCAGGGCCAGTTGCAGCACAATCATCAATAGCAGCAGCCAGGTGGCGCCTGCAAACACAGTGCGGTCACCTTCGTCACTGGGGCGCGCGCGCGTGCGCTGCGCAGTAACGGCCAGCATCAATGCAGCCACCAGCATCAGGCCGCCGGTGAGCAGCAGCCCAAACATCTCGGGGGCCACACCGCCAAACAGCAACACCGCCCAATCGGTAATCTGGTAGTGGTTTTCTGTGGACAGCGTGCCCACAGGCCGTTGCATCCAGGCCAGCAGTACCATCAGCCACCACGCGGTCAGAGAGGCACCCACGGCTACCATCCCCACCACCGTGGTGTGCGCCGCCCCCGATAAAGTGCGTTGCCCATAAAGCATGGCGCCCAGGAAACAGGACTTGAAAACAAAGGCAGTGAGGACAGCCAGTGCTACCAACGGCCCGACGACCTCGCCCATGCGATCCATCAGCAATGGCCACAAGGTACCCAGCTGCAGCAGCAAGGGCAAACTGGTGGCAAACCCGACAATCAGGGCCAGCGCGTAAATGCGCACCCAGAAGCGGTACGCCAGCAATGCGGCGCTTTTCCGGCGTGCCTGTACGCGCAGGACGAACAGCACCCACGCCAACCCGAGCTCTAGCGCCAGGAAGAACAACATGAACCCCAGGCCCAAATAGAACTGGGTAAGCGACAGAACCCATGCGGTTTGAGTCATAATGTGCGCTAGTTTATTATGCAGCGGATTGTATGACCACCGACGTCGCGCCTGTTTCCAATTTTTTGCGCACTATTATTGATAACGACCTGAAATCAGGTCGCTACCACGGACGGCACTGGGCGCCGCCGCCGTGCGATGCGCAAGCCCGTCTGGCCGCAGCACCGGATACTGCCGGGATCCGGACGCGTTTCCCGCCCGAGCCCAATGGCTATCTGCATATCGGCCACGCCAAAAGCATCTGCCTTAATTTTGGCTTGGCTCACGATTACGCTGGTATTTGCCACCTGCGCTTTGACGACACCAACCCCGAGAAAGAAGAGGACGAGTACGTCCACGCCATCATCGAGATGGTACGCTGGTTGGGGTTTGATTGGGTCAATAACGGCACATCTCACCAGTATTTCGCCAGCGACTACTTCGAAACCCTGTACGGTTTTGCCGAAGCCCTTGTACAGGCGGGCCACGCTTATGTCGACGAGCAGTCGGCCGACGAGATGCGGGCTACCCGGGGGACGCTCACAGAGCCAGGCACCAACTCGCCCTGGCGCGACCGCCCTGTGGCAGAGTCCCTGGCGTTGCTGCGCGACATGCGGGCCGGCAAGTTTCCCGATGGTCGGATGGCCCTGCGGGCACGCATTGATATGGCTTCGCCCAACATCAATTTGCGAGACCCCGTCCTGTACCGCATCCGCCATGCCAGCCATCACCGCACAGGTGACACCTGGTGCATTTACCCGATGTACGCGTGGGCACACCCCGTCGAAGATGCCCTCGAGGGCATCACGCACAGTATCTGCACGCTCGAGTTCGAAGACCAACGTCCTTTTTACGACTGGATCCTCAACCGCCTGGCCGAACTCGGCCAATTGGCAGAGCCGCTGCCCCATCAACACGAGTTCTCACGCCTGAACCTCAGCTACGTGGTCACCAGCAAGCGCAAGCTGCGCCAGCTGGTTACCGAAGGCCATGTCAACGGCTGGGACGACCCTCGCCTGCCAACCTTGGCGGGCCTGCGTCGGCGCGGTTATACGCCGGGTGCCATCCGCCTGTTCTGCGAGCGCCTGGGTGTCTCCAAATCCGATTCACGCATTGATTACAGCGTGCTCGAGCAAGCCCTGCGCGACGATCTCGATCCGGTTGCCGCGCGCGCCGTGGCGGTGCTCGATCCCCTCAAATTGATCATCACCAATTTCTCCGAAGACCACATCGAGCCCTGCTCCGCGCCCATCAACCCGCACCAGCCAGAGGCCGGCTCACGCCAGTTTCCGCTCAGCCGCGAGCTCTGGATCGAACGCGACGATTTCCGCGAAGACCCGCCAAAAAAATACTTCCGGCTCTTTCCGGGCAATCTCGTCCGTCTCAAATACGGCTACGTGGTGCGCTGCACCGGCTGCGTCAAAGATGCCAACGGCGTGGTCACCGAGGTGCAGTGCGAATACCTGCCTGATACGCGCAGCGGCACACCCGGGGCCGACTCGGTCAAGGTCAAGGGTGCTATCACCTGGATCAGCGCCGCACACGCCATCCCGGCCGAGATCCGCCTGTACGATCGCCTGTTTCGCGACGCCCATCCCGATCGCGGCGACCAGGACTTCCTGCAGGCACTCAATCCGGATTCATGCCGTATCGTGCACGGTTGGCTGGAGCCTGGCACCAACACACAAGCCGGTGCCAGCTGGCAATTCGAGCGCCTGGGTTACTTTGTGGCCGACCGCCACGACTCATCACCCGAGCATCCGGTCATCAATCGTGCAGTCACCCTGCGCGACACCTGGGTATAAATGCCCATGGCCAATCGTTCTGAAGCCCTCGACTTCAAAAGTGCCACGCTCTACACCTTGCGCGCAGTGCTGCACACGCCCGACACCAAGGCTTTGCTGCAAGCGCTTCAGCAGCGCATGCAGCAAAGTGCCGGTTTCTACGAAAACGAAGCCATCATCCTGGATGCCCAGGGT
Source organism: Castellaniella sp. (assembly GCF_049651205.1). Taxonomy (GTDB): domain Bacteria; phylum Pseudomonadota; class Gammaproteobacteria; order Burkholderiales; family Burkholderiaceae_B; genus Castellaniella. The sequence goes on from NZ_JBASBR010000012.1 coordinate 212,013, forward strand.
CTGGATCAGGCACCCGACTGGAAAGCCCTGGTCTCGGCCATGCGCAAGCATCAGCTCTATCCCATCGGGGTTCAGGGCAGCGACGACATCGTCGCCTCGGCCCTGAAAGCCGGCCTGCCGCTCCTGGACGCTGCCGCCAGCCGGGCAAGTTCAGCCGCAGGTAACACAACAGAATCACCCCCCACACCCGAGGCTGAGGCCACACCGACGCAGGCCAAGGCAGCCAATCCGGCGGACATCACCCCCAGCCCCACACCGGCAAACACCCCATCCGCTGCTGCGCCCACGATGGTGATCCGCCACCCCCTGCGTTCAGGTCAGCGTATTTACGCACGAGGGGGTGACCTCATCGTCATGGGGATGGTCAGCCAGGGCGCGGAAGTCATTGCCGACGGCCACATCCATGTGTACGGGCCGCTACGCGGCAAGGCCATCGCAGGGGCACAAGGCCGCACCGACGCCATGATTCTCACCACACAACTCGATCCCGAGCTGCTGGCCATCGCCGGGGTTTATCGGGTGGTCGAGACACGGCTGCCCGACTCATTGCATAATCAGGCGGCACAAGTGGTACTGGATGGCGATACATTGCGCATCCGTACACTCTGACGCATCTTTGGTCACACGGTGATACCTCTCACTGGCGGCCATGACACAACCTCAACGACATTTTGCTTTACGATGTCATGAATTTTGAATACAGGGGAATACCGACACCATGGCGCGCATCGTTGTAGTCACTTCCGGCAAGGGCGGCGTGGGTAAAACCACTTCCAGTGCCAGCTTCTCTGCCGGCCTCGCCATGCGGGGACACAAAACCGTGGTTATCGACTTTGACGTCGGCTTGCGTAACCTGGATCTCATCATGGGTTGCGAACGCCGGGTCGTCTACGACTTCGTCAATGTCATCCAGGGTGAAGCCACCCTGAACCAGGCACTGATCCGCGACAAGCAAGTCGATACGCTGTATATCCTCCCGGCCTCACAAACGCGAGACAAAGACGCGCTCACCCGCGAAGGCGTCGAAAAAGTGCTCGACGATCTCCAGGCCATGGATTTCGAATACATTGTCTGCGATTCTCCCGCTGGTATCGAAACCGGGGCAGTGATGGCGTCGTATTTTGCTGATGACGCATTGGTGGTTACCAACCCCGAGGTCTCTTCGGTGCGCGACTCCGACCGCATCCTGGGGATTCTCTCGGCAAAATCCCGGCGCGCCGAAAAAGGCGAAGAGCCCATCAAAGAGCACTTGCTGCTTACCCGCTACAACGCCAAGCGCGTGGCCGACGGTGAAATGCTGTCGCTGGGCGACATCGAAGACATCCTGCGGATCCGCCTGATCGGCGTCATCCCCGAGTCCGAAATCGTGCTGCAAGCCTCCAACGAAGGCGTGCCCGCCATCCACAAAAACGAATCCGACGTGGCCCAGGCCTATCAGGACGTTGTCGCGCGCTATCTGGGCGAAGACAAGCCATTGCGTTTTGTCGACTACGAAAAACCTGGTCTGTTCAAGCGGCTTTTCAGGGGTAAATAAGCATGTCGATTTTTGATTTCCTGCGCGGCCAAAAAAAAACCTCTGCCAGCATTGCCAAGAACCGCCTGCAGCTCATTCTCATCAACGAGCGCAGCAGCGACCGCAGCCCTGATTTCATGCAGCAAATGCAGCAAGAACTGATTGCGGTCATTTCAAAGTACGTGCAAATCAACCCTGACGACATCAAGGTCAACCTCGACCGCCAGGACTCCCTGGACGTCCTCGAAGTCAAGATCGAAATGCCTCAGGCAGACGCCCGCAGCTAAGGCAGCTTATCCCAACAGCAAGGCCCGCCTCCGCGCGGGCCTTATGCTTGCCAGGCCACTCTCAGCCAATTAAAGCCAGATCAGCGTGGCCCACACCATCAGAGGGATCGTGGCGACCGAGATCAGATTGCCCAGCAGCACCACGCTGGCCACTGTTCTGGGCTGAACACGGTACTGTTCGCACAAAAGATAGTTGAGTACTGCAGGTGGCAGCATCACCGACAGGGCCACCATCCGCGACCACTCGGGGGTAAGCGGTAGCAGCCACAGCACCAGAGGCAGCGTCAGGGCCCCAGCCAGCAAATACAGCAGGTTGATGCGCAAGGCCAGGCCAAGCTGATCAATGCGCTCCTGAGCCAGGCGCACCCCAAGCCCAAACAGCATCAAAGGGATGGCAATCTGGCCGATCAGCTCGACAGTAGTCATCACAAAGGACGGGATCCACTGACGATAAGGCGCCAACAAGACACCAAAAAATGCGGCCCATACATTGGGGTTTTTCAGCCAAAGCCACCGATTGCTGCCACGGGACAACAAAAATAGCCCCAGAGAGAAATGCAGTAGATTGGACAGGACAAACAGCACGACGATATCGCCGAGCAGATCCCTGCCATAGGCCAGCATCATCAGGGGGATGCCAATATTGCCCGTGTTGCGAAACATCCCCGGCACCAGAAACGCCGCACGGGATACACCCGCCTGAGGCACCAGTGCCAGCAAGATCCCAGGCACCAGAATGATCAGGATCCCCGCAGCCACCAGAGGCCAGCCCTGCAGGAGATTCACCGGGTTGTCGAGCAATGCCGAAAACACCAGAGACGGACAAAACACCATGACATTGGCGTAATTCACAAACGTCATGTCGGGCGCGCGTGTCTGCCGCCGCCCGAAGACGTAACCCACGGCGGTTACAGCAAACACGGGCAAGACAATGTTCAGCAGAGTGAGAAACATGCGGGCGACTCAGGCACAAAGCCGCAAGTGTACTGCCAGACCAGGCCCGGAAACCCCCGGGCCTGATTGATCAATAGCCCAGGGCAAAATCCTCGGCAGCCAGATCCATCAGAACACCCGGCCCTGCCTTCATCGCCTGGGCGTGCGCCAGCGTGCGCGGCAGGATCCGCTCGAAGTAAAACCGTGCCGTGTGCAGCTTGGCCTGATAAAACGCCTTGTCACCTTCGCCAGCCTTGAGTTTTTCGGCAGCAACACGCGCCATATCGGCCCAAAAATAAGCCAAGGTGACATAGCCCGAGTACATCAGGTAATCCACCGATGCCGCGCCCACTGCTTCGCGGTTGGTCATGGCCGACATGCCGATTTTCATGGTCAGGCTGCCCCACTCCTTGTTCAGCTCGGCCAGGGGCTTGACGAACTCGGAGATCGCACGGTTGCCACTGTTGGCCTTGCAAAATTTGTGCACAACCTTAGTAAACGCACGCAGGGTTTCACCCTGTGTAAGCAGCACTTTACGTCCCAGCAGGTCAAGCGCCTGAATCCCGGTGGTACCTTCGTACAGCATCGAGATACGGCTGTCACGCACGTTTTGCTCCATCCCGTGCTCGGCAATATAACCATGGCCACCAAACACCTGGACACCCAGGTTGGCCGCTTCAAAACCGGTTTCGGTCATGAAGGCCTTGGCGATCGGTGTGAGGAAGCTCAGCAGTTTTTCGGCCAACTCGCGTTGCTCGGCATCCTGGCTGTAGTGGGCGATGTCCACTTGCTGCGCGGCGTAATACAGCAAGGCACGGTTGCCTTCTGCAAACGCTTTTATCGTCAGCAGCATGCGGCGCACGTCCGGGTGGACAATGATCGGATCAGCGGGCTGATCGGGAAACTTTGCACCGCTCAGGGCGCGCATCTGCAAGCGATCCTGGGCATAGCGATGGGCACCCTGAAACGCCACCTCTGCGTGGGCCAGCCCCTGGATGGCCGTGCCCAGGCGAGCCGTGTTCATAAATGTGAACATGCAGTTCAGGCCCTTGTTTGCCGGCCCGATCAGAAACCCGGTAGCACCGTCGAAATTCATCACACACGTGGCGTTGCCGTGAATTCCCATCTTGTGCTCGATGGCACCGCAGCTGACCGCGTTGCGCGTACCCGGTTGACCATCGGTATCGGGCAAAAACTTGGGGACGATAAACAGCGAAATGCCTTTGGTGCCCGCAGGCGCATCCGGCAGGCGGGCCAACACGATATGGACGATATTTTCAGCCATGTCGTGTTCGCCGGCCGAAATGAAAATCTTCGTGCCGGTAATGCGGTAGCTACCATCAGCCTGGGGTTCAGCCCGGGTGCGCAGCATGCCCAGATCAGTTCCGCAATGGGCTTCTGTCAGGCACATCGTGCCCGTCCATTGCCCCGAGACCAGTGGTTCAAGATAGGTTTTTTGTTGCTCGGCCGTACCATGCGCCTGTAGCGTGTTCATGGCACCATGCGACAGGCCCGGATACATGCCCCATGCCCAGTTGGCTTCACCCATCAGCTCGCTGATCGCCATGCCAAGGGATTCGGGCAGGCCCTGGCCGCCATGGGCCGGATCGTGCGACAAAGCCGGCCAGCCACCCTCAACATACTGCTGATAGGCGTGCTTGAAGCCATTGGGGGTTTTGACACCGTCAGCCGACCACGTGCACCCTTGGCGGTCACCCACCTGATTCAAAGGCGCCAGCACCTCTTCACAGAACTTGGCACCTTCTTCGAGGATGGCCTTAACCATATCCGGGCTGGCATCTTCACAACCTGGCAAGGATTGATAGTGAGCGGGGTAGTCTAGAACCTCATCACGCACAAATCGCAATTCGCGCAGAGGGGCTTTGTAATCGGGCATCTCCAGGTCTCCGGATGGTCGCCGGCCGGGCGACAGACACCCGGTACGGCAGTTTTGATATTAATTCAAACGATCGTTTGAATTTAAGTCGAGATTGCACCGGAAGTCAAGAGCAAAAATAAAGAGCCCCACCCGGGGCTCTTTGGCAGCGCCCGCCCGATGTCTGCAGTAAATGCAAACATCAGAGGTACTGTTAGTTTTTACCGACCTGATCGCCGATAATACCGCCAATTGCTGCACCACCCACGGTGCCCAGAATGCCACCACCGGTGATCACCGCCCCCGCGACACCACCAAGGCCGGCGCCGGTTACGGTGGATTTTTGGCGATGGCTCATGTTGTCCCAGGAGGAACAGCCCGCCATAGCTGCAGCCAGGGCCACAACTGCACCGAGTTTTCCGAGGGTACGAATGGTCATAGAGGTTCTCCTACTGTTGATTACTCGTAGGTGTTATACCCCAGGCCCCACGCGACAAATGTGAACCAACGCTACAGATGTTTCGCCCGTAGCCGGGCTACTCTGTGTGCCAAGGCTTATTTGACCAGCGACAACACCGCCTTGAAGGCGGGGTGCGTGGGGGTCTCCAGCCACTCGTACAGCGCCATTTCGATGGTGGCAATTTCAAGCCCATACTGTTGCCAGCGTTGGCACGCTATGTCGTGGTCGAGGGTTTTCCGGGAGCCGACTGCATCGACCAGTAATACCGGCTGGTATCCGGCACGCGCCAGGCCTAGGCCAGTTTGTAACACGCAGATATGTGCTTCTGTGCCTGCCAGCAACACTCGGGGCCTGCCAGCGGGCCAATCCTGCAGAAACGCAACTTCCCGACACGCATTGAAGTGCGTTTTGGCCACGATATGATCGACATGGCGGGAAAGCTCCGGGTGAGTGGCTCCGATTTTTTCAGGCCAGTGCTCGGTTGCCCAGACAGGCACCGATAACAGACGGGCCGCCTGCGCCAGGCGGGCTACCCGTTGGCGCAGGTTTTCTGTGTCATGAATGGCAGGCAGCAGCCTCTCTTGCATATCCACAATCAGCAGCACGCTGGATTGCGCCGAGAACAGAGCATCCTGACAGCGCAGGTGGCCGGGCACAGATTTGTTCATTTGAGGGCCTTGTACCGAATGCGCCGCGGACGCGCGGCATCATCGCCCAGACGCTGGCGCTTGTCTGCCTCGTATTCCTGGTAGTTGCCGTCAAAGAACACAACCTTGGAGTCTCCCTCAAAAGCCAGGATATGGGTGGCGATACGATCCAGAAACCAGCGATCGTGGCTGATCACCATCACGCAACCGGCAAATTCAAGCAAAGCGTCCTCGAGCGCACGCAACGTTTCTACGTCGAGGTCGTTGGAAGGCTCATCGAGCAGCAACACATTGCCACCGGCAATCAGGGTCTTGGCCAGATGCAACCGCCCTCTTTCACCACCAGACAATTTGCCAACCTGCTTGTTCTGATCAGCACCCTTGAAGTTGAAGCGCCCCAGATACGCCCGCGCCGGCATCTCGAAGCGCCCCACGGTAAGCAGATCAGCACCATCCGAGATGCTGTCGAACACCGTTTTATCATCGGGCAGGGAGTCGCGCGACTGATCGACATAGGCCAGCTGCACGGTTTTACCCAACACAACTTCACCGGAATCCGGTGCCTGCTGGCCGGCCAGCATCCGGAACAGCGTAGACTTGCCGGCGCCATTGGGACCAATAATGCCCACAATGGCACCTGCGGGTACCTTGAAGCTGAGATCATCAATCAGCAGGCGATCACCAAACGATTTGGACACGTGGCGAAATTCGATCACTTCGTTGCCCAGGCGCTCGGCCACCGGAATAAAGATTTCCTGGGTTTCGTTGCGCTTTTGGTATTCGTGCGAAGAGAGCTCTTCGAAGCGAGCCAAACGGGCTTTGGCCTTGGCCTGGCGGCCCCTGGGGTTCTGACGCACCCACTCGAGCTCTTTGCGGATGGTGCGCTGGCGGGCAGACTCTGCCGCTTCTTCGTGCTTGAGACGATCTTCTTTTTGCTCGAGCCAGGAACTGTAATTGCCTTTCCAGGGAATCCCATGCCCGCGATCAAGCTCGAGAATCCACTCGGCCGCATTATCCAGAAAATAGCGATCGTGGGTAACGCCCACCACCGTCCCAGGGAACTGCCTGAGAAACACCTCGAGCCACTCGACGGATTCGGCATCCAGGTGGTTGGTTGGCTCGTCCAGCAACAGCATGTCGGGTTTGGACAGCAACAGGCGGCACAAGGCCACCCGGCGCTTTTCACCGCCAGACAAGGTGGCCACCGAGGCATCCCAGGGCGGCAGGCGCAGGGCATCGGCCGCAATCTCCATCTGGGTTTCGATATCATCGCTGCCACTGGTGGCTGCCGCCGCAATCACCGCTTCGAGATCCGCCTGCTCGGCCGCGAGGGCATCGAAATCAGCATCGGGCTCGGCATAGGCTGCGTACACTTCGTCGAGCCGCTGACGGGCCTGGAATACCTTGCCCAAACCCGCTTCAACTGCCTGACGCACCGTGTGCCCGGGATCCAGCTGCGGTTCTTGAGGCAGATAGCCAATCTGCAAGCCCGCCATCGGGATAGCTTCGCCTTCGATGTCGGTATCCACCCCTGCCATGATTTTCAGCAGGGTGGATTTGCCCGACCCATTAAGACCCAGGACGCCGATCTTGGCCCCTGGAAAAAAAGACAAGGAAATATCGCGGAGAATCTGCCGCTTGGGGGGCACAATTTTGCCCACCCGATTCATGGAATACACATACTGCGCCATGGCGTCACCGTGAAAGCTTGCAGCCAAGGGATTTGGCCGCATAAAGCCCTGATTGTAGGCCGCCCGGTACAATCGGAGAAATCTGCACTTTGTGCCTCACGAGAACCACCATGGCTTCCATGCTTGTCTTCAATTCTGACGAAACCAACTTGCTGGGCCGCACGGCAGACGCTCTGTGTGCCTACATGGGTAAACCGGTGATTGCCGAGATCGTGGCCGAGCCCGACGAAGGCTTCGAATGGGCCCTATTTGCCATCCCCTTAAGCCCGGAAGAGGCCTCCAAAGAGCTGGCGCATGTCCAGGTGGGCGGGCCAGGCGCCCGTTTCGCCGGCAATTGCGGCGGGCTTGATCTCAGCGATGGCCAATCGCTGGATTGCGAGCTTCTGTGGGCGATCCAGCTGTCCAACATCACCGGCAACCGCTACATCAAGGTAGATGCAAACGGTGAGGAGACCGGTTGGTCTGACGATCTCGCGGAGTTGCTGCCGTTTCAGTTGTCCGAGCCACAATTGCCGGACGACGAAGACGACTGATCAGGTGGTGAGGGGGCGTTTTTCGCCGGCGACGGACTCTCGCAGTTTGTCACGCACAAACAGGACAGCCCCTATGGGCCACATCAGCACAACCAGCAGCCACGACATGGGATGTGTCAGACGTCGGCCCTGTGGCCGGGCTACCCCGCGCGTGCGCAAGTGCAGCGAAAAACGTGTATAGCGGGCACCTGCCGCCAAAAATGAGCCCGGCTGATAGCGTAGCCATGGCAAGCAGCACTGCACGGTATCGTAGGCCAGCAACCAAAGCCCCAGCGCATGCCGGCTGCCATCCGCCGCCCGTCCCTGACGCGACAGGCTGTCCGCGCTGTCGTGATACACCCTGAAGACCTGATTGACGAAGCGGGTGAGATAACCCGCCCGCGCAATGGCACGCCACACCAGGCTTTCGGGGACAAACCCCGGGATGTCTTCAGGAAACGGAAATTGCCGCAACACATCCGTGCGCAGGCAGCCAAATTTTTCGCCACGCACATGGTGGCGAAAAGTCATGTCCAGCGAGGTGACATCCATCACATCCTGCGGGTACATGTCTCCCACAACGCGGCCATCGTCATACGCGCACAGGCCCGTGATGGCCACGTACTGAGATCGCAGACCAGGCGCGATCTGATCCCACACCTGCGCCATCTGATAGAGCGCGTTGGGGTCAAGCTCGTCATCGCTGTCGATAGCCACCAGCCATTCGCCACGGGCTTCCCGTACACCATGATTAAAAGCTGTTTTTTTATGTTGATTAGGTTGCCAAACGTAACGTATTGGGAAACTGGCTTCCTGTTGCCAACTTCGTACCAGGGTACGGGTTTGGTCGGTGGATCCGTCGTCAACCACCACCCATTCAAAATCCTGAAATGACTGCTCTTGGAGCGATCGGTACACACGGCCCAGCGTGTGGGCCCGGTTGAAGGTGGGAGTGACCACGGAAAACAAATGACGCCAGCCAGCCATGCCGGTGAACTCCTCTTGTCTTCTTGGCCTCATGATACCGGCAAAAAAAAACCACGAACGCGGATGTCCGTGGTTTCCCCGATGCCGAATTGTATGTAAACAATACGGCATGCCAAGCGTAAATTAGACGCGCTTGACCTTCTCGAGCATCTTGAAGATGCCCTTGGGCGAGCGAACAAAAAGACGCTTGAACGCTTTACCAAGGCAGCGGCGTTCGAGCGTATTGCGCCGCGTGCGTTTGATTTCTGCCATGGAATTCTCCTGGGTGTAAGGCATGCCTAAATGCAAAACACGCTATTTTAGCAAACTTCATCGCAATCTTGCATGTGTTGGCGATGGATGGGCGTCATCTGGTAACAAATCCATCCCGCCAGCATCAGCACTGCGCGCCCGGCAAGACCTGTTTTAGTGGATCAGGGGTATCCCGCCCATGAGTGCCATGGCCGGATTATCATGGCGCAATGAACGCACCCATCCGCATTTTTGGCGCCCGTCAGAACAACCTGAAAAATCTGGACGTCACCATCCACACCGGCGAACTCCTGGTCATCACTGGGGTCTCGGGTTCCGGTAAATCATCTTTGGCCTTTGACACTCTGTACGCAGAGGGCCAACGCCGATACGTGGAAACTTTCTCGCCCTACGCGCGGCAGTTTCTGGATCGTATGGACAAGCCACAGGTTGATCGCATCGAAGGCATTCTGCCGGCCATTGCCATCGATCAGGTGAACCCGGTGCGCAACTCGCGCAGCACCGTGGGCACGATGACCGAGCTGAATGACCACCTGAAGCTGCTGTTTGCGCGTGCAGGACACTTGCACTGCGCCCAGTGCTCGCGGGCCGTACGGCGCGATAACCCCGGCAGCATACGGGCGCAGCTGGACGCATTGTGCGCCGCCGCTGATCCTCGTCTGGTGGTTACCTTTCCGGTCAATGTGCCGGGCAATTTTACCGAAGACGAGGTGCGTGGCTTTCTTGAGCAGCAGGGCTACACCCGGGTATACCAGGCCAAAACAGACCATGCGCCAGAAGCAGGCCAGGCAACACCCAAATCCGCCGGCCTGTCCCGCCGCCTGCAGGTGATTCAAGACCGCTTCCGCCTGGGCAACGCAGAGCCCGAACGCGTGGATGAAGCACTGGAAACCGCCCTGCACCAGGGAAACGGCCGTCTGACCATCCACGCACTGTTCGACGACCACGAAGAAGCCTGGCGATTCAGTGCCGGGCTGCATTGCGCACAGTGCGACATCGAGTACAGCAACCCTTTGCCCAGCACGTTTTCGTTTAACTCGCCACTGGGCGCCTGCGAAGCATGCAAAGGCTTTGGCCGCGTGATGGGCATCGATTACGGCCTGGTCATCCCCGACGAAACCCGCACCCTGAAAGACGGAGCCGTCAAACCCTGGCAAACGGCCAGTTATAAAGAATGTCAGCAGGAGATGGAGCACTATGCCCAGAAGGCCGGCATCCGGCTGGACACGCCCTGGCAGAACCTTACCGATGCAGAAAAAACCTGGGTGATCCACGGCACCCCCGACTGGAAAGGCGGCCGCTCTGCGTGGAAACACCAGTGGTACGGGATCCAGCGCTTTTTCGATTGGCTTGAAACCAAAGCCTATCGCATGCACGTGCGGGTGCTGCTATCCAAATACCGCAGTTATACGCCCTGCCCCAGCTGCCAGGGCTCGCGACTGAAGCCAGACGCCACCTTGTGGCGGCTGGGCCAAAGCACCGAGGCCATTCCGGGATACCCACGGTTCAGTCCGGTGCACGCCCATTGGTCTACAAAACAGCTGGCTGGCCTACCTGGCCTGGGCATCCACGACCTGATGGGGCTACCCATCGAGCGTGTTCGCGACTGGTTTGAACACATCGAGCTCGGCCAGCTGCTGGACGAGCCACTGGCCGAGCTTCTGGATGAAGTACGCACCCGGCTGAAGTTTCTGTGCGATGTCGGCCTGGGTTACCTCTCCCTCGACCGGCAAAGCCGTACGCTGTCGGGTGGCGAGGTGCAGCGCATCAACCTCACCACCGCTTTGGGCACCTCGCTGGTGAACACGCTGTTTGTGCTCGACGAGCCCTCCATCGGCCTGCATCCCCGTGATATTCACCGCATTGTGCAGGTGATGCAGCGCCTGCGTGATCATGGCAACACGCTGGTGGTGGTCGAACACGATCCGCAAGTGATGGTGGCCGCAGACAGGATTCTGGACATCGGGCCAGGCCCGGGCGAACGCGGCGGCGATATTGTCTTTGACGGCACACCAACACAGCTGTGTGAGTCCCACACCCTGACTGGAGACTACTTCAGTGGGCGGCTGCGCATTGAAGCCCCGCGCCCCATGCCCGTAGCCAACAACACTCCGCGTCTGTTGCTGCAAGGCGTACAGGCCCATAACCTCAAACACCTGGATATTGCCATCCCGCTAGGCCGCCTGGTGTGTCTCACCGGGGTTTCGGGGTCGGGCAAGTCCACGCTGGTGCAACAAGTGCTTTACCCGGCACTGCTCAAGCGGCTGGGCCGCCCCACCGAAGCCCCCGGGGCTTACGACGCACTACTGGGCGCCGAGCAGATCGCTGACGTGGTGATGGTCGACCAGGCACCGATTGGCCGCACAGCCAGATCCAATCCGGCCAGCTATGTCGGCGCATTTGACGCCATCCGCAAACTGTTTGCGGGCACAGAGATGGCCCGCGAACGCGGCTACACCCCCGGCACCTTCAGCTTCAATACCGGCGACGGCCGCTGCCCCGGTTGCGGTGGCACAGGCTTTGAACACGTCGAGATGCAGTTTTTGTCTGATGTTTACCTACGCTGCCCCGACTGCAATGGCCGGCGCTTCCGTCCACAGATTCTTGAGGTGCGTCTCGAGCACCTGGGGCGCACCGCATCCATCGACGAAGTGCTGGATATGACGGTGAGCGAAGCGCTGCTGTTTTTCGAGGGCCTGCGAGACGTGCAGTGGGGGCTGGCCCCCCTGGCTGATGTCGGGCTGGAGTACGTCCGCCTGGGCCAACCGGTACCCACGCTTTCGGGAGGTGAAGCCCAGCGGCTCAAGTTGGCCGGCCATCTGGCCACAGCGGCGAAATCCCGAGCACCGCAAGGCATGCTCAAGGGCAGCCTGCTGCTATTTGACGAACCCACCACCGGCTTGCACTTTGATGACATTGCCCGCCTGATGCGCGCGTTTCGAAAATTGCTGGCTGCGGGCCACTCCTTGCTGATCATCGAGCACAATCTGGATGTCATCCGCGCGGCCGACTGGGTGATCGACCTGGGCCCGGAAGGTGGCGACCAGGGCGGGCAGCTGCTGGCTGAAGGCACGCCAGAGACGCTGATGCAGCACGCCGACTCCTACACCGGGCAGGCCCTGGCGGACTACATGCGTCAGCTCGATGCCCCGCGTCTCACCCTGGCTGAGCCCTCGCCCGCACGGCGGCAAGACCCCGCCAGCCCGGATATCCACATCGTCAATGCGCGCGAGCACAATTTAAAAGGGATCGACGTTCACATCCCCCGCCAGGCCTTTACCGTGATTACCGGTGTATCGGGTTCAGGCAAATCCACGTTGGCCTTTGACATCCTCTTCAACGAAGGCCAGCGCCGTTACCTCGAATCGCTTAACGCGTACGCCAGGGCTATTGTTCAGCCCGCAGGCAAACCGGACGTTGATGCCATCTATGGCATCCCGCCTACGGTGGCCATCGAGCAGCGCACCAGCCGTGGTGGGCGCAAGTCTACCGTTGCCACCATGACGGAGATCCATCATTTTCTGCGCCTGCTGTATGTGCGATTAGGGACACAGATGTGCCCGGATTGCCATGTGCCGGTAGCTCCGCAGACACCCGGGCAAATTGTTGCGCAACTACTGCACGATCACGCCGGCGAGCATCTGGGCCTGCTAGCGCCGCTGGTGGTAGCCCGCAAGGGGTATTACACCGATCTGGCCAAATGGGCGGCCTCACATGGTTACTCGCATTTGCGGGTGGATGGCCAATTCATACCGGTCAGCCCTTGGCCACGACTGGACCGCTACCAAGAGCACACCATCGAGCTTCCGGTTCGCGACCTGATCGTGGATGTGCGCGACGAGAGCAGTCTGCGCGAGGCGGTGCAGGCGGCACTGACATTGGGGCACGGCACCTTCCGGGTGCTGGCCGGTCTGACTGCGCCGGAGCCCAATACGCTGGCTGAGCGCCGGGCAGCAGGGTTGGCAGCCAACCCCCGACCACTGACGTTCTCCATCAAACGTGCGTGCCCCAGTTGCGGCACCAGCTTCCCCGAGCCCGATCCACGGCTGTTTTCATATAACTCCCGCCATGGCTGGTGCCCGGAATGTTTCGGCACCGGGCAGATGCTGGCCGGATTTACCGAAGAACAAACGGGCGAAGAATCTGCCTGGCTGGAAGCCCCTGCAGACGATACACCCACCGAATGCCCTGCCTGCCATGGCCAGCGCCTCAATCCGGTGGCACTAGCCTTTCGCTGGCATGACCGCTCCATTGCACAACTGGCCGCCTTGCCAGTCAGTGACGCCCGGCGATTCTTTTCCAGTCTGGGCACTCAGGGGCGCGAGGCCGAAATCGCGCGCGATATTCTCAGCGAAATCCGTGGCCGGCTGAACTTCATGATGGATGTGGGCTTGGGCTATCTGGCACTGGATCGGGCCGCCCCCACTCTCTCGGGTGGTGAGGCTCAGCGGATTCGCCTGGCGGCCCAACTGGGCTCCAACCTGCAGGGCGTGTGCTACGTGCTGGACGAACCCACCATCGGCCTGCACCCGCGGGATAACCGCATCTTGCTGGAAGCCCTGGGGCGGCTGGAAGGCAACGGCAACACGCTGGTGGTGGTTGAGCACGACGAAGAAACCATTCGTCGGGCCGAGCACGTGATCGACATCGGCCCGGGCGCGGGGGTGCGCGGAGGCATGGTCGTGGCCCAGGGCACTGTCGAAGACATCGCACACAACCCAGCTTCACTCACGGGCCGGTACCTGCGCCATCCGCTGCAACATCCCATGGGCGTGCGGCGACCCGTCGATGCGGAGACGCCGGCCATCGAGATCATCGAGGCCAGCCTGCACAACCTGCAGCGCACCAGCGCCCGCGTGCCCCTGGGCCGCTTGACCGTCGTTACCGGGGTTTCCGGCTCGGGAAAATCCACGCTGGCTCGCGAAGTACTTCTGGACAACCTCAGCCGCCGTATCAACAGCCGCCTGTCCGTACCCTGGCAGGGCTGCCGGGATATCCATGGCTGGGAAGCCATCGATCGCGTCCTCGAAGTCGATCAGACGCCCATCGGCAAGACACCCCGCTCCTGCCCCGCCACCTATGTGGGCTTTTGGGACGACATCCGCACGCTATACGCCAGCACGCGCGAATCCAAGCTGCGTGGCTGGACACGCTCGCGGTTTTCATTCAATACCGGCGATGGCCGTTGTCCCGAGTGCGAAGGCCAGGGCATGCGCACCATCGAGATGAGCTTTTTGCCAGACGTCAAGGTACCCTGCGAAGCCTGCCATGGCGCACGATTCAGCCAGGAAACCCTGGACGTCCAATGGAACAGCCGCAGCGCAGGGGATGTTCTACGGATGGAGGTGGATGACGCCATCGGCCATTTTGCGGCACACCGCAAGATATCGCGAGCCCTGCGGCTGATGCAGGATGTAGGGTTGGGTTATCTCACGCTGGGGCAGCCATCTCCCACACTCTCAGGCGGTGAAGCCCAGCGTATCAAGCTGGTCACCGAACTCACCAAAGCCCACCTGGATGAAGGCCTGCTGCACACCGGCCGCGCATCCCGGGCCCCGCATACCCTGTATGTCCTTGACGAGCCTACCGTCGGCCTGTCTACCGCCGATGTGGAAAAATTAATCCGCGTGCTGCATCGCCTGGTTGAGGCGGGCCACTCGGTGGTGGTGATCGAGCACAATCTGGACATCATTGCCGAAGCCGACTGGATCATCGACCTGGGTCCCGAGGGGGGGGATCAGGGCGGGCAGGTTGTTGCACAGGGCAGCCCCGAGGCACTGGCCGACACGGCCACCCACACCGGGCGGATTTTGGCCGAGTTTCTACAGCGCAACGCACATCCGGCATGACAACACCCAAAGATCTGGCAGCGCCCTGCAACAACACCCCCGTGTGTGTGTTTGAAAACCGTCTCACCGGCTGGCACCTGGCCTTGCATCAGTTGCAAGGCCGGATTGCCGTGCACCGGCCGGCGGATCTGCCCGCTGCCTGGGCGGCCATCGAACAAGCCCGTCAGCAGGGCTACTGGGTGGCCCTGCTGCTGGACTACGAGCTGGGCGAATGGCTGGATGCTTCCTCGGCACGCCCGGACAAAGACACGACAAGCGATACCCCTCGCCTGACCGCCCTGATTTTTGCGCGAGCCAGCGAGCACAGTGACGAACCACCCGCCAAGCCAGACCTGCCGCCGGCCGCGGATACACCTGTCACACCAGATAATCCCGATACGGCCTGGCGCACGACTCCCACCATCTCCCAGGCCGCCCACCAGCAAGCAGTGGACACCATTCGGGGCGGTATCGCACGCGGAGATTACTATCAGGTGAACTACACGCTGGCCCTGACGCTGGACTGGCCGCCCCACAAGACACCAGACGAGATCTATCGACAATTGCTGGATCACCATCCGGTGGCCTACGCCGCCTGCATCCAGGACGAATCGCGCTGGATCGTTTCACTTTCGCCTGAACTGTTTGTCGCTAGACACGGAGATCGTCTAGTGACACGCCCCATGAAGGGCACTGCACCACGCGACCCGGATCCGGTGCGCGATCAGGCCCTGGCAAATGAGCTCTTGCACAGCGCCAAGAATCGCGCAGAAAACATCATGATCGTGGATTTGCTGCGCAATGATCTGGGACGCATCGCGACGCCCGGCAGCGTCAAGGTAAGCAAGCTGTGTCAGCTTGAAGGCTACCCGTCTGTCTGGACCATGACCTCCACCATCCAGGCAGAAGCCCCGCAAGCCACGCTGGCAGATGTGATTCAGGCACTGTTTCCGTGCGGATCAGTCACTGGCGCTCCAAAAATTGCCGCGATGCAGGCCATCCGGCAGTTGGAGCAACGCCAGCGGGGCATCTACTGTGGCAGTGTGGGCTGGCTGGCCCCCAACGGCGATTTTTCCCTGAATGTGGCCATCCGGACACTGGAAATCCGGGAGAATCAGGCACAATTTGGCGTGGGGGGCGGGATTGTGGCGGATTCGGACGCTCAGGAAGAATGGCAGGAATGCCACTGGAAAGCGAGGATTCTTCATGCCTGATGTCTTGCATCCAACACCAAACAGCACACCTGAGCTCATCGAAACCATGCGGTTGCGTGCGGGCCGCATTGCCCTGTGGCCCTTGCACCGCTCACGCCTGTTGGCGTCGGCGGCCAGCCTGGGGTACAAAGCCGACGCGCAGGCACTGGATGCCAAGGTACTGGCGTGCATCCAGAAAACCCTGTCCGATGCAAGCCGGCAGCACCCCGTACCAAACGCCCCAGACGCCACTGCGGTGGGCCAGTCGTGGCGGATACGCCTGCTGCTTACCCAAAACGGAGAAGTACGGCTGACGGCCACTGAATTACCAGAAACCCCCAGCCCGGTGATCATCGCCCTGGCCTGCGATACCCTGCCTCAGAGTAACGATTCATCCTCCGCTGCAGATCCGGCCATGCATTGTCTGGACGCATCCAACCCGTGGTTACGCCACAAGACAACGTTTCGGCCGTGGTACCAGGCGGGGCAACAATGGTTGCAAGAGCACCCAAGCTGCTTCGATCTCATTTATGCCAACCAATCCGGCCACCTATGTGAAGGCAGCCGCAGTACGATATATGTTCAGGATCTGCAAGGGCGGTGGCTGACCCCCCCTGTTACCGAAGGACTGCTGCCGGGAGTGATGCGCCAATCCCTGCTGAACAACGGCCACGTCAACGAGGCCCGGCTTAGCCTGCAGGACATACGCACGGCGCCCGCCCTGCGCGTCTCGAACGCGCTGCGGGGCTGGTTGGATGCCCGGCTGGCCGGGCCGGCAATCCTCCTGAATATCTAACAGGGATACTGACAGGAAACACAGTCTGGTCGGAAGAACAGCTTTACCCTGACGTCACCATCTATTAGAATCGGTTGGTCGCCCGCAGGGCGGGCACTTTTTTAACCCCGGTGATACTCGGCTTTTATGCCGTACACCGCAGCAAGAATCCATCCGCCCATGCCGCCGCCTCATTCCCGATCGTCCATATTTTCCAGCCCCTGGATCTCCCGCTTCACCAAGTTGGCATTTTGTGCAGGGCTTGCTGTGCTGGCCGGTTGCGCCACACAGCCCCAACAAACAGCCCAAGCCAATTCCAACCATCTGCTGCGCGACAGCTATCTGCTCAGCACGCAGTCAGACCCCCTCGGGGCATGGCTCGACAGCCAGGACAACCTGGCAATCAACTACCCACAATCGGGGTCTACCACCACCCCATCTCCCAAGACACTGGCCAGCACCGCGATGAAATTTCTCGGGGTGAAATATCGTTATGGGGGCGACGCACCCGGCGAGGGCTTTGACTGCAGCGGGCTGGTGGCTTATGCGGCCGAAAAATCACTGGGCCTGAAACTGCCCCGCACTGCTCGCAGCCAGGCGCAAGAAGGCATCTCCGTCAACCGCAGCGAACTCCGTCGCGGAGACCTTGTTTTCTTCAATACCCTGGGGCACCGGTTTTCACACGTGGGCATCTACCTGGGCGATCACAAGTTTGTGCACGCGCCACGCAGCGGGGCGTCCATCCGTGTCGAAAGCATGGACATCGCCTACTGGCGCAAGCGCTACAACGGCGCACGCCGGCTGCAAAAGCTGCCAGAAACCGCACAGCGCTAAACCAAAAATTATCGGTTATATGTCAGGCCACCCTTGCGGTGGCCTGATTTAATTCAGGTGCAGCGGTGCACGCACAACACCTGGCTGCGCGCGCAAGGGACACGTCTTGCAATAGCCCGACTGATCCAACGCCTGTTGCATGCTGCACACCGACCGGCGGCATGCCAGCACCCGGACACCAGCCCGTTGCGCGGCTGCACGAAACGTCTTCATGACGTTATGGCCCAGAAAGTCAGTCAGCAAAATCACCAGATCCGTGCCTGAAGGCAAAGAAGCCGACTTCTTTTGGTGTGCGGGATCGCGACCACTGATGTGATGACGAACAGCAATATTGTGGTCTCGGAGCAGATCCGGAATATTGCCCAGACGGTCTGCTCCCACCACCAAAGCCCTGACTTGAGACTGAACCATGACATGATCCCTGAAGCAAGAACATGGCTACCCGGAAGTGAGTGCCATCATCCGTATTCGGATAATTCAAATAATAATCATTCTTATTTATAAACGCAATTTGTTTTTGAGAACCCAAGCTGTGGGGCTGGATTCAGTCCACTGTCAGCCCCTGTTCAGACGCCTGTTACCAGGACACGCGCAAAATAACGGCCATAAAACCGACAGGAGACGATGTCATGAAAAAGATTTTTCGGCACACCTTATCGTGTGCAGCCGTTGCGCTGGCTTTGGGTTTAACCGGCACAGCCAGCCAGGCGGCTGGCAACGAGATTGTGCTGGGTGCATCCGTACAACTGACTGGGCCTGTGGCCAATACAGGCCGCTACTATAACGACGCCTACAAGCTGGCGGTTGATCAGATCAACCGCAAGGGCGGTGTGACGGTAAACGGCAAGAAGTACACGCTGGCCCTAAAAATCTACGACAACCAATCGGATGTAAATCTGAGCGTGCGTCAATATACCCAGCTGGTATCGCAAGACAAGGTCAACTTTTTGCTTGGACCCTTTGCCAGCAACTTTGCTCTGGCAGACTCCGCTGTATCAGAGAAATACCAGATCCCGATGGTACAGGGTGGCGGTGCCTCCGATCAGATCTTTTCGCGTCATTTCAAATACGTGTTTGGCACCCTGGCACCGGCGAGCAATTACTTCAGCAGCACCATCAAGATGTTCAAGCAGCTGAAGCCCCAGCCCACCAAGGTGGCCTTGCTGTACGCAGATGACTCTTTTGATGTTTCGGTGGCAAACGGCACCCGTCCCCTGCTCAAGGCCTCTGGTGCAGACACGGTACTGGACGAACGCTACAGCTCGAATGCCAGCAATTTCAATACCCTGCTGTCACAAATCAAGTCCAAGCAGGCAGATGCCGTTCTGGTGGCAGGCCACGAGACAGAAATCCTGAACTTCATCCGGCAGGCCAAGAGCCTGGATGTCTCGCCCAAGTTTTATTCATTTACGGTGGGCGTACCCAGTGACGATTTCCGTAAGGCACTGGGCAAGGATGCTGAATACGCCTTTGGCATGACGGCCTGGTTGCCCAGCCCCACCCTGAAAGACGACTGGTTCGGCGATGCCGCACAGTTTGCAAAAGCATGGGGTGCCCAATATCGCTACGAACCCGACTATCACGCTGCCTCAGGGGTTGCGGATGTGGAGGCGCTGGTAAAGGCAATTGAAAAAGCCAATTCCCTGGATCCAAAAGCCGTGCGCGACGCGCTGGCCGCCAGCGACTTCCAAAGCCTGTACGGACACATCAAGTTTGCCGACAACGGTCAGATCCACCTTGATCAAACCGTCATCCAGGTACAAAACGGCAAGCCTGTCGCAGTATTTGACGGCGAGAAGTTTCTCAAGCAGCCGCAATACCCGATGCCAGACTGGGCAAAGCGTTAATCCTTCCAGGACGCCGGAGCCGACACCTTGGACCTACTGCTGCAAGTCCTGATCAACGGCATCCTGCAGGGCGGGCTGTACGCCATTGTGGCGCTCGGCCTTGCCCTTGTGTGGGGAGTGCTGAATATTGTCAATTTATCCCATGGCGCCTTTATTATGCTGGGCGCCTATTTCTCCTGGTACAGCTTCCAGTGGCTGCACCTGGACCCGTTTCTGGGTCTGCCACTGACGGCGCTGATGATGTTTGGAGTGGGCTACGGCATCCAGCGAGGGATCCTCAATCTCATCGTCCGATCCCCCATGTTCAACACCTTGCTGATCACGTTTGGCATGGAGGTGGTTCTCACCTACCTGGCTCAATTGGTATTTTCAGCCGATTTTCGCACCATCAACCCGGTTTACTCTGGGCAGAACATCACCATTTCAGGCATCACGATCCCGCTCGTACGTCTCGGTGCCTGTGTCATGGCCATCGTCCTGACGCTGCTGATGTGGTATTTCCTGCTCAAGACGCGGCTGGGCCGGGCGATCCGGGCAACTGCCCAGAATTTGTCGGCCGCCCGGCTGTATGGGGTTGAACCCCGGCACCTGTATGCCGTGACGTTTGGCTTGGGGCTGGCCCTCGCAGGGGCTGCAGGCGGCCTGTACGGCACGGTTTCACAGATCAACCCATACATTGGTGCCACCCTGACCGCAAAATCGTTTGCAATCGCCATCATCGGTGGCCTGGATACGCCGCTGGGCGTCATTGCCGGCGGGCTGATCCTGGGACTGATTGAAGCCCTGACCACGCTGTATATCGGTGCCACGTATGCCGACGTGGCCAGTTTCGGAGTGCTGGTACTGGTGCTGATTGTTCGCCCCACCGGCCTGTTGGGGAAGACAGCATGAAAACACTTCGCCTCCCTCTGATCCTGCTGGTACTGATTGCACTGGCCGCCCTGCCCTGGTATGGCTCCGACACACTGGTACAGTTTGGCATCAGCACCCTGCTGCTGGCGGTGCTGGCACAAGGCTGGAACATCATCGGTGGCTATACCGGTTATCCCTCCTTTGGCAATTCGGTGTTTTTCGGACTGGGTGCGTACGGCGTAGGCATTGCCATGGTGCAGTGGCAATTGCCGTTTGCAGTAGGCATGGTCTTTGGCGTAGTGCTGGCAGTCGCCTTTGCGGTGCTTCTGGGCATCCCGGTGCTGCGTCTTAAAGGCCACTACTTTGCCATCGCCACACTGGCGCTGGCCCAGATCATGGCTGCGATTGTGTCCAATGTGCCGCTGGCCGGGCAAAACATCGGGCTGGTACTGCCACCGCTCAATGACGACCGTATGTTCTACGAGCTGTCCCTGATCCTGCTGGTTGCCGCCACGCTGACCGTGTGGTGGCTGACTCGCAGCCGCTTTGGCTTTGGCCTGATCGCCATCCGCGAAAACGAGGAAGGCGCGGTGGTGATGGGTGTCGACACAACACGCTACAAGGTGCTGGCCTTTGTGCTGGCCGGCATATTCAGCGCGCTGGCGGGCGGGATCCAGGCCTACTGGATTACGTTTCTGGATCCGGCCAGCGCCTTTGACATCACGCTTAACGTCAAGATGATCATTATGGCCGTCTTTGGTGGCCCCGGCACCATCCTGGGCCCAATCGTCGGCTCGTTTATCCTGTCCGCCATCTCTGAGTTGCTCTCCAGCGAAATCACCAGCATCGCGGGGCTCTTCTTTGGGATTGTGATTGTGGTGGCCGTGGTACTGATGCCGCGTGGCCTGGCCGATGTGGTGCAACGCTTTCACAAGCTGGGCTGGCGCTATTTTGTCGACAACATCCGGACAAACCGCATATGAGCCCGATTCTTGAAGCCCGGCAACTGACGCGCCGTTTCTCGGGCCTGGTCGCGGTACACGACGTCAGCTTCACCTTGTCTCCCGGAGAGATCCTGGGATTCATCGGCCCCAATGGTGCGGGCAAGACCACGCTGATCAGCCTGCTGAGCGGCACACTGGAGCCCACGGAAGGCGAAGTCTGGTTTGATGGCCGGCGCATCGACCGCCTGGCGGCCTTTCGCCGGGCACGGCTAGGCATAGGCCGCACGTTCCAGATCATGCAACCGTTTCCAGGGCTATCGGTACTGGATAACGTGGCCGTGGGCGCACTGTTTGGCAGAGGCCAGGGAGAATCCCACCTGGCACGGGCCAGAGAAAGCGCCCGCGAATGCCTGCAGTTTGTAGGCCTGGGCAAACACATCGACCATCGTGCCGAAGATCTCGGCGGCCCCGACCGCAAGCGGCTGGAGCTGGCCAAGGCGCTGGCCATGCAACCTCGCGTCCTGCTCTGTGACGAAGTCATGGCGGGCCTGAACCTGGTTGAAATCGACGAAGTGATCGACATCATCCGTAAGGTTCGCGACACCGGGATCAGCATTATCGTCATCGAACACGTCATCAAAGCCATCCGCAATTTGTCGGATCGGATCATGGTTCTACACCATGGCGAAAAAATTGCCGATGGCCCGCCCGATAGCGTCCTGAGCGACACACGGGTGGTTGAAGCCTATCTGGGAAAAAAACGCACATGAATACGGCAGCCACTCCACTCCTGCGAGTCCAGGGCCTCAGTGCCGGATATGGGCTTGTTCAGGTGCTCCAGGACATCACACTCGAAGTACGGGAAGCAGAGTTTCTAGCCTTGGTAGGCAGCAATGGCGCAGGCAAAACCACCTTGCTGCGTGTCCTGTCAGGCCTGCTGCCCAGTACCACAGGCCAGATTCTTTGGCACGACACGCCCGTTCAGGGCAGTACACCCGACCAGATCTTTCGCCATGGAATTGTGCAGGTGCCCGAAGGCCGTCAGCTGTTTCCGCGCATGTCGGTTCAGGACAACCTGCTGATGGGCGCCTATCGCAGAAGCAACAAGGCTGACATCCGGCACGACCTCAACCAGGTTTATCAGCAATTTCCACGTATGGCCGAGCGCCGCAAACAACTGGCCGGCAGCATGTCAGGAGGCGAGCAGCAGATGTGTGCCATGGCACGTGCCCTGATGGCACAACCACGCCTGCTGATGGTGGATGAAATGAGCCTGGGGCTGGCCCCCATCATTGTGGATCAGCTGATGGACAGCCTGGCTGCCATCCGTGCACAGGGAGTCACCATCTTGCTGGTAGAGCAGGATATCCATCTGGCCCTGGCGGGTGCAGACCGCGCCTATGTGCTGGAAACGGGCCAGATTGTGCAGGAAGGCCCAGCAGCCCAACTGCTGGAAGATCCCGAACTCAAACGCGCCTACCTGGGGGTGTAGACCGCTACCAGCATCGGCAGCGATCTGTGGCCTATGGCTAAAGGTGATCAGGCAACCTGACGAACAGCTGCAGTTGCGGGCGCAATGACATCTGCAACCCGATCACGGGTGAGTTCTGGTGCAAGCATCTCGAGCAATACATAGACATAATCGCGCAGGAACACACCCCGCTTGATAGCCACGCTGGTGGTGTGCTGGCCAAACAGATGGCCTGCCGGCATCCCCACCAGGCTCTTGTCGCGCCGGGGGTCGAATGCCATACCCGCAATGATGCCAATACCAAGACCAATATCAGCGTATGTTTTAACGACATCCGCATCAATGGCTTCGAGCACGATATCGGGGACGATACCTGCTTCTTCGAACGCTGCATCAATAGCCCGACGCCCCGAAAACGCCCGATCATAGGTGACGATGGGATATTGCGCCAGATGTTCGAGCGTCAAGTGGCGGGCGGCACTGGAGGTGAGGCTGGTGAGTGGGTGATCAGGTGGCACCACCAGGGTGTGCTCCCAGGAATACACCGGCAAGGCCACCAGACCCGGAGTGTCTGCCAGGGTTTCAGTGGCGATAGCGAGGTCGGCCTGCTCGTGCAGCACCAGCCTGGCCAGGTGTTCAGGGTTGCCCTCGGCCAGAGACACGTGCACCTTGGGAAACCGCTTGCGAAACGCCGGAATCACCTTGGGCAGCAAATATCGGGCTTGCGTGTGGGTGCAGGCAATCACCAGCGCACCTTCGTCACGCTGGGCAAACTCGTCGCTGACCTTTTTTAAATTATCTACCTCGCGCATGATGCGATCGATGACAGCAGCCACCGCAACACCAGGCTTAGTGAGGCCTTTCAGACGTTTGCCATGACGCTCGAAGATCTTGATACCCAGTTCATCTTCGAACTCGATGATGGACTTGGACACTCCGGGTTGTGAGGTATACAGCGTACGTGCAGCTTCGGTGAGATTGAAGTTGCGGCGGATGGTTTCCCGGACAAAACGGAACTGTTGAAGATTCATGTCATGGCCTTATCTGAAGCGCCATTATATGGAATATAAAACGTAGTCTTTATTATTTTTTATTATATGCTTAGGTAAAAAAAATAACCACTTATCGACTGTTTGGTACACCCAGGGCCAGGCAAACCCAATAAAACAGGCCTGCGTATCCAAGCAATACGCAGGCCCGGCAAGCACACCGCTTAAGCCAGATTATTTCATGGCGATGGTGGTGTTGATGTCTTGGGGATGCGCATGCCAGCGTGCCGTGATTGTTTTGGTTTGCGTCCAGAAATAAATGGACTGCCGGCCATTGGGGCCCAGATCACCCAGCTTGGAGGCCCGGGAGCCCGTAAAGCTGAACCAGGCCACTGGCACAGGGATGGGAATATTGATGCCCACCTGGCCGACATCCACGTTGCTCTGGAAGTAGCGCGCATGGCCGCCATCCTGTGTAAAGATGGAGGTACCATTGCCATTGGGATTGGCATTGATGAACTCGACAGCCTCTTCGAGGGTATCCACCAGCACCACTGACAGCACTGGCCCGAAGATTTCTTCTTCGTAGATAGTCATGCCGGCCTTGACCTTGCTGAAAATGGTGGGGCCCACAAAGTTGCCTTTTTCGTAGCCGGATACTTTGATCCCGCGGCCATCCAGCACCAGATCAGCGCCTTCGTCCACCCCTTTCTGGATAAGCCCCTCGACACGTTGCTTGGCGGCCGGTGAAATCAGCGGACCAAGATCAGCGGCACGATCCATACCGATATTGACCTTGAGCTTTTTGGCGCGTTCGACAAAATCAGGCAGCCACTTTTGAGCTTCGCCCACCAGCACCAACACTGAAATAGCCATACAGCGCTCACCGGCTGCGCCAAAGGCAGCACCCAGCATCGAATTAAGGGCAGCTTCGCGATCGGCGTCCGGCATGATGACGCTGTGGTTTTTGGCACCCATCATGGCCTGGCAACGTTTGCCGGCATTGGACGAGCGGCGGTAGATCTCGGTACCCACGCGTGTAGAGCCAATAAAGGATACCGCCTTGATATCCGGGTGGTCGCACAAGGCATTGGCCACGTCAGGGCCCCCATGCACCACGTTGAGCACACCGGGAGGCAAGCCGGCTTCGAGGGCCAGCTGAGCCACCATGAGCGACGCAGTGGGATCCTGCTCGGAGGGCTTATAGACAAAGGTGTTGCCCATAGTGACGGCAATCGGGAACATCCAGCAAGGCAGCATCACCGGGAAATTGAAGGCCGTGATACCGGCGCAAACGCCCAGGGGTTGCAACACGTTATAGACATCGATACCCGTGGCGGCGTTTTCGGCGTAATCACCCAGCTGCAACACGTTGGCCGAGACAGCATGCTCGACCCCTTCGAGACCGCGGGCGACTTCGCCTTCGGCATCGGGCACAGTCTTGCCATGCTCGCGCGAGAGAACCTCGGCAATCTTAGTGGTGTTTTCGCGCAGCAAACGGGCCAGATCCGTCATGATCTGACGGCGTTTGGCCTGGCTGACATGACGCCAGGTCTTGAAAGCCTCTTTGGCGTTGGCAACCGCGCGCTCGACCTCGGCGGGTGTGGCAAATGGCACCCGGGCAACCACTTCTTGGGTGGCCGGATCAATAACATCCCGCCATTGCGTGGTTTCGGATTGAACCAGCTTGCCGTCGATCAGCAGCGGGACGCGTGAAATATCACTCATGAAATGCCTCCTGGTGAATCAGATGAATTCTGTTGTTCAGCATCCGGGCACGCAATATCGCACCACCCGCGCTGTTTCTGAATTTAGTGTAGTTGTGTAAAAAAGTTATTGCTAGCAAAATATTTGCACATTGCTTGACGATATTTGCACAATGAAATCTATCACCAACTGGGATGCCATCCGGGATTTTCTGGAAGTGGCACGGACACAAAGAGCCAGCGCCGCCGCACATCGGCTGGGGGTACGCCACAGCACCGTGACGCGCCGGATCCGCGGGCTGGAAAACGACCTCGGCCTTACTTTGTTCGAGAAGTCGCGTGCCAACGGTTTTGCACTGACCGAAGAAGGTCTAAAATTCTTTGCCTATGCAGAGCAGGTTGAAAGCGCACTGCTGGCCGCCCAGGAGGCGCTGTCCGGCTCTGCTCAGGGGCTGAGCGGCCACCTGCGTATTGGCTCTACCGAGGGCTTTGGTAGCACCATCCTGACACCCCTGATGGTGGATTTTCAACGCCGGCATCCGGGCATGACGCTGGATATTCTGCCAGTTCCCCGGGACATCAGTCTGTCCAAGCGGGAGGCCGATATTGCGATTGCCCTGGAGCGCCCGCAGCGGGGGCCCTATTTATGCACCAAGCTGGCCGATTACACCTTACGGCTATATGGCACTCGACAGTACCTCGACCAGCATCCGGCCATCCGCCGCCCGCAAAATCTCGCCCGGCACCTGTTTATTGGCTATGTGGACGAGCTGCTGTTCAGCGACCGTCTGCGCTATCTGGACGAACTGGTTCCAACCGCCAATGTGGTGTTTCGCAGCACCAGTATCCTGGCACAGTATCAGGCCACCCTGGCAGGGCATGCCCTGGCGGTGCTGCCCTGCTTTCTGGCGGCCCACGATACCGGGCTGATCCCGGTGCTGCCCGCAGATATTGTGGTCAACCGTAGTTTCTGGATGTACTGCCACGAAGACTTGCGCAAAACCCGGCGTGTCACGGCGCTGTGGGAATACCTTAAACAAGCCCTGCAGCTGAATGCCGGCCTACTGCAGGGTGACAGCCGGATTCTGCGCACGCCAGGGCCCTATGCCCTCGCGCAAGCCAACCCCGACAGCCCTGTGCCTGCGCGACGCAAGGCCAGGCCAGGCACTGTCATGCGCGCGACTGCGCACCCTGCCGTCGAGGCTTTGGCATCCGGATCCGCCGCCATAACAGACCCAGCCCCAGAGACAGAAACAAAGCATGCACCAGCCAGACACCCAGCCAAAACGGTAGAACCCCATTGATAATCCAGCCGCGCGAGAGGTTGATGAGGTTCATGTAGAGCAAGGCCAGCAAGCCCGCCAGAAGGAGATCACCGGAACGCCCCAGCCGCGGATTGACTGCCCCCAGCGGCAAGGCAATCAGGGCCAGGTTAAGCACCGCAATGGGTAGCGCCAGACGCCACATCAACTGCGACAGTGCCTCGTTGTCGGGGCGCAGGAACAGATCGACCGTAGGCCGTGCCTTGATTTCCTGCAGCGCTTTTTGTTTGGCCGCTTCCAGAGCGCCTGAGTCTGTACGGCTTTCGATGCGCACCCCGTATTTATCGAAGTCCAGCAGCCGCAGCTCGGGGGTTCCGGGCTTGAGATCGTAGCGATGACCAGGCCCCAGAACAAGAAAGCGGTCGCCATTGGCTTCTGTGCGGATGGCGGCGCTGTCAGCGGTCACTACACTGAGCCAATCAGGCTCGATGACGCGAGCCATCACCCGGCCCAGCTCATCGCCCGGGCGCGTGGGCGATTCGGCAAAAAACACACGCTTCCCGTCATCGGTTTCGATGAATTGACCGGCAGTAACCTTGGAGAGGTCGGAGCGCTGCTCGAAACGCTGACGGTACTCGGAAATCTGGCCATAAGCCCAGGGCGATGCAGACAGCGTAAGCGCCGCCACCACCAGGGCCACAGGCACTGCAAACCACATGATGGGGCGCAGCCAATCGGTAAGCGACAGGCCACTGGCAAACCAGACCGGCATTTCGGATTCGCGGTAACTGCGCGTGACGGTGGTGAGCACCGCCACAAACAGCGCCACCGATAAAATCACGGGTAAGGCCGTGATGCTGGAAAACGCGGCCAGCCCAAGCACAACATTGGCACCGATATCGCCGGCGGCAGCATCACCCAGCAGCCGGACGATCAGCACACTGAGCCAGACCACCAGCAGCGTGGAAAACACAATACCGGCATGGCTGGTAATCTCGGCAAAAACAGCGCGCTTGAACAATGTCATGGGAAAATGCGGAATAATGAGCCGTTGGATTGGGTGGAAAGCTTCACCCGACGCCGGATACACGCCGCTGGAGTAAAGGAAAAACGAATGGAATTTAGCACAAGCACCTCGACCTACCTGCCCTCTGTAAAAACTCAGGCCCTGGCCGTTGGGGTATTTAAAGATGGCATTCTCAGCCCTGCTGCAGATATTCTTGATCAGGCCAGCAAAGGCGCCATCCGCTCGGTGGTGCAATCCGAGTTCGATGCCAGCCCCGGCAGTGTCTTGTGCCTGCACGCGCCGGCAGGCATTGCCGCCAGCCGGGTCATTTTACTCGGACTCGGCGCCCAGGACACCCTGAATGCCGCCACCCTGCGCCAGGCACACCTGGCATTTGCCCATTATTGCGTCAAGGCCAATGTCAGCACTACCTTCTCTACGCTGTGCTCGCTTAAATGTCCCGATGCCAGCCCCACCACATTGGCACGCCTGTGTGCCAGTGCATTTTGCACGGCGGTGTATCGCTACGACGAAACCTTCAGCCACGCAAAGCCGGCCATCAAGCTCAGAAGCCTCACCCTGCACGTGGCCCGCAACCAGACCACCCATGCCAAAGAAGGCATGGCACAGGGCGCAGCCATCGGATCCGGCATCAATCTGGCCCGCCTGCTGGGCGATCTGCCACCCAATGTCTGCACCCCCAGCTACCTGGGCCAAACCGCCCGCGATCTCGCCAAACAGTTCAAGACGCTCAAGGCGGAGGTCCTCGACCAGAAAAAAATCGAGGCCTTGAACATGGGCTCATTTTTGTCGGTAGCCCGCGGGTCTGCCCAGCCACCTGCTTTCATCGTACTGCGCCACACGCCCAGCCAGGCAGCTGCCCGCAAGGCGCCGCCCATTGTGCTGGTTGGCAAAGGCATCACGTTTGATGCCGGGGGGATTTCCCTCAAGCCCGGCCCAGCCATGGACGAAATGAAATTCGACATGTGCGGGGCCGCCAGCGTACTGGGCACCCTGCGCGCGGTCGCCCAACTCGACCTCCCCCGCGAAGTCATCGGCATCATCCCCAGCTGCGAAAACCTGCCCAGCGGCTCAGCTGTCAAACCGGGCGACATCATCACCAGCATGTCGGGCCAAACCATCGAGGTACTGAACACCGACGCAGAAGGCCGCCTGATCCTCTGCGACGCGCTCACATATGCCGAGCGATTCAAGCCGGCAGCCGTCATCGATGTCGCTACCCTCACGGGTGCCTGCGTGATTGCGCTGGGTCACGTCAATAGCGGCCTGTTCACCCGGGATGACGCGCTGGCAGCCGATTTGCTGGCCGCGGGACGCCAGGCCCTCGACCCCGCCTGGCACCTGCCACTGGATGATGCCTATCAGGATCTGCTGAAATCCAATTTTGCCGATATGGCCAATATTGGCGGCCGACCAGCAGGTTCCATCACAGCTGCCTGCTTTCTCTCGCGGTTTACCGGCAACTATCGTTGGGCGCACCTGGATATTGCCGGCACCGCCTGGCTGGAAGGCAAGCAAAAAGGAGCCACCGGGCGCCCAGTCTCTTTGCTCACCCACTATCTGCTGGGTCAGTGCCAGTGAGCCGTATCGATTTCGCTTACGGCGCGCAACATCGCTTGCGCGCCGCCTGCCGAACCGTTGCCCGCCATATGCAGGCAGGCCATTTGCTGCTGGTTTACTGCACCGATGCAAGACGGCTGAAGCGCTTTGACGCCCTGCTCTGGAGCTTTGAGCCTGCCAGCTTTATTCCCCACACCCGGATTGACGACCCTCTCGCCCATGAAGCCCGCGTGTGGCTGGTGCCGGACGCCCCAGCCCTGGCGGGCAGCTCCTCTACCGATTGGCTACTGAACCTGGATATCGACTGCCCTCCGGAGGCACACCGATTTACCCGCATCCTCGAAATTGTCTCAGGGCACGAAGCCGACATGCAGGCTGCCCGCCAGCGCTGGGCCAACTACCGAGAGGCAGGCCACGATGTCCGGGGACATCAGTTGCCCGCGCCTCAAGCCTTATAACTATTCAGGTTAAAAACCATCCTGGTTACAAACTGAACTTTCTGCATCTTTGGCTGTCCAATCCGCACCCGACCATCCCATGGTGGTTCACCGTGCAGAGCAAAGGCAAATTGCCGAACCCACACCGCAACCACCAAATGTTCAGCTTGTTGTAAGATTTGAATATTGATGTGCTATAACATCAGCACGCTCTCACCCACAGGAACTTAAGATGTCCGACTTCCGCCACACACTACCTCGCACCGGCACGTACGATGTGTCGGCTACTGCACGCAACCGCGTGTTGCGCAACACCTATTGGCTTCTAGCCCTGTCATTGATTCCCACCGTGCTGGGCGCAGCGTTTGGCCTGCAGTTTGGCATGGATCAAACCATGGCCGGCAACCCAGGCACCAGCACCATTGTGTTTCTGCTGGGTGCATTTGGCCTGATGTTCCTGATCGAACGCAACAAGAATTCATCTTTGGGCGTCGTGCTGCTGCTGGGCTTTACGTTCTTCATGGGCCTGATGCTCTCGCGCCTGCTGGGCCACGTCATGGGTCTGGCCAATGGTTCGCAGTTGATCATGTTGGCCTTTGGTGGCACCGCTGCCGTGTTTGGCGTGATGGCCACCGTGGCCTCCACCACCAAACGCGACTTCACGCACATGCAAAAGTTTTTGTTTGTGGGTGTGGTGCTGCTGCTGGTGGCGATGGTCGCCAATATGTTTCTGCAGATCCCCGCACTGATGCTCACCTTGTCAGTGCTGGCCATCGGTATCTTCTCGGCTTTCTTGCTGGTCGACCTCCAGCGCGTGGTGCAAGGCGGCGAAACCAACTATGTTACGGCCACGCTAGCGGTTTACCTTGATCTCTACAACATCTTCACCAACCTGCTGATGTTGCTGGGCATCTTCGGTGGCAACCGCGAATAAGCACTAATACCGCTGCAGATCCATCAACACCTGGCGCGTACGCAGCGGGCTTTCCAACAATTGATCCAGGCGTTCCCTCAGAGCCTGCCGCAAGGCAGGCTCTGTGTCTTGGTCGTCAAAGTCCGGTAAAGGCTGATCTACCCCATAACCGGCATGCTCCAGCAGCAACCACTCAAAACGGCGCAACACGGCAGCATGAGACCGTCCGGATCCAGTCAATGACAAGGCCGTGAGCGCTGCCTCGTAGGCCTCATATACTCCTGGATGCGGGTCTTCGCGGGCCAGCAGGCGCAGGATGAGTTCATTCAGATACCAGCCGGACATCATGCCCCTGCCATTAAGCAGACGCACAGGGCCAGCTTCTGCCCTTACCAAAGTATGGATGTCAGATACCCCCGACCAGGAAAGCATCAGAGGCTGAAAAGCCACCAACACAGGCCGCAGCGCCGAATATGGGCGCTTGGCCCCTTTGGCCACCACGGCCACACAGCCGTGATCACGGGTAAAACATTGGGCAATCAGAGAAGTTTCGCGCCAGGGGCTGGCATGCAGAACGTAGCCTTGCGCATCCTGGATGCGCAGACTGCGTTTAGTCATAGCCCAGCTCTCGCAGGGTTGCCTCGCGTCCAGACCAGCCCTTGCGCACCTTGATATAGACGTCCAGATGCACCTGCTTTTCGAGCAGATTGACCATGTCCTGGCGGGCCTCTGAGGCAATGCGTTTCATGTGCTGGCCACCCGCGCCCAGCAGAATCGGCCGGTGACCTTCGCGCTCGATGACGACGCAGGCGGCAATGCGGACACCTGTATCGTTTTCTTCCCATTGCTCGATAACGACGGTGCAACCGTAGGGAAGTTCGTCTCCCACCAACCGGAAGATTTTTTCTCGAATGAGTTCCGCCGCCAGAAAGCGCACGGGCCGATCAGTGAAGGTATCGGCCTCAAAGAGATGCTCGGCCTCCGGCAGGTACTGTGCCAGCTCTCGCAACAGCACATCCAGCTGGACAGACTTCATGGCACTGACCGGCACCACAGCCGCATAAGGAAACGTTTGCGTCAGCTTGGTGACGTATGCAAACAAAGCATTTTTGTCCTTGAGGGTGTCGATTTTATTGACCACCAGGACAACTGGCCGCTGAGAAGGCAACAACGGCACAATGGCCGCATCACCCGCCGACCATTTACCCGCCTCGACCACATGCACCACAACATCGACTTCGGCTAGCGCCTGGGTCACCACACGATTCATCATGCGGTTCATGGCTCCGCCATGACGGGTCTGAAAGCCAGGGGTATCGACAAACACAAATTGGTCGGCTTCTTGTGTAAGCACGCCATGGATGCGGTGCCGCGTGGTTTGCGCCTTTCGCGACACAATGGACAGCTTGGCACCAATCAGGGCGTTGCTTAGGGTGGACTTGCCCACATTGGGCCGCCCCACCAGCGCCACAAAACCGCAGCGGGAGGGCTGCATGGAAGGACTGCTCATTTTTTCTCCTGGGCCACTGCCACTGGCAGCGATAGCTGCGCAGGCTTGCGATGGTGCTTGCGCGTACTTTTGTGCGCGGGCGCCAATGCCTGTATCTGGGCAATCACAAGGCTGGCGGCGGCTTGTTCGGCCGCGCGCCGGCTGCTGCCCGAGGCTTGCACGCGAATATCCAGCTGTGCGGCCGCGCACATCACATCAAAGGTTTGATTGTGTGCCGCACCCCGCGTAGAAACGACCTCGTAGTGCGGCAGATCCAGACCGCGCCCCTGCATGATTTCCTGCAACAGGGTTTTGGGATCTTTACCAAAGGTGCGGACATCGATATGCGACAGCACCGGCCGGTACAGATGCTCGATGACGCGGCTGACTTCGGTATAGCCACCATCCAGGTACAGTGCACCAAAGATGGCTTCGA
Organism: Castellaniella sp.; assembly: GCF_049651205.1. GTDB lineage: Bacteria > Pseudomonadota > Gammaproteobacteria > Burkholderiales > Burkholderiaceae_B > Castellaniella. The sequence continues at coordinate 244,734 of NZ_JBASBR010000012.1, forward strand.
CCGCATCGGCCAAAATTGAGGGCCGCCGGAAACCGCCACTTTTGAGCTCACCCTCGCCCAGGCGCAAATAATTGGACAGCGCCAGCCTTTGTGCAATCTCGGCCAAAGCCGACTGCTTGACCAGATTGGCACGCACACGGGACAAGTCGCCCTCGTCCATTTCGGCGTGCTCGGTAAACAGCAGGGTGGACACAACAAAATTAAGGATGGAATCACCCAGAAACTCGAGCCGCTCGTTGTGTGGCACCCCATGACTGCGATGTGTCAGGGCTTGTTCAAGAAGGGCCTGGTCGCGGTAGCGATAATCCAGTGCCGTTTGCAGGGTATCTAGCGCAGTCATTACTGAAACCCGCCTATTCGGCTGGGTGAACTGAAATTCATCCAGATAAAGAATGCCCGGCCAACAATGTTCTGGTCTGGGACAAAGCCCCAATAGCGGCTGTCCAGGCTGTTGTCCCGATTGTCGCCCATCATAAAGTAATGCCCTGCAGGCACAGTGCACCGCACGCCATCGCCCTGATAGTCGCAATTCTGAAAATCGGGAAACCGCGTAATGGGACCAAAATCCTGTGGGGCGTGGACATTAAGCAAAATACGATGGGATACCGACCCAAGCTGTTCGCGATATTGCCCAACATAGACGGCGCGGTCGGGCTCGTAGTAATCACCGGCGCGTTCATGCTGCACCACCTGCCCATTTACCGACAAAGTTTTATTGCGATACTCAATGACGTCTCCGGGCTCACCCACCACGCGTTTGATGTAATCCACCGAGGGATCAACCGGGTAGCGGAACACCACCACGTCGCCACGATGCGGTGTACCAATCTCGACGACCTTCTTGTCGATCACCGGAAGACGGATTCCGTACTGAAATTTGTTCACCAGAATGAGGTCGCCGTTTTCAAGTGTTGGCAACATCGACCCGGAGGGAATCCGGAAGGGCTCAACTACAAATGACCGCAACACAAACACAAACAGAATGACGGGGAAAAAGCTGACGCAGTACTCGACCCACCAGGGCGCCTGAAAGGCACGGTCGTAAGCTTGCTGGCACTCGGATTTTAGGGCGGCGGCGTCCAGCCCTGCAGCGTTATGACTGCAAGCCTGCATGGCCGCTTCGGCACGCGCGCGCCGCCGCTTGCGCAAGCTGACACGATCCCACAACCAGACCAGCCCGGTGAGAACCAGGGCGCAGAACAACAACAGGGCAAAATCCCAGCTCATGCTAATCCTTATTTATCGTCCACCTGCAAGACAGCCAGGAAGGCCTCTTGAGGGATTTCTACGTTACCCACCTGCTTCATGCGCTTTTTACCGGCTTTTTGCTTTTCGAGCAGCTTCTTCTTGCGGGAGATATCACCGCCATAGCACTTGGCCAGCACATTTTTTCGCAACGCCTTGACGTTTTCGCGGGCCACGACCTCAGCGCCGATCGCCGCCTGAATCGCAATATCAAACATCTGACGCGGGATCAGGCCGCGCATGCGCGTGACAACGTCACGGCCGCGGTGGCGGGCGTTGGCACGGTGCACAATCATCGATAAGGCGTCTACCCGGTCGCCGTTGATCAGGAGATCGACCCGCACAACATCCGCCACCCGGTATTCCTTGAACTCGTAGTCCATCGACGCATACCCGCGCGAGACAGATTTCAGGCGGTCGAAGAAATCCAGCACGATTTCAGCCAGCGGGATCTCGTAGCTGAGATGTACCTGCCGGCCGTGATAGCTCATGTTGAGCTGTATCCCGCGCTTGGCCGTACACAGTGACATCACCGGCCCCACGTACTCTTGAGGCATAAACAGTGTCACCGTCATGATGGGTTCGCGGATCTCCTGGATATTGCCTACTTCAGGCATCCGTGCAGGGCTGTCCACCATCAGCAAAGTACCGTCGCGATGCAGAACCTCATACACCACGGACGGCGCCGTGGTGATGATATCCATATCGAACTCTCGCTCAAGGCGCTCTTGCACGATATCCATGTGCAGCAGGCCCAGAAACCCGCAGCGAAACCCAAACCCCAACGCCTGTGAGACTTCGGGCTCGAACATCAGGGAGGAGTCGTTCAGCTTGAGCTTTTCGAGGGAGTCGCGCAGTTGATCGTACTCGCTGGATTCGATCGGGTAGACCCCTGCAAACACCTGGGGTTTGACCTCTTTGAAACCGGGCAGTGGCTTGGCCGCCGGCCTTTGCGCCAGGGTGACGGTATCGCCCACCTTGGCGTGTTCGAGCTCTTTGATGCCCGCGATCACAAAGCCCACCTCGCCGGCAGACAGGGCATTGCGCGGCTGGGTCTTGGGAGTAAACACGCCCAGTTGCTCACACAGATGGCTGGCGCCGGTTGCCATCAACAGCAATTTGTCTTTGGGTCGCAAAACACCATTGACAACCCTGACCAGCATCACCACACCCACGTAGTTGTCAAACCAGGAGTCGATGATCAGGGCCTGCAGGGGTGCATCCGCATCCCCCTGGGGCGGTGGCACACGCGCCACGATGGCTTCGAGGATTTCGTCGATCCCTAGGCCCGTCTTGGCACTGGCCTGAATCGCATCGGTAGCATCAATGCCGATGACATCCTCGATCTCGGCCGCAGCGGCATCGGGATCTGCGGACGGGAGATCCATTTTATTGAGCACCGGCACCACCTCGACACCGAGCTCGATGGCGGTGTAGCAGTTGGCCACGGTTTGCGCTTCGACCCCCTGCGTGGAATCGACCACCAGCAAGGCGCCTTCGCAGGCAGACAAAGACCGGCTGACTTCGTAGGAGAAATCGACATGCCCCGGGGTATCGATGAGATTAAGCGCGTAGGTTTTACCGTTGGCAGCGGTATAGCTCAAAGCAGCGGTTTGGGCCTTGATAGTGATGCCGCGCTCGCGCTCGATGTCCATGGAGTCGAGCACCTGGGCCGCCATCTCGCGATCCTGCAACCCTCCGCAACGATGAATCAGGCGATCCGCCAGCGTGGATTTACCGTGATCAATGTGCGCGATGATGGAGAAATTGCGGATGTGGTCCATAGACAGCAGGCAGGAGTTAAAAATACTGAGGAGGGCGTGGCAGACAGGCTGGCCAGCAAAAAAGGGGGGCGCCGCAAGGCGCCCCCCTTCCGTTCTGGCTGTATTTTAGCTTTTTCCCGACACGCGGATCAGCGCAGCTTGACAATCACCCACTGGGATTGCTGATCGCGGCTGACCAGCAACACCACCGGATTGGATTTATCCAGATCTTTGACGACTTTCTCGTATTGCGCCGGGCTGGTGATATCCGTGTTATTGACACGCAAGATGATATCACCCGGTTCGATACCAGACTCGGCGGCGGCACCTTCTGCCTGGGCAACCAGCACGCCCTGGTCAGCTTTGGCCTCAGCCGGCAGCGCCTTTACCACCAGGCCCAGACGATCGCTACTGTCCTTGGCGGGCGCAGAAGGCTCGGAAGCCGTGGCCACTTTGGTGTCGAGCTCACCAACCTGGGCTTTAAGATCCAGGGATTTACCCTTGCGCCAAACCTGGATGGTGGCATCGGTATCCGGCTTGGTCGCCCCCACCAGACGGGGAAGATCCGTCATGTGCTTGATCTCGTGTCCGTTGAAACTCGTGATCACATCACCCGCATGCACACCGGCCTTGGCGGCAGGACCATCAGGATCGACGCTGCTGACCAATGCACCATGGGCAGTACCCAGGCCCAGCGCCTTGGCGACATCATCCTGCACCTCGGTGATCTGCACCCCGATACGGCCTCGTGTGACCTTGCCATGTGCCTTGAGCTGATCCACCACGCGCATGACTTCATCGATTGGGATAGCCAGGGAGATACCCATGAAGCCACCACTGCGGGAGATGATCTGGGAGTTGATCCCCACCACCTGTCCTTGCAGATTGATCAGCGGACCGCCGGAGTTACCGGGGTTTACCGCAACGTCCGTCTGGATAAAGGGCAGATAATCGCCGGTATCACGGTTAATGGCACTGACGATACCTGCAGTGACAGTGGAATCCAGCCCAAAGGGCGAGCCAATGGCCAGTACCCACTGACCTTTCCTCAGCTTGTCAGAATCGCCGATGGTCAGCGGCTTGAGGCCCGTGGCATCGATCTTGAGCAGGGCAATATCGGTACGAGCATCCGTGCCGATCACTTTGGCCTTGTATTCTTTGCCACTGGTCATGGTGACAAAAATGCCATTGGAATTATCCACCACATGGTTGTTGGTAAGGACATAACCATCGCTGGACAGAATAAACCCGGAACCAATCCCGCGAGGCACCGTGCGCTCTTTGGGGCCAGGCTGCTGCGACTTGTTGTGCGGCTGTACCTGTGGGCCTTGGCCCTGGGGCCCTTGGGGGCCAAATCCGGGGGGCATGAAGTCGGGCCCAAAGAACCAGCGAAACAGATCGGATGGATCGCCACCAGGGCCACCGGGCGAACGGCGCACCGGAACAGCTTCGGTTGTGCGGATATTGACCACGGAGTTTTCGGTTTCTGCGACAACCTGTGTGAAATCAGGCAGTGCCGAAATAGTAGACGAGACAGCGGGTTCAGCCTGAACCGCGGCCATGGGCAGCGTGGTCAGCAACAGGGCACCGGCGGCTACACCGGCAGCCATCCGCTTGACGCCAGCGACCTTGGGCAAATTAAAAACCATGAGAAATTCTCCTTGGAAGAATGTATTCAGTGAGCAGCCTGCGGGAGGTACTGTGCATTGCGGGCGAATTCCCTCACAGTATCGGCGGGCGCTTCACCCACGGCAGTCAGCCAATAGGATGCCAAACGCATCCGGTAAATATTGACCGCTCCTTGATGCAGGTCTCCCTGTTGAATGTTTTGATCTCGTTTTGGGTCAAAGGTTTCAATAAATATTGAAATTGCGGCCAAGCCGTCTGAGACCACCAACTGATTCACCACATGATCGAGCCCAATTTGCCTGGAGAGCTCAGCCACCGGCTGGAAACCCGCAGGCAGCACAAAGCGCCAGCCCAGCGACTCCAGGCTGACTGGCTCACTGGACTCGGCGATCAAATGCCAGGATCGCGTATCCCAGCTGGAAGAAATGTCGTGTGGATCTACATCCTTGCCTATTTTCAGGCTGCTGAAGGACACCTGATCGACGAGATGGCCGGCGGCGTCCAGGGTCTGAAACCTGAGCAGCAGGTGCGTTTTGTTGTCGGTGCAGATGCGATAGCTGTAGCGCAAGGCATCGCGGGCACGGATATCGGACACCTTGCAATCACGGCCAGCGATCCGATACGGCTTGCCTGAGGGCAGCCACTCGTAGTGCTGGCTGATCCCATCGGCGTCATTCAGCAGCAGCCCCGGGAAGTGCTCGCTGCGAACCGGATGGCTGACGACCAGCTTGCTGCCTGGGTGCAGGCATTGTTCGATACCGTTTTGACGCAGGCACTCGCGAGGTGACCCATCCAGCGTTTCAAGGCGTTCGTGCTCACCCGTGCCATCCATCAGGTGAACCAAACGGGATGACTGCAGGATCGACCCCTGCTGGTACACATACACGCCGGAATAGTCCTGAGCACGGGCCGCTTCTTGAACCTGCTGCAAAAACGACTGCAGATCTGGCCCTGGCTCGGCTGCCTGCGCCCCTGCAACCAGTGCCAGCCCGATCAGCAGCCCTTCACCCCACTGGGCGATTTTGCCAAAGCGGCCTCCCGACCACATTAACGCGACCCCATGCCATCGTAAGAAACCTGACGTACGGGGCCCGCTCCGGCCATGGCCTGATGCGCCGCCATGTAATCTGCCAAACCGGCATCTGCCGGTGGCGTATCGGAGGCCTGTGCCAATACGGGTGCTGTGGGGGCTGGGTCTTGTCCGGATAACAGCGGTTGCGCCATCCAGACCACCGACGCCACCGCTGCAGCCACTGCCAGGCCGGACACTCCTACGCGCCAGGCATGGCGCCGCGCCAGAGGCGCCGGAGCAACGATCAGGGGCTCGGCATCCAAGGCTGCAGACACCCGCGCATAGAAGCGCTCGGAGGGCTGCAGGGCCAGATCCTGGCTGCGCATGACATCGCCAATGAGATGATAGGTATCCCACACCTGACGACCATAGGGGGTATCAAGATCTTCGGTACGGATGTCGGATTCGCCATCCACCCAGCTGGAAACCGAGGCTTCCCAGTCTTGATCCTGGACGTGTTCACGTTGATCATTGTTCATGAGGGCTCCTTACCAGCGGCGTTCGGTATCCTGATCCATAACCGGCCGCAAGCGGCTGGCAATCGCCTCGCGGGCTCGAAAAATACGCGAACGAACCGTGCCGATGGGGCACTGCATGGTGCTGGCGATATCTTCATAACTCATCCCTTCGATTTCCCGCAAAACAATGGCTGTGCGCAAATCATCCGGCAAAGCCTCGATCGCCTCGTTGACCGTCTGGGCAATCTGGCGGCTGGCCATCAGCGATTCAGGGGTACTGTGATCACTTAGGCTGTCAATTTGCTCAAAAGTTTCACCGTCTTCGTTTTCGAGCACGGATACCGTAGATGGACGCCGGGCCCGCGAAGCCTGCCAGTTGCGGGCGGTATTGATCGCAATGCGGTACAGCCAGGTGTAGAACGCACTGTCGCCACGAAACCGAGGCAAGGCCCGGTAGGCCTTTATAAAGGCCTCCTGGGCAACGTCCTCGATCTCGGCGGGTTCGGCAATCATGCGCGACAGTAGGCGCATGATCTTGCGCTGATACTTGATTACCAGCAAATCAAAGGCATGCCGGTCGCCGCGGCGGACGCGCTCGACCAGCGCGAGGTCGACCTCGCGCTCGCTCACGCCGGAGCCCTGATCAGAAGCGCCTCACGATCATGGATCCGTTGGTGCCGCCAAACCCGAACGAGTTGGACAGCGCCACATCGATCTTGAGATCGCGGGCCTGATTGGCGCAATAATCCAGGTCGCATTCGGGATCCTGGTTAAACAGGTTGATCGTGGGAGGCGAAATCTGGTTATACACAGCCAAGGTTGTGAATACTGCCTCGATACCGCCTGCAGCCCCCAGCAAATGGCCTGTCATGGATTTGGTGGAGTTGACCACAAGCTTGCGGGCATGATCGCCAAACGCCAGCTTGAGCGCCTCGGTTTCGTTTTTGTCACCCAGCGGCGTGGAGGTGCCATGTGCGTTGACATAGCTGATCTCGTCGGCGTTTACATGACTGTTGCGCAGCGCGTGCAGGATCCCGCGGCGCGGGCCGTCTTGGTCTGGGCTGGTGATGTGATGGGCATCCGAGCTCATGCCAAAACCGAGAAACTCGCCATAAATGCGGGCGCCCCGTTTCTTGGCGTGCTCGAGTTCTTCGAGAACCACCACGCCGGCGCCTTCACCCAACACAAAACCGTCGCGGTCGCGATCCCAGGGACGGGAGGCCGTGGCGGGATCATCGTTGCGCGTGGACAAGGCGCGCATGGCAGCAAAGCCACCCATGCCCAAAGGCGACACCGAGCTTTCGGCGCCTCCCGCCACCATTACGTCGGCATCGCCGTATTCGATCAGGCGGGCCGCATCGCCGATGGAGTGCAAACCGGTTGTACAAGCCGAGACGACTGCGTAGCTGGGACCCTTGAGGCCCAGCATGATCGACAGTTGCCCCGAAATGAGGTTGATCAGGGACGCCGGTACAAAAAATGGCGAGATACGCCGGGCGCCACGCTGCAGGTATTCGATCTGGGTTTCTTCGATCCGCGGCAGACCGCCGATCCCTGAGCCAATGATGGTACCAATACGATCAGCGTTTTCGTTATCGATCTCGAGACCTGAATCACGCCAGGCCTGAATGCCGGCAGCCACCCCATAATGGATAAAGCTGTCCATTTGCTTGGCTTCTTTGACACCCATGTAGTCGGTGACTTCAAAGCCTTTGACTTCGCCGGCAATCTGGCTGTTTAGTACGGAGGCGTCGAATCGGGTAACGCGTCCGATGCCGGAACGACCCTGGATAATGTTGTCCCAGGCAGTATCGACATCATTGCCCACCGGCGACACGATGCCCAACCCGGTGATGACGATTCGTCGTTTCACATACGGCTCCTGAAAAGAAAAAAGCAGCTCATGGCAGATCATCAGGTCGGACATGCAGTCCCGCCTGCCCGATGATCACCCGTCACGAACTGCTTGTGGCCCTGACACCGCCTTTTGGCGTGCACAGGGTTTGAATAAGATTACTGCTTGCTATGCGAGGTGATGTAATCGACCGCCTGCTGCACCGTCGTGATTTTCTCGGCTTCCTCGTCGGGGATTTCGGTTTCGAATTCGTCTTCAAGGGCCATCACGAGCTCGACCATATCGAGCGAGTCGGCACCGAGGTCGTCAAGGAAGGAAGATTCGTTTTTGATCTCGGCTTCGTTGACGCCGAGCTGTTCAGCGACGATCTTCTTGACGCGCTGTTCGATGCTTTCCATGCATATCTCCAGTTAGGAAAAATCCCGCGAATTATAGCCAAACGAGGACAGCTGGGCTGCGGGGTAATAAAAAAATGACAGTTCGGGGCCAGAAAATGAATACCTGGCCGGATTAAACACCGAGGCCTGCCTACTGAGTTTGAACGGATTTTACCTTAGACGGTGAGCATCCGTTCTTGTAACCCTACATGTACATACCACCATTGACGTGCAAGGTCGTGCCTGTTACGTAGCCAGCCTGAGGACTGACCAAATAGCCAACTGCGTTGGCGATCTCGGCGGCAGACCCCAGCCTGCCCAGCGGAATTTGCTGCAAGATGGCGGCTGTTTGAGTTTCGTTAAGCGCACGAGTCATGTCGGTATCGATAAACCCGGGCGCAACACAATTGACAGTAATGCCGCGACTGCCAAGCTCCTGGGCCAGAGCCCGGGACATCCCGGCCACACCCGCTTTGGCTGCCGCATAATTGGCTTGCCCCGGGTTACCGCTATAGCCAACCACAGATGTGATGTTGACGATACGGCCCCAACGGGCTTTCATCATGATTTTGGCCACGCCTCGCGACAAGCGAAACACAGCCGACAAATTAGTGTTCAGCACGGCCGCCCAATCTTCATCCTTCATGCGCAAAATCAATCCATCGCGAGTGATGCCGGCGTTATTGACCAGGATGTGGGGCCCACCCTGAGCGGCCAGCTCGGTCAGCAAGGCATCGCAAGCAGGGGCATCATCCACATTAAGCACCACACCCCGTCCACCTTGGGGGGCGAGGGCTTCGGTGATGGACTCTGCACCTGCTGGTGAAGTGGCGGTACCGATGACTGTGGCGCCTGCGTCTGCAAGCTCTTGGGCAATCGCACGGCCAATGCCTCGCGACGCGCCGGTGATTAGGGCAATTTTGCCTTGCAAAGTAGCTTCGGACATATCAGCCTCCCAGAGACTTGAGCGTCTGTTCAAGCGACGCAGGATCGGTGATGTTGAAGGTGGTGAAATCGCGGTCGATGCGTTTGATCAGGCCCGCAAGCACCTTGCCGGGGCCGCATTCTACGATATGCGTGACACCGGCGTGTTTCATGGCCTGGATGGTTTCAACCCAGCGCACCGGATGCCATGCCTGACGCACCAGAGCGTCACGAATGGCCTCGGGCGAGGTGGCCTGAGCAACGTCAACATTATTGATGACAGGAATGGAGGGCGACTGCACCGCCACCCCTGCCAGCGTATCGGCCAGCACGGCTGCAGCGGGCTTGAGCAAGCGGGAATGAAACGGCGCGGATACAGCCAGCGTAACCGCGCGCTTGGCACCTGCCGCGCGGGCAAGTTCGCAGGCGCGTTCGACTGCTGCGGTATGGCCTGCGATCACTACCTGAGCGGGCGCATTGTAATTGACGGCTTCGACGATCTCATCTCTGGAGGCCTGCTCGCAAGCCTTGCGCACAGCCTCGTCATCCAGACCCAAAATGGCAGCCATGCCCCCCTGGCCCACTGGCACCGCAGACTGCATGGCCTGGGCCCGCACACGTACGGTACGCACGGCATCCGCCAGCGATATAGCACCGGCAGCCACCAGGGCGGAGTATTCGCCCAGACTGTGGCCGGCCACGATGGCCGGTACGGCGCCACCCGCCTGCTGCCAGGCACGGTACATGGCCACGGAGCACAGCAACATGGCTGGCTGGGTGTTGGTGGTGAGATTGAGTGCGTCAGCCGGGCCGTGTGCAATCAGGGTGGCGAGGTTCTCGTTCAAGGCCTGATTGCCTTGCCGCAGGGTTTCCTGAACACCCGCATCCTCAGACCAGGCATCCATCATGCCCACTGTTTGGGAGCCCTGCCCCGGGAATACAAATGCGATTTTCATGTGACTGATGCCTTACAGACGAACGAGGACAGAGCCCCAGGTAAAGCCACCGCCAACCCCTTGCAACAGTGCCAGCTGACCAGGCTTCATCCGGCCATCGCGCCAGGCCACATCGAAGGCCAGCGGCACACTGGCTGCCGAGGTATTGGCATGGAGGTCCAGTGTGACAATGAGTTTTTCTTCGGGCAGCCCAAGCTTACGGCTGATGAAGTTGAGAATCCGGATATTGGCCTGGTGTGGCACCATCCAGTCAATCTCGGAAAGATTGATACCGGCTTCGTCACAGACTTCGTGGGCCGAGCGAACCAGCGAATTGACCGCCAGCTTGAACACCGCCTGACCATCCATGCGCAGGAAGGGATCGCCGGTAACCTTACCATCGGAGACATTGCCAGCGGCGCACAGAATATGCTGTTGACGGCCATCAGCGTTCAGCCGTGCCGCCAAGATACCTGGCTCATCGGCGGCACTCAGCACCATGGCGCCCGCGCCATCACCAAACAGCACGCAGGTGCGGCGATCAGACCAATCGAGAATGCTGGAAAAGACTTCGGCACCAATGATCAGCGCGTGGCGCGCACGACCGGCACGCACTATTGCATCAGCCGTCGCCAGCGCATAAACAAATCCGCTACAGACAGCCTGCACGTCGAAGGCAGCCGCACCGCCCACACCCAAATTGGCCTGCACCAGACAGGCAGTACTGGGAAAAATAAAATCGGGGGTGGACGTGGCAACGATGATCAGATCGATATCGTCCGCCTGCAAACCTGCGTTTTCGAGGGCTGCACGTGCCGCATGTGTGGCGAGCTCGCTGGTTTTGGTGCCAGGCGCTGCGATATGACGCTGACGGATGCCCGTACGCTCGACAATCCAGTCGTTGGAGGTTTCGACACCACGAGTGGCCAAATCGGCCGCCAAATCGTCATTGGTGACGACACGAGGGGGCAAATAGCCGCCCGTTCCGGTAATCCTGGCGTAAGGCATATTGATCCCGAAAAAGAGACTAGACTGCTGCAGACGTATCGCCTACCGAAGGCGAAGGCATTCTGCTGCGCAAGGCATCAAGCCGCTGAATGGTGCCCTGAAGCAGACCATTAAGAACCGCATCACGGGCCCTTTGCAAGGCTTGACCATAAGCATACACATCCGCCGAGCCATGGCTTTTAATCACAATGCCGCGCAGGCCCAGCAACGCTGCGCCATTGTAACGACGATTGTCGACCCGGGCACGGAAACGCCGCAGAACCGGCATCGCGATTCCGCCTGCCAGCATGGTTAATGGCGTACGACGAAACTCTTCACGCATCATGGTGCTGACCATCTTGGCCAGGCCTTCAGCGGACTTGAGCACGACATTACCGACAAAACCATCGCAGACCACGACATCGACAGTACCCTTGAAGATGTCATCGCCCTCGACGTTACCGTAAAAATTAAGACCACTGCCGCGCAAAAGCTCGGCTGCCTGTTTGACAACTTCGTTGCCCTTGATGAGTTCTTCGCCGATGTTCAGCAGACCAACCGAGGGCTGCGCCTGATGATCGACGGCGGACACAAGGGCAGACCCCATCAGGCCAAACTGCAGCAGGTGCTCTGCCGAGCAATCCACGTTGGCACCGAGATCCAGCACAGTGGTTGCCCCACCCATTTGATTGGGCAACGCAGTGGCAATGGCCGGACGATCGATGCCATCCAGTGTTTTGAGAACATAACGGGAAATTGCCATCCAGGCACCCGTGTTGCCTGCAGACACGGCTGCATCCGCACGGCCATCCTTGACAGCCTGGGCCGCCAGCCGCATGGATGAATCTTTTTTACGACGCAAAGCTACCTCGACGGAGTCGTCCATGGTGACGACTTCGGAGGCATGCAGGATTTCGATTTGGCCCTCGCGCCCGACGCCCTCACCCAGCAGGGGGCGAATACGAGCTTCGTCCCCTACAAGCAGGCAGCGGGTATCGGGAAACCCCTTGGCAAACGCCAAGGCGGCCGGTACGGTAACGGGCAAGCCGTAATCGCCGCCCATGCAATCGATGGCGACGGTAAGTGAATAATCAGACATCAGCGCGATAAATCTCGGGCGCCGGGATTACTCGTCGTTCTTGGTTTTCAGAACTTTGCGACCACGATACACGCCATTGGGGCTGATATGGTGACGCAAATGGGTTTCACCAGTAGTGGGCTCGATGGCCGTTGCGGGGCCGGTGAGGAAATCGTGCGAGCGATGCATACCGCGCTTGGACGAGCTCTTTTTGTTTTGCTGGACAGCCATGATGACTCCTGTGTTCGGGATCGGTCATTTTAAAGTAAGCACGAGCCCGCAAGTTGAACGAGATGTTAATGTTTCCTGAGCTGTTCCAGAACAGCGAAGGGTGAAGGCTTGGCCTGCACCGATGTTGCATTGGACTCCCCGGTTTGAGGGCAATCCTGATGTCGTGGCGCATATGGCAGCACCAGGATCAGTTCGTCCTCAAGGAGACCCAACACATCCAGATGCTGATCAGCCACCACGTATTCGGTGTCGGTGCCTTCGCCACTGGCTTCGAGCTCATCCATGGCGTCAAGCTGCGCCTGATTACGCACCAGGCCAACCGTATTATCCACTTGCAAGGCAAGCAAAAACGGCGACAGGCATCGCTGACACATCACCCTGACCTGCCCTTCTGCCTGGATATCAAGCCACAGCTGACCAGTTACCTGATCGCGGCGACCCGCCAAACGCCAGCGAATCTCGGTATCCTGCGGCACGGGCAAATCCTGGCAAAGACGTGTCAGTTTGGATGCCTGCAAAGTGCCTTGAAGCACCCGGCTGGCAAAAGCGAAATCCAAGGCATCAATAACCACGAATTCTGACTTCCAGGAAAACTCTAGATTCTACTTGGCATTTACCAGGCAAGTCAATTTGAACACCACAATTACCCTACCAGCCAGCCTATTGTTTAGCAGTACACTGCCCGGGCCTGCTCAATACACACCCACCATGACCCTGATTTTAGCTTCCAGCTCACCTTACCGGCGCGAGTTGCTGCAAAGACTGAAACTGCCCTTCCAGTGCGTTTCACCCGACGTTGACGAACAAGTGCGCGCGGGTGAATCACCGCAGGCACTGGCGCAGCGCCTGGCCAAAGAGAAGGCAGCCCGGGTATTGCAAAGCTGGCCTGACGCACTGGTGATTGGATCCGACCAGGTTGCCTGCTGCGACGGACAGGCAGTTGGCAAACCCGGCACCCACCAAGTTGCACAGGCCCAGTTGCGCCGGTTCAGCAACCGCGAAGTGCTGTTTCACACCGCTGTGTGTGTCATGGACGCCCGACGCATGCAACAGGATATCGTCACAACCCAATGCGGGTTTTTGCCGCTCACCGACCAGCAGATCGAACACTATCTGCTGGCAGAGCAGCCCTACGATACGGCCGGTAGCGCAAAGGCGGAAGCATTGGGCATTGCATTGATGGCCTACATGCGCAGCGACGACCCCTCAGCCCTGATCGGCTTGCCCCTGATCGCGGTGTGCCGCATGCTGCGTGAGTTTGGACTCGACCCTCTTGGCAACGGCTGAATATCAACCATGACAACATTGCACCTAATCCCGGTTGGCCTGGGCCATACCGCACCTGATACCTGGCTGCCCCAGGCAGCACAGGAAATCACCCGCCAGTTACGGTATTTCATCGCAGAAAACGCCAAGACGGCACGCGCCTTTCTGAAGCTGATCAATACCCCCCTGGCAATACAGGACATCCAGATTGAAACCCTGCGCGCCAGCACCACCGAGGCCGAGATCCGTGCCTGGTTAAAGCAGGTACCGGCCGACCAGGATATCGGTCTTGTGTCCGAGGCAGGCTGCCCGGCTGTGGCGGACCCTGGCGCACGGGTGGTCAAGCAGGCCCACCAACACAATATACGGGTAGTGCCCTGGACAGGGCCTTCGTCGATCATGCTGGGGTTGATGGCCAGTGGCCTAGAGGGGCAACGATTTACGTTTCATGGTTACGCCCCCGTAAAAGCACCCGAACGCGACGCACAAATCAAGGCCTGGGAGTCGGCCTCACACAAGCTGAAGCAAACTCAAATCCTGATTGAAACACCGTACCGCAACGAAGCGATGTTTCAAGCTTTACTGAACACCCTGCGTGACTCTACCCAGGTATGCGTGGCCAGCGCACTGACGTGCCCGGACGAGACCATCCAGACGCACAGCGTGGCGCAATGGCGCAAGCAGCCCATCCCGGATTTCGACAAAAAACCCACGCTGTTTCTGTTTCTGGCCAGTTAAATTCGCACGCTGGATCTTACCCAGGCCTGCATCTCGGCCACCGAATGCACCAATGCGGTGGGCTGGGAGGTTTGCAGCAAAGAAGCCCGATGTGCACCATATGACACCGCCAGGCTGTCGATGCCGGCGGCTTTGGCCATCAGGACATCATGCGTGGTGTCGCCCACCATCAGCACGGCATCCTGAGCCAGTTCCAGCTCGGCCAGCAACTGCTCGAGCATATCGGGATCGGGTTTGCCGCGCGCCTCATCCACGGTACGCGTCGCTTGAAACAGTCCTTGCAGGCCAAGTGACTGGATCGATGTATCCAACCCACGGCGACTTTTGCCGGTGGCTACCCCCAGCACCACACCATAGCCATGAAGCTCTTGCAGCAACTGTGCTTGACCCTGGAAAAGGTGCAACTCGTGCATCAACCGCCGATAGTGCGTCTTATAGTGCTCGGCAAATGTATCCGCCTCACTGGCAGGAAGTTCGGGTGCCAGCTGATACAAGGCCGCCTGCAACGACAAGCCAATCACCCAACCGGCCTCTTCGGGACTGGGAACCTTGAGACCAAGATCCTGACATGCGCCGATCAGGGCCCCCACAATATGGTGAGTGGAATCCAGCAAAGTGCCATCCCAATCGAAAATAACCGCCTGGTAAGGCGCTCTGGAAGCGTTCATGAGTAATTTTTGTCGAGGAAATCCAGCACCGCCTGACAGGCGGGTGGAAGGGGTGATTCGATAACCAGGGATACGCCGGTCACAGGATGCGGGATCTCGAGGCGATGGGCATGCAAAAACATGCGACGAAATCCCTGCTCGGCCAAAGCCGCCCGCACGGCATCCGGGCCGTACTTCTCGTCGCCCGCAATCGGGTGGCCTTGTGAAGCCAGATGCACCCGGATCTGATGGGTGCGCCCGGTACGAAGCTCAGCTCCCAGCAAAGACCATGCCCCGCCATACCGGCGTTTGAGGGTAATGATTGTGTGTGACGACTTGCCCAGGGCATCTACCCGTACCCGGCGCTCACCGCCAGGCGTGAGGTACTTGAGCAAGGGCAGGCGGATGTGCTGGCGGTCGTTGACCCAGTCGCCCACCACCAGAGCCAGGTAATGCTTGCGGCCCTCACTTTGGCGCATCATCTCGTGCAACGCCACCAAAGCTTTGCGCGAGCGCGCCACCATCAACACGCCGGAGGTCTCACGATCCAGTCGGTGTGCAAGCTCGAGCATGCGATCTTCGGGGCGACCAGCGCGCAGCTGCTCGATCACGCCAAACGATATACCGCTACCGCCATGAACAGCCACCCCGGCCGGCTTGTCGATCACCAGCAGGTGCTCGTCCTCGTAGAGCACTGGAAACACGGCTGGAGGTGCCGGAGGCCGGGCCTGTGGATCGGGGCGCCGGATAGGCGGAATACGAACCAGATCGCCCAGCTCCAGACGCGTGTCTGCGCGACATCGGCCTTTGTTGATACGCACCTGGCCATCGCGAATGGCTTTATACAGATGGCTTTTAGGAACACCCTTGTTAAGCCGCAGCAAAAAATTATCGAGACGCTGCCCTGCAGATTGCTCGTCAACCACTACCTGGCGTACGGCTGGCAAGCGGCTGGACGACATATCTATTTTGCGCATAGGGAAAAGCAGCATATAATCACGACAGCCTAGAGAGGCCGAAAACCGCCCGACGTAGAGACGCAATGGATGCGCTCCGCCTGGCAGCAGGGGTTTTATTGTACTGCCTTGATTTCGGTCTCCGGGTGCTTGGTCGCCGGTTCCGTCCTGGCTTTTGGCTCGCTGCATGTGCAAGCCCCGAAGCCGATCAATAACCGCGTGCGACGCTGTAGATTTCTGCTCGCTCTTCCGCACCGGATGCCCTATTTCTGGCATCCGCCGTTCCCAGCAACTTTTTTTGTCAACCACAACTGTGCCCCTGACCTCCCTGCTGAAAGAACTTCGCACCTATCGGTGCGCCGTGCCCCCCGATCCGGAGACTGGCGCGGCCTGAATTCGCCCGCAGCCACCTCCACCGCAGACTGCCGCGTTGCATACCGAGTACCCGTGGTCGTGCGCCAAATTTGGCGCACCCTGACAACGGAGAAACCCACTCATGAAACGCATGTTGTTCAATGCGACGCACCAAGAAGAACTACGCGTCGCCATTGTCGATGGTCAGAAACTAATTGATCTGGACATTGAAACTGCCGGCCGCGAACAGCGCAAAGGCAATATCTACAAAGGGGTCATCACCCGCATCGAACCCGGCCTCGAAGCCTGCTTCGTAAACTACGGCGAAGAGCGCCACGGCTTTCTGCCGTTCAAGGAAGTCGCTCGCGCTTATTTCAAGGAAGGCACCGATGTACGCAATGCGCGCATCCAGGATGCCCTTACCGAAGGCCAGGAACTTATCATCCAGGTCGAGAAAGAAGAACGTGGCAACAAGGGTGCTGCGCTCACCACATTCATTTCTCTGGCCGGTCGTTATCTGGTACTGATGCCCAACAACCCCCGCGGGGGTGGCGTGTCCCGACGCGTCGAAGGCGAAGATCGCCAAGAGCTCCGCGACACAATGGACCAGCTCGAGATCCCCTCGGGCATGAGCATGATTGCCCGCACAGCCGGCATCGGCCGCAGCGTCGAAGAACTGCAATGGGATCTCAATTACCTGCTGCAACTCTGGACAGCCGTCGACGGTGCCGCACGTGAGAACAAGGCGCCCATCCTCATCTATCTTGAATCCAGCCTGGTCATCCGGGCCATCCGCGATTATTTTTCGCCCGAAATTGGCGAAATCCTGATCGATACGGACGACATCCACGATCAGGCCACGGCATTCATGAGCGTGGTCATGCCCGACAACGTCAATCGCGTCAAACGCTACCACGACGATGTCCCGCTGTTCTCCCGCTTCCAGATCGAGCATCAGATCGAAACCGCCTACTCCCGCACGGTGACGCTGCCCTCGGGGGGCGCTATCGTGATCGATCATACCGAAGCGCTGGTAGCTGTCGATGTCAACTCCGCACGCTCGACGCGCGGCTCGGACATCGAAGAAACCGCGCTGCGCACCAACGCTGAAGCCGCCGACGAAGTAGCCCGCCAATTGCGCCTGCGCGACCTCGGCGGACTCATCGTGATCGATTTCATCGACATGGAAGAAAACAAGAACCAACGCGCCGTCGAGCAACGACTGCGCGATGCCCTGCATTTCGATCGGGCACGGGTTCAGATGGGCAAGATCTCGCGTTTTGGCCTGATGGAGCTCTCCCGCCAGCGCCTGCGCCCTGCCCTCAACGAGGGTTCGCACGTCACCTGCCCGCGGTGTACCGGTACCGGCGTCATTCGGGATGCCGAATCCAGCGCACTGCACGTATTGCGACTGTTGCAAGAAGAAGCCATGAAGGAAGGCACCGCAGCGCTGCACGCGCAGGTGCCGGTTGATGTGGCCACCTTCCTGCTCAACGAGAAGCGTCACGACATCAGCCAGATCGAATCCCGGCTTAAGGTCAACCTGGTGCTGATTCCTAACAAGTCGCTCGAAACGCCGCACCACCACATCGAGCGTCTGCGCCACGACGACCCGCGTCTGGACGAAACCAAAACCAGCTTTCAACTCGTCCAGGAGCCTGAAGAACAGCTGGTGTGGCAGGCCAACAAGGCACAAGAGGCCAAGTCTCGCCCCGAAGCCCTGGTCAAAGGCATTCAACCGGCAGAACCCGCACCACATCACATCGAAAAGCCCGCCAAGGTACAGGCACCCGCTGCCGCTGCGGTCAGCACCGCAGCCTCAGGGGGCGGCATGCTCAAGCGCATCGTGGCCTGGTTTACAGGTGGCACCCCAGCAGCAGAAACCGCTGCTTCAGTTGTCGCACCACAAGAAGACGACAAGCCCCGCCGCAGCAATGGTGGACGTCATGGCCGTCGTGGCGACAGCCGCACCGACAGCCGCAGCAATCACCGCAGCGAGCGCCAGCACCGCAGCGATAAACCCGACACCGAGCGCAAAGAGCGCACCACTGCCGAAGGGCGATCCTCTCAGCGCCGAGAACGTGCCCAGGAAGAGCGCATTGCCAAGGTTGCGTCCGATACACCGGAAGCCAGCCAGGACACCGTCGAACCCCGTCGCAGCCGCAACCGTCGGGGCCGCGGACGCAGCCGTGCCGAAACCGCCACAGAAGCCAGCGTGGCCGAAGCCGTGACGACAAACGCTGTGGTGGCAGAGCAAACAGCCATCGACACACCGATGCCTGAGGCAGCTTCTGAAACCTTCGCGCCGGTTGCCGAAACCGAACCCCTGCTTGCTGAGACCGCTGCTCCAGTTGCCGGCCCCGCTGTAGACATCGAAGGTGACACCGAAGTCGAAACGCCAGATCCAGAGCGCAAGCGCCGCCGTCGTCGTGGACGTCGGGGTCGCCGCACCGGTGACAGCACCGAAACCGCAGCAGCTACCGAAGCCACCGAGACGTCCGACGCAGTATCGTTGCAGACACACGAAACCCCGCGCTTTGATCCTGAAGCACTGGATGCCGAGTCTCAAGCGCAGGAAAACACGCAAGCTACCGAGCCCCAGGTAACAAACGCCGACGCGCAAGCTCAGGCCAGCCGCCAGCCGCTTGACGCCGCAACACCGGCAAGCACCTCTTTCGAGTCTGATGCACAACAGGCGCAAGCGCCGGTATCCGAGGCTCAGCCCGAGGATGTCACGCCAGCCAGTACTCCTGCGGTAAGTGCTACTGCCGTCAAGGCACCTGTCGAGACCACGCCTGCAGTGGCTGAAGTCGCGGAAACCGCCACCGAGGCAACCACCGAAACCGAAGCAGCAACTGAAACATCTGCCGAAGTCACACCCGTGGTCACAGCGCAATCATCCAGCAACGGGGTATCGCCCCAGCCTGCGGCTGCAGCAGCTTCGCAAGCCATCGTGCTGCCCACCATCGGCGCGTCTCTCGAGGCCGCCGGTATGCAGCTCATCGAGACCCGCGTAGAAGCGGTCTCGTCAGCACCTGTGGCAGCTCCAAAACCGGTCGGCCGACCTCGCAAATCGGCACGCAAGGTGCAGGATGAACCCCTGCAGCAGGTAGAAACCTCGCACTAAACCTTGGATAAAAATCCCCGGGATCCTGTTAAAAGGATCCCGGGGATTTTTTATGGGCAAATCAGCCGAAGGGGACATGGAGCCCCTGCGGCGCTGGACGGCTCAGGCTGCTTTGGAGACCACTTCGATGGGCTGACGCGTAAACAAGGCCAGCAGATGCGCAAGCTCTGCCTGCATTTCGCGGCGGTCGATGACCTGATCGATAGCACCCTTGGACAGCAGGAACTCGGCACGCTGGAACCCCTCAGGGAGCTTTTCGCGAACGGTCTGCTCGATGACGCGCGGCCCCGCAAAGCCGATCAGGGCATTGGGCTCGGCAATCACGACATCACCCATAAAGGCGAAGGATGCCGAAACGCCACCCATGGTGGGATCGGTAAGAATGCTGATAAACGGCAACCCGGCCTCGGCAAGCTGATGCAACATCGCAGTGGTTTTGGCCATCTGCATCAAGGAAAATAGAGACTCTTGCATGCGCGCGCCACCCGATGCGGCCACGCAGACAAACGGCATATGGCGGTCGATGGCTTCTTGTACGCCACGGGCGAAACGCTCGCCCACCACAGACCCCATCGACCCTCCCATAAAGGAGAATTCGAAGCTGGCCAGCACGGCGGGCACCGACAGAATGGTACCGCTCATTACCACCAGCGCCTCGGACTCGCCCGTTTGCTTGATGGCTTCGGAGACACGCTCGGGATACTTGCGCGAATCCTTGAATTTGAGGGGATCCATCGGACGCGTCTGTGAACCGATCTCAACCCGGCCGTCGGCATCAAGCAGCGCGTCGATACGGGCACGGGCACCAATACGCATGTGATGGCTGCATTTGGGGCAAACATTAAGCGTGGCGAGGAGGTCTTCTTTGTAGAGGACTGACTCGCACGACGGACACTTGACCCACAGGCCTTCAGGAACCCGCTTGTTGGCCGCTGCGTCGCTGTTACGGTTGATACGCGGGGGCAGAATTTTTTCGAACCAGCTCATGGTTAACCTTTTTTAACAGTATCAAGGGCTTGGCGAACACCCGCCAGCCACTGGGCTGCAGCCTGAACGGCGGCCTGGGGGCCCGCCTGATGGGAGGCTTCTTCGAGAACCTGGATCAGCTTGCTGCCAATCACCACCGCATCGGCATATTGTGCCAAACGCGCGGCGCTGGCGGCATCCCGAATGCCAAATCCAACGCCAACCGGAATCTGGATATGTTGACGGATCAGGGCCAGATGCCGGGCAACATCATCGGTATCCAGATTGCCTGCACCCGTAACCCCTTTTAAGGACACATAGTACACATAGCCACGCGCAAGTTGTGCAAGCTGTGCCATGCGCGCTTGCGTGGAAGTTGGCGCCAACAGATAGATGGGATCGATAGCCGCCGCAGCCAGCCGAGTGGCGAACCCGGCGGATTCTTCGGGGGTGTAATCCACCACCAGCACGCCATCCACCCCGGCAGCCTGGGCAGCCTGAACAAAAACGTTCTGGCCCATGGACTCGATGGGATTGGCATAGCCCATCAGCACCACGGGTGTGAGGGTGTCTTGTTGCCGAAACTGGGAGACAAGGTCGAGCACGACCGCCAGACTGACGCCTGCCGCAATGGCGCGATCGCCGGCCTTCTGGATAACGGGGCCATCCGCCATGGGATCGGAGAACGGGACACCAAGTTCTATGACACTGGCCCCTGCTGCCACGAGGGCATGCATAAGATCGGGCGTAGAGCCAGCAAGCGGATCACCCGCTGTGATGTAGGGAATCAGGGCCGTGCGCCCGGACGAACTGGCAAACGTATCGGCCAAACGGGAATTGGATGCAGTCAACAGAGGCTCCTAAAGCGTAATGCCGCTGGTTTCGGCCACAGTATGCATGTCTTTGTCGCCACGCCCCGACAAATTGACCAGAATGATCTGATCCTTGGGCAGTTGAGGAGCCAGCTTGACCGCGTAGGCAATCGCGTGGGCAGACTCGAGCGCAGGCATGATGCCTTCGGTGCGACAGCAATCGTGAAAGGCTGCCAGTGCTTCTTGGTCGGTGATCCCCACATACTGCGCACGGCCGGATTCTTTAAGCCAGGCGTGCTCGGGCCCGACACCGGGGTAATCGAGGCCGGCCGAGATGGAATGCGTTTCGGTGATCTGGCCGTTGGCATCTTGGAGCAGATACGTGCGATTGCCATGCAGCACGCCCACCACCCCACGATTGAGCGATGCAGCATGATGGCCGCTATCCAGGCCTTCACCGGCTGCTTCGACCCCCACCAGCCTTACTGCATCGTGGTCGATGTAAGGGTGAAAAATGCCAATGGCATTGGAGCCACCGCCCACGGCGGCAACAATGTAATCGGGCTGACGCCCGGCATCGCGGGGCATTTGCTCGAGACATTCGCGCCCGATAATGGTTTGAAAATCCCGGACCATCTGCGGATAAGGGTGCGGCCCGGCCACGGTACCAATGATGTAGAAGGTGTTTTCGACATTGGTGACCCAGTCGCGCATGGCTTCATTGAGCGCATCCTTGAGCGTGCGCGAGCCCGACTCTACCGGCACCACCTGAGCACCCAGCAGTTTCATGCGATAGACATTGGAGGCCTGGCGGCGGACGTCTTCGCTGCCCATGTACACCACGCACTCAAGCCCGTAGCGGGCGGCTACCGTAGCGGTAGCCACACCATGCTGGCCGGCCCCGGTTTCGGCGATGACACGCGGCTTGCCCATGCGGCGCGCCAGCAGGGCCTGCCCAATGCAGTTGTTAACCTTGTGTGCACCCGTGTGATTGAGGTCTTCGCGTTTGAACCAGATCTGGGCCCCACCCAACTGCTTGGACCACCGGCGAGCGTGATACACGGGGCTGGGGCGCCCGACAAAGTGTTCGAGCTCGTCGGCGAACTCGTGCAGGAACTCTGGGTCTTCGCGGTAATGGAAATACGCCTCGCGCAATGCGTCGAGGGCATGCACCAGGGTTTCGGACACGAAAGAACCGCCAAACTGGCCGAAATGCCCTTGGGCATCCGGCAAATGATAGGGTTTCAAATCCAGACTCGCTTCAAAGGTGCCCGATTGCGGGCTGCCATGCCATCAAAGCACCCAAAACAACTGCGCCGGGCAATGCCCGGATGGGTGGGCCTGATGGCCAAACGGGCATTTTAACAGCGCAGGCCAGCAGCGGCGTCTGTCAGGCGGGCAACTACCTTTGCCGTGTGGTAAAGGCTACTGGCGACTGGCCTGTACGCCCGAGAGCTCGTTGACAGCGTCCAGGGCCTGACGGATCTGCTGGCCGTCACGCACCTCGATGGTAAACACCATATGGGCCAACGACCGGCGGCTGTGCGTGGTAACGCGCACGACACGCAGGCGCAACCGCGCAAACACCTCGGAAAGGTCGCGCAAGAGGTTGGGCCGATCCTGAGCATGGATGCTGAGGTCTACCGGATACAGCGCCTGGCCGGTATCGCCCCATGCGACATCGATGCAGCGCTCGGGTGACTTGCGGGCCAAGGCCGCCCAGGAGGCACAGTCGCGGCGATGAATGGACACACCCCGGCCACGCGTGACAAACCCTTCGATGGCATCAGGCGGCGCCGGACGACAGCAGCGCGCCAGCTGCGTTAGCAGAGAATCCACCCCCACCACCAGCACCCCGCTTTTACCGGTGCGCGACACGCTGCCCGCATCACTGGCATAGACGCGCGCTTCATCAGTGGCCACCGGCGCGGCATCAGGGTCACGAAACACGTAATCAATCTGACGCAGGCTGAATTCTTCTTTGGCAGCAGCGACATAGAGATCATCCGCCCGCGCAAAGCCCAGTTGCTGAGCCAGCTGCTCTTGATTGACGGCAGTTTTACCCAGGCGTTGGAGCTCTTTTTCGACCAGTACCTGCCCTTGTGCAATACGCTGCTGAAGCTCGACGGCATTGAACCAGGCCCGCACCTTCGCGCGTGCCCTGGGGCTGGCCAAAAAGCCCAGTTGCGGATTGAGCCAGTCGCGCGAAGGGCCGCCCGACTTGGCCGCCAGAATTTCGACGGTTTGCCCGGTTTTGAGCGGTGTGGACAAGGGCACCATCTGGCCATCCACGCGCGCCCCCCGGCATCGATGCCCCAGATCGGTGTGCAGCAGATAAGCGAAGTCTACCGGTGTGGCGCCCTCGGGAAGCTCGAGTACGCGTGCCTGGGGCGTCATGACATAAAGACGGCGCTCGGCCTGGGGTGCCTGCGGAGCAGGTGCTGACCCACCTTCTTCCTGCCAGGCCAGCAGCTGGCGCATCCAGGCAATTTTTTGATCGTAATCGCCCGCGGCGGCCACCTGCCCACCACGCGCACCGGCTTCTTTGTAGCGCCAGTGGGCGGCCATCCCAAACTCGGCAAACCGGTGCATCTCTTGGGTGCGGATCTGAATCTCGAAGACGCGCCCCTGCTGATCGGCCACCACGGTGTGCAAGGAGCGATAGCCATTGGGCTTGGGCCGGGAGATGTAATCGTCAAATTCTTCGGGTACTGGCGTCCAGAGCGCGTGCACCAGTGCCAGCACTGCATAGCAGGTGCGTTCGTCAGGCACAATCACGCGCAGAGCCCGCAAATCAAACAGCTGGTGAAACTCCAGATGCTTGTTGCGCATTTTGTTCCAGATACTGTAAATGTGCTTGGGGCGTCCGCTGATGTCGGCCTGAATATGCGCATCCTCCAGTGCCGCCTGCAGCCGCTGAACCACCTCGTCGATAAATTGCTCACGCTCGGTACGTTTTTCTTCAAGCTGCCGGGCAATAGCCTTGTAGGTATCGGGCTGCAAGAAACGAAACGCGAGATCTTCCATCTCCCATTTCAGTTGCCAGATACCCAGCCGGTTGGCCAGCGGCGTATACAAAGACATGGTTTCGCGGGCAAACTGCACCGGACAGGGCGTGTGCGTGGCAGCATACCAGCGCAAGGATTGCAGGCGCGACGCCAGACGCATCAACACAATGCGAAGATCTGCGGCCATGGCCAGCAACATCTTGCGCTGCATCTCTTTTTGCTCGGCCCCGGATTCTGATCCCACCTTGCCGGTAATCTCGCCCAGGTGCAGCAGCGCACGCGCACCCTGCACCAGCGTGGCAATTTCTGGCCCGAACGCCTTGCGCAGGGGATCCGAGTGGGAGAGATCGCCTGCAGGCACCGGCTGAACCGCCAGCAGTGCGGCTGCTCGCGTAGGAGCATCCGAGCCCAGGTCTCGAAGAATCAGAACCACTGCGGCACAATGTGCAGACAGGGGTTCGCCGGTACTGGCCAAGGCGTTGTGTAAAGGCTCACGAACCCAGTCGACGGCGTCTTGCAGCACTTGCCGGCCGCCGGCATCCAGCCCCTCCGCCGCTTGGCCCAGCCAGCTGGCATCAAAGGGATCTACCGGGGAAACATCAGACGGAGTGCTCATGGACAGACGACAGCAAGCAATAGCAGTCCTCTATACTACTTGACTCGCCGGTGCCGTGGCAGCCGAATTTCGCATAAGAATCCGCCCCGGTACCCGCCATCCCTACCCTCATATCAGGCTCTTGGGGTTCTCCCGGATAAATTCGGTAAAATCCTGTTTGGCCTTCAGTGGCCGTGTTTGCCTGACGGAGTACCCACATGACCCACGTTGTCACCGAAAACTGTATCAAATGTAAATACACCGACTGCGTCGATGTCTGTCCGGTCGACTGTTTTCGCGAGGGGCCCAATTTCCTGGTGATCGATCCCGAAGAGTGCATCGACTGCGCTGTTTGCGTGCCCGAGTGCCCGGCCAATGCCATTTTTGCCGAAGAAGACGTTCCTCAGGATCAGGTCGACTACATCCCGCTCAATGCCGAGCTCGCCCCCACTTTTGGCCCCATCAACCGGTCGATTCCCGCACTGGATGGTGCCGACGACTGGAACGGCATCGCCGACAAGCTCAAGTACCTCGAACGCCCGTAGCCGCTCCAACCATCCCTCACACCTCTGCAAAAGCCTTTAAAACCTTAAATAAACACTTCCAGCTATTCGGCCACCTCCATGGCCACCCCACCGCCAGGCGCGGCGGTTGTCTGCAAAATCCCACAATATCGCTTCCGTACGGCCAATATCGGGTAATTCCGGTAGCGCACCGTAACGTTTACCAGTACCGTGGGTCTGGACTACCGATACGACGACGCATGAACTGCGCCGGCCCTGACCTCCGGAACGCACCCATCTATGCTGTACGACCTCCACGAACTCCAGCGCTCATTCCTCGCGCCTTTCACTGCTTTTACCGAAACCGGCTCTCAGCTGTTTTCCAACCCGTACAGTCCGCTGGCCTACACGCCGCTCTCCCGGCAGTTTGCAGCCACCTACGAGCTGGCCCACCGGATGGGCAAAGAGTACGAAAAGCCCCAATGGCAACTGGACACCACCGTCATTGGCAAGCAAACCGTCGCCGTCCACGAGGACGTTGCCCTGGCGCAACCCTTTTGCCGCCTGATTCACTTTCGGCGAGACACGCAACGCCAGGATCCCTGTGTGCTGCTGGTGGCGCCGTTGTCCGGCCATCACGCCACTTTGCTGCGCGACACCGTGCGCACCCTGTTGCCCGAACACGACGTCTACGTCACCGATTGGATGGATGCCCGCATGGTGCCGTCGGAAAAAGGTACATTTGGCCTGGACGACTACGTTCACTACATCCAGACCTTTTTACGCCACCTGGGCCCCGACACCCACGTCATCTCTGTCTGTCAGCCCACCGTGCCGGTACTGGCGGCGGTTTCTTTGCTGGCGCAGGCCGATGAGTCCTGTCAGCCACGCAGCATGGTCATGATGGGTGGCCCCATCGATACCCGCAAATCGCCTACTCAGGTTAATCGCCTGGCCACCACCAAACCGTATGCCTGGTTCGAAGACAACCTGATCCATCGTGTGCCTTCCCGCTACGTGGGTGCAGGCCGCCTGGTGTATCCCGGCTTTCTGCAGCATGCCGGCTTTGTGGCCATGAATCCCGATCGCCACCTGAAATCCCACTACGAGTTCTACCTGCATCTGCTGCGCGGCGACGACAATGACGCCGAGGCGCATCGCCGCTTCTACGACGAATACAACGCAGTGCTGGACATGCCGGCGCGCTTTTACCTGGATACCATCCGCGTGGTGTTCCAGGAGTTTCGCCTGCCACAGGGCACTTGGGAAATCGACGGTACCACGGTCGACCCCGGTGCCATCCGCAAAACCGCCCTGCTCACCATCGAAGGCGAGCTCGACGATATTTCGGGGTCTGGTCAAACCCATGCCGCCCATCAATTGTGCGCTAACCTGGCTCCCTCCAAGCGCGAGATTCACACTGCCCAGGGTTGCGGTCATTATGGGATTTTCGCGGGACGCCGCTGGCGCAACCAGATCTGTCCTAAAATCTCGGCATTCATCCGCACACACGCCTGATCCCCCGCAGGGGCTCCGCTTTTTTCATGTCTTCACTCACTGATGCACTGGATGCCGTACTGCCACAAACGCAGTGCGGCCAGTGCGGCTTTGACGGCTGCCGGCCCTATGCACAGGCTATGGCCGAAGGCCGCGCCGAACTCAACCGTTGCCCACCCGGCGGGCCCGATACCATCCAGGCCCTGGCAAAGCTGTTGGGCAAGCCCGCCCAGCCGCTGGATCCGTCGTGCGGCACACATCAGCCGTTTCGAGTAGCGCTGATTGACGAAGAACACTGCATTGGCTGCACGCTGTGCATCCAGGCATGCCCGGTTGACGCGATCCTGGGGGCCAATCAGTGTATGCACACCATCATCGAAGCTGACTGCACCGGGTGCGAGCTGTGCGTGGCCCCCTGCCCGGTAGACTGCATCACCATGGTGCCTGCCGAACGCAGCTGGACTCACACAGACGCCCAGACCGCCCGTCAGCACTATCAGGCGCGCAACACCCGGCTGCAGGCACGACACGCAGAAACCCGGGGGCTGGCTGCCCGCACCCTGGCGAACAAGCCGGCTCTGGTGCCAGACGCCACCGAACACGACAAACAAGACCGCATCGCCCAGGCACTGGCGCGCGCACGGGCCCGACGCTCATGAAACGCACGGCCATCGAAGAATGCTTCCGGCGCTTGCGGGAGGCCAACCCCCATCCCAAGACCGAACTCGAATACGCCACACCCTTTCAGCTGCTGATTGCCGTGATGCTCTCGGCGCAAGCCACAGACAAGTCGGTGAATCTTGCCACCCGCCGGTTTTTTCCGACGCACGGCACGCCGGAGGGCATCCTGGCACTGGGCGAAGTCGGCCTTACCGAGGCGATTTGCACCATTGGCCTGTACAAAACCAAGGCCCGCAACGTAATCCGTACTTGCGAGCTGCTGCTGGAGCGACACGAGGGCCAGGTGCCCGACCAACGTGAAGCCCTGGAAGCCTTGCCAGGCGTGGGCCGCAAAACGGCCAATGTGGTGCTGAATACGGCGTTCGGGCAGATCGCCATGGCGGTGGATACCCATATTTTCAGGGTCTCCAACCGTACCGGCATCGCTCCCGGGAAAACCGTACTGGCTGTCGAACAGGCCTTGCTGCGGCGGGTACCCAAAGCGTATCTGCTGGATGCCCATCACTGGTTGATTTTGCATGGACGATACGTATGCGTGGCGCGCAAGCCCAAGTGCCCCCAGTGCCCGCTGGCCGATCTGTGCGAATATCCCGACAAAACCCGCCTTCCCTGATTTTTTGCTGCATCGCAGCATCAGTATTTACCATTAATGAACTGTGACAAACCCCTATGGAGGGGCCGTCAGATCCGTTTCATACTTACGCCATTGCGCTCATTGGCGCTGCACTGCGACAGGATACTTTCGGCACTATGGGCACAGATCAATCCACCATTCTGGAAACCCGCAACCTCACCAAAACCTTTTTGGGGTTCACTGCGGTCGATGACGTCAACCTACAGGTACAACGTGGCCACATTCATGCACTTATCGGCCCCAATGGTGCAGGCAAAACCACCTGTTTCAACCTGCTCACCAAGTTCCTGAAGCCGTCCCTGGGCAAAATTTTCTTCGAAGGCAAGGAAATCACCGGAGACCAACCAGCCGAGATCGCCCGTAAGGGGATCATCCGCTCGTTCCAGATCTCCGCGGTGTTTCCGCAATTGTCAGTGCTCGAAAACGTGCGCATCGCGCTGCAACGCAACACCGGTCTGTCCTTTCATTTCTGGCGCAGCGGATCCAGCCTGAAACCACTGAACAACCGCGCCCTGGAACTCCTCGCAGAAGTCGGCCTGGCCGATTTCGCACAAGAACTTACCGTCAATCTGCCTTATGGCCGCAAACGCGCTCTCGAGATCGCCACCACGCTGGCCATGGAGCCCAGCCTCATGTTGCTCGACGAGCCCACCCAAGGTATGGGCCACGAAGACGTCAATCGCGTCACGCAGCTCATCAAGCAGGTCAGCGCCGGTCGCACCATCCTGATGGTCGAGCACAACATGAAAGTCGTCTCTTCCATAGCCGACCGCATCACCGTGCTGGCGCGCGGCGCCGTGCTGGCCGAAGGCGATTATGCCGCCGTATCAAACAATCCCGCCGTCATGGAGGCCTATATGGGCACTTCCCAGGGCGAACTCGAAGGAGCCCAAGCATGAACAGCGCGCCTGCCCTCGAAATCTCCGATCTGCACGCCTGGTACGGAGAGTCCCACGTCCTGCATGGGGTCAATATGCGCGTCGAGCCCGGCCAGGTGGTTACCTTGCTGGGCCGCAACGGCGCCGGCCGCACCACCACGTTGCGCGCCATGCTGGGCCTTACCAGCAAGCGCACGGGCTCCATTTGCATCCAGGGCACCGAATCCATCCAGATGCCCACCTATCGGGTGGCGCACCTGGGCATTGGCTACTGCCCCGAAGAACGCGGCATCTTCGCGTCACTTTCCTGCGAAGAAAACCTGCTTTTGCCGCCCACAGTGGGCGACACGCTGGGCGGGGGTATGTCGCTGGCCGAAATCTACGACATGTTTCCCAACCTGCTCGAGCGCCGAAATTCACCCGGCACACGGCTATCCGGCGGCGAGCAGCAAATGCTGGCCGTGGCCCGCATCCTGCGTACCGGTGCCAACCTGCTGCTGCTCGACGAGATTTCCGAAGGCCTGGCACCCGTCATTGTTCAGGCATTATCCCGGATGATCACCACACTTAAATCCAAGGGATACACCATCGTCATGGTCGAGCAAAACTTCCGCTTTGCCGCCCCCCTGGCCGATCACTTCTACATCATGGAACACGGCCAGATTGTCGAGTCCTTTCCCGCCACCCAATTGCAAGAAAAGCAAGAAACCCTCGACAGCCTGCTCGGCGTTTAACCCCATCCGATCAAAACCCACTTGCCGGCTGGCCCGGCTCTCTATCAGGAGACACCACATGAAACTACGTACCCTATCTGCTGCACTGGCCGTTGCCGGTCTGGGGTTCGGTCTGTCCGCACACGCCGCAGGGATTTCTGACGACGTCATTCGTATTGGCTTTATCACTGATATGTCCGGGGTTTACGGCGACGTCGACGGCAATGGGGGCGCTGACGCCATCCGCATGGCCATTGCCGACATGGGTGGCGAAATCAACGGCAAAAAAATCGAGCTCCTCGCGGCAGATCACCAGAACAAGGCTGATATCGCCTCTGCCCGCGCCCGCGACTGGTTCGACACTCAAAACCTCGACATGCTGGTCGGCGGTACCAACTCCGCCACGGCCTTGGCCATGGCCGGTGTCGCTGCCGAAAAGAAGAAGCCCTTCATTGCCATTGGCCCGGGCTCATCTCTCCTGACCAACGACAAATGCACGCCCTACACGGTGCACTACGCCTATAACACCACTGCCCTGGCCAACGGCACGGGGTCTGCCGTGATCCGCGAAGGCGGAAAATCCTGGTTCTTCCTGACGGCCGACTACGCCTTTGGGCACTCCCTCGAGCAAGATACGGCCAAGGTGGTCAAAGCCAATGGCGGCACGGTGGTCGGCGAAGTCCGCGCACCGCTGTCCACCACCGACTTCTCCTCCTTCCTGCTGCAAGCCCAATCATCCGGCGCACAAGTGCTGGGCCTGGCCAACGCCGGGGGCGACTTCATCAACTCGGTGAAGGCTGCCAAAGAATTCGGCATCACCGAAACCATGAAACTTGCCGGCCTGCTGGTGTTCATCAACGACATCAACTCACTGGGCCTGGACAACACAGCCGGGTTGTACCTCACCACCCCTTGGTACTGGAACCAATCCGACGACTCCCGTGCCTGGGCCAAGAAGTTCTTTGACCAGCACAATCGGGCACCGTCCTTTCTGCAAGCAGGTGATTACTCTGCCGCCCTCAATTACCTCAAAGCGGTCAAGGCCACTGGTACTGACGATGGCGATAAAATCATGGAATACCTGAAGTCGCATAAAATCAACGACATGTTCACCAAAAATGGCTACATCCGCAAAGATGGCCTGATGATGCACAGCATGTACCTGGCGCAAGTAAAACGGCCCGACCAATCCAAAGCGCCCTGGGATTACTACAACATCGTCCGTGAACTCCCGGCCGAGTCCGTCTACGGTCCCGAGTCCGCTTCCACCTGCCCCCTGATCAAGGGCTGATTCAGGTTGCAGCACCAGGGCCCCGTATCTATCCATCGCGGGGCCCTGGTGCAACCTGCTCCGGTTGTTTTATCCCCCGCCACAGCCTTTGACGCAGCGTTATGACAGAACTCTTCGGTGTCCCTATCCAGGCCTTGCTTGGGCAACTATTGCTCGGTCTGGTTAACGGCTCTTTTTATGCCGTACTATCGCTTGGGCTAGCCATTATTTTTGGCCTGCTCAACATCATCAATTTCACCCACGGTGCGCTCTATATGCTGGGCGCCTTCGTCGCCTGGCTGGGCCTCGAATACCTTGGCCTGAACTACTGGGTCATGCTCTTTGTTGCGCCCATATTGGTGGGGGCATTTGGCATCATCCTCGAACGCCTGCTGCTCAGGCGTCTCTACAAGCTCGATCCCCTCTACGGTTTGCTGCTCACATTTGGCCTCGCACTGGTCATCGAAGGAGTGTTCCGCAGCATCTACGGGGTCTCCGGGCAACCTTATTCCACGCCAGAACTCCTGAAAGGCGGTGTCAATCTGGGCTTTATGTACCTGCCCATTTACCGCGCCTGGGTTGTGGTGGCCTCCATCCTGGCCTGCCTGCTTACCTGGGGGCTCATCGAAAAAACCCACCTGGGGGCATTGTTGCGCGCCGGCACTGAAAACGCCAAACTGGTCGAGGCATTCGGCGTCAACGTGCCACTCATGATTTCGCTCACCTTTGGTCTAGGTGTGGGCTTGGCCGCCTTTGCCGGCGTGCTGGCCGCCCCCATCCTTCAGGTGTCACCACTGATGGGATCCAACCTGATCATTGTAGTGTTTGCGGTGGTGGTTATCGGCGGTATGGGATCCATCCTGGGATCCATCGTCACCGGTCTGGGCCTGGGCATCGTCGAAGGCTTCACCAAGGTGTTCTGGCCCGAGGCCTCCAGCACGGTGGTGTTCATCATCATGGTGATTGTGTTGCTGCTGCGTCCCGCAGGGCTGTTCGGGAAAGAATCATGAATCGACAACTGATTGGCTACCTGGTTGCAATCATCCTGATTGCAGCCCTCCCCACACTGGGTGCATACCCGATCTTCGTCATGAAGGTCATGTGCTACGCCCTGTTTGCCTGCGCCTTCAACCTGCTGCTGGGCTACACCGGGCTGCTTTCGTTTGGCCATGCCGCGTTCCTGGGCCTGGCGGGCTATGCCTGCGGGCAAGCACTGTCGATCTGGGGCTGGTCAACGCTAAGCGGGCTGCTGTTTGGCACACTCAGTGCCGCTGTACTGGGCCTGGGCTTCGGCCTGTTGTCCATCCGCCGCAGTGGCATCTACTTTGCCATGATCACCCTCGCGTTGGCGCAGATGCTGTTCTTCTATTTCCTGCAAGCGCCCTTCACCGGCGGTGAAGACGGCCTCCAGGGCATTCCGCGCGGCACACTGTTTGGCCTCGACCTCAGCCAGGACATCAACCTGTATTACGTGGTGATGGCCATCTTTGTGCTGGGCTATGCGCTCATCTGGCGTACGGTCAACTCTCCGTTTGGCCACGCGCTCGAAGGCATCCGCGAAAACGAGCCGCGGATGATCTCCCTGGGCTACCACGTCGACCGCTTCAAGCTGCTGGCCTTTGTGCTATCCGCAGCCTTGTCCGGCCTGGCAGGCGCCACCAAATCGGTTGTATTTGTGTCAGCCACCTTGTCCGATGCCACCTGGCAGATGTCGGGGATGGTGATTCTCATGACACTGATCGGCGGGATGGGTACGCTCACGGGCCCCGTGCTGGGAGCCATTATCGTGGTGGCCCTCGAAAACAAGGTCGGTGACATCGGCCGCTTCCTGATGAACGAAACCGGCATTGTGTGGTTCCGCGTACTGGGTGAGTCTGTCACGATCGTGATTGGCCTGATCTTTGTTGTGTGCGTACTGACATTCCGCCGTGGCATCATCGGCGAATGGCTGCACCGCCAGCAAGCCAAGCGGGCCGCCAAGGCAAGCTAGCGCAGCGTCTTACCTGCCACAAACAAATAGGGCTTCTCAAAGAGAAGCCCTATTTGCTGTTTTTACCAGCTGAAACTTAAATGCTGGTATCAGCCCTTGACCAGCGGGCAGCTGCTTGCGGACAAAGGCACTGAAACCAGATCAGCGGGCAAGGTACGCAGCACCTTGTAGTAATCCCAGGGCCCTTTGGATTCGGCCGGTGTCTTGACCTGAATCAGGTACATGTCGTGAGCCATCCAGCCATCTTTGCGAACAACACCGTTGTGGGCAAAGAAATCATCCACCGGAAGCTCGCGCATTTTCTCGGCCACCGTCTTGCCATCGGTGGTGCCGGCTGCTTTGACTGCCTTGAGGTAATGCATGGTGGACGAATACACGCTGGCCTGAACCATCCCTGGCTTGCGGTCTGTGAGTTTCTCGAAACGTGCCGAGAACTTGCGGCTGGCATCATCGCGATCCCAGTAGAACGGCGTGGTAGCCACCAGGCCCTGGGCTTTTTCGAGACCCAGTGCGTTGACGTCACTGATCACAATGCCCAGTGCAACCAATTTTTGGCCGGCCTTGGTGAGACCAAACTCGGCGGCCTGCTTGATGCTGTTGCTGGTATCGGCGCCTGCGTTAGCCAGGGCCACGGCTTGCGCCTTGGACGACTGGGCCTGCAGCAGGAAAGAGGCGAAATCAGAACCGCCAACCGGATGAAAGACTTCGCCCACAACCTTGCCGCCGTTTTTATCTACGACCTTGGTGAGGTCGGCCGCCAGTTGCTTGCCATAGGCATAGTCGGCTGCCAGAATGAACCACGACTTGGCGCCTTCTTTAACCAGGCCGGTGGCCGTACCGACAGACGACGCATAGGTATCAAACGCCCAGTGAAAACCGGTGGGCGAACATGCCTTGCCGGTAAGCGCAGCTGAAAACGGCCCGGAGGCGATGGTGATCTTGCCTTTTTCTTGTGCCAGACCCTGCACGGCCAAGGCCACGGCCGAGTTGGTGAGATCACCAATCATTTCGACGTGATCAAGATCGAACCACTTGCGTGCAATTGACGTACCGACGTCCGTTTTATTTTGATGGTCGGCAGACAGAACTTCGATTTTGCGGCCCAGAACCTCTCCGCCAAAGTCTTGCACAGCCATTTTGGCGGCAGTCACGGAGGTAACCCCGCCAAAATCCGAATACAGGCCAGACTGATCGTTCAGGATCCCGATGCGCAGGGGCTCTGCTGCACCCGCAAACTGCGGGATCGCCGCGGAAATTGCCAGACACAGCAACAACTTGTTCATCTTCATGGATTGCCTCCGTGGATTATGAGTATGTTGTCTGAGCGTATCGTTGGCACCGAGAACGTGTCAATGCGACAGAACCCTGCCTGCCGTTACGGAAGGTAGGGCCTGCAAATGCGCATAAAGACGCAATCCACCGCGGGACTATGGATGGGGATCGGGACGCTTTTGACCGCAGAAGCCGAGGCAAAAATAAAGGCAGCTTAAGTGCGCTGGCGCGCACCGCTGAGGCCGAGATAGCTTTCGAGCACCTGCGGGTGATTGGCCAACGAAGCGGCACCCCCCTGAAGCACCACTGCACCGGTTTCCAGCACATAGCCGTAGTCGGCCACATGCAAGGCCGCCCGTGCGTTTTGCTCGACCAGCAAAATGGATACCCCGGTACTGCGCAGCTGAGAGATGGTCTGGAAGATCTCACGCACTACCCGGGGTGCCAACCCCAGGCTGGGCTCATCGAGCATCAATAGCGACGGCCGAGCCATCAGTGCCCGCCCCAAGGCCAGCATCTGGCGCTCTCCGCCCGACAATGTGCCGGCAGCCTGCCCGGCGCGCTCGCGCAACCGGGGAAACAGGGCATACACATCATCCAGCGTGTCGCGCCAGCCCCGCACGCCAGCCCGATGCAGGCGAAACCCGCCCAACAGCAGGTTATCCTGTACAGACATGCTGGCAAACAGCTCGCGGCGCTCGGGTACAAGCGTCAGCCCCAAGCCAACCCTTTGCTCGATATCCCAGCCCTGAACAGCCTGGCCCTGAAACAGAATCGATCCATGGCTTTGGCCTCTTGGAGGCAGTGCCCCCATCAGCGCGTTGAGCAAGGTGGATTTGCCCGCCCCATTGGCGCCGATCACCGTGACAATCTGGCCCTTACCCACCTGCAGGTCAGTAGGATCCAGTGCTGCTACTTTGCCATACTGCACCGTCAGGCCGGTGACCTGCAAAATTGAAGTATCCGGAGGGTTCAAGGCCGTCTGGCCTGCGGAGGGGATCATGGGCGTGCCCCCGTTGCAGGCGCCATGGGCAAGCCACTCGACGCGTCAGGAGCGGCCAGGGTAGTTGCCGCCGTGGCTGCGCCTGAGCCGGCAGGTGCACCCCAGGTTTCATCCAAGCCGCCCAAATAGGCCTCCAACACCGCCGGATTACGCTGAATCTCGGACGGCACGCCTTCGGCCAGCCGGGTGCCAAAATCCATCACCAGCAGGTGGTCGGTCAGATTCATCACAAAATCCATGTCGTGTTCTACCAGCAGCAGGCTCATGCCCTCCTGGCTCAATTGCTTAAGCACTGCCGACAGCGCCTGTTTTTCTTGATAACGCAAGCCAGCCGCGGGCTCGTCGAGCAACAGCAAGGCGGGATCACCACATAGGGCACGCGCGATTTCAACAATGCGCTGCCGACCCAAGGGCAAGCTGCCCGCCGCATGATCCATGACATCACCCAGACCCACGCGCTGCAGCTGCCGGGCGGCTTCATGCAGCAGCGAGGCTTCGCTGGCACGATCCAGCCGCAATGCCGCCTTTGCGACACCCGCCCGGCTGCGCAGGTGGGCGCCCAGTGCCACGTTATCGAGCACCGACATATCCGACAGCAGCTGGACATGCTGGAAGCTGCGCACCAGACCACGACGGGCAATCTCGTGCGCAGGCAGGCCGTCGATGGGCTGGCCCATAAAACGCACATGGCCGCCACTGAGAGGCAACACCCCGCTGATGAGATTAAAGGTGGTGCTTTTACCGGCGCCGTTGGGCCCGATCAGGCCCATGATCTCGCCGGCGTTGAGATTGAAGCTGATATCGTTGACAGCCACCAGGCCGCCAAACTCTTTGCGCACCTGGTCAACTTCGAGCACCCGTTGACCCGCTTCCGGCAAAGGCCGCTGTGGCAACGGGTCAGCATCCTGGTACCAGGGCACAGGTTTGGCTGCAGTTGCCTGATGGCGCCCCAGCCAGCGGCCCAGGCGGGCAATCAGCGGCCAGATGCCGTCGCGGGCAAACTGCAGCACCAGGATCATCAGCACCCCAAATGCAAGCAGCTCGAGGTTGACACTGGTACCCACCAGGGCGGGCAAGACGTTTTGCAGCTGGTCTTTGATGATGAGAATGCTGGCCGCACCGGCCACAGCCCCCCACACGCTGCCCGCGCCGCCCACCACCGCCATGAACAGGTATTCGATGCCATAACCAAGGCCAAACGGGCTGGGGCTGACGGCACGTTGCATGTGCGCATACAACCAACCCGACACACTGCCCAGCAAGGCGGCATAGACAAACACCACCACCTTGTAATGTGCCAGATCCACACCAAAGGACTCGGCCATAGAGCCACTGCGCAAGGCCCGGATGGCCCGGCCCGCCCGGGAATCCAGCAGATTATGGGTGGCCCACAAGGCTAGCAACAACACCAGCCAGATCAGCAGATACATCGACTGGGTACTACCTAGTGACCAGCCGGCAATCGACAGCGCCGGGATACCTGCGATGCCATCGTAGCGGCCGAGAAAATCCAGATTGCCATACAGGTAATACAGCGCCAGGCACCAGGCTAGCGTGCACAACGGCAGATAGTGGCCCGACAAGCGCAGCGTGATGGCCCCCAGGCCATAGGCCACCAGGCAGGTAAGCAACAGGCCGGCCAACAAGCCCAGCCAGGGCGATACACCCATTGCTGTAGACAGCCAGGCTGTGCTGTAGGCCCCGAGGCCCACAAAGGCAGACTGGCCAAACGATGTCATACCGCCCACACCTGTTAACAGCACCAGGCCCAGCACCACCAGGCTATAAAGCCCGATGTAGTTCATCTGGGTGATCCAGAACGGGGGCACCCCCGGCAGCCAGGGCAGGCATAACAGCACAGCCAGCGCCAGGGCTTGTATCCAGCGTCGCGACATGGCTCAGTCCTCCTCGTCCAGCTGAACACTGCCAAACGAGCGCCACAGCAGCACCGGGATAATCAGCGTAAACACGATCGCCTCTTTGAAGGGGCTGGCCCAAAACGAGGAAAAGGCCTCGAGCACGCCCACAAACAGGGCCCCCGCAGCCGCGATGGGATAACTGACCAGCCCACCAAAAATAGCGGCGACAAAACCCTTGAGCCCAATCAGGAAGCCCGTGTCGTAGTAAATCGTGGTGATGGCGGCAATCAGCATGCCCGACAGAGCCCCGATGGCAGCCGCCAGGGTGAATGTCAGGCTGCCCGCCATTCGCGTGCTGATGCCCACCAAGCGGGCCCCGCGCCGGTTGACGGCGGTGGCACGCAAGGCGCGGCCATACAGGGTACGGCCAAAAAACAGCCACAGCGCGGCAATCAGCGCAGCACAAAGCGCCAGCACAGCAAAGGTCTGTGCTGTCCATTGCACCGGGCCGATCTGGATGCTGCCCTCAAGCAGCGCAGGTGTGCGCCAGCCTTCAGCACCAAAAAAGATCAGGCCCAGGCCAGTGAGCGCAAAATGCACAGCCACCGAGATGATGAGCAGTACCAGCACGCTGGCCTGCTCTACGGGCTGATACACCAGGCGATAAATCATCGGCCCCATGGGGATGACCAACGCCAATGCAAACAGCACCCGCACCGGTAGTGGCACATCGGGCCCCGCCACCCAGGGCGACATCCACAGGAGAACCAGCGGCAGCACCAAGGCCCAAAGCGCAGTACGGCCCAATCCACGCCATTGCCCCGATCGCCAGGCCGAAAATGCCTCGACCAGCAATACCAGCCCTCCCAGCAGCACCAGTAAATAGGCCGTGCCGGGCACCTTGCCATTGGCCAGGAACGCCAGCGACAAGGCCCCAAAGGTGACGAACTCACCCTGGGGGATAAAAATGACCCGGGTGACCAGGAACACCAGAACCAGCGCCAGCCCCAAAAGGGCATAAATGGCGCCGTTCAGGATGCCGTCCTGCAGGAGAATCAGGGCAATGGTTAAATCCATGACAGGTTTAGAGATCCGGCTGATATGTCCACTTGCCATCAACCACCTTGACCATCACCCGGCCGCGCACATCCAGGCCTGCGTGTTCGGTGGGGCTCATGGTGAAGATTCCTTGAGACGCCGGCAGCTCTTTGACTTGCTCAAGCGCATCGCGCAACGCTGAACGGAACTCGGGCGTCCCGGGCTTGGCGCCGGTTTTCAGGGCACGCGGGATTGCATCCTGAATCAACTGGCCCGCATCCCACATATGTCCGCCAAAGGTGTTGGTAGACCCCACACCGTATTTGGCCTCGTAGGCTTTGACATACACCAGTGCGCTTTTCTTGACCGGATTGCTGTCGGGCAACTGGGCCGCCACCAGCAACGGGCCGGCCGGCAAAATCATGCCTTCGCAGGCCTTGGCGCACACGCGCAGCACATCGTTATTAGCCGCACCGTGTGTTTGATAGATCTGGCCCTTGTAGCCGCGCTCGACCAGCTCTCGCTGGGGCAGTGCCACCGGCGTGCCGGATGCGGCAATCAGGATGCCATCAGGTTTGGCTGACAATAACTTGAGCACCTGCCCTGTGACACTGGTGTCGGGCCGGGCGAAGCGCTCGGCAGCCACTACCTTGATGCCCTTGGCTTGCGCTGCAGCTGTCATTTCTTTCAGCCAGCCATCACCGTAGGCATCGCTAAAGCCGATGAAGCCAAGGGTTTTGATGTTTTGCTTGACCATGGCATCGGCCAGGGCCCCTGCCATCAGGGCATCATTTTGGGGTGTCTTGAAGACCCACTTGCGCGGGCCGTCTACGGGCTCTACCAGCTTGGCGTTGGCGGCCACGCTGATCATGGGCGTACCGGTTTCGGCAGCCACATCCGACATGGCCAGGGAGGCAGGCGTCACGGAAGTACCCAGCACCACATCGACGTGGTCTTCAGCTGTGAACTTGCGGATGTTTTTGACCGCCTGAGTAGTATCTGTGGCGTCGTCCAGCACGATGTATTCCACAGACTCGCCACCGATCTTGGTGGGCAGCAGTGCCACAGTGTCTCGCTCGGGAATACCCAAGGACGCTGCCGGCCCGGTGGCCGACACGGTAACCCCTACCTTGATTTGTGCCGACACGGCCAGTGGCAAAGCTGCCAGCAGGGCCGCTGCGCCCAGGGTGAGGCGAAAGGAACGTGCAAATGTCATGCTTGTCTCC
The DNA here is from genome assembly GCF_049651205.1 of Castellaniella sp. Taxonomy (GTDB): domain Bacteria; phylum Pseudomonadota; class Gammaproteobacteria; order Burkholderiales; family Burkholderiaceae_B; genus Castellaniella. The sequence goes on from NZ_JBASBR010000012.1 coordinate 284,321, forward strand.
GTGTAAATTGGGCCGCGTCCGACACAAGCGGCGTACTGCCCGGTAATTTTTGTTGCCGTGCAATTGAAGATTACAAAACCAGCCAATTTCGGCATGAATCATAATCGGCGGTCATATTATCGCAGGCTGCCGCAATTTGCTGCTCAATACAGCCCATGCAAACCCTGACACCCAAAATGCAACCTGGCGTGACCACGGGGGACAAGCTTGAAAAAGTCGTTTACCATAAGCAGCTTACAGGTTTAAACGTACATGGCTGTTTCTGTGGATAAAGATACACACACCGACGCCCACTGGCGCCAGCAGCTCTCGGCAGACGAGTTCGCCGTCACCCGCCTCAAGCACACTGAACGTCCCTTCACGGGCCGCTACTGGGATAACCAGCAGGCCGGCACCTATGTGTGCGTATGCTGCAACACTCCGCTGTTTGTGTCCGATACCAAATTCGACGCAGGCTGCGGCTGGCCCAGCTACTTCGAACCTGTCAGCCCCGGCTGCGTCATCGAAGAACGCGACACCAGCCACGGCATGGTACGCACCGAAACCCTGTGCGCCAATTGCGGCGCTCACTTGGGGCACGTGTTTCCGGATGGCCCACCACCCACGGGCCTACGCTATTGCATCAACTCCCTTTCTCTCAAGTTCATCCCGGCCGAATGAAAAAATTTCTTTTCGACCTCTTCCCGCTGATCCTGTTTTTTGTCGCATTCAAATTTGCCGACATCTACGTAGCCACTGGGGCCGCCATGGCTGCAGCCATCGGCCAGATCTTATGGCTGCGGCTCACGCATCGCGCCATCGAACCCACGCACTGGATCAATCTCTCGGTGATCGTCATCTTTGGCGGCGCCACGCTGCTGTTTCACGACGACACCTTCATCAAATGGAAGCCCACCGTACTGTATTGGCTATTTGCCGGCATTTTGCTGGGTGCACGCCTGTTTATGGGACGCAACCTGATGCGTCGTTTGATGGGCGATAAAGTTGCCCTGCCCGAGGCCGCCTGGAGCCGCCTGAACGACAGCTGGGCTGTGTTTTTCATTGCTTCGGGTGCGCTTAATTTGTACGTGGCGTTCTCCGGCCGTTTTACCGAAGCGCAGTGGGTCAATTTCAAGGTGTTTGGCCTGATGATCCTGCTGCTGCTGTTTGTGGTGGTGCAGTCCGTTTGGCTGGGCCGCCACATTCAGGCCGATCACGCCTCGAGCAACACCCAGGCCCCGGCCAACAGCAACGATCCCACATGAGCCCCACCCCGCCTCTGCCTGCGACAGGCACCGATCTTTCGCAGCTGCTGCATCAGCGACTCCAAGCGCTGGCGCCACAGGCGTTAAACCTGATCGACGAATCCCATCTGCACGCAGGCCATGCGGGCGCAAAAAACGGCGCACGGCACTTTCGCGTACAAATCGTGTCCAAACAATTTGAGGGGCTCGGAACCCTCGCACATCATCGGCTTGTGTATGATTGCGTGCGGGATCTGATGCCCCATCCGATTCACGCGCTGGCCATCGAGGCTGGCACTACCCCAAAAGAAGGACTTTCATGAAACGTATCGCTGTTGTCGCGCTGGCTTGCTCGCTGGCTTTACCCGTCTATGCCAAAGACCTCGTCACCGTCAACGGGCAGGGGATCTCTCAAGAAAAATTTGACCAATTTGTAAGCCTGCTGGTTACTCAGGGCGCCAAGGATTCACCCCAGCTGCGCGATCAGGTAAAGCAAGAGATGATCAACCGTCTGGTGGCCGTGCAAGCGGCCAAAAAGGCTGGTCTGGATAAAGACCCAGCAGTGAAGCAGGAAACCGAACTGGCCAGCCAAAGCATTTTGGTTCGTGCCCTGATGGCCAAGTACCTGAAAGACAATCCGGTCACCGAAGCTGATCTGCAAAAAGAATACGACAGTATCAAGGCCGAACAAGCCGATCACAAAGAGTACAAGCTGCGCCATATCCTGGTAAAGGAAGAAGCCCAGGCCAAGGCCCTGATTAAGTCCATCAAAGCCAAAAAGGTGACCTTTGAAGCTGCGGCCAAAAAGGATTCCATCGACACGGGCAGCGGTAAAAACGGCGGCGAACTTGGCTGGGGCCCCACCAGCAACTATGTTCCCGAGTTTGCCCAAGCAGTTGAAAGCATGAAAAAAGGCGACATCAGCAGCGAACCGGTGAAAACCCAGTTTGGCTGGCATATCATCCAGGTAGAGGATGTTCGCCCGGTGGCTTTCCCTTCGTTTGAGGAAGCCAAGCCTCAACTCGAAGAAATGATGCGCCAGCAAGCGCTGTCCAGCTATCAGAAAGGCCTGATGAAAGAAGCCAAGATCGAAGACGATAGCGCCGCCGCCAAGTAAAGTCTCTGGTAACGGCAACAAAGACAAGGGCCTCTTGCGAGGCCCTTGTCTTATTTACAAGCCCGCTGTATCAAGCCAGTTTTTCTGCAAACTGCACCAGACGGCGTGCCTGGTGGCCAATGGCGGCCTTCACGTCGTCAGTAAATGGCTTGCCCTGAGTGTGGCTGTAGCCATAAGGATTACCGCCTACCTTGAAAATAGAGGGGTCTGTAAACCCGGGGGCCACGACAATGCTGCCCCAATGGCAAACAGTGGCGTAAAACGACAAGATAGTAGCCTCCTGGCCACCGTGATCGTTTTGCGCCGAGGACATCGCCGAGATAGCCTTGTTGGCCAGGCCACCTTTTGCCCACAGGCCACCAAGGGTATCGATAAAAGCACGCATCTGGCTGGCCATCACACCAAAGCGCGTGGGGCACGAAAACAGATATGCATTGGCCCATTCCATATCGGCAGCCGTAGCGGCGGGCACATCAGCGGTTTTGTCGGCCTGGGCTTTCCAGGCTTCTTGGCCGGCCACCACCGCGGCAGGTGCGGTTTCGGGTGCTTTTATCAAACGCACCTCGGCACCTGCTGCTCGCGCGGCTTCGGCTGCAATCGACGCCATCTGGTAATTGGTGCCATACGTAGAGTAATAAATAATCGCGAGACGAACGGACATAGGAGCTCCAAAAAAGTGACGCCCGCAAAGGCGTCACTGGCAGTGGCGCAATAATCTTTTGCGCCCCCAAAGCAGGCGGAAGATCAGGGCTTCACGATGAGGTTATTATGCACTGAAGTAACGCCTTTGACTCTACTGGCAATTGTGCCCGCACGATCTTTTTCGTTTTGGTTTTTGACAAAACCAGACAGCTGAACCGTACCACCATCCATGGTTTTGACATTAATGGCCGTGGCAGAGGTTATGGGATCTTCAGCCAGCTTGGCCTTAACCTGCGCAGTGACCGCAGATCCATCAATGTACTCTCCCATTGTTTCCTGATTGTTCGCAACCGAGCAACCTGCCAGCATCACAGCCGACGCAGCCGAAAAGGCAGCGATCATCAAAGCGCGAGTGATTTTCATGGTTTTTAGCTCCTTGAAGTGTGCTTACATGTTACGCGTGACGCCTTTTGTGATGGCTACCAGTTGCGACGTATTCCCACCCAATTGTAACAATGACATGGGATGATCTCTCAACCTGCTGATTTACAGGATTAAATATCGTCAGAATCTCTGGCTGGCGCTTAGGTACACAGCACAATGCCTGTCGCAGCTTGGGTTCTGGTGCGATACTATATTTTCATAAGATATATGTCTATTTCTTCAAGAAATATTGGAGTGCGCCATTATGCTGTTCCGCCAGTTTTTCGACGTTACCTCCAGTACATATACCTATCTGCTGGCCAGTGCCATCGGGCGTGAAGCCGTTCTCATCGATCCCGTCAAAGAACAAGTCGAGCAATACATTCTTGCCATCCAACAGCTCAATCTGCGCCTGGTCAGGGCCATCGACACCCACACACACGCCGACCACATCACGGGCCTGGGCGATCTGCGCGAACTCACGGGTTGCATCACGCTGATGAGCGAATTTTCAAAAGCCCAGTGCGTTTCTGCACACGTCAAAGAAGGCGATCTCCTGGACATTGACGGCGTCAAGCTCAAGGCGCTGTACACCCCCGGCCATACCAACGAGTCCTTCAGCTTTGTTCTCGACCCCGACAGCCCCCGTGCCGTGTTTACAGGCGACGTCCTGCTGATCCGCGGCAGCGGCCGCACCGATTTCCAAAACGGCGACCCTGGCGCCTCGTGGGATTCGATCACCCAAAAGCTGTTCACTTTGCCCGATCACACCACCGTGTACCCTGCCCACGATTACAAAGGCTGGACCGCCTCGTCGATTGGCGAAGAAAGGCACCACAACCCACGCGTGGCAGGCAAAACACGGGATGAGTACATCCAGATCATGAACGGCCTTAATCTGCCCAACCCAAAAATGATGGACATTGCCATACCTGCCAACCTGGTCTGCGGACGGCCTGCTTAGATACACCGGGCCACCCAGGCCGCAATACCTGGCGTATTGGCCCGCATACTGCCTGAGTTTAGGGGTGTAAAATTCGCCCCACCATGAGCCATACTCACACCTCCTCTCTGCGCGCCCCACACCCTACCTGGGGCATTATTGTTTTTATCCTGATCGCCGCGATCGGCCTGTACTTTGTGAAGTGGTCGCCCTACTACGACCGCAGCTTTGTTGCGGCCGAAACCCATTCGATCGGAGCATCCATATTGGCGGGCGCTGATGGTGCTGTGCCCGCAGCCTCCTGGCAGGCCGCACTGGATTATGCCATCCGCTACGGCAAAGCCATCTGGCAAGCCATGCTGCTGGGCCTGTTGTTGGGATCAGCTCTGCAAGCCCTGTTACCCTCGCAGTGGATACGCCGCTGCCTGGGCGGCCTGAGCATGGGCAGCGTGGTGGCCGGTGGCCTGCTGGCCATCCCCAGCATGATGTGCACCTGCTGCTCGGCCCCTGTGGTAGCCGGGATGCGCCGCTGCCAGGCAGGCCCTGGCAGCACGGTTGCCTGGTGGTTGGGCAATACCATGCTGAACCCCGCTACTCTGGTGTTTATGGGATTTGTGCTGGGCTGGCATTGGGCCGGCTTACGCCTGGGGCTGGGGCTGGCCATGGTACTGAGCCTCGGATGGTTGCTTAACCGCATCAACCGCGGGGCCGATCGGCCAGACATGCAAGAAGCTCTACCCATGGATCCAGAAGAGCCCGAACAATCGATGCGCGCCGGAGCCATCCTGCAACGCTGGGCACGGCTATTTGCTGGCATGGCCATGCGCCTGCTGCCTGAATACCTGATTTTGGTGCTGCTGCTGGGTGCAGCCCGCGCCTGGCTGTTCCCGGTGATCGACATCAGCGTGGACAACAGCCTCTTGTGGATCGTGGGTGCCGCCGTTGTCGGCATGCTGTTTGTGATCCCCACTGCAGGCGAAGTGCCCATGGTGCAAGCCATGCTGTCACTGGGCGTGGCTGCCGGCCCTGCCGCAGCCTTGCTGATGACCCTGCCGCCCATCAGCCTGCCCTCGCTGGCGATGGTGGCCAAAGCGTTCAAACCCAAAGAACTGGCTGCATTGATGGCCAGCGTAGTGGGCTTTGGTGTGCTGGCTGCAGGATTGGCGATCGGATTGGGGTTTTAGGGGGTGGGCGTTAGAGCGGCAATGTCCGACGATTTTGAAATACTACTGAAGCCGTAACCGCCCTACTACGCCAGACTGTTGCTTACGTAAGCTCCTGTTTATACGTGCGGTTGCAACGGTGCTATCTTGCGATTTGGCGCACGATCCAGATCCAGAACGGGGCCGCTTGGCACAATGCCGTTGGGGTTGATGGTGGGGTGGCTGCGGTAGTAGTGCTGCTTGATGTGGTCAAAGTTAACCGTCGCGGCTACGCCAGCCCACTGGTAGAGTCCACGGGTATAGCTCCACAGGTTCTCGTAATCAGACAAACGCTTCAGGTTGCACTTGAAGTGTCCGTGGTAAACCGAATCAAAGCGGATCAGCGTGGTAAACAGGCGCCAGTCGGCTTCGGTGATGCGATCACCCACCAGATAGCGTTGGTGGCCCAGCATGATTTCGAGCTTGTCCAGATAGGCAAACAGCTTTTTGACTTCCTGCTCGTAGACGACCTGATCCGTTGCAAAGCCTACTTTGTAGACGCCATTGTTGACGGCATCATAGACCTCGGCATTGATGGCATCGATTTGCGGCAGCAATTCTGCCGGGGCGTAATCGCCTTCACTGGCGCAGATACCATCAAAGGCAGAGTTGAGCATGCGAATGATTTCGGACGACTCATTGCTGACGATGGTGTTGCGATGCAAATCCCACAATACCGGGACAGTGACGCGCCCACTGTAGTCCAGCCGGGCACGCTGATAGACTTCATACAGGTAATGCGCTTGCCCAACGGGGTCGGCCACGACACCAGGGGCGGGCTCAAATGTCCAGCCGCGCTCACCCATGTACGGGTTGACCACCGACACGCTGATCATTTTTTGCAGACCTTTCAGTGTCCGCAGGATCAGGGTGCGATGCGCCCAGGGGCACGCCAGCGACACATATAAATGGTAACGGCCGGGTTCAGCCCTGAAGCCACCCGTACCAGTCGGGCCGGCGCTGCCATCGGGCGTCACCCAGTTACGAAACTGTGCATCACTGCGTACGAAACGCCCGCCCGTACTGGCAGTGTCGTACCACTGGTCATGCCATTTTCCGTCTATCAGAAGTCCCATGTCAGCTCCTTATGATCGAGGCGCCACGCGGGCGCCTCTTTTGATGCATTTGATACCGGGAAGCCGCTGCTGCGCCGACCGCCGATGGCGGCTTCGATTTATCCAGCGCAGGGCTGCTTCCGATGTTTGCCTGCTACCTTACGCAGGATAGTTTTCCGGGAATAGCTGGTTCAGGCGCTGGCCGCTTTGACCAACCATAATGTTACCGGTACGAATCGCTTCAGTGAGTTCTGCCTGGACTTGCGTGCGGCTCTTGCTGGCAACATGTTGTGCAGGGTAGTTTTCCGGGAACAGCTGGTTCAGGCGCTCACCACTTTGACCAACCATAATGTTGCCGGTACGGATGGCTTCTGCGAGTTCAGCTTTAACTTGTGCGCGGGTCTTTTCGGCAACATGTTGTGCAGGATAATTATTTGGGTAAAGTTCGTTCAGCCGGTATGCGCCTTCGCCCACGGTGTAGTTACCGGTGCTGATGGCTTGTGCCAGCTCGGCCTTGACCTGGTCGCGGGTGACGGGGGCGTTGTCGGCGGCCATGGCTTGGCCGGCAAACACGGCTGAGAAGGCAAGAGCAATGGCTGAGATTTGAGTGCGTGTCATGATCAGTTTCCTTTACATCAATCAGTTAGGTGTACCAAACGAAATATTCTTGAGTAGCTTCAGCAAGTGATTTACTGCGTTAGCTCGTCGATGTGGTAACTTTAAAACTTCCTGATAAATGAATAAATACCAAAATTTAGAATTTACTATTCTGAATTAGACAATAATGAGGTCGCCCATATAAGGGAGAACACTATGGATCATTTGATTTCCATGCGAGTTTTTGAAAAGGTGGCCGACGAAGGCGGTTTTGCAGCAGCAGCCCGTGTCATGGACATCTCGCCGCCGGCAGTCACACGTATGGTGGCCGAGCTTGAGACACACCTTGGCACGCGGCTTTTCCAGCGCACCACCCGACAGGTGTCCCTGACAGAAGCTGGTCAGGCATATCTGGCCCGCGTACGGCATATTTTGCAAGATATCGACGAAGCTGACGCCCTTGCCAGTGAGCACACCAACAAGCTGCCAGGCCGATTACGTGTGCACGCACAACCCGTACTGGCCAGCTATGTGATCGCCCCCTTACTATCGGCATTTCACCAGCGTTATCCTGATATCGTGGTTGATGTAGAGGTAGAGACGCACAGAGCCCCGTCCATCGAAGATTACGACATCACCTTGCTGGGAACCGATGTCAATTTTGATGCGGATATCGTTGCCCGAAAAATCATTGCGTCTGATGTCATCCTGGTTGCCTCACCAGCCTATGTCGCGCGCAAAGGGTTGCCGGCAACGCCCAAGGATCTGGCAGGCCACGATTGCCTGCGTCTCAAACGTATCGACGGGCCGCTACGGGCCTGGCGCATGTGGCAGGATTCAAATCCTGATCGCATCATTGAACCCAATATCGATCCGGTGCTTATCGCAAACCACACCGATACATTGCTTCGCGCTGCGGTCGACGGGGCTGGTATCACATCGATCGCACTGGATATCGCAGCACCCTACCTAACCAAAGGAACCCTGGTTCGTGTCCTGCATCCGTGGGTCACTGGCCGGTTGGCCATGTACGCCGCCCTACCCAGCCGCAAGTTCATCCCGCAACGTTCTCGGGTGTTCCTGGAATACCTGGTAGAACACACCCGCGAGCAAAACGGCAAAGCCATGAGCGTGTGTGCGGCCTGTTAGGCCTGAAGTACCATTGCCGTATACGAAGGACTGCACAGGGCAATGACATCATGAACTACCAGAACATCACGATATTGGGTGCAGGCACCATCGGCCTGAGTTGGGCAGCACTTTTTGCCGCCACGGGCCGCACCGTGACCATTTATGATCCCTCCCCCGAGATGCCACAAAGGCTTGCACAGTTTGTCCAAGGCACCGCGGCGACACTGACCGCATTGGGCTGGCACCATGCGGGTGACATGTCGCGAATAATGCTGATCAACGATCCAGCAGAGGCTGTAAAGGACGCCGATTTCATTCAGGAAAGTATCCCCGAACGGCTCGAGCTCAAGCATGTCCTCTATGCCGCCATCGAGCCCCAACTGAAGCCTGATGTCATTATCGGGACGTCAACCTCCGGACTCCGGTTAAGCGAATTACAAGCGGGTTTCCAGCATCCCGGCCGGCTGATTCTGGCGCACCCATTTAACCCGCCCCACTTGATACCACTGGTGGAGGTGATGGAAAACAAACACACGGACGATGGCGTGCTACAAAGTGCCATCGATTTCTACCAATCCATCGGGAAGGTCTGCGTGCAGTTGCACAAAGAGGTACCCGGCCACGTTGCGAACCGGCTCCAGGCTGCCGTCTGGCGCGAGGCAATCCACCTTGCACAAGAAGGTGTTGCCAGCGTTGAAGACATCGACAAAGCCGTTGCCTATGGCCCAGGCCTGAGATGGGCGGCGTTTGGCCCAACAACTCTCTTTCACCTGGGCGGGGGCGCAGGCGGAATCCGTGCATTCTGCGACCATCTCGGCAGCCACGTGGAAAACTGGTGGAACGATCTCGGATCACCCGATCTGACACCCGCAGCCGTTGATACGCTTGAAGCCGGGATGAAGCACGTGCTTGCAAACGCCGACAACCAGGATCTTGCCGCGCAACGCGACAAAATGGTGCTGCGATACATCCTGGCGCGCGCGAAGCAATAAGACCTTCTACGCGGCAACCCGGGAGCCTCCGGCGAAGCGGGCTCAATATCGGCTCTGCTAGCCATTGCGGCCAGCGGGATCATCAACTTCGCCGACCTATCCCTGGATCAGTACCGCATCCCGGCTATGCAGCACATTCACGCCCCACCAGCGCAGAGTGCCTGCCAAGTGCCCGCGAACCGCCTGCATGGCGGCCTCTTCCCGCCCCTGCAGAACAGCATCCAGAATCTGCAAATGTTCGTCCATTGCCGGGATGATGCGTTCTGGCAACAAGCGGCGCGAGAGCTGCAGCACGGTGATGCGGTCATGGTTGCTGGCATAGACACGGGCCGCAAGCGGGTTGCCCAGGGCATCGGCCAGGGCCAGATGCAGTTTCCAGTCGACTTCCATGGCCTGGCGCTGCAGTTGTGGAGTAATGCCTTCTTCTGCCCGGATACGCACCACGGCGTGTTCCTCGCGCAATGCCTGCAAATCGTCTTTATTCGGGCGGGTGGACAAGACCCTGGCCCCTTCCTGATCCATCATGCAGCGCAAATGAAAACAGGCCCGGATGGTGTCCGGGGTTGGTTCGATGACCAACACCCCGCGCTTGGGCAGGATTTTCACCAGACCCACGGATTCTGCGTGTTTGACGGCTTCCCGCACAGGTGCCAGGGGGTAGCCGGATCGTTCGACCAGTTCTGCGATCGATACCATCTGCCCCGCACGGACGTCTCCCCGCAGCAGCAACTGCTTGAATGCCAGGAAAGCCTGATCGGCCAGCAGTAGATCTCCAGTACTTTTTCTTGGGCTCATTTCAGGGAAACCCCTAGGCTATGGATAGAACATTCAGCTTTATTATACGTTACATCATAATTAACATATATCTTTAAATGTCAGTGTGAGTACTTACACAACTGACTCTGGAGTCAGGACATGCGTATTCTTGTCGTCAACGTCAACACCACCCAAGCCATGACGGATTCCATCGTCGCCTCGGCACGTGCCACCGCAGCTGCGGGCACAGAGATTGTCGGTTTGACACCAACTTTCGGGGCGGAATCCTGCGAAGGAAACGTCGAAAGCTACCTGGCTGCGCTGGGGGTACTGGACTGCGTGCTGAAATATCCCAAGCCCTTCGATGCCGTTATCCAGGCCGGATTCGGCGAGCACGGACGTGAAGCCCTGCAGGAAGCGCTGAACGTCCCCGTTGTGGACATCACCGAGGCTGCCGCCCTTACAGCCGGCCTGCTGGGACACAAATTTGGGGTGGTCACCACACTGGATCGCACCGTGCCCCTGATCGAAGACCGCCTGCTGTTGGCAGGCCTGGATCGTCGCTGCAGCGCCGTCATCGCCACCGGCCTAAGCGTCCTGGAACTGGAACAGGATCACGCCCGGACAATCGCCACCATCATCGAGAAGGCCCAGCATATCGTTCGCGCGCACGGTGTAGAAGTCATCTGCCTGGGCTGCGGCGGCATGGCCGGCCTGAACGAGGCCGTGGCACAAGCAACCGGCGCTCCGGTTGTGGATGGGGTCGCATCCGCCGTCACGCTGGCCGAAGGCCTGATCCGCATGAAACTCAGCACATCAAAAATCCGTACCTATGCCCCCGCCCGCCCGAAACAACTGCGCGGTTGGCCCCTGAGTTCCTGATCTTTCAGCAACGCACAAAACCACCCCCCCTTTCCAGCCAGTTGCACGATGGCTCAATTTCTCTAAAGAGAAGCTCATGTCGTCACAGGAAATTTCCAACGCCCCCTCCAACCAGGAGCTCTCCGCCCAGGACCCCACTGGCCGGTTGTACAACGAGGATCTTGCTCCCGCCCATCCGTCCCACCGCAAATGGAACAGCTACCAACTCTTTTCCCTGTGGATGAACGATGCCCACAATGCGGGAAACTACACATGGGCAGCCGGCTTGTTCGTCGGCCTGGGCATGTCGGCCTTCGACATCACGCTAGGCATTTTCCTGGGCTCCCTGATCATTCTGGCAGGATGCTGCCTGTCGGGCTTCATGGGCCAGTCTACCGGCACCCCGTACCCGGTCATCAGCCGCATCACCTGGGGGATTTGGGGCGCCAACATCCCGGCCGTCGTGCGAGGCATCGTCGCCATCGCCTGGTACGGTGTGCAAACCTATCTGGCCTCCATTGCCCTGAATGCCCTGCTATCCCGGGCCATCCCGGGCTTCCGCGAGCTCAGCCTGGATACCTCCGCCAGCTTCCTGAATCTTTCCCTCGGCGGCTGGATCTGCTTTCTGGCGCTCTCCGTCATCCAGTTGATAATCGTACGCAGAGGCATGGAAGCTGTCCGCCACTTCCAGGGCCTGGCCGGCCCTGTGATCTGGATCGTCATGCTGGTGCTGATGTTCTACTTCCTGTCCAAGGCAAACTGGTCGTTTGACTGGTTCACCGGCCCCAACGGCACCAAGGTTTCGGGGGATGCGCAAATGCGCAACATCCTGATTACCATGGCGCAGACCGTCGGGACACTGGCCACATTGATGCTGAATTTTTCTGACTTCGCCCGGTATTCCCCAGATCGGAAGTCCATCATTTCCGGCTGCGCCTGGGGCCTGCCCATCAACTGGACAGCATTCGCCATCACCTCCGTGGTGACAACAGCCGCCGCTGCCCAGGTACTGAACGCCGACATCAGCCAAATCAAGGATCCCGGCATCCTTCTTGAGCACGTCGACAATTCGGTAATGTTCTATGTCTTCACGACCGCCTTCGTCTTTGCCACCATCGGCGTCAACATCGTCGCCAATTTCGTCTCGGCGGCCTTTGATATTTCCAATATCAATCCACGGCGCATCAGCTTCCGCACGGGCGGCCTGATCACCGCCATCGTTTCAATCATCGTCACCCCCTGGAACTACTTCAACAATCCGGTGATTGTGGGCTACTTCCTGGGCAGCCTGGGCGCCCTGCTGGGGCCGTTCTTCGGCATCCTGGTCGTCGACTACTACCTGATCCGCAAGCAGAAATTCAGCATCCGGCACATGTATCTGCCGACGCCAGAATCCATCTATTACTTCAACAAAGGTATCAGCCACTACGCCCTGTATGCCCTGATTCCATCCGCCATCGTGTCACTCAGCGTGGCACTGCTGCCAGCTTTCTCCGAGATCAAGGACTTCGGCTGGTTCATCGGCGCGCCCCTGGCCGGCATCCTCTATTATTTTCTGGCCAATAACCGGGTTGTGATCCTGCCCGCTGACGAGATCAAATAACCCCTTGCCATATGCTTAAGATCTGAAAAGCTTTGCAGCCACCCGGCAGTCTGGATAGAATAAAAAACCATAATAAATGCCGTTGATATAACGGAACCGATTAAACCCCGCCGTCTGGGCCTTCCCTTCCGGGCGGCGGGGTTTCTACTACCGAGGCCTGCTCATGAAAAAACTTTCCGCACTCATTCTGGCTGCCGCCCTGCCCTTGCTGACAATGGCACCCACCACCCAGGCTGCCACCAATGATCTGGCCGCCATCCAGAAGGCCGGCGTCATCCGCATCGGCACCGAGGGCACCTACGCGCCGTTTTCCTTTCACAATCAGAAAGACAACGCGCTGGTGGGCTTCGACGTAGACATCGGTCGTGCCATCGCCAAGCAACTGGGCGTCAAGGCAGAGTTTGTTGAAGGTAAATGGGACGGCCTGATCGCCGGACTAAACGTCAACCGCTACGATGTTGTCATCAACCAGGTGGGCATCACGGCAGAACGCCAGGCCAAGTACGATTTTTCCAAGCCGTATATTTCTTCGGCTGCTGCACTCATCGTCCGCGACGACAACACCTCGATCCACAACTTCAAGGATCTGAAAGGCAAGCGCTCGGCCAACACCATCACCAGCAACTTTGGCAAGCTGGCACAGAAATACGGGGCTGAAGTCGTGCCGGTGCAAGGCTTCAACGACGCCATCGCGCTGCTAACCTCCGGGCGGGTGGACGCCACCATCAATGACGAGCTGTCCTTTCTAGACTTCAAGAAGCAGCAACCAGCCGCCAAGGTTCGGGTTGTGGCCACAGACACCAGCGCCGAATTCAGCCAATCGGGTGTGCTGATGCGCAAGGATCAGCCGGCCCTGAAAGCCGCTGTCAACAAGGCGCTGGACGCCATCCGTGCAGACGGCACCTACAAGACCATCTCAGAACGCTACTTCGGCACCGATCTGTCCTCACGAGTGAAGTAAGCTTGGTGATTTATACTGCGACACGATCCGCAAGGAGCACCCGACCGTGCCAGACTGGCTGCATCTGATGGCAAACTCCCTCTGGCCGCTGCTGGTCGGAGGGATTCAATTCACAGTACCACTGGCAATCCTGTCTTTCCTGATAGGGTTGGCATTGGCTTTCCTGGCCGCCATTGTGCGCCTGTTTGGGCCTCCGCCGCTGGTGGCCCTGGTGCGCTTCTATATCTGGCTGATTCGGGGCACGCCCCTGCTGGTGCAACTGTTTGTCATTTTCTATGGTCTGCCCAGCATCGGTTTTGTTCTCGATCCGCTGCCCGCCGCCCTGATCGGCTTCTCGCTGAACGTCGGCGCCTACAACGCAGAAGTCATCCGCGGGGCCATCGAGGCCATTCCTCGTGGACAATGGGATGCCGCTTATTCCCTGAGCATGACCCGCGCCCAGGCACTGCGGCGCACGATCTTGCCGCAGGCAGCCCGGGTGGCAGTGCCGCCGTTGGCCAATTCCTTCATCTCGCTGGTCAAGGACACCTCATTGGCAGCCGTCATCACCGTACCCGAAATCTTCCAGGCAGCACAGCGTATTGCGTCTGTTACCTACGAACCGCTGATCCTGTACACGGAAGCCGCCCTGATCTACCTGGTGCTGTGCTCTTTCCTGTCCAGTGCGCAAACAAGGTTGGAACGCCATTTCAGCCAGCATGCCGTCTTTTCGGAGGGCCAGCGATGATCCAGATGCAAGGCATCCGCAAATCCTTCGGCGGACATGAAGTCTTAAAAGGCGTCAGCGTGGCGATCGACGAAGGTCAGGTCACGGCGCTGATCGGCCCCTCGGGCAGCGGCAAGAGCACGCTGCTGCGCTGTGTGAACCTGCTGGAAACCCCCGACGAAGGCACGGTCACCATCGGCACTGAAAGCATTGATTTTCAGGCAGGACGGCATCCCAACCGGCCCGCCGTGCAGCGCATCCGCCAGCAAACTGGCATGGTGTTCCAGAACTTTCAATTGTTCCCCCACCAGACCGCCATCCAGAACGTGATGGAAGGCCTGATCACCGTCAAGCACTGGCCGCGCGAAAAAGCCTACACACGCGCCTGCGAACTGCTGAACAAAGTAGGTCTGCGCGACAAGGCCGACGCCTGGCCCGCCAGCTTGTCGGGCGGCCAGCAACAACGCGTGGCAATTGCCCGCGCCCTGGCACCCGAGCCACGCGTGCTGCTATGCGACGAACCAACCTCTGCCCTGGATCCAAGCCTGGCAGCCGAGGTTGTGGCCGTGCTGAGCGACCTTGCCGAAGAAGGCATGACCATGCTGATGGCCACCCACGATCTACGGCTGGCCGCCCAGATCGCCCGCCAGACCATGTTTCTGGAAGACGGTACTATTGTCGAATCAGGCCCATCGCAGGAACTCTTTAAGCATCCGCAAGATCCCAGAACGCAGCAGTTTGTGATTACGCTGCAAGGTTGATTCCGAAGCCCACAGCAACAAGCAACGCGCGTCAGACAGAAAATTGAGCAAACGTTATTCGTTCTGATCGAGCGGCGCATCCAGCGTCTGTTCCAGCAGCCTAGCCTGGGCCGCATCCAGCCGACCCGTCGTCCGGGCCAGGGCAACCCCGCGCACGCACAGGCGATCATACAGATCGCGCATATCCGGATCCACCGCTTGCAGCGCCTGCCGGTGCTGACGCACGGTGCCGGCATCCCCGCGCGAAATCGGGCCCGGCATGCCGTCCGCAACCCCACTGCGGGCCAGCGACGCCAACGTCCCGCGCAGCAGAGGCAGCAAGGCATCCAGCGCCTGCTGCTCCGTCGCCCCCCAGGACTGCCACAGACGCACGGCCTCGGCCAGTAGTACATGTACGTGCTGCGAGGCATAACCCCCCGAAGCGTGATAGCGCGCCCGCACGCCCGGCGGCAAGGTCAGGCCTGCGCATCCCAAGCGCTGTGCCAGCTCATGCAGCCGGATATCCAGCAGCGGTTCGGCCGCTTCGATTGCCACAGTGCAACCCGGCAGGCTGCGCACCGCCGCCTGCGGATCGGCACCGAAGGCCTGCATGGGATGAAAACCACCGATCAACGCGCCTGCGGCGGCGGCCGGCTGCAGCACCGCCACGGGCGTCGCGCCGCTGCAATGCACCACCCCCTGGCCCGTGTGCCAGCTCAGGGATTCGGCCACCCGAGCGATTGCGGCATCCGGCGTCGTGATAAAGACCAGATCACAGTGATCGGCCACGTCTTGTGGGTCGCAAGGCAGGCAATCCTGCAGCATCGCGGCCGTGGCGCGGGCACCTTCCGCGCTGCGGCTGCCCACCCGCGCCACGGGCAGCCCAGCCTGCTGCAGGGCCAATGCCATGGCCCGTGCCAAGCGGCCGGCGCCGATAAAGCCCAGCACCAATGCCTCCGGCCCAGACCGATGTTTAGATACAAGATTCATTGCATGCGCCTCTCTTTCTTGAACTGCCACCAGAACACACGCTCATTGCATATCGGTCGCGGTGACGGTGGAGATGTCTGCTGCTAGGGCGACCGCCCCGGTTGCATTCGGAACCGTGGCACGGGCCCAACCATGCGATCTGTTGCTGACGTAATCTGCAGCGAACTTGAACATTCTTCTCCGACGCGGGGTGGCGGTCGCTCGCCGGGCCAACCCCGGTGAGAAGACGCTGTTTTGCGTGCTGTCGGATTTGTTATAAATGATCCAGAAACCTGGACACAAGCAGTACATTTTCGCGATGATATTCCAGATATTTGCGCTGCCCGCTGGAAAAAGACCCGACATTGGGCAGGCGCTTTGGATCCAATCCCATCCGGACCAATGACGCTTGATGGGCCACAGGCGACACAATGGTCTGACCGTTGCCGTCAAACCCAATAAATCCCCGGTCGAACAGATGGTCCATGCTGGGCGTCAAAAGCAACCCATTTTCACCGTCCAGTCGCTCTTCGTTATTGGCGTCACGCCAGGGCTTGCAATGACTGGCCCGTAAGTGCTCTTCACGATCCACACCCGTAATACGGCAGGCATGCTCCAATGCCATGACGCGCTGCTTGAACAATCCTTGCCCGCGACGCGCAAGAACGATCGCTTCCCTCTCAGTTTCAATCAGTGTCGCGTCTGCCTGCACCTGGCTTAGTTCGTGCTCCTCCCATTGCACAAGCCCGACTCCTGTGGCCGTATACATTGGCTGTTCTTCGGCGAGAGAATATCCCATCACTAAACTATGTGCCTCAGCACCTAGCAAATCGATAAGCACTACTGCAAACGTTTCTGGAAGGCGTGTCAGGTAAACGCTTTGCAGGCCGGCGCCGTTGGGTTGAAGTGGTGCGTATTTCCTGGGCAGCAGCGGTGCCAGCACTGCCATGTGATCAGCAGGCCTGGTTGGTAATCGAAGCTCATGGAATTTCACATCAATACGCCAACCGATGTTGTCCCAGTAAGCCCCAGCCTGGCCAAACTCGAGGGGCTTCGGGGCTTCGTAGGCATGTGAAGCTGCAATCCCGATTGCGCGGATATTGGTACTGCTGAAAGAAAAGATGATATCGCCCGGCATGACCTCACGCATGAAGTCATAGAACGGGTTCTGCGCTTGGTTTGCTTTACGTTTGGGCGACCAAAGATAACCGCCTGGCACTTCATGGCGGTAAGTTTGATTCTGATTGACCCACCAATAACGCATGCTCGGCTAATCATCCTTTGGGCGACCGAAAAAGCTTACAGGATACAGCCATAGAAAACAAAAAAGCCGTCTCTTGAACTGACCCCCAAAAGTTGGACCGTCGAGGGTTAAGTGGCCAAGGCCTGATTTCGGTATTGAACCGGACTCAGGCCTTTTAGTTTTGTCCTGATGCGTTCGTGATTGTAGTAGTGGATGTACTGGCAGATACCGGCCTGCAATTGCTCAATGCTCTCGAAGCGGTTCAGATAGAAGAACTCCGACTTCAGTGTGCCGAAGAAGCTTTCCATGGCGGCATTGTCCAGGCAGTTCCCCTTGCGTGACATGCTCTGGATCAGGCTGTGCTCTGCGAGCTGGTGCTGATATGCCGTCATCTGATACTGCCAGCCTTGATCGGAGTGCAAGAGGGGGGCATCCTTGCCAGAGAGCTTATCGATAGCCTTTTTGAGCATGCTGCTCACAAGTGCGAAGCGGGGCCGGCGCTGCATCGTGTAGGAAACAATTTCGCCGTTATAGAGGTCCATGATCGGCGAGAGATAGAGCTTTTCACCCCGGACATTGAACTCGGTCACATCGGTGACCCATTTCTGGTTAGGTTGCTGCGCCTGGAATTGGCGCGACAGGATGTTAGGAACCTTAGCCTGCTGTCCCTTGTAGGAGCGGTATTTCTTCGGTCGCACCAGCGACTTCAGCCCCAGCACCTGCATTAGGCGTTGAACCGTCTTGTGGTTGACCATCTCCCCCGCCTGGCGCAGCGTCGCTGTGATGCGTCGGTAACCATAGCGCCCCTTGTGATACTCATACACGGCACGGATACGCGCTTTCAACCCGGCGTGCTGATCTTCAGCCTGTAGCGCCCGGGCCTGGTAGTAGAACGTACTGCGTGACAGACCGGCGGCCTTTAGCAACATCACCAATGCATGGCCTTGCCTCAGTTTGAGCACTATTTGCGCTTTTTCGGCGCAGCTTGCTCTTTGGCCTGAAGCAAGGCCCGCAATTTTTTTAGGTAAGCCACCTCCGCACGCAGATACTGAACCTCTTTGACTAGGTCTTCGCGTGAGCGTGCATCATCCGGTAGCGGATTGATCGGTTTGGACGATTCAGGTACAGGCATCTTCTTCGGGCGGCCTCGAGGTTTGGGCTGTAATCCAGCCAGACCCTGCTCATGATACCGACGTTGCCAATCCGTAATGACGCCTGCTCCACCTCGAATATTGAACAGAGCAATCGCCTGGGTCGCCGACAGACTCTCTTGTTGCATGCGGCGCAATATGGACAATTTAAATTCCGCGTCGTAGTGGCTGAACTTCTTGCGTAGGCCTTCTAAGCCATGGTGCTGATAGGCTTGGATCCAGCGTCTCACCATTGCATGGTCAAGACCATAGCGGTGCGCGACAGACATGACGCTGTCCGTCCCCTGTTCGTAGCGTTGTACTACGGACAGCTTGAATTGCTCATCGTACTTCGTCATGAAAAACACCCCAAAGGTTGGATCGATGTCCAACTTTTGGGGTGCAGTTCATCTATTCAAAACAGAAACGGCCTTTTAAATTCTGGTGCCCGGGGCCGGAATCGAACCGGCACGCCTTGCGGCGGGGGATTTTGAGTCCCCTGCGTCTACCAATTTCACCACCCGGGCAGGGTCGGGATGGCTGAATGCCAACCCGGAAACGGATGGCCATTATACGGTGTTTTTTGGTTTTGTCTCCTGGCGGCGCCAGGCACCGGGGCTGCGACCATAACTGGCCTTGAAACTGCGCCCCATGTGGGCGGCGTCCGAGAACCCGCAATCAGAAGCAACCGTTGCAATGCTTTTGTCGGTTTCGCGCAGCAGCCAGCAGGCCTGCTGCAGGCGGGCCTCGCGGGCGCATGCCTGGGGGCTGGTGTGCAGGTGCTGGCTAAACAGGCGCTGCAGCTGGCGGGGTGATACACCCACGTGGCTGGCCAACTGGGCCAGCGTAAGAGACTGGCCGGCATATTGCTGTATCAGCAGCATGGCGCGGCGCACGGCGGGCGGGCTATCTGCAGGCACCCCGGCAGGCGGTGGCTGTACCTGGCTGTGAGATTCTCCTGTCTGGATCTGCAAGCCACGTAGAGCACGCTGAATATCGGCCATGGGCAGGTGGCGCGCCAGGATGCGGGCGGCAACGTCCACCACGGCGGGGCCGCCGGCGCAGCTGATCCGGCGGCGGTCGAACACTGTGGGTCTGTCGGTGACCAGGGCCTCAAGTGGCCAGGATGGATAGGCGGCCAAAAATTGCCGATATAGCCCGCCGGGCATACACAAGCGATGCTGCGCCATCACGCCCGCCTGAGCCGTGGCAAACACGCCGTTGGCCAGGGCAACAATATGGCAGCCCGCCTTAGCGGCCTGGCGCAACCAGGACATCAGGCCGGGCGAGTAACCACCCGCAGGAGCCTGCGGGCCGCCCACCACAACAATGTAATCAAAGCGGGCCGGATTTCCGGACAAATGGGTGGGTGTTACTTGCACACCACTGGCGGAGCGCACGGGAATCAGGGTATCGGCCACAACTTCCCAGGCGCAGGGCCCATCAGCATCGGTTTGGGAATCCAGCATGCCCAATAAATCTGCAAAAGCCGCCAGTGCCCCCATGGCAAATTGCGGCAACAACACAAAGCCCATTCGCAGCAAGATGGGGGGAGGGCTGTCTGTTGGATTGACAAGCATATCATTGATGTCGTTATTATTCATTTATCTCTTATTTATGTCCTTATTATTCTAAATAAAATCGCCCGTACCGAAATAGAACTTACCCAGATACTAAATTTACCCTTAAGAATAATATTTATACATAAAAGATGTCGCATTTATGCAAGATAGATTATGGCAAATGTCTAGAATCGTAAGCCATCCAAGGTGGGTGTCGTGCCGGCCTCAATTTGCGAGCCAGTCACGCCAGGGTAAGTACCCCTATTGTCAGGTGTACTTACCATCAACTGCGGTTTCACACCTTCAACTGTGGGGTTTTTGGGGGCACCATGGCTTTATCTGTGTTTGATATTTTCAAGATCGGCATTGGGCCGTCCAGCTCGCACACGGTGGGTCCGATGCGTGCAGCACGCAACTTTGCGCGCAATTTGCAAGATCGTCAGGTGCTGGATAAGGTGGCCAGGCTATCCATCCATTTATATGGCTCGCTGGCCGAAACCGGTGCTGGGCACCGCACCGATATGGGAATCATGCTGGGCTTGATGGGCGAGGCCCCCGATACCGTGGATCCCGCCGCCATCAGCGGGCTGATGGACCAGGTTACGCAAACCGGGCAGTTAAGGCTCTGGCATCGGCACAGCATTGCCTTTGACCCTAAAACCGTATTCTCCGGGCGGGTACAGCCGCTGCCTGAGCACCCCAACGGGATGCGTTTTATTGCTCTAGATGCACAGGGGGCACCGCTTCTGGATGAGCGCTACGTATCGATTGGCGGCGGGTTTATCCGCGCACTGGACAGCATCGAAACAGATGAAACCGTACCCGAGCACGAGCCCATGCCCTACCCGTTTGCGCACGCCAATGAGTTGATGGCGCAATGTGCCCGGCACAATCTCACCATTGCACAGCTGATGATGGCCAACGAAGCCACCTTGCGGCCCACCACCGAAGTGCGGGCGGGTGTGCTGCGCATTGCGCGGGTCATGGACGATGCCATCGACCGCGGCTGCGGGCTGCAGGGGTCGCTGCCAGATGCCATTTTGCCGGGCGGGCTTAAGGTAAAGCGCCGGGCGCCCGCGCTGTATCAGGAACTACTGTCCAAATCGCGCTCACGCGAGCCGGGCAGTACGCGGGCACCCGCACCGGTCAATCCGGACGATGTGATGTTTGCCATGGATTGGGTCAATCTGTATGCCATGGCTGTCAACGAGGAAAACGCCGCCAGCGGCCGGGTGGTCACGGCCCCCACCAATGGGGCATCGGGCCTGCTGCCCGCCGTGTTGCGCTATTACCGCACGTTTATCCCGGGCTGGTCTGAAGACGGCGTGGTGGATTTTTTACTCACTGCCGCTGCCATCGGCTTTTTGTACAAAGAAAACGCCTCCATCTCGGGCGCCGAGGTTGGTTGCCAGGGCGAAGTAGGCGTGGCGTGTTCGATGGCGGCAGGTGGGCTTACCGCCGTGATGGGTGGCACGGTGGCCCAGATCGAGAACGCCGCCGAGATCGGCATGGAGCACAATCTGGGTCTTACCTGCGACCCTGTCGGCGGGTTGGTTCAAATCCCCTGCATCGAGCGCAATGCCATGGGCGGCAACAAGGCAATCAACGCTTCACGGCTTGCCATGCATGGCAACGGCACACACCATGTGACACTGGACATGGTGATTGAAACCATGCGCCAGACTGGCGCCGACATGAAATCCCAATATAAAGAAACCTCACGCGGTGGCCTGGCAGTTAACGTGGTGGAGTGCTAAGGCAACCATGCCAGGCATCAGGCAGGCGGTGCGTTGGCAGCGCGCACCACGCCAATGCTGGCTGCCACCACCAGGCCCACGCCCAGGATTTGCTGGCCATCCATGCTCTGCCCCAAAATAAGCCAACCGGCCACTGCGGCGATGGCGGGCTCCAGGCTCATCAGCACGCCAAAGGTGGCCGCCGACAGGCGGCGCAAGGCCTGAATTTCAAGAATGTACGGCACCAACGGCACCAAAATAGCCAGGCCGGCTGTCAGCAGCAACTGTCGGGCCGGAAACACCAGGCTGCCAGTTTCTGCCGCAGCGAAGGGCAATGAAAACAGCGCGGCCACCATCAGGGACACCGTCAGGCCTTGTAATCCCGGAAACACGCGCCCTACCCGCTTCATCATCACGATATACGTGGCCCAGCCAGCGGCCGCCAATAAAGCATACGCAATGCCCAGCACATCCACGCCGCCCAGCCTGGCGTCGCCAATGGCCAGTAGCACAATGCCGGCGGCAGCCAGCACAGGCCACACTAGGGCGCGATGCCCGCGGGCGCCCACGGCGGCAACCAACAGAGGACCGCAAAACTCCAGGGCCACGGCCAGGTGCTGGGGCAGACGCTCGATAGCCATGAAAAATGCCAGGGTAAGCACCGCCATGCCCGCACCCAGCATCACGGCAGCTTTCCATTGGAAGGCCGTCATGCGGTGCAAGGGCGGGCGCACCACCACCAGCAAGGCCAGCGCGGCCCAACTCAGGCGCAAGCTGGAAGAGCTGAGTGGCCCATATGCCTCGATCACCGGCACAAACAGGGACACCCCCAGCTGCACGCTGATAATGGACACCACAGCCATCACAACCGCCCAGAGCTGACCCACGGGACGGGATGGTGTGCCATCCCGGGATTTTATCTGTGTGTTTTCGTGCGACGGGCGCGGCGACCCGCGGGCTGCGGAGGCTGCCGGAGAGGGATTGCGGACCTGCGCTGAAGTGTTTTGGCGGGCAGGCGAAAATGGCTTATCGTTGGACACTGAAAATCTTTGTGGCAGGAGCGATCCGCCCCTCAGCAACCTTTGCGAATCCATGACTATACAGGACACTCATCCATGACTTCTTCGTCCCCAACCCCACCTGCCACCGAGCTGCGTCAGCGGATCCAGACGCAGTTTGACCGGGCGGGCATGATGCACCACCTGGGTGCTCGCCTGGGAGACGTGGCGCCAGGCCGGGTACATGTGCACCTGCCCTACGCACCCAGCCTCACCCAGCATATGGGATTTTTCCATGCGGGTGCCACCGCCACTATTGCGGATTCTGCCGGCGGCTTTGCCGCCATGACACAAGCCCCCGAGGGCTACACGGCACTGTCGGTAGAGTTCAAGATCAACATGCTGGCGCCCGCCCGGGGAGAATCCCTGGAAGCCATTGGCCAGGTCATCCGTAAAGGCCGCACGCTCACCATCGTGCAGGTCGATGTGTTTGCCCTGAATGCCGGAGAAAAAACTCCGGTGGCCCTGATGCAACAAACCATGATCAACATTCCGGATCGCCAGCCATGAGTCTTGCCGTACCTTTGTCGGTGCTTGATCTTGCTCCCATCACCGAGGGCGGCAGTGCCGCTGAATCCTTTGCCCATACCGTAGATTTGGCCCAACATGCCGAAACCTGGGGCTACCACCGCTACTGGATGGCCGAACACCACGGCATGACAGGGATTGCAAGCGCGGCCACATCCGTGCTGATTGGCCACGTGGCCGGCGCCACCAGCCGTATTCGGGTGGGTGCCGGCGGCATCATGCTGCCCAATCACTCACCCCTGGTGATTGCCGAGCAGTTTGGCACACTGGCCACACTGTATCCGGGCCGCATTGACCTCGGCCTGGGCCGAGCGCCAGGATCGGACCAAACCACGGCACGCGCGCTGCGCCGGGCACTGAACACATCAGCCGACGCATTCCCGCAGGACGTGGTTGAGCTGATGGGCTATTTTCAGGGGGCCAACCCGGTGCGGGCCACCCCTGGCGAAGGCTGCGAGATCCCGGTGTGGATCTTGGGCTCCAGCCTGTTTGGTGCACAGCTGGCAGCAGCTCTGGGCCTGCCATACGCGTTTGCCTCGCACTTTGCGCCGGCACAGATGATGGACGCCATCCGGGTGTACCGCCAGCATTTTCAGCCCTCCGAGCATCTGGACAAACCTTATGTGATGCTGGGGTTCAATGTCTTTGCAGCCGACACCGACGACGAGGCCCGGTATCTCGCCAGTTCGTGGCAGCAGTCTTTTGTGAACTTGCGCACCGGGCGGCCGGGCCGCCTGCCACCCCCCGTAGACGGCTACTTCGACAACCTGCCCTTTGCTGCACGCGAACTTTTACAGCAGATTCTGTCTTGCACCGCCCTGGGCAAGCCCGACACCGTGGCTGCGCAAACCGCCGCATTTATTGCCCGTACGGGCGCCGACGAGCTGATGATCACCTGCAATATGCACGATCACGCCGCACGCCTGCGCACCTACGAGATTGTGGCGGGGCTTATGGCGTAAGTGGCAAGGCGCGCTTATGCGCGCTGCGCCGCCAGGCCGAGACAATTTTCTCAAAGACCTGGGCAGACACGTCTTTGCCTTCGAGAAAATCGTCGATCTCGTCGTAACTGACACCAAAGGCGTCTTCATCAGGCTTCAGAGGGTTTAATTGCTCGAGATCGGCGGTGGGCACTTTGTACACCAGGGCGTGTGGCGCACCCATTTGGGTGGCCAGCGCACGTACACGGCGCTTGTTTAAACCCGCCAGGGGGGTCACATCGGCCGCGCCATCGCCAAACTTGGTAAAAAACCCCATCAGCGCCTCGGCGGCGTGGTCGGTACCCACCACCAGGCCGCCTCGCGCGCCAGCCACCGCATACTGGGCCACCATGCGCTGACGCGCCTTGATATTGCCGTGTAAAAAATCCTGCTGGGCGGCATCGCGAAACCCCTGGCCTGCAGCCTGCACAGCCGCCAACACGGCGTCGGCCGCAGGCTGGATATTCACCGTCTGCTGGATATCGGGCTGGATCACCAGCAAACCAGCCTGGGCATCAGCTTCGTCAAGTTGCGCGCCGTAAGGCAGGCGCATAGCCACAAACTGTGTCTCCAGGCCTTGTTCGCGGGCACGCTGCACAGCCCGCTGGGACAAACAGCCGGCCGTCAGAGAATCGACCCCGCCGCTGATGCCCAGCACCAGGGCATGCGCGCCCACAGACAGCAAAAGTTGCGACAAAAACTCTACCCTGAGCTCGATTTCAGTGGCGACATCAAAATCATCGCGCATGCCCAGACCCAGACGAATCTGCAATTGCAGGGCACGTTGTTCGGGGGTTAACAAGACAAGTCTCCAGAAAAACAGATGGGGCTACATCACCCAAAGAAATGCAGCCCCGTACGATACAGCGAAATGGCCCGCCCCAGCGGCGCGGGCCGTAGCCAATGGCCTTAGCGGTCGTCGAAGCGATCCAGCACTGCGCCCGTGCTGGCGTCAGAGCAGTTGAAGGCAAACTTGGCCTGCACCCCACGTGTATAACGGGGGGCCGGCGCCGTCCAGGCGGCACGGCGCTTGGCCAGGACTTCGTCGGATACATTGACCTGCAACAGCTGTTTGTGGGCGTCGATGGTGACGGAGTCGCCTTCTTCGACCAGCGCAATGGTGCCGCCCACAGCGGCCTCGGGAGCCACGTGCCCCACCACCATGCCCCAGGTACCGCCCGAGAACCGGCCATCGGTAATAAGGCCGACGGAATCACCCAGGCCTTCGCCCACCAGGGCGCTGGTGGGTGCCAACATTTCGGGCATGCCCGGGCCGCCTTTGGGGCCCAGGTAACGCAGAATCATGACATCGCCGGCATGGATCTTGCCTGCCAGGATGGCGTCCATGGCGGATTGTTCGTCGTCGAAAACACGCGCCGGGCCGGTGATGGCCGGGTTTTTAAGGCCGGTGATCTTGGCCACTGCACCGAGTTCGGCCAGATTGCCTTTCAGGATGGCCAAGTGGCCTTCGGCATATAAGGCCTTATCCAGGGTATGGATGATGTCCTGATCTGCGCTGGGTACATCAGGAATATCGGCCAGAGTCTCGGCAATTGTCTTGCCTGTGATGGTGATGCAATCGCCATGCAATAGGCCGGCATTCAGCAGGAGTTTCATGACTTGCGGCACGCCACCGGCTTTGTGAAAATCAACCACCAGGGCTTTGCCGCTAGGCTTGAGGTCGCAGATAACGGGTACGCGGCGGCGCACGCGTTCGAAGTCGTCGATCGTCCACTCGACTTCTGCGGCATGGGCAATGGCCAGAATATGCAGCACCGCGTTGGTGGAGCCGCCCGTGGCCATGATCACCGCCACGGCGTTTTCGATGGATTTGCGGGTAACGATATCGCGCGGCTTGAGATCCAGTTCTACCGCCTTGAGCAACACCCGGGCAGACTCGGCCGCCGAATCGAGTTTTTCTTTGTGCACATTGGCCATGGTGGACGAATACGGCAGGCTCATGCCCATGACTTCGAAGGCAGAGCTCATCGTATTGGCGGTGTACATGCCACCGCACGAGCCGCTGCAGGGGATGGCATGGGTTTCGATATTGCGCAGATCTTCTTCGGACATGCGCCCGGCAGCGTGCTCGCCAACAGCCTCGAAGACACTGACAATATTGAGTTCTTTGCCATCGTAGGTGCCCGGCAAAATGGTGCCGCCATACACGTAGATGGAGGGCACATTGGCGCGCAGCATGCCCATCATGCCGCCCGGCATATTTTTGTCGCAGCCGCCGATCACCAGCACGCCGTCCATCCACTGGCCCTGCACGCAGGTTTCGACGCAGTCGGCAATGACTTCGCGCGACACGAGCGAGTATTTCATGCCTTCGGTACCCATGGCCATGCCATCGGAGATGGTGGGCGTACCAAACATCTGCGGATTGCCACCGGCTTCTTTGACAGCTGCCGCGGCAGCATCGGCCAGCGGCTGCAGGCCGCTATTACAGGGGGTGATGGTGCTTTGCCCGTTGGCAATACCGATCATGGGCTTGTTGAAGTCATCTTCTGTATAGCCCAGGGCGTAGTACATCGAACGGTTTGGTGCGCGGGCCACTCCCTGGGTGATATTGGATGAGCGCAAAGGCTTGGACATGATCGGATCCTTACGGGTTATTTCGGCAAACAATCTTAAAGTGTACGGCTTGTTAAAAGAACGCGCAGCACAGCGCAGCCTGCAACAAGGGTATTGGGCAAAGGCCTCTTAAAACTGGCGACGGCTGGCTTGCGCCAGCGACTGCAAAAACGTGGTGTCGCACAGAGCCCAGTTGCGCCGTGCGCCGGATAAATACCCTTGTGCCACCCAGTCTGCCAGCAAGCGGCTGAGGGTTTCGGGGCGCACCCCCAGATGGGCTGCCAGTTGTCGCTGGGTAAGCGGCAAATGGACGGTGCCGGCGTGATCAGTGGGCAGGCGCAACAGGTAATCCGCCAGGCGCTGGGCCGCCGTGCTGTCGCTATACCACTCTACTTCGTTCACACGTCGATAAACCCGGTCGCTCAGGCGTGCCAGCAGGCGCAAGGCCAGCTCGGGCCAACAGCGGACAGCCTCTTGCAGGCCGGCACGCTTCAAATGCAGCACCACGGCATCCTCGCGTGAGCGTGCCTCCATGGGATAACGGCCATGACTCATGAACATCGCGGTTTCTGCCAGCATCTGGCCGCCGCGAAAAATCGAGAACACGCGCTCCTGGCCCTCTTGCGTATGACGCAGCACTTCGACGCTGCCACTGAGCACGTACAGGTACTCCACTGCATCCGCACCCTCTTGAAACAGGATTTCGCCAGCTTGCACATGCAGCACGGCCGCATCGCGCAGCAGTACAGGCTGCAACTCGGGAGGCAGATCTTCGAAAAGCGGATAGGCAAGTACCTGTGCAGGGTTGTTTATATTGACTTCTGTCATTGTCGGTGGCGTATTGATAATCCAGTCATATGCCATGCATGATACTTCGCGCAGCGATGATCCTGCATTTTGACTCTCACACCGCTGGCCGGGCACACCCAAGCCGCTCCTGCAGCAGAAACACCGCCTGCAATATGCATAATCGGCATATTGCAAATCAGGTTTCAGCCATAATGCGCTTATGATTAGAGCTCGCCGCCTGGCCCTCAGCACACGGCAGCGTCCTATCTGCACGCCTGCTTTCACCCACGCTTCAAATACCTTCGGAGACCCTGTGAAGTCCACACCCTCAACCGACACGATTTCTCCCCTTCGACAAGACATCCGGCTGCTGGGCCGCACACTGGGAGAAGTGATCCGCGAATGTGAGGGTCGCCCCATCTACGACGTGATCGAAAAACTGCGCCGCGCCGCGGTGAAGTTTCGGCGCGAGGGGCTGGACAGCGATGGCCGCATGCTCGAACGCCAGATCCGCAAATTGGCTGCGGGCGAAGCCAACTCGGTAGCACGTGCTTTCAGTTATTTTCTGCATCTGTCCAACATCGCCGAAGACCGCGATCAAACCCGCCGCCAGCGCGCACAGTGGCAAACCGAAGGCCAGGCAACCCCCGGCAGCCTGCTGCACGCCGTCGAGCAACTGACAGCCAGCGGCCTATCGGGCCGACGCATCCGCCAGCATCTGGCGCAAGCCTGTATTGTGCCGGTGCTGACTGCACACCCCACTGAGGTACAGCGCAAAAGCACCCTGGATCTGCACCAGGGGATTGCCCAGCAGCTGCGCCAACTGGATATCCCTCATGCTCCGCTGGAGGCCGCCCATACACAGGAGCGCCTGACCGGCCTGATTGCTTCTTTATGGCAAACACGCATGTTGCGTCAAAGCAAGCTCACGGTGCTGGACGAAATCGACAATGCTTTGTCTTACTACACCAGCACATTCTTCAGCACCCTGCCCCAGCTGCATCTGGATATGGCAGCATTGTTGCGCAAGCCCGCCAAAACGCCTTTTGATGTCGACAACACCCCATTGCCACCGTTTGCACACATGGGCAGCTGGATTGGCGGTGATCGCGACGGCAACCCAAACGTAAACGCAAGCACGCTGGAAGAAGCACTGCTACGCCAGTGTGCCCACGTGCTGCGTTATTACCTGACCGAAGTGCACGAACTGGGTGCCGAGCTTTCGCTCTCGCAATCGCTGACGCAGTCAAGCCCCGAGCTGTCCGAACTCGCCCGCATCAGCCAGGATCCTTCTTCTCATCGCCAGGACGAACCCTATCGACGCGCCTGTATCCACATCTATGCCCGGCTGGCAGCCACCGCCGTGGCACTGATCGGACGCCGGCTGGCACGGCGCAATACTTACGAGGCCCCGGCCTACACCACGGCAGCCGAGTTTGCCACCGATCTGCGCGTCGTCGCCACGTCCTTGGATCAGCACCATGGCAGCCTGATCAACCGTCTGCGTCTGGCGCATCTGTGCCAGGCCGTGGAGATCTTTGGGTTTCATCTGGCCACGGTAGACCTGCGGCAAAGCTCAGACGTGCACGAGCGTGTGCTCGACGAACTGATGAAGCAGGCTGAAGTGCGCCTGGATGGCCAGCCGGTGCAGTATGCACGACTGCCGGAGGCCGACCGCGTCCGCGTCTTGCGCCAGGAGCTGCGCGAACCCCGTCCGCTGGTATCTCCGTGGGTGGAGTACTCGGCCGAGACCACCAAAGAGCTGGCTATCCTGCGCATGGCGGCCACCTGCCGCCAACGCTTTGGCGCAGCCGCCATCCGTCAGGCGATTGTGTCGCACACCGAGACGCTCAGCGATTTGCTTGAGGTGCTGATCCTGCAGCAGGAAACCGGCCTGATTGCCCCCACCGTAGGTGACAGCACACCGCAAGAGGGCCTGATGGTGGTGCCCCTGTTTGAAACGATTCCAGATCTTGAGCTTGGCCCCGAAATCATGGATGCCTGGCTGTCGCTACCCGAGGTATTGGCACGTGTGCACCACGCACAGCACGGTATCCAGGAAGTGATGCTGGGGTACTCGGATAGCAACAAGGATGGTGGCTACTTAACGTCGCACTGGTCTTTGTATCAGGCGGAGCGCCGCCTGGTGGAAGTATTTCGCAAGCACCGCACACGCCTGCGCCTGTTTCACGGTCGCGGCGGATCGGTGGGCCGTGGCGGCGGCCCCAGCTACGATTCGATCATTGCGCAGCCACCTGGCACGGTCAACAACCAGATCCGCCTCACCGAGCAAGGCGAAATCATCCAGGGCCGCTACAAGAACGCCGAGGTGGGCCGCTCGCACCTCGAATTGTTTGTGGCCGCAACACTGGAGGCCAGCCTGGCCGGTGCGCCCGACACGCAACACGAGGACCAGCACGCCACAGCGTTTGGCGAAGCCATGGCCTGGATGTCGCAGACTGCCCGCGACGCCTACCGGGACCTGGTGTACGGCACCGAGGGCTTTACCGAATACTTCTTTACCTCCACCCCCATCCGCGAGATCGCGGGCCTGAACATTGGTTCACGGCCCTCCTCGCGCAAGGCACTGGAGCGCATCGAAGACCTGCGTGCGATCCCCTGGTCATTTTCATGGGCTCAGTGCCGCCTCCCACTGCCTGGCTGGTATGGTGTGGGCACGGCACTGAGCCGCTACCTGGAGGACGGTGGCCCCGACCACACGCTGGATCGGGCCACGCGCCTGCTGCGGCTGCAAACCATGGCACGCGACTGGCCGTTTTTCCGCACCTTGTTGTCCAATATGGAGCAGGTGCTGGCCAAAACCGATCTGGCCATCGGCCGGGCCTATGCCGAGCTGGTGCCCGACAAAACGCTGCGCAAGCAGGTGTTCTCTCGCATCGAAGCCGAGTATCACACCACGGTGCGTATGTTTGAGGACATTACCCGCCACGGCCTGCTGGCCCATGATGCCCCGCTGCAAGCTGCGCTGGCCGAGCGCTTTGCCTATATCGACCCACTGAACCACCTGCAGGTAGAGTTGCTGCGCCGCATGCGCGCAGGCACTGCCTCGGCGCACCGCCCCAACGAACAGGAATCCCGCGACCAGCGCGCGATTCACATGACAATCAACGGGATTGCCGCCGGGCTGCGCAACTCTGGTTGAGACACAGTAAAGCAGGCGGCCTGGACTAGTAGCATCAAGCCAGGCCGGGCTTGCCCGCAAACCACAAACACCCGGGTTAAATGGCCAGCGGCAGCCACTGCCCCCGCTGATACCGCTGCAAAGCATCGCCTTCGTAGCGCCACAACAGCATCCAGCCGTTGTTGCACAGTTGCCCCAGCACGGGATTGCGGTTGATGATGCTTTCGATGGACGCTGCAGGTGCATCAATCAGCACCGTCAGGCGCACGGGCTGGTGATACCAGCCCTCGCCATTGTGCAGGGATTGCTTGGGCAGGCCGATGCGCAGATCCCCGCCATTGCCTTCAAAAACGCCCACATGGCCATCCACCACGTTGTGCAGCACCTTGTTGCCAGAACCATAATGAAGCGGATCACAGGTGGAGGCATGGTATTGCCATGACAGCCAGTGGGTAACCACCATTGGCCCCATCATCAGTTTTTCCAACACGCTGCCATCCGCATCGTATTGCGCATCGTAATCATGCAGGTAGGTGCGGCTCAGCACCTTGTTGCGGCTACGCGCACGCGGCCCGATGATAAAGGCGGCATTGCGCGTCAGGCCCCACTCGGGACGGGTTTGCGAGCCGTCATTGGCCCGGCGCCGAAACGAAGTCAGCAAGGCTGCCGGATCCACCTCGGCATCCATCCACAAGGCCGGGGCACGCTCGCGCCGGATCAGATCGCCCGCACGCAAGAAGGTCTGCTCCATGCGTTGCCAGCGGGCCAGGGCGGCCGGTGGCAGCAAGTCCAGATCAAATCCGGTGACATCATCCGTGGTGGTATTGTGCAGCGCCCCCATAAAAAAAGTGTCCGGCGGTATATTGAGCCCGCGATAGCGCAGGCCGTCACGCACCTGTGGGTCATTCAGCAGCTGCGCCAGGGCCCGGGCATTGGCTTCGCCGGGGCGGCCGTAACACGCCCCACAATCCAAGGTAGAGGCATGGGCATTGTTGGTGCTGTGGCCGGCATGGCCACACAAAATCACCAGCGGCGCCAGGCGGTCGTCCAGACCCATGGTGTGCAGCACCCCGGCCGCCAGATCCACCTGCGCTTCGATTTCCAGGCCGACAATCTCGGGACGGCACTGATCCTGAACTTCGGCGGGCACCCCCAGGCGATCCACCGATACGCGGGGGCTTGCCGGCGGATGGATCCAGCGGGCAATCTTGCCCAGATACCCTAGCCCAAAGGCCTCAACAAACGAGAAAGTGGCATTGGACCAACGCACGGCACCCAGCCATTGATCAAGCTGGGCCAGACGCTGGCGCCGCACGGCGCCAATCCGGGCCGTCTGTTTTGCGTCCGGCTGTGCATGGCCGTGGGACGTGATGACATCCTGCACCGCGACGGAGGGGTACGCCGGCCCGGGCAACTGTGGCCGCTTGATGTCGGTGCCCAGCAGCTGATAACGCACAGGAATGCCAAAAAAGCCGGCGAATGCCCGGGTTTCAATCCCCGACCAAAGAGACTCCAGCGCACGCCGCATGCGCTCGCTGCGGGTATCAATGCAAAAAACTGCCTGCACCTCGGGGGTGGTGTGTGCTAGCGCAGGCGCGGCTGCCCGCAGGGTGTTGGCAAAGGGTCGTTGAAAGCTGATTTCCAGTGCTTCCTGCCAGATCTCATCCACCCTGAGCGTGGCATCTGCCTGCGCAAGGCGCTCGGGGAATTCTCGCCAACTGGCATCCAGCGTCGCCACAGCAGTTGATCGTGCGGCAGGCTTGACGGCCCGTGCCAGCAAGGCTTCCCAGGCAATGCGGCAAGCCAGCAACTCGCGCAGGCGTGGGTCGTCCTGCCCCGAGGGTACCTTTTGCCAGGCAATATACGCGCACCACGAGGCCCAGCCATTGATGGAGAGCAGCAGGGCTTCAAAATAATCCCGCCAGGTGGTGGCATTGAGTTCAAGCTCGGCCAGGGCCCAGGCCATGGCTTCGTGCGGCGATGCCGGCAACCGGCGGATATGCTGCATCAGACCCGCAATCCCCAGCCGGGCGCCCAAACCGTGATCACCCACTATGCTTTCGCGCCAAAACCCATACAAACTGGGGCTTCCCGAGGCGCGCCAATCGGCCTGATGGCGGTCGTAATACGTGGCACAGGTCTGGCTGATCTGAAACACAATGGCCTCACGCCAGGGCCAGCGCCTGTTTTTCTGGATATCATCATCCAGCAAATCCACCAGCAGGGGCTCGTGGCGCACCCGCAAAGGGCTGGAAAGCGCAGCCACACAATGTTCGGCCGACACCTCATGGGGTTCGTCGGCAACACGGGCCGCCAAGGCAGCCTCCAGATCGGCCTGCGCCAGACGCTTGGTCTGCCATTCTTGCAGCAAATAGTCGCGGGCCGGAAACACACGAAAATCACCCAACACCGCCAGGCGCGCAGCAACCTGGCGGATGGGCTGGCCGATCCGGCGCCAATGCGGGTTTACCGCCACCGCCTGATCCAGCGGCCACACCGGCATGATGCTGCCACAGGCCTGCGCCACAGCCTGCTGCAAGACTGGATCATCCACCGGTGTCGCAGCCTCCCCGGGTGCGTCATTTGCACGATCAAGATCCATGACGGGATTCATGATTTTGCACTCCTCCATACGGAGGACGGCGGCGCAGGCCGGGGTACCGGCCCACGGCCCGCGCCTGCCCAGCGGGCGGGCCACAAGCGCAAGACCCAGTGGGTATAGCCTTCATCCATGTAAAACCCGGCGTACACCCAGCGACGGATGGCAATGACGGATTGTGGCCACAGCTGAAAAATAATCATCCAGAAATACATGACGGCCATACCGACCAGTGCCACCATGCCGCCGGCATGCAAGGGGTCGTTGGCCACGCCCACCGGGGCGCGATCCACCACTCCGGCGGCCAAGGTCAAAATGCCGGCCATCAGCACCGCGGTCAGCAGACGCACTGGCACCTTGGCGGGATAATCGGCGGGCGACGCAGGCAGCCAAAGCAGCGGCGCCCAGGCAAAGGCCAGCACCGCACTCCACCACCAGGGCCAGGCATGTGCGCCCATCAGCGCCTGCAGCCCAAACACAATCGCAAACGACACCGGCACAGCCAGCACCATACTGAACCCGGAGTTATGGACTTCGCCTGTCATCACCTTGCGGTCACAATCACGCACGATGCTGGAGGCATTGAGAAAATTGTGCGCCTTGTACAGCGAGTGGCCCAGCAGGTGCAAGGCGGCAAACAAATACAGGCCCAGACCACATTCCAGCAGCATGAATCCCATCTGGGCGATGGTAGACCACGCCAGATGCACCTTTTGGCTGACCCGGGTCAGTAGCACCAAGCCCGCCACCATGGCCGATACCAGGCCAAAAATCACCAGCAGCCAGCGCGCCGCCAGGGACACCCCCAGCAACGGGGCAAACACCACCAGCACGTAGCCGCCCAGATTGACAACCCCGGCATGCAGCAGCGCAGAGACCGGCGTGGGGGCTTCCATCACCTGCACCAGCCAGCCATGCACCGGCATCAGGGCCGTGCGGGCAATCACAGCCAGTACCAGGCAAATGGCACTCCAGCCCAGGGTCGCTGAAAACCGGCCCGTGGCAATGTGCTCGTTCAGCACCGCCAAAGAGCCGCTACCCACCTCAGACCAGGACAGATAAGCCGCCAGTATCAGCAGGGCATCGGCCGCACGGTCCGTGACAAACTTCTTGTGCGCGGCCAGCAGCGCAAAGGGCCTATCACGGTAAAAACACAACAAACCATGCATCGCGTGGCCAATAGCAGCCCAGGCAGCAATCAGAACCACCCAGTGATTGGCCAGCAGAAGCAGGTGAACGGCGGCCAGCACGGCAGCCAAAGCCGCAATGTAGGCTGCCTGACGTGGTTCGCCACGCAGATGATTGCTGGAGTAAATAACGATAGCGGCACCCAGCAGCTGTACAAGCAGGCTGGTCCAGGCACCAAATGTGCTTACCGACAACCACAGCGCAAGGCCCGAGGCAGGCATCTGCCCCGACGTTGCCAACCACAGCTGAGACACCAGGCCCAGGGCCGAGAACCCCAGCGCAAGCAGCGTGAGCCGGTTGAAATCAACCCACAAGCCTGGCACAGCAGCCTGGCTGCGCCAGGCTTGTCCGGCGGCGACGGCCATCAGCACCACGGGGATGAAAGCCAATGCAAAATTAATCATGTCAGGCAAAATCAAGATGCCTACTCCAATATGCGACAGGCGTATTTTTCAGATTTTTATATGTTCTGTAAATTACATTTATAATATTTGAACGTTCTTAAAAACAGAACAGACACCATGGATGTCAACCAGCTCAACTTCAAGCATCTTTATTATTTCTGGCGGGTGGCCAAAGAAGGCTCACTAACGCATGCAGCCAACCAGATCCACACCTCGCAATCCGCACTGTCCACACAAATCCGCCAACTCGAGAACCGGCTGGATACCCCTCTGTTTGACCGCCAGGGCAGGCACCTGGAGCTGACAGCCAAAGGACAGCAGGTATTTACCTATGCTGAAAACATCTTCGGTCTGGGCGAACAGATGCTGGGCTGGCTGGATGGCCGCGAAGAAGGCACCACACGTGTGCGGGTGGGCAGCGTGTCAACCATGTCACGCAACTTTCAAGTCAACTGGCTGCGCCCACTGTTGCGAGATCCCTCAGTGGTGCTGTCCGTGGATTCCGGCTCCCTGCAAACTCTGATCGAGCGCCTGCTACGCCACCAACTGGATGTGGTGCTGGCCAACGAGCCTGTACCATCCGACCCTACCCGCCCGGTTTCTTCGCGGTTCCTGGGCAGCCAGATCATCTCGTTGGTGGGCCGTGCCGACCGCTGGGCAGGTGCCAGCCTGCAAGTGCCCGAAGAACTGGATGCCGTAGAGATGGCCATGCCCAGCGTCCGCCACAGCGTGCGTCTGCAATTTGATGCCCTGTGCTTTGCCGCCGGCGTGCAACCCCGCGTACGCGCCGAGATCGACGACATGACCATGCTGCGGCTGATTGCTCGCGACAGTGGCTGGCTATCCATCCTGCCCGAAGTGGTGGTACAGGACGAACTGCATTCGGGCGAACTGGTGCACGTGGGGCAATCCTCTCAGTTGACCGAGCACTTCTATGCCATCACCGTGCAGCACGGCCGCCTGGTGGGGCCACTGAACCAACTGCTGGTCGACGCTGCCACCCGCACCATCTTTACCTGATGAAGGCTGGTGCGCTAAAACCATTTTCCTGACACGACACATTTTTGGTATGGCCGTCTCTTTGCCAGCTGTGCTGATCTAAACATCAAAAGGATATGCCTGTGTTTCCCCAACGACTCTCCGAAGGCTATGCCTCTTTTCAAAATGGTGCACTCGACACCGAACGGGCGCGCTATCGTGAATTGGCCGAGCACGGCCAGCACCCGGACATCATGATCATCAGCTGCGGGGATTCCCGTGTGGCGCCCGAAATCATCTTTGACGCGGGCCCCGGCGAGATGTTTGTCGTACGTAATATTGCCGGCATCGTGCCGCCTTGCGATGAGCAGCCCGAATCTGCCTTTCACGGCACCAGTGCCTGCGTCGAATTCGCCGTCAATGCCCTGCGCGTGGGACATATTGTGGTCATGGGCCACGCCAGCTGCGGTGGGGTAGCCGCGTACACAGACCGCACCCAGCCACTGTCCACCCGGGACTTCATTGGCAAGTGGGTGTCACAGATCAAACCTGTGGCTGATCGCATCGGCCCACCGGGGGCCGACCGCGCCGAGTGGATACGACGCATGGAATGGGGCGTGGTCGAGTACAGCATGGAGAATCTGCTAACGTTTCCGGCTGTGCGCGAGCGTCTGGACGCAGGCAAGCTGCAGATTCATGGTGCCTATTTTGGTATTGCCACGGGCATCCTGTTTATCCGTAATCCCCGTACCGGCCGCTTTGAACCCTGCACAGATTAAACAGGGTGCCTTGCTGCCTGATCCGCGCAAAGCGAAGCCGGCCAGATATTTGCCGGGCTCGGCTCAAGCGTTTTCCCAACGCAGCGGCCATGCCCCCTGGCGCACATTCTGCAGCCACAAGGCGCAAGTGAGGGTCTTGGCATCTGTCACCCGACCGCTTTGACAGGCCTCAAAAAACTCAGCTTCAGGCTGAACCAGCAAATCCAGGAACTCATCCTCATCCAGATGCCGCTGCCCCGGACTCAAGTGGCGGGCAAAAAAGATATGGATGATCTCGGTGGAATACGCAATGGCCAGATGCAGTGCCCCGGCCTGGGCCCACTGCCCTGCGGTATAGCCGGTTTCTTCCAGCAGTTCGCGCTGCGCACAGCACAAGGGGTCTTCGCCAGGCTCCAGCTTGCCCGCCGGAAACTCCGTCATCACCTGCCCCACCGGGTAACGAAACTGGCGCTCAAGCAGGATATGGTGGTCATCCAGCAAAGGGATGATTACCACGGCCCCAGGATGAATGATGTACTCACGGGTGGACAGCGCACCGTCCGGGGTGCGCACCGTATCCTGGCGTGCCTTGAGAAAACTGCCCTCGCACAGCGACTGCGACTGAACACAGGTTTCCTGCAGATGGGCATCAGAATCGTTTGGCATGAAAATATCCTTGGTGGGGCAATCGCGCAGCAGCCCGGTCTCAGGCAGACGCATCATGAGCCGACTGCAGCCATTGTCGCGCCTGCAACTCGGGCTGCGGGTAGCCAATCCAGTAGCCCTGGCCCACGTCGCACCCCAAGTTCAACAAAAGATCCTGTATTCCCTGGCTCTCGATCCCTTCGGCGATCACTTCCAGGCCCAGGGTATGGCTCATTTCAATGATGGATCGCACAATGGCACGCAGGTCTGGATCATCCACCACACCAGCCACAAACGATTGGTCGATCTTCAGGGCGTCAACCGGCAGCCGGTTAAGGTAGGCAAACGAGGAATACCCCGTGCCAAAGTCGTCGATCGAGAGCCTGACCCCCAGGGCGTGCAGTGCATACAGCGTGCGCAGCGCACGCGCCGGATCCGCCATGATGACGCTTTCTGTGACTTCGAGTTCAAGCAGCTCGGGCGCCAGGCCATGCTGGTTCAACGCCGCTTCAACTTGCTGGGGAAACTGTTCGTCCATCAGATTGCGCGCCGAAATATTGACGGCAATGGTGGCACCCGGGTGAATCTCCTGAAAACGCACGCAGGCCCCGAGTGCCTGATCAATCACCCATTGTGTAAACGGATGGATCAGGTCGCTGACCTCGATGATGGGAATAAATTGTGCCGGCGGAATCATGCCGCGTTTGGGATGATGCCAGCGTGCCAGCGCCTCAAAGCCCAAGGGCACCCCCAACGACCGCCCGGCCTGCGCCAGGGCAATCTTGGGTTGCATATGCAACGCAAATTGCCCTTGCGCCAAGGCATTGCGCAACTCGGCACGCAAGAGCAGACGATCATCCACCCGCGATTGGTCCTGCTGGTTAAAGACGGCAATTCCCAGACCATCGCGTTTGGCACGCCGCATGGCCATATCGGCATAGCGCAGCAAATTATCCGGCTGGCGCGCATGCACAGGGTACATGGCCATACCAAAACTGCAGCTGATGCGGACTTGCAGCTCATTCAGGGCAAAGGGCTCGCGGATCGAGGCCAGCAAGGCACTTACCTGCGCACGCGCATGGGCTTCGGCGCCCGTGGCCAGCACCCAGGCAAACTCATCCGCTCCCAGCCGGGCCAGCAGGCTGGATTCATCCAGCACCGCCTGAAACCGCTGGGCAGCCACTTGCAACAGGCGATCACCCACATCATGACCCAAGGCACTGTTCACTTCTTTGAAACCGTCCAGATTGGCAATCACCAATGTCAGGGAACCATCACCTGCCCCCCGCATGGCATTGTGCAGACGGTGCTGGATTTCACCTCGGTTGAACAGTTTGGTGAGCGGATCGTGGCTGGCCTGAAACGCCAGGGCCAGCTGCTGCGCCCGCCGCTCGGTACGATCCAGGAAGGTGACCAGACAAAAATCCAGCCCGTTGCCTTCGCGGATCGGATATACCCAGTACTCTACAGGGAAGCAGCTGCCATCCTGGCGCCACAGCACTTCGTCATCCACATGCACACGGGAGCCACTAGAGCAACTGTTTCTGATCCTGGACTCGCTTTCCAGCATGACCCGGCCGTCTTCGTAACGATGCTGGAAATATGCGTGAAACTCCAGGCCCAGCAACTCTTCCGGGCGACTGAAGCCCAGACGATCCGCGCACGCCTGATTGGCAATCACCACCCGGCCAGAGGCATCAAGCCCCACAATGGCTTCTGCCGTGACATCCATCAATTGACTTAACAGGCGATCACGCTCATGCGAGCGCCGCAAGGAACGCTGCATCAGGTTGAAGGCAATCAACAAGGTGACGCACAGCAGCAGACCCACCAAAAGGATGCCGTTCCACAAGGCCTGGCGAGCATCGGCATATAGCGCGGTTGTGGGGACTTCATAGCGCACCGACAAACCCCGGGGGTCTCCTATGGGGCCTGCAGCCATGGCAAAGACAGTCCACTCTTCATCTCCAGCACCCATATACTGGGTGCGAAACAAGGTATCTGCCAACAGGGGCTCTGGCGCCAGACGCTCACCCAGATGACTGGAATCCCCCGGTATGCGCTGCAGGACGTGACCATAACGATCCAGAATCCACAGCCGGGATCCCGGCAGCAGATCCGGGATAGCCGCACCGGCCAGCAGATAACCAAGATTCAGACTGGTGTAGGCTACCCCGGCGGCAAGACCGGAATGTCCCGGTACGCGCGTAGCCAGCACCATAGTTGGGATACGGGATATCCGGCCCAAAAGGAACTCACCAACCACCACATCGGTGGATTGCACTGCCTTCTGGAAATACAGGCGATCACCCAGTTGGGAGCCTTGGGGGTCGGGATCTGGCAGACCTGAACAGGCCAGCCGGCCATTGGTCTCGACAACCCCGAAATTGAGGTAACGCGGCAACCGCCCCAGCAGGATCGCCAGGTAGCCACGACATTCGTCCCAGTTGCCGTCGCGCAGCACAGGCGAATTGGCCAGGGTCAGCAGCACATCGCGGGCATCGTTGAGCAAGGTGCGATCGTAGGCAGCGGTAAGCTGCACCAGGTTTGCAGCAGCGCGCTCGTCGTTTCGCGACAGGGCCTGGTGTTGATGCCAGACGTAATAACCCAGGCCTCCGATAACTGGCAGGGCTGTTGCCAATACTGCGAGAAACACACGCACGCGCAAGCCGTCAAAGAGCCTCGGCCCTCCACGTGTGCGACGTAACGCAGAAAAAAAACCTGTGTCTCCAGCCAATCAGGATCCTTTGTACAGGACGACCCGGGCGCTATACCCGACCAATAAGCTTTGGAATATACACAAAAGCAGCAAGCCTGTGGGTTTGCCACTCAGCGGCCTACTCTGTGCAAACAGGCACCACCAAAAGGGCAACTGACCTAGAATAGTGGTTTTTACCTACTGCAGCCAACACGCCATGTTTCATCTATCGCCACAAGAATTTGCCAGCAAGAAAGAGCACTATGCCAGCCTGGCCGAACAGGCCCGCCACTTGATTGCCGGCGAGCCGAGCCTGATTGCCAATGCGGCAAATTTCAGCGCGCTGGTGTATCACAGCCTGCCACAAGTCAACTGGGCAGGATTTTATCTGTACGACGGCACTGAGTTGGTGGTGGGTCCATTCCAAGGCAAGCCGGCCTGCATCCGGATCGCCATCGGCGCGGGGGTGTGCGGCACGGCAGCGCATACGCGCAAATCACAGGTGGTGCAGGATGTGAATCAGCATGACGGCCACATCCCCTGCGATGCTGCCTCACAGGCTGAAGTGGTGGTGCCGCTGGTGCGTGCCGACGGCAGCTTGCTGGGTGTATGGGATGTAGACAGCCCAGTGGCGGGGCGCTTTGACGAAGAAGACCGCGCGGGCATGGAATCCCTGTGTCAGGTATTCATGGCGCATCTGGACAGCAGCAAGGCAGCTGCTTGAATTTGTTGCGGGGTACCTGCCACAAAGCCGCCCCGCAACCAGCCCAGCCCCAGCGGGCAAACAGAACGTAATCAAGCAGGCAAGGCTTCGATGAGTTCGCGCAGTGCTGCTGCTTCCTGAGGATTCAGATCCGAGAGCGGTGCACGCACAGGCCCAGCCGGATGGCCAACAATGCGGGCGCCCGCCTTGACAATGCTGACCGCATAGCCGGCCTTGCGGTTGCGTATTTCCAGCAAGGGCAGAAAGAAAGTATCCAGCAGATGGCCGGTGGTTGACTCATCACCGGATTTCACGGCTTCATAGAATTTCATGGCAGTGGCCGGAACGAAGTTGAACACAGCCGAGGAATACACCGGCACGCCCAAGGCACGATAGGCTGCGGCAAAGATCTCGGCGGTGGGCAGGCCACCCAGATAGGCGAAGCGGTCTCCCAGGCGGCGGCGCACCCGAACCATGTTCTCGATGTCGCCTACCCCATCCTTAAAGCCAATCAAGTTGGGGCATTCTTCGGCTAGTTGCTCCAGCACGGAAGCCGACAGGCGGCACTGGCCACGATTGTAGAGAACCACCCCAATACCCACGGACTGGCAGACTTCCTTGATGTGACGTGCAATGCCGTCCTGGGGCGCCTCGGTGAGATAGTGAGGCATCAATAGCAAACCGGCAGCCCCCTGGCGCTGAGCTTCCTGGGCAAAGGCGATGGCGTTTCGGGTAGGGCCACCCGCTCCGGCCAGAATTGGTGTGTGATCCTGGCAGGTCTTGACGGCGGTTTCCACAACCTTCGAATACTCATCCAGAGTCAGGGAGAAGTATTCTCCCGTGCCGCCGGCAGCAAACAGCGCCCGGGCACCAAACGGCATCAGCCATTCCAGGCGAGCCTGATAGCCCTTGGCGTCGAAATCGCCATTTTCCTTGAAATCGGTGACGGGAAAAGACAGCAGCCCGTCATTCATTATTTCTTTCAGTTCCTGGCAAGCGATCATGAGAGCATCCTCTGGTGAATAGAGAGGGGCTTTCATCCCCTCATCACATATAAGTTATACGTTATCATACAACATAAGAATTGGAGCTGCAATGGTAATAGCGATAAGGTCTTTTTTCCCTAAGGGAGTGCCCGGGCAAGCGCACCAAAGTACGTGCTGACTTCAGCCGCTGGAAACCGTATACGTTGGCTCGAGGCCAGCAACAAGGCAGAAGCGTGCCAATATCTGAAAAACAGATACGACGACCGATTAGTGGTGGTCAGGAAGACTGATCCTGGTGCGCCACAACCTCTTGCGCCTTACGCAGGCGCTCTCTGCTGTTGGCCAGGTGGGTACGCATGGCGGCCCTGGCGGCATCCGGATCCTTGCGAACAATAGCGTTGTAGATGTCCTCATGTTCCAGATGGACACGTTCCAGGTAGCGTACGCGATCGCTCTCCGCCAATGCGACGGAATCAACCCGCGTCCGGGGGATGATGGCTTTGCCCAGCTGCTTGAGAATATCGTGGAAATAGCGGTTGCCCGTTGCCGTGGCCACCAACAGGTGGAAAGCCACATCAGAGACAACCGCATTACCGGTTTTTTTGCGGATGTGCTCGACGAACTCGTCCAGGACAGCACGCAACTGATGCACATGAGCATCCGTACGGCGCAGGGCAGCCAGGCCGGCCGCCTCGGTTTCGAGACTGATGCGCAACTCCAGGATAGCAATCACATCCAGCATAGTGAGGATATTTGCGGTGCGGATACGTAACTGCTGCTCGTTTTGTGGCTCAAGCAGGAAGGTGCCGATCCCGTGCCGGGTTTCCACCAGCCCGCCCGCCTGCAAACGGGAGATCGCCTCGCGGATGACCGTGCGGCTGACGCCGAATGATTCCATCAGCTCGGATTCAGTCGGTAATTTCTCGCCGACATGAAATTCTCCGTTGCGGATACGCTCGGACAGCGCAGTCACGACATCCTGAGTCAGACTGCGAGAACGACGGACGGTACCAGTAGCCATGATCGGTGGGATATTTTTAATGTTGGATGACTGTCATCATACTTCAAGCCCGGCTGATCGAATTGCAGACACGCCTTTGCACACTTAGAATCTGGGCGCCTTTCCAGTCCAGTCTGGCTGGTATTTACGCATTTGCGCGGTATCGTTTCGCGAACGAATCCCACAATCCAAATACTGCTGGTGCAAACGAGCCAGTGCATCCTGATCAATATCCACACCCAGCCCTGCAGCGGCACCCAGCACAATGGCCCCATCCTCAAAGCGCAACTGCCCACCCGCGATCACCTCTTCTTGCGGATCCAGCCACGGATAATGGGTATCGCAGGCATAGCTGAGCAAGGGCACGCTGGCCGCCACATGGGCCATGGCCATCAGGCTGATGCCCAGATGCGAATTGGAATGCATGGACAAACCCAGGCCGAAAGTCTCGCACATACGAGCCAACAGTTGCGTATCACGCAGTCCGCCCCAGTAATGATGATCCGACAAGATGATCTGACAGCCTTGTGACCCGGTATTGACGCGAAACTGATTCAGGTCGGTGACCACCATGTTGGTAGCCAGCGGCATACCCGTGGCCTGATGCAAAGCAGCCATATCCGTCAGCGTGGGGCACGGATCTTCGTAGTATTCCAGCAACCCGTCCAGCTGCCCACCCATCACAATCGCAGTAGACAAAGACCAGTTGCCATTTGGATCGATCCGCAAGGGCACGCCCGGAAACCGGCTGGCCAGCGCCCGGATGCAAGCCACTTCCTGATCGGGCGACAGGACGCCGGCCTTGAGCTTGATGCTTTTGAAACCATGCCGCTTGATCATGGTTTCTGCCTGGGCCACCAATTGATCCGGGGTCAATGTCTCACCCCAGGCATCATCGGGATAGCGGGCATCGATATGACGTGCATATTTGAAGAACAGATACGCGCTAAATGGCACGGCATCGCGCACCCGCCCGCCCAGCAGATCCACCAGTGGCATGCCCAGATACCGGGCCTGCATATCCAGAAAAGCAACCTCAAACGCGGCATACAGCTTCTGCAGATTTTTTGCCGGATCCGTGCCCGGCGCCAGGGTAAAGGCCGCGCCGGCACTGGTTTGCGTACGCGCAACAACATCCTGCGCCCGTCGCCGCAAGCCGTTCAGATCGAAGGGATCCAGCCCCACCAGATCCGGCGCCAGCACCTCCAGCAAGTCGAGTACCGGCGCGTCCCCATAGGTTTCCCCCAGGCCGATATGCCCCGAATCACTTTCCAGTTCAATGATGGTACGCAAGGCGTAGGGCTCGTGGATACCGGCCGCATTGAGCAGCGGTGCATCTTTGAACGCGATAGGGGTGATCCGGATAGTCTTGAGTTTCATGAGGTCGTGGATATAAGGAGAAGTGGAATATTTTCAAGATGTCATACGACAAAAAAACTTCCGAAACCAAAGAGATTCGGCCTGCTCAAAAAGGCTGCTCCAAAGATGAAGGTCTCCGAAGCTTTTATTTATCAACGCATTACCAGACAAAAGTACGCATATGCCTATTCTGAAAATATCGGTGAAAAGTTCATCAATCTTCCGATCAAGTAGATCATACGATGACTTACAAGATAGAATTTAACTCCGGCTGACACGCACTGTCCAATAAAACCTGGCTTGACCAAAACCCGACGGACACGCGCTCTGACGCGGTATTACATACGTTGTATGATAACTTACCTGTGAACCTATTCCTCGGAGATTT
The DNA here is from genome assembly GCF_049651205.1 of Castellaniella sp. GTDB lineage: Bacteria > Pseudomonadota > Gammaproteobacteria > Burkholderiales > Burkholderiaceae_B > Castellaniella. Next base: position 328,693 of record NZ_JBASBR010000012.1, read on the forward strand.
TCCATGCCCATCACCGCCATGCAACTCATCGGCAAGCAAAACATCCCTGGATCCGGCAAGGCTTTCCAGGCAGTCAATCCGGCCACCGGGCAGTCCCTGCCTCCAGCCTGGAAAGGCGCTGACGCCAGCCAGGTCAACCTAGCCGTCACCCTAGCGACCCAGGCATTCACCAGCTATCGGGAGACCACGCTTGAGCACCGGGCGACCTTCCTGGAGACAATCGCACAAGCCATCCTGGATCTGGGTGACGAACTGATCGAACGGGCCATGCTGGAAACCGGCCTGCCCCGCCCTCGACTCGAAGGCGAGCGTGGCCGTACAGTCAACCAGTTGCGCCTGTTTGCCCGGGTCGTGCGCGACGGCGACTGGATCGATGCCCGCATCGATCACGCTTTGCCCGAGCGAAAACCCGCACCACGCAGCGACCTGCGCACACGCCACATTCCACTTGGCCCCGTCGCCATTTTCGGTTCCAGCAATTTTCCTTTGGCCTTCTCTGTGGCAGGGGGCGATACGGCCTCGGCACTGGCTGCAGGCGCACCCGTCGTCATCAAGGCGCATCCCGCCCACCCCGGCACCTCAGAGCTCGTCGGCCAGGCCATTCGTTCTGCCGTTCAGCAGTGTCAGCTCCACGAAGGGGTCTTCTCTCTGCTCGCCGGCCCTGATGTCGAGCTCGGTCTGTCACTGGTGGGCCATCCCGGTATACAGGCCGTGGGATTCACGGGTTCCCGCCAGGGCGGCATTGCCCTGATGCACGCCGCCGCCCAGCGCCCTGTACCGATCCCTGTCTATGCAGAAATGAGCAGCACCAACCCGGTCTATCTGCTACCGGGCGCTCTGGCCGCCCGGACGACATCCCTGGCTGATCAATTTTCCGTCTCGCTACTGGGCAGCGCAGGACAGCTGTGTACCAATCCGGGCCTGGTCATTGCTCTGGACGGCCCGGACCTGGATCGTTTCATCTCACAAGTCACCAGCAAGGTGTTGGCGGCCCCCGCCACCACCATGCTCACCCCCGGCATTGCCCGCGCCTACCGCACTGGTGTCGAGCGCCTGCTGGCTCATCCGGCCGTCGACAGCCTGGCGCAGGGCACCTCCGATGAGACACCCGCGCATTGCCAGGCCAATCTTGCCATGACGACAGCCCAGGCATTCCTGGCCGACCCGGAAGGCCTGGGGGCGGAAGTCTTTGGCGCAAGCTCTCTGATTGTGCGTTGTGTGGATACGGGGGAATTCACCGCCCTGGCGCAGGCCCTGGAAGGCCAGCTGACAGCAACGATCCATCTGGAATCCGGCCCCGACGACGCACTCGCTGCCGCCCTGATTCCAATCCTGGAACTGAAGGTAGGCCGCATTCTGGCCAACGGCTTCCCGACAGGGGTTGAAGTCTGCGACGCGATGGTTCATGGCGGCCCCTTCCCCGCCACCTCCGACAGCCGCACCACCTCGGTTGGTACTCTGGCCATCCGCCGGTTTCTGCGTCCCGTGTGCTATCAGGACATCCCTGACGCACTCCTGCCTGTTGCGCTGCAGGCGGCCAACCCCTGGCACCTCACCCGATCCGAACGTTGAACACGCACTGCGCTGGAAACCTCATGACACAAACCCCTCAGATCACCAAAGTCACGGTCGTGCCGGTTGCCGGCCAGGACAGCATGCTGCTGAACCTCAGCGGCGCGCATGGCCCTTACTTCACTCGCAACATCGTTCTGCTCGACGACAGCGCCGGCCACCAGGGCCTGGGCGAAGTCCCTGGCGGCGAGAAGATCCGTGCCGAAATCGAGCGGCTTGGCCAACAGCTGATCGGCCAGCCAATAGGCCAAATGAACGAACTGCTGGAACGCTGTCGCACCGCCACGCAGGGGGGCACCGAAGACCGGCGTGGAACCCAGACCTTTGACTTGCGCACCGGCGTTCACGTCGTTACTGCGCTGGAATCCGCACTGCTGGATCTGCTTGGCCAGCACCTGGATGTCCCCGTCGCCACCTTGCTGGCCGATGGCCGCCAACGCGATAAAGTCGAGGCCTTGGGGTATCTGTTCTACATTGGTGACACCAGCAAGACGACGCTGGGTTATCGCCAGGAAGACACCGCGGATGATGAGTGGTTCCGCCTGCGAAACCAGAAAGCCATGACTGCCGACGCGGTGGTGCGTCTGGCCCAGGCAGCTCAGGCGCGCTATGGCTTTCGCCATTTCAAGCTGAAGGGCGGTGTCCTTGCTGGTGACGCTGAAATCGAAGCAGTCACAGCCCTGGCTGAACACTTCCCGGACGCGCACATCACGCTGGATCCAAACGGTGCCTGGTCCCTGCGTGAGGCCATTCGCCTGTGCAGAGACCAGCATCACGTACTGGCCTACGCCGAAGACCCCTGCGGTGCTGAAGCTGGGTACTCCGGCCGGGAAGTCATGGCAGAATTTCGCCGTGCAACCGGCCTGCGCACGGCCACCAACATGATCGCAACCGACTGGCGCGAGATGATGCACGCCATTCAGTTGCACTCCGTGGACATTCCCCTGGCTGACCCACACTTCTGGACAATGCGTGGTTCAGTCCGGGTGGCCCAGATGTGCCACGAATGGGGCCTGACCTGGGGCTCTCACTCCAACAACCACTTTGACATTTCACTGGCCATGTTCACCCACGTCGCAGCTGCCGCGCCCGGTGACATCACAGCCATCGATACACACTGGATCTGGCAAGACGGCCAGCACCTGACGGCCGACCCATTGCGCATCGTCGATGGCGCGATCACCGTCCCGCAAGCACCCGGCCTGGGAGTCCACATCGACACCGACCGTCTGGCCAGGGCGCATGCGCTGTATCTGGAGAAAGGCCTGGGCAGCCGGGACGACTCCGTGGGTATGCAGTTCCTGATCCCTGGTTGGCGTTTCGACAACAAGCGGCCCAGCTTGGTTCGGCCCTGAGAAAACTCATTGTTATTCTGCTGCCAGGCTGCTGATCCTCAGCACCTGGCTATTTTTTTCTCATTGATGTGAGTCTTCGTGCTTGGAAACCAGCCATCCAGACGGCCTCTACTTCTCTTGTTATACGATGACCTATATCAATATTTTCAATGACCATAAATGTCTATTAGTGGCTATACATCGTTTAAACAAGCTATTTCAGGGTAATTACCGATTACAAGTTGTATGATGACTTATCATAATAAGTTATGCGACGTACAAGTACGGGCAGTCACGACACATCGTGCATACCGTGCACCCTCAGCAACTTCCAGGAGACATCACCCATGACGACAGTAAAAAAGATTACGCCAGTACTGGCCGCGGCCTCTCTGGGCCTGGCAGGGCTCTTTGCCACGCAAACCGCGCTGGCTGCCTTCCCAGACAAACCCATTAACGTGATTGTGGCGTACTCTGCAGGCGGTGGCACTGACACCACGGCGCGCACACTGGCCCCCTTCCTGGAAAAAGTACTCAAAGTACCCGTCAACGTCGTCAATCGCCCGGGTGGCTCAGGCTGGGTGGGCTGGGTCGGCTTGGCCAATGCCAAGCCCGACGGCTATACGATCGGCTATCTGAATTCACCCAATATCGCCAGCGGCCTGGTCAATCCAGCCATGGAGCGCCCCGTCAAGCTGGACGACTTTGTGGCCATCGGCAACCAGGTCTCGGATCCCGGCGCAATCGTGATCCGCAAGGACGAAAAACGCTTCAGCAACTTCAAAGAACTGGTGGAATACGCTAAAACTCACGAGCTCACCACCACCGCCACCGGCGTGGGAGGCGATGACCACCTGGTTACGCTCAAGCTCAATAAAGAGCTGGGCACTCAATTTCGGGCCATTCAGTTCGAAGGTACCGCGGACAGCCGCACCGCCTTTCTGGGCGGGCACGTTGACATCCTCATGACCAGCGTGGGTGAGGTCTACACGCTTAACGACAATGGCCAAGTCAATGTAGTAGCCGTCACTGCCCGCAAGCGCTCGCCGTTCATGAAAGACGTCCCCACCGTTCAGGATGTCACCTCCAAAACCGTTATCTCAGCGTCAACACGCGGCCTGGTGGCACCCAAAGCCATCTCTGCCGACAACCTGAAAACCCTCAGGGATGCCATGCAAACGGCAGTCAATGACCCCGACTACCAGGCCAAAATGAAAAGCCTGGGCATCGGTGCCGATTACATGGCTGGCCCTGAATACATGAGCGCCCTGAAAAAAGATGTCGAAGACATCAAGGGCGTCAGCGATCTGATCGGCTGGTAAGCCAGACGGCGTTAGCGTGTCCCCCCAGGCCGCACTGTCATATTTACGTGGCAATGCGGTCTGGGACGAGTGATTTTTGAGGTGAGCTTATTTTGAAGAACATTGGTGTCTGGGTAGGGCTGCTGATTGCAGTGTTCGGCGCAAGCCTGTTTGTGATGTCGCTGTCCATGAACTACTACGGTAAATACGGGCCCGGACCCGGGCTGTTTCCCTTATGGATCAGCGGCCTGCTGGTGATCCTGTCGGTGATGTACATCATCGACTCCATCAGCAAAGAAAGCCTTTCATTCAAGAACGTCATTCCAGAAAAACGCATTGTCAAGAAACTGGCAACCATTCTTGGCGCAATCCTGTTTTTCATTATTACCGCCCCCTATCTTGGGTTCTTCAGCGCCAGCACCATCGCTGTCACGATGTTGCTGTGGAAGGACTACAACTGGCGCTGGTCAGTGGGGATCGCAGTGATTCTGACCGCGGCACTGTACGTGATTTTCGGGACATTGCTGGATATCCCGCTGCCGGTAAACATCTGGGGTTGGTAAGGAGATTACAGGTGGAAGCAATCAATCTGCTGTTATCCGGGTTCGACACTGCCTTTTCGGGCTGGAACCTGCTGTATTGTCTGATCGGCGTATCCATCGGCATGGTGGTAGGTATCTTGCCAGGGCTGGGGCCCAGCGCAGGCACGGCCCTCCTGATACCCGTGACGTTTGGCATGGAACCCGTCTCGGCCATCATCATGCTGGCCGGCATTTATTACGGCTCCATGTACGGCGGCACCATCACCACGGTGCTGGTCAATGTCCCCGGCGAAGCCGCATCGGTCATTACCTGCCTGGACGGCTACCCTATGGCTAAAAAAGGCCGGGCAGGCGTGGCATTGGGCGTGGCGGCCATCGGCTCATTTGTGGGCGGCACGGTTTCCATCATTGCCGTCAGTCTCATCGCCCCCCATCTCGTCAAATTTGCCCTGGCGTTTGGCCCCCCAGAATTCTTCGCCCTGGTGGTGCTGGGGATGACGATGGTCATGGGGCTGGCCGGCAAATCCGTGCTGCGCGGTGCAATCTCCGTGGTACTGGGCTTACTGCTGGCTACGATCGGCATGGCGCCCAGCTCGGGGGTTCCCCGGTTCTACCTGGGCATCCCACAGTTGCTGGACGGCCTAAATTTTGTCACCATCGCCATGGGCTTGTTTGGCCTGGCAGAAATCCTTGCCGGCGCCGAAGAAAGCTTTAAAAACCCCAGCAAACCCGCAGAAGTTAAAAAGCTGCTGCCCGAACGCGACGAATGGGGCGCCACCGCCAAGTCCATCAGCCGGGGCACCGCCCTGGGGTTTTTTTGCGGCCTGATCCCTGGCACCAGCTCGGTGGTGCCGGCGCTGCTGTCCTATTCCCTCGAAAAGAAACTTGCCAAAGATCCTTCGCGCTTCGGCCAGGGCGCCATCGAAGGCGTGGCCGGCCCCGAGACCGCCAATAACTCTTTTTGCGGCGGCGCCTTTGTGCCCCTGCTGCTTCTGGGTATTCCAAGCTCGGCCACCATGGCGGTTCTGCTGGGTGCCTTCATCCTGCACGGCCTGACACCCGGCCCGATGTTGTTTGTGCGTCACCCAGACTTTGTATGGGCAGTGATCGCCAGTATGTTTATTGGCAACGCCCTGCTGCTGGTGATGAACCTGCCTATGGCCAGGATGTGGGCCAAGGTCATCAACATCCCCTCGAAGCTGCTGTTTCCCATCATTATCGGCATCTCGATCGTCGGTACATATTCGATCAGCAACAGCCTGTGGGACGTGGGCGGCTTTCTCGTCTTCGGCATTTTGGGCTACCTGCTGAAAAAGGCCGATATCCCCGTGGCACCAATTGCCCTGATGTTCATCCTGGGAGAGCTCATGGAGAAATCCCTGCTTGAATCCCTGGCAATCTTCAAAGGCAATCTCTTTGAGATCATCACGCGTCCGATCGCCGGCAGCCTGATCCTGGTGTCTGTCCTGATTCTTGTCCTGAGCGTCTTTGCCGGGAAAATGAACAAAAAAGAATACTTCCAGGACGTCGAAGCATAACAAAGCCTGCCGCAGCACAAGGCCTTCAGCATCATCGATGATGCTGAAGGCCTTGTGCCGTGCAGCCGGTGTGTATGCCTGAATATGTATGTCGCAACAAGGGTTAACCCTTAATTCATTCCCATTGAAGATTAGAATGAGAATCGTTACGAACCCATACATCCACCGTGGAGCTTGCCTTCAAGCCCGCCGTGCCGCAGACCGACAGGGAGAACCAGATGACAGAAACCAGAACGGAAGTCCAACGTCTTGCCGAGTTTGCTGCGCAGGCCAAGCTCGAGGATCTAAGCCCAGAGGCACTTGAGCAGCTCAAGATTCGGGTGCTGGATACGGTGGGCGTGGCGATCGGAGCCCTGGACGCACCACCGATGGTCGCCATTCGTGCACTGATCGAGGAGCTTGGCGGCAAGCCCGCCTGCACCTTGCTTGGCGGTGGCCGCACCAGCCCCGAACTGGCGGCATTCTTCACAAGTGCACTCAGCCGCTATCTTGATTTCATGGATGCCTACATCGCCCCCGGCGAGACCAACCATCCATCGGACAACTTCGGTGCGGTACTGGCTGCGGCGGAAAGTGCAGGCGCCTCAGGGGCAGAGCTGCTGACAGCGCTGGCCGTGGCCTACCAGGTGCATACTCGGCTGTCCGATGTGGCGCCCGTGCGCGCACGTGGCTTCGATCACACGACGCAGGGCAACTTCGCAGCGGCAGTGGCGGCAGCACGTGCCATGGGGCTGTCGCAGGCGCAGATCGCAAATGCGGCGGCCATTGCCGGGACAGCCAATGTCGCGCTGCGCGTCACGCGCACCGGTGTGCTCAGCAACTGGAAGGGCCTTGCCTATGCGCACGTCTCCAAGGAGGCGATTTTCGCGGCACATCTGGCGGCCCATGGTATCACCGGGCCGGAAGCAGTTTTCGAAGGCAACAAAGGGTTCAAGGAATCGGTTTCCGGCCCGTTCACGATCGACTGGCAGGCGGAGAATCTGGAGCACGTGCGCCGGACAATCGTCAAGAAACACAACGCCGAGATCCACTCACAGTCGGCACTGGATGCAGCACAAGAGATTCATACCTCAAGCGCCTTCCGGGCCGAGGCCATCGACTACGTGCGGCTACGCACCTTCCAGGTGGCGTATTCGATTATTGGCGGCGGCGAGGAAGGCGACAAACGCAGCGTCCGGACCAAGGAGGATGCCGATCATTCCTTGCCATGGATGCTGGCGGCCGTTTTGCTGGACGGCAAGCTCACGCCTGCGCAATACACCACGGAACGCATCAGTGCACCCGATGTGCAGTCGCTCATGCAATGCATCACGATCACGCCCGATGCGGCGCTCTCGGCACAGTTCCCTCAGCACATGCCGGCAGAACTGGAGGTTGTCTTGCTGGACGGCACAACATTGAAGGCCTCACGCAAGGCCTACCGCGGGTTCTACACCGATCCGCTCGACTGGACCGAAGCACGCGCCAAGTTTGACGCACTGGCTGCACCCTTTACCGATGAGGCGCTGCGCGACGAGCTCGCAGACATCATCCACCATCTTGAAAAGTATCGCAGCACGGATCTGACAACCGCCCTTGCCCGCGTAAGCTGCGCGCGCCAGGACACCACCGATCTTTATTCGTAGCAAGGAGAAAGCAATGGCTGATATGAGCACACACGATGTTTCGTTCAATTTTGTGCCACGCGCCTGGCGCCCGGCCAAACCGCGCACCACAGGCATCACCGAAATACGCGCACCGTACTACTCCACTTTCGGTACCCGACACATGAAGGATGTCTTCGAGGCAGCCGGGCAATGGATCGACGGTATCAAGTGGGCAGGAGGTTCGTTTTCCCTCATGCCACGCCAACAAGTGAAGGCGATGAACGACGTCGCCCACAGCAACGGCGCCTATGTGTCATCCGGCGGCTGGATCGAAACCGTCCTGCGCTATGGAGATGCGGCAGTTGATCAGTACCTGTCGGAAGCCAAGGAAGTGGGCTTCGATGTGATCGAAATCTCCACTGGCTTCATCATGGTGCCCACCAGCGGGCTTGAGCGCCTGGTGAAACGTGTCGTTGCCGCCGGCCTGAAGGCCAAGCCCGAGTTGGGCATTCAGATCGGCTCTGGTGGAGATTCGGGCGAAGCGGAGCTTGCCGCCGAAACGAAGAAAGACATTGGCGACCTTATCGATCGGGGCAAGCGTGCCCTTGATGCCGGCGCTTCCATCATCATGATCGAATCCGAGGGCATCACCGAGAACGTTGTGCAATGGAATACCGCTGCAGCGGCGGCCATCATCAACGGGCTGGGCATCGAAAACGTCATGTTCGAAGCGGCCGACGGCCCGGTGTTCGAGTGGTATATCAAGAACTACGGCAACGAGGTGAACCTTTTTGTTGATCACAGCCAGATCCTGCAGCTCGAGGCACTGCGCCAGAACATCTGGGGCAATAAAAGCACCTGGGGACGCGTGATCAACCCGGCACCCACCGGGAGTTGACGGCCAGGACGTGTTCGCACAGTGAGTACCTTACTAAGCGAAATCCCCGTATAAAAACAAAAAGCCCTTGTTTAACAAGGGCCTTCTATTAAATGAATTGGTCGGGGTGACATGATTCGAACATGCGACTCCTACGTCCCGAACGTAGTACTCTACCAGGCTGAGCTACACCCCGACGGTGATGCCAGACGGCCAATGGCCCAAAAAAGGGCCCGCCATCTGCGGGAAACATTTCAGCGGTCGCGCTCGACCGCGAAAGCAGAGAATTTTATCAGAGTTTCGCGGTAAACGGAATCGGGAAAGACATCCAGTGCCTGGCGCGCGAGGCTGGCCTCGTGGGCCGCTGCTTGCCGGGTGTACTGCAAGGCGTCAGTGGCATGAATCGCGCGGGCCACGGCCTCGAAATCGGCTTCACCGGTTTCGATGGCACGGCGGATCAGGGTGCGTTGCTCGGGTGTGCCGATTTCGAGCACCCGGATAAGCGGCAAAGTGGGCTTGCCCTCGCGCAAGTCGTCACCAACGTTTTTGCCCAGGGCCTGAACATCACCGCTGTAATCCAGCACGTCGTCGATGAGCTGAAAGGCCGTACCGATATGTCGACCATAGGCTGCCGCAGCAGATTCTTGTTGCGCAGTGGCACCCGAGATAATGGCGCCCACCTGTGCCGCCGCCTCGAAGAGTTTGGCCGTTTTATAACGCACCACCTGCAGATAGCGATCCAGGGAGACATCCGGATCGTGCACATTGAGCAGCTGCAGGACTTCACCCTCGGCGATGATGGTGGTGGCGGCAGACAGCACGGCCATGGCCTCCATGGAGTCGGACTCGACCATCATTTCGAAGGATCGGGAATACAGGTAATCACCCACCAACACGCTGGCTGCATTGCCAAACACGGCATTGGCGGTTTCACGGCCGCGGCGCATGTCAGACTCATCCACCACATCATCGTGCAGCAAGGTGGCGGTGTGGATGAACTCCACCACCGCAGCCAGGCGGTGGTGGTTATCTCCGTGGTAGCCCAGCGCCCCCGCCACCAGCAGCACCATGGCCGGGCGCATGCGCTTGCCGCCGGCCCCCACGATGTAATCACCGATGGTGCGGATCAGGACAACTTCGGAATCCAGGCGCGAGCGGATGACAGCATCCACTGCTTGCATATCGGACACTATGGGGGCGAAGAGTTCGGAGAAATTCAAGACTGACCTGCAGACGGGTGGTGCGGCGCCGGCAGCGGCCGCAAAGACCCAGATTATACTTTCCTGATCACATTCAGGAGAAACCCGTGTCCGACCCTCAAATGCAGGCGCTTGTCCAACGTGCCATGGGCGTGCTGGCCCAGATCGAGGCCTGGTTGCCGCCTGCTCCCCCCGCCATCGACTGGACTGCCCAAGCGTTTCGTTGGCAGCGCCGTGGCGCACGGGGTTGGCTGGACGCGGTACACCGCATCGCGCCCATCCACCTGGACGATCTGCAACACGTCGAGCGCCAAAAAAGTGTGCTTGAGCGCAACACGCGGGCGTTTCTTGAGGGCAAACCCGCCAACAACGTCCTGATGACCGGCGCCCGCGGTACGGGCAAGAGCTCGCTGGTGCGGGCGCTGCTGGATGCCTATGGTGCACAGGGCCTGCGTCTGATCGAAATCGACAAATCCGATCTGGGCGACCTGGGCCAGATCATCGAACTGATCTCCGGACGCCCCGAGCATTTCATCATATTTTGCGACGATCTCTCGTTTGAAGAAGGCGAGGCAGGCTACAAGGCTCTGAAATCCGCACTGGACGGCTCAGTGTCCTCTCCTGGCGACAATCTCCTTATTTACGCCACATCCAACCGCCGGCACCTAATGCCCGAATACATGCACGAGAACCTCGACGCCCAGCATCAGCCCGATGGCGAAATCCATCCCGGTGAAACCGTCGAAGAAAAAATCTCGCTCTCCGAGCGCTTTGGCCTGTGGCTGTCTTTTTATCCTTTTGCGCAAAACGATTACCTGGATATCGTCAACCACTGGCTGGCGTTTCATGGCTGCACCGACAGCCAGATTCAGGCCTCACGCCCCGAAGCCCTGCAGTGGGCACTCGAGCGCGGCTCGCGATCCGGCCGCGTGGCGCGCCAGTTTGCGCGTGACTGGGCAGCACGCCAGCTTTGATGGCCTATGATGATCACCCCGTCTCCCAATTGATTGCACGTATGAGCACTTCCAAACCGTATATCCGCGTGGCTGCAGGCCTTATCCTCGACTCCCGTGGACGCCTGCTCCTGGGACAGCGTCCCGATGGCAAGGCCTGGCCGGGCTGGTGGGAGTTTCCCGGAGGCAAGATCGAGGCCGGCGAGACCGTCGAGCAGGCACTGGTGCGCGAGCTGGACGAAGAGCTCGGCATCCATGCCACTCAGGTATATCCATGGATAGTGTATGTGCACGAATACCCCAAATCCGTGGTCGAGCTGGCCTTCTGCCAGGTCACTGCCTGGGAAGGCGAGCCCCATGGCCGCGAGAACCAGGCGCTGGATTGGGTAGACCCCTGGGACATCCGCCTGAACGAATCCGAGCACCCCATTGCGCCGGGCGGCGGGTCTTTGCTGCCCGCAGCCACCCCGCCGCTGCGCTGGCTGCGGCTGCCGCCGCTGTATCGCATCAGCCAGATTGGCAGCCCAAGCCAAACAGAAGATTGGCTAACCCGGTTGCGCCAGGAACTGCTCTCGGGCTTGCAACTGGTGCAATTCAGAGAACCCCACTGGCAAGGCGACGAGACCAGCCTGCTGGCCGCCTTTGAAGCCACCCTGGCCTTGTGCCGCCAGCATGGCGCCCGGTGCCTCATCAATAGCACGCACCCGCAGGCCTGGTGGGCCCGGGCAGACGGTGTGCAACTGCGTGCCACCGATGCTGCCCTGGTATTGCAGCAAGACACCCGCCCTCCCGGCTGGTTGGGCGTGTCTGCACACAATGCCCAGGAGATCGACTGCGCGCGTGAGCTGCAAGCCGATTTCGTGGTGCTGGGCCATGTGCTGGATACCGACACGCACCCCACGCAAGCCGCCATGGGCTGGGAGACATTTGCCCAACTGGCAGCCACTGCAGGACGCCCGGTGTTTGCTGTAGGCGGGCAATCTGCCGCCACTCTGGAGACTGCTCGCCAGCATTGGGCCCACGGCGTAGCCGCCATCCACGGCACCCTGGTGTAGCCAAACAGCCTGGCGGCTGCCCAGGCCCCCCTGCGCCTGATTACTCCGCGCTGACGGGCGTTTGCCCGGCCTTGGCGGCATCCTGACTGGGTTGTGTATAGCCACCGCCCAGTGCCGCCATCAGCAGCACGGCTGCCGTGAGGCGCTGCGCCTGAAGATCCAGGGTGTTTTGCTCGGCCGACAAGGCACTGGCCTGGGCCTGCACCACACTCAGATAATCCACCAAGCCTGCCTTGTACTGATTGGTCACCTGTCGCAAGGTCTCGCGCGAGGCGGCCAGGGCACGGTTTTGGGCGGCTTGTTCGCGCACTAGTGAAGCCGATTGCACCAGGGCGTCTTCTACCTCACGCATTGCATCCAGCACGGTTTTGCGGTAGGCCGCAGCCTGGGCATCGTAGCCCGCCTGCGCCGAATCCACAGCCGCACTGCGGGCCCCTCCGTCAAACAAAGACAAGGCCAGGGCCGGCCCGATAGTCCAGAACCGTGCGGGTGCCAGCAACCACGAAGCAAACTCACCTGCACGATAGCCCCCCTGTGCGCTGAGCGTGATATCCGGAAACCATGCGGCTTGCGCCACGCCGATCCGTGCATTGGCCTCACGCACACGGCGCTCTGCCGCTGCAATATCGGGACGATGCTGCAGCAATACCGACGGGACACCCACCGGTACCTCAGGGGCTTGCACCGGCATGGAACCCGCCGGCAGATTGAAATGCGCCGGCACCTGGCCCACCAGCACGGCCAGTGCATGGATGCTCTGTTCACGCTGCCAGCCCAGCCGGATCCGTTGCACCCGCACCTGCTCGAGCTGGGCTTGCGCTGCTGCCACATCGGCCGAGGACGCCACGCCGGCTGCATAGCGGTTACGGGTCATCTCCAGGGCACGCTGGTATTCGTCGTAGGTTTGGCCCAGCAAGGCGTCCTGCTGCTGACTAGTACGCACGGAAAAATAGGTTTGCGCCAATGTTGATTGCAGGCTCAGGCGCATGGCTGCGAGATCTGCCTGGCTGGCCTGTGCGCCGGCCCGTGAGGCCTCGATACCACGGCGCACCCGCCCCCAGAGATCAAGCTCCCAGCTGGCCGTGGCCGACAAAGAGTAATTGGTGGCGGGATTATTGGCACTGGAGATTCCCTGGCCCGCCCGGGATCTGGAGGCCGAGGCATCCAGCGTGGGGAAAAGCCCCGCCCGTGAGCTTGCCAGCGCAGCCTGCGCCTGGCGATACTGCGCCTCGGCCTGGACGAGATCCAGGTTTTGTGCCGACAACCGCGTCATCAGCTCATCCAGCTGCGGATCATTGAAGCCCTTCCACCAGGCAGGCTCGAGCTGCGCCATTCCTGGTTCTGCCGGACGCCACTGGCCGTCGGGGGCATGGGCGTAGACCACCCCAACATCCTGGACAGGCCGCTGATAATCCGGCCCCACGGCACACCCCGCCAGCAACACACTGGCCAGCAATGACAACAGACGACAGGACAGACGGACATCAGGCATGAGGCACCACAGGGTGATAAGAACGGGGCGTATGCGGGCGCCAGCGCCGGTGCAGGCGATCCAGGCTCAGATACACCACTGGGGTGGTATATAGCGTCAGTATCTGGCTTACCAGCAATCCCCCCAAAATGGTAAGCCCCAACGGCTGGCGCATCTCGACACCTGCCCCCGTAGCCAGAATCAGGGGCAAGGCGCCCAACATGGCCGATACGGTGGTCATCAGGATCGGGCGCAGGCGCGCCAGACAGGCGCGGTAAATGGCTTCGCGCGGATCCAGCCCCTCGCGGCGCTGCACCTGCAGGGCAAAATCCACCATCATGATGGCATTTTTCTTGACAATGCCAATCAGCAAAAACACCCCGATCAGCGCGATCAGAGTGAACTCCATATTAACCAACCGCAGGGCCAGCAAGGCACCGATCCCTGCGGACGGCAGCGTAGAAAGGATCGTGATCGGATGCAGCAGGCTCTCATACAGCATCCCCAGCACCAGATACATGGCCACCAGTGCCGCCAGCAACATCCAGGGCTGCTGCGCCACCGAATCACGCATCAAACTGGAGCTATCATCCAGACCTGCCTGCAGTGCCTGACTGGGCAGATTGATGCGGGCGACAGCGCGATCAATAGCCGCCAGGGCCTGGGCCAATGACACGCCCGGTGCCAGCCCGAAGGACACTGAGTCAGCCGCCAACAGTCCTTCATGATTGACCGACCGTGGTGCAGTGCCCTCTTCCACCTGGGTAAAGGCCATCAGGGGCACACGCAGCCCCTGATCATTGACCACCTGCAAGGCCTGCAAAGAATGGAGATCACGGGCATATTGCGGCTGCACCCCCATCACCACATGGTATTGGTTGAGGTCGCCATACAGCACGGCCACCTGACGCTGACTGAAGGCGTTATTAAGCACACCCGCGAGATCCGCCATCTGCACCCCGGCACGTCGCGCGGCATCACGATCCACTACCAGCTCCAGGCGGCGGCCCTTGTCATCCACGTTATCGTCCACATCCACCAACTCGGGCAAGCCCGCCAGCACAGTCCTAACCTTGGGCAACCAGTGAGTCAGCAGGGCAAGGTCGCTACCCATCAACTGGTAGGAATACGAACCCGCCCGCGACGAGTGGCCGACAAAGATATCTTGCTGTGGCACCAAAAACATGCGTGCACCCGGGGTGTGCTCGAACTTTGGGCGCAGGCGGTTGACCAACTGGTTGGCACTGACATCACGCTGATCCAGTGGCTTAAGCTGGATCTGGATGAAGCTGGAGTTGCTGCCCCCGCGCCCGCCGGCATAGGCGGTGACAGTATCTACCGCCGGATCAGACAGCAGCACCTTGCGAAACGCATCCAGCCGCTGCTGGGTTTCTTCAAACGACGTGCCGGTATCCACCCGAAAAAAGCCCAGCAGCTGCCCGGTATCCTGTTGCGGAAAAAACCCTTTGGGCACGCTGATATACAGGTAGACATTCAAACCGATGGTGGCCAAAAGCAGCAGCAGCACAAGACGGGAGTGATCCAGCGCCCAGCGCAAAGAATGCTGGTAACCCACCGCCACCCGCTGACCCATCGCCTGCAGGCCGCGTGCCAGCAGGTTGCGCCGCACAGGCGCCGTGGGCGGGCTGATACGCAGCAGGCGTGCCGCCATCATCGGCGTCAGGGTGACGGAAATCAGCAGGGACACCGCGATGGCGGCCGAGAGCGTGACGGCAAATTCTTCGAACAACCGCCCCACCAGCCCGCCCACCAGCCACAAGGGGATGAACACGGCAATCAGCGAGATGCTCATGGCGAGCACGGTAAAACCCACTTCGGTGACACCGCGCAAGGCCGCCCGCGCAGGCTTCATCCCCCGCTCGACATAGCGCATGATGTTTTCCAGCACGACGATGGCATCATCCACCACAAAACCAGTGGCAACGATCAGGGCCATCAAGGAAATGCTGTTAAGGCTGAAACCAAACCACCACATCAGGCTGAAGGTGCTGATCAGCGATGCTGGCACTGCGATGGCCGGAATCAGCGCGGCCCGCCAGTTGCCCAGAAACGCAAACACCACGGCCACCACCAGCACCACCGATAGCACGAGGGTAAGCTCGGCTTCGTACAGAGACGCCCGGATACTGGGCGTGCGATCCTGGGCAACCGTCAGGCGCACCGACTCGGGCAGCAGCGCCTGAAATGCAGGCAACAAGGCCCGCACCGCATCGACTGTTTCGATGATGTTGGCGTCTGTCTGGCGGCGAATGATCAGCAATACAGCCGACTTATCGTTGAAATACCCCACCTGATTGGTGTCTTCAATTGAGTCCTGCACCTGGGCCACATCACTGAGCCGCACCGGGCGCCCGTCTTTCCAGGCCACGATCAGGGGCGCGTAATCAGCCGCGCGGCGCAGCTGGGGGTTGGCCAGAATCTGCCACTGGCGCTCATCCACCTGCACCAGCCCGCCAGGGCGCATCGAATTCACATCCTGCAGCACCTGACGCACGCGATCCAGCGACACACCCATGGATTCAAGGGCTCTGGGATTGAGCAGAACCCGCACGGCCGGCAAAGAGCTGCCACCCAGGGTAACCTGCCCCACCCCGTTCACTTGCGAGAGCTTCTGGGAAAGCACCGTGGAGGCGAGATCATAGAGCTCACCCTGAGTAGCGGTGTCTGAAGTCAGTGCCAATGTCATCACAGGCGACGAGGACGAGTTGACCTTGCGATACACCGGATTGCCACGCATGCCCGAAGGCAATGACGGCCTGGCCGCATTGATGGCCGCCTGCACATCCCGCGCAGCATTGTTGATATCACGATCCAGATCGAACATCAGCGAGATATTGGTCTGTCCCTCGCTGCTGCGCGAACTCATGCTGGTGACCCCGGCAATCGCGCCCAGCGATTGCTCCAGGGGCATGGCCACGCTGGACGCCATGGTTTCAGGGCTGGCGCCCGACAACGAAGCCGAGACCGACACCATCGGAAAATCCACTTGCGGCAGCGGCGCCACCGGTAGAAACCGCCAGGCCAGGGCCCCTGTCAGCACCATCGCCAGACACAACAAGGCAGTGCCCACTGGCCGGCGCAGGAACAGGGCAAAGAACCTCATGGCGTTTTATGCCCGGGCCGCCAGCGCTGCCCCAGGCGCTCGAACATCAGGTAGATGACAGGCGTCGTAAACAAGGTGAGCAACTGGCTGCACAGCAGGCCGCCCACCATCGCCAGGCCCAGGGGCTGACGCAGCTCTGCGCCAGAGCCGGTTGCCAGCATCAGGGGGATCGCACTGAAAAATGCCGCCAGCGTGGTCATCAGGATGGGCCGAAAACGCAGCAAGGCGGCCTCGTGGATGGCGGCCCGTGGCCCCAGGCCGCGTTCGCGCTGTGCATCCAGTGCAAAATCAATCATCAATATGGCATTTTTCTTGACGATCCCGATCAACAAAATGATGCCTATGATGCCGATCATGTCGAGCTCGGTGCCGCCAATCCATAAGGCCACCAGGGCGCCAATGGCTGCCGAGGGCAAGGTGGAGAGAATGGTGACGGGGTGAATCAGGCTTTCGTATAGCACCCCCAGCACGATGTACATGGTGACCACCGCCGCCAGCAGCAACCACAGCGTGCTGGACAGCGACGCCTGAAAAGCCCTGGCCGCCCCCTGAAATTGAATCTCCAGGCTATCGGGCATGCCCAATTGTTGATGCGCCGACTCAATCGCCTGGACGGCATCGGAAAGCGCAACGTCTGGTGCCAGATTAAAGGACAGGGTTGCGGCGGGAAACTGCCCCAGGCGCTGCACGGCCAGATGAGTGGTACCCGGCACAAACCGCGCCACAGACGATAAAGGAGTGACGGCGCCACTGGCCGTGGGCACATACAGATGTGACAGCGCCTCGGGGCCGCCGCCCGTCAACATGCCATCGGCCTCAAGGACCACGCGATATTGTGCCGACTGCGTATAAATGGTTGAAATCAACCGCTGGCCAAAAGCATCGTAAAGAGCGTCATCGATGGCAGACTGCGTAACCCCCAGGCGCGCCGCAGCATCGCGATCCACCTCTACCTGCAGGCCCAGGCCACGGTTTTGCAAGTCGCCCGCTACATCACGCAACTGCGGCAAGGCCTGCATGGCCTGCACCAAACGGGGCACCCATTGGTCCAGCGCGTCTTCATCCAGGCTGGCCACCGTCATCTGAAACTGCGCCCGGCTGATTTGGTCTTCGACGGAAAGTTCTTGTACCGGCTGCAACCAGGCTTGCAGCCCCACCACAGTTTGCAAAGAATCCCTCAGGCGCGCCATCACTTCGGTGGCGCGGGCATCACGACTGGAAAGCGGCTTGAGCGTAATCTGCAGCCTGCCGGTGTTTAGCGTGGTGTTGTTACCGTCAATGCCGATAAACGAGGCAACCGAAGCGACGGCAGGATCCTGCAGCACCCGCTGGGCGGCAGCCTGCTGCAACTGAGACATCCGCGAAAAAGACACTGTTTGAGGGCCCTGGGTGATGGCCTGCAGGGCGCCAGTATCCTGCTGCGGAAAAAAACCCTTGGGAATGCCCAGATACAGCAAGGCGGTAACCGCCAGCGTGCCTGCTGCAAACCACAGGGTGGCCGTCTGGTGACGCAACACCCATTGCAAGCCGCGGTCGTAGTCGGCCACCAGCCGATCCATCCACCGGCCGCAGGCCTGCACAAAACGCCCCCCCGTTTGGACAGATTGTGATTTCAACATGCGCGCGCACATCATGGGCGTGAGCGTAAGGGAGATCAGCAACGACAGCAGGATGGCTACGGCCAACGTGATGGCAAACTCACGAAACAGGCGCCCCACCACATCCGCCATAAACAGCAGCGGGATCAGAACCGCCACCAGCGATACCGTCAGGGACACCAGGGTAAAACCGATCTGTTTGGCGCCGCGCAAGGCCGCAGTGAGGGGGTCTTCGCCTTCTTCGATATGGCGGGCGATGTTTTCAATCATCACAATCGCGTCATCCACCACAAAACCGGTGGCAATCGTCAACGCCATCAGGGTCAGGTTATTGATGCTGAACCCAAGCAAAAACATCAGGCCAAAAGTGCCCACCAAAGACAATGGCACCACCACCCCGGGGATCAGCGTGGCACGCCAGGTACGCAGAAAAACAAAAGTGACGGCTACCACCAGGGCGATGGCCAGCAGCATTTCAATTTGCACATGATTCACAGAATCGCGGATGGTTTGTGTGCGATCAGAGGCAATCTGCAAATCCACCCCGGTAGGCAGGGTTTCGCGCAACCCCGGCAACAGGGCCTGAATCTGATCCACCACATCAATAACATTGGCACCTGGTTGGCGCTGAACATTGAGCAACACCGCTGGTGTCTGGTTAAACCACGCTGCCTGGTAGAGGTCTTCGGGCCCACGGGTGATTTGCGCGACATCCCCCAGACGCAAGGGCGCACCGTTTTCGTAGGCAATAATCAGCTGCCGGTACTCGGCCGGATCTTTCAGCTGATCGTTGACGCTAATCGTGAGCGAGCGTTGCGGCCCATCGAGATTACCCTTGGGCTGATTGACATTGGCCTGCGTGATGGCCCTGCGGACATCAGCCAGACTGAGCTTATGCGCCGCCAGTGCCTGCGCATTTACCTGTACCCGCACGGCGGGCCGCTGACCGCCAGTGACACTCACCAGGCCCACCCCGGAGATCTGGGCGAGCTTTTGCACCACCCTGACTTCGATGAGGTCACGCACCTGATCCAGCGGCAAAGAGGGCGAGGTGACGGCCAACGTCATCACAGGCGCATCGGCTGGGTTTACTTTCCGGTAAACAGGTGGTGCCGGCATATCACCAGGCAACAGGTTGGAGGCTGCATTAATGGCGGCCTGCACCTCTTGCTCGGCCACATCCAGCGGCAAGCCCAGATCAAAGCGCAAGGTGATGCGCGACGAGCCCCCGGAACTGGTGGATAGCATCTGTGACAGGCCAGGCATCTGTCCCAGCTGGCGCTCCAGTGGCGAAGTCACCAGCGCCGTCATGACATCCGGCCCCGCCCCTGGATACAAGGTAGTGACCTGAATGGTGGGGAAATCAACCTGTGGCAAGGCCGATACCGGCAACTCGCGATAAGCCAGCAAGCCCGCCAGTGCCAGGGCCACCATGGCCAGAAACGTGGCAATTGGCCTCAGGATGAACGGACGCGAGAGGTTCACGACATCGGTTCCGTTCCGGCTTCGGGCGTGACGATTTCTACTGTACTGCCCTCACGCAGGCGATCAGTGCCTTCGAGGACAATGGTGTCGCCCGCCTGCACACCGGAAGTCAGTAAAACCTGATTGCCATCATCCACGCCTGAGGTAACGGGTACCACATGCGCTTTTTTCTCAGCATCCAGCCGATAAACGTACTCGCCCGCCGAGCCCCTTTGCACCGCCCGCAAGGGCACCAGCAAGCCGGTTTCTATGCCCAGCCGCAGACGCACCTGCACAAACTGATTGGGAAACAGGGATTCATCCGTGTTATCAAAACGGGCCTTTAGTTGCACAGTGCCCGTCGCGACATCAATCTGGTTATCCACCGCCACCAGCGTGCCGGTCGCCACCACGGTGCTGCCCGTCTGTCCCAGTAACTGGGTTTGCAGTGTCTGCCCTGCCTCACGTGCCGCCAGTACCGCAGGCAGCCATGTTTGCGGGACGGCAAACAGCACATCAATGGGCTGATTTTGCGTCAGCACCACGATGCCATCGGTATCGGACGCATGCACCATATTGCCGATATCCACGCGACGCAGGCCCAGACGCCCCGATACCGGCGCCTTGATTTCTGTGTAACTGAGCTGCAGCTCGGCATCGGCCACGGCCGCCTTGTCGATCATCGCCTGGCCCTGCAGCTGGTTAACCTCTGAGCGTGCGGTATCGAGCTGCTGGCGGGCGACGGAATCCTGTTTGAAGAGCTTCTCGTAGCGGGCCAGATCGCGACGCGCGTTTTCGAGTTGCGCAGCATGTTGCTGCTGTTGGCCCTTGGCCTGCTGCAGCTGGATTTGATAGGGTTTGGGGTCGATCACGGCCAGGACATCCCCCGCCTTTACCAACTGGCCATCCTCAAAATCAAGCGACTGCAGGGGGCCATCGACCCGGGCGCGAATGGTGACGGTAGCGGGTGCCGTGACGGTGCCCAGAGCACGCACGGTGCGATCGATTTGCCCGGATTGAACGGTCACAACCGAGACGGGTGTACTGCCCCCCATCCCCGCCATACCACGAAACCCTCCACCCCCAGTCCCTGGGGTACTGGCAGGCCAGAACCACCAGCCGGCAAACACCAGCAATATACACACCAGGATCCACACCCAGACCCGGCGGCGCCCGCCTTCAGGCGACGTCGTGATGTTATCCATGGAGAACAGCCCTAAAGATTGCAGCGCGCCAGCCGAAAGGTGACATCAGCACCGACGGGTTGCGGCTTGACCTCGTTATCCTGGGTGGAGAATCGTACCCAGATCACGTACTTGTTGGCACTGATTTCGGGAAACACGCCATGCTGGGAATCCACCCAGACACGCAGCAATTGAAATGTTTTGCCACCCAGCATCTCTTGGTAGGCGCCCTGGCTGGCCATGTGTTCGCGGGCGTCGCCTGCATCGCGCAACAACTGAAGGATCAGCGCCATGGTGCGATGCAGGGGCAACATGGGTTCGATCCAGTGCTGGAGATCACGGATGCGGACATCGGCCGGTTTGACCTGCCAGGCGTAATACGAAGGCAGATCAATGGGCGAGGAGCCGCCTGGCACCGAGATGCGCCCTCGCAGGCTGGCCAGCCATTCGTTGTCGCGCAGGCACTGGCCAATGCGCCCCTGGCCTGCCAGTGCAGCCGATACCGCCTGGATCTCTTCAAGAAGCGTATCCAGTGTTTGACGATCGACACCTGGGTGCTCGCGCAGAGCTGCCAAGGCAGTGCGATGACGATCCAGATCCTGGAGGGTGGCCGTGCGCACATCGGCACGCTCGCAGATATCGAGGAGATCGAACAAGGTGGTGAGGGCCACCTGATGAAAATGGGGGTCTTCGCCTCGGGCAAAGAAAAACAGACGATCGAAAAGGTACTCTACCCGCAGGAGAGTGCGCACACGTTCATTACAGGGGTATTCGTAGAGAATCACACGCAACAGACCCTAATCATGAATGGCCGGCCCATCGGACGACCGGGAAGCCAGACTACACCACAACTGATGGCAGTGCCAGGATCGCTGTCGCAGAACCTGCAGATCGGTGGCGCCATCATTGAGGATGACATCGTCGGCCGCAGCCAACCGATCGGCCCGAGAAGCTTGAGCGGACATGATACGCCCAATGGTCTCTGGCGTCAGCCCGCTGCGCTCACGTACACGGCGGATTTGGGTCTCGGGATCGCAATCCACCACGCAGATGCGATCGACCTGGTCGCGCCAGCGACCCGACTCGACCAACAAAGGCACCACGAACACCCGATAAGGCCCACGGGCCTGCTCGGCCTGATGTTGCACTTCCTGACGAATCAGGGGATGCAAAATGGCTTCGAGTTGCCGGCGGACAGCGGGATCGGCAAACGCGTGTTCACGCATCCAGGCGCGATCCATGCTGCCATCGGGGAGGATGGCGACAGCGCCAAATGCAGCGGCCAACGGGGCGATAGCCCCCCCCCGGGGGGCCGTCAGCTGGTGGGCAATCTGGTCGGTGTCGATCAGCGCAGCGCCCCAACCGGCCAACAGATCTGCCACTTGTGTCTTGCCGGATCCGATTCCACCTGTCAGGCCGATGGACAGCATGTCAATATCCCTGCATCAAATCAAAGCATGACTGTACCCCAGGCCTGCGGGAAAAACAGACTGGGTACCGTGGCCAGTGCCAGATAGGGCCCCATCCGGTATGCACGCTGCCCCCGCCAGGCGCCTGCCAGCAGCCAGACCAACAAGGCGCACCCGCAGGCCAGCCACAAGATGGCCAAGGCGGGCAGCATACCCAGCCAGGCAGACAACATGGCCAGCAGCTTGACGTCTCCACCGCCAAAGCCCTCACGCAGGCGAACCTGGCGGTATCCCCACGCCACAAGGCTCAGCATGGCCCAGACGGTTACAGAAGAGACCAACGCAGTAATAAACGGCTGACCCCCCAGCAGACAACCCAAGGCCCACCCGGGCCCTGTCAGCGCATCGGGCAACAGACCACTGTGATGATCCAGGCTGGCCAGCACAGCCAGCCACCCGCCCAACAACAGCCAAGGCCAGCACAAAGACCCATGCATCTGCCACAGCAGCAGAGCCATGAAGCCAAGCCCCACCGCTGCGGCCACATCCAGCCAGTGCCATGCACAGCAGCAACAGGCAGCCCGGGCCGCACGCCACAAAGTGGCGGCATTGGCAGGTGCACCTTGCTGCAAGCAACCCTGATAATGCAGACCCCACACACGCAGACGGCTGCCCAGCAGCACACTGGCCAGCACGGCCAATGCCAGCCCACCAAGGCCCCAGAAGATGCCCAAGACCAGCACAAATGCGTAGAATGGCGTTTTCGCCCATTTGACGGATATTGTCATGCTGCGCCCTGTAAACCGCTTATCAACCCGCTTGCTGGGCCTTGGCCTGGTGGTACTGCTGGGGGCCTGTGCCCAGCAACGCGAGCCCGGCTACTATGATTCACCCCGCGAAAGCACGGCCTCGGATGCCATGCAGCGCGCGCAAGGCGGCACCGGAGGCCAGGCACCCGCCCAACTGCAACTGGGCTTTGGCCAAAACCAGGCCACAGATACGCAAGCTGCCCAGGCACAGGCCGGTACAAACATCGGCGACACACCGGCAGCAACAGAAACCACGCCGGCACAGGCCAGCAGCACCGGTACAACCGGCCGCCAAACCCCCGATATGCTGGCTGATACCCGAACCTATCTGGGCACCGTGGCCTGTACCGCAGGCGCTGGCTGTGCGCCCAATCGCCTGACACTTACCCTGGCACCCGACGGCCAGTGGCGCGCGCGGATGGCTCCGGTTGATCAGCAAGCGGCCACCACAGCCATGGGCTGCTGGTTTCTGACGGGTACCGCACCGGTGCGCATCATGTTGCAAGCTGGGCAACAAACCTATGCCAGCTTGAGCTTCACGTCATCCAATGTGCTGCAGATCGACCGCCTGAATGGCCAGGTGCCCTTGCTGACATCGAGCCTCACCCGCCAGGCAGATCTTGACCCCATTGCCGAGTTATCTGGCAAGCCGGCACAACCGTGCCCGGCAAGTTAAACCGGCCAATACACGCCGACGCCTGACCAAAGTGATCAGCGGCCAGCGGCCGCTGGCTCTGGCTTATCCAGTGGCTGGTCAGTTCTACCGCATTGCGCACACCCATCTTGGCAAATACACGCGCCCGATGGGCTTCGATGGTGCGTTGCGACACACCGAGCTCGAGCGCAATATATTTGTTGGAGCGGCCTTGTGTGATGTACTGCGCAACCTGACGCTCGCGCGAGGTAAGGCCTACCGGCCCGGTGCGGGCCGATAGTACACCCTGTTTTCTCGAATCGAAACAAGACATGGTTATCCCCTTTTTTCTTGATATGGGGGGATTGTGCCATGGCGATTACGGGTTGCCATCTGCCAGCTCTGACAGGCTGTCATTTGCACCAAGCTGCCATAAATAACGGGTATTTACAGGCGGCAAATCATCAAGATCACTACGTGTCTCTCATCCTGGAGAACACCTGAAAACAGTGGCTGCAGTCCAGGACTGCCAACACAGGGGGGCGACTGCCCGCAGCCTCAGGACAACTGGAACTCCAGGTTGTCAATGAGCCGGGTGGTACCCAGGCGTGCCGCTGTCAGCACTACCAAGGGCTCACCATTGTGGATTTCGTCGGCAGTGGGTGGCAGAAGATCGCGCTGCCGGCGAACCGCCACATAATCGGGATCCCAGCCACGATCATGCAATACCTGCATTGCCCGCGCTTCGGCGGTTTCACGCACTCCGTCGCCCTGGAGAAGCTGGTCGCGCACGCCTTGCAGCAGGCCATACAGCTGCGGGGCCTCGGCGCGCTCGGTGGCCGACAAAAACCGGTTGCGCGAGGACATGGCCAAGCCGTCGGGGTCGCGCACGGTTTCGTGGGCGAGTATCTCGACAGGCAGCTGAAACTGCCGGCACATGGCGCGCACCACCATCAATTGCTGATAGTCTTTCTTGCCAAACACGGCCACACGCGGCTGCACACAGGAAAACAGCTTCATCACCACGGTACTGACGCCCACGAAGAAATCTGGCCGGAACTCGCCTTCAAGGATCTTGCCCAGATTGTCACCCGGCTGAATACGAAAATTTTGCGGCTCGGGATAAAGCTCGCGCTCGTCTGGGGCAAACAAGACATAGACGTCGCGTTCACGCTCCATTTTCTCGATATCTTCGGCCAATGTGCGGGGATAACGATCAAAATCTTCGTTGGGGCCAAACTGCAGCCGATTGACGAAAATACTGGCAACCACCGGATCACCATGCTGGCGGGCCAAACGCATCAATGACAAATGGGCCGCATGGAGGTTACCCATGGTGGGCACAAAGGCAACGCGCAACTGGCCTCGCAGCTGGTCACGCAGATCTTCGATGGTGTGGACGACTTTCAAAGCGGGCTCCGGCGCGGGCACTCAGGCCGAACGCGTATAGGACAATCTGACATACAGTGGCGCATAGGGCGCTGCCTGGGTAATTTCCAGCAAAGACTCGCGGGCAAGTTCCAGCAAAGCCAGAAAATGCACAACAATGACGGCAGCGGGCTCACCCATGCCTACGCGTTCGAGAAAAAGCTCGGTAAATTCGATAAAGCGCACATCCGACAAGCGACGCAAAATGTGGCTCATGTGATCGCGCACAGACAGCTGCTCGCGTGTGATGCGGTGATTGGCATTAAGACGCGCCCGCTGCAGGATGGCGTTCCAGGCGTCACGCAAATCATCAGGGCTTACCTGCGGCAGCAAGGTTTCTGTCTGGTGCTGGGCCAGTGCGTGGCTGAGCAGGAAATCCCGGCCCTGACGGGGCAAGGCATCCAGACGCTGGGCAGCCAGTTTCATCCGCTCGTATTCAAGCAGGCGGCGCACCAGCTCGGCACGCGGGTCTTCAACTTCTTCGCCGGTATCCGACTGCCGAACCGGCAACAACATGCGCGACTTGATCTCGATCAGCAGTGCCGCCATCAGCAGGTACTCGCCGGCAAGCTCCAGGTTGCTGCCGCGAACCTGTTCGACATAGCCCAGGTATTGTGCGGTCACTTCCGCCATCGGAATATCCAGCACATTGAAATGCTGCTTGCGTATCAGGTAGAGCAGCAGATCCAGCGGGCCCTCGAAGGCCTCGAGAAATACTTCGAGCGCATCAGGCGGGATGTAAAGATCCTGGGGGATCGCAAACAGAGGCTCGCCATAAAGACGAGCCAAGGCAATGTGATCAATGACATCCGGTGTGCTGTCGACAGCCGGAGTCATCAAGGCATCCAGGCCAGTCGAGGGATCTGGCTGCATGTGGATGAATCAGGCGTTTTGGTAATACACGTAAGGATCTTGCGCCACCTGGGCGGCACGAAACCCATCTTGTTGCTCGGCATCGAGCGCTTTGTCCCAGAGACGAAACCGACCCTCGCGTTGACGCGCCTCGGTGTCGGCATTCTCGGTTTTGTACTGCGTGATGAACTGTGTGAGTTCGGATGTGAAGTTGTTTGCCATAATAGTGTCTTAGTGATCTCTGTGACCCATGCGCCAAGTGTACTGCACCCGGCGCATTTGCGTGCCCATGCCAAGCCCCAGCCCAGCCAGTCCCGTTACTCCCAGCACCCGCACACGAGAACAAAAGATGATCCCCTTTATCGTGGGCTGCGCCTTGTTCATGCAAATGCTGGATTCTACGGTGGTGGCCACCGCCCTGCCTGCCATGGCGCTGGATTTTGGTACCAGTGCCGTCCACATGAACATCACCATCACCAGTTATCTGCTGGCCACTGCCGTGTTTGTCCCGATCAGTGGCTGGGCCGCCGACCGCTTTGGCGCCCAGCGGATATTTCTTGCCGCCATTGTGCTGTTTAGCCTCAGCTCGGCCGCCTGCGCACTTTCCCAGACGCTGTCGCAGCTGGTTGCCGCCCGGGTTGCTCAGGGGGCTGCCGGTGCCATGATGGTACCGGTGGGGCGCATTATCCTGCTGCGACGCATACCGAAATCCGAACTTGTGCAGGCCATGGCATTTTTGACACTGCCTGCGCTTCTGGGCCCGGTGCTGGGCCCGCCGGTGGGCGGGTTTCTGGTTACCTATGCCTCATGGCACTGGATATTTCTGATCAATATCCCGGTGGGCATCTTCGGGATTGCGCTGATCCGGCGCTATATCGCCCGTGACATCCCGGACAATCGTCCGCGCCTGGATACCCTCGGGTTTATTCTCAGCGGCGCGGCCATGGCCTCACTGATGGTCTTTCTGGAAGCCGT
This sequence comes from Castellaniella sp., assembly GCF_049651205.1. GTDB lineage: Bacteria > Pseudomonadota > Gammaproteobacteria > Burkholderiales > Burkholderiaceae_B > Castellaniella. Next base: position 355,598 of record NZ_JBASBR010000012.1, read on the forward strand.
GGGCCACGCCAGTTTCAGCCTATCCACCCTGCTGGGCCTGCTGGCACTCGGTCTGCTGTGCAGCATTCTGTATATACGCCATGCACGCCACGCCACCTACCCCATCATTGATCTCAGCCTCTTGCGCACCCAAACCTTTGCCGTATCGGTGCTGGGCGGCAATCTATGCCGTTTCGCCAGCGGCGCATCACCCTTTTTGCTGGCCATCCTGCTACAGGTGGGCTTCGGCCTGTCCGCCTTCTCTGCCGGGATGATCACGTTTACCTCAGCGGCGGGTGCGCTGCTGATGAAGCTGGTGGCCACACCCATCGTGCACCGTTTTGGCTTCAAGCGGGTGCTTACCTGGAATGCCCTGATCGCCGCCAGCTTCACGGCGGCCTGCGCGCTGTTTCAGGCCACCACCCCTGTCTGGCTGATGGTCACCGTCTTGCTGGTGGGTGGCTTTTTCCGTTCGCTCCAATTCACTGCGGTCAATGCGCTTACCTACGCTGATCTGGACTCCGCCCAGATGAGCCGGGCCAGCAGCTTTGCCGCCACGGCCCAGCAATTGGGAATCAGCCTTGGGGTGGCCTGTGCGGCCGTCACATTAAATCTCAGCATCAGCCTGCGCGGCGGCCTGGAAGCCAATCGCATCGACGTGGTGTGGGGGTTTGGCGTAACTGCCTTGTGTGTGGCCCTATCGGCCCTGTCGTTTCGGCGCTTGTCCGCGCGCTCGGGTAACCAGCTACGCCACACCCGCTGACGAATCCTGCGCCAACAGCATCACCAGCTTGCAGTCTGTCCGGATCGCCAACCGAAACGTGAACTGTCGGAAACGCACCCGGCCGTCCCGGGGATGCTGGAAATCACGCAAGCCGCCTTCGCGATCAACCACGGTTTGCCGCGTCCAGCAATGCGCAAACAAAGGGCTGCCGGCCTGTAGCTCGCTCACCAGAGATTGAATCAGGGGGTCGCCGGCCAGAGCGGCCACATCGGCACGAAACTCGGCCACCACCCGTCGGGCGCGATCCTCCCAATCCACAACCAGGGTTCGCGCGGCCGGATCCATAAAAATATAGTGCAGCAGATTGGCCCGCCCCCGCCCCGGCCAGCCATCAAACAAGGCTTGCAGCGGTGCATTCCAGGCCAGCACATTCCAGGCCTGATCCAGAATATAGGCAGGCCCCTGGATGCTTTGCACGCAGTCGTCCAGCCCGTCGGGCAAGGGAATGCTTTCCAGGTGTCCGGCCAGAGGATCCGCGCACTCGGCCAGGTTGAATAGATAGTGACGCTCAGCCCGCGCCAGACGCAAGACATCTGCCAGGCGGCACCAGACATCCACCGATACCGAAATATCACGCCCTTGTTCGATCCAGGTGTACCAGGTGCTGGAGATCTCGCAAAGCTGGGCGATTTCTTCGCGACGCAGCCCCGGTGTGCGCCGCCGCAGACCGGCGGGCAAGCCGTGGTCGGCGGGGCTTACGCGCGCGCGGGCACTGCGCAGAAACGCACCCAGTGCCAGGCGGCGTGCCGCATCATCGCGCGACATGGCAGCCAGGCCGCCTAGCGCAAGGTGCTGGCCAGGGTGCGCCGTACATCTTCTTCGTCGCGTCCGGTACGTTGCACATAATCAGCCACCTGATCAGCCCCGATATTGCCCACATTGAAATACTTGGACTGTGGATGGCTGAAGTAGAACCCGCACACGCTGGATGCCGGCATCATCGCAAACCCTTCGGTCAGCTGCATGCCGATGTCGTCACACGCCAGCAGATCGAACATCTCGCGCTTGACGATATGCTCTGGACAGGCAGGGTAGCCTGGCGCCGGGCGGATGCCCTGGTATTTCTCGCCGATAATGTCCTCGTTGGGCAGATCTTCGTCGGGCACATAGCCCCAGAGGTCGCGCCGCACCCTGGCATGCAGGGTCTCGGCAAAACCTTCGGCCAGGCGATCGGCCAATGCCTTGAGCATGATGACCGAGTAGTCGTCTCCGGCATCCTGAAACTGCTTTTCGTGCGTTTCAATACCGAGGCCACCCGTGACAGCAAACATGCCGATGTAGTCGGTGATCCCGGAATCCTTGGGCGCAATGAAATCGGCCAGACACTTGTTGTCCACACCCTGGCGTTTTTCGGTCTGCTGACGCACACCACGCCATGTCAGCAGCACCTCGCTGCGGGTTTCATCGCGATAGATTTCGATGTCATCGTCGTTGATGCTGTTGGCCGGATAAAACGCCACAATGCCATTGGCGGTCAGCCAGCGGTTTTCGACAATGCGCTTCATCATTGCCTGGCCTTCTTCGTACAGCTTCACCGCCTGCTCGCCCACCACCTTGTCGGTGAGAATCGCCGGAAACTGAGCCATCAGGCCCCACGACTGGAAGAACGGTGTCCAGTCCAGGAACTTCAGGATCTCGTGCAGATCGTAATGCTTGAACACCCGCCGGCCGATAAACTTGGGGCGCGGCGGGGCGTAATTTGCCCAATCGATGGCCGGCTTGGCCTCGCGGGCCTGCTCGATGGTCAGCATCGGCGTGGACTTGCGATTGGCATGGCGCTCACGCACAAGCTCGTATTCGGCGGCAACTTCTTTGAGGTACGTATCAACCTGATCGGACATCAGGTTGGTGGCCACACCCACCGAGCGGCTGGCGTCCGGCACATAAATCACAGGCCCGTCATAGTTGGGGGCAATCTTGACCGCGGTATGCACCCGGCTGGTGGTGGCACCGCCCACCAGCAGCGGGATGTTGCGATCGCGGAAATAAGGGTCGCGCTGCATCTCGGAGGCCACGTAAGCCATTTCTTCGAGGCTGGGGGTGATCAAGCCCGACAGGCCCACCATGTCGGCGCCAACTTCTTTGGCCTTGTCCAGGATCTTGGAGCACGGCACCATCACACCCATATTAAAGACTTCAAAGTTATTGCACTGCAAGACGACCGTGACGATGTTCTTGCCAATATCGTGCACATCGCCCTTGACGGTGGCAATCACCAGCTTGCCCTTGGAGCGCACATCGCCGCCGGCATCTGCCAGCTGGCGCTTTTCTTCTTCGATGAACGGCAACAGATGCGCAACGGCCTGCTTCATGACCCGGGCTGATTTCACAACCTGCGGCAAAAACATCTTGCCTGCACCAAAGAGATCGCCCACGACATTCATGCCATCCATCAGCGGGCCCTCGATGACTTCGATGGGCCGTCCACCCGCCGACATGATCTCCGCGCGGATTTCCTCGGTGTCTTCGACAATGAATGTGGTGATGCCGTGCACCAGGGAATGCGTCAGGCGCTCGCGCACCGTACCTTCACGCCAGGTGAGGTCTTCTTCTTTTTTGGCACCCGAGCCCTTGATGGTCTCGGCCAGCTCGACCAATCGTTCGGTGGACGTGCGCTCGTCAGCCAGGTCTGTCTTGCTGACCGGCTCTGCGCGATCCAGCACCACGTCTTCAACCAGATCCCGCACCGCTTTGTCGAGCTCGGAATACACGCCCAGCTGACCGGCATTGACAATACCCATGGTGAGGCCACGCTGCACGGCGTAATACAGAAACACCGCGTGAATCGCCTCACGCATGGCCTCGTTGCCGCGAAAGGAGAAGCTGACGTTGGAGATCCCGCCCGACACCCGTGCATGCGGCAGGTTTTCGGTGATCCAGCCCGTGGCTTCGATGAAATCCACGGCGTAATGATTGTGCTCGTCGATGCCGGTGGCAATGGCAAACACGTTGGGGTCGAAAATAATGTCTTCCGGTGGGAAGCCCACCTGGTTGACCAGAATATCGTAGGCCTTGCTGCAAATGTCGATACGCCGCTGCAGGCTGTCGGCCTGGCCATCGGTGTCAAACGCCATCACCACCACAGCCGCCCCGTACTTGCGGCACAGGCGGGCCTGTTCGATGAAAGGCTCGACACCTTCTTTCATGGAAATCGAGTTGACAATGCACTTGCCCTGGACGCAGCGCAGGCCAGCTTCGATGACAGGCCACTTCGAACTGTCGATCATCACCGGCACCCGGGAAATATCGGGCTCGGAGGCCAGCAGATTGAGAAACCGCGGCATCAGCACCAGGGCGTCCAGCATGCCCTCATCCATATTGATGTCGATAATCTGTGCGCCGCTTTCCACCTGCTGGCGCGCCACCGACAGTGCCTCGTCAAATTTCTCTTCACGAATCAGCCGCAGAAACTTTTTACTGCCTGTGACGTTGGTGCGCTCACCCACATTGATGAACAAGGTATCGCGGTCGAAATTTAGCGGCTCAAGCCCAGACAAACGTGTTTTGACAGGGATCTCGGGCGGTTTGCGATGGGGCAGGCCCTGCACCTTGCGGGCGATTTCACGGATGTGCTCTGGGGTGGTGCCACAGCATCCACCCACCACATTGACCAGCCCGGCCTGGGCAAATTCTTCAAGCAGGCTGGAGGTGTCGGCCGGTGTTTCGTCAAAGCCGGTTTCTGCCATCGGGTTAGGCAGACCTGCATTGGGATAGACACACACATAGGTGTCGCAAATCTTGGAGAGCTCAGCCACATAAGGGCGCATCAGGGCAGCACCCAGGGCGCAGTTCAGGCCGATGGTGACCGGCCGTGCGTGGCGCACGGAATTCCAGAAGGCCTCTACCGTTTGCCCGGACAAAATACGGCCCGAGGCATCCGTGACCGTACCGGAAATCATCACGGGCAGCCGCACCTGGCGCTCGTCAAAGACAGATTCAATCGCAAAAATGGCTGCCTTGGCGTTCAGGGTATCGAAAATGGTTTCAACCAGCAGCAAATCCACGCCGCCATCAAGCAGGCCATTGATTTGCTCGGTGTAGGCCACGCGCAGTTGTTCGAAGGTGACATTGCGTGCGCCCGGGTCATTGACATCGGGCGACAGCGAGGCCGTTTTGGGTTGCGGCCCCAAAGACCCTGCCACGAAGCGCGGGCGATCGGGTGTCGCCACTGCATCACAGGCTTCGCGAGCCAGGCGTGCCGCCGCCAGATTGAGGTCGTAGGCAATATCCAACAGGCCGTAATCACCCTGGGCCACACGGGTAGCACCAAAAGTATTGGTTTCCACCACATCGGCACCCGCTTCCAGATACGCCTGGTGTATCTCCCGGATCACATCGGGACGCGTGAGCGAAAGAAGATCATTGTCGCCTTTCAGATCATGGTCGTGATCCTTGAACTGCATGCCACGGAAATCAGCTTCCTCCAGCTTGTAGCGCTGGATCATGGTGCCCATAGCCCCATCCAGCACCACAATACGCTGCGCCAGCAAGCGCACGAAGTCGGCACCTCGGGTATAGGATTCGATGGGATACGGCAAAGCGGGATAGGACACGGCAGGACCTGGAAAAATTGAAGAATAGACACTGATTGTATCGTCGCGCCCGCAGCCAGAGAGAACACTGCAACAAACTGCCTGTCTCAAACCCTTGCAACGCCCCATGCGCTGCGCGGTGGCATTCGGGCCACAGACCACAAAAACAAGGGAAGGCAAGACTGTTCAAATCCATTCATGTTTGCTACACTAGGGTTAACCCTGTAAGGGATTTCACTAGTTACTCGATGAAAATTAATCATAAGGAGAGCAGCATGTTGGTACCTTTTTCTAACTACCCGGTCAACGAAGCCTTCGAGCGCCTGATGGCTGAAGAGCGCGCCGCACGTGCCAACCGCCCTCAAGTCAGCCTGATAACCCGCGTCCTGAGCGCATTGCTGGGCGCCAACCGCCAGCCTGCCCACGCCTGATCACAGGTATTACCCCCGTCACCAAGCTTTGGTGGCGCATAACGGCTGCCGACAGGCAGCCGTACGTTTTTTAGCCGCTTATAATGCCCGACGAAACAGGTATGTTCTAACGCCTTCTTTGCAATAGAACATCAAAACGGGAAACAGGTGGCTTAACCCCAAGCCCAACTGTGCTGCCCCCGCAACGGTGCGTATGTTCTCCAGCCTTGAGCTGGTTGGCATGCCAGCCCGATACCGGCCTGCTTCAACCACCTGGCCGCCTGCTGGCCACACGGTGCTCTGTCAACAGAGCGCGTGCCGGGCTTGCAGGCCTCGATCATTTGGGTGTGCGGGGACGCACACCACACAGGGCTTACCATGACTACCTCATTTTTGCGGCATGCCATTGCCGCTGCCTGCCTGTCCGGCGCGTTTCCCGCCACCCTCCTTGCACAAACCCCTGCTGTCACTGTCTTGCCAGACATTGTTGTGACGGCCAGCCGAACTCCGGAACCCCTGGCCGATGTGGTTGGGGACGTGTCGGTGATCAGCCCCAAGCAACTGGCCGAGGCCCGCGGCGACAGCGTGATTGACATCCTGGCCCGCACGCCCGGTATACAAGTCAGCACCAACGGCGGGCCGCAAACCGTCAGCAGCCTGTTTTTACGAGGTACCAACACCGCCCACGCCCTTATCCTGATTGATGGTATGCGGATCAATGGCTCCAGTGCCGGTATCGTCAATTTTGCAGCGATCGATCCAGCCATGCTGGAACGCATCGAAATTCTGCGAGGAGCGGCCAGCAGCCTATATGGCTCGGATGCCATCGGCGGTGTCATCAACCTGATCACCAAAAAGGGCCAGCAGGATCAGCCACTTTCTGCCTGGGCCAATGTGGGTTACGGCACGTACGAAACTGCAAAAGCCAGTGCCGGGATATCAGGTGCGTCTGAAAAATGGGACTACAGTTTCTCGACCAGCACCGCCAACAGTAAGGGCTATGACGCCACACACCCCTATCTGGCCAATGGCAAACGTAATTTCAACCACACCTCCGATAAAGACGGCTATCGCAGCCACTCGGTATCGGGCACGCTGGGCTACCGCTGGGCCAAAGGCCACCGCCTGGGCCTGACGGCCTACGACAGCTACACCCACGGCGACTACGACAATGGGTTTTCATCCACCGCCAACGTGGTGGCCCTGTACCGCCAGCAGGCCTACAGCCTGGACAGTACCGATGAAATCCTGCCGGGCTGGCGCAGCCACCTGAAATTTGGTTTTACCCGGGATAACTACGATGACCGTGGCGCGCAGGCGGTGGTCAACTCTCTGAAGCGCCACTACAGCTGGCTGAATACACTGGCACTGGGCGATTACCAGGAAATTTCTTTACTGCTGGAGCGCCAGGAAGAGCGCGTACAAGGCACCACGCATTTTGAGGAAGACGCCCGTAACACCAATGCGGCCGCACTGATTTACAAAGCGGATTACCAGCGGGTGCATGCCCAGGGCAGCCTGCGCAACGACAATATCTCTGGCTACGGCAACCAGGCCACCGGTAGCCTGGGGCTGGATTTTGATCTGAGCAACGACTGGCAAGTGGGCGTGGCGGGCAACACCGCATTTCATGCCCCCACGTTCAATGACCTCTATTGGCCATTCCAGGATTTCGGGTTTTTTGGATCGTATGTTGGCAATCCCAATCTGAAACCCGAGAAATCCCGCAATTTCGAGGCACATTTCCAGTATCAGAATGCAGACACTCGCCTGCGCCTGACGGCCTACCGGAATGTGATTGAGAATCTGATCAGCGGCCAGACAGATCCTGTCACGCAGGCATCAACACTGATGAACATCCACCACGCAACGATTCGTGGCCTGACACTCAGTGCCGAACAAACCTTGGGCAACACCACCCTGCGTGCCAGCGCCGATTTCCTCGATCCACGCAACGACGATCCGAAACCCGCCGCTGGCTTCACGCCTGCCGAAGGCTCGATGCTGCCTCACCGGGCGCGACAGGTGTTCCACGCCAGCGTCGAACACCGCATCCAGGCCCTGAAGCTGGGTGCCGAATACCAGTACACGGGCAACCGCTATGAAGACGCCGCCAACACAAACCGCCTCGGCGGCTATTCCCTGCTCAACCTGACCGCCGCCTACGACTTCAACAAGTCTCTGGGTGTTCAGGTGCGCTGGAACAACGTCCTTGATAAGGACTATGTGCTGGTGGATGGCTACAACACACCAGGCTCCAACGTGTTTGTAAATCTGTCCTGGAAGATGTAAGCCATGCCGATACGCGTGTGCCTGCGCAAGCTGCTGCCCCTGCTCCTCCTATGCCTGCCGCTGCAAGGCGTGCTGTGGGTAGCTCCGGCACACGCCACGCAGGATCACACGCCACGCATCATTACCCTGGCACCCCACGCCACCGAGCTGGTGTTTGCCGCAGGGGCAGGCGCCGACATCGTGGCCACCGTGCAGCACAGCAACTATCCGGCAGCGGCGCAGCACATCCCGCGCGTGGGCAACGGCTTCCAGTACAGTGCGGAATCCATCCTGGTGCAACATCCCACATTGGTGATTGCCTGGTACCCCACTGACGCCAGCCGCGCCCTGGCTGACACGCTGGGGCGCCTGGACATCCCGTTGATATACGCCAATCCACAAACGCTGGAAGATATCCCGGCCCTGATCCGCCATCTGGGCGCACGGCTGGGCACCCAGGCCCGCGCCCGGCAAACGGCCAGTGCACTTGAAGCGCGCATTGCACGTCTGCAGCCGCTGGCCCCGCCGGCACCCACTGTTTTTATCGAGATCAGCGCCGACCCCCTGTTTACGCTGGGCAACGACCCCTTGGTCAACAATATGCTGTCTCATTGCGGCGCAAGCAATCTCTATGGTTCACGCCGCATTGCTGCGCCCCAGGTAAGCCTGGAATCCGTACTGCACCTGAACCCGGACGCACTGATCTTGTCGCCCCCTGATCCGGCATCCGGACGGGCGCGTGCGCAATGGTGGGCCCGGCACGGCCTTGAAGCCGCCCGGGCAGGTCACGTCTACACCATCAATCCAGACTGGCTGCACCGGCCCGGGCCACGACTGATCGATGCTGCTGAAACACTCTGCCATGATCTGCAAGGCCTCAGGGCTGCTGCGCAATAAAGCCTATCACCGAGCAGCACAGAGATAGACCGGACGAGGCCCTATAAATGGATTATCCTTGTGTGTGGCCGCCCCGTGCGGCCGCACCTATTGAAAGACAGCCATCGCACACTATGACCACACCAGACACCCTCACCATTGCCAACCGCAGCTTTCAGTCTCGCCTGCTGGTGGGCACCGGCAAATACCGGGATTTTGCGCAAACCAAAGAGGCCATCGAGGCCAGCGGCACAGAAATCGTCACCGTTGCCATCCGGCGCACCAATATCGGGCAAAACCCCGGCGAGCCCAATCTGTTGGATTTTTTATCCCCGGATCGCTACACCATCCTGCCCAACACAGCCGGCTGTTATACGGCTGACGACGCCGTGCGCACATTGCGCCTGGCCCGCGAGCTTCTCGACGGCCACAATCTGTGCAAACTAGAGGTTCTGGGCAATGCCGGCAATCTGTTCCCCAATATGCCCGAAACTCTGGCAGCGGCCAAAACCCTGGTGGACGACGGCTTTGATGTAATGGTGTACTGCAGCGACGACCCCATCCAGTGCAAGATGCTTGAAGATATCGGCGTAGCTGCCGTCATGCCCCTGGCCTCGCTGATTGGCTCAGGCATGGGCATCATCAACCCCTGGAACCTGCGACTGATCATCGACCAGATGTCCGTCCCCGTGCTGGTGGATGCAGGCGTCGGCACAGCATCAGACGCCGCGATCGCCATGGAACTTGGCTGCGACGCCATTTTGATGAACACCGCTATCGCCGGTGCCCGAGACCCCATCCAGATGGCACACGCCATGCGCCTGGGTGTACAGGCCGGGCGCATGGCCTATTTGGCGGGCCGCGTCAAACGTAAATACTACGATGCCGACCCCAGCTCTCCGTCCGAGGGGCTGCTGCCTTCCACTCGCGCTGCCTGAGCCCATGATCCCCAACACCCTTTCCATCGCTGGCGTCGACCCCTCCGGAGGGGCCGGCGTATTGGCCGACGTCAAAACCATGAGTGCCCTGGGTGCCTATGGCATGGCCGTCGTGGCTGCCCTCACCGCGCAAAACACCCAGGCAGTCACCCATATCGCCGCCCTTGCCCCTGATTTCGTCGCGGCGCAGATCGACACCCTGTTTGCAGATATACGGATAGACGCCGTAAAAATCGGCATGCTGGGGCAAGCCGGGGTTACCCGTGCGGTTGCCGAGCGCCTGGCTCACTGGAAACCTCCTCATGTGGTGCTCGACCCTGTCATGGTGGCCAAAAGCGGCGACCACCTGCTGGAGCAGCAAGCCGTCTCGGCACTGCGAGAAGAGCTCATCCCCCTGGCCACCATCATCACACCCAATCTGCCCGAAGCCGGCGTTTTGCTGGGCCAAAGCCCGGCAGATAGTCTCAAGGAAATGCGCCGCATGGCCGAACGCCTGCGCCGCTTGCTGCCTGACGACGGCACGCGCTGGGTATTTTTAAAGGGTGGTCATCTGCCAGGCAATGACACCATTGATCTCCTGCACGATGGCGACCGCCTGATCGAGCTGCCTGGCAGACGCATTGACACACCCAACACGCATGGCACCGGCTGCACTTTGTCTGCCGCCCTGGCAGCCTTGCTGCCCCGCACCGGCAACGTGCCCGACGCCGCGCAACAGGCCAAGCAATACCTGCAAAAAGCCATTGCGGCATCCGGCCAACTGCAGGTGGGCTCGGGGCACGGCCCCGTACAGCATTTTCATGCCTGGTGGCCCAATAACGGGTCAGCAGCCCACTAGCCCCCGATGGCCAAACGCTGGCCTATAATCGATGCACGTTAACCCTAAGGCTTACGCGACATGAACGTCAACGACATCCCCGATGCCGACCGCGCCCGCTTCAATATGGTCGAACAGCAGATCCGCCCCTGGAACGTCCAGGACGAACGCCTGCTGCAGGCCGTGTTCGATATCCCACGCGAGCACTTTGTCCCGCCCCAGCTGCGCGCGCTGGCGTTTGCCGACACCGAGCTGCCGCTCATCATCGATGGCGTAGACACCCGCGAGCACATGCTCTCACCCAAGGTAGAAAGCAGGCTCATCGAAGAGCTGCATCTCACCGCCTCCGACTGTGTACTGGAGATTGGAACAGGATCGGGCTATCAGGCCGCCCTGTTGTCCCGGCTGTGTCAGCAAGTCACCACCATCGAAATCGACAGTCGGCTGGCCGCCTTTTCCCAAGGCAACTTTGCGCGCAACCAGATCAACAACATCGTCCAGGAAACCGGCGACGCCCATGCGGGCTGGGGGACAGCCGAATACGATGCGATCCTGATCACCGGATCCGTGCCCACAGTGCCCGACGCGCTCAAATATCAACTGGCTGTAGGCGGCCGTCTGATGGCCATCGTGGGCCACAATCCCATCATGACCGCCTGTCGTATCACGCGCACCAGCGCAGCCAACTTCGAGACCGTCCAGATTTTTGATACCTGGACCAAGCCGTTGCGCGGCACTGCGCGCTCGCGATTCAAGTTTTAAGGCGGATTTTATCCAGCAGGCTGGTGGTCGAGCGCTGGTGCTCAAACGGAATAGCCAGCGCACGCCCTCCCCAAGACCGCACCACCGCCGTCTCGGGCAGGGTTTCCATGTCGTAGTCGCCACCTTTTACGATCACATCCGGTTGCAGCGCCTGAATCAACTGCAACGGGGTGTCTTCGTCAAACCAGGTAACCACATCAACACAGCTCAGCGCCGCCAGCAAAGCGGCCCTGTCTTCCATGCGGTTTAACGGACGATCGGGGCCCTTGCCCAGGCGCCGCACAGACGCATCGGTATTGACGGCCACCACCAGGCTGCCCCCCAGCTGTGCCGCCTGATCCAGATAAGTGACATGACCGCGGTGTAAAAGATCAAACACCCCATTGGTGAACACCAGCGGACGTGCCAATGATCCATCGGCCACTTGGCGCAGGCAGGCCTGGGGCGAGAGCACCTTGGCATCAAATCTCGCGATCATAGGGCGCCTCCATGAACAATCGCCCAGACCGCCACACCCAGGCCAATCGCCAAAATGCCACAAAGCACCCCCAGCAACCGCTGGGTACCCTGTTGCGCCCGTCGAAGCTGCTGGATTTCGGCTCGCATGGCAGGCGTGAGATCAGGCTGGCTTAAGCGGCCATACACCAGTCGGGGAAGCTGAGGCAAAATCTGCGACCACTGGCTGGCTTCTTGATCCAGACGCTGACGCAGACCGCGCAGGCCCACCCGCTGATGCATCCAGCGTTCGAGAAAAGGTTTGGCGGTTTGCCAGAGATCCAGCTTGGGATCCAGCTCGCGTCCCATGCCCTCGACATTGAGCAGTGTTTTTTGCAGCAACACCAGCTGCGGCTGGATCTCGACGTTAAACCGGCGCGACGTCTGAAACAGGCGCAGCAATACCTGCCCGAGGGAAATCTCGGCCAGAGGGCGATCAAAATAAGGCTCGCACACGGCCCTCACCGCGCCTTCGAGCTCTTCTTCACGGGTATCGGCCGGCACCCAGCCGGACTCGATGTGCAACTGTGCCACCCGACGATAGTCGCGATGAAAAAACGCCAGGAAATTCTGCGCGAGATAGTTTTTATCGAATTCGGACAAAGATCCTACGATGCCGAAATCCAGGGCAATGTAGCGCCCCAGGGTATCGGGATGATCGGACACCAGAATATTGCCGGGATGCATGTCGGCATGAAAAAAGCCGTCCGAGAACACCTGCATGAAGAAAATCTCCACGCCCTGGCGGGCCAGCAAAGGGATATCCACACCCAGCTGACGCAGCTGCTCGACCCGGCTGATGGGCACACCGCGCATCCGCTGCATGGTAAACACCTGGCTGGTGCAATACTCCCAGACAACCTCAGGCACCATCAAAAGCTCGGCACGGCCTGTCTCAGGCCCAAAATTGCGGCGTAACTGGCTGCAATTGGCGGCTTCCCGGATCAGGTCAAGCTCGTCGTGCAGATAGTTATCAAACTCGGCCACCACCTCGCGGGGCTTGAGACGCCGCCCATCCGGCATCAGACGCTCGACCAGCCCGGCCAGTACCCGCAACAAGGTGAGATCGCGTTCGATGGCGTGGCGCATACCCGGACGCAAGACCTTGACCGCAACCTCCCGGCCATCATGCAGGACAGCAAAATGCACTTGGGCGATCGAGGCAGAGGCCACCGGATCGCGCTCGAAGTGGGCAAACAGGGCTTGTGGCGCAGCACCCAAAGCTTCCTGGATAATCTGCGCCGCCTGCTCGGAAGGAAACGGCGGCACGCGGTCTTGCAAAAGCGCCAGCTCGTCGGCAAGGTCGGCCGGGATGAGATCGCGACGCGTGGACAAGACCTGGCCAAATTTGACGTAAATGGGGCCCAGGGTTTCGAGAGCCAGGCGCAGGCGCTCGCCACGCGGGCGGCGGGGCCGCCAGCCCAGGCAAACAATGCGCAGCAAGAAGTGGGCCAGAGGATGCTGCAAGCTGGAGAGCACGAGCTCGTCGAGGCGGTAACGCAAGGCCACCACCAGGATAGATATCAGGCGCAGCAGCGTAATCATGAATGCCTCTTCAGGCGCTGCACCCGCTGATCGAGTGCATCAAGCCGTTTACCCAGGCTTTTTACCCCGGCAGATATCTGGCCAAGGGCCTCATGCCGGACGGCCAGACCGGACTCATCTGCGAGATATTCGGACACGTTGTCGCGGGCACGCCCGGCAGCCACCTTGGCACCAGATACCAACTGACGGCTGCCTTGTACCAGACGCACCGCCATCACATCCCCCACTACGCCGGCCAGGTCACTCTCCACATCCCAGCGGAGATCTCGGGCGAGATCGGACACCAGGTGTGCCAGGCCGGCATCTCCCTGGATATGCGCCAGTGCCGTCACCCCAGCCAGCCCTTGGGATGCCCAGGCACCAGGCAGCTCTTTGAGGCGCTGGGCTGGAACCGAGAGGGTCACGTTGGGCACGATGGCAGGATCGCAGCGCTGCACCAGGCCTTGCGCCGTAATGCTGAGTTGCAATGACCAGATACCGGCAGAAAGACGCACTGACTTGCCGGCATGCGCCGACAGGCGCTCTTGGGCCCAGGGCTCGCGTTGCACCAGCGTATTAAAGCCACGCAGCAGTACAGCCGTGGGCGGGGGTAGGAAAGAAGGTAGGGGCAGCTTCATGCACAGGCAACCGAAAAACACGCGCTACGCGGGTGCGCAGGAACCTCAGTTTACCGGTTTTGCCTGGGGCTTATCGGCAGGGCACGCAGCGCTGCCCTGCCAAACCACCTTTAGTTACCCTGAGGATTCAGCTGTTGGATACCTGCCAGCAGCCAACCCTCACCGTCGGCCTTGTAGAGGTTCCAGACTTCTTCCATGCGGAAGGCCTCGGCACCCTCAGCTTCGCGCAGCATGCCCGAATAACGCACGCTAGCCAGGTGGCCGCCGGCCACGGTTTCGATACCCAGGAGCTCCGCGTTAAGCAACACGATTTCGGTGTGATTGCTTTCGTCGGGCTGCGGCAGGCGCGGCGTGATCTCTGCCAGGAGATCGTCGGTGAGCAAGGCCTTTAGCGCCTCGCGATCTCCGGCATCCCAAAGCGCCTGTACCCGGGTAAATTGCTGCTTGGCCTGTACCAAAAAGGCGGGGATGTCGAAATCGGCTGGAACAAACCAGGAGGGGTCAGGTGCATCGACAGACGGGACAGCCTGAATGACCGGCGCCGCGGACGCCGAAGCGGCTGGCGTTGACCCCCATGCGGGGCCCTGCGAGCTCTGGGAGGCGGACTGGCGATAGCTGTTACCGCCCTGTGCCGCCCCAGCAGAAGCCAGAGGACTTTGAGCACCCCGCAGACGGCGCACCAGAAACATCACGGCAAAGATCACCAGACCAATCAGCAAGGCACTGGAGAGGAACTCAAGCAAAGCCCCCGATAGCCCAAGGCTGGACAGCAGCGCTGCAATGCCCAGACCGGCAGCAATACCGGCCAGAGGCCCCAACCAGCGGGACATGCCCGACTTGGCTGCAGTGGCGCCAGCAGCCGACGTGGTGGCGGCGCGCTGAGTAGTGGCGGCTGCAGGCGGTGTGACGGCCTGACGCTGTTTGATGACATTGGTGGACTGACGGCCAAAGCTGAGACCTCCGCCCATCCGGCGCGCCTGGGCGTCGGACGTAACAGCAAGCATCATCAGTGCGACGGACAGCATCAGGGCGGCCATCAGCCAGCGAGGTAATTGGAAGGTCATGAGATCTCCGGAGAAGAATCGGTTTCGGTTGTTGTCAGCCACAAGCTGACAACAACCTGAACGTCGTAAATTACCATAGTTTTGCAAGGAAAGGGCCACGCAAGGTGGCCCGGCAGGTGGAGAAGACAGCAAGGTGGCCGCTTAGCTGAGACGCACACCCTCGTGCAAGGCCACCACGCCGGCTGTCATGTTGAAATACTGCACGCGATCGAAGCTCACGGTGCGCATCATGCTTGCCAGGGTTTCCTGATCGGGGTGCATGCGAATGGATTCTGCCAGATAGCGATAGCTGGCTTCGTCGGAAGCCACCACCTGCCCTATTTTGGGCAGTACATTAAAGGAGTACCAGTCGTAGACGGGTGCCAGCGCGGGCGCGACACGAGAGAACTCGAGCACCAGCAGCTTACCGCCCGGTTTGAGCACCCGATGCATTTCGGCAAGGGCCTGCTCTTTGTGAGTCATGTTGCGCAAGCCAAAGGCAACCGAGACCCGATCAAAATATTGATCGGGAAACGGCAGGCATTCGGCATCGCAAACCGCCACCGGCGTGACGACACCGCGATCCAGCAGACGATCCCGGCCCACACGAAGCATGGAGCCGTTGATGTCGGTAAGCCAGACCTCGCCTTGCGGCCCCGCGCGGCGCGCAAACGCACGGGCGAGGTCTCCGGTGCCCCCGGCGATATCCAGCACCCGCATGCCCGGACGCACCTGGGCACGGCCAACGGTGAAGGATTTCCAGATACGATGCAGCCCGCCGGACATCAGATCGTTCATGATGTCGTAGCGGCTGGCTACAGAATGGAAAACCTCGGCGACGCGATGTGCTTTATCGGCTTCAGGTACCGTCTGGAAACCAAAATGGGTTTGCTGCCCTTGGCCGAAATCTTGGGGTATATCACTCATGATTTGCGTATCGTACCGCATTCAGAAGGCTGTCCGTCATCCTGCATTGACAGCTGATCGTCACGAAAATGAAATAATGGCACCGTATGATGTTGTTCTGAACCATAACGTCTACCGATTTTTGATGCCCACGACAATCCTGATTATTGAAGACGAACCCGCCATCCAGGAGCTCCTGTCCGTCAATCTGCAACATGCAGGCTATCAGGTGCACGCAGCATTTAGCTGCCACGAGGCACAACAGCAGATCAAGCAACAGCTGCCCGACCTGATCCTGCTCGACTGGATGCTTCCGGATCAACCGGGCATTCAGCTGGCGCACGCTTTGCGCCGGGACACCCGAACCCGCGACGTGCCCCTGATCATGCTCACAGCACGAGACACTGAACAGGACAAGGTGGATGGTTTGGAAGCCGGCGCAGATGACTACCTGACCAAACCCTTTTCGCCACGCGAACTTCTGGCCCGGATCAAGTCGCTGCTGCGGCGCCGTGCCCCGCAGCTGGCACCGGATCCCGTGCAGGCTGGCCCCCTGACGCTCGACCCCAGCTCCCGTTCTGTGCACCTGGACGAGCAAGCAGTGTCCATGGGGCCCAGCGAGTTTCGCCTCCTGCACTTTTTCGCAACCCATGGTCAACGCGTGTACACTCGCACCCAGCTGCTCGATCAGATCTGGGGAGACCACGTCTTCCTGGAAGAGCGCACCGTCGACGTCCATGTCCGTCGGCTGCGCAAGGCCCTGTCGACAGTGGGTCAGGAGCACCTGATCCAGACCATCCGCGGGACAGGCTACCGCTTCAGCACGACACACTCCTCATGACCAAAACGCTTGTTACCGTCACGCTCTGGGCCCTGGGTGGCTGGCTGCTGGGTGCATGGCTGGGAGCAGCAACAGGTTGGGCAGTGTTTGCACTGGGCCTGCTGATGATGGTGCTGGTCAGCGGGGTACAGCTCTCGCGGATTTCCCGCTGGGTGCTCCGCATCGACGATCCCCCCCCGGCTTCCATTGGGCCCTGGGACGAAGTGCTGGCACCGGTGTATCGCAAGCTGAAGCAAAACCGCATGGATCTGCAAGAGCGCAGCCGCAATTTCCAGCGTGCACTGCTGGCGGCCGAAGCACTGCCCGATGGCGCCCTGATGCTGGCCCCCGACAAAACCCTGCTATGGTGCAATCAGACCGCAGCCGAACATCTGGGCCTGAACCTGCAACAAGACCGTGGCCACAGCATCTTCAACATCATCCGCACACCTGAATTTGGCGCATACGCAGGCCAGGACAGCTGGGACAAACCACTGATCCTGCACTGGGGGGGCAGCCGCCAGCCGCGCACCCTGATGTTGCATCTGGCACCTTATGGCGCGGGCCAGTTTTTGATGGTCACGCGCGATATCACCCAGATCGAAAGGCTGGAAAACACACGCAAGGATTTTGTGGCCAATGTATCGCACGAAATGCGCACCCCCCTGACAGTGCTGTCGGGATTCATCGAAACTTTGCAAGACCTGCCCGAAGAAGCCATCAGCGCAGAACAGCGTCGTCATTATCTGCAACTGATGGCACAGCAAGCCAGCAATATGCAGGCACTGGTGTCCGACCTGCTGACACTATCCTCGCTTGAAACCAAACCCAACCAGGTCGGTGAAGCCGTGGATGTTCCAGCCCTGATCCAGGCGGCTCTGACACAGGGCCGGGCACTTTCTGCAGGCCAGCATCGGTTTAAAACCCAACTCTGTAAAACCCTGCACATCATGGGGCACGAAGCCGAACTTTCTTCAGCCATCAGCAATCTGATCAGCAATGCAGTGCGGTACACCCCCCCAGAGGGCGCGATTACAGTGGTGTGGCAGCGTGATGACGACGGACGTGCCAGCTTTCAGGTGCAAGACACAGGGATCGGCGTGGAGGCCACCCATATCCCGCGTCTGACCGAGCGATTTTTCCGGGTAGACCGCGGACGTTCGCGCGCGACCGGAGGCACGGGCCTGGGTCTGGCCATCACCAAGCATGTGGCACTACGCCACCAGGCCACGCTGAATATTGACAGCACACCGGGCAAGGGCAGCGTTTTTACGATCCGATTCCCAGCCGAGCGTGTTATAGAAACAGGCGATACGCCGGATTATCGGTCTCGTTCCAGTATGGATACCCCAGCGTCGACAGAAACTCTTTAAACGCTTTTTTGTCTTCGGGGGGCACCTGGATACCCACCAGGATGCGGCCGTAGTCATCACCCTGGCTACGGTAATGGAACAGGCTGATGTTCCAGTTGGGATTCATGGCGCCCAAAAACTTCATCAAGGCACCGGGACGCTCGGGAAACTCGAAACGGTACAGCACCTCATGTTTGGCCAATCCGGAATGCCCCCCCACCATGTAGCGCAGGTGGGTTTTGGCCATCTCGTTGCCAGTGAGATCCAGGGTGGGAAAATCCTGCTTGCGAAAATGTGCCGCCAGTTTATCGATCTCGGGTTCAGAGCGGATCTGCAGGCCCACGTACACGTGAGCCTCCTGGGAATCAGAAATACGGTAATTGAATTCGGTGACTGCCCGCTGGCCAACGGCTTCGCACAAGCGCAAAAAGCTACCACGCTTCTCGGGTAGCGTAATGGCAAACAAGGCTTCGCGGGCTTCACCCACATCGGCGCGCTCGGCCACAAAGCGCAGGCGGTCGAAGTTCATGTTGGCACCACAGGTAATGGCTACCAATGTTTTACCTTTCCATTTTTGCTGCGCGGCATAGCGCTTGAGGCCCGCCAAAGCCAGCGCACCAGCGGGCTCAAGCACGCTGCGGGTATCCTGAAAGACATCCTTGATGCCGGCGCAGATGGCGTCGGTATCCACCGCCACAAAATCATCCACATACTCGCGCGCCAGCCGGAAGGTTTCCTGCCCCACCTGTTTCACGGCCGTGCCATCCGAAAACAGCCCAACATCCGCAAGCTTGACGCGGCGACCAGCGCGCACGCTGCGCATCATGGCATCCGAGTCTTGGGTTTGCACACCGATGATCTGAATATCCGGACGCAGCTGCTTGATATAAGCGGCCACGCCGGAGATCAGGCCACCTCCGCCAATGGCTACAAAGACGGCATCAATAGGGCCTGGATGCTGGCGCAGGATTTCCATGCCGATTGTGCCCTGACCGGCAATCACATCGGGGTCGTCAAAGGGATGAACGAAAGTCAGGCCTTCGCGGGCCTGGAGTTCTACCGCGTGCTCGGCCGCCTCGGTAAAGCTGTCACCAAACAACACGACTTCGCCACCCAATGCCCGGACAGCATCTATCTTTACCATCGGGGTGGTGACCGGCATCACGATGACCGCGCGGCATTTGAGGCGGTTGGCCGACAGCGCAACCCCCTGAGCATGGTTGCCTGCCGATGCGGCAATCACCCCACGCTTGAGCTCCTCGGGGGTGAGATGCGCCATTTTGTTGTAGGCGCCACGCAGCTTGAAACTGAACACCGGCTGAGTGTCTTCACGCTTGAGCAACACAGTGTTGCCAATGCGCTTGCTAATTCGGGGGGCCGTGTCCAGAGGAGTTTCGTGAGCGACGTCATACACTTTTGACGTCAGGATGCGCTTCAGATAATCAACGGACATGGTACGCCACGTAAGGTGAGAGGAGCTAAAAAGAATATCACAGTGAGCACGACTGCCCGGGGCCCCAGCACAGAGGACTTGTCGCCGTTTCACCACAGGCGGGGATTAATCTTCGACGCCTCTTAAGCAAACGGTTACAGTTGCCTTGTTGTCCGCTTATTTCCTTTTGTCATGGCTCACGAAAAGCGCCACGCTTTCTCTGTGCCTACCTGTCTTCTGATCGCCCTGCTCAGCCTGGCATCCATCGCAACGCTTTGGCTGGCCGTCTCGCACGTAGTGGATACAGAGCGGGAACAGGCCATCGAATCCACCATGCAGGCCGATGCCAATCTGGCAATTGCCTTTGAACAAGACCTGATCCGCACCCTGAAAGCTGCCGAACAGGTGGCGGCGTTTGCTCGCAAGAGTTATCTCCTGCACGGCAAGGCCCCTGACATCCGCGGCTGGATCAAGGATCACACCATCCGCGAACATATGTTCACCATCCTCAGCGTGGTCGATGCACAGGGTCGCATCATCGCCAGCACCCAAGACACGCCACCTGAGGTGAACTACTCGGATCGAGACTTCTTTACCACCCAGCAACACACCAAAGAAGACATACTCTTTATCAGCCGGGCAGTTTTCGGGCGAGTGTCACACCAGTGGCGTATCCCGATGTCTTTGCGTACCACCCTGCCTGACGGCAGCTTCGGGGGGGTGACGGTGATCGCCATCGATCCCGCCCAACTCACCCACTTCTATCGGCACACTGCCCAACCAAGACATGCGCAGCAGACCCTGATCCAGGTACTGGGCACCGACGGCTACACACGCGGCAGCCAGATCGGCAACACATTGGATTTCGATGACGACGCACGATCCCTACCCTGGTTTGTACGCGCCAAAACCCATCCCATCGGCCAGTTCATCACTGATCTTCCCGATCGCATCTCACGCATCATCAGCTACCGCACACTTAGCCAGTACTCCATGATGGTGGTGTTTGGCACCCCGCTGGATGAGGCTATGACGCAGGCATCCATACGGCACAACCGATACTGGATTGCCACCGGGCTGGCAACCCTGGCAGTAGTGGCCATGGCGATTTTGCTGACACTTGTTTTGGCACGGCAAAGAGCGGGCACCCTCTCCCTCCAGGCCAGTGAAGCCCGCCTGGCGCACGCAGCGCGCCATGATGCGCTCACCGGCCTGCCCAATCGCGTGCTGTTCCAAGAGCGTTGTCAGCGAGCACTGGCTACAGCCCAGCGGCACCGACGTCTGGTAGCAATCTTGTATCTAGATCTGGACGGCTTTAAATCGGTAAACGACGAATATGGCCACGCGTCAGGCGACACACTGCTGAAACAAGCGGCTCAACGTCTGCTGCAACAGGTTCGGGCAACGTCTCAGGATACGGTGGCCCGCTTTGGGGGTGACGAGTTTGCCATCTTGCTAGACGACTTGCACGCACGAGCAGATACCGAGCGCGTCATCCGCGATATCCTGGCGGCACTGTCAGAGCCCTTTACGATCAAAGGTACCAAGGTGCAGCTATCTGCCAGTATTGGCGCCGTAGAATACCCCCAACACGGCAACACGCTGGACATGCTAATGGGCC
The DNA here is from genome assembly GCF_049651205.1 of Castellaniella sp. GTDB lineage: Bacteria > Pseudomonadota > Gammaproteobacteria > Burkholderiales > Burkholderiaceae_B > Castellaniella. Next base: position 376,798 of record NZ_JBASBR010000012.1, read on the forward strand.
ACGCCGACGCCGCCATGTATGCCGCAAAAAAGGCAGGCAAAAACCAGTTTATGTGGTGGTCGCCCACCACATAGCAAAGGGGCCTACAGGGCCTCGATGGCTGCGTCGTAAGCTGCCCTCAGGCGCTGATATACCGGCCCAGGGATACCGTTTCCGACAGCCTTGCCATCCAGCTGGGTGATGGGCAAAACCTCTTTGGTAGCCGACGACAGCATGATCTCGTCGGCGTGAGCAACTTCTTCTTGAGTAATGGGACGGGACTGGAATGGGATTCCAGCCTGCGCAGCCAGTTGCTCGAGGAAGCCATAGCGGATGCCCTCCAGAATGAGATGGTCGCGTACCGGGGCACTGAGCGTGCCATCCTTGACCACCCAGATATTGCAGGAAGAGCCTTCGGACAAATGCGAACCTCGAAACTGCAGGACTTCGTCGACCCCGGCATCTGTTGCATATTGCTTGGCCAGCACATTACCCAGCAGGGATACGGATTTGATTTCGCAATGCAGCCAGCGCTCGTCAGGCATGCTGACAGCCGTCATGCCCTGCTGACGTACCTGCTGGCTGGGGCGTTTAAGCGGCGACACCATGCAAAACACGGTGGCCTGTGCCGATGGGGGAAACCCATGCTCGCGTTTGGCAACGCCACGCGTCACCTGCAAATACACCGTGCAATCACCGGTGGCGCCAGACCGCGAAAGCATCTGCAAGACGAGATCTTGCCAATCCTGGGTACTGCGGCCGGCATTGATGCGGATAGCCTTGAGGCTGCGTTGCAAACGGGCCAGGTGGTTGTCCATCAGAAATGGCTTGCCGCCATAGCACGGGACGACTTCGTAGATGCCATCCCCAAAAATGAAGCCACGGTCTAGTACCGAAATTTTGGCATCGCCCAGACGGACGTAATCGCCATTAAGATAGACAATGCTGTCATTGTCAACGCCGGGAATCATGACGGATACCTTTCAAGCTGAAAAAAGGCTGGCCACCATGGCCAGCCGGAAAACAGATCAGTGGTGCAAAATCTTGGACAAGAACTGCTTGGCCCGATCCGAGCGGGCATCGGGATCGCCAAAGAACTCTTCTTTGGTGCAGTCTTCGATGATGGCACCCTGATCCATAAAGATCACGCGATCGGCCACGCTGCGGGCAAAACCCATCTCGTGGGTGACCACCATCATGGTCATGCCTTCTTTAGCCAAGTCCACCATCACATCCAGTACCTCGTTGACCATTTCGGGGTCGAGTGCCGAGGTGGGCTCGTCAAACAGCATCGCCTTGGGATCCATGGCCAGTGCCCGGGCAATGGCCACCCGTTGCTGTTGGCCACCAGAGAGCTGCCCAGGATATTTGTCGATATGGTCGATGAGGCCTACCCGATCGAGCAAGGCACGTCCACGCACTTTGGCGTCGGCTTCGGAGCGACCCAATACTTTCATTTGCGCCAACATAAGGTTGCGCATCACCGACAGATGAGGAAAGAGTTCGAAGTGCTGAAACACCATCCCGATGCTTGAACGCAACTTGGGCAGGTTGGTGCCGGCAGCACCCACAGACACTCCATCGATGAAGATCTCACCCTTTTGAAAGGGCTCGAGTGCATTGGCGGTTTTGATCAGGGTGGATTTACCCGAACCAGAAGGCCCGCAGATAACCACGACCTCGCCATGAGACACGGTGGTGGTGCAATCGGTGAGCACCTGAAAGGATCCATACCACTTGCTGACGTTTTTGAATTCGATCATGAAGAAGACTCCTGCCCTTAACGCACAATGGCGATACGGCGCTCGAGCCGCTTCACCGACCGAGACGCAATATAGGAAATAATGAAGTACACGACAGCAGCAAAGACGAACATCTCGACCATGCGACCATCGCGCTGGGCGATGTTATTGGCGGCTCCGAGGAAATCGGTAAGCGACAGCACGTACACCAGGGACGTGTCCTGAAACAGCACAATCATTTGTGTGAGCAACACCGGCGTCATGTTACGAAACGCCTGCGGCAGCACCACCTGCCCCATCACCTGCCAGTAATTAAGGCCCAGGGCATAGCCCGCACCCACCTGACCAAAGGGGATGGATTGAATGCCGGCACGCATGATCTCGCAAAAATACGCGGCCTCAAACAAAATAAAGGTGATCAGCGCCGAAGTAAACCCGCCCACGGCAATGGGCCGTCCTGCTTGCGTGACCCAGCCAATAACGTAGGGAACCAGAAAATAAAACCAGAAAATGATCAGGATCAGCGGCAGTGCCCGCATCAGGTTGACATAAAAGCCAGCAACACCCGAGACAAGGCGGTTGGACGACAGGCGCATCATGGCCATCAGCGTGCCCAGGATGATGGCTCCTACTGTGGCCAACACCGTCAGCTTGACGGTAAAGACAAGGCCCGTACCCAATACATACGGCAGCGTGCGCCAGATGACATCAAAATCAAAACCAAACATGGTGCCTCCTTAGCGCTTGGACCCGATGAAACCGGGTACGCTGAGCGATTTTTCGAGAACACGCATCAGCACCACAACAATCAGATTGATGATCAGGTACAAGATAGTGGCTGCGGTGAAGCTTTCGAAAATCTGGAAAGAAAACTCTTGCATCGAACGTGCCGCCCCGGTGATTTCGAGCAGGCCAATGGTAAATGCAAGTGACGAGTTCTTGATCAGGTTAAGTGCCTCGGAGGTGAGTGGCGGCATGATGATGCGCGCTGTCATGGGCAGCAAAACGTAGCGATAGACCTGCTTGCGGTTTAAGCCCAGTGCCGTGGCGGCCATATCCTGGCCGCGAGGCAACGCGGTGATGCCCGCGCGCACCTGCTCGGCAATCCGTGACGAGGTAAACAGCCCCAGGCACACCGTGGCTGTCCAGAATGTGCTCCAGGTGGGGTCGGCCTGCTTGATGGCATCGCCCAATGCTTTGGGCACGACTTCAGGGAAGACGAAATACCATAAAAACATCTGTACCAGCAGCGGCACATTGCGAAAGAGTTCGACATAGCCGGCACACAGGCGCTCGAGCCATGCAATGCGGGTGGTGCGCAGCACGCCGATTGTGACACCTGCCAGCAAGGCAATGATCCAGGCAATCACCGACACACCAAGTGTCCAGTAGGCCCCGCGAATCAGAGTATGCAAGTAGGTACCAGTGCCATCCGGAGCATCTGCCCAGAAAATCAGCCAGTTCCAGTGATAGTTCATGTGGGTATCCTCTGGGCATCGTCAGCCGGCCAGCGGC
>NZ_JBASBR010000013.1:0-165941 GCF_049651205.1 Castellaniella sp.
CTCGCGCCGTGCATATGGCTTCAGGAATTTTGAGAATTACCGCTTAAGAGTCTTGGCTCAATGCGGCTGGAACGGTGTGATCAACCGTGTCTGATGAATGCGTATCCCCCGATTATGGGGTAGAGCCGATGAATGCGTATCCCCCGATTATGGGGTAGAGCCCAAAAATCGCGTAACTGATTGATTTTATGGGGATTTAGATGGTGGGCGGTACAAGGTTCGAACTTGTGACCCCTGCCGTGTGAAGGCAGTGCTCTACCACTGAGCTAACCGCCCAATCGGGATGCTGCCAGAAGATGCGCAAGACACGCAAAGGCAGCCGACTGGAAAGACCGAAATTGTACACGAAACCTAAAAAAACCGCAGACAGTCGTTAAGCCGGCTCTCAGCCTGCCAAGGGGCTCTCGGTGCTGGCAGCGTCAGCAGTTTCACCCGCTTCCAGCTCTCGCCAAAGGCTGCGTCCGCCCGAAGCCTTGTCCAGGCCGTCCAGATAGGCTTCGTGCGCCTGCTGATCAGCGTCTGACACGGTAATGACGGGAAGGCCCGAGGCATCAAACCGGGTACCCGCAAACGAATCAGCCCCCTGGCCGCGGCGCCGGTTGCGATCCGAGGGATCCCCCAGCAGCGAGTTCTGGCCACGGGTCATGGCCAGCCACACCTCGCCCAGAAGCTCTGAATCCAGCAAGGCGCCGTGCAGGGTGCGATGCGCATTGGAAATACCAAACCGTTCGCACAGCGCATCCAGATTGTTGCGCTTGCCCGGAAACATCTCGCGCGCCACAGCCAGTGAGTCTGTGACCTTGCCGCATAAATCCGTAAACACGGGCAACCCGGCACGTTTAAGCTCGGCATTCAAGAACTTGACGTCAAATGCCGCGTTATGAATGATGACTTCGGCATCCTGCACAAACTCCACCAGTTGCCCCGCCACCTCTGGAAACCGGGGATGTGCAGACAAAAATTCGGTGGTCAGGCCATGAACATTTAACGCCTCGGGGTCGCTGTCCCGATCAGGGTTCAGGTACAGATGCAGGTGTTGCTTGCTGACGCGACGGTTGATGATCTCTATACAGGCAAGCTCTACCACGCGGTGGCCTTGCTCAGGCTCCAGGCCGGTGGTCTCAGTATCCAGGACAATTTGACGCATAGGTTTTACTTAAGATGAGGGTGAGCGCATGGAATCGACGCCCTGGTTGGCCAGCGCGTCAGCGCGCTCGTTGCCGGGGTCGCCCGCATGGCCCTTTACCCAACGCCAGTGTAGTTCATGCTGGGCAGCCAGCTTATCCAGGGCTTGCCAGAGATCAGCATTTTTAACCGGCTTTTTGTCGGCGGTGCGCCAGTCGCGGCGCTTCCAGTTGGCCAGCCACTGCGTCATCCCCTTTTGCACATACACGGAATCCGTATGCACCGTCACCTCGCAGCGGCGCTTCAGTGCCTGCAACGCCTGAATCACCGCCATCAGTTCCATCCGGTTATTGGTGGTCAGGGGTTCTCCGCCGTGCAGGGTTTTTTCAAACTTGCCTTGGCGCAACAAGGCGCCCCAGCCGCCAGGGCCAGGATTGCCCTTGCAGGCACCGTCTGTCCAGATTTCCACATGGGACAAACGCTCGTCGGCTGCGCCCGTATTGGTCTGTGCCGCCGCAGACTGCGGCGTGTCTGTTGTCAAACTCATGAAATCCTTATTTAGATGGCGGGCTGGCCTGGCCAGCCACTACCGTCCTGTATCTTCAACCTGATTAGCCACCGGGACCACGACGTCGCGCCGAACGCGCCGCCGCCGGCCCTTGCGCCAGGCGGGCCCCACCAGCCGGATGCCCGTCAGCCGCTTGACGGCTGCAATGGCGTACACCGCGCCGCCCGCCGGCCACCAGCGGTCTCCGGCGTGCTCCATAAATCGCCAGCGCTGCAGCCAGGACTCGCTGGCGCACAACGGCGAGTAGCAGCCAAACCGGCCACGATCGAGCTCGAAGGATAACAGCTTGAACCAGTCTTTCAGGCGTGAGGGCGCCACCTGGGATGGCACGGGGATAGGCAGTTGCAAGGCCAGGCCAGGAAGTGATTCTCGCAGGCCCCATAAACTGTAAGGGTTGAAACCGGTCATCACAACGCGCCCTTCGGGCATCAAGACACGCTCGGCCTCGCGCAAGGCCTGGTGCGGATCGTCGCACCATTCCAGAGTATGCGGCATGACGATAAGATCCACGCTTTGGCTATCAAAGGGCAGTTGCTCTGGCTGGCAGATCAGGCGCCCCGCCCGCGTGCCAAACGGGGCATCGGGGCTGTGCGCCCAGGCTTTGTAAGGAATCCGGTTGGCACGCAACAGATCCCAGTGCGGCAGGCCAATTTGTATGGCATGATAGCCAAATGCGTTGCTGACCATCGCGTCTACCTGCTGTTGCTCCCAGGTGCGCACATACTGGCCTGCCGGCGTTTCCAGCCACTCAGCTAACTCGATTGGCATTGCACGATGCGGTGCCACCCTAACTCCTTTGCCATGAATTCCCTTTCTGTGTCTACCGACGCGCCGGCTACGCTGACACCTGTCCCGGCACTCTCCGACAACTATATCTGGATGGTACAAAAAAACGGCCATGCCGTCGTGGTAGACCCCGGCGAAGCAGAGCCCGTTTTGCAGCGGCTGCCCAAGGGTTGCACGCTGGAAGCCATCCTGATCACACATCACCACCATGATCACACCGGCGGGATGCAGGCATTACAACAGCTAACGGGCGCGCACGTCTACGGCCCGCGTCTTGAAAAAATCCCGGGCTGCGATACCTTGCTAGGCGAAGGCGATGAAATCACGCTGCCAGGATGCGGCCTGCAGTTCAAGGTACTCGACATCCCCGGCCACACAGCCGGACACATCGCCTACACGGGGCAAATCAGCCCCGATACCAACATCGTTTTTTGTGGCGATACACTATTTGCGGCAGGCTGCGGCCGGGTGTTTGAAGGCACCCCTGCACAAATGTTGCAATCCTTGAGTAAAATCGCAAGTTTGGCGCCAGACACATTGGTGTGCTGTGCTCATGAGTACACCGCATCCAATATCCGCTGGGCCTTACAAGTAGAGCCGGCCAACACCGCACTGCAAGCGCGTGCCCAGGAAACCACGCATTTGCGCGCACAAGGCTTGCCTACTGTGCCGTCGCGTCTGGGCCTGGAGCTGCAAACCAACCCGTTTCTGCGCACCCGGCACCCTGATGTCCAGGCGGCTGCCAACCAGCATGCTGCCACCCGATTAACGACACCCGAAACAGTTTTCGCGTGTCTGCGCGAATGGAAGAACAACTTCAGATGATCCAGACATGAGAATCCTGCGCCTGATATTTCCACTCTTGCTGCTGCTTGTGGCCGGTTGTGCTACCCAACCAGGTTCAAAAGATCGCCAGGCTTACGTGGCAGAGGACACCTCCCGCACAGTCGATCTCACTCACCCCCCACGCGACATGTGGGACCGCATCCGGCGTGGATTTGCCATCCCCAATCTGCACAGCGAACGCGTCGATTACTGGACAGACTACTACGCCGAGCACCCGCAGTCGGTGCTGCTCATGAGCCAGCGAGCAGGCAAATACCTGTATTACATCGTCGACGAGCTTAACCGCCGCGGCCTGCCCACCGAGCTCGCCCTGCTGCCGTTTGTCGAGTCTGCCTACAATCCCAACGCCTTGTCGCGATCAAAGGCCTCAGGCCTGTGGCAATTTATCCCCAGCACCGGACTGCACTACAAATTGCAGCAAGACTGGTGGCGCGACCAACGGCGCGATCCCGTCGCATCCACACAGGCAGCCCTGGATTACCTGAGCTACCTGTACGATTTTCAGGGCGACTGGTACCTTGCGCTGGCGTCGTACAACTGGGGTGAGGGCTCGGTTAAAAGGGCACTGGATAAAGCTGTCAGTCAGGGCAACGAGCCCATCTATACGCAGCTGGACATGCCTGATGAAACCCGCAACTATGTACCCAAGCTGCAGGCCATCAAAAACATCATCGCCCGCCCCGAGAAATACGGCATCTTGCTGCCCAAGGTTAGCAACGCCCCCTATTTCACCACCGTACACAAAAGCCGTGACATGGATATCGCCGTGGCGGCAGCCCTGGCCGAAATGCCGGTCGAAGACTTCCGCGCACTAAACCCATCCTATAACCGTCCGGTTATTTTGGCTGCGCACAATCCTGCGCTACATCTGCCGCTGGATAAAGTGGCGGTTTTTAACAGCAACCTGAAAACCTACACCGGCAGCCTGTCCTCCTGGCAGGTCGTGCATCCAAAGCGGGGCCAATCCCTGGCCAGCATCGCCAAGGCGCACAACATCACGCTGGATGCCCTGCGTCAGGCCAACAATCTGTCGTCCAGGCAAACCCGGGCCAAGGTTGCCACTTTGCTGGTGCCAACACCTGTAGCGCCCAACAACGCAGGCGTTTTACTGGCCTCGTACACGCCAAACAGAGAAGCCACCGCCAGTGTGCAGCCAGCGGGCAATACCGCGCAGCAAGCCCGCACGGCCAAGCAAACCGCCAGCCTGCGGCCCAGCGCACCCAGTGTCCGCACGCATACCATCCGCAAGGGCGATACCCTGTACTCCCTGGCACGACGCTACAACACATCGGTTGACGCACTGCGTAAGCTCAATAATCTTAAAGGCTCTGCACTATCCACCGGACAACGCTTGCGCGTACCGGGCACGGATGTCCAGGGCTGATCTCACTCACAGGACCACACATCATGGGTTTTCTCAACGGCAAACGCATTCTGATCACCGGCGTACTGTCCAATCGCTCCATCGCTTACGGCATCGCCCACGCCTGCCGCGCTCAGGGCGCTGAACTCGCACTCACCTATGTCGGTGAGCGCTTTGAGGATCGCGTACGGGGTTTCGCTAAAGATCTGGGCAGCGATATTGTCATCCCCTGTGATGTCGGCGACGACGCCCAGATCGAGGCCACGTTTGCCGCGTTGGGCCAACACTGGGATGGCCTGGACGGCCTGGTGCACTCGATTGGGTTTGCACCCCGTGACGCCCTGGAGGGCGATTTCCTGGATGGCATGACACGTGAAAACTTTCGCGTGGCACACGATATCTCGGCCTATAGCTTCCCAGCGCTGGCCAAGGCTGCGCTGCCCATGCTTAAAGGGCGCCAGGGCTCGGTGCTTACACTAACCTACCTGGGCGCCGAAAAAGCCATCCCCAACTACAACATGATGGGGCTGGCCAAGGCCTCCCTCGAAGCCAGCGTGCGTTACCTGGCCAAATCCATGGGCAAACAGGGCCTGCGCGCCAACGGCATCTCGGCCGGCCCCATCAAAACCCTGGCGGCCAGCGGCATCCGCGATTTTTCCAACATGCTGAAATACGTCGAATCCCAGTCTCCGCTGGGCCGTAACGTCACCATCGAGGACGTCGGCAACGCAGCCGCCTTCCTGCTGTCTGACCTGGCATCAGGCATCACCGGTGAAATCCTGCACGTCGACTGCGGCTTCTCCAATACTGTCCCCGGGATGGGCTGATAATACGGGCGGGGCTGGCCGCGGGGCCAGCGCCTATCCTCTGCCCACCTCACATCAAGACATATGGCCACATCAGAAGAAGAAAGAAACCGGAGCAAGCTGCAAGGCTTTCTGGAAGACAAACTCAAGTGGCACGACTACACCCACCTCATCGTCTCCGACGACGACATGGATCCAGCCACGTGGTTCATCCACACCCTCGGCCTGGCTCGCACCAAACACCCCGAGCTTATCCTCACGGGCACACTGGACAGCCAACTGGCCATGGATGTGATATCCGACGTAGTGGCCTATGCCCGCCAACACGGCGGGCTGGCCGACCAGGCCCTGCCAGGGCAGGCCGTGCGTATCCCGGTGCAACTGCGCGATGTCTCCACACCGTTTGTCCTCAAGCAACGGGTGGCCCAGGCCAGCAGCCGGTTTGGCGAGTCCATCCGCGTCTTTCAGGTGCTCTGGGCCGACGACAACGGGCGCTTCCCCGACGACCCCGCCTACGACCAGCAAAAATCGCCACAGCAAACGCTGTGGGATGCAGGCTAACAGGCCAAAACAAAACCCCTGCAAACACGCTGTTTGCAGGGGTTTGAACAATCTGGCGGACAAGGGGGGATTCGAACCCCCGATACGCTATAAACGTATACACGCTTTCCAGGCGTGCGCCTTCAACCGCTCGGCCACCTGTCCTAATCCACACCACTTATTTATGGGCGAAGTCCGCTATTCTAGCAGAATAATGATTGGCTGTTAATCCGGGCATGGGACGGCAGGCACCACCCCAACACGCGGGCACCTAAGCAGAAAACTGGCTTAAAGGAATCGTCCGGGTATGTGCAGACAAAGGCTGATGATATTCCACCGACCCAAAGCGTTCGATCAGATCACCCTTCTGGCGATCTGTATTTTTCGGGCCAGATCCCGTTTGCAGGTGACGCAGACAGCAAGACGCGGCTTAAGGCGACGGACTGGGGTTTTGGATATGCCCGACCATACGTTGGACATAACGGGCCAGCATGTCGATCTCCAGATTAACCTGGCTACCTACCTCAAGCAGCCGCAAGGTGGTCATTTGCAAGGTGTGCGGGATCAGGTTGATCGAAACCTCTGCACCCTGCTCGTCATCCAGCACCTGGTTCACCGTAAGGCTTACGCCGTTGACGGTTAGCGAGCCCTTGTAGGCCACATATTGCGACAGATGCGCCGGCACCAACAGGCGAAACTCGACAGACTCTCCAACGGGATCCAGCCGGGTAACCTTGCCCACACCATCAACGTGTCCGGACACCAGATGGCCGTCCAGACTGTCACCCAGACGTAAGGCGTGCTCGAGATTGACTTCGCCTTCAGCATTCAGGCCACACGTGCGCGCCAGGCTCTCGCGCGAGACATCCACCTCGAAAGCACTTTCATGCAAGGCAACCACTGTCATGCAGGCACCCTGTATTGCGATTGAATCACCCAGCCGGGCACGTTGCAAAGGTAGGTTACCGGCATCAATCACAAGACGGACACCGGCGGTTTCGGGGTCTCCTAGCGGACGAATTTCTGTAATGCGACCAAGCGCAGCGACAATACCTGTAAACATGATGTCTGATCCACGAGAGAATTGGGGATGACCGGGGCTCAGGCCGGGCGTTCTGTCAGGCCGCAGGCCTGGCGCAGTGCCTGCCAGTGGCCGGGGTGGCGCAATCTAAGGCGCAAATCGGCACCCATGGGCTGGGCATCGAGAAACTGAAACCGGTAAGCATGATCCAGAGACGTCAGTGGCTCTGGCAATGCGGCCAGGCTTTGGCCATCGCCCACCACGCTGGGCGCCATATACGCCACCCACTCGTCGACATACCCACCAGCCACCAGCGCGCCCTGCAGCCGGGCACCGGCTTCGACATGGACTTCATTGATTTCGTTACTACCGGCCCAGCGGAACAGGGCGGCAAGATCCAGCCCGCCATTTGGGGCCGTGGGCAAGACGATCACCCGCACATTACGGCTGGCCAGGCGCGCAGCCTTGCCCGCGTCTGCGCGGGCAGTGAATACCCAAACGGGATCGCCGTTGAACAAACGGGCTTGCTCGGAGATGATGAACTGGGTGTCGAGCACCGCTCGCACAGGCTGACGGGGCGTAGACACAGCTCGAACATCCAGCAGCGGGTTATCCGTCAGTACAGTGCCAATGCCGGTAAGTACCATGCCCGCACGTGCACGCCAGCGATGACCATCTGCGCGGGCCACATCACCGGTGATCCACTGAGACCGCCCATCGGCCAGTGCCGTACGACCATCAAATGAGGCGGCAGATTTCAACCACACCCAAGGCGTGCCACGCGTCATACGAGCGCAAAATCCAGGGTTTTGTGCCAGGACATCTTCGGCCAATAGGCCTGTTTGTACGGTGATACCCGCGGCCTGCAGGCGCGCAATCCCCTGCCCGGCCACCCGGGGATTGGGATCCTGCATCCCCACCACGACACGCGAGATACCTGCGGCCACCAGCGCATCCGCGCAGGGGGGCGTGCGTCCCTGATGGCTGCAGGGCTCGAGGGTGACATACGCGGTGGCACCGCGCACATCGATGTTTTGCTGTTGGGCCAGCCAAAGGGCTTGTGCCTCGGCGTGGCGCTCGCCTGCCTGCTGGGTGCTGCCTTCAACCAGCCAACGGCCGTCGCGCACCAGCACACATCCCACCCGCGGATTGGGATGGCTGACAAACAAGGCCTGCTCGGCCACTGTCAGCGCACGGCGCATCCAACGGTGATCTTCGGTATTCTGGCCGGACGAATCAACGGGGGCCATGGTCGTGTCCCTTGAATTCGTCAATCGTGTGGACGAACTCGCGGATGTCTTCAAAGCTGCGGTACACAGATGCAAACCGCACATAGGCCACCTGATCGAGCTGCCTGAGCTCGGCCATGACAAGCTCGCCGATGTGGTCGGATGGAACCTCGCGCTTGCCGCTGGTGAGAAGCTTTTCTTGGATACGCACCACGGCAGCATCCAGCGCAAGCGCACTGACAGGCCGCTTGCGTAACGCCAGCGCCATGCTGGCGTGCAACTTTGATGGATCGAAATCAGCCCGGGTGCCATTGCGCTTGACAACAGCCGGCATCATGAGATCGACGCGCTCGTAGGTGGTAAAGCGCCGATCACAGGCCGTGCAGCGCCGTCGACGACGAATGGTGTCGCCTTCTTCGGAAACTCGCGAATCCACCACCTGGGTGTCAGCGCAACTGCAAAACGGGCACTTCATGGGCGTTTCGAGCGCCCTTCGGCGCCCGTCCTGTTTTAGCGGTACACAGGCAATCGGGTGGTGAGCTCGTGAACCCGCCCACGCACTCGGGCAATATTCTCGGCATCCTGAGGATTGTCCAGCACATCGGCAATCAGGTTACCGGTAAGCTCGGCTTCGGCTTCTCTGAAGCCACGAGTGGTCATGGCCGGGGTACCCAGACGAATACCGCTGGTGACAAAAGGCTTTTCGGGGTCGTTGGGGATGGCGTTTTTATTGACTGTGATGTGTGCTTCGCCCAAAACAGCCTCGGCCAGCTTGCCGGTGATGCCCTTGGCACGGAGATCGACCAGCATGACATGGCTTTCAGTGCGCCCGGAGACAATCCGCAGGCCGCGCTTGACCAGCGTGTTTGCCAATACCTGCGCGTTGGCAGCCACCTGGGCAGCGTAGGCCTTGAACTCGGGTTGCAGGGCTTCGCCAAAGGCGACTGCCTTGGCTGCAATCACGTGCATCAGCGGCCCCCCCTGAATGCCCGGGAAGATTGCCGAATTGATGACTTTTTCGAACTCGGATTTCATCAGGATGACGCCGCCCCGCGGCCCACGCAGCGATTTGTGAGTGGTGGTGGTGACAAAATCGGCATGCGGCACGGGATTGGGATACACCCCACCAGCCACCAGGCCGGCATAGTGGGCAATATCCACCATGAACAGGGCACCGTTATCGTGGGCAATACGGGCCATGCGTTCGAAATCAATACGCAAAGCGTAGGCAGAAGCGCCCCCGACGATCAGCTTGGGTTTGAGCGTGCGGGCGAGTTCTTCGAGCTTGTCGTAGTCCAGAACCTCGTTGGCATCCAGGCCATAGGAGTGGAAATCATAAAGCTTGCCTGATGCGTTGACAGATGACCCATGAGTAAGGTGCCCCCCCTCGGCCAGACTCATGCCCAGCACCGTATCACCGGGCTTGAGCACCGCCATGTAGACACCCTGATTGGCCTGCGAGCCCGAGTTGGGCTGCACGTTGGCGCACTCGGCACCAAAGATCTCTTTCACTCGGTCGATAGCCAGTTGTTCAACAATGTCGACAAACTCGCAACCGCCGTAATACCGTTTGCCAGGGTAGCCTTCAGCGTACTTGTTGGTAAGCTGGGTGCCCTGTGCCTGCATGACTGCGGGGCTGGCATAGTTTTCGGACGCGATGAGTTCGATGTGCTGTTCTTGGCGGACATTTTCTTGTTGAATGGCAGCCCAGATAGCGGGATCAGCCTGGTCAAGGGTGCGGGAGCGGTCAAACATGAAAGATCCTGGAGACGAGGGATAAAAAGGGGCCTGCGCGCCAATACGCACAGGAAATCAGATCATTCTAGCGCGAAGCACGTCGCTTACAGCGCATGCAGCCGAGGATTGAGCGTGTAGGTTCCGGTGATCGACGCCTGATCCAGGATATGCCCCTGTATAGCGGCCAGAACTTCCGCACCGCCAAAGCGCCCGGAGAGCGAGAGTTCGGCGACATCCAGGGCATAGACCGTAAACACATACCGGTGCACCAACGCGTCGTTCCAGGGCGGGCACGGGCCGTCGTAGCCAAAGTAGTCGCCATTCATGTCGCGATCAGAGGCAAACCACTGGGTATAGCCATTGAGCCCCTGCCGGGTGTTGTCCAAGGCCAGCGGCCCCGCCTTGCCACGAGGCGTAATGCCTGCACCATAACTGCCTTCGGCCAGGGTGCGAACCTCGGGGGCAATATCCACCAACACCCAGTGATAGAAATCGGTACGCGGCAAATCGGCGGGTACCTCACGGCCTGGCTGATTGACATCATCAGGACGGCTGGGCACGTCGGGGTCGACTGCCAGCACCACAAACGAGCGCACCCCTTCGGGCACGTCAGACCAGGCCAGATGCGGATTATTGTTACCCGCCAGGGCGATATGGGACTGCGGATCGATGCGCCCAAAAGCATTGCGTTCGGGCATGACCCCCTGATCGGGAAAGGATTCACTGTGCAGTTTCATGGGCCCTCCGGAAAAAGCAGCCTAGGTCAGGGTGACCCGGGCAAACTTGCGCTTGCCAACCTGCATGACATACGTGCCGGCCGGAAGCTGCAAGGATTTGTCTTCGATTCGATCGCCATCGATACGCACACCACCTTGCTGGATGTTGCGCTGGGCTTCAGAAGCGGACGCTGCCAGCCCGGACTCGCGCAGCACCTTAAGAATACCCATGGGTGCAGCGCCCACCGTGATTTCTTGCAGATTTTCAGGAACGGCGCCATCACGAAACTGGGCATTGAAGTTATGGAGTGCCTGAGCGCCCTTGCCCGCACCGTGGAAGCGATCAACGATCTCTTGCGCCAGCATGACCTTGGCGTCGCGCGGATTGCGTCCCGCCGTGATTTCTGCCTGCAAGGCGGCGATGTCTTCGAGGGATCGAAACGACAGGAGCTCAAAATAGCGCCACATCAGGGTGTCCGAGATAGACATCAACTTGCCAAACATGGAGTCTGGTACCTCGGAGATGCCAATGTAATTGCCCTTGGACTTGGACATTTTTTCGACACCGTCTGTACCTTCGAGCAGCGGCATCGTGAGGATGCATTGGGGCTCCTGGCCATATTCTTTTTGCAGCTCACGTCCAACCAGAAGATTGAACTTTTGGTCGGTGCCGCCGAGTTCGAGATCGGCCTTCAGCGCAACTGAATCGTATCCTTGCAATAAGGGGTAGAGGAATTCGTGCACAGAGATAGGCACGCCACCCTTGAAGCGGCGTGTGAAATCGTCGCGCTCCATCATGCGGGCCACCGTATAACGCGAAGCCAGCTGGATCAGGCCACGAGAGCCCAATGCATCACACCACTCGGAGTTATAGCGGATCTCGGTACGGGTAGGATCCAGCACCAGGCTGGCCTGGGCATAATACGTTTTGGCGTTTTCCTGGATTTGCTCTGGGGTAAGCGGCGGCCGGGTGGCATTGCGCCCACTGGGGTCGCCAATTTGCGCGGTGAAATCACCGATCAAAAAAATAACGGTATGACCAAGATCTTGTAACTGGCGCATTTTATTGAGCACCACCGTATGGCCCAGATGGATATCTGGCGCGGTAGGATCAAGCCCAAGTTTGATACGTAAAGGCGTGCCGGTTGCGTGACTGCGCGCAAGCTTGGTGGCAAATTCGGAGGCAACGAGAAGCTCGTCGCAGCCGCGCTGAGCCACACGCAGATCGTGCGTAATCTGGGGGTCTTCAGGGGCGCTGGGGGACGACATGATACTGGCTTTATCAGAAAAATTAAAAAAATGCTCGAAAAATCGGGATTAATGCGCTAGCATAACGTGCCATCGCAGCTTCTGTACAACACAACAAGACCCGAACCCTCAAGAGCGCCCATATTAGCAGAGCCGCTTGCCGGGTTATCTGTTAGCAATGCCCGCAGCAATACCTTTTTTTGCGCGACCGCCTGCAGCAGGATAACGGTGCCTCGCACACAGACCCTCCAAATTCTCTTTTGCCCATGATGCCTGACGCCTACCAGACACACCGTCACCGCCATATCACCCGTAGTTTGCTGTTTGCCGCGGGTGGCCTTTTCCTCACCGCTGCCGCACTGGCGGTCGTCAAGCCCTCCGCTCCCCCAGAACCTGTGTTCCAGGCCCGGCAAACGCTGGATCTCCCACCCATGGGAACCCTGGATGAACACGATGCCGCCCCCTATGTGGCATCCACACGCATCCGCCGCGGAGACACTGTCTCCGACCTGCTTAACCGCCTGGGTGTCCACGAAGACGGCTTACTGGCGTTTCTTACGCACGACAAAAGTGCACGATCCATTTACAAGCTGTACCCGGGCCGCACGGTGCAAGCAGCACTCAACGACGCAGGCGATATGGTGTGGTTGCGCTATGCACATACCCCAGGCTCCAGCATCAAATCAGGTGTTCAGTCGGCATGGCTCGAAATCAGCCCCGACAAGCAGGGAGACTTCACTGCCCAAGAGCGCACCACTGCCGCCGTACAAGAAACCCGGGTAGCTGAGGGTGAGATCAACAGTTCTTTGTTTGGCGCTGCTGACGACGCCGGGCTGCCGGATGCCGTCACCCTGCAGATGGTCGATATTCTCAGCAGCCGCATCGACTTCCTTAAAGACCTCCGCAAGGGAGACCGCTTCCGTGTGGTGTACGACACCTACATGCACGATGGCGAAGAAGTCAGCTCCGGACAAATCCGCGCACTCGAGTTCATCAACAAAGGCAAAAAATATAGTGCTGTCTGGTTCAAAAACAGCCAAGGCCAGGCAAGCTACTACGATTTCTCAGGCGCCAGCCTAAAGGGTGCATTTTTACGCACCGCCATCAAATTTACTCGGATCAGCTCCCGGTTCGGGATGCGCATGCACCCCGTCCACAAGCGTTGGGCAGGCCACAAAGGGGTGGATTACGCCGCGGCGTCTGGCACACCCATCCATGCCACAGCCGATGGCACGGTAGCCTTTATCGGCAAGCAAAACGGGTATGGCAATGTCATCATCCTCAAAAACTTTGGCCAGTATTCCACGCTGTACGCACACCAAAGCCGCTTTGCCAAAGGCATCAAAAAAGGCGACCATATCCAGCAAGGGCAACTGATCGGCTATGTGGGCCAAACAGGCTGGGCTACTGGGCCTCACCTGCACTACGAATTCCGCATCAATAACCGGCCGGTCGATCCTCTGGCAGTCGATCTCCCCGTCGCCCGCCCTCTTGAAGCCGCCGATAAAAAAGCATTCCAGACTCTGGTTGCCCGCTATCAGCCCCAGATGCAAATGCTGGCCAAGCTGCAAGACAGCCGCATCCAGGTGGCCTCCCGCTAGTTATTCCGGGGCTGGTCATTTTCCGGGCCAGCCCACTTCAGGGCTGGCCAGCCAGGCCCTTCAAGGGTATCCAACATGATCCAGCCGATGGATGGCTACTATATCGGCCTGATGTCAGGTACCAGCACCGACGGCATCGACGGTGTATTGACACAGATCTCCACCCCACCCGATCCTACACAAAAATCCGTTACCGGCATCCAGATACTGGCCAGCGCCAGCCTGCCTTTGCCGGAGACTCTGCGCGACAGCCTTCTGGCACTGAACACTACCGGCCACGATGAGCTAGCCCGTGCCGCCCAGGCAGCCAACACGCTGGCAGACTGTTACGCCGACGTCGTCACCACCTTGCTGCAGGATGCAGGCTTGCCAGCCACTGCCATCCATGCCATTGGTGCACACGGACAAACAGTCCGGCACGTGCCAGAATCCGGCTACACCATACAGATCAACGCACCTGCACGCCTGGCAGAGCGCACCGGCATTGCAGTCGTGGCGGATTTTCGCAGCCGCGACGTGGCGGCGGGCGGCCAAGGTGCCCCTTTAGTCCCGGCTTTCCATGCAGCGCAGTTTGGTAATAAGCCAGGCCGGGTGATCTTGAATCTTGGCGGTATCGCAAACCTTACTGTGCTGAGCGCGCCGGTGCGCGGCTTTGATACCGGACCAGCCAATATGCTGATGGATGCGTGGGCCCGGCAGCACCTGGGCGTGTTGTTTGACAAGGACGGCGCCTGGGCCGCCAGCGGCCAATGCAACCCACAGTTGCTGGCATCATTGATGGCAGAGCCCTGGCTTGGCCTGCCGCCACCCAAATCAACGGGCCGTGATCTTTTTAATCTTGCCTGGCTGCGCACCCACCTGCAGACATTACCGCAGGCAATCTCCAACAACGACGTACAGGCCACCCTGCTGCAGTTCTCTGTAAAGACAATCAGGCAGGCCATCGAGCAACACGCACCAGATACCAAAGAGGTACTGGTCTGTGGCGGCGGTGCACTGAACACACATCTGATGCACACGTTGGCGCAAGCCCTGCCCTGCACGCTGGAAACCACCCAGGCGCACGGCGTGCCGGTGCAGTCAGTTGAAGCCCTGGCGTTTGCCTGGCTGGCCCACGCGCACCTATGCGGTTATGCGGCATGTCTACCGGCAGTTACCGGTGCGCCCAAGGCCACCATTGCCGGATGTTTGTACCCAGCTTAATCAGGGGGCAAACGACGAGCCACAACCGCAGGTGGTGTTGGCATTGGGGTTGCGAATCACAAATTGCGAGCCTTCGAGATCGTCTTTGTAATCGATCTCGGACCCCACCAGGTATTGAAAGCTCATGGCATCAACCAGCAACTGAACGCCATCGCGCTCGATGGTGGTGTCATCTTCGGCGACGTCTTCGTCAAAGGTGAATCCGTACTGAAACCCGGAACAGCCTCCCCCCTGCACAAACACACGCAACTTGAGGGCGGTGTTGTTTTCTTCGGACATGAGCTCGCGTACTTTTGCCACTGCGGCATCTGTAAAAACCAATGGGCTGGGCGGGACATCGAGATTGACGTGATCTGCGGACATCATGGCTGGGACTCCTGCACGGGATTGCCCGTGCGATTTAAAGCAACATCTTCGGTAGCACGCACGGTGTCACCTTCGAGGATCTCGAGGCGCACAGCGCGTATCTGCACCTGGCTGGGCATCTGCAGAACCCCGGTACTGCGCTGAAACTGATTAAACACCAGGCTCAAGGCATCGGCGGGCTCTGCAGGCGTGGCGTCACCGCCTTCTGCCTGCGCGGGATTAAGGTCTATTTTAACGGTTTTACCCTGTTGCACTGCCTGGGCCACAAAGCGCATGCGGCCTTTGAAGGGCTCGGCCCCGGCTTCTGCATTGCGCGTGAGCAATACCCGATAGCGCAGAAACTCGCCATCAGGTTGAACATCCAGGGCGCGAATCGTCAGTGTACCCGCAGGGCCGGGCGGGATGAGTTGTTCGTAAAAAGAGAGCTGGTCTCGTACCTGAGACAGCTGCGTTTGCAGATTGGTCAGAGAATCCTGCAAGGCACGCTGGGTACCTGCCTGCACATCCGCCTGGTTATGCGCCGTAGCCAAATCGGCACGCGCCTGGTTAAGATCAGCCTGCTGAGTGGCCAACTGGGTTTGCATCGCTTGCATGTGGTCTTGGTCATCTGCATGCATACCCAGATGCATGGCCGCGGCGCCTGCCAAAAACGCAAGCAGCATGGCCAAGCCAAGTTTCAGCATCCTCAGAAACCAGTGCCGCATCCCGTGCCTTTGAGAAGGATAAGGTGTCATGACAGGCCTCTAGGGCAGAACCGCCACCTGTTGCAGCCCGGTGGTTTCTGGGAAATTGAACATGAGGTTCATGTTTTGTACAGCCTGGCCCGCGGCCCCCTTGACCAGATTATCCTGCACCACCAGCACCACCAGGGTGTCGCCGCCTGCAGGCCGATGCACGGCAATGCGCAGCATATTGGAGGCCCGCACCGAGCGTGTCTGAGGCAGGCTGCCGGCCGGCATGACGTCAACAAAGGGCTCGTCGACGTAACGCTCTTGGTACAGTGCCTGAAAATCCGTCTCGAGGGCGTCGGGCAAAATGCGCAGATACAGAGTGGAGAACATCCCGCGAATCATCGGCACCAGATGGGGCACAAAGGTAAGGCCAACCGGCTGGCCGGCAATGCGGGTAAGGCACTCGGAGATCTCGGGATGATGCCGGTGCCCGGTAACCCCATAGGCAGCAAAGTTATCGGCGGCTTCAGAAAACAGCGAGCCCACTTGGGTTTTACGGCCGGCGCCCGACACCCCGGACTTGGAATCGGCAATGATATGGTTCATATCCACCAATGGACGCCCCGCCTGCAACACAGGTGCCAGGCCCAGCAACACCGTTGTGGGATAGCACCCAGGATTGCCTACGACGCGCGCCTGGCGGATACGATCGCGGTCGAGTTCTGGCAAGCCGTACACGGCATCGCGCAGCACCGTTGGACAACTATGCGGCATTTTGTACCACTGCTGAAACGTATCGACATCCTGCAGGCGAAAATCGGCGGCGAGATCGATGACTTTGACATCATGTTGCAGCAATGCCGGGGCTTGCTCCATAGCCACGCCATGCGGGGTGGCAAAAAACACCACATCACATTGATCGAGAGCGGCTTCTTCAGGAGTTTGGAAGCACAAACCGACATGGCCGCGCAAGTTGGGAAACATGTCGGCCACCGGCATACCGGACTCTTTGCGCGAGGTAATGGCGTGCAACTGTACGTTGGGGTGCTGCGACAACAGGCGCAGGAGCTCGACCCCGGTATAACCGGTTCCACCGACAATGCCGGCCTTGATGGGTGCTGTGGTGTGTGTGCTCATGCGAATGTCCTGTCTGAAAAACGAAAGCCTGCCTGCGACATGGCAAAACGCGGCCAGATGTAGGGGGCTACTTAAATTATGACATGTCCCTCAAGCAAAAACCCAGGCACACGGCCTGGGTTTTTGGGATCGCCGGGCGCCAGAGACGCCAGGGAAACAAAATCAGCGTTTGCTGAACTGCTTGCGACGACGGGCTTTGTGGAAACCAACCTTTTTACGCTCGACCTCGCGGGCGTCGCGGGTAACAAATCCAGCTTGTTTCAGCGGGGATTTCAGGGTTTCATCATATTCGATCAGGGCACGGGTAATCCCGTGGCGCACTGCACCTGCCTGGCCGGATTCGCCACCACCGTGCACATTGACGTGGAAGTCGAAGGACTCGAGGTGGTTGGTGAGCGCCAGAGGCTGACGCACGACCATGCGGCCGGTTTCACGAGCGAAGTATTCGTCAACGGGGAGACCGTTGACGATGATCTTGCCCGTACCCTTTTTGAGAAACACTCGTGCCACCGAAGTCTTGCGGCGGCCAGTGCCGTAATTCCAATTACCGATCATAGTGGCCTATCCTCAGAAGTCCAGGGGTTGCGGCTGCTGAGCAGTATGCGGGTGCTCAGCACCGGCATAGACTTTCAGCTTTTTAGCCATGGCGTAGCCCAACGGGCCCTTGGGCAGCATGCCTTTGACGGCTTTCTGCAGGGCACGGCCCGGAAAACGCTGCTGCATTTTCTGGAAGTTGGTTTCGGTGATGCCACCTGGGTACGTAGAGTGACGATAGTAGCGTTTGTCTTGCGCTTTGGCGCCGGTGACAACGATATCGGCAGCATTGATGACGACGATGTAATCGCCCGTATCAACGTGCGGCGTGAATTCGGGTTTGTGCTTGCCACGCAGACGGCGTGCGACTTCGCTGGCCACACGGCCGAGGACCTTGCCCTTGGCGTCGATCACAAACCAGTCACGCTTGACTTCATGCGGCTTGGCCACAAAGGTCTTCATGATGGTGTTCCTGATTAAGAGAAATGAAAAATTTTCGCTTTTTTGTCTGGGCCTTATTGGCCAGATGCCAGCAAGGATGCCCGCCAGAAACGGTGCATATCTGCAAAGAAACCTGGTGGCCCGTACAAAGGTGAATGCAAACGAAAATCCCACCATTGTACACAGCAGCGCGTGCCAGCACAAACCTGGCAAGTAAAAAGCCCTCTGGCGGCGAAGCTCGCGCTCGCCGGCCAGAGGGCTTTGCCACCAGGCGTCTGAGCCCGGCCAGCCAGATTATTTTTTCTGGCGCGCCAGGGCAGCACCCAGGTAGTTATCAAACGAGCCTTCGGCCACACGGAACCAGGGCACCACGTTATCGCGGAAGGCCATGTAGTTGTCGAAGATTTTCTTGAAGCCCGCGTCTTTGTCGCAGAACTCTTTGTACACCTCAGCAGAGGCTTTGAAGGAAGCGTCCATGACCTCGCGCGGGAAGCTCTTGAGTACGGCACCACCAGCAATCAGGCGACGCAAAGCATCCGGATTGTTATTGTCGTAGTACTCAACTAGGTGGTTGGCGGCTGCCCGCGAGGCTACCTGAATGGCGGCCTGGTAGCTTTTGGGGAGTTCGGCATAGGCCTTGTCGTTGACGTACAGCGACACCTGGGCAGAGCCTTCCCACCAACCCGGATAGTAGTAATACTTGGCCACTTTCTGGAAGCCGAGTTTCTCGTCGTCGACAGGCCCGACGAATTCAACGGCATCCAGGGCACCTTTTTCGAGGGCCGGGTAGATATCACCCGTGGCAATTTGCTGAGGCACCACGCCCATGCGCGACAGGACTTCGCCGGCAAAGCCGGCCGTGCGCATTTTGAGTCCCCTCATGTCCTCGGGTGTTTTGATCTCTTTGCGATACCAGCCGCCCATTTGGGTGCCGGTGTTGCCAAGGGGGAAATTGACGATGCCTCGGGGCGCGAAGAGCTCGCGCATCAGCTTGAGGCCATCGCCTTCTTGCATCCAGGCGTTCATCTGGCGCACGTTAAGCCCGAAGGGCACTGCGGTATCAAAGCAAAACGCCGGGTTTTTGCCATAGTAGTAATACGAAGCCGTCTGGCCGCACTCGACAGTGCGGTTACCGACTGCATCCATGACGCCAAAGCCAGGGACGAGTTCGCCCACCGGATACAGACGGATATTGAAATTGCCGTCGGTGAGGTCTTTGACCATGCTGCAAAACAGCTGCGCGGTTGAAAACAGGGCAGGCGTCGCAGACGAATACGTGGACGTCATCTTCCAGTTGAGCTGGGGCGTGGTCTGCGCGATGGCAGGGACTGCGACAGTGGCGGTACCGGCAACAGCACCCAGCCCGGCCTTTTTGAGAAATGCACGACGCTGCATGATGAAAGATCTCCTGTTTGTTATGAGGTGCAGTAACGCTGTGATATTACACTGTGTATCTGCAGCCGCGTAAGCCTTATTGGCCTGCAACCGCCATTTGTTCGATCAGGATGGAACCAGTGGACTTTGCACCGCGCACATGGACATCGGCGCCCACCGCCACCATTTGCTTGAACATCTCTGCCAGATTGCCGGCGATAGTGATTTCGTGCACGGGATGCTGGATGATACCGTTTTGTACCCAATAGCCAAAGGCGCCGCGCGAATAATCACCTGTGACGTAATTGACGCCTTGGCCGATGAGCTCGGTAACCAGCAAGCCTGTGCCCATTTTGTGCAGCATGGCAGCTAGATCATCGCCCACCTGAGTTGCCCGTGAGCGCAAGCTGAGGTTATGCGAGCCGCCAGCGTTGCCAGTGGTGGCCAGACCAAGCTTGCGTGCCGTGTAGGTGGACAGGAAATAACCCGTAAGGACGCCTTGATCCACCACCTGACGAGCCTGGGCACGCACGCCTTCGGCGTCAAAGGGGGAGCTGCCCATGGCACCGGGAATATAGGGGTTCTCGACCACATCCAGATGATCCGCCAGCACGGGTTTACCCAGACTATCGAGCAAAAAGCTGGCTTTGCGGTACAGGGCGCCACCACTGGTAGCCTGCACCAGGGCACCCAGCAGGCCCACTGCAAGCGGCGCTTCGAACAGAACCGGATAACGGCCGGTTTTAAGGCTGCGGGCATGAAGACGGGACAGCGCACGCTGGGCCGCGTAACGGCCTACCTGAGCAGGTGCGGCAAGATCCTGCGCACGGCGCGCCGAGGTATACCAGTAATCTCGCTGCATACCATCACCCGTGCCGGCAATGGGCGCAACCGATAGGCTATGCCGCGAATACGGGTAGCCCCCCAGAAAACCACGCGAGTTGCCCAACACAAAATGGCCCTCGGAAGTATCCAGCGATGCACCTTCGGTATTGGTGATCTGCCCGCTGGTGGAAATCGCGGCGCGCTCGGCCTGAATCGCCATCCTGGCCGCATCGTCCACAGAAATATCCCAGGGATGATGCAAATCCAGATCCGGATAATGCGCGGCCAACTGCTCGGCTTCCGGCAAACCGGCGGCGGGATCTTCGGCGGTATGCCGGGCGATATGCCAGGCCGCCTGCACGGTTTTCTGGATAGCATCGGCAGAAAAATCCGAGGTGGAGGCCGACCCCCGGCGCTGGCCGGCAAAGACCGTAACCGCCAGAGAACGGTCGCGGGTCTGTTCAATGGTTTCCAGCGTGCGGTGGCGCACTGCCACCGAAAGCCCGCGACTTTCGGAGATTTCGGCGGCAGCATCGGATGCACCCGCCTTTGCCGCACATTGCAATGCATCGGTAATCAGCTGACGAAACTGTGCCTGCTGGGCGGGAATATCCAGGAATTGATCAGAGGTGGGGGAGTTCATACGCAATCTGCCGGAGTCAGGACGGTTATCATAGCCAATTGACACCATTTTATGCTTGAACCCATGGTCGAACGCCTTCAGGACGAAGAATCCACCCGCGACGAGCGGCCGCCCAGCAAATCCCAGGTTAAGCGCGACCTCCACGCCCTGCTTGATCTCGGACGAGAGCTGATCGAATTACCCGCCGCACGATTGGCCCAGTTGCCGTTGGACGACTCTCTGCGTGATGCGATTGCCCTGGCACAACGCATCCATGCTCACGAGGGACGGCGGCGACAAACCCATTACGTGGGCAAGTTACTGCGCAATGCCGACGCCACAGCCCTGCGACGGCAGCTGGCCGAATGGGCCAACGGATCGCGCGAACAAACACAATCCATGCACCGCCTCGAAGCGCTGCGCGACCGCCTGCTGGAGAGCGACGAAGCACTGACCGAACTCCTGCAATCGTTTCCGCAGTTGGATATCCAGGCGCTGCGCAACCAGATCCGGGCCGCCCGCAAGGAGGCCAAAGACAACCTTGCCCGCAACCCCGGCCAAGAGCCTGTCCGAAAGCATTATCGGGCATTGTTCCAGACCCTGAAACAGATCGACTTTGAGGACAAACAAGCCGATGGATACTGAACTCGAAACCATTGAACGCACCACGGGCGACGAACCTACGCACAGCATCATCTGGCTGCATGGCCTGGGGGCTGATGGCCACGATTTCGCCCCCATCGTGCCCGAACTCAGCCACCCCGATCTCCCCGCCATTCGCTACGTGTTTCCGCACGCCCCCGTGCGCCCGGTGACGCTCAACCAAGGCATGCCCATGCGCGCCTGGTACGACGCCTACGGCGTAAACCGCGACACTCGTGAAGATGTCGACGGTATCCGCGCAATGCGACGCAGCATTAATACACTGATCACGCGCGAAGCCGAGCGCGGTAGTCCCCGGGAGAACATTATTCTGGCTGGATTCTCGCAAGGCTGCGCCATGGCGCTCTACACCGGGCTACGTCTGGACCATCGCCTGGCCGGCCTGATTGCCCTATCGGGTTATCTGCCCCTGCGAAACACCACTGCAGCAGAACGCCATCCAGCCAATGCGGATACCCCCGTGTTTATGGCTCATGGCACGCAAGATCCGGTGATCCCAATCAGCTTTGCCGAAACCAGCCGCGACTTGCTGCTAAGCCAGAATCAGCCGGTACAGTGGCATACGTATCCGATGCCCCACGGGCTGCATCCGCAAGAGATCGACGATATCCGGGCATTTATCTTGAGTGTGTTCAACCCACGCCGCTCGGATGAATCAGGCACAAAATAGTCCTCAGGAGGCTTTTATTTCCTCTTGGTTCGTGGCATCCACCTCGCGGCTTGCACGCCGCTCGGATGAATCAGGCACAAAATAGTCCTCAGGACTATTTTGTGTCCAGATTCATCCAAATTCTCCGCGTTGTGGGGTCTTCTTCGTCGGCATCATTTTGCAGGCCAAGAGACGTCATCAGGCCGATCATCGCGCGGTTGCTGGCTAGCACGATGCCTTCGATGTAGCGCAAGCCTTGTTGACGGGCCACCTGAAACAGGCTTTGCATGAGCTCGCCACCCAGGCCACGGCGCTGCCAGTCGTCGGCAATCACCAAAGCATATTCGGCACCTTGCCCATCGGCATTGCGCAGGTAATGGGCAAAACCCACGATGCGCTCGCGCAAAAGGCCACGGTTTTCGGGGTTAGGCACCTGCACCGTGGCGACAAACGCCACTTCACGGTCGTAGTCGATGCGCGTATAGCGTGCCAGCATCCGTGGAGTGAGCTCGCGCAACATCGACACAAACCGCATGTAGCGGGATTCATCCGACAAGCCGCGAATAAATTCTTGCAACAAGGTTGCATCCTCGGGCCGGATCGGGCGTAACAGCCATTCCTGGCCGTCGGACATCACCATCGGACGCACCAAACGGCGCGGATAGGGATGGATGGCCATGTGGCGATAGGCCTGGTTTTCGGGCCGCTCACCATCGTAATTGGGGTCAATCTCAACGCGGATCTCACCGGCAAAAAGACTGCTGTCATCCCACCACAGAGGATTGACGGACAAGGTTTTGATACCCGGCAGCGCGCTGATGATCTCGGAGACGCGTTCAAGGGATTCACGTAATTGCTCAAACACCGCAGGCGTTAGTTCGCGTTCGAGGACACGAGACCAAAACTTGCCCCGCTGAATCAACTGGCGCGCCAGATAATTATTGAGTGGCGGAAGCTCGATCTCACCATAGGGCGAGGCCAGGCGCGCAGGGCGGCCACCAGGGCCAAACTGGATGTAGGGCCCAAAGTGCTTGTCCTGGCGCACATGGATGGCCATGGGCAGATTCTGGCGGGCCGTCTCGGGCGGCTCGTGATCCTCTACCCGGATGGGCACATGAAAGCAGTCGAGCAGCCAGCGACAGCTGCCGCTGTCCAGAGCGGTCTTGCCCGACATGATGGCATCGTTGAGTAGTGTGCGGGCTTCGTCCAGACGCGGCGGGCGACTGAGCATTTCGGGGGGCAAGGCCTGCTGCGCCAGGGTTTGGTTGTAGTGATAGGACGCCAGAATGGCGTAGGCGTTGGCAGCGGACTCTGGCGTGCGAAACGCCGGCAAACCGACTGCATCCAGCCGATGGCGCTGAGGGCGCATCGAGGCATCACCCAGAAAACACGAAATAATCGGCTTGCTGGCAGCCTCCGAGACATCTGCCAGGGTACCGGCTGCCTGATCCATATCAGACAGCGGGTCAGGCGCAATCAATACCAGCACGCCATCCACATTGGGATCCGACACGATCAGATGCAGTGCCTGCCTCAACCGAACGGGGTCGAGCGGCGCATGGCTGACCACCGGATTGCTGACCGACGCGCCTGGCTCAAGCAAAGCGGCGAGATCACGGCGCGTTTGCGCACCGAGATCGGCCCGTGCAACCGGTCCATTGGGTGCAATCGCATCGAGCGCCAGGTGCGCCGCCCCATGCCCATTGGAAAACAGCGCAATGTGGCGACCTCGTTGGTGCTTTGCATGCACCAGCACCTTGAGCGCAGAAAACAGCTGAACAAAGAACCGGATCCGCACAGCTCCGGTACGGCGCAGCAAGGCATCGAACACGGCATCTGCAGCTGCGCTGTCGCCCGCTCCCTGGCGCCCGGCCTTGAGCACAATCACCGGTTTTACACTGGCTGCCGCCATCAAGGCACTGGTGAAACGCCGTGAGGAATCGGCTTCTTCGAGATACAGGACAATACTGTCGGAGCGGGGATCCATCGAAAGATACTCGAGAACCTCGGCCACGGTTACGCCGGATGTGTCTCCCGTGGATACGACAGCAGAAAACCCCAGATGGATGTCTCCTGCCCAATCCAGTACAGCGGCCGCCACCATGCGCGACTGCGCCACCAGCGCTACACGGCCCACAGGCGCACCCTTGTCATCCAGCCCGAGGTTGAGACCAAGATGAGGCCGCTGAATGCCCAACGCGCCTGGCCCCAGCACGAGACAGTCGTTCATGCGGCCCCAGGCCTGACAATACGTAAGGGTCTCGATGGGATCGGCAGACGGCGTCTCGTGTGGCAGCAAGACCAGCGAGCGCGGCCGGTAGCGGCGCAAATCGCCCAAGGCGGCCGGCAGGCGGGCCGGATCGAGGCACAACAAGGCCATATCCAGCCGTTGATCTGGCTGGAGATACTCCAAAGTGGCAGGCAAATGCCACTGACCGCCGGCGTCTACCGTGACACCCGTAACCCGCCCCCGCAGCAATGGAGGGGGCGCCTGTACAACCGGAAGCTCTCGCGAACTAAGCACGAGCAAGGAACGCGGCTCGAAGAGAGCTGCCAGGCGATGACGCAACATAAAAAGAACCCCGGGCCCCTGAAAAGATCGTGTCCTTTAAAATACACGATTTACCCCCTGATTCTACAGGGCCTTTGCTTCAAGCCCTATTACCGCCACTGACACCATGACCGCCACTGCCTCGCGCCCCGTGCGCACCCGTTTTGCCCCATCACCCACTGGCTACCTGCACCTAGGCGGCGCCCGAACCGCCCTGTTTTCGTGGGCCTTTGCGCGTCACTACGGGGGCAGCTTCGTGCTGCGCATCGAGGACACGGACCTCGAACGCTCAACCCCCGAGGCCGTTCAGGCGATTCTCGACGGCATGCAATGGCTGGATCTGTCTGCAGACGAAGGCCCCTACTACCAGATGCAGCGCATGAGCCGCTACCGCGAGGTAATCGCGGACATGCTGGCCAAGGGCACTGCCTATTATTGCTACAGCACCCCTGCCGAGGTAGAGGCCATGCGCGAGAAGGCCCGCGCCATCGGCGCCAAGCCTCGCTACGATGGCACCTGGCGCCCCGAGCCCGGCAAAACCTTGCCGCCGGTTCCGGACAGCATCCAGCCTGTGGTGCGATTTCGCAGCCCCCAAATCGGCGTCACGGCCTGGGACGATCTGGTCAAAGGGCCCATCAGCTTCGACAACCAAGAGCTGGACGACCTGGTGATTGCCCGCCCCGACGGCACCCCTACATACAATTTTTGCGTGGTCGTCGACGACTGGGACATGCAGATCAGCCACGTCATCCGGGGCGATGACCATGTCAACAACACGCCACGACAGATCAATATTTTGCGAGCACTCGGTGCCGAGCCTCCTTGCTATGGTCATGTCCCCATGATCCTCGGGCCCGATGGCGAAAAACTCTCCAAGCGTCATGGCGCCGTCAGTGTCATGGAATACGATCGTCTGGGATATCTGCCGGAAGCCATGATCAATTATCTGGCTCGCCTGGGCTGGAGTCACGGCAACGATGAGTTGTTTACCCGCGAGCAGTTTGTCAGTTGGTTCGACCCTGCCCACCTCAGCCGCTCCGCGGCCCAGTGGGATCCCAAAAAGCTGAACTGGGTAAATGCCCACGCTCTGCGCCAGCTAAGCCCGCAAGATCTTGCTGAACGCGTCGCCCCCCGAATCCAGCGGCGCGGCGGCTCGCCCGGCAACGCTGATCTCGTCGCCGTCATGGAGCTACTGCGCGAGCGCAGCGAAACACTCGAAGATCTTGCCGAAGGCGCCTTATTGTTTTGCGGGCCCTACACACCGGCAGATACCGCCCTGCGCACCGAGGTTCTGGATGAGACAGCCTTGGGGCTTCTACGGCAGTTTCACACCCAGGCGCAAGCGCTGCCCGGCTGGACCGAAGCCGGGTTGGACAACCTGATCAAGAGCATTCTTAAAACAGAAGGCGTAAAAATGCCCAAGCTTGCCATCCCCTTGCGGGTGGCGGTTACCGGGCAGAAGCACACGCCGTCGATCAGTGCAGTGCTGTCTTTGTTGGGCCGCAATGCCGTCTTGCAACGCCTGGCTGATACCTTGGCTTAAGCAAGCTGCACCCGCTAGCCTCTGCAGTACGCCGCCAGGGTTGGTGGGGTATTGCAACAACCGTCCGCCTAGAACGGCAAACGGTATCCGGGAGACATCCGCTTGGCGCGGATGGTGCCTTGCCCGCCTTGCAAAAGCAGCTGGCTGGCATCCGCACGGAGCACCTGCACACGGTTGGTATAAATGGGATCTTCGAGATTGACCGGCACCCCATTGGACTGCAGGGTACGCAGCACCAACGTCTTGCCCTCTCTGGACCAGCAGCCGGATTCTTCGAGACCCTGAGAGGGGGATCGCGGACGCTTGACCTGCTCGACATACATCATGGTGCCATCAGGCTTGAGCGTATACAGCGTGCGCAAGGCCCCCGCCACGCCCTTTTGCGCTGTGACGGACAGCCAGTTGCCCACCAGCGCGTCTCCGGGTGTTGCGGCAACGCAAGCCGGCGGTGCTTTGGGTGCAGCGGTACTGGCTGTCTGACGGGTAGGTGCACACGCTGACAACAAGGCCAGCGCAGCGACACCAGCAGCCATGTTGGAGAGACGAACGAATCGCATTGCTTGAATCCTATTCATGACAATTGTCATCCAATGCCCTCGACCACAACAGGGCTGCTCGCACTCGGAGCGCACGAGCGGCCTACAATTTTTTTGTGCCTGTGTGGTTTACAGGAAAATTCTTATTCTACTGACATGAGCCATTCTGTACTTGTCACATTGCATCTGTTTGCCGCAATTATGTTTGTGGGCACAGTCTTCTTCGAGGTACTGATTCTAGAGGGCATACGCAAGCCTCTGGGGCACGAAGCCATGCGCAATGTCGAGATTGCCATCGGCCGGCGCGCACGCCGCATCATGCCGTTCGTGATGATAGTATTGTTTGGCGCGGGTTTGGCCATGGCCTGGCAGTTTCGTGAAGCATTGGCTCAGCCCTTTGGCAGCCACTTCGCCACACTGCTCTGGATCAAAATCATATTGGCATTCAGCGTACTGGGGCATTTTATTTTTGCAATCACCATGAGCGGCACCGGGCGGCTGAAATCCCGTCATTTCAAGCTCATCCACATCAGTGTGTTCTGCCACGTGGTGCTGATTGTGTTTCTGGCCAAGGCGATGTTTTACCTGTAAATAATGTCTTGCCGCACAAGGGATATCTTTCTCGAAAATAGTCCCTAATAATAAAAAACGCGTCATTTTCGAGACAAGCAGCCTTTCCAATGCCGAATAATGGCCATATTCAAGCCAATAAGGCTTGGAACCCTAACTACCTTAAGATAGACTTGAAGGCGTGCAATATTCATGATATTGCACGCCTGCGCCATTTGAGATGGGCCGCACCAGATGTGGGGGCCATATCAAATGGGTGGACCTTTCCTATTGCCCCCAAGGAGCACGACAATGGCACTTGCCAAGAAAGCCGCAGCCACCCCAGCAAAAAAACCTGCCTCAAGCAAATCCATCACAAAACCCGCTGCAAAGGCTGCGCCTAAAAAGGCCAGTGCAGCACCCAAGGCCACTGCTACCAAGGCCACTCCGGCCAAAGCAAGCAGCAAGGCCACGCCTGCAAAATCCGCAGCCAAGATCACTGCCAAAACGGCCGCCAAAAAACCCACCAGCGCTGTAAAGGCGCCTGCTACAGCAAAAAAAGCGGCCACCGCTAAAACCGCCGCCAAGAAACCGGCCACCGTTGCCAAAAAGCCTACCACTGCCAAAACCGCAACCAAAACAGTCGCAAGCAAAGCAGCAGCCAAACCTGCCGCCAAGAAAGCTGCAGTAAAACCTGCAGCCAGTAAAGCTGGCGCAGCAAAAAAACCGGCAGCCAAAGCAAGCACCGCCAAGGCAGCGGTGGCCAAAAAACCGGTAGCCAAAGCCAAGCCGGCAGCTGTTAAAAAAACGGTTGCCAGTAAAGCACCCAGCAAGGCAGCCTCTGTAAAAACAGCAGCTGGCAGCAAAAAATCCGCCAGCGCCAAGCCAGTAGCAAAAAAGGCGGGCACCAGGGCTACGGCATCCAAGGCAGCAGCCACCAAGGCGGTTGCATCAAAAGCAGCCAGCCCTAAAGCAGCAGCACCCAAAAAGGCCGCAAGTGCTAAAGCCGCGCCTGCAAAAAAAGCCCCCGCCACTAAACCAGCGGCTAAGCCGGCAGCAAAACCTGCTGTTAAAGCGGCTGCTAAAAAACCGGCAGCGCCCAAAAAAGCAGCCGGCAGGTCTAAAACGCCGGCCGAACCCGCACGCACAGATACAAACCCGGCGGGCAACTGGCCTTTTCCGCTTAACAGCCGTCCATAAAAGAAAACGCCCTGTGGTGCTGCTAGCCACATTACGGCATTACCCGCGCACAATGGCACATCGTTTTTAAGTGCCATTGCGCGCGGTTTTTTCTGGCGCTGCCAAACGGCCATAGGCCTTTTTGCGAGGCAGCCGCCTGTGATCACATTTTTTTGGTGCCCCAACTTGCTGCCCAGTTTCAGCTAATGAGACAATGGCCTACTTGACGCTGCCCGAGAACACCGCATGCTCCGTGACATCCTGATCTTTCTGATCGATATCATTTTTTCGCTGTTTGGCATTGCCCTGATCCTCAGGGCATGGATTTTTGCGATCCGCCTGCATCCGTTTAATCCTTATTCGCAGGCTGTGCTTCGGGCCACCGACTGGCTGATTCAGCCGATCCGGCGCATTATCCCTGTCAGCGGGCGGCTGGATTGGCCCAGCATATTGGCCTGCTGGCTGACAGCCATCGTGTACTTGCTGCTTACCTGGCTGATTGCCATGGGGGGCATGTTGCCGCCAGCATCGGCCATTGGCGGTGTTTTGCTCAGCGGCCTGTTGATCGGCCTGAAGTGGGCATTCAACGTCATTGTGTGGGTCACACTGATCCAGGCGGTGCTGTCCTGGATCAACCCGCTGTCACCGGTGATGCCGGTGCTGTATACCTTAACCGCCCCATTGCTGGATCCTATCCGGCGCATGCTGCCCCGCATGGGTGGGCTGGATCTGTCACCGCTGGTGCTTCTGGTGGTGGCCCAGATCGTGATGATGATCCTGAACCACCTGGCGTTTTCGTCTTTTGGGGTTTAGCTAGCCCCAGCTTACATGGGCACCACACGGGTGGGCCCACCACCGCTAATCACCTGAACCCGCTGCCCCGAGCTTAGCTGGATGTCGTTTGCCTGCGCGATCACGCGTGTTTCGCCGTTATCCAGACGCACGGTGATCTCTAGCCCCTGAGTTTTGCCTACCTGGTTTTCGACAGCATTACCGGCCAGCCCGCCCAACAAAGCTCCACCAATAGAAGTGAGGATTTGCCCACGGCCACCACCAATAGAGCTGCCGGCTACACCGCCAAGCGCACCGCCAGCCAGTGCCCCAATACCAGACGATTTATCTGACTGGATCACAACGGGGCGCACGGACACTACGGTGCCATAACGGACGATTTGTTCTTGTTGGGCCTGACCGTAGGTATATACCGAGCCCGAGGCCGACTGGTTGGCACATCCCGCCAATGCCAGCAGTGAAACAGAGACGCCCAGCGCAGCGGCAAGCCGCACGGCACGAGACGGGATGACTGAAATGGTAGAGATCGCCATGAAAGGACTCCTGCAATGGCTGATAACAGTAGATCAGGCGACGCTGCCTGCACCAACACCGTAGTGTTGATCAAGGACCGCCATGATTTGATCACGAGAAGGGCTGTGATTTTGCGGGCCTTGGCTTTCGATTTTAAAGCCGCCCATCACATTAGCCAAACAACACGCATTGGGCAAAGACCAGCCATTGACCAGGCCATACAACAAACCCGCCCGGTGTGCATCTCCACAACCAGTGGGATCAACCACCCGGCTGACGGATGAGGGCTTGATGAAAATTTCCTTGCCTTCATGGTACAGCGTGGCGCCTTCGGCGCCGCGTGTCACCACAGCGGCTTTCAACCCTGCGGCAATTTCGGCAATGGGCTGACCCATGCGATCTTCGATGACACTTGCCTCGTAGTCGTTGGCCGTCAGGATGCTGGCCATTTCAAGCATCTGCTTGAGATCTGCGCCATCAAACAAAGGCATGGCTTGCCCGAGGTCGAATACAAACGGGATCCCTGCAGCATGCAGCCGCCGGGCATGTGCAAACATCCCGTCTTTGGAGTCAGGTGAAACAATGGCCCAGCTGGCGTCATGGCCTGTGAGGTCGTTGTCGGCAGAGTATTGCATTGCACCCGGGTGAAACGAAGCAATCTGGCTATTGTCTTGATCGGTGGTGATATAGCACTGGGCAGTATAGGTATCCGGCAAAACGCGTACCAGGCTGGTGTCGATACCCAGGCTGCGCAAGCGCTGCAGGTAGTCATCCGCATCCTGGCCAACCGTACCAACCGGCACAGGATGCCCGCCCAGCAACTTGAGGTTATAGGCAATATTGCCTGCACACCCGCCAAACTCTTTACGCAGGGTCGGCACAAAAAACGAGACACTCAGGGACTTCAGGCTGTCGCCCAGGATATGGTCGCGAAAGCGGCCTTCAAACACGGCGATGGTATCAAACGCCATCGAGCCACAAATCAGTACATCCTTGCTTTGGGTCATGAATCAGGATCCTTAAGGGTAAAAGGGATCGATCTCGTAGCCATTGACACGCAAACCGTTAATCGACAGGGGTACCTGAACCAGCACCTGGCTGCGCGCCGCAAATGGCTGGCGAACCGCATCGGCCCCCAGATAATCAATAGGGGCCAGGTTGCGCCTGACCAGCAGCGTACCAGCCCCATCTTTGAGATCCAGCACCAGCGTCGGCCACTCTTGCGGCCGGTCCGCCTGATTGCGCAATGTCAGCTGCAAAATGAAATGCTGCTGCGCTTCAGGCCCGGTGGTTTTGTCCGTCCGGCCATCGGCCGACGCGGCACTACCCGCCTGAGCATCTGTCGGATGGGTTTCCACCTTAAGCGCAGAATGCGTGATGGAAAGTTGATCCAGATTCCGTGCATATGGTACCTGGCATCCAAGCGACAGACAGGCCCGCTCCAGCACTGGCCGTAGCGCCGGAACCACTTGCGCTACCTGGCCGCGATACACATACAGTAGCTGCGCCAACAACAGCACCAGCAGCAAAAGCAGGATCAAACGTCCCAGCAACCGCCCGATGCCGCCCCACCATGAAGGCTCATCCTCAGCCATCAACGGCGCGGCCGACCCACCCTGGCTACGGTAGTCAGGCCGGGGATCAATCACAAAAGGACGTGCACCTGCCCGATGGATGTCTTGCGCCTCGTCCTCGTCAAGTGTGAGGCGACCAATCGCAGGCTCGGAAGGCCCGGGCACCGTATCCCGGCGAGCTCGGAAAACGTGGGGTGTCAGGAAAGGCTCATCCTCAGGCAACGGCACCGGCGACGACCTGAACGGCACATTGAAATCCGGCCCTGACGAGGCAGATCCTCGTTCGGTATCTGACAGCGTGTGATCCCTACCTGCCGGAACTTGCACCGGCAAGCGCGTGTGCTCGCTGGATTCAGGGCTGGGAGCATCTGACGCTGAACCGGCAGCGCCAGACACGACCTCGGCGTAGCCATCAAAAATATGCGCACACTGCACACAGCGGATATAGCCCTTGCGCAACTGCAGATCTGACAGGCTGGCTTCAAAGACGGTTCCGCAGCGCGGACACCGGGTTGTGAGATCCATGCCGGCGTCTCCCACTGCTTAAGCCTTTTGGCCAGCCAGGCACACCCAGCCATCACGCGCCGCCCAGACATCCAGCGCCAACCAGGGTGCATAC
The DNA here is from genome assembly GCF_049651205.1 of Castellaniella sp. Lineage (GTDB taxonomy): Bacteria > Pseudomonadota > Gammaproteobacteria > Burkholderiales > Burkholderiaceae_B > Castellaniella. The sequence continues at coordinate 31,928 of NZ_JBASBR010000013.1, forward strand.
GCCTGTGCCACTTCGGTGGCCTGACGCTCGAGAACGCCAGACAGCACCAGGCTGCCACCAGCAGAAACGCGCGAGGACAGCATCGGCGCCAGTACCTTGAGCGGATTGGAGAGAATGTTGGCAACAACCACCTGCCGCGTACCGGCAGACAGGCCATCGGGCAGGCAAGCGTTCAGCACCACCTGATTGACCGTTGCATTATTGTGCGTGGATAGAACCGCTTGGTCGTCAATATCCACCGCCCAGGTATCGCCAGCGCCCAGAAGACGGGCGGCAATAGCCAAAATACCAGAGCCACAACCGTAATCCAGCACGGTCTCGCCGCCTTGCAAATGCTCGGACAGCCATTCGAGGCACAGGTGCGTGGTGGGATGACTGCCGGTACCAAAGGCAAGACCTGGGTCGAGCTCGATACGCACCACACCATCATGCACGCCGGCAGAAGGCAGGCCCTCATCTTCGCGATGCCAACTGGGCACAATCCAGATGCGCTTGCCCACTGTGATGGGGCCAAACTGTGATTGCGTCAAGCGCACCCAATCGGCGTCCGGCACCGTGCGCAGCAGCCAGTCGCCCTCGGCAGGCGCGGGGCCTGCCAGGCCTTCAAGGGCAGCCAGCAAGTGCTGAGGGTCTTCGCCATCGGGCAGCAATGCCACCAGACGGTTGCGCCGCCAGGCGAGTGTCTCGGGCTCGGTGCCGGGCTCGCCAAACAGAGCCTGCTCTTGTTCGGTGTCACCGTCAGCGTCCTCAAGGGACACCGACAGGGCGCCGGCATCAAGCAGCGCGTCAGACCAGGCATCCGCCTGGGTCTCGGTGCAATTGAGGACGAGTTCTCGCATGCCCGGCCCTTAGCTTCGCTGGGCGAGCTTGTGCTCTAGATAGTGGATGCTGGTGCCGCCATGAATGAAGTTTTCATCCTGAAGAAGCTCGCGATGCAGCGGGATGTTGGTGCGCACACCTTCGACGATCATCTCGGACAGAGCAATATCCATGCGTACCAAGGCCTGCTGACGAGTATCGCCAAAGGTGATCAGCTTGGCAACCATGGAGTCGTAGTACGGCGGCACGGTATATCCAGTGAACACGTGAGAATCCATCCGCACGCCCGGCCCCCCTGGCACGTGCCAATTGGTGACCTTGCCTGGGCTAGGCGTAAATTTGTACGGATCCTCAGCATTGATGCGACACTCGATCGCATGGCCATGCAGATGAATATCTCGCTGACGCAGCGTGAATTTCTCGCCGGCAGCGATGCGGATTTGCCATTGGACAAGATCCAGGCCGGTGATCATCTCGGTAACGGTGTGCTCAACCTGGATGCGGGTGTTCATCTCGATGAAGAAGAACTCGTCGTTTTCGTACAGAAACTCAAAAGTACCGGCACCGCGATAGCGCATCTGACGGCAAGCCTCAGCACAACGCTCGCCAATATGTTCGATCAGGGCGCGGTCGATGCCCGGCGCGGGCGCTTCTTCGATGATTTTCTGGTGGCGTCGCTGCATCGAGCAATCGCGCTCACCCAGCCACACAGCCTTGCCTTCGCCATCCGCCAGCACCTGGATTTCGATGTGCCGGGGATTTTCGAGAAATTTTTCGAGGTAGACCTCGGGGTTGTTAAACGCCACCCCGGCTTCGGTGCGTGTCATGGCCACCGCATTAAGCAGGGATTGTGCGTCGTATACCACCCGCATACCACGGCCACCGCCACCGCCAGCTGCCTTGATGATGACTGGAAAACCGACCTCGGCAGCAATGCGCTGGATTTCGGCTGGATCATCGGGCAAGCCGCCGCCCGAGCCGGGCACCACAGGCACACCAGCTGCGATCATGGCCTGCTTGGCGCGCACTTTGTCGCCCATCGTACGGATGCTTTCGGGACGTGGTCCGATAAAGACAAAACCGCTTTTTTCAACACGCTCGGCAAAATCGGCGTTTTCGGACAGGAACCCATAACCCGGGTGGATAGCCTCGGCATCCGTGACTTCGGCGGCGGAAATCAGGGCGGGCATATTAAGGTAACTGTCGCGCGGCGAGGCCGGCCCGATACATACGGACTCATCGGCCAGCCGCACATACTTGGCGTCGCGGTCTGCCTCGGAGTGAACCACTACCGTCTTGACGCCCAGCTCGCGGCAGGCGCGCTGAATCCGCAATGCAATTTCACCGCGATTGGCAATCAGAATTTTTTCGAACATAGCTTAAGCGATGATGAACAGAGGTTGGCCGTATTCGACGGGCTCGCCGTTTTCGACCAGGATTTCCTTGATCACACCGGATTTGTCGGCTTCGATCTCATTGAGCAGCTTCATGGCCTCGATGATGCACAGAGGCTCGCCCTCTTTGACGCTTTGCCCGACTTCAACAAAGGCGGGCGAATTGGGATTTGGTGCACGATAGAACGTACCCACCATAGGTGCTTTGACCTGATGGCCCTGCACGACCGGTGCAGCGGGCTCGGCAGGTGCTGCAGCCCCTGGCACCGCAGCTGCTTGCACGGGGGCAACCGCCACCGGAGCTGCTACGGCGGTTGTTTGGGAAAACTTGACGATACGGACCTTGCCCTCGCCTTCAGTGATTTCCAGTTCGGCAATACCCGAATCGGCCACGAGGTCGATCAGTGTCTTCAGCTTTCTAAGATCCATGAGAAAAATTCCTGTGTGCAGGCCCGGCACATGCCAAGCTGTTTTTATGAGACACGGGCCGCAGAAACAAATACGCCGTCGGTTCAACCCAGATTAGTAGGGAGAATCCACGACGGCCGCATCTGACGGGGGATCCAGGGTTGGTGAGGGGATATCAGACCCCGCCAAAGCAACCATAAACCTGAACGCATCAGCCCTTAAGCCGCCTTTTTACGCTAAAACCACCGATTTGTCTATTAAAACAGGCTGGAACTGGATGCGTTGCCTGGAAATTGAAACTCAAAGTATCTGCTGCAGCCGGGCTTGCAAAACATCCGGTTTGAGCTCGCCAATGACGGTGGAACTTGCCCGCCCCTGCCGGTTGTACATTACGGTAAACGGCAAGCCGCCCCCCGTGTTGCCCAGCTCGCGCATCAGGGTAATACCTTGCGGCCCCGCCAGCAAAAGGGGATAGGAGACATGGATTTTTTGCAGAAACCGCTGCACATTGACGCGTGTATCGATGGCCAGACCCAATATGGTGACCTCGGGATGCCGATGATGGAGATCCTCGAGCAACGGCATTTCGCGCACACAAGGCGCACACCAGCTGGCCCAGAAATTAAGCACCAATGGACGCCCTACATAGGCTGACAGGGCCTGTGATTGCCCCTGCAAATCATCAAAGCGGCGACCAAAGACGGGATCGGCAGGCAGCATACCGGCCTGCGCCAGCCGTGGCACGCTGCCAGCGCCCAGCAGCGCAGCTGCCGAGGCATGCAAAAATAACCGCCTGTTCATGGCACCATCCATCAAAAAGTCATGCCGGGCCATCATAGCATTGGGCCCTACAATACAGGCCGGAGGATACGATGCACGTACATATACTGGGAATCTGCGGCACTTTCATGGGCGGTCTGGCCTTGATTGCGCGATCTGCCGGCCATCGCGTCACGGGTTGTGATGCCGGTGTATACCCCCCCATGAGCACCCAGTTGCGCGAACAGGGCATCGAGCTGATCGAAGGTTTCGACGCCGACCAGACGCGCCTGAATGCCGATCTCTACATCATCGGCAATGTGGTTAGCCGCGGCAATCCGCTGATGGAGGCCATCCTGGATCAAGGTCTGCGATACACCTCGGGACCACAATGGCTGTCAGACCACATTCTGGTCGATCAGCATGTGCTGGCGGTTGCTGGCACCCACGGAAAAACCAGTACCAGTGCCTTGCTGGCCTGGATTTTTCAGCATGCGGGCCGACCGGCCAATTTTCTGATCGGCGGTGTTGCACCCGACCTCCAGGTATCCGCCAGCTATCAGCCAGAGCGCACTCATTTCGTGATCGAAGCTGACGAATATGACACAGCATTTTTTGACAAGCGTTCGAAGTTTGTTCATTACCGTCCCAAAACGGCTATTTTGAACAACCTCGAATATGACCACGCGGATATTTTCCCCGACCTCGCCGCCATCGAAACCCAGTTCCATCATCTGGTGCGCACCATTCCCGCCAGCGGCCTGATTGTGCGCCCGGCCAGCAGCGACGCCCTGGATCGCACCCTGGCGCGCGGCTGCTGGACACCGATCGAAACTTTCGGCCCCGGCGGCCAGTGGCAGGCCCGGCAAGATCCTAAAGAAGACCGGCGATGCGAGGTCCTGCACAAAGGTGTCTCGCAAGGCTGTCTCGAGTGGGACATGGCCGGCCGGCACAACCAGGCCAATGCCTTGGCGGCCATCGCAGCGGCTCACCACGCCGGCATCCCGGTATCCGCCGCCATTGCCGCTCTGCATGCGTTTTCAGGGATACGGCGGCGCCTGGAGCTGCGTGGCACCGTGCGTGACATCGCCGTATACGACGACTTCGCGCATCACCCCAGTGCCATCGAAACCACCCTCGACGGCCTACGCCGCCGCGTGGGGCCACAGGCCCGTATCCTGGCGGTTCTTGAGCCCCGCTCCAACACCATGAAACTGGGCACAATGGCCGCGCGTCTACCCGCATCGCTGAGCCAGGCGGATGCCGTGTATTGCTACGGAGAGATCACCGGCAAACAGGCCCTGGGCTGGGATCCCGCACAGGTGCTGGCTCCCCTGGGAGACGCACTGGTCTATACCGGCCACAATCTGGACGCACTGATTGCACAACTGGCCCGTCAGGCCAGGGCGGGCGACCACATCCTCATCATGAGCAACGGTGGCTTTGGCGGCATCCATGCCCGCTTGCTGGACGCACTGCTCCAAACCCCCACCGCTTCATCCCCACAGACACACTGAGTTCCATCCTTTATGCACGTTCTCTACGAAGACGCTGGCAAGCTGAAAGCCGAAACCATTTTTTCCGAAGCAGACACCTCATTGCAAGTGGAGTCTGCTTCTGGCAAGCGCAGCAAGATCAAACGCAATAACGTGCTGTTTACCTTCGAGCAGCCCACCCCAGAGCGTCTGCTGCCCGAAGCTGAAGCACTGGCCGGCACACTCGAGCCGGATTTTCTTTGGGAGGTGGCCCCACAAGAAGAGTTTGAAGCGGCCGACCTGGCAGAAGACTATTTTGGCCACGCACCCAGCGCCATCGAGAAAACCGCGCTCATCCTGGCACTTTCAGCTGCGCCGGCTTATTTTCACCGGCGTGGCCGGGGCACTTACCGCCCCGCCCCACCGGATATCCTCAAGGCCGCACTGGCAGCCATCGAGAAAAAACGTCTGCAAGCGGTGCAGCAGCAAGAATGGACGGACGCCATGGTGGCCGGCCGTCTGCCAGACGAACTAAAGGCCGTTGCAAGCACGTTTCTGGATACGCCAGACAAGAATTCTCTGGAATGGAAAGCCTTTGACGCTGCGGTACAGCAAGCAGGGCTCAGCCCCGAGAAACTGCTGTTGTCGCTAGGGGTATGGCCCAGCGCACTCAGCATGATGCGCCAGCGGTTTTTGGCCACTCATTTCCCCAAGGGCACCGAGTGGCCCGCAGTACAGGTGGCCGACTGGGGTCACGATCTGCCTCAGGCCGAGATCGAAGCCTATTCGGTAGACGACTCCAGCACCATTGAAATCGACGATGCCTTGTCCGTTTCCACACCCGCCCCCGATACCATCCGGGTAGGGATCCATATCGCCGTGCCCGCCCTGGCCATCACACGCGGCAGCGAGTTCGATCAAATGGCCCGCAGCCGGATGTCCACGGTATATATGCCGGGCGACAAAATCCCGATGCTGCCGCGTGAACTGATTGCCGCCTTCTCTCTGGATGAAGGCCAGTGGCGGCCAGCCTTGTCTCTATATGTCACCGGCCGCCTGAGCACTGGCGAAATCCTGGATACCGAGACCCGCCTGGAGCGCATCTCGGTGACACGCAACCTGCGCCACGACCGGCTTAGCGATCAGATCACCGCCGACGCACTGGCCGACCCCCAGGCCGAGCTGCCCTACGGGCACTGGTTGCGCCCGCTGTGGCAGTTTGCACAACAGCTGGGATCCGTACGCGACAAAGCCCGTGGCAAACCCGAGAACAATGATCGCGTCGAGTACAGCTTCGAACTGGATGGCCCTCCGGACGACCCCGAATCCATCATCCAGCTGATCCCCCGCCAGCGCAACGCGCCGCTTGAGCGGCTGGTGGCCGAATACATGATCCTGACCAACACCCAGTGGGGGGCATTGCTGTCACGCCATGGGGTGCCGGGTATCTATCGCTCGCAGCAAATGGGCCGCACGCGCATGTCCACACAGGCCCTGCCACACGAATCCATCGCTGTGCCGCAATACATCTGGTCCACGTCGCCACTACGACGCTATGTCGACCTCATCAATCAGGGTCAGATTTTGGCAGCCGCCGAGCATGGCGTGTCTGCGCGGCTGGTGGCGCCCTTCAAGCCGAAGGATGCCGACCTCTACGCACTGATTGGCGCCTTCGATTCGCAGTACACCTTGTGGGGCGAGTTCCAATCGGCCATGGAGCGCTACTGGTGCGTACGCTGGCTGCAGCAACAGGGCTTAAAGGAAGTACAGGCCCATGTGCTGCGCGACAACCTGGTGCGCCTGGCCTGCGCACCACTGGTTACGCGAATCAACGGCCTGCCCGTATTTGACCGCGGCCAGGCCCTGATCTTGGACATTCTGGGCTACGATGAACTTGGACTCGACATCGATTGCCGTCTGCGCGAGGCAGTCTAACCCCCCATGACACAGCCGGCACACCTGCTGCCCCTGCAGTTACTGGAACCCCGCCACGAAGGCCGCAGCCGCATGGCGATTGCCCTGCTGCTGTCCTTGTGCGCCCATGGGCTGCTGCTGGCGTGGCGCTGGCACACACCCGCACCAGTGGTTCGTGAATCCTCACTCGAAATCACGCTGGTCAACAGCCATACGCAACAAGCGCCGCTTAAGGCACAAGCCCTGGCACAGCAAAACCTGGATGGCGGCGGCCAAGCCCAGCAAGGCATCAGCGCATCACCCCTGCCCCGCACCACAGACGTGCCGGCAGAAGAAACCATCCTCGAAGCCTTGCGCAAGCGCCAGGCCGAGCTTGAAACCGAACAGCAGCGCCTGCTTACCCAGCTTGAATCCAAACACCGGATTGCCCAGGCCAAGCCCTCGTCTCAAACCAGCGGAGACCAGACTGCGCCTGGCGAGGATGATCTGGAACAAGACAGCGTCATTCTCAATGCGCGCATCGCAGCCCTGAAAGCACAAATCCAGCGGTACAACGCCTTGCCCCGGCAAACCTTTGTAGCTCCTGCCACGCAGGCCAGTGATTACGCCCAGTATCTTGAGGCCTGGCGTCAGCGGATTGAACTGATCGGCACCGAGCACTACCCGCCAGAAGCCCGGGGGAAAATCTACGGCGACCTGCAACTGACCGTGTATATCCGCCGGGACGGCCAGCTGGATCATTTAAGCTTCGACCGCCCCTCCTCTCATGAGGTGCTTAACAGCGCGGCGCGCCGGATCGTAGAACTGGCAGCTCCGTTTCCGCCCTTGCCTGCCAAATTAGCCGCCAAGACCGACATCCTGGCCATCACCCGTACCTGGCATTTCACACGGGCGGGCCTGGGCACGAACACGCCATGAAGCTGCGCCGGATCCTGGCCTCCCTGCTGGTGCTGGCGCTATGCGCCGGGTTTCTGTACGAAATCGGCCTGTTGGGCATGGTCGTCTGGTTCAATTTTCGCAATCCGTCTGTCACCCCGGTGATGATCGACACACTCCAGGCAGTCCGGGCCACCCAGCCGGATGCCGAGATCCATCAGGAGTGGGTGCCTTATGACAAGATCAGCGTGACACTCAAGCGCGCGGTGGTGGCATCAGAGGATTCCGGCTTCATCGACCACGATGGCGTCGAGTGGGATGCCATCCGCAAGGCGTGGCGCTACAACCAGAAACAGGAATCTATGGGGCATTCGCGCCGCCGGGGAGGCTCCACCATCACCCAGCAGGTAGCCAAAAACCTGTTTTTATCCAACTCCCGAAACTATTTGCGCAAGGGCCAGGAGCTGATCCTCACGTATATGATCGAAGGCATCATGAGCAAGCGGCGGATTCTGGAGCTTTATCTGAACATTGCGCAATGGGGTGAAACCACGTTTGGTGCCCAGGCAGCCGCACACCACTATTTCAAGACAAGCGCAGCACGCCTGTCCAATGCGCAATCCGCTCAACTGGCTGCGATGCTGCCCAATCCGGCCTACTACGATCAGCACGGGAGAACGAACTACCTGAGGTCTCGCGCGGCCACCGTGCGCGCCCGTATGTCTGCCGTTGAAATCCCCTGATCCCTGGCGCATGCGGTCGTAGGCCCTCTCAAGACGAAACCGGGTTCGGGGTACTATTGGGGTTTTTGCTGCTGTTGGATTCATGCGCACAGCCCGACGCTACATCGCCCGCGAGATCTACCGTTCGACCACCGTCGTGCTGGTGGCCCTGGTAGGCCTGTTCATGTTTTTTGCTCTCATCGACGGCCTGGACAGGGTGGGCGATCACCTCACCCTGCTGAATCTTTTTTATCTGCAGGTGCTGGATCTCCCCAACCATCTGTACGAGCTCTTACCCATCGGGTTGCTGATTGGGGCCGTACTGGCTCTGGCCGGCCTGGCACAACGCAACGAACTTACCATTTTGCGCGCATCAGGCGTCAGCGGCCTGAAGCTGCTGGGCACCCTGTGGCTGATTACCATCCCGCTGGTGGCGGGTGCCTTTATTTTGTCCGAGTACATCACCCCTGCCGCAGAACTCCAGGGCAGCGAATCACGGCTGGCCCTGCTGGGCCGCACAGATGGCGGACGGCTATCCAGCGGCTACTGGTTCAAGGAGTCCAACCCCGAAAGCGGCGGCACGCGAGTAATCAATCTCCATAAGCTAGACGGACAAGGCCATGTGCAAGGTGTCATCTTGTACGAGTTTCGTGCAGACGACACGTTAAAGGCCTATGTAGAAGCGGCTGACGGCCAGTTTGGCAACGGCCACCTGACCCTGAACTCGGTGACCGAAACGCGGATAGAACCGCAATCTGCCAGCGCCCTGGCTAACGCCAAGGTACCCACTTCGCCCATCAGCCAGGTGATCAAGCTCGAGAGCCGCAGCATTCCCACCACCCTTACCCCCGAACGCCTGATTGCCCGGATCCTGACGCCCGAGCGCATGGCGATTTCCGATCTGCTCGATTACATCAGTTATCTCAAAAGCAATAATCTTCAAACTGATCGCCAGGCGGTTGCGCTGTGGCGCAAGATTGCCTATCCGTTCACGCTGCTGGTGATGATGACGATCGCGACACCGATTGGATTCATGCAGACCCGACGAGGCGGGGTAGGGGTCAAGGTGTTTTTGGGCATCATCCTGGGGGTGGGCTTTTTCATGCTCAACCAACTGGCGCTTAACGCAGGCATGCTGGGCAGCTGGCCTCCCTGGGCCACGGCGCTGGTGCCCAGCATGTTGGGCTTGGGCTGCGCCCTGATTGTCTTGCTTGCCATGGAATACCGCCACCCGCTTGCCTTATGGTGGCGGCAGCGCCGCCTGCAACGAAGGCCCACATGAGCGCCCCAGATATCTGGGTGATTGGCGACGTCCAGGGGTGTGCACAGCCTCTGCGTGCCTTGCTTGCGCATCCCCAACTGGCCCACCCCGACACCGAAATCTGGTTTGCCGGAGATCTCGTCAATCGCGGCCCGGATTCTCTGGGTGCCCTGCGCCTGATCCGCAGCTTGGGCAACCGGGCACGGGTTGTGTTGGGCAATCATGATATTCACCTGCTGGCAGTGGCCGCGGGGGTGCGTAAACACGGAAAATCCGACACCCTGCAAGACATCCTGGCCGCCCCAGACCGCGACGAGTTGCTCTCCTGGTTGCGTCATCGCCCTTTGATGGTTCGCGGTCATCGCCACGTGATGGTGCATGCCGGCATTTTGCCGGCCTGGACACTAGACCAGGCCCAGGCGCTTGCGCACGAAATCGAAGCATCCTTGCAGCAGGACAACTGGCAACAAGCCGTGCACGATTTATACGGCGAAGAACCACTTTGCTGGGACGATACGCTTGTCGGGCCTGAGCGGATGCGCGTGATCGTCAATGCCCTGACACGCATGCGCATGTGCCAAATTAACGGCAGCATGAATTTTCAGCACAAGGCCGGCCCCAAGGACAGCCCTGACCTCAAACCCTGGTTTGAACTACCGGCACGCAGAGATCTCTCAGAGACCATCGTGTTTGGGCATTGGTCAGCCCTAGGCCTGAACATCCGCCCTGACACCATCTGCCTGGACACAGGCTGTGTGTGGGGAAGATCACTGACCGCATTGCGCCTGCGCGACCATGCATTGATTCAGGAAGACTGCACAGCCTGCCGCACCAGAGCGTGACACTGGCTGGCCAGATCTCCACGACGAGACTCGGCATCCGGAACAATCGGCCGTAAAAACTGGCATTCGACAGCCACCCCCCAGGCACCCAGCAGTATCCACAAATTGGCCACCAGGGTTTGCTCGCCCACAAACGAGAGTTCGGGCGCCGGCCGCCCATGGCGCAGGTAGCGCAACGCCACCGGCTGTATAGGCACCTGGGCCTGAACCGCCGCCTCGAAGAGGCCGGAGTGAAATGGCTTCACATCCCGCCCTTCGGTAGTGGTCCCTTCTGGAAACAGGCCGACAACGTCGCCCTGCTGAAAGCAGCGGGTGATCTGCCGACAAGCCTCACGCACAGCATGACGGTGGCCGCGGTCGATGAACAGCGTGCCGGCCCAGGCAACCAGCAGACCAATCACCGGCCAGCGCCGGATATCGCTCTTGGCAACAAATGAGGTGGTGCGTACACGGTTGAGCACAAAGATATCCACCCAGGACACATGGTTGGCGACCCAAAGGCCGGGACCTTTGCGCAGGGGCTGCCCCAGTACACGGACGCGCACCCCACACAAGGCCAACAGGCCGCGCGACCAGGCGCCCACCACCCACAGGCGCCAGCGGCGGCTTAACAGGGGAAAGACCAGCAGCTCGGTGAGTAGCCCCGAGAGGATCCACACCACCACGAATACCGAACGAATCACAAACAACACGACCGCCACGCAGCACCTCGCTCCCGGACCACCCGGGCGATGTGGCTCATCATACCTGCTGATCGAAATACCGCTGCAAAATCACAGCAGCAGCCATGGCATCGTCGGGGGCGTTGCTGCTCAGAATGTGCTGGGCCTCCAGGCTGGATCCGCGCTCATCAATCAAAACCACGGCCAGGCCAAATCGGCCCTCCAGCTGATGGGCAAAACGTCGGCTTTGCTGTGAAGCGGCTTGTTCTTGCCCATCGAGCGTCAGCGGCAAACCCACCACCACCCGGTTGGGCTGCCATTCGTCGAGCAAGGCGGCAATCTGGTCAAATCGTTGCACCCGGGTGGTTGGTGTCAGGATGCACAAGGGCCTGGCCTGTGCGGTCAGTGTGTTACCCAGAGCTACTCCGATTTTTCGGAGGCCAAAATCAAAGGCTAGCAGAACCTCTTCAGGCATGACCCGCATCGCTGGCCAGCATCGCAGAGCGGATACCCAGCTGCGCCAGGGCTGCATCGTAGCGTTGCTCGGCCGGGGTATCGAACAGGATTTCGTGGGAGGACAGCACATTGAGCCATGCATTGCTGGCGAGCTCGTCCTCGAGCTGGCCGGCCCCCCAGCCTGCATAGCCTAGCGTGACTAGCAAATGGGCGGGCCCGTGCCCTGCTGCAACGTCTTGCAGCACATCCCGCGAAGTGGTGAGTGCCACGTTGTCGTCTACCGGAATGCTGGAGTTGTAATCACCGCGTGGCACGTGCAGCACAAAGCCACGATCGGTTTGTACCGGCCCGCCAAAAAAAACCGGGGTTTCACGTACCGGGCCAATCTCGAGTGACAGGGGAAGGTCGATGCGCTGGAGGAGGTCTCCGATGGTGAGATCGGTGGGGCGATTGACCACCAGACCCAGTGCACCGTGCTCGGTGTGTTCGCAGACATAAATAACGGTGTTGGCGAGCTCGCCTGACACCCTGCCGGGCATGGCCAGTAACAACTGGCGCGAGAGATCAATCCGAGGGTTTTCTTCGGCAGCATGCGGTTTGGTCGTCATGATGATCTCCCTGGAGGCGGGCCAAACGGCCCATATCCCTAGAGTATCAGATCTCGATGAGTTCGAAATCTTCTTTGCGGGCCCCGCATTCGGGGCATACCCAGTTGGGTGGCACGTCTTCCCAACGCGTGCCCGGTGCAATCCCGTCTTCGGGAAAGCCCGCCGCTTCATCGTAAATCCAGCCGCAAATAAGACACATCCATGTGCGCATGACCATCAAACCTTAAATCAGGCCTGCCAGAGAATCCGCAAGCCGCATCCATTAGAATGGATGCCATAGTACCCAATCCGCCGGGCTGTCTGCCGGCTTGTCGCGCGTGTCATGGCCTCCCCGCTTATATCGTCTCTGTCACTTCCGCTGATTCTCGGCTCTTTCGATCCCAGTGGCGCCAGTAACCTGCCTGCTGACGCGGTCATCTGTGCGCAGCTTGGGCTGCACGCCTGCTCTGTGGTGACCGCGATTCTGGCTCAGGATACCTCCGGCATCCAGTCTGTCCAGCGGATCTCTCCAGAATTCATCGACGAACAGGCCCGCTGTCTGCTCGAAGACATGGCAATCGGCGCCATCAAGATCGGGCCACAATACGACCCGGAAACCATCGCTACGCTGGCCCAACTGGCGGCCGACTACAGCACCCTGCCTCTGGTATTGCATCTGACACGGCCGCCTGATGTGCCCGACCTCGACGATCTGGATGCTGAGGACACTGTGGGCGCTTTGCTGGACCTGTTGGTACCCCAGGCACACATTTTGGTGCTGAATGCCTCACAGCCAGAACATTGGGCCAGCCAGGGCCTGCTCTCGGAGACCCGGGCAGACTCCCCCATCCAGGCCTTGCTTGAGCTGGGTGCCTCGCATGTGCTGTGCTGCCATTTCAGTCCGGGTACTGATGGCCCGGGCCTAAGCTGGCATAGCCAGGATCAGGCCAGCCAACGGTGGCCCCTGCCGACATCACCCGTACGGGCCACCGACCGCGAAAGCCTGTTGGCTACCTTGCTGACCTATCATCTGGCACAAGGGCTTACCCCCGAGGCAGCTGTGCAGCAAGCCGCCGGCCAGGCCGGGCACATGCTGACACATACGTTTCACCCGGGGATGGGGCAGCAGATCTTACGTTTCACCACACCATGAATTCACTCAGATTTCCGCACGGCCTATACGGCGTCACCCCCGACTGGCCCGATACTCACCGCTTGCTTGAGGCCATCCGCCAGGCACACGCAGGCGGCATGCAAGTGCTGCAATGGCGGCGCAAACTGGGCGACCCGGCCAAGCAGCGGGCCCAAGCCCTCTCGGTGCGCGACCTCTGCCGCGAACTTCATCTGCCCCTGATCATCAATGACGACTGGCGCCTGGCATTGGCGCTGGATGCCGACGGCGTGCATCTGGGCAAAGACGATGGCACACTGGCTGAGGCACGACGCGAGATGGGCCCCCACAAACTGATCGGGTGCTCGTGCTACAACCAGCCGGCCTTGGCACACCAGCATCTGCAGGTGCCCGTGGATTACATTGCCTTTGGCGCAATGTTTCCTTCCGCGGTCAAACCAGATGCCGTACGCGCCTCTCTGGACGACATTCGCGAGGGGCACAAGATCAGCGCCCTGCTCTCACCCCGTCCAGCCGTAGTGGCCATTGGCGGCATTGGCCCGGATAATGCACCGTCAGTCATCCAGGCCGGCGCCGACAGTATTGCTGTGATCAGCGCCCTGTTCAACGCCCCCGATATCACCGCCGCAGCACAACGCTGCAGCGCACTTTTTTCCTGATCCCTTTTTCGATAAGTACTCAGCCATGCCCCGTAATTCAGACCTTTTCGATCGCGCCTGCCGAGCCATCCCCGGTGGGGTCAATTCTCCCGTACGGGCCTTTCGCTCGGTGGGCGGCACGCCGCCCTTCATCCAGCGCGCTCAAGGCCCCTACCTATGGGATGCTGAGAATACCCGCTACATTGATTATGTCGGATCGTGGGGCCCTGCAATCCTGGGCCATGCCGACCCCGAAGTCGTCCGTGCCGTTCAGGCTGCAGCCGAAGGCGGCTTGTCTTTCGGAGCCCCCACCGAGGCAGAAATCCAGATCGCTGAGGCAATCATCGAGCGCATCCCGTCCATTGAACAGGTGCGCCTGGTCAGCTCGGGCACCGAAGCCACGATGTCCGCCATCCGCCTGGCCCGGGGCCACACCGGCCGCAACAAGATTGTGAAATTTGAAGGCTGCTATCACGGACACTCTGACAGCCTTCTGGTGAAGGCAGGATCCGGCATGCTGACTTTCGGCCACCCGTCTTCGGCAGGGGTACCGCCCGAATTCGTGCAACATACGCTGGTGCTCGACTACAACCACCTGGATAGCGTCGAAGCCGTTTTTGCCCAATACCCCGAGGAGATCGCCTGCGTCATTGTCGAGCCCATTGCCGGCAACATGAACTTCGTACGGCCTGCAGCAGGCTTTCTGGAAGGCCTGCGCAAGCTATGCAGCCAGTACGGCGCCTTGCTGATTTTCGATGAAGTCATGACAGGTCTGCGCGTCGGGCCGCAAGGCATGCAGGGCTTGTGCGGCGTAACCCCCGACCTCACCACCCTGGCCAAGATCATCGGCGGCGGCATGCCGGTAGGGGCCTTTGGCGGGCGCGCTGACGTCATGGCCAATATTGCTCCTCTGGGCGCGGTGTACCAGGCAGGCACCTTGTCGGGCAACCCGGTGGCCGTGGCCGCCGGGCTTGTAACCCTACAACGGCTGGCCGCACCAGGGCTCTACGAAAACCTGCATCAGCAAACCGGCAAATTGGTTCAGGGGCTGATCAAGGCCGCCCATCAGCACGGGGTCGAGTTTTGCGGCGACTGGCAAGGCGGTCTCTTTGGCATTTATTTCCGCAACACCATCCCGCAAAGCCTGGCAGAAGTCTCGGCCTGCAACCAGGAGGCCTTCAAGCGGTTTTTCCACGGGATGCTTGAAGCCGGTGCGTACTTCGCACCTTCGGCCTTCGAAGCCGGGTTTGTATCAACCACGCACGACGACGCTGTCATCGATGCCACGCTGGACGCCGCCAACCGGGTATTTGCCACCCTGTAAGGCAAACCTGCAAGGCCAGAAAATGTACCAATCTGCAGAAATCACCGGCAGATTGGTACAAACCTCAAGTTTCTTGATGTAAAGCAAGGAAACCCGCGCCCTCCACCCCTACACTAGGCTCGTCATTCATATCTCAGCGGCGGCTTATTACCGCCCCAAAGGCGCGCCATGACCGACTACACACACTACGTCGCCACGCAACACCCCGCTGTTGCACTCCCCCCCCGCGACCTCGAAACCCGCATCACCGACAAAGAATCCCCCGACATCCGCCTCTGGCTGCGTATGCTCAGTTGCTGCAACCTCATCGAGACCGAGGTTCGATCCCGTTTGCGCACCGAGTTCCAGACCACGTTGCCACGCTTCGACCTCCTCTCACAACTCACGCATACCCCAAAAGGGCTCAAAATGTCCGAGCTCTCCCGCCTGATGATGGTCAGCAACGGCAACATTACCGGCATCGCCGACCAACTCGAGAAAGACGGCCTGATCGAACGCCAGAGAAACGAAACCGATCGCCGCAGCTCGCTGCTGCGCCTTACCCAAAAAGGGCGCCGTTATTACCGACGCATGCAAAGTGCCCACGATTCCTGGATTCAATCACTGCTCGGCGGCATGGCCCCTTCTGCACGATCCAGCCTGTTCGAACTCCTGGGCGATCTCAAACGCACCACACATACCCGATTGCCTGTGGCCTAATCGCTGCACAGTCTGGTTTGGCCTCTCATGCAAACCCTCATTCGGCATAGAATGAGGGTTTGTTTCATTCTTGCCCCGCCCGCACAGGTACGGCATCTCATCACGCACTCAAGCCATGGCCATCAATTTGCATATTCCGGCGCGCGACGCCATTTTCCCCGTTGCAGGCATCCGTATTGGCACGGCCGAAGCCAGCATCCGCAAAGCAGGCCGACGCGACCTCACCGTCTTTTTGCTCGCGCCCAACACCACGGTGGCTGGTGTCTTTACCCGCAACCGGTTTCGCGCTGCACCGGTGCAAGTGTGCGAGGCCCATCTGGCGGCACAGGCAGGCATCCGGGCGCTGGTTATCAACACTGGCAATGCCAATGCAGGCACCGGAGAACCCGGCCTGCAGGCAAGCAATCAGACCTGTGAGGCACTGGCAAGCCAGCTGGGCGTGCACGCCACACAGATTTTGCCGTTTTCCACGGGGGTCATCCTCGAGCCCCTGCCAGTAGACCGCCTGATTGCCGGCCTGCCTGCTGCTGTGGCCGATGCACAATCGGCGCACTGGTTTGAAGCTGCCCACAGCATCATGACCACCGACACGCAACCCAAGATTCATTCGCAACAGATCGATCTGGGCGGCACCACGGTAACCATCACCGGCATCAGCAAGGGTGCGGGCATGATCCGCCCCAATATGGCCACGATGCTGGGTTTTCTGGCCACCGACGCGGGCCTGCCTGCACCACTGCTCAAAACCCTGGCCAGCCAGATCGCCAACCAGTCGTTCAATCGCATCACGGTGGATGGTGACACCTCCACCAACGACTCCTTCATCATCATGGCCACCGGGGCCAGCGGCGTCCAGATCCAGTCCCCACAAGACCCTCGCTTCCAGCCACTGGTGCAGGCACTCACTCAGGCCGCACGCGATCTGGCCCAAAAAATCGTGCGCGACGCCGAAGGTGCAACCAAATTCATGACCATCCAGGTCGAACAGGCCGCCACCACCGAAGAAGCTCTGAAGGTGGCTTATTCCATTGCCCATTCGCCTTTGGTAAAAACCGCGTTTTATGCGTCCGACCCCAATCTGGGCCGAATCCTCGCAGCTATTGGCTACGCGGGCATTGACGATCTCGACGTCTCCAAACTTACCCTGTGGTTGGGCGACATCCAGGTGGCCACGCAAGGTGGTCGCGATCCCAACTATCTCGAAGAAGACGGCCAGCGCATCATGGCGCAAGCAGAGATCCTGGTACGGGTAGCACTGGGACGTGGCCAAACCTCCGATACCGTCTATACGTGTGATTTTTCCCACGAATACGTCAGTATCAATGCAGATTACCGCTCTTAGGGGCTTGATTTACAAGATCAAATCTGCAAAAATACTTGGCTTGGCCATGCTTATGCATTTAAGCACAGGCCTTTTTGGCATCCCTGGTGCAAGGCTTAGGCTCTTTTTAAGCATGAGGCACCAGGAATATTCTCACAGGAAATCCCCATGTACGCGGTCATAAAAACCGGTGGCAAACAGTATCGTGTTTGCGCTGGCCAAAAACTGAAAATCGAACAGATACCAGCTGACATTGGGCAAGAAATCTCGCTAGACCAGGTTTTGTCGGTTGGCGAAGGTGATGCGCTGAAAATCGGCACGCCTTTCGTCACGGGCGCTGCGGTCAAAGCCACTGTTCTTGCACAAGGTCGTCACGACAAGGTCAAAATCTTCAAGATGCGCCGGCGCAAGCATTATCAAAAGCACCAAGGCCATCGCCAGAATTTCACCGAAATCCGCATCGACGCCGTTGCGGCCTGACCTGACCAAGGAGCACACTCATGGCACACAAAAAGGGCGGCGGCTCAACGCGTAACGGCCGCGATTCAGAATCCAAACGGCTGGGCGTCAAAGTATATGGCGGCCAACAAATCTCGGCGGGCGGCATCATTGTTCGCCAGCGGGGCACGCAATTCCATCCTGGCGTCAATGTCGGCATCGGCAAAGACCACACGTTGTTCTCCCTTGTGGACGGCACCGTGCAGTTTTCCGTCAAGGGCGCGCTTAACAAGCGCACCGTGTCGGTAAACGCCAGCAACTGATCTTCACCGATCAGCCAAAAAGAGGCCCTGCTTGATAGCAGGGTCTTTTTGTTTAAGTAGAATATGCATCATGAAATTTGTAGACGAAGCCACGATTGAAGTCGTTGCCGGCAAGGGTGGTAACGGCGTGGCCAGCTTTCGCCGCGAAAAATTTATCCCGATGGGCGGGCCCGACGGCGGCGATGGCGGCCGTGGCGGCTCTATCCTGGCGGTGGCCGATCGCAACATCAATACCTTGATTGACTACCGTTATGCACGCCTGCACCGTGCAAAAAATGGTGAAAACGGCCGCGGCTCCGACCAGTACGGCGCGGGGGCAGCCGATATTGTCCTGCGCATGCCGGTGGGCACCGTCATCTACGATGCCGAGACAAACCAGCAACTCTTCGATCTCGACCACCACGGCCAGCAAGTCACGCTGGCCGCCGGTGGCAACGGAGGGCTGGGCAATCTGCACTTCAAATCCAGCACCAATCGCGCACCACGGCAATTTACGCCGGGGCGCGAGGGCGAACAGCACCATCTGCGGCTTGAACTCAAAGTGCTGGCCGATGTGGGTTTGCTGGGGATGCCCAATGCGGGCAAATCCACCCTCATTGCCAAGGTATCTAATGCCCGGCCAAAGATCGCAGACTACCCCTTTACCACGCTGCATCCCAACCTGGGCGTGGTGCGCACATCCACCTCGCACAGTTTCGTCATCGCCGATATTCCGGGCCTGATCGAAGGCGCCTCCGAAGGCGCCGGGCTGGGACACCAATTTTTGCGTCACCTCAGCCGCACCCGGGTGCTCTTGCATCTGCTGGACGTCTACTCGCCTGATCCCGATATCGACGCCTGCGCACAAGCAGTGCGGGACGCCCAGGCGATCACCCGCGAGCTTGAGCGCTACAGCCCCGAGCTCGCAGCCAAGCCCCGTTGGCTGATACTAAACAAGATGGATATGGTTGAAGACGCTGCTGCGATCCAGCGACGTATTTGCCAGGAGCTGCAGTGGTCCGGCCCGGTCTACGGGATCTCGGCACTGACAGGCACCGGTACGCCAGCCCTGATGGGCGCCATCCAGACATGGCTGGACGAACAGCAGCAAGCCGAGCACGCCCACGATGAAGACCCGCGTTTCGTGGACGACAAAACAGACCCGGCATCTCCCGACGCGCACTAAACTGTCCCATTACCGCCGTCACTTTTTCGTTACGCCCTGCAGCATGAGTTCATCCAGCCTCTCTCCTTCGGTTGCACAACACGCCCACCGCTTGGTGCTTAAAGTGGGATCCTCTTTGGTCACCAACGAAGGGCGTGGCATCGACACCCAAGCGGTGGCCCAATGGGCCGAGCAAATTGCTGCCTTGCACGCAGCTGGGCGCCAGGTGGTTCTGGTTTCCAGCGGCGCGATTGCCGAGGGCATGGCACGGTTGGGCTGGCCGCGGCGGCCCAAGGCAATGTCCGAGCTGCAGGCGGCGGCTGCCGTGGGACAAATGGGCCTGGTACAGGCCTACGAAGCGGCGTTTGCACGCCACGGGGTACGCACCGCACAAATCCTGCTGACCCACGAAGACCTCTCTGATCGGCGCCGCTACTTAAATGCTCGCAGCACGCTGGTGACCCTGCTGAATCTGGGCGTGGTGCCGATTGTCAATGAGAACGACACCGTGGTCACCGATGAGATCCGGGTGGGCGACAACGACACGCTGGGCGCGCTGGTCACCAACCTGGTTGAAGCCAGGGTACTCATCATCCTCACCGACCAGGCCGGCCTGTACAGTGCCGATCCACGCAAACACCCGGATGCCGAATTCATCCATCAGGGCCAAGCGGGCGACCCTGCACTTGAAGCAATGGCGGGTGGCGCAGGCAGTACTTTTGGCACCGGGGGGATGTTGACCAAAGTATTGGCCGCACGACGGGCAGCCAACAGCGGCGGGCACACGATCATCGCTTCCGGGCGCGAGCCCGCCGTACTGCAACGCCTGACCGCCGGCGAACCCATCGGCACCGAGCTGCAGGCCGTATTGCCCGTCCGCTCGGCACGCCAGCGCTGGATGGTGAACCATCTGCGCTTACGCGGCCGCGTTACGCTGGATGCAGGCGCCGTGCGCGCTCTGACACAAGGGCATCGCAGCCTGCTACCTATTGGTGTGATCGACGTCGAGGGAGATTTCGAGCGGGGTGATGTGGTGGCCTGCGTGGATGAGCATGGAGTAGAGTGCGGCCGCGGCCTGATCAACTATTCTTCTGCAGATACCGCCCGCATCCTGCGCCAGCCCAGCGCGCAGATTGCCGAGATCTTGGGCCATCTGTCAGACCCGGAACTCATTCACCGCGACAACCTGGTGGTGGTGCGCCCCGCAGGCGCTATTTCTGGGCAGCAATAAACAGCGTTTCTTTTACCTCTTCCATCACCACACAGCTTTTGGTTTGGGTCACCCCGGGCAGCCGCAACAGAATATTGCCCAACAGGTGGCGATACTGGCCAATTTCTTTGATACGGGCCTTGATCAGGTAGTCGAAGTCTCCGGACACCAGGTGGCATTCCAGTACCTGCGGCACACACAGGACTTCGCGGCGAAATTCCTCGAAGGTACGCTCTGACTTGCTGGACATAGTGATTTCCACAAACACCAGCAAACCTGCATCCAGGGCAACAGGCGCCACACGTGCGTGATATCCCGTAATCACACCGTCACGCTCCAACCGGCGCACACGCTCAATGCAGGGTGTGACTGTCAGCCCAATCGCGTCAGCCAGCTCGGTCATGGAGAGACGGCCATTTTGCTGCAGAAGATCCAGGATGCGCCGGTCGAGCTTATCGAGCGCGTGGACGGATTCTTTTTGAACTCTCATAGGGGCTCCCGCGAGCATTGGAGTGCCTGTGACAGGCCCGCAAGACAGGCCTTAAACACTTGATCTTAAACATTTAAATTTCCATCAGGCGGCAAACCAGCATTTTGTGCTGACAATTGTAGCCAGATAGATGGGCAGACGTTTATATTCCTGCAAACTACATTTTTTCATAAAAAATCACCCACTGATATCGCCTATCATCATCAAAAATTACTCTCTATGAGGTTTGGTCATGAAAGTTCTGGTTTTGGGAGCAGGCGTGGTCGGTGTTACCAGCGCCTACTATCTGGCTCAGCAGGGGCATGAAGTCACTGTAATCGATCGCGAAACCAGTACGGCCGAAGAAACCAGCTTCGGTAACGCCGGCCAGCTGTCGTTTGGATACTCATCTCCCTGGGCTGCACCGGGCATTCCCCTGAAAGCCCTGAAATGGCTGTTTACCCAGCATGCGCCGCTAACCATCCGGCCCGATGGCAGCCTGTTTCAGTTGCGCTGGATGTACGACATGTGGCGCAATTGCACACCGGCACGCTACGCCACCAATAAAGAGCGCATGCTGCGGCTATCCACTCATAGCCGCCAATGCCTGCATCAGCTGCAGGCAGACACGGGCATCCAGTTTGAAGGCCGTCGCCAAGGCACCCTGCAGGTGTTTCGCACACAAAAGCAGATGGACGACGCACAGCGTGACGTCCAGGCACTCAGCGACGCGGGCGTTGCCTTCGAGCTGGTTGACGGTGACCATCTGGTGGATTACGAGCCCGCCCTGCATCAGGTGCGCCACAAGCTGGTGGGCGGCCTGCGCACCCCCGAAGACGAAACCGGAGACTGCCGGCTGTTCACCCACGAACTGACGCAACTGGCAGAACAGCAAGGTGTGCAGTTTCGCTTCGGCGAAGTGATCCAGTCCTTGCAACAGGCCAGCGGGCGCATCACCGGTGTGCAGTGCGCCTCGGGGCTGCTGCAGGCCGACGCCTATGTGGTGGCGCTGGGTTCGTACTCGCCATTGCTGCTGCGCGGTATTGTCGACTTGCCCATTTATCCCATGAAAGGCTATTCCATCACAGTGGATATCTCAGACCCTGCCCGCGCACCAGTGTCTACTTTGCTGGACGAAACTTACAAGATCGCCCTGACACGATTTGACGATCGCATCCGTGTGGGCGGCATGGCCGAGGTGGTGGGCTACGACACCCATCTGGATCCCCGCCGTCAGCGCACCCTGGAGATGGTGCTTAACGATCTGTTTCCCGGCAGCTACGCGCCTGGTGATGCACATTTCTGGACAGGCCTGCGGCCCAAGACGCCTGACAGCACCCCCATCGTGGGGCGCACGCGCTTAAGCAATCTGTTCCTTAACACCGGCCATGGCACCCTGGGATGGACCATGGCATGCGGCAGCGGGCAACTGATATCAGATCTGGTCTCGGGCAAGCCTACCGCCATCCGCAGCGACGATCTGGGCGTGCAGCGCTATCGCTAGGTGTTGGCCTTGATGCACACCTGGAGCACCACAAAATAATGATTATTTAAGCAATACCCTGCCCAACCCGCATCGACACCCGTATACTTGGCCTCACGCGGGGGTACTCGACGGCATTGTCGGCGGGTTGAGAAACACCCTTCGTACCAGTACGGATAATGCCGATGCTGGGAGCGTGCAGGGTGTCTCTCAGGGGCATCTTGCGTCCAATCCTCCCCGACTCGGCTCCATTTCCGAAATTCTTTCGAACCTGGAGCTCCTTCTTGAATACCCATCCCTCTTTTCTGGCCACACAGGCCACTGTCGACCCGGCTGCTGTCCATCCATTGCCCGCGTCACAAAAAATCCACGTTACTGGCTCACGTGCCGACCTGCGTGTCCCGTTCCGGGAAATCCACCAGGATGACACCCCAGGGCAGTTTGGCGGCGAGCCCAATCCACCACTGACTGTATATGACACGAGTGGCCCGTACACTGACCCATCCGCAACCATCGACATCCGCAAGGGGCTGAGTGCCCCCAGGTTGCCATGGATTCTGGAGCGCGAAGACACAGAGACCCTGCCGGGGCCAAGCAGCCAGTTCGGGCGTGCCCGGCAGGCAGATCCCGAGGCAGACAGCCTGCGTTTTACACGCACACGTGCTCCGCGTCGTGCCCATGCAGGCTGCAACGTGACGCAGATGCATTACGCATGCCGAGGTATCATCACTCCCGAGATGGAGTACGTGGCCATCCGCGAAAACCTGCGCCGCGAGCAATACGTCGAGGCTCTGCATCAAACAGGCCCGGACGGTGCACGCCTGGCCGAGCGTCTGACACGGCAACATGCCGGCCAATCCTTTGGGGCCAGCATCCCGGAGACCATCACCCCCGAGTTTGTACGCCAGGAAGTAGCTCGCGGGCGGGCGATCATCCCGGCCAACATCAACCATCCTGAAATTGAGCCCATGGCCATCGGGCGTAATTTTCTGGTGAAGGTAAACGCCAACATAGGCAACTCGGCCATCCGCTCGGACATCTACGAAGAAGTGGAGAAAATGACCTGGGCAATCCGGTGGGGTGGCGACACGGTGATGGATCTGTCCACTGGCAAACATATCCACGAAACCCGCGAATGGATTATCCGCAACTCACCCGTACCAATTGGCACAGTGCCGATTTATCAGGCACTGGAAAAAGTGGGGGGCGTGGCTGAAGAACTGAACTGGGAGATTTTCAGGGACACCTTGATCGAGCAGGCCGAGCAAGGTGTGGATTACTTCACCATCCACGCCGGGGTGCGTCTGCCATTTGTCCCCATGACAGCCAGCCGCATGACAGGGATTGTCTCCCGTGGGGGCTCGATCATGGCCAAATGGTGTCTGGCCCATCATCGCGAAAGCTTTCTGTATGAGCACTTCGAAGACATCTGCAACATCATGAAGGCGTACGACGTCAGCTTCTCGCTGGGTGATGGCCTGCGGCCGGGATCGGGGTACGACGCCAATGACGAGGCACAATTTGCAGAGCTGCGCACCCTGGGCGAACTGACCCAGGTGGCCTGGAAGCATGAGGTTCAGGTGATGATCGAAGGGCCGGGCCACGTGCCTATGCATCTCATCCGCGAGAACATGGACTTGCAACTCAAGCACTGCCACGAAGCACCCTTTTATACCCTGGGCCCCCTGACTACCGACATTGCCCCCGGATACGACCACATCACATCCGGCATTGGTGCTGCAATTATCGGCTGGTATGGCACGGCCATGCTGTGCTACGTGACACCAAAAGAGCACCTGGGCTTACCCAACAAGAAAGACGTCAAGGACGGCATCATCACGTACAAGATTGCTGCCCATGCCGCCGATCTGGCCAAGGGACACCCGGGCGCGGCGATCCGGGATAACGCACTATCCAAGGCGCGCTTCGAGTTTCGTTGGGAAGACCAGTTCAATTTGGGGCTGGATCCCGACACGGCGCGCGCGTTTCACGACGAAACCCTGCCCAAGGACTCTATGAAAGTGGCTCACTTTTGCTCGATGTGCGGGCCTAAGTTCTGCAGCATGAAGATCTCGCAAGATGTGCGCGACTACGCCCGCGACAACGGCCTGGACGAAACGACGGCACTGGCTCAGGGCATGGCGGCAAAATCGGCGGAGTTTATCGCCAGTGGTGCACAGATCTACCAGAAGGTGTAGTGCCCAGCACGGTGCCCGGCCATCCGACAACCGGCACCCTGCCCGCACGAAAAAGCCCGCACAGGCCCGGCATTGCCGGGCCTGTGCGGGCTGATAAGCAGCTTGCGGCTTATTTCACTGCATACAGAAAGAGCTCAACACGCCGGTTAAGGGCCCGCCCTTCGGCGGTGCCATTGTCACCAATCGGGTTGGCAGCGCCACGTCCCTCGGCCATCAGGCGGCCTGCCGCCACCCCCTGACCCGACAGATACTGCGTGACGGCCGCTGCACGACGCTGCGACAGCGGCATATTGATGGAATCGCTACCGGTAGAGTCGGTGTAACCGATCGACTTGGCACGCAGCTCGGGGTGTTGCGTCAGTGCACGTGCCACGCTATCGAGCACAGGCAGCAGTGCCGGTTTGAGCTGAGCCTTGCCAGTATCAAAGGATACGTTGCTGGGAATATTGACCTTGAGCGTGCCATCAGGCATCTCGATAACTGCTACCCCCAGATTGGATGCGCCGGACTTTTCGACATCCTGCTTGATGCCTTTCCAGTTGTAGCCGACGACACCGCCCACCACAGAACCAATCCCGGCACCAATCATGGCCGCCTGGCTGCTATCGCCTATCAAGGCTCCCAGGCCTGCCCCAAGAGCAGCACCGGCGCCGGCACCCACAGCCGTATTTTGGCCCTGAGGTGTGACATTGGCGCAAGCTGTCAGCAAGGCCAGGCTGCCGATTACGCTTGCCCGCATGACGTATCGTTTGGATAAAAGCATGGAACCCTCCTGAATGAGTATCAACCTATTCAGCGTAACAGGACACCTGGAATTAAATGTAAGTCGTTGTTTCAACCGCTCTTTTTACCAGTTATAAAAGGCCTACCGCCTGGGGCAGACCGAATACAATCAGCCAGAACACAGCAACCGCACCAAAGGCCACAAAGCACATTGCATGATTGAGTTCCAGCACGTATTCAAATCGTATGGCCGCGGCCGCAACATCCTGGCCGACGTCAATTTCCATATCCAGCCCGGTGAATTCATCTTTGTTTCCGGGCCATCGGGCGCAGGCAAATCCACCTTGCTCAAACTGGTTGGCGGCCTCGAGCCTGCCAGTCGCGGTGCGGTCACCGTCAACAAGCACCGCATTGATCGGCTGTCCCCACGCCGCCTGCCCTACCTGCGTCGCACGGTTGGGCTAATCCTCCAGGACGCCCATTTGCTATTTGACCGCAGTGCCATCGACAACGTGCTGCTGCCCATGGCAGTGCAGGGGCTGGAGCCTGCCAGCGCGGCCAAGCGGGCACGGGCCGCCCTCGAAAAAGTGGGGCTCAGGGGCAAAGAAAAAATGTTACCAATCGAGCTCTCGGGTGGCGAGCAACAGCGCCTGGCCATCGCGCGCGCCATCGTCGGACGGCCGGCCATCCTGATTGCAGACGAACCCACCGCCAACCTGGATCACGACAGTGCCAGGCACATCATGGATGTCTTTCGGGATTTCAACCAAGTGGGGGTCACCACCCTGATTGCCTCGCACGATACCCAACTGATGGCACGCTACGCCCAACGCACCCTGCACATCGACGCCGGCCATTTTGCCGATATCCCGGGAGTACAGGCATGACCCGCTGGTTGCGTCACCATCAATATGCACTGCGTGTGGCCTTGCGTCGGCTGCGTCAGCATCCCTTGTCATCACTGGCCAATATCGTGGTGATCGCGCTGATGCTCAGCGTACCCATTTTGGGCGCATCGATACTCCAATCCAGCCAGCCGCTGGCCCGACAGCTTGCTGTTGCGCCCGAGATCACCTTGTTTTTGGCGGCAGACACCAGCACAAACCAACAAGAAGAATTGCTTACACGGATCCAGAAGCAGTCGGGCGAACAAATCGCCAAGACCCGGCTACTGCCTCGCGACCAGGCCATGGCACAACTGAGATCAGACCCGGCATGGGCCCAGGCACTGGATGCGCTAGGCAGCAACCCCTTGCCGGACGCACTGATCGTCACCCTCAAAGACAGCGACACCCCGGCCCAGCAGGCACAGGCGCTGGCCGACAGCTGGCGCCAATGGCCAGAGGTTGATCACGTACAACTGGATAGCGAATGGGTGCGACGCCTCGAGTCACTACTGTCTTTCATCAAAGTGGGGCTGGGGCTGCTGGGTATCGGCGTGATTGTGGTGGTGCTGGCCACGGTATTCAACACCGTGCGCCTGCAGGCACTGACACAACGCGACGAGATTGCTGTAGCCCGGCTGGTGGGGGCCACCGAATCCTTCGTACGCCGCCCATTCTTATACCTGGGCGCCCTGACAGGGCTGGCAGCCAGCCTGCTGGCACTGTTACTGGCCTGGCTGTCACTCACTCCCCTGAACACGTTGCTGGGGCAGTTTGCGCAAAGCTACGGAATCCACTGGGCGATGCACCTGCCGGCCTGGCCTGATTTGCTGCTATCCGGCGCATTGATCATCTTGCTGGGGGCGGTGGCTGCGCGCCTGTCTGTTACCCGTCACACGCAGTTTTGATGGCAGCCATAGATCCTGCCTCACGGATCGCTAGCTGGCAGATCCAGGAGGGCCGTCATACGCTGCCATGGCAGGACACACACGATCCCTACCGGATCTGGCTGTCGGAAATCATGTTGCAGCAAACCCAGGCCGGCACCGTCATTCCTTACTACCAGCGGTTTTTGGAGTTGTTTCCGGACGTGCTGGCTTTGGCCAATGCCCCGGCTGACGCAGTGATGCACGCCTGGGCAGGCCTGGGCTACTACGCACGCGCCCGCCATCTGCACCGCTGCGCCCAGCAAGTGCGCGACCACCACCAAGGGCGGTTTCCCAAGGACGCACAAACACTGGAAACCCTGCCGGGCATCGGCCGATCAACGGCCGCGGCCATCGCAGCATTTGCTGACGGGCAACGGCAGCCCATCCTGGATGGCAATGTCCGGCGGGTGTTGATCCGCTACCTGGCCCTGGAGGGCGACCCTGCCTCGGCTGCCATGACGCGCACACTGTGGGCACATGCCCAGGTGTGGCTGGATCAGGCGCCTGAGTCTCTGGACATGCGGGCCTACACACAAGGGCAAATGGATCTGGGCGCCACCGTATGCACCCGCCACCAGCCTGCCTGCACCCGTTGCCCACTGCAAGAGGGCTGTGCGGCCCGTAAGCTAGGTTTGCAAAACGCACTGCCGCAGCCACGAAGCCGGCGCGAAGCCCCGCACTATGAATGCTGGATGCCCGTGATCGAGTGCGAAAATCATCTCTGGCTGCAACGCCGACCCGCCGGAGGCGTGTGGGGCAGCCTTTGGGCACTACCTGTGTGTGAGCACCCAAGCGAGATAGACACCCTGCTTTCACACTTGGGGGTGTCAGCCACAGACAGACAAAATCTGGCTGCCTTTGAACACGTATTTACGCATTTCCGTTTGCATATCCGGCCGCTTTGGCTGCCAGTGCGCGGGCCCCTGCAACGAACCAAAGCAGCGGCCAACTGGCCTGAAATCTGCGCGACACCGCCCGTCAGACAACCAAAAAACCCAGTTTTGATTCCACCAGAAGCCGGCACCCCTGCCTGGGTACCCCTGGCAGGGCTTTCTGGCCTGGGGATGCCCGCACCCGTCTCTCGATTACTACTGGGCCTGTACCCCAACACAGACTGATCGGCAATGCGCCTGCCGGCAGATAACCCTGCCCTATCTGACGCGTCGATCGGATGGGGGCAGTTGGTGGGCCCCGATACTCATCAGCAAACCGCAAGCGATACCCAGCGTCATGAGTGCCGTGCCGCCGTAGCTCATGAATGGCAGCGGTACACCCACCACAGGCAACACCCCGGTAACCATCCCGATATTGACGAACACATACACGAACATCATCATCGACATGGCACCCGCCAGCAAGCGGCCAAATTGGGAAGGTGCCCGCACCGTGATGGTAAGCCCGCGCAACACCATCAAACCGTACAGCACCAGCAGCATCACGCTGCCATAAAAGCCAAATTCTTCAGAAAATACGGCAAAGATAAAGTCGGTGGTGCGCTCAGGGATAAAATCCAGGTGGGTTTGCGTCCCTTGCATATAGCCTTTGCCATACACACCGCCAGAGCCCACCGCGATCATCGACTGAATCGTATGAAACCCCTTGCCCAGAGGGTCGGAACCCGGATTCAGCAGCACACACACCCGGCTTTTTTGGTATTCGTGCAACATCACCCAATCAACGCCCGGCTGACAGATCTGGTCTTCGTAAACCACCAGGGTGCCCAAGGCCAACACAAGCACCAGCACCACCGGGATCAGTATCCTGAACGAAAAGCCTGCAAAATAAATCACGCAAAATCCCGATACCAGCACCAGCAGGGCGGTGCCTAAATCTGGCTGATCGATGATCAATGCCGCCGGCACCAGCAACAGCACGGTGGCCACAAGAAAATCCAGGATCCTGAAGCGATTGGCAGACTGCCGCTGAAAATACCAGGCCAGCATCAGTGGAACCGCTATTTTCAGCATCTCGGAGGGCTGAATCCGGCCAAATCCAAGATCCAGCCAACGCGTGGCCCCTTTGCTGGTAACCCCAAACAGCATCACGGCCACCAGCAGCAAAACACCCAAAATATAAAAATAAGGGGCTGTGCGCATGATGGTGGTGGGCCGCACCAGGGCAACGGCCCACATGGCCACAAAAGCGATCAGAAAATTGCGCAACTGATCGGCAAACCGCCAGTCGGTGTTACCCACAGCGGAGTGCATGGTGGCCATGCCAACCATAGCCATCACCACCAGCAAAATCAGCAAGGGCCAATCGAGCACCGAGAAAAGCCGTCGGATGGCCTGAATGATGAGGTTCATGGCGTGTCCTCCTGTGCACCATCTTCGGGCGGTGTATCGGCATCCGGCAAGGGTGCAGGCTCGGGGGGTTCAGTGTCCTCGGGGCCTGGGGCCACATCGGGCAAGCTGGCCGCTTGCCCGCCCGGCGGAGCATCAGGCGCTTGCTCGATGATTGCATTCATCGCCTTGCGTGAAGCATGCTCTTTTTCCAGCTGCTGCTGACGCTCGCTGACCCGGCCCGGGTCAAGCCAGTAGTCAAACACGGTGCGGGCAATGGGCGCTGCTACCGAAGCCCCCCAACCGCCATTTTCCACAATCAGGGCAACGGCAATCTGCGGATCTTCGACAGGGGCATACGCCATGAACAAGGCGTGGTCGCGCAAGCGCTCGTCTACCGATTGTGCCTTGTATTTAGCGCCCCGCAAGCTGTACACCTGCGCTGTGCCTGTCTTGCCGGCCGCTTGATACGTGGCCCCGCTAAAGGCACGCCGGGCTGTCCCTTTGCGCACCACATCCACCATGGCATCGCGCACCACCTTCAGATTTTCTGGCTTAAGCGAAATGGTGTACTGGGGGGCAGGCACCGGGTAAGTAAACTGCCCGGTCAAGGGATTGATAATACGTCGCACCAGATGAGGCTTCATGTAGACGCCGTCATTGGCCAGCACCGACGTGGCCTGGGCCAACTGCAACAAGGTAAACGCGTTGTATCCCTGCCCCACCGTGACAGACACCGTCTCGCCCTGATACCAGTGCTGCTGGGACTGCTTTTTATAAGCCTGGCGCTTCCAGGCCCTGGAGGGCAGTACGCCACGGCGCTCACCATCCAGATCGATCCCGGTGATCTGTCCAAAACCAAACTGCTTGCTGAAATCGTGCAAGGCATCCACGTCCATCTCTGCGCCCAGCGAGAAAAAATAGGTATCCGAGGACACCACCAGGGCGCGATGCATATTGGTGGGGCCATAGGCAGCCCCACCAGCATTGCGAAACTTTTGGCCGGCCAACTCGAAATACCCTGGGTCAGGAACCAGTTGGTTGGGCCCGCGAATCCCCATCTGCAGGGCGGCCAGCGCTACAAAGGGCTTATAGGTGGAACCAATCGGATAGGTGCCGTATAACGGCCGGTTGATCAGGGGATGGTCGGGAGACTCATTGAGCTTGCGCCAGTTTTCAACATCAATACCATCCACAAATAAATTGGGATCAAATGATGGTGAAGATACAAACGCCAGCACCTCACCCGTGTGAGGCTGGATCGCCACCAACGCACCTCGCCGGCCATCAAACTGCGCTTCTGCCAGTTTTTGCAATCCCGTATCAATGGACAGTTCCAGGTTGGATCCCGGAATCGGATCCGTGCGGCTGAGCTCCCGGACGGGCCGTCCGGTGGCGGTCACTTCCAGCTCTTCAACCCCTGTGCGCCCATGAAGGGCTTTTTCCCATGTTTTTTCGATCCCCTTTTTGCCCATCACCAGGGTGCCGCGATAATTGCCCTCTTGGCCGGTTTCCTCGAGATGCTGTTCGTCGGCCTCAGAGATACGGCCGACAAAACCCAGCACATGCGCGGCGGATTCGTGCAAAGGATAATCGCGCACCCAGCGGGCCTGCAGGCTTACACCGGGGAACTCGAAGGCATGCACCGCAAACCATGAGGCTTCGAGATCACTGAGGTTATTGCGCAGCAACACGGGCGCATAGCGCCCGCTTTGCTCGTACAGCCGCAAAAATTTTCGCTGATCGCCTTCACTGATGTACACCAGCGGACGCAGGCGAGCGAGCAAATCATCCACACTGCCTTTTACCTGTGCGCGCGTCACCAGCAGGGTGTAGTCGCGCAGATTGTGCGCCATGACCTCGCCATACCGATCGGTGATCTGCCCACGCCGGGGTGGAATTGGCACAATGGTGATGCGGTTTTGATCGGCACGCGCGGCCAGGTTGTCGTAGCGCACCACTTGCAAATACCACAGGCGGCCCACCAACAACAGCAGGCAGATCAGGCCAAACAGCCCCGCCACCCAGGCACGCAGCAACACGGTCTGGCGTTGATGCTGGCTGGTTTTGTGGAATTCAAACATAGACGCAAATCAAGCCGAGCGGGCGTCATCGCCATCCAGTCGACGCTGCGGCAACAACAACAGTACGTCTGCCAGGGGCAACAAGACACCGGTGATCAGGGCTGCCCACAACCAATCCCAGCCTACCCATTCGCCATTCAGCCAGGCGCCCAACAGCCGCGACGCCAGGGCAGCTCCTACTAGAATCGGGACAATGTGCAGGGTGTGCTCCCAGACGGTGAAATGTCGCAGGCGGCCATGCAGGCGTATGACGCCGTAGGCGCACAACACATAATTGAGCGCATGCAGACCCAACAGGCCCGAATCATGCACGTCCATCAGCAGCCCCAGGAAAAAGGCTGTAAACAGCCCCACCCGGCGCGGTTCATGCAGACACCAGAACACCAGCACCAGCAGCAGCACATCGGGCACCGGATGCCACAGGCGCCAGGGCAACAAAGAGGCCAACCAAACCAGTATCAAAGAGCCCCAGATCAGCAAGACCGAAGACGGCCGATGAAACGGCGCGGCATCTACGGGCTGCAAGGACGCCAGGGACGAACCTGACATCCGACGATCAATGCGATCCGGCGGCATTCTCGAACTCCTGCGGTTGAGGGATCCCGGAGACGTCGACCTTCAGCACCAGAAAGTGACGATAGCGTTCGGGATGAGACAGTGGTTCTGCTACAGCCATGGAAAACCCCGTGCCCGGGTCGCGATCGACCTTAACCACGCGTCCCACGGACAAACCGGCGGGAAACAGACCGCCGATTCCGCTGGTGACAAGGGTATCGCCCATCTGCACGTCCACATTGGCTGTCAGGTAGCGCACTTCGAGCTTGCCGATTTCGTCACTACCAAAGGCAATCAGACGCAGCCCGTTGCGCAGCACCTGCACAGGAATCGAAACCTGGTCATCGATCAGCAAGGCTGCTTCGGACGTGAACGGTGTCACACGAACGATCTGCCCAACCACGCCACCTTCGTCGATAACCGGCATACCTGGCGCAATACCGGCGTTTGAACCCTTGTTAAACACCAAGCGATGGCTGAATGCGTTGGGAGGTTCATAGAAGACTTCGACCGCCACGGACTTTTGGGAGATGGATTCGGAAACCCCCAGCAGGCGGCGCAATTGCTCGTTTTCAGTGGTCAGCTGCGCAGAATGCGTGACAAGTTGCGCCATTTCGATCTGCTGACGGCGCAAGGCATCTTGTTCTTCGCGAGCCAGCGTGGCGGCATGCGACCAACTGTCGACGTAGTCGATCGCTTCGCGTGGCGCCATCACCAGCCGCTGAAACGGGTAGATAGCCACCGAAATAGCCTGGCGTACCGGGCCCAATACCGGCCAGTGTGCATCGGAGACAATAAGGCCCAGACAGATCGCCAGCAAAAGCACCAGACGTACTTCGATGCTCGGCCCTCGTTTGAAAAGCCTGAGTGTCCCAGGATCACGCATGGCGAATGGTCATCGGATGCCGTCCGGTCAGTCGTAAATAAAGACTCCGCCCAGGCGCTCGAGGTGTTCAAGTGCCTCGCCGCAGCCGCGAACCACGCAAGTGAGGGGGTCTTCGGCCACGACCACGGGCAGGCCGGTTTCTTCTTGCAGCAAGCGATCAAGATCGTGCAGGAGCGCACCACCGCCGGTAAGGGCAATGCCCTTGTCGGTGATATCAGCGCCAAGCTCGGGCGGCGTTTGCTCGAGCGCAGTTTTGACGGCCGAGACTATCTGGTTGAGCGGGTCGGTGAGCGACTCGAGGATTTCGTTGGATGATACCGAGAAGCCGCGAGGCACGCCTTCGGACAGATTGCGTCCCTTGACCTCAATCTCGCGGATTTCAGAACCCGGAAATGCCGAGCCGATTTCTTTTTTGATAAGTTCGGCGGTGGGCTCGCCAATTAGCATGCCGTAATTGCGCCGGATGTAATTGATGATGGCCTCGTCGAATTTATCGCCGCCCACGCGAACCGATCCCTTGTAAACCATGCCACCCAGAGAAATCACGGCGACTTCGGTGGTGCCACCGCCAATGTCCACCACCATCGAACCGCTGGCATCAGAGACCGCCAGACCCGCCCCGATGGCCGCGGCCATGGGTTCTTCGATGAGATAGACCTGGCTGGCACCTGCACCGAGCGCGGATTCGCGGATGGCTCGGCGCTCTACTTGGGTAGACCCGCAGGGCACGCAAACGATGATGCGCGGGCTAGGCGCCAGCATGCTGCGCGGATGCACCATGCGGATGAACTGTTTGAGCATTTGCTCGGTGACGGTGAAATCGGCGATCACACCGTCTTTCATGGGACGGATGGCCTCGATGTTGCCCGGCACACGTCCCAGCATCTGCTTGGCCTCGTGGCCAACTGCCTGGATAATTTTTTTGCCATTGGGACCGCCATCATGACGAATGGCCACCACTGAGGGCTCGTCGAGGACAATGCCCTTGCTGCGGACATAAATAAGCGTATTGGCCGTACCGAGGTCAATCGCCATATCGCTGGAGAAGTAGCTGCGTAGGAATCCGAACATGGGCGCACTAATGGAAAAGAGAGAAGGGAATTGATCCCGCACAAAACTGGATCACGCCGGCAAATCTTGCTGAGCACAGCAGTGCTGGTTGGTCAAGTCACATGGAATCGGTAATGATAACTTATAATCCTCTAGGGACATGCCCGGAATCAAGAGGAATGTTTTGCAAAACTCCCTCTTTGCCGCTTTTCGGACACATCCACATACATTCATTCGGCTGCCCCAGACGGCAGCCTCTGTGGCAAGACAACATGGCACTCACCCAACAGGATATCGCACGGCTGGCCCGGCTTTCGGGCTTGCAGCTGGATTCTCATGACCCCGACCGCCTCGTTCAGGAGCTCGACCGCATCCTTGGGCTGATCCAGGAGTTGCAGGCGGTGGACACGCAGGGGGTTCAGCCCATGGCGCACCCCCTGGAAGCACACCAAACCATCGCCTTGCGTCTGCGCGACGACATCGCAGACCCGGCCCAATCGGCCGACCAACGCGATGCCTGCCTAAAAAACGCACCAGCGGCCCACGAGGGCCTGTTTCTCGTGCCCACCGTGATCGAATAAGCCATGAGCTTGCTTTCCCAATTTCACAGCATCCAGTCGCTGCGCGACGCCCTGCAGGCAAAAAAAATCAGCGCCACCGAGCTGGCCACCGATGCATTGCAGGCAGCCCAGGCCTACCCCGACAACGCCCTGTTCCTGCACATCGACCAAGATCTCACGCTGCAGCAGGCCCAGGCGGCTGATCAATCACTGGCAGCAAACACAGCCGGGCCGCTTACCGGCATCCCCATTGCCCACAAAGATCTGTTTGCCACGCAAGGCTGGCGCACAACCGCATCCAGCCGCATGCTCCAGGATTACATCAGTCCCTTTGATGCAACCGTCGTGGGGCAACTGCGCCAGGCTGGCACCGTGTCCCTGGGCAAGCTCAGCTGCGACGAGTTCGCCATGGGCTCGGGCAACGAAAACTCTGCCTTTGGCGCCGTACAGAACCCCTGGGATCCCACCCGCGTACCCGGCGGTTCTTCCGGCGGCTCGGCAGCCGCCGTGGCAGCCGGCCTGGTGCTGGGTGCCACAGGCACCGACACCGGTGGCTCGGTGCGCCAGCCAGCGGCCTATTGCGGTGTCAGCGGCATCAAGCCCACCTATGGCACGGTATCCCGCTACGGCATCATTGCCTACGCTTCCAGCCTCGACCAAGCCGGCCCTCTGGCACGCAATGCCCAGGATCTTGTCCCCCTGCTGGACACCATGAGCGGCTTCGATCCCCAGGATTCCACCAGCCTGGAAACCTGCAATGGGGCACCCAACACTCAGGGGCGCATTCAAGCCAGCTATCAGGCTGCCCAAAGCCGTTTTCAGGCAGCCGGCGCACAGCCACTCAAGGGCTTGCGCATCGGGGTGCCCAAAGAATTCTTTAACCAGGGGCTGGCCGCGGATGTCGGGGCAGCCATCGAAGCCGCCTTGCAGGCCTTCCAGGCCCTGGGTGCACAGCGGGTGGATATCTCCTTGCCGCTCACCCGTCTGGCAATACCGGCCTACTATGTGATTGCTCCGGCCGAAGCCTCCAGCAATCTGTCACGCTACGACGGCGTGCGCTATGGCCACCGGGCCGCGCAGTACACCGATCTGGCCGACATGACACGGCGCTCAAGGTCCGAAGGCTTTGGCGAGGAAGTCCGGCGTCGCATCCTGGTGGGTACATACGTGTTATCCCACGGATACTACGACGCCTATTATCTGCAGGCGCAACGGGTACGACGCATGATTGCCGACGATTTCAACCGTGCCCTCACCCACGACTGTGACGTCATCATGGGCCCGGTTACCCCCAGCGTAGCCCGCCGGATCGGTGACAACCGCCAGGATCCCATCGCCGACTGGCTCAGCGATATCTACACGCTGGGTGTCAGTCTGGCAGGCTTGCCCGGCATGTCCATCCCATGCGGTTTTGGGGGCGACACCCAGCAATTGCCCATCGGGCTGCAAATTGTCGGCCACTACTTCGATGAAGGCCGCCTGCTGGCCATTGCCGACCGCTACCAGCAAGCCACCGACTGGCACCAACGCACACCGGAAAACACATAATGGATTGGGAAGTCGTCATCGGGCTGGAAACCCACGCCCAGCTGTCTACACAGTCTAAAATTTTCTCGCGCAGCAGCACCCGCTTTGGAGCGGCGCCCAACACTCAGGCCAACGCCGTGGATATGGCCCTGCCAGGCTCTTTGCCCGCCATGAACCGCGGCGCAGTCGAGCGTGCCATCCAGTTTGGGCTGGCCGTTGGCGCCACCGTGGCACCGCGTTCTGTGTTTGCGCGCAAAAATTATTTTTATCCTGATCTGCCCAAAAACTATCAGATCAGCCAGTTCGAGCTGCCTATTGTGGTGGGCGGGCAATTGTCCTTTTTTGTGGACGAAACCGAACACACCATCAATCTCACGCGCGCCCACCTCGAAGAAGACGCCGGCAAATCCTTGCACGAGCACTTCACCGGCCCGCACGGCGAGTCCTCCAGCGGGATCGACCTCAATCGAGCCGGCACTCCCCTACTGGAAATCGTCACCGAACCCGAAATGCGATCCGCCGCCGAAGCCGTGGCCTACGCCCGCACTCTGCATGGCCTGGTGGTGTGGCTGGGGATCTGCGACGGCAATATGCAAGAGGGCTCGTTCCGCTGCGACGCCAACGTCTCGGTACGCCCGCGCGGCCAGGCCGCCTTTGGCACCCGCTGCGAAATTAAAAACCTCAACTCGTTTCGCTTCCTCGAGCGCGCCATCCAGTACGAGATCCGGCGCCAGATCGAACTGATCGAAGACGGCGGCAAGGTGGTGCAGGAAACCCGCCTGTACGATGCCGACCACGACGAAACGCGCAGCATGCGCACCAAAGAAGACTCCGACGATTACCGGTATTTCCCCGACCCGGATCTTCCCCCCCTGATTGTGTCTGCCGACTGGATCGAGCGGGTGCGCCAAGGGCTGCCAGAGCTTCCCGCCGCCAAGCGGGCCCGCTTTGAATCCGCACTGGGCCTAAGCCCCTACGATGCCGCACAACTGACGCTGCACCGTGACGTGGCAGATTACTTCGAAGCCACCTGCCAGGCCTTGCCGGCAGACCAGGCCAAACAGGCCGCCAACTGGATCCTGGGCGAACTCTCCGCCGCCTTGAACCGCGATTCCCTGTCCGTTGGACAGTCGCCCGTGGGCCCGGCACAGCTGGCCGCCCTGATCAACCGCATCGTGGATGGCACGATCTCCAACAAGATTGCACGTGACGTCTTTGCCGCCATGTGGGCGGGCGAGTCCGCAGGCAATCCAGATGCCATCATCGAAGCCAAGGGGCTGCGCCA
Organism: Castellaniella sp.; assembly: GCF_049651205.1. Classification (GTDB taxonomy): domain Bacteria; phylum Pseudomonadota; class Gammaproteobacteria; order Burkholderiales; family Burkholderiaceae_B; genus Castellaniella. The sequence goes on from NZ_JBASBR010000013.1 coordinate 69,247, forward strand.
GATCAGCGACACCGGCGCCATCGAAGCCATGATCGACGAGGTACTGGCTGCACATCCGGCCATTGTCGAAGAATATCGGGCAGGCAAGCAAAAAGCCTTTAATTCACTGGTGGGCCAGATCATGAAAGCCGCCCGTGGCAAGGCCAACCCGCAACAGGTCAATACGCTGTTAAAGCAAAAGCTGGACGCCTGAATTACGTCATTTGCACGCGGCTGGCGCCTGCCATCCCGTGCCCCATCCTTGCGGGCAAACCGCACAAGCAGCCACAAACCAATCCCGTGCAGCACAACACCGTTGTTGTTGCACGGATTTACGCGCGCCACTCACCCCAGGCAGCGCTGCAGAGGCGTGCGTGTCAGAAACAACACTCACGGAGCAAGACATAAGAGCGATCCAAAATTCCTGGTATGACGCAATCGTTTTATGTATCCTTATAAAAGAAACATATGTTTCTTCAGTGGATAAAAATGATCTGTTGAGCCCACATCCGATCAGCAAACAGCAGCGTCCTTTCAACGTTTATTGCATACCATGACACATGTTTTTCATCGGAACCCGGCAACCGCGCTGAACTGCGCCGTTCGTGGGCAAGGGATCACTCTGCTTGACGCACAGGGGCGCACGTATATCGATGCATCAGGGGGTGCGGCAGTGTCCTGCCTGGGGCACGGACACCCCGATGTGATCGCGGCCATCAAGACGCAGCTGGATCAGCTGGAATATGCCCATTCCTCTTTTTTCACCAACCAGCCTTGCGAAGACTTGGCCGATTTTCTCGTGGCAAACGCACCCGGGGATCTCTCAAAGGTCTACTTTCTTTCCGGCGGATCAGAAGCCATCGAAGCCTCGCTGAAGCTGGCACGCCAGTACTTTCTGGAGCGCGGCGAGCCACAACGCAGCTGCTTCATCGCCAGGCGTCAAAGCTATCACGGCAACACGCTAGGAGCCTTGGCCATTGGCGGCAATGCAGCACGGCGCGAACCCTTCCTGCCCTTGCTGACACCGGCGCATCACGTGTCGCCCTGCTATGCCTACCGCGACCAGCGGGCCGACGAGACCGAAGAACAGTACGCCGGCCGTCTGGCTGACGAACTGGAACAAAAAATCCAGGAAATCGGGCCTGGCCGCGTGGCAGCGTTTGTAGCAGAAACCGTGGTGGGCTCTACCGCCGGGGCCTTGCCGCCCGTACGTACTTATTTTCAACGGATCCGCGAGGTATGCGACCGCTACGGCGTACTATTGATTCTGGATGAGGTGATGTCGGGCATGGGCCGTACCGGGTACCGGTTTGCCTACGAAGAAGACGGCATTGCCCCCGATATTCTCGCCATTGCCAAAGGGCTGGGCGGCGGCTATCAGCCCATCGGTGCCATGCTGGCCAGCCAGCGCATTTATGACACCATCGTCAATGGCACGGGGTATTTCCAGCATGGCCATACCTACATGGCCCACGCAACAGCATGCGCGGCAGCCCTGGCTGTGCAGCGCATCATCGACCGCGATAGGCTGCTGGCCAATGTGCGCGAGCGCGGCGAGCAGCTCAGGGCGCGGCTGCGCGAGGTTTTTGCCAGCCACCCCAATGTAGGGGATGTGCGCGGCCGTGGCCTGTTTGTGGCGGTAGAGCTGGTACAAGACCGCAGCAGCAAAGACCCCCTGGACCCAACCCTTAAAACGCACGCGCGCATGAAGCGCAAGGCGCTTGAAAACGGGCTCATGACCTACCCGATGGGCGGCACGATAGACGGAATCCGGGGCGACCATATTTTGTTGGCTCCCCCGTTTATTTGCACCAGTGCCGATATCGACGAGGTTGTCGAGCGCCTGGACAAAACGGTGCGCCAAGTACTGCCCGTAGCTTGACGCAAGCCTGCCCAGCCTTTGGTGTTTGGCCGGGCGTTATTTTATTGCCGAGCGCTTTGCCTAACGCACACCGTAGCGGTTGCGGTACGCCGCAACCGCCTCCCGGTGCGCCGACAAGCTGGCATCGCCCTCAAGCAGCGCCATGACGTCTGTCAGCGAAGCAATCCGCACCACCGGGATCCCGTATTGCTGTTCAACGTCCTGCAAGGCCGAATGCACGGACAGGGCATCATCGGCCCCGGCGCGCTCCATGCGATCCAGTGCAATCAGTACAGCAGCCGGCTGAGCCCCCGCGGCACGAATCAAAGAGACGGATTCTCTGACCGACGTACCCGCCGTAATGACGTCGTCGATGATGACCACCTTGCCCTGCAATGGGGCCCCCACCAGCACCCCGCCTTCACCGTGGTCTTTGGCCTCTTTACGGTTATAGGCAAAGGGCACTGGGCGCTCTGCCATGGCCGGCTGAGCAGCCAGAGCAATGGCGGCGGTGGTTGCCAGCGGAATACCCTTGTAGGCTGGCCCAAACAACATGTCGAAAGACAGCCCCGAGGCCAACAATGCGTGGGCATAGAACTGCCCAAGGCGCCCGACGCTGGCTCCGGAATCAAACAGACCCGCATTAAAAAAGTAAGGGCTTAGCCGGCCCGATTTGGTCTTGAATTCTCCAAACCGGAGAACCCCGTGATCCAGGGAAAAGCGCACAAACGCCTGGGCATCAAAACCTGACATGGTGGTGATCTCAACATCCGCAAAACCCACATTATCGGTTATTTGCGTCTATGACTCGCCCGTTATTTACGCCTATGATTAACCCTTGACCTGCCATCCCCCACAAAGGGCGGGCCGTTTTTTGGTTGTTTTGCCTGAAGGATCCCCCGTGCAACGTATCACCACACTGAACGCCAATGGCATCCGCTCAGCCTTTCGCAAAGGCCTAGCCGATTGGCTGCAAACCCGGCAACCCGACATCGTCTGCCTGCAAGAGATCAAAATCCAGGATGCCGATCTGGTCGACGAACTGCGCCACCCCGAGGGCTACCAGGGATACTTTCATCACGCAGAAAAAAAGGGGTATAGCGGCGTAGGGCTTTATGCCCGCCAGGCCCCAGACCACGTCACAATCGGGATGGACAACCCCGAGTTTGACGCGGAAGGCCGTATCCTGCGTGCCGACTGGCCAGGCCTGACAGTGGTCAGTGCCTACCTGCCCTCGGGCTCCAGCGGCGACGAGCGTCAAACCGCCAAATACCGGTTTCTGGATCACTACCTGCAGTGGCTGGACGCCCTGATGCAAGAGCACCGCGACACCGGCCGCGAGTTTCTGGTGTGTGGCGACTGGAACATTGCACACCACGAGATCGATCTCAAAAACTGGAAAGGCAACCTTAAAAACAGCGGCTTTTTACCCGAAGAGCGTGCCTGGATGACCCAATTACTGGATCAACACGGCTGGGTGGATGTTTACCGCGGGTTGTATCCACAGGCCGAGGGCGAGGCCTACACCTGGTGGAGCAATCGTGGTCAGGCCTGGGCAAAAAACGTGGGATGGCGTATCGATTACCAGATCGCCACGCCAGGGCTGGCAGCTCGCGCCATGCAGGCCGATGTTTATAAAGACCAGCGCTTCAGCGATCACGCACCACTGACCATTGAATATCGCTGCTCAGACACATAAACATACAAAAGTTGCATCAAAGTCTGTACAATCAAACTGAATTCGCATACTAAGCACCTCTAACCTGGAAATCACCCATGTCAGATTCCGTCGAAAGCGCAGTGGCTGCTGCCTCTGGCCTGCAAAATTGGTCGATGATGCAAGAAAAACAAAACGTGCTGCTGCGTAAAGTGCTGGACGGGCAGTCCAACACCATCCTCAGCCTGGTCAACTCGGTACCCAGCGTACCGCAATTGGCTAATACCGGTGCTGTTGGCACCTTGCTGCACACCACCGCTTAAACAGTCACAGCAAAAAGCACCATTCAGGTAGCGCCCGGTTAAAACGGGGTGCCACCTGAATGGTGCTTTTTTATTGGTGGGATACGGGTGGCTAAAGCACTATGATTCGGGCATCCGGGATACTGCGATACAGATATCCGAGAACCTGCACACTCAGGCCACAGCCCGGCGCGTCTTTTGCCGTGAGAGATCGTCCTTGCGTTGATAGTTTTGTGCCAGCACAGCGCACACCATCAGCTGGATCTGGTGAAAAATCATCAACGGCAGCAGCACAGGGCCAATGGCGCTGGCACTAAACAGCACCCCGGCCATCGGCACACCCGTCGCCATACTTTTTTTAGAACCACAAAAGACGATGGTGATTTCATCTGCCCGGTTAAACCCCAGTTTGCGGGTAGACCAGGTATTAAGCACCAGCACCAGGGCAAGCAACACCGAACAGCAAACGGTGAGCCACACCAACGAAGCAGTATCCACCTGCTGCCAAAGCCCAGCCACCACCGACTCGCTGAAAGCGGTATATACCACCAGCAAGATCGAGCTTTGATCCACGCCGGTGATCAGTGGGCGATGGCGATCCATCCAACGGCCGATGACTGGTCGCATCAGATGCCCGGCGACAAATGGCAGAAAAATCTGCTGACCGATGCGCAAAATAGATTGCAACAGCGAATGGCTGTCCAGCGCCGAGGTATCGGTATTAAGCAGCAGCTGCAATAGCAGCGGCGTCATCGCGATCCCCACAATGCTGGATGCCGAGGCAGCGCACACGGCTGCAGGCACGTTGCCGCGCGCAATCGAGGTGAAGGCAATCGCGGATTGCACGGTACCCGGCAAAACACACAGGTACAGCACCCCTACATACAGAGGCTCGCCCAGCAGAGGCACCAACATCGGCCGTAAACCCCAGCCCAGTAGCGGGAAGATTACAAACGTCCATATGAAGATCACACCATGCAGCCGCCAATGCATGGCACCTGCGATGATCGCCTGACGCGACAGCTTGGCCCCATGCAAGAAAAACAACAAGGCAATCGCAGCAGCAGTGAGTGTTTCAAAGAATACCGCGCCTTGACCACGCGCCGGCAACAGCGTGGCTGCTGTCACGACAGCGATCAATATCAGGGTGAAGCGATCAAAGAGCAGACGTAATTTTGAGAGCATGATTCAGGCTGCACGGCTAAACGCGCATCATCTAAAAAAAGGGAAACGGCACAGCTTAAATAAATCTGAAACTTCTATCTATCGACAAAACCGACATCATCAGTGCTGAACAGCAATGCCCATCCTTTTGCAGCCATATCGCCGACGCAATTGGTATTACACCCCTAAGCGGGCTGTTGCTCGTCAAGGCGCATGATCAGGCCGCGCATGCGCCACAACAAAGCCAGGCCGGGCAAGGCAATAGCGATAGTGATAACAAAAAACCCGGGCCAGCCCAAATGCTTGACCAGTACCGGTGTAAGCGGCCCGGCCAGATAAATGCGCCCCACCGCAGACAGCGCTGACAACAACGCAAACTGGGTAGCCGAAAACTGCTGCTGACACAGAGCCATCAACAAGGCCACAAACGCAGCGGTACCCAGCCCACCACACAGGTTTTCAATGGCCACCACCGCAGCCATCGAATACAGATGCGGCGGCGTGACCGCCAACACCCAATAGCCAAAGTTGGACACTGCCTGCAAGGCACCAAACAGCATCAGCGCCCGATAAAGCCCCAGGCGCGTCATCAGGCCGCCCCCCGCCAGTGCACCGATGATGGTGGCCACCAGCCCAAAGACTTTGTTCACCATTCCCACTTCGGTGACATCAAAACCGGCACCGCGAATCAGGAAGGTTGTGGATAACGCGCCGGCAAAGGCATCCCCCAACTTGTACAGCACAATCAGCAACAGTATCGTCCAGGCCCCCGAGCGCCCGAAAAACTCGCGCAAGGGTTCCACCACCGCCAGTTGCAGGCTTCTGGGCGCCTGGGTGACACGCTCGGGCTCGGGCGCCCAGAGGGTTGCCAGTGAGGAGATGGCCATCAGCACACCCATCACCATATAGGTGCGTCCCCACCCCAGCCACTGATCAGCCATGATCAGGGCCAGGCCACCGGACACCACCATCGCCAGCCGATACCCCATTACTTTCAATGCTGCGCCAGCCGCACGCTCGTCCGTGCGCAGAACATCCGTGCTGTAGGCATCAAAAGCGATATCCTGGGTGGCAGATAAAAACGCCACCCATACCGCCAGCAACGCCAGAACTTCCAGTTGCGACCCGGGGGTAAAAAAACCCATGGCAGCAATCGATGCAGCCAGCAACCACTGCGTAAGAAACACCCAGCCACGCCGCCGCCCCAGCCAGGGTGGCGCATAGCGATCCACCAGTGGCGCCCAAAGAAATTTCAAGGTGTAGGCTGTACCGGCAAGCGTAAGGAAACCAATACTTTGCAGGGACACCTGCTCTACCGTGGCCCAGGCCTGCAGGGTGCCCGACGTCAGCGCCAGGGGCAAGCCACTGGCAAACCCCAGAACCAGCAAGGGTGCGACCCGCCGCTGGCCATATACACGCCAGCCTTTCGTCATCCCTGCCTGCCCATGGGCGACTCAAACCGATAAACGGCCAGTGTGCTGCGCCAGCTGCGCAGCCAGTGGATCTCCGCCTCTCCCCGGAAGGCGGCCAAATCCGTAATACGCAAGCCCAGTTGTGCAGCCAGCTGCTGGAAGTCGCGCAACGTGCACAAATGGATATTGGGTGTGTTGTACCACTGGTATGGCATCTGGTCGTTGACCGGCATGCGCCCGCGCAGAATCGACCAGCCGTGCGGCCAGTATCCAAAATTGGGAAACGACACAATGCCATAGCGGGCCACTCGGGCCATTTCGTGCAGGATGTGTTCTGTGTGATGCATCGACTGCAGTGTTTGCGACAACACCACCGTATCAAACTGCTGATCGTCAAACAGCGCCAGGCCTTCTTCGAGGTTTTGCTGGATCACCCGCACCCCGCGCCGTACCGCTGCAATTACTTGCAAATCGTCGATTTCAACCCCGGCGCCCTTTACCTGCCGGGTATTTTGCAGATACTCAAGCAGATGCCCGTCGGCACAACCCAGATCCAGCACCCGGCTGCCAGGCGCGATCCAGGAGGCAATGCGCAGCAGATCGATGCGCGGTGCACCGCTTTGAGAAACGGCTGCAGGCCGATTGTTGTGTGGGTCTGCCTGAACCACAGCTGATTTCATGCCAAAACCCCGGTGGTTTCACATCTTTCGCCCAAACCCAGGCGCTGTGCGATTTGGTCATAGTAGCCCTGGACAATCGCGTGATAACGCACGTCTCCGAGCAAAAAGGCATCATGACCATGCGGTGCGTCGATCTCGGCGTAGGTGACTTCACGTTGGTTTTTGAGCAAGGCCCGCACCATCTCGCGGGAGTGCTCTGGGGCGAAACGCCAATCGGTGGTAAACGATACCAGCAAAAAACGCGCCTGCGCAGGCGCCAATGCCTTGGCGAGATCGCCTCCATAAGCCCGTGCCGGATCAAAATAATCCAGGGCCCGGGTAAGCAGCAAATAGGTATTGGCATCAAAATATCGCGAGAATTTCTCGCCCTGATGCCGCAGATAGGATTCGACCTCGAACTCGACATCGTAGTTATAGCGATAATCGCCATCTGGCCCCGGCGCCCGCTGGGATCGGCCAAACTTCGAGGCCATGACTTCGTCAGACTGGTAAGTGATATGCCCCACCATCCGCGCCACAGACAGGCCATTTAGCGGCACCACCCCCTGAGCCGCGTAGTCGCCCTGCCTGAAATCGGGATCCGTCAGGATGGCGCGACGCGCCACCTCGTTGAAGGCAATGTTCTGTGCGGTAAGGCCGGCCGTACTGGCCACCACCACGCAGTCTCCCACACGATCCGGGCAGGTAATGGCCCAGCTTAAGGCCTGCATCCCACCCAGGGATCCGCCCATCACGGCTGCAAAGCGCTCAATCCCGAAGTAATCGGCCACCCGTACCTGCGCATGCACCCAGTCTTCGACAGTCAGCAGCGGAAACGATGCGCCCCAAGCCTGGCCGGTGGCTGGATTGATGGTGGTAGGGCCTGTGGAACCAAAGCACGAACCCAGATTATTGACGCCAATGACAAAAAACCGGTTGGTGTCCACCGCCTTGCCGGGGCCCACCATGTTATCCCACCACCCCGTCTGGTGAGGCGGCGCGGCGTCGATCCCGGCCACATGATGCGAGGCATTAAGCGCATGGCATACCAGTACCGCATTGCTGCGTTGCGCATTGAGCTGCCCGTAGGTTTCTACCGCCAAGGTATACGAGGGCAGCACTTGGCCACTGGCCAGTATGAGGGGCTCGTTGAAGGTTAGAAATTGGGGAGACACATAACCGACGCTGCCTGTGGGCACAGGAGGCTGGCCGGGTTGGGGTGCGGACGCCGTGCCTACGGAATCAGCGGAAAGGGCAATGATGGTCATCGGGACCTCTTTAGCTGGATTTATGGGGCGCCCGCAAGCGGATCAGGCAAATCGGCGCCAAGACAGGTTTTATTCTAGCACCACGCACGCCCGTGCTTAAGCCCCGTCCCATCGCAATATCGCACCCCCTGAAAAAGGGTTCATTTTTGGGTATCAGGGCAGCCTATTGCGTCCCGGCCAACGCTTTCCGACAGGCGGCATGTCAGCCATCTCGGGCGCCTCGAAAATTTATTTGGCGTCCATTTGATCTAGCGCAGAAAAACGCGACAAAAACGACAAAAGAAGACGTTGAATATTTGCAATGACATGATACATTTTCTCACGTTTAAACAAACAGAGCGCGGATTGCGCCATATAACGGAGAGACCATGAGAAAGTCGTCGTTACCCAAGTTGTCTGAGCGAGAGAGGCAGTGCCTGTATTGGGCGTCACACGGAAAAACCAGCCAGGAAATGGGCAGCATTCTTGGCATTTCCGCACGCACGGCAAACTTCCACCTCACCAATGTCTGTGGCAAGCTCGGGGTGCGCTCGCGCCAGGCCGCCATTGCGTTGGGGCTACGCCGAAAACTGTTCTCGTATGATCGCCTGGACTGAATCCGCCAGTATCGATTTGGCACCCGGGCCGGTGTTATCGCCGGCCCACAAGACAGTCTAAAATTAGCTTATTCAGACTAACTCGGTACCCTTTATCATGACCCAGGCCTCCCAACGACGCAGCCTTTTGTCTGCGCACCCCGAGCTGTTGCTTGGCATTCGCCGCGGCATCGAGAAAGAAGGCCTGCGGGTTGACGGCGAAGGGACTCTGGCGAAAACGCCCCATCCGGTGGCACTGGGCGCCGCACTTACCCACCCCCACATCACTACCGATTACTCAGAATCCTTGCTCGAGCTGGTTACCAGTCCCTTGCCTTCAACCGAAGAGTTGGTCGGGCAACTCAGAGACATCCATACGTTTGTGGCCTTGCGCAACCCTAACGAGGCCATCTGGAATCAATCCATGCCCTGTCATCTGCCGGCAGAAGCAGACATCCCGGTGGCATGGTATGGCACATCCAACACCGGCATGCTCAAGCATGTATACCGGCAAGGCCTTGCCTGGCGGTATGGCAAGGTAATGCAATGTATTGCGGGCGTGCACTACAACTTTTCGTTGCCCGAAGCCGCCTGGGACTTCCTCACTACGGGCGACACAGCCCAGGCACGCCGCAACACCGGCTATATGGGCCTGATCCGCAACTTCATGCGTCATTCGTGGTTGCTGATGTACCTGTTTGGCGCATCACCAGCCATGTCGCGCAGCTTTTTACAGCGCACCGGGCTCGAGTCCCATCTCTCCAAACTCAGCCCGGATACCTATTGCCTTCCCTGGGCCACCAGCCTGCGCATGAGCGATCTAGGCTACAAAAACCCCAGCCAGTCAGAACTGCATCTTTGCTACAACGATCTGGATACTTTTACCGCACGCATCCACACGGCTGTCACCACGCCCTGGCCCGCCTACGAAGCCATCGGCACGCACCGCGACGGCCAGCGCATCCAGCTCAATACCAATATCCTGCAGATCGAAAACGAGTACTACGCCACCATTCGACCCAAGCAAACGGCGGGGCGCTGCGAACGCCCCAATACGATCCTGCACCAGCGGGGCATCCAGTACATCGAAGTGCGCTGTATGGATATTGACCCCTGGGAGCCAGCCGGAATCGCCGAAGACACCTGCCGGTTTCTGGACGCCTTTCTGCTGTTCTGTGCACTGGAAGACAGCCCGATGTTTCCCGCCCCCGGTACTTGCCAGGAAAGCCAGGGCAATTTTGCAACGGTGGCCCGCGAAGGCCGGCGGCCCGGCCTGCAACTCAGCCGAGAGGGCCAAAGCATTGCCTTGTCCGACTGGGCAGCCGAAACCCTGGCTCGCATCGCACCCTACGCAGCATTGCTGGACGAACAAACCACCCGTACAGCACATCAGGCATCGATACAGGCGCAATTGGCGAAAGTCAAAGATGTCTCTCTCACCCCTTCTGCCCGCCTGCTGACGGCCTTGCAAGACAGCGGCCAAGAGTTTCATCAATGGACACTGGCGCAAAGCCAGGCACACTGGGCCGCTTTGCAGGCCAGAGGGCTGTCTGCCCAAACCCTGGCCCAATACGATAAAGCAGCACAAGACTCTTTGGCCGAGCAGGCAGAACTCGAAGCGGCACCTGCAGAAAGCTTCGAAAACTATGTCGTGCGGTTTCACGCCGCGCTGTTGGCTGCCTAAGCTTAAAAATCAAAGAGCAACACCTGCGTCAATGTCTGGCGCGGGTATTGGTCTGTCCGGGCGATGGGGCAGCAGTTCAGGGCTTGGCAACCACAACTTTTCCGATCATGTTGCCCGCCTCGACCAGCGTATGCGCCCGGATCAGACTCGCTGCATTGATGCCGTCGATACGCTGGGTCAAGGTGTGCTTGAGATCCCCCCGATCAACCAGTTCTGCCACGCGGCGCAACAAGGCATGTTGCCGGCCAATGGTGTCGGTGGTGAACATGGCGCGCGTGAACATGAGCTCCCAGTGAATCGAAATGGATTTTCCTTTGAAGGGCTGGATATCCAGATTTGTTGGATCATCAATCAGGGCAAATTTCCCCTCGGGACGCAGCACAGCCGCGATTTGCGGCACATACGTTGCGCTTTCATTCAACCCCACCACATGAGTGACATGCTCGAACCCAAGCGCGGCCAATTGGGGCGCCCAGGGTTCGCGGTGGTTGATGACATGATGAGCACCATGCGCCAGCACCCAGTCGCGGGACTCCGTCCGGGACGCCGTGCCGATGATGGTCGCGCCCGTCAATACCCTCGCCAGTTGGGTCAGGACAGAGCCGACCCCCCCTGCCGCACCGACAACCAGCAAGACATTGTTATCGACGGGATCGGCGGCATGGATACGTAACCGGTCGAACAGCAGCTCCCAGGCGGTAATGGCCGTCAGCGGCAATGAGGCGGCCTGCGCGAAATCCAGCGATGTCGGCATCGGCCCGACAATGCGTTCATCCACGGCCTGTAGTTCACTGTTGCTGCCCGGCCGCGTGATGTCCCCCGCATACCAGACATGGTCGCCAGGTTTGAAACGCGTTGCGAGCAGGCCGGTTGCACGGACAATGCCAGAGGCGTCCCAGCCCAGGATGCGCACGCCCTCAGGCGGGACGTCTCCACCCCGCCGCACTTTCGTATCAACCGGATTGACAGAGACGGCTTTGACTTCGACCAGCAGATCATGGTCACGCAGCTCAGGCGTTGGCAGGTCGATATCCTGCAACGCCTGAGGATGGTTGATGGGACGGTTTTGATGAAATCCGATGGCTTTCAATGGAACAACTCCTTCAATGGTTGAAATCTGGCTCTCAGCCGGAGGGAACTCGACTTTGGAGAGGCAAGGATTTCATGATAATTTTCCAGAATTCATAGATAAACCACAGGAAAGCCAAAATACTTTCTGGAAATCGACGAAAATGATCCGGCTTGATGGCGTTCAGATTTTGTCCACACAGCAGACGCGGGAAATAGCCGGAAGACTGATGGAATTGTTTTCGCACGCACATCGTGAGCCTGCACCCTTGCGTCTGATCTGCACCCACCGCTCACACCCTCGATCAACGCAATAAGCGTTTCTGAGGAAACGTTGCACTGCATTATCGGCTGACAGCTAATCCGGAGTATGGTTGCATGCAGGATCTGCTCCACCCAGTGTCCAGACTCATACATATATGGCGCGTCCGACAGGAATCGAACCTGTATCACGACACCCGTGCAGCACTGCCAGCTGCAATATCGAAAATATCGATACTTGCACAATATCGGTAAGATCGATACCATACAAGTATCGGTTATGGCGATAAACAATCATGTCCAAGCTTTCAACCAGCACTCAGCTAGGCATCATACTCACCTCGCGGCGCAAGGCGCTGGGCCTGACCCAGATCCAGGTCGCAACCAGCCTGGGAATCAGCCAGAACCGGTTCTCCGAGCTTGAGGGCCGGCCCGCGCAATTAACGATCGACCGACTGCTTGCGCTATCCGGTATCCTGGGGCTCGAGCTTGTCATCCAGGAACAACCCAAAGACGCATCCCGCGATAACGAGTGGTAAAGCATGGCCAGGTCATCCTCTACGCAAAGCCTGGCACTGTGGGCCAATGGCATACGGGTCGGGTACTGGCGGATCTCCCGCAAAGGCGAGGACGAGGTGCAGTACGACCCTGACTGGGTCGCCTCACCACAAGGCCGTGCCCTATCCTTGTCACTGCCCTTCACTATCGGCAATCAGCCACTGTGCGGCGCCGCCGTACACAGTTATTTTGACAATCTGCTGCCTGACAGTGATGCCATCCGACATCGCCTATCCACCCGCTTCCGGACCCTGAATACAGACGCTTTCAACCTTCTGGCGGCCATAGGGCGCGACTGCGTGGGCGCCATCCAGCTTTTGCCGAACGATGAGGTTCCGCAGGAACCCAACCTCAACCAAGCCCAGCCACTGAGTGACCACGAGATTGCGAATGTTCTTCGTGCGACATCCTCCCTGCCCGCGGCACTGGGGCAGCATGATGCACTGGATCAGGACTTCCGGATTTCAATTGCAGGCGCCCAAGAGAAAACTGCGCTGACGCTGCGCGACGGCCTGTGGTGCAAACCGATCGGTTCTACACCCACCACGCATATTTTTAAGTTACCACTAGGGCTGGTTGGAGGACGCCAAGCCGACATGAGCACATCCGTGGAGAACGAATGGCTCTGCACCCGTATTCTCAAGCACTTTGGCTTGCCAAGGGCACACTGCTCGATGGCTCACTTTGAAGACCAGAAGACGCTGATTGTGGAGCGCTTTGATCGCCGCTTGTCTGACCGTGGATACTGGCTACGACTACCGCAGGAAGATTTTTGCCAGGCCACGGGAACACCGCCCGGCGCCAAATACGAGGCCGATGGTGGCCCAGGTTGGGTGGAGATTGCCCGCCTCCTGCAGCAATCCGAATCCAGAAGGCAAGATTTGCGTACCTTGCTGATGGCACAACTACTCTTTTGGTTAATGGCCGCCACAGATGGCCACGCCAAGAATTTTTCCATTTTCCTGCTGCCTGGCGGGCGCTATCAGCTGACACCTCTTTACGATGTGCTCTCTGCCTGGCCGGTTACTGGCACCGGGCCCAATAAACTGGATCACCACCGCTTGAAGCTGGCAATGGCAACAAGAGGCAAGCATGCACATTACCGTTGGCAAGACATCCAGCGCCGTCACTTCAATCATACGGCGCACTTATGCGGCTGGGGCGCCAACATGGAAGATCTCATTACCGACGCGCTGGATCGCCTGCCAGGGGTGCTTGCTCAGGTACAAAACGACATACCCGATGGATTTCCCGGGCAGGTTTTCGAATCGATCAGAACAGGGATGGAGGATAGTGCAAAACGGCTGAGCCGAATGCCAAAAAATTAATTACAACACTGGCGCGCCCGACAGGAATCGAACCTGTATCAGAAGCTTCGGAAACTCCTATTCTATCCATTGAACTACAGGCGCACGAATGGCCCACACAAGGGCCAAAAACAGCCGCGTACCATTGCGATACGCGGCTGCATATTGTAGCGGGTTTATCCTATCCCTGCAGTGTTGCAGGCCTGTCGTTATAATCGATGGTTGAGGCCTGTAATACAAGACTGTCGGCAAACTATTGCCGGCGCCGGGCCAATGGCCGCATTCCATTATCCCAGGAACCCATCATGAGTCTCCCAGAACACGCCGAACACGGGCATGGTCACGAAAGTGCCATCAAAACACCAAAGCAACTGCTGATCACTGTCGTGTTGGCTTTTCTGATCCCGATTTCGGTGATCATCCTGCTGGTCAACCTCGTTGGCTCCAGCATCCGTACTGGTTACGGTTCTGACACCCAAACCGAAGAATCCATCGCCAAGCGCATTCAGCCGGTGGCGGGGTTCAAACTGGTAGACGCCAACGCACCCAAGGTTTTCAAAACCGGCGAAGAAGTCTTCAAGTCCACCTGTTCAGCCTGTCACAGCACCGGCGTTGCCGGGGCGCCAAAATTTGGCGACAAAGACTCCTGGGCGCCGTTCATCAAGCAAGGGTTTGACGACCTCGTCAAAAATGCGATCCACGGGATTGGCGGCATGCCTCCCAAAGGCGGTAACTCCTCGCTTGACGACTTCGAAGTGGCGCGCGCCGTAGCCTACATGACCAACCACTCCGGTGCCGATTTCCCCGAGCCCAAAGAGCCCGCGAGCGATAAGGCTGACGCCAAACCCACAGCCGCTGCCAGCACGGCTGCACCTTCGGTTGCTGCAGCTGCTACCAAAGCGCCTGCTGCAGCCGACACAAAGGCTGAAGCCAAGCCCGAAGAAGCCGCTGCTGCCAAGACCGACGCCAAAGCGGATAGCCAGCCAGCCGCCAAAACCGCTGATGCCTCTGCCGGCAATACCGTCGGCGAGAAGCTCTACAAATCTGTCTGCATCACCTGCCACTCTGTGGGTGTCGCAGGTGCCCCAAAATTTGGCGACAAAGAATCCTGGGCGCCGTTTGTCAAAACCGGGCTGGATACCATGCTTAAAAAGGCCATCTCGGGTGTCGGTGCCATGCCTCCGCGTGGTGGCTCACAAGCCACCGATGAAGAGCTCAAGGCAGCCATCCAATATATGGTTGACGCAGCCAAGTAAGCACGCGATGGCCATCTGGCCGTCCTGCAGCAAAACCCTCGCGGCACATTGGCGCGAGGGTTTTTTATTGTTTGCTAGTATCGGGATTACCCGAATGATTCAAACGATCGTTTGAATTAGAATAGGTGGCTTAGCCCGTCGGAGACTCATCCATGCCTCACCCTCTTGTGACATCCCTGCACCAAACCATGACCTTGCCGGTGATGGCCGCACCCATGTTCATCATCTCCAACCCGCAGCTTGTGATCGCCCAGTGCGCCAGCGGGATTATCGGCTCGATGCCCGCTCTGAACGCCCGCCCGCAAGAGACACTGGATACATGGCTCACCGAGATCGAAGACGGGCTGGCCGCACTGCGCGAAGCCCACCCCAATCGTCCAGTACCACCCTACGCCATCAACCATATCATTCATCAGTCCAATGATCGTCTTCAGGCGGATCTGGAAACATGCGCCCGTCATCAGGTGCCTCTCATCATCACCAGCTTGCGGGCACCCAATCAGGTGGTAGACGCCGTACACCAGTGGGGCGGCAAGGTTTTTCATGATGTCACCACGCTTCGCCATGCCCGCAAGGCCATTGACGCGGGCGTGGATGGCCTGATCCTGGTGTGCGCCGGCTCGGGGGGCCATGCAGGCACCTTGTCACCTTTTGCGCTGCTAGGAGAGATCCGGCAGATCTTTGACGGGCCAATCTGTCTGTCTGGTGCAATCAGCCGTGGCCAGGATGTTCTGGCCGCACGCGCCATGGGCGCAGATTTTGCCTACATGGGCACCCGATTCATCGCCAGCACAGAGGCGCATGCCCAGCAGGAATATAAACAGATGATCGTCGACACTGCAGCCGCCGACATCGTCTATACCCCCTACTTTACCGGCATCCCCGGCAACTACCTCAAGCCTTGCGTGCATCAGATTGGCCTGGATCCAGACAATCTCCCCGCCGCCCAGGACACTCACTTTGGCAGCGACAACAAAAAGGCCTGGCGGGATATCTGGGGCGCGGGCCAAGGGGTAGGCAATATCAACAGCATCTTGCCCACCGCCGAGATCGTCGCTCAATTGCGCCAAGAGTACGACCGGGCAGCGCGTACGTTGCAAGACCATTTCTCCCGGGAGACCTGCGCATGATCCGCACCCAGCAAAACGGCCCGATCCTGGAAATCCTGATTGACCGTCCCGAGCGCCGCAATGCGCTCACCGACGCAATGTACCGGGAGATCGACCAGGCACTAAAGGCAGCCAACGCCAACCCCGAGTGCACGGCGGTGATCCTGCACGGTGCCGGCGGCCACTTTACTGCCGGTAACGATTTATCCGAGTTTCAGATGCCGCAAAATAGCCGCGATGTGGGCTCCATCGCCTTTTTGCACACACTGGCCGACATCGACGTGCCCGTGATTGCGTCTGTGCAAGGGCAGGCGGTGGGTGTCGGGGTTACGCTGCTGGCACACTGCGATTTTGTGTATGCCGATCAAACCGCCGTCTTCAGGCTGCCATTTGTGTCGCTTGGGCTCTGCCCGGAAGGTGCTTCCAGCTATCTGCTGCCACGCTTGGCGGGCCCAAGGCTTGCCGCCCAATGGCTGCTGCATGCTCAGCCATTTGACGCCGCGCAAGCCCTGGAAGGGCACCTGATCCACAGCATCGAAGACGACCCCTTGGCGACAGCACGGGCTTGCGCCAAAGGCCTGGCCGCACAACCTTCGGCGGCACTACGCGCCAGCAAGCGGCTGCTGAAAGCCAATGACAGGCCGGCCGTGCACCAGGTACTGGATGCCGAGGCAGCGGTGTTTTTCGAGCGGCTGAAATCCCCAGAGGCCCAAGCGGCATTTCAACAATTCTTTACCCGCAAGGGATAAGGCATGCTTTGTTTTTTCACCACAGATCTCACAAAAGGCCTCATCAAACAGAAGATTAGGGTTTACCCCTAGCTTTTATTTAGGGTTTACCCTATACTGACTCTATCGAAATCTGAAGCTTCTGAAGCAGGAGTCAGTTATGAGCCATACCTACACCCCAAACCTGTTGTCTGATTCTCTAGAGCGCGCTTATCTGCACGCAAGCCTGGACGAGTCAAAGCCGCTGTCCTTGCAAAAGGGCGTGCGCAAAGTTGGTCGTCTGCTGGTCCGCGGCACCAAAGCATTTGGCCGGGGAGTGGTGGTGGCGATTAACGCCCATGCCGAAGCGCGCGCCCGCAACATGCTGTATAACCGCGCACCCTGGTAAAAAAGTATCCGTTTGACGGACAGATCTTCCGCGAAGGCAGTACCCACAGCCGCTTAAGAAAGCGGCTGTTTTTATGGGCGCTTCAGTAAGTTCTTGAGGCGATCCAGTGCGCGGTCCGGATCCAGGCCCGTCTCTGCAGGCAATCCTGCCATCTGGGCCTCCAGGCCCATCTCGGCGATAAACCGGGAGGGTTCACACACGGTATCCTCACGGCCGCGACGTCGTTTGCGGCACCAACTGAGCTGCAGGGTGCGTTGCGCACGCGTAATGCCCACATACATCAGGCGCCGCTCTTCCTGGATGCGGCGTAACCGGGCAGCCATGGCCGCTTCGCTGACATCGCCTTCGTCGTCACCCCCTCGGTGGGGCAGCAGGCCTTCTTCCACCCCGATCAAATAGACATGGGGAAACTCCAGCCCCTTGGACGCATGCAGGGTGGAGAGTTTGACAGCGTCGGGCTCTTCGTTGTCTGAACGCTCCAGCATGGTTACCAGCGCCACGTGCTGCACGAGCTCGAGCAGCGTAAGTTCATCCTCATCGGCCTTGCGCTTGAGCCAGGACAGGAGTTCGAGGACGTTGGTCCAGCGGGCCAGCGCCTGACGCTCATCCAGGATGTCATACAGATGGCGTTCGTAGCCCATGGCGGCCAGCAGGTCTTCCAGCACCCGGCCGGCATTGTCGGTGATCAAGCCATCTACGCCGGCAGCTGCTGCCTGGCCGTCTGGTTCGCGGATCAAGCCCTCTGCCAGCGAACCCCCTGCGGGAGCTGGATCGGGCTCAAACGCCAGATCTGCTTGCGTGGATGCCCCCGGCATCACCGGCACCGCCCCACCCCGGCGCGCCGCACGCGCCTGAAAATACTGGATCAGACGGACAAAGGATTGCACGGCCTCGCGTTGCCGCGCAGTGGGCAGAAGCGCCTCAGTTACCTCGGCAGCGACTGCAAACAGGGAAACACCCCGCCGCGCCGCCTCGGCCCCCAAGGCCTGAAGGGTGTTTTGGCCAATACCGCGCTTGGGCGTGGTGGCAGCCCGAATGAACGCGGGATCTTCGTCATCATTGGCAATCAACCGCAACCACGCCAGCACGTCACGGATTTCAGCCTTATCGAAAAAGCTTTGCCCGCCAGACACGGTATACGGGATCCGCAAAGTGCGCAGCGCCTGCTCGAATACCCGGGCCTGATGGTTGCCACGGTACAGCACGGCAAAGTCTTTCCATTGGGCCTGGCGCTCGAAGCGCGCCGCGGATAACCGCATGGCAATGGATTCTGCCTCGACAAGATCTGTGTCCATGGCGGTCACGCCGATGGCATCTCCCACGCCCAGATCCGACCACAGGGTTTTATCGAAGGTTTTTGGATTATGGCTGATGACCTGGTTGGCAGCCTGCAGGATGCGCTGCACAGAGCGATAGTTTTGCTCGAGCTTGACGACCTTGAGGCGGGGATAGTCGCGCTCGAGCTGAGCGAGGTTTTCGACGGTTGCACCGCGCCAGGCGTAAATCGCCTGATCGTCGTCTCCCACCGCTGTAAATTGGGCCCGATCACCGCACAACAGGCGCACCAACTGATACTGGCAGGTATTGGTGTCCTGGTATTCGTCTACCAGCAAATACTGCACACGCGATTGCCAGCGCTGCCTGACGGCCTCATCTGTTTGCAGCAAGTGGGCAGGCAGGCGGATCAGGTCGTCAAAATCCAGCGACTGATATGCGCGCAGGGTGGCTTCATAGCTTCTGTAGA
Organism: Castellaniella sp.; assembly: GCF_049651205.1. Lineage (GTDB taxonomy): Bacteria > Pseudomonadota > Gammaproteobacteria > Burkholderiales > Burkholderiaceae_B > Castellaniella. Next base: position 88,227 of record NZ_JBASBR010000013.1, read on the forward strand.
TACGCACGGCCTCGGCATCATCCGCCGTCTGGGCCTGTTTGGCGGCCGCATCGGGGCCCAGCTGTGCGTTTTTCCAGAGAGAAATGGTTTGCTGCACTGCACGCAGACGCGCGCGATCGGTACTGGCCAGGAGCTCCTGGATAATTCCCAGCGCATCCGTGGCATCCAGGATGGAGAACCCGCGTTTCAGCCCCAGCGCGGCATATTCCTCGCGCAGAAACTTCAAACCCAGCGAGTGAAATGTCCCGACTGTCAGACCTCGCAGCAGACGAGGGTTGGCGAGCGTCCGGACACGCTCGCTCATTTCGCGCGCGGCCTTGTTGGTAAAGGTAAGCGCCACAATATGGCGGCCCTGATAGCCACATTCCTGAAGCAAATAAGCCATCTTGCGGGTGATGACCCGCGTCTTGCCGCTGCCCGCGCCGGCCAGCACCAGACAGGGGCCATCCAGATAGTGCACGGCTTCTTGCTGACGGGCATTGAGGTCCATGGGTCAGATTTCCTGTGGGTCGATCTCGACGGCCCAGCGCACGGGCCAGCCCTGTGCCAGGGCATCCAGTTGCGGCAAGAGTGCCTGCAACACACCATGCAAGGCACCTCGACGCGGCGACTCGATCAGCAATTGCGCTCTTTCGATGCGGGCCACACGCACCACGCGCAGAGGCACTGCATCATACAGTTGCACGCCAGTGCCCTCGGTGAGGGGTTGCGCCCAAGCACGGACTGCACGTAAAAACGCCAGAGCGTCCGCCAGCTGGGTGGCCTGCGCGGTAATGAGTGCCTGACAGGAAAAGGGCGGCAGGCCGAGGTCTTCACGCTCTGCCAGCATTGCGGTGGCAAAGCCGTTGTAATCATGGCGACACAAGGCTTGATAAACGGTTTGCTCGGGGTAGTCGGTTTGCACCAGTACCTGCGCCCCACCAGCCCGGCGCCCAGCCCGGCCGGCCACCTGCATCAATTGTGCAAACAGGCGCTCGGGGGCCCGGAAATCCTGGGCAAACAGCATGGCGTCGGCGTTAAGCACGCCCACCAAACCCAGGCCGGCAAAGTCGTGGCCCTTGGCCACCATCTGGGTGCCCACCAAAATATCGGCTTGCCCGGCATGAACCTGCGCAAACAGCGCTTGCGCACTGCCCTTGCGCCGGGTTGCATCCGCGTCGATACGGATAATGCGCGCTGCAGGAAAACGCTCGGCCAGGAATTCTTCGACCCTTTGAGTGCCCCGCCCCATCGGCTGCAGGTCTTGGTCGCCGCAGTCGGGGCAGGCACGAGGCACCGGATGAGCTTCGCCACAATGGTGGCATTGCAGCAAGGCCCGGCCGCCCGACACCCGATGCAGCACCGTGTGCGCTGTGCAGCGCGTGCACTGGCTTACCCAGCCACACGACAAACACCGCAATACGGGCGCATAACCCCGGCGATTAAGGAATACCAGGCTTTGCTCGCCGCGCTCGAGGCGGGCCTCCAGGGCCTGCAGCAGCTGTGGCGTAAACCCCTGCTCGAGTTGTGCCCGACGCGTATCGACCAGCACAATTTCTGGCAAGGCCTGGGCCTGCACGCGGTCAGGCAGGCTGACCAGCAGGTAATCGTGTGCCTGGGCACGCCGCCAGGTTTCCAGCGAGGGTGTGGCAGACCCCAACACCACGGGGATTTTCTGGTCGTGCCCACGCCAGATGGCGAGGTCACGTGCCGAGTATCGCAGGCCATCTTGCTGCTTGTACGAAGCATCGTGCTCTTCGTCCACCACAATCAGGCCCAAACGGGGCATTGGTGTCATCAAGGCAAGCCGGGTACCCAGCAACAGGGTGGCTTCGCCCCTTAGCACGCGCAACCATGCACGCAGACGCTCGCCATCGGACAAGCGGCTGTGCAATACCGCCAGCTCCTGGGGCTGCTGGCAAAGCCGTTGTCGCACGATGTGCTCGAACTGGGGGGTGAGGTTGATCTCTGGCACCAGGATCATGACCTGGCGGCCAGCGTCGAGGACGCGCTTGGCCAAACGCAGATAGAGCTCGGTTTTGCCACTACCGGTGACACCGTGCAGCAAGGCAACCCCTTGCCCACGGTCAAGCAGCCCATCCAGGGTGTCCAGGGCCTGTTGTTGCTGCACCGTGAGAGAGGGCACCACCATCGGGGCCTCGGCGGGATCCACCGGTGCACGCGAAAGCCCAGGCCGGCGGTCTGCGCGGCTGACGGGCCCACCGGCAGAACGCGCACCGGTATAAGCCGCCGGCCTGCGCAGCGGCGGCGGCAAGGCCGGCAGCATCACTTCGCCCAAGGGGCGGTGGTAATACCGGGCAGCAAACGCAGCCAACTGCCGCCAGTCTTCCGGCAAGGGAGGCAAATCATCCAGCACGGCCTCGATGGCACGGACACGATCTTCTGCCACCTGGGGGTGTTCGCGTGTCTCCCAGACAATCCCCACCATTTTGCGCCGGCCAAACGTAACCAGCACCCGCGTGCCGGCTGCCACAGGCACCTCATGCCGATAATCAAACAGGCCGGGCAGAGGGACATCCAGGGCAACGGCAAGGTACACCGATGAGGCCACTGTCATGGTTTTATCCTCTTTGGCAACAGCCGCATGGGGCGCTATCGAGGCGGCCAAGGGACTCACCGACCAGACAGCATCCACGGCCAAGCCTGTGGATAACTTTGTGGAGAAAGAGAAAATAAAGGTGCCAACACCAGTTCCAAAAGAACGTCAAGACCTGTCAAAACAACAGTACTTTTAGATAATTGTTTATTAATCAACAGGTTAAGAATTAATCCAAGATTTGTTCAAGAATCTTGGGTGTTTTCCCTGAGCATCTGAAAATTGTGCATAAGCACAAAAGTCAAGCCCTTGAACAGGGGCAGCAAAATCAAGTGCTTAGAGGCAAGGCCTGATACGTGGGTAAGCAGATCAGGGCCTTGCTATCGGAAAACTGTCCGCTGCCGCCAGGGGATCAGGTGAGGCAGCGAAGGATGTCAGGCATGATAGGCCCTGCTGGCCGAATGCACTTCGTCGACCAGCGATACCACAGCATCGGGCGACGTAAACTGGGAAATCCCGTGGCCCAGATTAAAGACATGGCCACCTTTGCCCACCTGGCCAAAATCAGCCAACACACGACGGACTTCGGTGCGGATGGCTGCATCGCCACCAAACAGCGCCATGGGATCGAGGTTACCTTGCAGGGCTACTTGATCATTGACAGCCAGGCGCGCAGCGGACAGCCGGGCTGTCCAGTCGAGGCCCACGGCATCGCAGCCCGAGGCAGCAATATCCCGCACCCACTGACCGCCCCCCTTGGTAAAGACAATGGCAGGAATACGCTGCCCCTCGTGTTCTCGAATCAGGCCGTCCAGCACTTGCTGGGTGTAGCGCAGCGAGAACTGCTGGAACATGCCGTCGGCCAATACCCCACCCCAGCTGTCAAAGACCATGACGGCCTGCGCACCTGCACGGATCTGTGCGTTGAGATATGCCTGCACCGACTGCGCGTTGATATCGAGAATATGGTGCAGGAGATCGGGACGTTGATACAGCAACGTCTTGATCTGGCGGTAATCGGTGCTGCCCTGACCCTCAACCATATAGCAGGCCAGTGTCCAGGGGCTGCCGGAAAAGCCGATCAGGGGCACGCTGCCGTCGAGCTCGCGACGCACCAGCGACACCGCGTCGAAGACGTATTGCAGGCGGCCCATGTCGGGCACCTGCAGGGCTGTAATGGCCTGCTCGTCGCGCAGCGGGCGCTCGAAGTGCGGGCCTTCTCCGGCCACAAACTGCAGGCCCAGGCCCATGGCGTCGGGCACCGTGAGAATATCGGAAAACAGGATTGCAGCATCCAGATCAAAGCGGCGCAAGGGCTGCAGGGAGACTTCGCAGGCGTATTCAGGATTTTGCGCCAAACCCAGAAACGACCCTGCCCTGGCGCGCGTTTGGTTGTACTCGGGAAGATAGCGGCCTGCCTGACGCATCATCCAGATTGGCGTGTAAGGAACAGGCTGGCGCAGCAGCGCGCGTAAAAACGTATCGTTTTTCAAAGGGGTCACGTCAGATATCCTGTGGGCGATCGCGTACACCACGCGAATAAGGTTCAACAAGCGGATGACCTTGGATTTTACCCGCCCCACTGCGTGTGATGTCTTCGAACTCGGCACGATAGGGTGTGGGGTCGATGCCGTGCTTGCGCATCAGTGCCCAAAAAGCCCGCCGGTGCTTTTGTGCCATGCGGGCGGCCAGCGTAATATTGCCGCCGTGGCGCCCAAGCGCCGCACAGATATAGGCTTTCTCAAACCGGGCAACCACCTGGCCTTTGGCTTCGCGAAAGGACTCTCGGGAAGTAGCCCGCTGCATTGCCAGCGCCACAGCATAGGCTTCGAGTTCTTCGCCGGAACGCTCGAGAATCGACTCGCAGAGATCAGCCTCGGTGGGGCTTTGACAAGCCAGTGCCATCTTGCCTGTGGCACTGCCATATAGGGGATTGGGCTCTGCCACGTGAGCAGGAGCCAGACGGCACAATACGCTTTCTAATCGCGCACGGAGCTCTTCGGGGCAAAATGGCGGGCGGATGAAATCGGACACTCCCAGGCCGATGAGATCGTGTACCGCCTGGGCTTTAAGACCAACGGCATACACCAGCAACACCGCAGGCAGACGGCCGGCCCGGGCAGCCAGGGCGGTACGCCACATCGGCAACGAGGCCTCGTCGGCGTACAGCACCCCGGCATCGTAGCGCCCACGCATCAGGGCCGGATCATCCAGCAGGGTATCCACGGCCAGATGCTCTTTGGGCAGGGCGTGCACCTGCAGCCGCCCGTTGAGGTGAACCCCTGCCAGCGCAGAGACCCAGGGCTCTTGCCCGGAAGCAAGCAGTGCGCAATCCAATCTTTCTCGCATGACAGGTCTCCTGTGTGGGCAGGTGTCGACCAGGCCAGGAATGCGGCCACTGACACCTGTGTCAAGCAGGGGAGCACCCCCGGAAAGAGCAGAATAGACAGATCTTCTGGAAGCGAATAGTCGCAAAACTACGCTAGTGATAACCCTAGGTAATAGGTAAATTGAACCCGTTTTGGTGCTTATTGCTAGGTTTATAAGGTTTTTTAGTGTTTTCTACCTAAATGACAGTGATAGCATTGCCGGCATTCTACTTATACAGCGGGAGACGCATTTGGACACCCTGAATTCTATTGTCAACCAAATCAATGGCTTAGTCTGGGGCCCCCCCATGCTGGTGTTGATCCTGGGCACGGGCTTCTTTCTGATGGTCTTGCTGCGGTTCATGCCGTTGCGCCGTATTGGCACCGGTTTTGCCATGATCTGGCGCGGTCGTCACCGCGGCGATGCCTCCACCGGTGAGATCAGCCCCTTCGAAGCCCTGATGACTTGCCTTGCAGCCACCGTGGGCACGGGTAACATCGCCGGCGTAGCGACAGCCATTGCCATGGGCGGCCCCGGCGCATTGTTCTGGATGTGGTGCACCGCACTGGTAGGGATGGCGACCAAATACGCCGAAGTCGTGGTGGCCGTGCACTTCCGTGAGAAAGACGAACGCGGCGAGCACTCCGGTGGCCCTATGTATGCCATCAAAAATGGCCTGGGTCGCAAGTGGCTCTGGCTGGGTGTCGCCTTCGCCATATTTGGCGGCTTCGCAGGCTTTGGCATCGGCAATATGGTGCAGGTCAACAGCATGGCGCTGGCACTTGAAGCCACCTTTGCCGTACCCACCTGGATCACCGGGGTAGTCACCATGGTGCTGATCGGTCTGGTGATTCTGGGCGGAATCAAGCGTATCGGCGCTGTGGCCGCTTCGCTGGTACCCTTTATGTGCGTGGCTTACGTGCTGGCAGGTCTGGTTGTTCTCGTGATCAACGCCGAGCGCATCCCTGAAGCGCTGGACTTGATCTTCTCGCACGCGTTTTCACCCATTGCCGCAACAGGCGGTTTCGCCGGTGCAGCCGTCATGGCAGCCATCCGCTTCGGGGTGGCCCGCGGTATCTTCTCCAACGAGGCCGGCCTGGGCTCTGCCGGGATTGCGCAGGCAGCGGGTACCACCAATAATGCAGTGGAGTCTGGCCTGATTGGCATGATGGGTACATTCATCGACACCATCATCATCTGCAGCATCACGGGTCTGGCGATTGTCTGCTCTGGTGTCTGGTCCAGCGGAGAAAGCGGCGCCGCATTGTCAGCCAGTGCATTCGAGGTTTCCATGCCCGGCTTCGGCGGCATTATCCTCACTATCGCTCTGGTGATCTTTGCCTTCACAACGATTTTGGGCTGGAGCTACTACGGCGAGAAATGCTGGGAGTTTCTGCTGGGTGCCAAAACCACCCTGCCGTTTCGCCTGATCTGGGTTGTCGCCATCCCCTTTGGCGCCATCACCCAGCTGGATTTCGCCTGGTTGCTAGCCGACACCCTTAACGGCCTGATGGCGCTACCCAACCTGGCATCACTCATCCTGCTTAGCCCAGTGATCGTGAAACTGACGCGTGATTACTTCAAATCCCGCCAATCAGCCACGCAACTGCCGGATCCAGTGACACGTTGAGGCATCATGCCCTGCGACGCTGGCTTCGTCACTTGTTGGCGCCAGGGCCTGCACGATCCCGCGCGCCAGCACCTTGCCGTACTCAACGCCCCACTGGTCAAAGGGATCAATGCCCCAGATGACGCCCTGGGTAAACACTCGATGCTCGTACAGCGCCAGCAAGGCACCCAACGAGTACGGTGACAGGCGCGGCAAGGCAATCAGGTGATTGGGCCGCCCGCCTGGATGGACCCGATGGGGTGCCAGGCGATCGGCATCCTCTTCGCTCAGCCCCTCGGATAAGCATTCGGCCCGCGCCTGAGCCAGGCTTTTGCCGCGCATCAGTGCCTCACGCTGAGCCAGGCAATTGGCCAGCAACTGCCGGTGGTGGGCCGACCAATGATGATCGGCATGCGCACACAGAATGAAGTCGACCGGCGCGCCGTCGCTACCCTGATGCATCCACTGAAAAAATGTGTGCTGCGCGTCTGTGCCCGGCATCCCCCAAACCGCGGGCCCTGTGGGCACACCCACCGGGCGCCCGGCCAGGTCTACCGACTTGCCCAGCGATTCCATATCCAGCTGCTGCACATAAGGCACCAGGTTGGCCAGACGCGAGTCATAGGGCGCAATGTTAAGCGAGCCCTGACCCAGCACGCTGCGATTGACCACACCGGCCAACGCCATGCGTACCGGCACGTTGAACGCGTAGGGCGCCTGCGTGAAATGGCCGTCCATTGCGGCAGCCCCCATGCGTAGGCCTGCCAGCACGTCGGCCCCCACTGCCAGGGCAGTGGTGAGGCTGACCGCTGACCAGATCGAAAAGCGGCCACCCACCCAATCCCAGAGCTTAAAAATATGCCTGTCTGCCACCCCCCAGCTGCGCGCACGCTGCGCCTGTGCCGTGACCGCCACAATATGATTGGCAGGATCCAGGCCCGCAGCCAGCAACCACTCTCGGGCACGTGCACCGTTTTCCAGTGTTTCGGAGGTGGTAAACGACTTGGACACCAGCACAATCAGCGTATCTCGCGGATCGAGGCCCGCCAAGCCGCCCTCAATGGCATGGCCGTCGATATTGGCCACAAAGCGGACATCACGCCAGGTGCCGGCATAGCCAAAGGCGGACACAGCCAGCCGAACCCCCCAGTCCGAGCCGCCAATACCAATATGTACGATATGCCGCCAACGGCGCTCGGCATCGGCCTTGCGCACCCAGGCATCCATGCGCTCGCGCTCGGCCAATACCTCCGGTGGAGCGGCAGGCGCGCGCAGTACCGTATGCCAGGCCGCACGGTTTTCAGTCGCATTAACAATCTCTCCAGCCAACAGCCGCCGGCGCTGCTCCTCAAAGCCACGGGCGCGCAACAAGGCTTCACCCGCCGCATTCAGCTCGGGCGAATGCCGCTGCCCGCTGGCATCCAGGGTGAGGCCGGGGGCCTCAAGAAGGTCCAGACCATCCGCTTGCGATGGGCACGTTTGCGCGGCTACGGCAAAGCGTTTCCACTCGGGCATATCGACCAGGGAACGGGTCGTCGCGGGGTCGTCACGAAGAGAATATTGGGACATGGCGCAAGTATAAAGTGTGCCCCTGGGGATGCACACTTGAGATTCTGCCCCTCGATGTAAAAATCTATGGGTAAACACCACCTCACACGCTGAACTTGTTGAAGTACAAACAAGCTATCTACCCCTGAACAGCGGCTCTGATTCTAGGGTTTCCCTGGGGGTAAACATTCAAACGATATACTGTATACTTAAATTAAGTGCCAATGAATGAATGTCAACAGGTAGCTTCATGGCTCAGGAAAAGTGCAAAACCTTGGGTGAACTAAAGCAGGCATTGACACGCGACTACAACGCCATCAATTCGCGCCTGTTTGCCACCGGGGTTGTCACCCTGAAAATCGACATCGTGGACGAGAAAATCTTCATGTTGGCCGTCCACAAAAGAGTTGTACCGCTACAGATCGTGAGTGAGCAGTCAGCATTGGTAGCCGATATCGCCGACTACTATCTTGTTCGTTTGTTCAAAAGCCAATTCAAGGAGATTCTGACTAAAAATTATCAATTTGAAGTCAGTTCCATCTTTAAAGATTACGATCGGGACGACGAGCTCTCATCAACGCTTGTCTTACTGAAAAAAGAAGTACAGACGTATTTGCATTAAGCACTTGATGCTGTGATGCAATACCCTACGCAGCCCATGCTGGCTGGTTGAAGGTCTTTCAGGTTCCCTGCACAAAATGTGCAGGCATCGGAAAGCGCACGATATCGCCGGCACCGAACACTGGAAGACAATTCCAGCGCTTGGTGCCGGCTTTTTTATTGGATTTTCAAAATGAAGACAGTTGCCGACCTCTTGGATTCCCTGAACATCATTACGGACGGACGTATGGCTCCTTCTGTTGAGGCGGCCAGGGACGGCAGCTACGAATTCGTCATACTGAAATCATCCGGTATCTACGGCAAGAGCGTGCTGGAAATCCCCAGTCTCATCCATGGCGACCCAACAAAGGAAATCAAAAAAATCGCGGTCTGCATGACGCTTACCGAGCAAAGCGTCGAACTGGCAGGTGCCACCGGCGTTGACGCCATTGTGGCGCACCATCCTGTGGCGGATGCCGCCAGCTGCGGCGGCGTGACTCTCAGGGATTATCTGGATCTATATGGGATTGCAGTGCTGGAATGCCATGAGGCTTTTCACGGCCTACACCCCGGAATCGCCCATCTACACGGCCACTCCATCCTAAAGAGCAGCATCGCGTATGGCGGACTGCACGGCAACGTCATGTATGTAGGCACGCCGCTGGAGGAGGTGCGCAGCATGCGCGATATCCTGACACGACTGGACAGCTTTATGGGGCTGGAGGTGGAGATGGACATGCTGGAAGCCGAAAGGCGGCTTAAAGGTTCCAACAACATCCAGGAGGGCAGCCTGGTCACCCGCGGGCGTGTCCTGCTGGGCGATGCGGACAGCCCGATCCACAAACTGGTGCATATATTCCCACACACCGGCTTTACCCCAGACCATCTACGTGCGGCCCTCAAGGAAGACCCGGACATCAATACCGTACTGGCCTCCATCAGCCGGGTCTACGAAGGGCACGCCTTGGTCGAGGCCGCCAAAGACCTGGGACTTCAATTGATGGTTGGCAACAGTCATGTACTGGAGATCATGGAAAACGGCATGCCGCTTGCACGTGCCCTACAGCGCCTGCTGGAGGGGGTTGACGTGCAAATTTTCAGGGAACGTGTCACCTCCACTCCAATCGACGTATTCGGAAACCCAAGAATGCAGGAGTACGCCAGGCGGTTCTCGGAAGCGCATCTTCTTGGGAAAAATGCATTGACCTACGCAGGATGATTCTGTGTAAATGCCGCACTGCCCGTTGATATAAATGAATCAAAACGACAGGAGACAAAACGATGAACCTCTTCAAATCGATACGAAGCTTCGCGCTGCACCGGCCTCTCCATACCGCCTTGTCGCTCGCCATCGCAGGCGGCGTGGCGCTATCGGCCATGCCCGTCAACGCTGCATCACCCACCAAGGTCCGCTACCAGGAAGTGGTGCGCTCCATTCTCTATATGCCGATGTATGTGGCCCTGAACCAGGGGTATTTCACAGACGAAGGGCTGGATGTCTCCCTCAAGACCTCTCAGGGAACCGACAAGGGCATGGCTGCATTGCTGTCAGGCGGTGCCGATGTGGTGTTGATTGGCCCGGAAGCATCGGTCTACGTCAACAACAGCGAATCCCCGGTAAAAGCCCGCCTGTTTGCCGGCCTCACCGCAACTGATGGGTTTCTGCTGTTGGGCAAAAACCCCACAAAGCCTTTTAACTGGAACGACATGAAAGGCAAGTCTGTCATGTCGTTTGGTCAGGGATCAAACCCCGACGTGTTCCTTGAAACAGCGCTCAAGCAGCATGGCCTGGATCCCGACAAGGACGTCAAGATTGTCAGCAATATCGGGCCCGCTGCGCGCGCCGGCGCATGGATGGCAGACAGAACCGACTACGCCATTTTTCTTGAACCTGAGGCCAGCAACATGGAAAAGGCGGGCAAGGGCGAAGTGGTGGCCTCAATTGGCCATGAAGTCGGGCCGGTAGACTTCACGGCCTTCACCACAACGGATACCTACATCAAGGAGCACCCGGAGGTGCTGGACGCCTGGACCAAAGCAATTTATCGGGCACAGAAATACGTCGAGACGGCCACCGCAGAAGATCTTGCCAAGCATATAGAGTCGTATTTTCCCGGTGTAAGCCAGGCAGAGCTGGTCAAGGCGATCAACCGCTATCGCCCCTTGCATCTCTGGAAGAAAAATCCGCTGATCGAACAGCCCGCCATGGAAAAGCTCCAGGACATGCTGATCGACCGCGGCTTGCTCAAGCCCGAACAGCGGGTACCCTATGCACAACTGGTTGATGTCAGTTTTGCCAAAAAGGTAATGCCATGATCGCAACAGAAGCCTCAGATACCTGTACGCTGGAACGTCCGGTCCATGCGGAAAACCGGATCAGGATCAGTCATGTCTCACTGCGCTATTTCACACCAAAGGCAGAGATACTGGCCCTGTCGGATGTCTCGCTGACCATCGAGCCGGGTGAATTCGTCAGCCTGATTGGCCAATCGGGCTGTGGAAAAAGCACGCTGCTGTCCATCATCGCCGGGCTTTTGCCCCCTTCCGAAGGCACAGTGCACGTGGGAGACCAGCCAGTTACCACGCCCTCACCCAAAATTGGCTACATGCTGCAGCAAGACTATCTGTTCGAATGGCGCACGATCCTGGATAACGCCCTGCTGGGCGCTCAGATTCAGGGGCGTGACATCCGTGTGGCACGGGATCGGGCCGTCCATTTCCTGGAAAAGTGCGGTCTGGGCCGCTTTTTGGATCAATACCCCAAGGCGTTGTCCGGCGGCATGCGACAGCGTGTTGCCCTGGCCCGCACGCTCACCACAAACCCGGATGTGGTGTTGCTGGATGAACCGTTCTCCGCCCTGGATTCGCAAACCAGGCTTGCCATCGCCGATGAGGTTGTGGAAGTCTTGCGTGCTGAAGGCAAGACGGTGGTGCTGGTCACGCACGATATTGGTGAAGCGATTTCCATGACAGACAGGGTTGTTGTGCTGTCCCGCCGCCCGGGACGCATCAAATCGGAGCACACGATCCGATTCCCAAGCGTAAAGGGTCGGCCAACGCCTTTTGAAGTACGCGCACTTCCTGAATTCACTTCGTATTTCAACACCCTTTGGGACGAGCTTGACGTTCACGTCGAAGGCTAAGTCGCGCGGGAGCAGATCAAATGAATACTCGAACCACTGAAATGAGCCTATCCTCACCTGGGCACGCGCAAGCCCCCTCCGCCACCCCCAGCCCGGCCTACGCCGCCTATCTGCGCCGCGAAACCAGTCGGCGCCGCTTTGTGCTGACTGCCAGGTTCATTCTGCTGCTGGCGGTGCTTGCACTATGGGAAATCCTGGCCCGCACACACCTCATGAACCCGCTGCTGACCAGCTACCCGAGCGCCGTCTGGCCCACCTTGGTGGACCTATTTGAAAACGGCGATCTCCTGGCTCATACATGGGCCACATTTCGGGCAACCCTCGTGGGTTTCACGTTCAGCATGGTTGTGGGTGTCGCCATTGCCGCCATGCTGTGGTGGTCCACCACGCTATACAAGGTCATTGATCCTTTCATGGTGATTGCCAATGCCATGCCCAAGATCGCCCTGGTGCCTATTTTCTACATCTGGCTGGGCCCGGATTACTCCATCTACGGCATGGCCGTCGCCATCTCGATCTTCATCACCATCATGGTGGTCTACGAGGGCTTTCGTGGCATTGACTCCAACAAGATCAAGCTGGCGATCACCCTGGGTGCAACACGCAGGCAGGTCTTGACCATGGTGGTGTTGCCAGGCAGTGTCCCAACCATGCTGGCCGCCCTCAAAATGAACATCGGCCTTGCCCTGGTGGGTGTCATCGTGGGTGAATTCCAGTCTGCCAGCCAGGGGCTGGGGTTCCTGATCATCAATGGCAGCCAAATATTCAAACTTAATATTGTGATGGCTGCCATCGTTGTGCTGGCGCTGCTATCGGGCCTGATGTATCTGGCGATTTCCCGCCTCGAAAAAGCCACGGTGACCAAGTACTCTTAGTCACCGTGGCTGAAAACCGGCCCTGCTGATCGGCCATTGCCCGGGCAATGGCCGATCAGCAGCGCTCGTAGATGCCAGCTGCGCCCATCCCGGTACCGACGCACATCGTCACCATGCCGTACTGCAGGTTGTGCCTGCGCATGGCATGGATCGTGGTGGCAGAGCGGATCGCTCCGGTAGCCCCCAGGGGATGGCCCAAGGCGATGGCGCCCCCCATGGGATTGACCACATCCTCGTTAAGCCCCAAATCACGAATGACCGCCAGCGACTGTGCCGCAAACGCTTCATTGAGCTCGATCCACCCCATCTGGTCCAGACGCAGACCCGCTTTTCTGAGCACGGCCGGAATCGCTTCTTTGGGGCCGATCCCCATGATGTCAGGCGGCACACCGCGCACGGCAAAAGACACAAAGCGCGCCAGAGGCGTGAGATTGTGTTCTTTTAGCGCCCGCTCGGACACCACCAACAGTGCACCGGCACCATCCGAAGTTTGCGAACTGTTGCCTGCCGTGACACTGCCCTTGGCAGCAAACACAGGGCGCAGACGGGCAAGCGCTTCAAGGCTGGTGTCTGCCCGCGGGCCTTCATCCAGTGTGACGGTATGGCGGGTTTCACGCACCTCGCCGCTTGCCAGATCCGGTATCCGGCGCACAATCTCCACTGGCAGCATCTCATCGGTGAACTCGCCTGCTTTTTGTGCGGCCAGGGCACGCTGATGAGAGCGCAAGGCAAAGGCATCCTGGTCCGCCCGCGAGATATCCCAGCGCTCGGCTACTTGCTCGGCTGTCGCACCCATGCCATACGCAATGCCGATGTTTTCATCATTCAGATACACATCCGGGCTAAAAGAGGTGCTGATCCCCATGGTGGGCACCAGGCTCATGGATTCTGTCCCGCAGGCCAGCATCACATCGGCCTCACCCACGCGGATGCGGTCTGCCGCCATGGCCACTGCTGTAAGGCCGGAGGCGCAAAAGCGGTTTACCGTTACACCCGCCACAGACTGAGGCAGCCCAGCCAGCAGCACGCCCACACGGCCAACGTTCAGGCCCTGGGGGCCTTCGGGAATCGCGCAACCCACGATCGCGTCCTCGATTGCGGCCGGATCAAGGTTCGGTGCCTGGGCCAGCACGCCCTGGATGGTTCTGGCCAGGAGGTCGTCCGGGCGCGTATGGGAATACATACCGCGCGGGGCCTTGCCGATGGGCGTGCGCGTCGCAGCGACGATATAAGCTTGTTGCAGGGCAGTCATCGAAAGTCTCCTTAATTGCGGACAGGCTTGCCGGTTTGCAGCAGGCCGGCAATACGCTCTTGTGTCTTGGGGTTGGCCAGTAGGCTCAGGAAGGCCTTGCGCTCAAGCTTGAGCATCCAGGCCTCATCCACCAGGCTGTTGGGATCGACATCACCACCGCAGATGGCTGTCGCCACCTCCAGGCCAATGTGAAAATCGTAATCGCTGATATAACCACCCACCTGCATGTTCACCAGTTGTGCACGCAAGGTTGCGATGGCATCCCGGCCGGCGACCGCAAAGCGGGCGGGCAGCGGTGGACGATACCCTTGCTCGGCCAGGTTGGCTGCCTCGCGCACCGCCACATACAGCAGCTCGTGGCGGTTCATCACGATAGGATCGGAATCCCGCAGGTAGCCGATCTCACGCGCTTCGAGTGCCGATTTGGACACACGGGCCGTGGCCACGGACAGCACAAAGTTTTTGACATAAGCCAGCAAAGGCGCATCCGGGGCCGACTGGGCCTGGATCTCGGCTGCACGGCGCGCACTGTACGTCATGCCACCCGCACCCGGCACCAGGCCGATACCTACCTCAACCAGACCAATGTAGGTTTCGAGGTGCGCCACACGACGGGCACAATGCACGGAGAGCTCGCAGCCACCGCCCAGTGCCAGGCCGGCCACGGCTGCCACCACCGGCACCTGGGCATAGCGCACCCGCAGCACCATATCCTGCATTTCTTTTTGGATGGGCTCAACCGCCTTGACACCACCGGTCATGAAAGCCGGCAGCATGGCTTTCAGATCAGCCCCTGCCGAGAAAGGGTCTTCGAGTTGGCCGATGACCAGTGCTTTGTAGCCCTGCTCTGCCAGATCAACCGCATGCGTCACACCGCGCACCACATCGGGGCTAAGCGTATGCATTTTGGTCTTGAAGGATGCGATCAGCACATTTTGCGGATGCGGCTGTGGCAAGGTCCAGCACAAGATGGCGTCGTTTTCGTAGACAACCTGAGGCACCAGCGCCGGGCCTTCGCCCACCAGCCGGGGTGCCCCGATCTGGCGCTGATACACCGGCAAGGTGCTGCGCGGTACGTAGACGTTGCGCGCCGGGCTGTACGAGCCCTCTGGTGTATGCACAGCCTGGGTTTCCCACACCGTGCCCTGTGTGGCCCACTGGGGCAACGGCGCGGACGACAAGGTTTTGCCTGCGGCGATATCCTCGTTGATCCAGCCTGCCACGCGTTGCCAACCAGCTGCCTGCCAAATTTCGAAAGGCCCAAAGCTGTGCCCGAAGCCCCATTTCATGGCCTGATCCAACTCGCGTGCGCTATCGGCGATCTCGCCCAGATGGACAGCGCTGTAATGGAAGGTGTCCCTCAGGACGGCCCACACAAACTGGGCCTGGGGATGATCGGAGTCATGCAGCGCCTGCAGCCGCTTGGCGGGATCTCGCTCTTTCAGGATTTCCTTGACCTCGTCATCGGCTTTCTCGCCAGAAGGCACATACTGACCGGCCTTGGGATCCATGCGCAGGATCTGCTTGCCTTCTTTCTTGAAAAAGCCCGCCTTGGCTTTCTGGCCCAGCGCACCTTTTTCAATCAGACCCGCCAACACAGGGGGGATCGTGAAATGCGCATGGAAGGGGTCGTCAGGCAACTGATCTTTCATCGTGTCGATGACGTGTGCCAGTGTATCCAGCCCCACGACATCAGCCGTACGATAGGTGCCTGATTTTGCGCGACCCAGGCGGGTGCCTGTCAGGTCGTCGACCAGCTCGTAGGGGAGATCAAAGGCAGCGGTGTGATGGAACACAGACAGGATCCCAAACACGCCAATGCGATTGCCAATGAAGTTGGGCGTGTCTTTTGCCCGCACCACCCCTTTGCCCAACTGCGACACCAGGAAGGTTTCAAGGTGATCCAGCAGTGCCGGCTCGGTAGCCCCTGTGGGGATCAGTTCAACCAGCGCCATATAGCGCGGCGGATTGAAAAAGTGCACACCGCAAAACCGGTGCCGGAGGGTTTCGGGCAGGGCTTCGGACAAAGACGTGATCGACAGGCCCGACGTATTGCTGGCAACGATGGCATGCGGGTTTAGCGCAGGCGCCAGCTTGTGATAGAGGTCGCGTTTCCAGTCCAGGCGCTCGGCAATGGCCTCGATGACAATATCGCAATCAGCCAGCAAGGCGAGATCTTCGTCGTAGTTAGCCGGCGTGATCAGCTCGGCCAGTTTGGAAACACCCAGAGGGGCTGGATTCAGTTTTTTAAGCTGGGCAATCGCACGCTGCACAATCGCATTTTTGCCACCCTGGCCGTCATCTTTGGCCAGGTCAAACAGAACCACCGGCACGCCGGCATTGACACAGTGGGCCGCGATTTGGGCGCCCATAACCCCTGCGCCACACACCGCTACACGGCGGATAAACAGGGGGGCGGACTGACTGGTTTGCATGATAAGGTGTCCTCTCTCGGTGATGGAAGGTTCGGATGGGCGGCTCCTTGGCAGGTCAGCCCCTGACCGCTGGGAGCTCTATCCGAAAGCCGATTCTTCGATTGTCGCTGATTTATAGTAAAAATTCAAACGATCGTTTGAATTGCTTTCTGATGGAACTCTGCAGCCAAAGCTATCCACCATTCTGGCATGCATAGAGCATGCTCGCAGCACATCCAACGTAACCTCGGATGTCGAGTTCTATACAATCTAAGCCTTCCTAGGCTATTTCGGCCAGCAATGGCTGCACCGCCCACTCATGGCTCGCCTACCCCGTCTGTATGCTCCACGGATTCCGCAACTGCTGGAAGCCCGGTTTGCCCGGGCACTGGCGACTGCCGATGCGCCCACGCCAGAAGCGGCCCTTAATACGATTGCCACCTGGCTGGCAGCGGAAGCACAGACCTTCTCCCACGCCACGCGCCTGCCACCCGGGCCTGCGCCACTCATCACATCCGCTACTGCCGGCAGCAGCCTGCCAGCCGTGGCCATCCATGCCTGGGCGGTGTTGCCCGACCGCATCACCCTGCTCGCCACTCCCGGAGATCCCCGTTCGCTCTCGCGCCTGATGCAGGCCCTGGGACGAAGAATGGGTTCCGGGCTGCTGCGCACCCGGGTATATGCCGGGCGCTATCACAACGCCTTGCTTGAGCCGGGCCGCTGGGTACTACCCGCGATGCTGTGGGTTGAATCGCTGGCTGCGCAAACCGGCCTGGTGGCCAGCGCCACGCAATGGCCATGGTCATCCGCCGCAGAGCACGCAGGCCAAGCAAGCGCCTTCACGGGTTGCCTGCTGGACCATCCGGACTACTGGCAAGAGGGCGACACGCCATTCGCCCGCCAGGCCGCCTGGCGCAAGCGCCTGACGGCCGGCCTACCGGCCGCACAAAATAGCCAGATCGAAGCCGCCCTGCATGGACAATGGGCACTGGGCGAGAAAATCTTTCTAAGCCACCTGGGTCGACTGGCCTCGCGACGCGTCAGCCCGGCCCCAAGAGGGCGGCCCAGAAAAGTGGTCAGCCCATGAACGCCGCACCAGGCCCCCTTCCCGACACCATGCGGCAATATCAGCAACTGCTGCGCCGTCGCTGGCTGCTAGTGTCCTTGCTTGGGTTCATCATCCTGATTTCCATACTGGCGGATTTCACGCTTGGCCCCTCTGGCCTGGGCTGGGAAGATCTCCGCCAGGCCTTGCTTCAGCCTGCGCAGGCCAACCCCACACTTCGCGTCATTGTCTGGGATATCCGCCTACCTTCCGCACTGATGGCCGTGGCGGTAGGGCTGGCGCTGGGGCTGGCGGGTGGCGAGATGCAGACCATCTTGAACAACCCCCTGGCCAGCCCGTTTACCCTGGGCATCTCCTCTGCGGCGGCCTTTGGCGCATCACTGGTGATTGTGCTGGGCATATCCCTGCCCGGAGTGCCGCAAGCCTGGACAGTTGCAGTCAACGCCTTCGTCTTCGCCCTGCTGTCGGCGCTAGTGCTTGATCTGGTCGCCCGTTGGGGTGGCATGGGCACCTCCAGCCTGATTCTGTTTGGCATCGCATTGGTGTTTTCTTTTAATGCGGCGGTGTCTCTCGTGCAGTTCATCGCCAGCGCCCAGGCCCTGCAAGATCTAGTGTTCTGGACGATGGGCAGCCTCACACGGGCATCCTGGCCCCGACTATGGATCTTGCTGCTGGTGATCGGGCTGCTGTTGCCCTGGTCGCTGCGCGATACTTGGAAACTGACCGCCTTGCGCCTGGGCGAAGACCGCGCAGCCAGCTTTGGCATCAACGTACCGCGCTTGCGGCTCAAGGCGCTGGTGCGCATCAGCATCCTGGCGGCCCTGGCCGTTTCGTTTGTGGGCACCATTGGTTTTGTGGGTCTTATTGCCCCGCATATCGCCCGGCGCCTGTTTGGCGAAGATCACCGCTTTTATCTGCCTGGCAGTGCTTTGGTGGGTGGTGTCATCTTGTCGCTGGCCTCGATTGCCTCAAAAAATATGGTTCCAGGGGTTCTCGTGCCCGTCGGGATCGTGACCTCGCTGATCGGGGTACCGTTTTTCCTGTCAGTTGTTTTACGCAGAGAAGTGAAATGAACCCAGGCAAGCGCTAACCATGTTGGAGATTCAGGATCTCTCGGTGGCATACGGCCGGCAGACGGCCATCCAGCCGCTAAACGCCGGGCCATTGGCCCCGGGCCGGCTGGTGGCCGTGCTGGGCCCCAACGGCAGTGGCAAATCCACGCTGCTAAAGGCCGTTGCGGGTCTTCTTGCCTGCAATGGCCAAGTGTTGCTCAACAATCTCAATCTCACAAAGCTATCGTTTGAGCAGCGCGCCCATCAAGTGGTGTACCTGCCGCAATCCCTGCCACCGGCCCTGCACCTGAGAGTCTTTGAGTCTGTCATGGTGGCGGCCCGGGCATCTGATCTGGCCCCCCAGGCGCCGCAGGTCAGCCCACAGCATATTTTGCAGATGCTCGAACGGCTGGGTATAGAACACCTGGCGATGCGCTATCTGGACGAGCTATCGGGCGGCCAAAAGCAACTTGTGGGCCTGGCACAGGCCCTGATCCGCACGCCACGCCTGCTGCTTCTGGATGAACCCTTGTCTGCCTTGGACTTGAATTACCAGTGCCATGTAATGGATCTCCTGCGCCAGGAGACCCTCACTCAAGGGCTCACTACCCTGATCGTGCTGCACGATCTGAACATCGCACTTCAGCGCTGTGACGACGCCCTGCTGATCCAGGCGGGCACGCTGGTGGGCCAAGGCTCACCAAAGACCGTTATCACCCCCAAAACCCTGGCTGATGTCTATCAGGTGGACGCGCGGGTTGAAACCTGCTCGCGAGGCCTGCCCCATGTGCTGATCGACGGATTGCTTCAGCCGGCACAGGGATAATCAGCTTGGCGTAATCCACGCCTGCAGGGGTGATGTGGCAAACCGTACACAGCACAATATTTTTTGGATTTTGGCCAAAACTGACCATGAACAGAATAGTGTTTTTTACGTCTATACTTAATCCTTTCAAATTTATTGATACGTCCCCAATTCAATGCTAACTTTCTGCTGAACAAAATAATAGGGGACACATCATATAAAAAGCTGTTGTGAATCAGGGCTCCACAGCGTAATTTTCTTATTCCACCGGCGACGGTGGACTCTGCGATTTTGCCTGAAGAGCCCTGCCATGACACACCCTGCCTATTGCCCTCCCGGCCTGCCTGCCGCCCAGGGCCTCTACCACCCCGAATACGAGCACGACGCCTGTGGCGTGGGCTTTGTGGCCCACATTGAAGGCACCAAAAGCCACACCATCATTCAGCAGGCGCTGAAGATTCTGGAAAACCTGAATCACCGGGGTGCCGTGGGTGCAGACGAACTGATGGGCGACGGGGCCGGCATCCTGATCCAGATCCCCGATCAGCTCTACCGCGACGAAATGGCCAGTCTGGGCGTATGTCTGCCGCCTCCCGACGACTACGGCGTGGCCATGGTGTTTTTGCCCAAAGAAACGGCCTCCCGCCTGGCATGCGAGCGCGAGTTGGAGCGGGCCGTGCGCGATGAAGGTCAGGTCGTACTGGGCTGGCGCGATGTCCCCATCGACCACGACATGCAAATGTCGCCCACCGTGCGTGCCTGTGAGCCCGTGATCCGGCAGCTGTTTATTGGCCGCGGGCCGGACATCATGGTGCCCGACGCCCTGGAACGCAAACTGTATGTCATCCGCAAGACCGCCAGTCACGCCATCCAGCGCATGCAACTGGCACACGGGCAGGAATACTTTGTACCGTCCATTTCGGTACGCACCGTGGTGTACAAGGGCCTGTTGCTGGCCAGCCAGGTGGGGGTGTACTACCGAGACCTGGCCGATACGCGTGCCGTATCAGCCCTGGCGCTGGTGCACCAGCGTTTTTCGACCAACACCTTCCCGGCCTGGCCGCTGGCGCACCCTTACCGGATGATTGCCCACAATGGCGAAATCAATACCGTAAAGGGTAACTTCAACTGGCTGCGCGCCCGCGAGGGCGTGATGTCCTCGGCAGTGCTGGGCGACGATCTCGCCAAGCTTTATCCGATTGTCTACGAAGGGCAATCCGACACGGCGACGTTTGATAACTGCCTTGAGCTGCTCGTGATGTCCGGCTACTCGCTGGCGCACGCCATGATGATCATGATTCCCGAGGCCTGGGAGCAGCACGCCGATATGGATGAATCCCGGCGCGCATTCTATGAATACCATGCGGCCATGATGGAGCCCTGGGACGGGCCGGCCGCCGTGGCGTTTACTGATGGCCGCCAGATTGGCGCCACGCTCGACCGCAATGGCCTGCGCCCTGCACGCTACTTGATCACCGACGACAATATAGTGGTGCTGGCCTCCGAGGCCGGCACGCTGCAAATCCCCGAGCACCGCATTATCAAAAAATGGCGCCTGCAGCCGGGCAAGATGCTGTTGATCGACCTGCAGCAAGGCCGCATCATCGAAGACGAAGAGATCAAATCCCAGCTGGCCAACGCGCATCCCTACCCGCAGTGGATCGAGCGGCTACGCATGAAGCTGGACGACCTGCCTGTCGTAAAAGACGACGACACACCCGCCCCCATCGCCAGCTTGTTGGATCGCCAGCAAGCCTTTGGATGGACGCAGGAAGACTTCAAATTCATCCTCGAACCCATGGCCGCCACCGGCCAGGAAGCAATTGGCTCGATGGGCAACGACGCCCCCCTGACCGTGCTCTCCGACCGTCCGAAACCGTTTTACAACTATTTTCGGCAGATGTTTGCCCAGGTGACCAACCCACCGATTGACCCTATCCGCGAACAACTGGTGATGTCATTGGTGTCCTTCATCGGGCCCAAGCCCAATCTGCTGGATATTAACAACGTCAACCCGCCCCTGCGACTGGAAATCAACCAGCCCATACTGGATCAGGCCGCAATGGCGCAACTGCGTCACATCAGTCGCCAGACCAACGATAAGTTCCGCTGCTGCGAGCTGGACATCACTTATCCCGTGGTCTGGGGCCGTGAAGGGATCGAAGCCTGTCTGGCCTCCTTGTGTGCCACCGCGGCGGATGCCGTGCGCAGTGGCAACAACATCCTGCTCCTCAGCGACCGTCTGGTAGATGCCGATCGTGTAGCGATCCCGGCCTTGCTGGCCACCTCAGCCATCCACCAGCATCTGATCCGCTCGGGGCTGCGCACCAAGACTGGCCTGATCGTGGAAACCGGCTCGGCGCGTGAGACCCATCACTTTGCACTGCTGGCCGGCTATGGTGCAGAAGCCATCCACCCTTGGCTGGCCCTGGAAACCCTGGCGGGCATGGAAGCAACAATCCCGCACGCCACTCAAAACTACATCAAGGCAATCGGCAAGGGGCTGAAAAAAGTGATGTCCAAGATGGGCATCTCAACCTATATGTCGTACACCGGCGCGCAGATTTTCGAGGCGGTCGGACTGCACAACAGCCTGGTGAAGAAATACTTCAGCGGCACACCCAGCAATATCGAAGGCATTGATATTTTCCAGGTGGCCGAAGAGGCCATGCGCGCTCACCAGGCGGCTTTCAGCACCGATCCTGTCCTTACCGACCGGCTGGATGAAGGCGGCGACTACGCGTTTCGGATCCGTGGCGAGCAGCACCTCTGGACACCCGATTCGATTGCCAAGCTGCAACATGCCACGCGCGCCAACAACTACTCCACCTTCAAAGAGTACGCACAGCTTATCAACGATCAATCCCGCCGGCACATGACGCTGCGCGGCCTGTTTGAATTTCGGGTGGATCCCGCCCGCGCCATCCCGCTGTCCGAGGTGGAGCCCGCCAAGGAGATCGTCAAACGGTTTGCCACAGGCGCCATGTCCTTGGGGTCAATCTCCACCGAAGCACACACCACGCTGGCAGTGGCCATGAACCGTATTGGCGGCAAGTCCAATACCGGCGAAGGCGGCGAAGATGCTTTGCGCTATCGCGCCGAAATGCGCGCCGGCAAACCCACGGTTCGCAAGGGTGACTCGATCGCATCGGTACTGGGCAAAGACCGCATCGTGGCCGACATCCCCCTGGCAGCCGGCGACTCCCTGCGCTCGCGCATCAAACAGGTGGCCTCGGGCCGCTTCGGTGTCACCGCCGAATACCTGTGCAGTGCCGACCAGATCCAGATCAAGATGGCCCAAGGGGCCAAACCGGGTGAGGGAGGCCAACTGCCCGGCCACAAGGTGTCGGACTACATTGCACAACTGCGCTACTCAGTGCCTGGCGTAGGCCTGATCTCGCCTCCGCCACACCATGATATTTATTCGATCGAAGATCTGGCGCAACTTATCCACGACCTCAAAAACGTCAATCAGGAAGCCTCGATCTCGGTGAAGCTGGTGGCTGAAGTGGGCGTCGGCACGGTGGCCACAGGCGTAGCCAAGGCCAAGGCTGATCACGTGGTGATTGCCGGCCACGATGGCGGTACCGGTGCTTCGCCCGTGTCATCCATCAAGCACGTGGGCATCCCCTGGGAGCTGGGGCTGGCCGAGACACAGCAAACCCTGGTAATGAACCGTTTGCGCAGCCGTATCCGCGTACAGGCCGACGGACAGATGAAAACTGGCCGCGACGTGGCGATCGCAGCCATGCTGGGTGCCGACGAGTGCGGCTTTGCCACGGCTCCGCTGATTGTTGAAGGCTGCGTGATGATGCGCAAATGCCATCTAAACACCTGCCCCACGGGCGTGGCCACGCAAGATCCCACCTTGCGCAAAAAATTTAATGGCAAGCCTGAGTACGTCGTGAATTACTTCTTCTTTGTGGCTGAAGAAGTTCGCGAAATCATGGCGCAACTGGGGATCCGCACATTTGACGAGCTAATCGGCCGGGTGGATCTGCTGGATATGCGCAAAGGCATCAGCCACTGGAAAGCCCATGGGCTGGATTTCAGCCGGATTTTCCATCAGGTCGAATCTGACGACCCCGTGCATCACACCGACACACAAGACCACGGGCTGACCCACGCGCTCGATCACCAACTGATCGAGCGCAGCAAGGCTGCTCTGGATCGTGGCGAAAAAGTGTCATTCATCACACCGGTACGCAACCGCAACCGTACAATCGGCGCCATGCTGTCCGGTGAAGTGGCACGCCGCTACGGCCACGAGGGTCTGCCCGACGACACCATCCACATCCAGTGCAACGGTGCAGCCGGCCAAAGCTTTGGCGCATTTCTGGCCCACGGCATCACACTGGATCTGGTGGGTGAAGCCAACGACTACGTGGGCAAGGGGCTCTCCGGCGGGCGCCTGATTGTGCGCTCACCCAACGATTTCCGCGGCTTCGGGCCAGACCATATCATTGCCGGCAACACGGTGCTGTACGGTGCCACCGGTGGCGAAGCGTACTTCAACGGCGTGGCAGGCGAACGCTTTGCCGTGCGCAACTCAGGTGCAGTCGCAGTGGTGGAAGGCACCGGCGACCATGGCTGCGAATACATGACGGGCGGCACCGTGGTGGTGCTGGGTGAAACGGGGCGCAACTTTGCCGCGGGGATGTCGGGCGGTGTTGCCTATGTCTGGGATCCTGAGCATCTTCTGGCCAAGCGGTGCAATACCGATATGGTGCTGTTGGAGCCCATGCCCACACATGAGGCCCAGAAACAGGCCGGCGATGTCCAGTATTGGCATCACCAGACGCGTGAAAGTGAACATGAAACCGACGAAACTATCGTGCACCGGCTGGTGGAAAACCATTTCCGCCAAACCGGCAGTTTCCGCGCACGCGAAATACTGGATGACTGGGGCCAGGCACGCCTTGCGTTTGTCAAAGCCACCCCCACCGAATACCGCCGCGCACTGGGCGAACTGTGGCAAGCGTCACAGGCCCGCGATCTGGCCGCCTGAAGGAATATTGCATCATGGGAAAAATCACTGGTTTCATGGAATTTGCCCGGGTCAAGCCTGCCTACGAGGCCCCCGAGTCCAGACTGCACCACTGGAAGGAGTTTGTCTCACCGCTTACCGACGAGGAAGCGCGCGTACAGGGTGCCCGATGCATGGATTGCGGCGTACCTTTTTGTACCCACGCCTGTCCAGTCAACAACATCATCCCCGACTGGAACGACCTGGTGTACAAGCAGGACTGGAAGCGCGCGCTGGACACGCTGCTGTCCACCAACAACTTTCCGGAGTTCACCGGCCGCATCTGCCCCGCCCCCTGCGAGGCCGCCTGCACGCTTAACCTGAACGACACCGCAGTCGGCATCAAATCCATCGAACACACCATCATCGAGCGCGGCTGGCAAGAAGGATGGGTTGTCCCCCAGCCACCCGCGCGAAAAACAGGCAAACGGGTAGCCGTCGTAGGTTCCGGCCCCGCAGGGTTGGCCTGTGCACAACAACTGGCGCGTGCGGGCCACACCGTGTCGGTATTTGAGAAAAACAATCGCATCGGCGGCTTGCTGCGCTATGGCATCCCCGACTTCAAACTCGAGAAAATCCATATCGACCGGCGTCTGGCACAGATGGAGGCCGAAGGGGTCGAGTTTTTCCCGTCCACCTACATCGGGCTGCCCGAACATGCAGAAGACGGCCTGAATGTCATCTCTCCGGACGATCTGCTGGCCCAGCACGATGCCGTGGTCCTGTCTGGCGGCTGCGAACAGCCTCGCGACCTGCCCGTGCCCGGACGCGATCTGCGGGGCGTGCACTTTGCCATGGACTTTCTGCGCCAGCAAAACAAGGTCAACCACGGAGACCGGATCGCCAAGCCAATCAACGCCAAAGGCAAGCATGTGATCGTCATCGGCGGCGGTGACACCGGCTCGGACTGCGTAGGCACCAGCAATCGTCAGGGGGCTGCCTCGGTGACACAGTTTGAGCTGATGTTCCGCCCTCCCGAAGAGGAAGACAAACTGCTGGTATGGCCCTATTGGCCCATCAAGTTACGCACGTCGTCCTCGCATGAAGAAGGCTGCCAACGCGATTGGGCTGTCGGCACCCAGGCGTTCGAAGGCAAGGGCGGCAAGGTGGAAAAGCTGGTGGCCACACGCCTGGAATGGTTCAAGGACAAGGCCACCGGGCAGATGAAAATGCGCGAAGTCAAAGACTCGCAATTTGAAATTCAGGCTGATCTCGTGCTGCTGGCGATGGGTTTTGTCTCACCAATGCGCACGGTGCTGGATGCCTTCGGTGTCGAGCGCGATCCACGAGGCAATATCCGTGCCACCACGGACGACTACTGTAGCTCACGGCCCAAGGTATTTGCGGCCGGCGACATGCGACGCGGCCAATCGCTGGTGGTCTGGGCGATCCGTGAAGGCCGACAATGCGCACGGTCTGTAGACGAGTATCTGATGGGTACATCCCAGCTGCCACGCTGACGCACTCATCGCCCCCTGAGCAGGTATCTGGCTGCAGGCAAACCCCGCAGCCAGATGGGCAGCAGGTACAATCTCCTGCATAGAACGGAGCCCGCTCACTTCATGTCTAACCTCCCCAAACCTCTTGTCACCTTTACCGGCGTATCGCTGGGCTATGGCGACTTCACCGTGCTGCGCGACATCGATCTCGAAGTCCTGCCGGGCCAGGTTGTGGCCATGATGGGCGGTTCAGGCTCAGGAAAAACCACCTTGTTGCGCGCCGTCACCGGGCAGTTGCCCGCCCAGGCGGGCAGCATCACCGTTTTCGGGCACGATATCGCCACCCTGCACGGCGAAGCCCTGCGCGAAACCCGCCAGCGCATGGGGGTGCTGTTTCAAGGCGGTGCCCTGTTCACAGACCTCGACGTCTTCGAAAACGTGGCGTTTCCGCTACGCGAACACACCTGTATATCAGAGCAGCAAATCCTCGAGCGCGTACTCGACAAGTTGCAGGCAGTTGGCCTGCGCCATGCAGCACACCTTCGTATCTCCGAAATCTCAGGCGGCATGGCGCGCCGCGTGGCACTGGCCCGTGCCATTGTCCTCGAGCCCGAGCTCATCCTCTACGATGAGCCCTTCGCCGGCCTCGACCCCATTTCACTGGGCATTACGGCGCAGCTTATCCGCAACATGACAGACCAACTGGGCTGCGCGTCCATCCTCATCACGCATGATGTGGCCGAGTCCTTTGCCATCGTCGATCAGGTATACCTCATCGGCCAGGGCAAGCTGATGGCCCACGGCAGCCCTGCCCAGCTGTCCGCTGCTCAGGACGAATACCTCCAGCAGTTCCTGCAGGGGCGCCCAGACGGCCCAATCGGCTTTCACTATCCGCTCACACCAGCCTTCGAACGCTGGTTCGCTGCCCGCAGAGGCGCCGCATGAAGCCATTTCAACGCATCGCCACACTGGGGCGCGCCTTCGTTAATCTGCTGATCAGCCTGGGCGGGTTTGCGCGCCTGTTCACAGCCATCCTTGCACGCAGCAGCATCCTGTGGCGCCGGCCGCGCCTTACCTCCCAGCAAGTTCATTTCATCGGCAACCACTCCTTGCTGATCATTGGTGTATCTGGCCTTTTTGTCGGCTTTGTACTGGGCCTGCAAGGCTATTACACACTCAACCGCTACGGATCCGAAGAAGCCTTGGGGCTGCTGGTTGCACTCTCGCTCACCCGAGAGCTCGGGCCAGTAGTCACCGCACTGCTGTTTGCAGGCCGGGCAGGTACCTCGCTGACTGCAGAAATCGGCCTGATGAAAGCCGGAGAACAAATCGCCGCCATGGAAGTCATGGCTGTCGACCCTATCCGCCGCGTCCTAGTGCCCCGATTCTGGGGTGGCGTCATCGCCATGCCGATTCTGGCCGCTTTCTTTTCGATGGTTGGTGTGCTGGGAGGCTGGTTTGTGGGTGTCGTCCTTATCGGCATCGACCCCGGCGCCTTTTGGTCACAAATGCAAGGCGGCGTCGATGTGGTCGACGATGTACTCAATGGGGTCATCAAAAGCCTGGTGTTTGGGGTGGTGGTGACGCTCATCGCCCTGCATCAGGGCTGGACATCCAAACCTACCCCCGAAGGCGTCTCGCGGGCCACCACCCGCACGGTAGTCAATGGCGCGCTGGCGGTACTGGGCCTCGATTTTCTGCTCACCGCACTGATGTTCGCGCACTAAGGAAACCTTTTCATGACACGAGAAAAAACTGATTTCTGGGTCGGCCTGTTTATTTTGTTGGGCCTGATCGCGTTGGTGTTTCTGGCCCTGCGTGCCGGCAACATGAGCTCATTTTCTTTTGCGCCCACCTACCGGGTGCAGGCTTACTTCGACAACGTCGGCAGCCTGAAAGTACGGGCGCCTGTAAAAAGCAGCGGGGTTGTGGTGGGCCGGGTAGCGTCCATCGGCTTTGACAACCAACGCTTCCAGGCCAGCGTCCAGCTTGATCTCGAACAGCAATACACGTTCCCCACCGACTCCTCCGTGTCCATCCTTACCTCGGGCCTGCTGGGCGAGCAATACATCGGCGTGACCCCAGGGGGCGAAGACAAAACCTTGGCTGATGGCGGCATCATCAAGTTCACACAGTCTGCTGTCGTCCTCGAGGATCTCATCAGCAAATTCCTGTACAACTCAGCCGAAAAAGAAGGCTCAGCCGCTGCACCAGGATCCGCATCAGGCAGCGTAGCGCACTGATCCGCCACACATCCGCAGCCACACCGCACAAATGGGTACGGAGGTTACAATGCGCATCATATTTTGTCTCAGGCCTCACGACCCGGCTCGCCGCTTACCATGAAACTCACTGCCACCTCTACCCGCGCCCGGCATGCCCGCTGGATACGACCCATACTCGCTGTCACCACAGCGGCCCTGGTGGCTGGCTGCGCACAGGTTCCCAACCCGTCACCCAACGATCCCTGGGAATCCTACAACCGCAGCATGTACAGCTTCAATGATGCGGTCGACCGCGCTGTCCTGAAGCCCATTGCCACTGGCTACGAAACCATCACTCCCCGGCCCGTGCGCACCTGTGTGCATAATGTGTTCAGCAACCTGGGTGACGTCTGGTCTGGCATCAACAGCCTGCTGCAGGGCCGTGGCCGCGATTTTGTCGACACTTTCGGCCGCATCTTGTTTAACTCTACCGTTGGCCTTGGCGGCTGTATCGATGTCGCCAGCATGCACGGCGCCCGCAAGATCCCCAACGACTTCGGCATGACACTGGGCGTGTGGGGTTTTGGCCAAGGGCCCTATTTTGTGCTGCCTTTCTTTGGCGCCAGCACCGTACGTGACGGCGTGGGCACCGCGGTAACATTAGCCGCGCCGGTTACTCCCACCGCAGCCGTATTCGCCATCGACAATATCCCGGTGCGCAACTCAATTCTCGGGCTATACATCGTCGACACCCGAGCCAACCTGCTTGAAGCCGGCCGCCTGGTCGATCAGATCGCCCTGGATAAATACAGTTTCATCCGCGATGCCTATTTGCAACGTCGTAAGGCTATGCTGGATAGCAGAGAGAACAGTCAGCACGCCAGCACCCAGGACACCCTGGACGGCGCCGGCCAGCCGGCTGCTCATCCCTCTGATAACCTGCCGGTCTACGACGACCCAGAAGCAGCCCCCAGCAACTAAGGGTCTGGTGCGGGATGGCCGCCCTTCCTCGGGCAGGCCATCCGTCAAACCAACCAGACAGCCAACACACCGGCGACCCCAGGAGCACGCACTATGCAGTCATTGTTTTTGAATAAATTTCGTCTTTTCTTTCAGTCTTGCCTGCTGGCCTGCACCCTGGCCTTGTGCATCACGCCAGCCGCCCAGGCCCAACACACGGTTGATCCAAAAGCCGCCCCCAATGTATTTCTGGGCGCCGTGGCCAACAACATGCTTGAGGCCGTCAAGGCCAACCCCAAGGCACTCGGTGGCGACGTCGGCGAGATCACCGCACTGGTGCGCCAGTATGCCCTGCCCTATGTCGACATGAACAAAACCACCCGCCTGGCAGCCGGCCGCCACTGGCGTCAGGCATCCGATGCTCAAAAAGAGGCGCTGGTCAAAGCCTTTACCGGCACCCTCATCCGCACCTACAGCGGCGCCTTTACGCGCGTTACCCCCGACACCACCATCGATGTTGCGCCGTTTCGAGGTGACCCCAACGCAGACGACGCAGTCGTACGCACCTCGGTTTCGCAACCCAACAGCAGCCCCATCGGCGTGGATTATCGCCTTGAACAAACCGACGCCGGCTGGAAAGTCTACGACCTCAACGTCGAAGGTATCTGGCTGATCCAAAACTATCGCAATCAGTTCTCCCAGGAAATCGGCCGCAACGGCATCGACGGGCTGATCAAGGCGCTTAACGCCAAAAGCGCGCAATAAATCCAGATAAATCGACCCCGGGCAAACCAAAGCGGTCACTCGACAATCGTTTTGGTACCCGATCAGCAATCGCCCCATCCGTAGTCAGCCAGCTGATCAGCCAACGAACGGCCGCCCTTCACCACCGCAGCATATCGCCCACACACCCAGCGGGGTGAGGCAGTGGCGGGCTGCACGTGCCCATTGGCAGGCGCCGGCGGCTTCCGAAGGGAAGCGGGGGGTGTCGGCCCGCGCTGTCCGAGGATCGCGCAGCGAGCCGATTTCGCGGGCCCACACATCACCCAGGCAACCAAGCCTTCTTGACCCCTCACACAGCCTATAATGGCGAATTGCGCCCTTCTCGGCCCAAGCATCCACCATGCCCGCACTAGATCTTCAAAATATCTCCAAAACCTACGCCCCGCCGCCGCGATCCTTGCGTGATCGCTTATCTGGGCGCCCTGCGTCACCTGGCTTTCAAGCGCTCACTGACGTCAACCTCAGTGTCGACCACGGTGAATTCTTTGGCCTGCTGGGCCCCAACGGCGCCGGTAAAACCACGTTAATTTCCATTCTGGCCGGCCTCGCCCACGCCACCCAGGGCACTGCAAGCGTCTGCGGCTACGACGTCGTCCAGGACTTCCGCAAGGCACGCCAATCCCTGGGCGTTGTCCCCCAGGAAATCGTCTACGATCCCTTTTTCACCATCCGTGAAACCCTACGCTTGCAATCCGGCTACTTTGGCCTGCGCAACAACGACAACTGGATCGACGAAATCCTCGACAACCTTGGTTTGTTGGACAAAGCCGACACCAATATGCGTGCCCTTTCAGGGGGAATGAAACGTCGCGTGCTGGTTGCCCAGGCGCTGGTTCACCGCCCTCCCGTCATCATTCTTGACGAGCCCACCGCCGGCGTCGACGTCGATCTCCGCCGCACCCTCTGGGACTTCATCACCCGCCTCAACCAGGCCGGCCACACCATTTTGCTGACTACCCACTACCTCGAAGAAGCCGAAGCGCTGTGCGGGCGCGTTGCCATGCTTAAAGCGGGCCACATTGTTGCCCTCGACACCACCCAGGCCCTCATGGCCCGCTTCGGTGGCACCGACCTCGAAGACGCCTTCGTGCACATCATGCACGACGACTCCCTGCTGGAGGCCGAGCTATGATCCGACCCGTTGCCCAGACACGTCCGGTAATGGGTTCCGGATTCCCGACGCTGCTGCACAAAGAGCTCATGCGCTTCTGGAAAGTCGGTACACAAACCATCGCCGCACCGGTTGTTACTGCGCTGCTTTACCTGCTGATTTTCTCTCACGTCCTTGAAGACCGCGTCCAGGTGTACGGCAGCCTGTCATACACCGCGTTCCTGATCCCCGGTCTGATGATGATGAGCATGCTGCAAAACAGCTTTGCCAATCCATCCTCATCCCTCATCCAAAGCCGCATCACAGGCAACCTTATCTTTGTGCTGTTGCCGCCATTCTCGTACCGCCAGATCTTCATGGCGTACCTGGTGGCAGCCGTGGTCCGCGGCCTGTGTGTCGGCGCCTGTATTTGGCTGGTGGCCCTGTTCTTCATCCCGTTACCTGTCAGTTCACCTGCCTGGCTGCTGGTTTTCGCCGTGCTGTCGTGCTGGATTCTGGGCACACTGGGCCTGGTTGCAGGCCTGTGGTCCGAGAAATTCGATCAGCTCGCCGCCTTTCAAAATTTCCTGATCGTCCCCGCCACCTTTTTGTCCGGGGTTTTCTACTCCATCCACAGCCTGCCGCCATTCTGGCAGGCCGTCTCCCGATGGAATCCCGTGTTCTACATGATCGACGGATTCCGCTACGGGTTTTTCAGTGTTTCCGACGTATCCCCGTGGCACGGGCTGGCGGTTGTTCTGGCCGTCGCCCTTGCCCTCAGCCTGTTTGCCCTGCGCCTGCTGGCCCGCGGCTACAAACTACGGAGCTAACCTCATGCAGCCGACCCCCGATATCGTCCGCCAATACATTGCCGAACACCTCGACTGCGAACATCTCGAAGTCTATGGTGATGGCGCCCACTTTGAAGCCCTGATCGTCAGCAAAGCCTTCGAAGGCCAAAATACCCTGGCGCGCCACCGCACCGTTTATCAGGCACTGGGCGATCGCATGCGTGCTGAAATCCACGCTCTCTCGATGCGCAACCTGACACCAGCCGAATACAACGACAGCAAAGCCAATGGATAAACTGCTGATCCAGGGCGGTCGGGCCCTGCAGGGCGAAGTCACCATTTCCGGGGCCAAAAATGCGGCGCTGCCTATTTTGTGCGCATCGCTGCTCACCGACGAGCCCCTTTTGCTGGGCAATGTTCCCGCCCTGCGTGACATCGGCACCACCCTGATGCTGCTCGAG
Source organism: Castellaniella sp. (assembly GCF_049651205.1). Lineage (GTDB taxonomy): Bacteria > Pseudomonadota > Gammaproteobacteria > Burkholderiales > Burkholderiaceae_B > Castellaniella. Next base: position 120,251 of record NZ_JBASBR010000013.1, read on the forward strand.
CGCATGGGTGTCACCACCACACGCCCCGGGCCAGAGCAAGTGTCACTCGACGCCGCCCATATCCACAGCCAGGAAGCCCCCTACGAGCTCGTCAAGACGATGCGTGCCTCGATCCTGGTGCTGGGCCCCCTGCTGGCCCGTTTTGGCCAGGCACGCGTCAGTTTGCCTGGCGGTTGCGCCATCGGCCAGCGGCCCGTAGACCAGCACATCAAGGGTCTGGCGGCCATGGGCGCCAGTATCCACATCGATCACGGCTTTGTCGTTGCGCAAGCCTCACGCCTGAAAGGCGCCAACATCCTTACCGATATGGTTACCGTCACCGGCACAGAAAACCTGCTGATGGCAGCCACCCTGGCCGAAGGCAGAACCGTGCTTGAAAACGCCGCCTGCGAACCCGAAGTCGTGGATCTGGCTCGGGTACTGATCGCCATGGGCGCCCACATCGAAGGGCACGGCACCGACCGCATCATCATCGAGGGTGTTGATCGCCTGCACGGCGCACAACACCAGATCGTGCCCGACCGCATCGAAGCCGGCACTTTTCTGTGTGCCGTGGCTGCCACCGGGGGTGACATCACCTTGCGCGGCGTGGCGCCCGACACGCTCGGCGCAGTACTCGACAAACTGCGCGACACAGGCCTGGAAATCACTCTCGGAGACAACTGGATCCGTGCCCGCATGTCTGGCCGCCCCCGTGCCACAGGCTTTCGCACCAGCGAGTACCCTGGGTTTCCCACCGACATGCAAGCGCAGCTGATGGCCCTCAACACCTTGTCCGAAGGCACCGCAGTCATCACCGAAAACATCTTCGAAAACCGCTTCATGCACGTACAGGAGCTTTGCCGTATGGGCGCGGACATCGAAATCGATGGCCACACCGCCATTGTGCAGGGACAAGCCAAACTGCTGGGTGCAACCGTCATGGCAACAGACCTCCGCGCATCAGCCAGTCTGGTCATCGCAGGGCTGGCTGCACAAGGTGAAACCACCGTCGAGCGCATCTATCACCTGGATCGCGGCTACGAACACATGGAGCACAAGCTTCAGGCGCTGGGCGCCAACATTCAACGTATTCAATAGGCATCCCATGGCACTTGCACCCCTTACGCTGGCTTTATCCAAAGGCCGCATCTTCGAAGAAACCTTGCCGCTGCTGGCCGCTGCCGGCGTGGGCGTGCCCGAAAACCCCGAAACCTCCCGCAAACTGATCCTGCCCACCGACTCCGCCAACCTGCGCATCATCATCGTGCGCGCTTCGGATGTCCCCACCTATGTTCAGTACGGCGCGGCCGACTTCGGCATTGCAGGCAAGGATGTGCTGTACGAGCACATGGCCCAGCACCCGGGCGGCCTGTACCAGCCCACCGATCTCAACATTGCCCGCTGCCGGCTGTGTGTAGCTGCGCCTGAGGGCTTCGACTACCAGGCAGCCGTACGTCAGGGCTCACGTCTGCGCATCGCCACCAAATATGTGCGCGCCGCACGCGAACACTTCGCCACCAAAGGTGTGCACGTCGACATCATCAAACTGTATGGCTCAATGGAGCTCGCGCCGCTGGTGGGCCTGGCCGACGCGATCGTCGACCTTGTCTCCTCAGGCGGCACACTGCGCGCCAACCATCTGGTCGAAGTCGAAGAAATCCGCCAGATTTCCTCGCGATTGATCGTCAATCAGGCGGCTCTCAAAATGCAGGGAGCACGGCTGCAGCCCTTCCTGGATGCATTTGCCCAGGCCTCTACACAGATGGCGTAAGCCGGCACACAGCAACCCGGCATCGACTTTGCCGTGCCAAACCAAGGCCTTGCGCCCCAGCCCGCAGCAAATTCGGTAAGATAAGCCTTTACACCCCTGTTGCTGTCATGTCTCTCATCAACCGTCTGGACACCCGTGCTACCGATTTCGACACGGCGCTTACCACTTTGCTGGCATACGATGCCTCGCAGGATGACTCCATCGAAACCACGGTGCGCGATATCCTGAAAGACGTGCAAAGTCGTGGCGACGCGGCGGTGCTTGATTACACCCGGCGCTTCGACCACGTCAACGCCAATACGCTGGCAGAGCTCGAAATCCCCCGCACACAATGGCTGGCAGCCCTGAACAACTTGCCCACCGACCAACGCGAGGCCCTTGAGGCCGCCGCGCAGCGGGTACGCGATTACCACAACCACCAACGCGCCGAAACCTGGACATACACCGAACCCGACGGCACGATGCTGGGCCAGCAGATCACCCCATTGGATCGCGTCGGGCTTTACGTGCCCGGAGGCAAGGCCGCCTATCCGTCCTCGGTGCTGATGAACGCCATCCCCGCCAAGGTGGCAGGCGTACCCGAACTCATCATGGTCACCCCCACCCCCGGCGGCACGCGCAACCCCATTGTTCTGGCTGCGGCCGCCGTGGCGGGTGTCGATCGTGTTTTCGCCATGGGCGGCGCGCAAGCCGTCGCCGCACTGGCTTATGGCACTGCCTCGCTGGCGCCCGTGGATAAAATCGTTGGGCCAGGCAACGCCTATGTGGCAGCCGCCAAGCGCCGTGTCTTCGGCGTCGTGGGCATCGACATGATCGCCGGCCCCTCCGAGATCCTGATCCTGGCCGACGGCAGCACCCCGGCCGAGTGGCTCGCCATCGACCTCTTCTCCCAGGCAGAGCACGACGAACTCGCGCAGGCCATCTTGCTATGCCCCGACGCCGATTATCTGGATGCCGTCGAAGCTGCCATCGAGCGCCTGCTGCCCACCCAGCCTCGTGCCGACATCCTGCGCACCAGCCTGGCCAATCGTGGCGCCCTGATTCATACAGCCAGCCTTCAAGAGGCCTGCACGCTGGTCAACCGGATCGCGCCCGAGCACCTCGAAATCTCCACCGCAGACCCGCAGGCCCTGCTGCCGCAGATCCGTCATGCCGGGGCAATTTTCCTGGGTGCCTACAGCTCAGAATCTTTGGGCGATTACTGCGCCGGGCCCAATCATGTATTGCCCACGGCCCGCACCGCCCGCTTTTCTTCGCCGCTGGGCGTGTATGATTTCCAGAAGCGCAGCAGCCTTATTCAGGTATCCGCACAAGGGGCGCAAACCCTGGGCCGCATCGCAGCCACCCTGGCAACGGGCGAGGGTTTGCACGCCCACGCAGCCAGCGCCACTTTGCGCCTCAACCCTCCGGCATAAGGCTGCCGGGCCCACCCCAGCACAGGACATCATTTCTCCATGCGCACCGCCACCATCGAACGCAATACTCAGGAAACCCGCATCCGGGTGTCCATCAATCTGGACGGCACTGGGTCTCGCACCCTCAATACCGGTGTGCCTTTTCTAGACCACATGCTCGACCAGATCGCCCGCCACGGGCTGTTCGATCTCGATATCCACTGCGACGGCGACACCCAGATTGATGACCATCACAGTGTTGAAGACGTTGGCATTACCCTGGGGCAGGCCTTTGCAGCCGCTGTTGGCAACAAGGCGGGGCTGCGCCGCTATGGGCACGCCTACGTACCCCTGGACGAAGCGCTCTCCCGGGTGGTCATCGACCTCTCCGGGCGCCCGGGCCTGTCTTATCACGTGCAATATGTGCGTGCCCGCATCGGCAGCTTCGATGTCGATCTCGCACGCGAGTTCTTCCAGGGGTTTGTCAATCACGCCCAGGCTACCGTGCACATCGACAACCTGCGCGGTGAAAACGCCCACCATCAGTGTGAAACCATCTTCAAGGCCTTTGGCCGGGCACTGCGCATCGCCACCGAGGTCGACCCTCGTGCCGGCAATGCCATCCCGTCCACAAAAGGGGCTCTGTAAGCCCGATATTTCATCTTTTGTCGTGTTCCCCAGGCACTTCCTCAGGATTTCTCCATCGTGACTCGCATCGCCATTATCGACTACGGCATGGGTAATTTTCATTCGGTTGCCCGCGCACTTCAGGCAGCCGCGCCCGAAGACGACGTCTTTATCGCCCGGCAACCCAGCGATATCCAGTCGGCCGACCGCATCGTGTTTCCCGGCCAGGGCGCTATGCCCGACTGCATGCATACTCTCGAGACCTCGGGCCTGCGCGACGCTGTCGTCCAGGCAGCCCGCGAAAAGCCGCTGCTGGGCGTATGTGTGGGCGAGCAAATGCTGTTTGAGCACAGCGACGAAGGCAACACGCCGGGCCTGGGCCTGTTTGCGGGCAACGTCCGCCGCTTCGAGGGCCCAGCATTTGATCACCCCTCGGATGCCAGCGACGCACATGGCCGGCTCAAGGTGCCCCACATGGGATGGAACCCGGTTCACCAGACCCGGGCCCACCCCTTGTGGCAGGGCATCGAGCAAGACACGCCGTTTTACTTTGTACACAGCTATTACGCCCAGCCACAAAATAACTCGCTGACTGCGGCCACCAGTCTGTATGGCCATGCCTTTTGCTGTGCCATTGCAGCCAACAATATTTTTGCCGTACAGTTTCACCCAGAAAAGAGCGCAGCACCCGGTTTACAGCTCTACCGCAATTTCACAGGCTGGCAGCCTTAAAATACGCGATACCCGCATCCAATTTTTCTGCACTGACACGACAACCATGCTCCTGATCCCTGCCATCGATCTCAAAGACGGACGCTGTGTGCGCCTGCGCCAAGGTGACCTGGCTGATGCCACCGTTTTCTCTGAAGACCCTGCCGCCATGGCAGTCCAGTGGGCCGAACTCGGTGCCCGCCGTCTGCACCTGGTCGACCTCAACGGCGCAGTGGCGGGCAAACCGCGTAACCGCGAGGCCATCGAAGCCATCATCGATGCGGTCGATGAGGACATCCCCATCCAGATCGGCGGCGGTATCCGCGATCTGGACACGGTCGAATACTATCTCGACCACGGGATTTCCTACGTGATCATCGGTACGGCAGCCGTTAAAGATCCAGGTTTTCTTAGCGACGCCTGCTCGGCTTTTCCGGGGCACATCATTGTGGGCCTGGACGCCCGCGACGGCAAAGTAGCCACCGATGGCTGGTCAAAGCTCACGCGCCACGACGTGGTTGATCTTGCCCAGAAATTCGAAGACTACGGCTGCGAATCCATCATTTACACCGACATCGGCCGCGACGGCATGCTCAGCGGCGTCAACATCGAAGCCACCGTACGTCTGGCGCAACACGTCCGGGTACCGGTCATCGCCTCTGGCGGGGTCGCTTCTCTCGACGATATCCGTGCACTGTGCGACGTGACCAGTCAAGGTGTGGATGGGGCCATCCTGGGCCGCAGCCTCTACGAAGGCACCCTTGATTTCGCTGCCGCCCAAACGCTGGCCGATACGCTCTGCAACCCCGAAGACGACGCCACCGGGCCTGCGGCATGACGGCCTCATCGGGCCTATGCTGCCGCATCATCCCCTGCCTCGATGTCAATGCCGGACGGGTAGTCAAGGGGGTCAACTTCGTCAATCTCACCGATGCCGGAGACCCCGTCGAAATCGCCCGCCGCTACGACGAGCAGGGCGCCGACGAACTCACCTTCCTGGATATCACCGCAACCTCCGATAACCGCGGCCTTATTTTGCCCATCATCGAAGCCGTTGCCCGTCAGGTATTCATCCCCCTCACCGTCGGCGGTGGCGTACGGCAGGTAGTCGACATCCAAAGGCTGCTGGATGCCGGTGCCGACAAGGTCTCCATCAATAGCGCAGCCGTCAGCCGGCCGGCCCTGGTTGCCGAGGCCTCCCGTCACCATGGTTCACAGTGCATCGTGGTGGCCATGGATGCCCGCCGGGTTTCGGCGGCCGATGAGCCCGCCCGCTGGGAAATCTTCACCCATGGCGGGCGCCAAGGCACCGGGATCGACGCCGTGCAATGGGCCAAACAAATGGCCGATTCCGGCGCCGGAGAGCTCTTGCTTACCAGCATGGATCGCGACGGTACAAAATCAGGCTTTGATCTCGAACTCACCCGCGCCGTCTCCGACGCAGTGCCGATTCCCGTCATTGCCTCGGGCGGGGTGGGCAATCTGCAGCATCTCGCCGATGGCGTATTGCAAGGCCACGCCAGCGCCGTGTTGGCCGCCAGCATCTTCCACTTTGGTCAGCACACGCTGGCTGAAGCCAAGGATTACCTCGCTCAGCAGGGTATCCAGGTACGCCGCCCATGAACACCACTCAAACAAGTCCTCCTGCCCAGCCTGCCGCCTGGCTGGCACAAGTACGGTTTGACAACAACGGCCTGATTCCGGCCATTGCCCAGGATGCCGAAAGTGGCCAGGTGCTGATGGTGGCCTGGATGAACGCCGAAGCCCTCCAGGAAACCGTGCGCACCCAACAGGCTGTTTACTTTTCTCGCTCGCGGCAAAAGCTCTGGCATAAAGGCGAAGAATCCGGCCATATTCAGCAGGTCCACGATATCCGGCTGGATTGCGACGGCGATGTACTGCTCTTGAAGGTTACCCAGATAGGTGGCATTGCCTGCCACACCGGGCGTGCGCGGTGCTTTTTCCGCAGTCTTGACACTCGCACAGGCGAGCCCCAGTGGGTCACGCAGGATCCCGTGCTCAAAGACCCCTCCACCATCTATAAAACCCCGCACGGCTGAGCCATGAATTCTTCAGATTCCTCTTCATCCACCGCCAACCTGCTCTCCCGGCTTGCCGATACCCTGCACTCACGCCGGCCAGACCAAGGAGGCAACCCCGACACCTCGTATACGGCCAAGCTGCTGGCACGAGGCCCGGACGCATTCCTCAAAAAGATTGGTGAAGAAGCCACCGAGCTTGTCATGGCAGCCAAAGACGGCGCGCCCGATCGAATCGTGGCCGAAACCGCCGACCTCTGGTTTCACTGCCTGGTGGTACTGACGCATTTCAACCTGCGCCCCGAAGACGTGCTGGCAGAACTCGCCCGGCGCGAGGGTCTGTCCGGTCTCGAAGAAAAAGCCTCCCGGCCACACCAGTAAGCACCGTCCGCTCCTCGCCTCATCAGGGCCTGGCCAACCCCGGTGCATCTGGCCAGGGGCCGATCCTGCCAGGCGGCCATTTCAGGCATAATCTCCAGCCATCCCCTAGTAGATACCCTCGACCATAGCCATTCATCGGTATCGATCAGCACAATGCCAGGAAAATTGTGGCAACATACGAGACTGAGAGGTCGATGTCCGACCCCATCCGCGTACAGCCCCATGAGTCACGATTGCCTGTTCTGTAAAATTGCCCGCCACGAGATCCCGGCTCGTGTGGTCTACGAAGACGACCAATTCCTTGCCTTCCACGATATCAATCCGGCAGCACCGGTTCATCTGCTGCTGATTCCCAAACACCACATCGCATCGCTGGCCGAGGTCGGCAGCGACGATAGCGGTTGGCTGGCCCGCATGGTGCAATTGGTACCGCAGCTGGCTGCCGAAAACGGTTGCAATCCACTACCGGAGGGTGGCTTCCGCCTGGTTGCCAACACCGGTATCGAGGGTGGTCAGGAAGTCGACCACCTGCACTTTCATATCATGGGCGGCGCACGCCCTTGGTCAAAACGAGCGGCCCCCGCGGCCTAAGGAGTCCTCATGGGAAGTTTCAGCATCTGGCACTGGTTGATCGTTCTGGTCATTGTTGCCCTCATTTTTGGTACCAAAAAGCTCCGTAATATGGGCGAAGATCTCGGTGGCGCTGTCAAAGGCTTTAAAAAGGGTATGAAAGAAGCCCAATCCGAAGACACCCCCGAAAAACCCGCCGTTACCCAGCAAGTTCAGGACGCCAATACCGTCGACGTTCAGGCCCGCGAGAAAACCGACGCCTGATCCTGAGTTCTAACCGGAAACAACATGTTTGATGTCAGTTTCAGCGAACTGATGCTTATCGGCGTAATTGCGCTGATTGTCATCGGTCCGGAACGTCTGCCCAAGGTTGCCCGCACGCTCGGGCATCTGCTTGGCCGCGCACAGCGCTACGTCAATGAGGTCAAATCCGACATCCAGAAAGAAATGGATCTCAAAGAGATCGGCGACATCAAAAACCAGATGGAAGACGCGGCCCGATCCGTGAAATCTTCGATGACAGCCTCGGTGGACGACATCAAATCCGCAGTTTCAGTAGACGACATCAAATCCGCAGTCAAAGAGCCTGCCGCGGCGCTAGAAGACTCCCTTGATGAGGCGCGCAAGGCGCTGGACGTAAAGAAAAAAGATGACTGACGCCAACGACGCGTCCTCGCAGGACACCTTTATCTCGCACCTGATGGAGTTGCGCAACCGCCTGTTGCGTGCCGTGATGGTTGTACTGGCTATTTTTGTGGTGCTGTTTCTTTATCCCGGCCCCTCAGTCCTTTACGACTTTCTCGCCCAACCCATGTTGGCATCCCTGCCACAAGGCACCCGAATGATCGCCACGGGCGTGATCACACCGTTTATGGTACCCATCAAAGTGGCCCTGCTGGCCGCCTTTGTGCTGGCGCTACCATACGTGCTGTACCAGGCGTGGGCCTTTGTGGCGCCGGGCCTATACCGGCACGAGCAACGCCTGGCGCTGCCACTGATCATTTCCAGCACCTTTCTATTTTTGCTGGGTATGGCGTTTTGCTATTTTGTCGTGTTTCACACGGTCTTCAGCTTTATCGCACACTTTGCACCACAATCGATCACCCCAGCACCTGACATTGAGGCCTACGTCAATTTTGTACTGACGATGTTCATGGCCTTTGGGGTCACCTTCGAGGTGCCGGTGGCAGTGGTGTTGCTGGTTAAAACCGGTATGGTTACCGTCAAAAAGCTGCGCGAGATCCGCGGCTACGTGGTGGTGGGCGCCTTTGTGCTGGCCGCTGTGGTCACGCCGCCGGACATCCTTAGCCAGCTGCTGCTGGCCACCCCACTGTGCCTGCTCTACGAGATCGGTATCCTGGCCGGTGCGGCCATCGAGAGAAGCAAGACAGCCTCAGACCCCGCCGACGACGCCGATGCAGTCACCCGGCACGCCGACACACCCGAGCCCTCTGTCGACGAAAACTCATCTGACGACGAAGTGTCTGACCTGAAAGGCTCGCCAGACGACCAGACCCCCGACAATAAAGTCTAAGCCCAGGCCTCTACCAGGACCTTGGCAATCAGGGCGAGGCAAGCACCTCGTCCTGAACCGCCAAAAAGGCCTCAGCCTTTTTAAAGCCCACCACGCGCGCCTCAGGCAATAACATGCCACGGCGGTCAAAAAACAAGATGCCCGGCGGCCCAAACAGATTGAATCGCGCCAGCAAGGCACGGTCTTCCGGGGTCATCCGGGTAACATCTGCCTGCAGCAGCAGCATTTGATCCATCCGTGATGACACCTGCTGGTTGCTGAAGGTAAATTTCTCCATTTCCAGGCAAGAGACACACCAGTCGGCGTAAAAATCCAGCATCACTGGCTGGTGCGTCGTGGCCAGGATTGCATCCAGTTGGGCCACAGAGTTTACCGGGGCGAATCGTGCACGGATAGCTTGCGGGCTGGCAGGCACGGTACCACCGGCCATAGCTGCTGTACGGCCAGTAAACGGCTCTAGGGGGCGCAGCATATCCTGGCCACCCGCCAGCAACCCCACGCCCTGCGCAAGGCCCCACAGCCCTATCAGCAAGGCAAGGGCACGTACCAGCAAGCGCAAGGGTGCATTGGTGGCTTCGACATCAGAGGATGCGGATACCCCCCACAGCAACATCGCTGCCCAAAATGCCAATACCACCCAGCCCACCACCAGCACGACACCCGGTAACAGCGGTTGCGCCATCCACCAGGCAGTGGCCAGCAGCAAGATCCCAAAGCCCGCTTTCAGGGGATTCATCCAAGCGCCCGCCCGCGGCAGCAATGCCCCCGCACCAAAACCCACCACCAGAAGCAGCAGACCTTCTCCCCAGGCCATGGCAAACAGGGCACTACCGCCCACCACCATATCGCCGGTCTGGGAGATAAACAGCAACACCCCTGCCAGCGGCGCAGCAATGCAAGGGCCAACGATAAGAGCTGACAACATCCCCATCAGGAATACGCCACCCACCTGGCCACCTGGCAGCCTCTGTTGCCAGTTTTGGAGGCGTGACTGCAGGCCCACTGGCACCTGCAACGTAAAGACATCCAGCATGGCCAGCGCAAACAGCGCCAGCAACACCGCAAACGTGCCCAGAACCCAGGGCGATTGCAGCCATGCAGCCATCCCCGCGCCCAACAACCCGGCGGCGATCCCCAATGCCGTGTAGATAAGTGACATGCCCAGGACATAGACAGCCGCCAGGCCCAGGCCACGGGCACGACTCGTGGTGCCTGGGGCGGATCCGGCAATGATCGCCAGCAAAATAGGCACCATGGGCAGCACGCAGGGCGTGAACGACAGGAGAATCCCCAAGAGAAAGCTCAGGCCAAGGATCTGCCACAGAGGGGCATGCTGCAGCCAAGCCGCCATACCGGTATCACCCAGATCCAGCACGCTGCCGCCGGATGCCGGCTGGTTGCTGGCGGCAGTATTAACACCGCTGGTAATAGTGCCCTGCGTGCCCCCCGCAGCGCTTTGACCGGTTTGTGCAGCAGGAGAGACCTCATCCTGAGGCGCAGGTACTTGGCTGCGCACCTGAGTGCCCTGTGCCGCATAGCCCTGAGCATTAGCCAGCAACTGAAAGGTTTGCGTCATCGGCGGATAGCAAAGCCCCGCATCGGCACAACCCTGCCCCGTCACAGTGACCGTCAGCGGCCCACTCGCACCTGCCTGCAGCGGTGCCCGCAGCGTCACCTGCTGGTGATACACCTCCATGTTCCGCTCGAAGGTGGGATCATATTTGACTTGGCCATGGGGCAACCGCAACGTCCCGGGCCAGATCGGCCGGCGCGTTTCCATCTCTGGTGGAGTGAGGGTAGAACGTCGATACAGCAGCAGCTGACCTTGCGCATCCTCAATCTGTACCTCGAAGCGCTCTTGGTACATGTAATAGTGCGGCGCTATTTGGTAATGGATGTCGAGTGTCAGGGGATCGGGCTGCGCCACCGTGCTGATAAACGCAAGCTCGGGATCCAGAAAATCCTCTGCAGCCAGAGATGCGCCGGAAATACCCAGGCAACTTAAGGCAAAAAGCCACAGAACCAATAATTTCTTCATCTAACCTTCTCGGCATGACAATACTGCCTGCCAGGGCAGCGGCGCCGGCAAAACAGGGGTGAATCGAATCCCGACACTATGCAGGCCGATGCACGGCTTCTTGCACCCAGCTCAGATAAGCGGCACTTCCTGCAGGCACCCCCAACACCAGAAACTCGGGGACGTCATACGGATGTAGGGTGCATAGGCGCTGATACAGGGCCGGCAGCACGGCTGCAGTGGTTTTCAAGCTCAAGGGGATTTCCTCGCCGCCCTCAAGTTTGCCCTGCCACAGATACATCGACGTAACGACAGCCCCCACCTGCGCACAAGCCACCAGCGATTCTTCGACCAGTACATGAGCAATGCGCTTGGCCAGCATGAGATCAGGCACTGTCGTACACACCACCACCACGTCTTCTGGCGTACCTGTCTGCTGTACAAGGCCCTGCCAGACCCGTGTGGCAGAGGGCAGCCCAGGGGCAAAATCGTCGGGCGTTGGCATCACATCCCCTGAGGATAAAAACCTATTGATTCTACATAAAAACAGGGCCCGAAGCTGTATCGCTTCGGGCCCTGCCTGTTTGAGCGTGCCGACTGGCTGGCAGCTGCGGCGATTATTCGGCGGCCGCTTCTGCCTCGGGGCGGTCGACAAGCTCCATGTAGGCCATGGGGGCGTTGTCGCCCTGACGGAAGCCCATCTTCAGGACACGGGTGTAGCCACCATTGCGCGCAGCAAAGCGGGGGCCAATGTCGTTGAACAGCTTGGTCACAGCGTCGCGATCACGCAAGCGGGCAAATGCCAGGCGGCGGTTGGCCAGCGTGGGGTTCTTGCCCAGAGTGATCAGGGGCTCGACGACGCGGCGCAATTCTTTGGCCTTGGGCAGCGTGGTCTTGATGGCTTCGTGGGTAAGCAGCGACACAGCCATGTTGCGGAACATGGCCAGACGGTGGCTGCTGGTGCGATTGAGTTTACGGAGGCCAGAACGATGGCGCATTTTGATTTCCTTGAATCTAAGACCCGGATCTTCTATCGCTGAACGCGCGGCCCGGGTGGGTGGTTAAGCATCTGCCAGCGGTGCTGGCAGGCGCGAAATTTTAGCACGGCGCAAACTATGCGCCGGGCCAAAATGATTTAGGGGCGCTCGAGGCCGACGGGTGGCCAGTTTTCGAGCTTCATACCCAAGGTAAGGCCACGTGCAGCCAGCACTTCCTTGATCTCGTTGAGCGACTTGCGACCCAGGTTCGGCGTCTTGAGCAGCTCGTTTTCGGTGCGCTGGATGAGGTCGCCGATGTAGTAGATATTTTCGGCTTTCAGGCAGTTGGCCGAGCGTACGGTGAGCTCGAGATCATCAACCGGGCGCAGCAGCACGGGATCGATCGGCGCAGACTGGCCGGCCATCGGCATGCTGGTGGTGAGCTGGCCAGCATCTTTATCGGCCAGGGACACAAACACAGACACCTGATCCATAAGGATGCGGGCAGACTGGCGAACAGCTTCTTCGGGGCTGATGACACCGTTGGTCAGCACATCCAGCACCAGCTTGTCGAGGTCGGTGCGCTGCTCAACGCGCGCATTTTCAACGGCGTAGCTGACACGGCTCACGGGGCTGTAAGAGGCATCCAGAACAATCTGGCCAATGGTGGCCGAACGATCATCCACCAATGCCCGCACGTTGCCGGGCACATAACCACGGCCTTGCTCAACCTTGATTTGCATTTCCAGCCGGCCGGTATCGGTCAGCGTGGCAATCAGGTGGTCGGGGTTGACGATTTCGACGTCGTGCGGCAAATCGATGTCGCTGGCGCGGACTTCGCCCGGGCCTTGCTTGTTGAGCTGAAGGGTGACTTCTTCGCGATTGTGCAGCTTGAACACTACACCCTTGAGGTTGAGCAGAATATCAACCACGTCCTCACGGACACCGGTGACGGTGGAATACTCGTGCACCACGCCACTGATCTGAACTTCGGTGGGCGCATAGCCTGTCATGGAGGACAGCAAAATGCGACGCAGTGCATTGCCCAGCGTGTGGCCATAGCCGCGCTCGAATGGCTCCATGATGACTTTGGCGTGATTCGCGCCCAGGGACTCGACCGTAATAGTGCGAGGTTTCAGAAATGCTTGCGAAGACATAGAGGTTCCTTTTCAATACCCTCGGTTCGTTACACCGATAAGGCTGACGGAAAAACACCCCGGCAACACCGCCGGAACAAGACCACAGCCCACACCAGGTAAATACCTGAAGTGGGCTGGGTGCGCAGTACCCGGACGATGCCCGGGCTCTGCGGGGTGGCGTATGGCCACCCAGAAGCTATCAACGTGAGTAGAGCTCGACGACCATCGATTCGTTGATGTCGTGTGCGACGTCAACGCGATCAGGCGCCTGCTTGTAGATGCCGGACAACTTGCCGGAATCTACCTCAACCCACTGAGGCAAACCGTTGCCGCTGGCGAGGTCGAAGGCTTCTTTGATGCGATTTTGGCTTTTTGCCTTTTCGCGAATCGACACGACGTCGCCGGCCTTGACCAACATCGAAGCGATATCAGCAGTGTGGCCATTGAGCTCGATGGCACGGTGGTTGACCAGCTGACGCGCTTCGGCGCGGGTAGAGCCAAAGCCCATGCGATACACCACGTTATCCAGACGCGATTCGAGCAGCTGGATCAGGGTTTCGCCGGTGTTGCCATGACGGCGCTCGGCTTCTTCGAAGTAGCGGCGGAATTGCTTTTCGAGCACACCGTACATACGCTTGAGTTTCTGTTTCTCACGCAGCTGCAGACCGAAATCGGAGGTGCGGGAACCTGAAGTGCGGCCATGCTGACCGGGCTTGGATTCAAGTTTGCACTTGGAATCCAGCGAGCGGCGGGCGCTTTTCAGGAACAGATCGGTACCCTCGCGACGCGAGAGCTTGCATTTGGGTCCAGTATAACGAGCCAAGATGTTCCCCTTAGATACGACGACGCTTGGGCGGACGGCAGCCGTTATGCGGCACCGGCGTGATATCGGAAATGCTGGAGATGCGGATCCCCAAGGCATTCAGGGCACGCACAGAAGACTCGCGGCCCGGACCGGGGCCCTTGATGCGGACTTCGAGCGTCTTGATGCCGTATTCCTGGGCCACGCGGCCAGCGGACTCGGCAGCAACCTGAGCGGCAAAAGGAGTGGATTTACGTGAACCCTTGAACCCTGCGCCACCCGATGTCGCCCACGACAGGGCATTGCCCTGACGATCGGTGATGGTGATGATGGTGTTGTTGAACGACGCGTGGACGTGTGCAATCCCGTCAGCGACGTTCTTTTTGACTTTCTTGCGGACACGAGTGCCGCCGGCTTGTGCTTTGGCCATATTGGTTCCTTGTTATTTCTTCAGGGACGCAGCGGCGCGACGCGGGCCCTTACGGGTGCGTGCGTTGGTGCGGGTACGCTGACCGCGAACCGGCAGACCGCGCTTGTGGCGCATGCCACGATACGTACCAAGGTCGATCAGGCGCTTGATCGACAGCTGAACCTCGCGACGCAGATCCCCTTCAACGGTGAAGGAGTGAACCTGCTCGCGAACTTTCTCAAGTTCAGCATCGGTCAGATCTTTGATCTTTTTGGAATATTCGATACCGGTGGCTTCGCAAATTTTGCGGGCACGTGTGCGTCCGATACCAAAAATTGCGGTCAAGCCGATCTCGGCGTGTTGATGCGGCGGAATATTAATGCCAGCAATACGGGCCATGACTGTTCCTCGTGAAATCCGTGGTGCCCGGCCTTAGCCTTGGCGTTGCTTGTGACGCGGGTCGGTGCAGATGACACGCACCACGCCGTGACGTTTAATGATTTTACAGTTGCGGCAGATCCGCTTTACCGATGCCATTACCTTCATGGGATTCTCCTGGTTTTTGACCGGCCGCCTATTTGGAGCGGAAAACTATCCTGGCGCGCGATAAGTCATAGGGCGTGAGCTCCACTGTGACTTTATCGCCCGGAAGGATCCGGATATAGTGCATACGCATCTTGCCCGAAATATGGCCTAACACCATGTGGCCGTTTTCCAGCTTGACACGAAACGTTGCGTTGGGAAGGTTCTCGACAACCTCCCCTTGCATCTGAATAACGTCGTCCTTGGACATGATCAATTAGCGCATTGGAAGACCCGAGCCCTTGAAGTTGGCCTTCCGGAGCAGCGAATCATACTGTTGAGACATGACGTAGGCCTGAGCCTGGGCCATGAAATCCATGGCAACAACGACAATAATCAGCAATGAAGTGCCACCGAAATAAAACGGCACGTTCCAGCGCATCTGCATGAGTTCGGGCAGCAAACAAACTAAAGTGACATAGATGGCCCCCGACAGCGTCAAGCGCATCAGGATCTTGTCGATAAAGCGGGCGGTTTGCTCGCCGGGACGGATCCCGGGCACAAAGGCACCACTTTTCTTCAGGTTGTCGGCCGTTTCGCGGCTGTTGAACACCAAGGCCGTATAGAAAAAGCAGAAGAAAATGATCAGACCAGAATACAGCGTGACATACAAGGGTTGACGAGGCGATAGCGCCGCAGCGAGATCTCCCAGCCAACGCATATTCGGGTTGCTGGAAAACCAGCTGGTAATGGTTGCCGGCAACAGAATGATGGACGATGCGAAGATCGGCGGAATCACCCCGGACATATTGAGCTTGAGCGGCAGATGGGACGACTGCCCACCATACAGCTTGTTGCCCACCTGGCGCTTGGCGTAGTTGACCGTAATGCGGCGTTGACCGCGCTCTACATAGACCACGAAATACGTGACTGCAACCACCAGAGCCAGAATGAATATGGCTGACAGCACTGACATGGAGTCGGTACGAACCAGATCCAGCATACCGCCCAACGCACCCGGCAAACCTGCCACGATACCGGCGAAGATCAGCAGCGAGATGCCGTTGCCCAAACCCCGTTCGGTGATTTGCTCGCCCAACCACATCAGGAACATCGCACCCGTAACCAGCGTGACGATGGTGACGAAGCGGAACATCAGGCCGGGATCAATCACCAGCCCAGGCTGAGATTCGAGGGCGACCGAGATGCCGATGGCCTGAAACAGGGCCAGAAATACTGTGCCATACCGCGTGTACTGTGTAATCTTGCGCTGCCCGGACTGGCCTTCTTTTTTGATGGCCTCGAGCGTTGGCACCACAACAGCCAGCAGCTGCATGATAATCGCTGCCGAGATGTACGGCATGATCCCCAGTGCAAGCACCGAGAAGCGTTCGAGGGCGCCACCGGAGAACATGTTGAACAAGCCCAGAATACCGCCCTGGTTTTGTTGAAACAGATCCGCCAGCGAATCAGGATTGATGCCCGGCACAGGGATGTGAGTCCCCATGCGATAGACGATCATCGCCAGTACAAGGAACAGGATGCGACGTTTGAGATCGCCGTATCCCGCACTAGACTTGTGTGCCTGAGCTTTCGCCACTGCTGCCCCTTACGCCAGCGTACCGCCGGCGGCTTCGATCGCAGCACGAGCGCCGGCCGTCGCGTTGATGCCCTTGAGCGAAACCTTGCGGCTGAGCTCGCCAGACTTGATCACCTTGACATAGCGGACGAGTTCGCCCACCAGGCCAGCAGCTTTCAGGATCTGAACATCGACTTCATCGATGGGCAGCGCCTGGAGATCAGACAGACGGATCTCGGCACGCAGGTGGCGACCCAGGGGCGTAAAGCCGCGCTTGGGCAAGCGACGTTGCAACGGCATTTGACCGCCTTCGAAACCGACCTTGTGGAAACCACCGGCACGGGAGCGCTGACCTTTGTGGCCGCGACCGGCCGTCTTGCCCAGGCCAGAACCGATGCCGCGGCCCACGCGACGGCGGGCCCGTTTGGCGCCTTCGGCCGGTGCAATCGTATTCAGTTGAGTAATGGACATCTGAATTCCTTTGTTCAGGCTTCCGAGACCGTGACCAGATAATCCACCTTGCGGATCATCCCACGCACCTCGGGAGTGTCGATCAGGACGCGGCTGCTGTTAACCTTGCCCAGACCCAGGCCGCGCACGGTGGCGCGGTGGGACTTGTGGGTGCCGATCACAGAGCGCACGAGCGTGACTTTGATTTGCTTTTGTGCCATGACTTACCCCAGAATTTCTTCGACGGTTTTACCGCGCTTGGCAGCGATTTCCGACGGGGTGGAGCAGGCGCGCAGGCCATTTAGTGTGGCGCGCACCATGTTGTAGGGGTTGCTTGAGCCGAGGCTTTTGGCCACGACGTTACGCACACCCATCACCTCGAAGATCGCACGCATCGGGCCGCCAGCGATAACGCCGGTACCCTCTGCAGCCGGCGAGATCAGGACAGTAGATGCCCCGTGCTTGCCAACAACCGTGTGATGCAACGTACCATTTTTGAGAGCAACCTTGACCAGGCCGCGACGGGCCTGTTCCATTGCCTTTTGCACCGCCACGGGCACTTCGCGGGCCTTGCCCTTGCCCATGCCGATACGGCCATCGCCGTCACCAACCACGGTCAGTGCTGCGAAGCTCATGGTGCGACCACCCTTGACGACTTTGCTGACGCGGTTGACCGCAATCATCTTTTCGCGCATGCCATCGTCGCGTTCTTGATCGTTGGCGTGCTTGCCTTGTGCTTTAGCCATGTGATTCCCTTAGAACTTCAAGCCGGCTTCACGCGCGGCTTCGGCCAGCGCCTTGACGCGGCCATGGTAACGGAAGCCCGAACGGTCGAAGGCGACGAGTTCGATGCCGGCAGCCTTGGCCTTCTCAGCCACACGCTTGCCGATCAGGCTGGCGGCGGCGGTATTGCCCCCAGTAGCCTGTTGGCTGGCGAGTTCCTTGCGGACTTCGGGCTCAAGCGTCGAGGCGCTAACGAGCACCCGGTCGCCTTCCGGCGAAATGATGTTGGCGTAGATGTGCAGATTCGTGCGGTGCACCGACAAACGGTGTACGCGCAGCTCGTGAATCTTGCGGCGGGTTGCCGCAGCACGACGCAAACGGGAGAGTTTCTTGTCCATGATTCGTCCTTGCCTGCGTGCTTATTTTTTCTTGGTTTCCTTCAGGATGACGCGCTCGTCCGAGTACCGTACGCCCTTGCCCTTATAGGGTTCGGGTTCGCGGTAGGCACGGATTTCGGCGGCAACCTGACCGACGACCTGCTTGTTGGCGCCCTTGACCACGACTTCGGTCTGGGTGGGGCACTCGATTTTGATCCCTTCGGGGATCTCATGCAGGATGTCGTGGGAGAAACCCAGTTGCAGTTTCAGTGCGTTGCCTTGGAGCTGGGCGCGGAAACCCACACCCACCAGATTGAGGCGACGCTCGAAACCAGCACTGACGCCAGTGACCATATTGTTGACCAGCGCACGCACGGTGCCGGACATGGCCTTGGCCTGACGGGAGTCGTTGGCAACAGCAAACGACAGCTGACCGTCTTCTTGGGAGATGCGGACGTTACCATCCAGCGACTGAACCAGCGTGCCCAGCGGCCCCTTGACGGAGATCTGACCGGCACTGATGGTAGCTTCGACGCCCTTGGGCAACGCAACGGGATATTTGGCGATACGTGACATAGTGTGATATCCCCTTATGCCACGTAGCAGAGCACTTCGCCGCCCACACCGGTGGCACGGGCCTTGCGGTCTGTCATGACGCCACGGGGGGTAGAAACGATTGCCACACCCAGGCCGTTCATGACCTGAGGAATGGTGACGCTGCTCTTGTAGATACGCAGGCCAGGACGCGAGACGCGGTCGATGCGCTCGATGACCGGACGGCCGGCATAATATTTAAGCGTGATTTCCAACTGGGGCTTGGCTTGCTCGCCGGCCACGCGGAAATCTTCGATGTAGCCTTCGTCTTTCAGCACAGCTGCGATAGCAGCCTTTAGCTTCGAGGAGGGCATGGAAACCGATGTCTTGTTGACCATTTGCGCGTTACGCACGCGGGTCAGCATATCGGCGATGGGATCGCTCATGCTCATGTGTGGTTCTCCTACCAGCTGGCCTTGGTCATGCCCGGCACTTCGCCGCGCATGGCCATTTCACGCAGTTTGTGGCGCGTCAGCCCAAACTTGCTGAACACACCGCGAGGACGACCCGTGACCACGCAGCGGTTGCGCTGGCGGGTAGGGCTGGCATTGCGGGGCAGTTGTTGCAGAGCCAGGCGAGCCTGATAGCGTTCTTCGTCGGATTTAGACTGATCAGCGATGACAGCTTTCAGTGCGGAGCGCTTTGCTGCAAATTTCTCTGCCAGCTTGGCGCGTTTGATATCGCGATTGATGAGGGAAAGTTTTGCCACGTCAGCCCCTTAGTTGCGGAAGGGGAAGCTGAATGCGCTTAACAGCGCCTTGGCTTCCTCGTCAGTTTTGGCGGTGGTGGTGATGCTGATGTTCATCCCGCGCACGGCATCGATTTTGTCGTACTCGATTTCCGGGAAGATGATCTGCTCTTTAACACCAATGTTGTAGTTGCCGCGGCCATCGAATGCACGGCCGGACACACCACGGAAGTCGCGGACACGCGGCAGAGCCACCGAAACCAGGCGATCCAGGAACTCGTACATCCGTTGGCCGCGCAGGGTAACCATGCAGCCGATGGGATAGTCTTCGCGGATCTTGAACCCGGCAATTGCTTTGCGGGTTTTGGTGACTACAGGCTTTTGACCAGCGATTTTGGTCATGTCGCCCACGGCATTTTCGATAATTTTTTTGTCGGCAACAGCCTCGGACACACCCATATTGAGCGTGATCTTGGTGATGCGCGGCACTTCCATCATCGACTTGTATTCGAATTTCGCTTTAAGGTCGGCAGCGACCTGATTGCGATAAAAGTCTTGTAAACGAGCCATTTAATACGCCCCTTATGCCTTCGCGCCAACGACAGCGCCGTTGGAACGGAAAATACGAACCTTGGCACCATCGACAACTTTCACGCCGATGCGATCAGCTTTGCCGGTTTCAGGGTTGTAGATAGCTACATTGGAGATATGGACGGGTAGGGTCTTGTCGACGATGCCGCCAGGTGTGCCAGCCATGGGGTTACCCTTGGCATGCTTCTTGACAACGTTGACGCCTTCAACCAACACATGGTCGTCGTCGACACGGGCCACAACGGTGCCACGGCGGCTGCGATCGCGGCCTGCGAGCACGACGACTTCGTCGCCTTTACGAATGTTTTGCATGATCGGCTCCTTACAGCACTTCGGGCGCCAGGGACACGATCTTCATGAACTTCTCGGTACGCAGCTCGCGCGTGACCGGTCCGAAGATACGCGTGCCGATGGGCTCGAGTTTGGCATTGAGCAATACGGCCGCATTACCGCCGAAGCGGATCAGCGAGCCATCTTTGCGGCGAACGCCCTTGGCGGTACGCACCACCACAGCGTTGTAGATTTCGCCTTTTTTGACGCGCCCGCGAGGTGCCGCTTCTTTGACGGACACCTTGATGATGTCGCCGATGGCGGCATAACGGCGCTTCGAGCCGCCCAACACCTTGATGCACATGACGGAACGCGCACCTGTGTTGTCGGCCACGTTCAGCGTGGTCTGCATTTGGATCATGATTTTTCCTGTTCCAACTTAACAACGTTACCCAGAGCACTTGCCCAAGACAACGCAGCCAGTTTTGGTCCCGTCAAGCCGGCACAGCTAGCTGCGCACGGGCTCTGGGTTGAAATTCTTGTTTGTGCAAGATGATCTTGCGCATAAACGAGACTACCAACTTGGCCCTGCCGATTACCATCTGTAATGTGCTTTTGCCCCAAAGTGGTTGGGTAAGCCCAAAACAAAATGCATCCGGCAGATACGCCAAGACAGCAATTATAGACAAAATACAAAGGCATATGCAAGTGAAACACCTGCACCGTCGCAAAAAACCCTCAGGTCTCCCGCACCAGGGCGCCATACTCCATCACCATTTGTCGGGTAGCCTCGTCTTCGGCGTCGTCGATATATACTCGCATGCCCATGCCAATGGCGGTTTCGGTTACTGCCACCATCATTTGCACGCCGCCCGGGCTGGACAGAAGTTCGTGCACAAAACTACCCCCCAGTTTTACATAGCTGAAGTTGGCTTCATGGATTTTACGTAGGGCATCGGGCTCCTGATCCAACCCGCGCAAGCCGATCTGGATGCCCATTTCGGTGATGCCTTCACTAAACGCCTTGAAGTCCTTGAGGTGACGGCTTAATCCGTAGGCATCAAGCTCGATGACCAAACGCGCAAGGAGCGCAGGATCGGCAAACGCACACACCTGACGCATCTCATCCAGATACTGGGTATCCAGAACTGAGGAGATCGACATACGGATGACCAGCAATCCTGGATGTTCGCCCAGCCAACTGAGCGCCAGGGCCAGCGCCCGCATATCGCAATCCGAGGACAGGCCGAGACGGGCCGCGGCAGGCATAAACAAATAACCCGACATACTGGGCTGCGCCGGATCATCCTCCTGAAGCCGCAACGAGGCCTCGTGACGCTCGGTGATATCGTCGCCCTGGTACTGGATCCGGCGAACATCCAGCGACAAGCGGTCGTTATCCAGTGCCTGAGAAATCAGGGTGCGCCAGGAAGCTTCCCCCATCCGCAGTTCACCGGCTTGGTGGTCGGCATGCGACAGAAATTCGACCTCGGTGTGGCCAGCACTTTCCGCGCACATCAGGGCCAGGTCCAGACGAGTGAGGACCTCTTTGGGTGTGCACTGTACGGTGTAA
The DNA here is from genome assembly GCF_049651205.1 of Castellaniella sp. Classification (GTDB taxonomy): domain Bacteria; phylum Pseudomonadota; class Gammaproteobacteria; order Burkholderiales; family Burkholderiaceae_B; genus Castellaniella. The sequence continues at coordinate 141,971 of NZ_JBASBR010000013.1, forward strand.
TCCGTCAGGGCAAATGCCCATCGCGACAGGTTTTGACTATCAAGTTTGACGCGTAGGGTTTCAAACAGCACATGCAGGCGCTGCACTGGCCGCATAACCTCTGGACCACCGCCCACCGGAAACAGAATCACAAAATCCGCCCCATTAAGACGGGCGGGCAAGGCACGCGCCTTGGGGTACTCTGCCAGAACCTCAACCAGGCGCGAGCCCAACAGACGCAGCCAATCATCGATCTCCTGGCGATCGCTCTGGTTTTGCAGGCGGGCCATATCGCGCTGGCGTACCAGCAAGATATAGCCACTGACCGCCCCCTGGCGGGAATCGTCACGCAGCACCCGCTTGAGCTCATTAAGGAAAAACGCGCGATTGGCCAGCCCGGTGACGGGGTCACGATTGAGCTCGATCTCCAGCTGCTCGATACGGGCCATCTGCTCGTCCATGGACGGCGAGACGCGTTCACGAACGTCATCCAGGAGCTCGGCGTCTTCGGCGGGCTCGGTATCCTTGATCTTGATTTCAGGGGTTTCTGCAAGCAGCTTATCAGCAAACGCGCGACGTAGCCGCGACAGCAACGCCGCCAAAAACAGTGCCCAAAACGCCGCAATCCCCAAGGCCAGCCACAGCCACTGCATCATATGCGCCCACATGGCATCCTGGGCCGGGCGGCTATCCAGTACCAGCGAAAGCTTGCCCACCTCGGGCACCTGGCGAGAAGCCTCGTGAGGCTGAATGCCTGCCATGGCGCTGAACCATCGAGGCGCCTCTGCCAGGGCCGTGTCTGGCCGCCGCGCCTGAAACTCGAAAGAGCCCCCGGGCGTTTGTAAGGCCATCTGGGAGAAGCGCCCCTGCTGAAACGCAGCATCCAGCACACGCGCACGCGCCGGAGCGTTAGGCTGTGCACTAATAAGAAGCGCCAGGGTGGCGACCGCGTTTTCGCCATCTGTCTGCAGCTGTGCATCTAGTTGACGATCCATCAGGCGCGCCCCCACAGCCAACATACTGATCAATATACAGGCGATCACCAGCGAAGAAATCACCAGTAATTGTCGCACTGAGGCCATGATGGATCCTATCACTCTGTCCAAAGAATCTCGAAAGTGTATCCTTTGCGCTGCGAAATCCCAAGAATCACACAGCACGCTCTGGGGAATTATGGGATCTAAGGGGTAACACGGATACCGTTTCAGGGCAGCTTGTGTATAGTTTTAAAACAAACGTTTGAACTACACATGACCATTACTCGATCATCCCTCACTCGTGACGCCATCCTGGATGCGGCAGAACATCTGTTTGCCAAACAAGGGCATGACAAAACGTCCATGCGGCAAATCACAAAAGCCGCAGACGTAAACCTGTCTGCCGTTAATTACCACTTTGGCTCCAAAGATGCCCTGATTGAAGCTGTTTTTCAACGTCGCCTCGACGCCCTGAACACCGAGCGTCTGCAAATTCTTGACGGGCTCGAAGCCCAGTCTGCCGGGCAACCACTTAAACCCTCAGCCATCGTCGAGGCCTATTTTGGGCCCTTGGTGCGCCATGCCTGCAGCGCAGGAGCAGAGCGCAGGGCGTTTATGCCGTTGCAAAGCTGCAATGTGTCTGATCCCAATGGCGCCATCAACGCACTGTTCGAGGCTGAGCGCACGGTGGTGGCACACCGGTTTACCCGCGCCTTGCTAAAAGCCCTACCCGCAGTACCCGAAGCCGAGATTGTCTGGCGCTTTCACTTTATGCTGGGAGCCACTGCCTACGCAATCATGGGTGCAGACAGCTCCAGCCAAGTGATGAACCTGCATGGCCAGGATATAAATCTTCAGGACGCCGACGCCCTGCTGGAACGCCTGATGTCGTTTCTGTTGGGAGGGCTGCGCGCGCCACTGGCCGGCACGCAATCTGCCACGTCCGGCCAAAAGGCCGGTCAAGACTTTTCTTCGCCCGACCCTACCGCCCACCCGGCGTCCGGCCGACATGCCTCTTCACCGCTTCAGGGGGATTCCATGAAACCAGGAAATGGCTGATCCCGATCTGATGCCGGACTAACGCCGGTTCCCCTCTAAAACCCATTTTTCACGCTGTGCCGCTGGCACGGCGGGGGGTTTTGCACGCCTAAACGTGTGACTTCTGCGATGCAGGCCTGCACCGCATGGGGATCTGCACGCCCAAAATTTTGCCGGGCCAATGCCCATCTATCCACTCATGGAGAAGACATCATGAAGTTGCATCACTCGATCAAGACCTTATCCGCCCTGATCATCGGCCTGGGCAGCGTTGGCGCCGCCCATGCGGCCGGTTTTCAGCTGCTCGAACAAAACGGCAGTGGCCTGGGCGCGGCCTATGCGGGCTCTGCCGCATTGGGCGAAGACGCCAGCACGGTGTACTACAACCCCGCCGCCATGACGCTATTGCCCGGCATGAACGTCAGCGCCGGCGCCGTGGCCATCAAGCCAAATTTTGAGTTCTCGGATGGCGGCAGTACAGGGCCGACAACCGCAGGTGGCAAACCGCTAGGCCCATTGGGCGGCTTTGCGACCGGAACAGGCGGCGATGGCGGCAACGCCGGCAAGTGGGGCGTGGCCCCCAATGCCTACTTTACCTGGGAGCTGACCCCTCAGTGGTGGGTGGGCCTGGGCGTGGGTGCACCGTTTGGTCTGATGACGGATTATGAAAAGGGCTGGGCAGGTCGTTACCACTCCGAGAAATTCTCGATTGAAAGCATCAATATCAACCCATCCATCGCCTTCAAGGCCACCGATACCCTGTCGTTCGGGCTGGGCCTAAACTGGATGCAACTGGATGCGGACTATCGCAAGGCGCAGTATGCCGCCGCTATCCATCCGACGATGGGACTCCTCGGCACAGGTGATATGGAAGCTCGCGTCAAAGCCAAGGGCGATGCCTGGGGCTGGAACGCCGGCATCCTGTGGCAAGCGACGCCAGCCACCCGCTTTGGCCTGTCCTACCGCTCCAAGGTCAAGATCGATGCAGACGGCACAACGACATTAAGCAACCGGACTCTCAACCCAACGGCAGCCGGTGCCCTCACACAAACGGGCATCATCGGCGCTCACAACGCCGAGACCTCTGTCGAGCTGCCTGATACTGCCATCTTCAGCGTCGTGCACAATCTGAACGACCGCTGGACCTTGCTGGGTGACGTGTCGTGGACCGGCTGGAGCAGCATCCCCGAGCTGAAGATCAAAAGCGCGGGCTTGCCTGATTCCACACTGGATCTTCGCTTTGAAGACTCCTGGCGGGTGGCCTTGGGTGCGCATTACCGCTACAGCGACAGCTGGACGTTCAAGGGTGGTGTGGCCTGGGATCAGTCTCCCGTGCAAAGCGACACCTATCGCCCTTCATCTCTGCCTGACAACGACCGCTATTGGGTCTCGCTGGGTGCAAAGTACAACTTCAGCAAGGCCACCAGCGTGGATATCGGTTACGCCCACCTCTTCGTGAAGAGCACTTCCGTCAACAACACCTCTTCTACTGATGCGGGCACGCTGAAGGGTGATTACAAGAGCAGTGCCGATCTGATCGGCGTGCAGTTCTCCCACCGTTTCTAAGCGGAGCCTGCGTGAACCCAGTGTCCCGTCTGTTGCACCCCCGTCACTCTGGCATCTTGGCGGGGCACTGACATGAAACTTTCGCAGTTATCGCGCCTGTCACCCCGGTGGCGGGCGCGGGTGATGCGCACCGGCTTTAACCTGCACCCGGCATTTCGCGCCACGGGTGGCCGGGTGATAGCAGTGTCTCCGGATCTGCTGCACATCCGTGTGCGCCTGGCGCTTACCCGGCGCACGCGCAATCTGGTGGGCTCCATTTATGGAGGCTCGCTGTTTGCGGTAACCGACGGTGTGCACGCCGGCATGCTGATGGCCCGATTGGGGCCGGATGTCATTGTGTGGGATAAAGCGGCCACAATCCGCTACCGCCGGCCTGCCTTCACCGCCGTCATGGCAGATTTTGATCTGTCTGAAGCCGAGCTGCAGGATATTCGCGACACACTGGCGCGCGATCATGAAACCGAACGGACCTATCCGGTTGAGCTTAAAGGGCCTGACGGGACTGTCCATACCGAAGTGCAAAGAACGGTCTACCTGGCCGATAAGGCCTGGTACAAACATCACAAGTTGCGTGCACGCGCAGCAGGAGACTCTGTATGAAGAAGTGCTTGATTTCACAGGCCCGTGTGGCCTTGGCCGGCGGGCTGCTGGCATTGGCGGGCCTGTGTGCCGCGCCGGCAGTGCAGGCCCTGACTATTTCCAACGTCGAGGTGCCCACCCAGGAAACAGTTGCCGGCCAATCGCTGGTGCTAAATGGCGCCGGCCTGCGCCAGCGTTTTGTGTTTCATGTGTATGTGGCAGCCCTGTATCGCCCTCAGGCCAGCCAGGACGCCACCGCCATCGTGAACAGTGCCGATACGCAACTGCTGCGCCTGACCCTGCTGCGCGACATCAACAGCAAGGCCCTCACCGACGCGCTAAACGATGGCCTCAAGGCCAATAACAGTGAAGCCGACCTGGCTGCCATGAAAGACACGATCAATCATTTTGAAGCTTTTATGAAGACCGGTGGCGAGGGCGCATCGGGCGATCGGGTGGACATTTATTTCCAGCAGGGTAAGGTCTCGGTATCATTCAAGGGCAAGGCACTGGGTGAGGTCGGCGACCCCCGGTTCTCTGCGGCATTGCTTAAGGTGTGGCTGGGCGACGTCCCTGCCCAGGAATCCCTGAAACAGGCCCTGCTGGGCAAAACATCCACCGCCAACTGATTTTCGCGATTGCAATAAGGAACACCACCATGGAACCCATCTGGCTGAAACACTATCCTGAAGGCGTGCCGGCCGACATCACCGACCAGGCCGAGGCCTACGCTTCGCTGGTGGACATGTTTGAGGAAAGCTGCCGGAAGTATGGCAACAACACGGCCTACATCAGCATGGGGGTGTCTCTCAGCTATGCGCAAACGCACCAGAAAGCCCAGGCGTTTGCGGCATGGCTGCAGTCGCAAGGAGTTGGACAGGGCGACCGTGTAGCCCTGATGATGCCCAATCTTTTGCAGTATCCCGTGTGCCTGTTTGGCACCCTGATGGCCGGCGCCGTGGTGGTCAACACCAACCCACTGTACACCCCCCACGAGCTTCACCACCAGCTGACTGACTCTGGTGCCACCACGGTGGTGGTAGCCGAAAACTTTGCACACACACTGCAAGAAGCCATGCCAGGCACAGACGTGCAACGGGTGGTGGTAACGTCACTGGGCGAGATGCTGGGGTTTCCCAAGGCCTTGATTACCGACCTCGTGGTGCGCTATGTCAAGAAGCTGGTACCCGCCTGGACAATCGCCAACACGGTGCGTCTGCGTGATGCCCTGGCGGCCGGTGCGCGCGCAAACCTCCAGCGCCCCACCCTGACAGCCAAAGACCTGGCCGCCCTGCAATATACGGGGGGCACCACAGGCGTAGCCAAAGGCGCCATGCTTAGCCACGGCAACCTGGTGGCCAACGTGTGCCAGGCCCATAGCTGGGTAAAACCTTTTTGCCAGGGCGAGCGCGAATGCATCGTGACAGCCTTGCCGCTCTATCATATCTTCGCCCTGACAGCCAATTGCCTGACCTTCATGAAGCTGGGTGCCAGCAACCTCTTGATCGTCAACCCACGCGATATCCCAGGCTTTATCAAAGAGCTCGGCACCGTCAAATTTACGGCGCTTACCGGCGTCAATACGCTATTTAATGCCCTGCTGAACAACCCGCAGTTTGCCAGGCTGGATTTCAGCCATCTAAACCTGACGCTGGGTGGGGGCATGGCGGTACAAGAGGCAATCGCCCAGCGCTGGCTGAAACTCACCGGCAAACCGATTGCACAGGCTTACGGCCTGACCGAGACCTCACCGGCGGTCACCATCAACCCACTGGACAAGGTGGATTTCAATGGCTCAATCGGCCTGCCCGTATCCTCTACACTGGTGGCCGTGCGTACCGACAATCGTGACATGGCGATTGGTGAATCCGGCGAAATCTGCGTAAAGGGCCCCCAGGTAACATCGGGATACTGGAACCGCCCGGAAGAAACCGCCAAGGTATTCGACGCAGATGGCTGGCTGCTTACCGGCGATATCGGTTACATGGACGATAAAGGCTATGTCTTTTTGCTGGATCGCAAAAAAGACATGATCCTGGTGTCCGGGTTTAACGTGTATCCCAATGAAGTTGAGGCTGCCGCGATCGAACACCCCGGCATCCTCGAGGCTGCCGCGGTTGGGGTGCCTAACGGGGCCTCAGGCGAAGTCGTCAAGCTGTATGTCATTCGCAAGGATCCGTCGCTTACTGAAGCAGACGTCATCGCCCATTGCCGCAAACTGCTGACAGGCTACAAGGTGCCCAAGTTTGTAGAGTTTCGCGAAGATCTCCCGCGCAGCAACGTGGGCAAGATTTTGCGCAAAGAACTGCGTAACGAAGCCAGCAAAAAATAAGGCAGCCGGCCGTCAGGCAGCGCCAAACACCAGCGGATCGCCCGCGCGATCAAAGGCCAGCAACGAGCTTACTGAACCATACTTGATCATTTGCGTCATCCGCTGAAACGCGAGATCCACATCCTTGTTATCCGGCAGGTAGGCCGATTGATCGGCCATGGCCGCGACAAACACCACCTGCCAGTCTGCCTGCCCCGTGGTACGCGACTCATCTGCCAGCGCGGCAAAATCGGTGAGCTGATCAGGCGTTTTATCGACGCACAACAGGGGGGTAAGCTCGCCGCCCTGGCCGCGCATGTGGCTGGCTTTTTGTGCCGGCGTGGCGTCGTCTGGTACGGCACTGGTGGCAAACACAAACAGCAGGCGCTGGGGCTCGGGCTGCTGGCGGGCAGCCTGAAGAAGGTCGTCGAAACAGGTGATATCCATCGCTAAGAAACCAGACAGTGAGGGTAGCTGCCATGCTACCCGATCCGGGGCCGGCTGTCTGGGCCACACGACATGCCGGGTGCAGCAACGTAGCAGGCACACCGGCCAGCCGCGTCATAGCCCGTTTGCACCCGGCCAAACCAGGTGTTTTCGCAGAACCGCTGCTTAGCGGCCCATCGCAGCACCATCCGGATTGCGGGGGTCGGAGGCCCCGTACAGAAGCCCATCTTGCACCTGGATGGTTTCGGTTTTGCCCATGGTGGGTTTAAGCACGATATGGTGCCCATACTGGCGCAACAGGGCCAGGGTATCCGGGCTGAAACCTTTCTCGATACGCAGCTCGTCTGGCCACCACTGGTGATGGAACCGCGGGGTGGCTGCCGCTTCGGCGGGGTTCATATCAAAATCGATGGCATCCACCACGGTTTCGAGCACAGTGGTGATGATGCGGGCGCCACCCGGGCTGCCAGTGACCAGCCAGGGGCGGCCATCCTTGAGCACAATGGTTGGGGTCATGGATGACAGCGGGCGTTTGCCCGGTGCAATGGCATTGGCCTCACCGCCAATCAGGCCATACACATTGGCCACCCCTGGCTTGGCCGAGAAATCATCCATCTCGTTGTTTAGCAAAATCCCGGTGCCGGCAGCCACAATGCCGCTGCCAAAATGGGTGTTCAAGGTATAGGTAACCGCCACTGCGTTGCCAGCCGCATCCACCACCGAATAATGTGTGGTTTGATCACTTTCGTAAGGCTGTGGGGTTCCCGGTTTGATCTGCGAGGATGGGGTGGCATGCGTTGCATTGATCTTGCTGACCAGCTGGCGGGCGTAGGCCTTGGACACCAGCCCCGACACAGGGACATCCACAAAATCGGTATCACCCAGGTATTCAGAGCGATCGGCGTAGGCTCGCTTCATGGCCTCGACCATATGATGGATGGTTTGTGCACTGCCCGACCCCCACTGGCGGATGGGCCAGTTTTCCATCATGTTGAGGATCTGCACCAGGTGGATGCCCCCGGAGCTGGGCGGCGGCATGGCCAGCACCCGATAGCCGCGATACTCGCCGGCAATCGGGGTGCGCTCGACGGCCCGATACTGGGCGAGGTCTTGTGCGGTAATCAGGCCGCCATGCCGCGCCATCTCAGCCACGATTTTCTGGCCAATCGGGCCCTGATAAAAGGCTTTTGGGCCCTGCGCGGCAATCAGGCGCAGGGATTGCGCCAGATCCTTTTGCATCAGCCAGCTGCCTGCCTTTAGAGGTTGGCCGTCCTGCCAGAAAATCGCCCGGGTAGCTGGCCATTGCCCCATGGTTTTACGGCTTTTCTCAAGGGTTTCCGCCAGAGTCTGGCTGACTGCAAAGCCACGATCGGCCAAGCGGATGGCGGGTGCCATTACCTGTGCCAGCGGCAGCTGGCCCCATTGCTGCTGTGCATGGGCAAGGCCGGCCACACTGCCGGGGACACCCACGGCCAAATGCGTAAAGAGCGACCGTCCGCCCACCACCTTGCCTTGCGCATCCAGATACATGTCCCGGGAGGCATGACCGGGCGCCATCTCGCGAAAATCCAACGCAATGTCACGGCCATCGGAGGCGGTATGCACCATCATGAAGCCGCCGCCACCCAGATTACCCGCATTGGGCAAGACCACCGCCAAGGCAAAGCCCACGGCCACTGCGGCATCCACAGCATTTCCACCTGCGGCCAGCATGGCCAGGCCTGCCTGGCTGGCCAGCGCCTGTTCGGACACCACCATGCCATGACGCGCCACCACAGGATGAAAAATATCCCGGTCGAAATCGTAGGCTGCCGCCGCCGCTGTGGTGACAGCGGGCGTCACCGGTGCCGTAGAGAGGGGCGCCGGATGGGCATCCAACTGAACAGAAGGTGCCTGGTTGGGCTGCGTGACACAGCCAGCCAGCAACACAGACAAGAAAACGGAAGGAATCCAGCGACGTGAGTAACGCATCAGCAGTGCTCCGGGCAAGCAGGAGGGGCGACCAGAAGAGCGATGAGGCTTACTCTTCGACGAAAGCTTCGTCGCGTTTGCGGCGAATCACCGGGACGGCAATCAGAACCAGCAGGCCTGCGGCCACCAGCAATAACGACAGGGACACCGGCCGGGTGATGAAGGTTGTGAAATCACCGCGGGAAAGCAGCAGCGCCCGGCGGAAATTTTCTTCCATCATTTCTCCGAGCACCAGCCCCAACAGCAGGGGGGCGGATTCGCAACCAAGCCGTGTCCAAAGATACCCTGCTGCGCCAAAGAACGCCAGCATCCAGACATCAAACAGGCTGTTGTCGAGTGAATAGACACCAATCGAGCAAAACACCAAAATGGCCGGAAACAGCACGCGATAAGGCAGTTTAAGTAGCTTCACCCACAGCCCGATCAGCGGCAGATTAAGAATCACCAGCATCAGGTTGCCAACCCACATGGAGACCACCAGCCCCCAGAACACCTCGGGGTGCGCAGTCATCACGCGTGGGCCAGGCTGAACATCATGGATGATCATGGCACCCAGCATCAGGGCAGTGACCGCATTGCCGGGAATACCGAGCGTCAGCAGGGGGATAAACGAAGTTTGCGAGGCGGCATTGTTGGCCGATTCTGGGCCGGCCAGGCCTGCGGGATGTCCCTTGCCAAAGCGTTGTGGCTCGTGCGAGATTTTTTTCTCGAGGGTGTAGGAGGCAAACGAGGACAGCACCGCACCGCCTCCAGGCAAAATGCCCAGTACCGAGCCCAGCAGCGTGCCGCGCACGCTGGCCGGCCAGGCCTCTTTGAACTCTTTTCGGTTAGGGTACAGCGAGCCCACCTTGCCCATCACGCTGACCCGGCGCTCGCGTTGTTCAAGATTGCCGATAATCTCTGCCAGACCGAAAATCCCCATGGCCACCACCGCGAAATCCAGGCCATCCTGCAACTTGAGGAAGCCCAGATCAAACCGCGGCATGCCGGAGTTCACATCGGTGCCAATCATCCCCAGCGTCAGGCCCAGGAGGGTCATGCCAATGGCTTTAAGGAGTGACCCTGACGCCATGACCACAGCCGCCAGCAGCCCCAGCACCATCAGAGAGAAGTATTCGGCGGGCCCAAACTTGAAGGCGATCTGTGCCAGCAAGGGTGCAAAAGCCGCCAGCAGCACCGTAGCCACACAGCCGGCAAAAAAAGAACCCAGCGCCGCGATGGCCAGGGCAGCACCCGCCCGCCCTGCTTTGGCCATCTGATAGCCATCCAGCACAGAGACCACCGAGGAGGTTTCTCCTGGTAAAGCCACCAGGATGGCCGTAGTGGAGCCCCCATACTGCGCACCATAGTAGATGCCGGCCAGCATGATCAGGCCAGCCTCTGGCGGCAATACATACGTAATGGGCAGCAGCATCGCAATGGTGGGTACCGGCCCAATGCCCGGCAGCACGCCAATCAGTGTGCCCAGCAGACACCCCAACAGACAGTAAGTAAGATTCTGCAGGCTGAGGGCAACAGAAAGCCCCAACGCCAGGTGATCGAGCCACTCCATGGATATCAGCCCTAACCCAGCAGGCCGGCGGGAAACACCAGCCCCAGGCCCTTGATGAACACCAGCCAAACAAACAGCATCATGCCCAGCCCGACCCCAGCTGCCACCTTCCAGCTGAAATCATGGGCGGCCATGCTGCCCACAAAGGCCAGCAGAAAAACAGCGGGCAGTACACCAAGCCAGGGCAGCGTAAGGGCAAACAGACACACAGCCCCCAACACTACTGCTGCTACCCGCCAATCGGGTGACGTAACCTTGGCGCTGGTAGCATCAGGCCGACAGGCCTGCCAGGCCAGCAACACCCCCATGAGCACCAGGCACACCCCCAGCAGCGTGGGGAAGTACGCGGGGCCCATGCGCGCTGCACGGCCCATCGGGTAGTGTTGTGCCCCCAGCGCAAACGCCAGCCCCACACACACAAACAAGGCCCCTGCCCAGAAATCCGGCTGATGACGGATCTTCAGGCGCACGGTACGTATCCGGTGGCCACGGGAGAGGCTGGCAATACCATCAGATTACTGGTCGAAGCGAATGTTGTTGGCCTTGATCACGGGGGTCCAGCGGTCCAGATCGCCCTGCACCACCGCTTTCATTTCGGCTGGGGTGCTGGCAACGGGCTCTTCGTGCAAGTTGGCCAGTTTCTTGACGATGGCGGGATCCTTAAGCATCGCCACGACTTCTGCAGTGAAGCGATCTTCTATGGCCTGCGGCGTACCGTGAGGTGCCACGAATCCCATCCAGGCGTCGGCTTCGATGCCGGACACGCCACTCTCGGCCAATGTGGGCAGATCTGGCAGGATGGTAGAACGCTTGGCCGTGGCAACCGCCAGTGCCTTGATCTTGCCCGCCTTTACCTGCTCCATCACGGCAGCGGCCGGCAAAATGCCCATCTGGGTTTCGCCAGACAAAATGGAGGTGACAACCTTGGAGGAGCTGGCATACGGCACGTGCACGATATCGGTGCCACTGGCCGCCGCCAGCGCGGCCATCGCCAGATGCGAGATGCTGCCCACGCCCATCGACCCATAATTGTAGTCGCCTGGTTTGGCGCGAAGCGCTTTCAGCAAGCCATCCACATCATTGACGCCGAGGCTGGGAGACACCACCAGCACACTGGGTTGCGTGGCAGCAATGGTCAGGAGATCGAGATCCTGGGCAGGCTTGTACGGCAGATTGGGGAACAGCACCGTATTGGCAGCCAGCGGCCCGGAGATGGTGATGCCAAAGGTATAGCCATCGGGGTCGGCCTTGGCCATGGCAGCGGTACCGATATTGCCACCGGCCCCGGCCTTGTTCTCGACCACCACCGGCACACCCAGTTTGGGCCCGATATAATCGGCCGTCATGCGCGCCATGGTATCGGGTGTAGAGCCTGGCCCAAACGGCACAAGGATACGGATTGTCTTGGCAGGCCAGGCGTCGGCCGCCTGCACCGGCAGAACCAGCAGGCTGCTTGCCGCCAGCAGCGCAAAGGCACTAAGTATTCTCAAGGCTTTCATCATCGATTCCCGAATCTTTGAACAGGCATTATGTTACCGGAATGTGGTCACGGCAGGCAGCGTGAAATGCACAAGCCCCGCTTGCGCAGGGCTTGTTGGTACTACTGGCTGGCGCAGGGCCTTGCAGGCCCCCGAAAGCGTGCGATCAGATGACGCGCACGGCTTCGACCAGACGAACCACCTTCCAGGATTTGGACTTGGAGATGGGACGGCCTTCGGCGATTTCCACGGTGTCGCCCTCGTTGTATTGGTTGGACTCGTCGTGCGCCTTGTATTTGGCAGTGCGGTTGACGAATTTGCCCAGTACGGGGTGCTTCACGCGGGTTTGGACACTGACCACAACGGTTTTGTCCATTTTGTTGCTGACGACCTTGCCGACCAGCGTGCGTTGACGCTTGACGGTGTCTTTTTGGATTTCGGTTGTCATATTACTTTCCTGCGTTCTCAGTCATGATGGTGCGGATGCGCGCGATATCGCGACGCACTTTGCCCAGCTGGCTGGTGTTGGAAAGCTGCTGAGTGGCACGCTGCATGCGCAGGTTGAAGTGTGCCTTCAGCAGGCTCTCGAGCTCGGTCTGGAGCCCGGCGGCGTCTTTTTCGCGCAGTTCACTGGCTTTCATATGTATACCCCTTAGGCGCCCACACGACGCGACACGAAGGTCGTGCGCAGGGGCAGCTTGGCGGCGGCCAGACGGAATGCTTCGCGTGCCACGTCTTCGGACACGCCTTCCATTTCGTACAGCACCTTGCCAGGTTGAATTTCAGCGACCCAGTACTCTGGATTGCCCTTGCCTTTACCCATCCGGACTTCGGCGGGCTTTTGCGAGATGGGCTTGTCCGGGAAGATCCGGATCCAGATACGACCGCCGCGCTTGATGTGACGGTTAATGGCACGACGAGCAGCCTCGATCTGGCGAGCTGTCAGGCGGCCGCGATCGGTGGACTTAAGGCCGTATTCGCCAAAAGAAACATTGGTACCGCGCGTCGCCAGGCCCGTGTTGCGGCCTTTTTGCTCTTTGCGGTATTTCCTGCGAGAGGGTGACAGCATGGTTTATTCTCCTTCAGACGCGGGCGCTGCCGAAGCGGCGTCACGGCGCGGACCACGGCCACGGCCACCGGGGCGGCCAGGACGGTCGCTACGCGGTGCGCGGCGGGGCCGGCGCTCTTCGTCGCGCGGGGCGGCGGTTTCAACGGGGAAGTCGCCGTTGGGCAGCATATCGCCCTTGTAGACCCAGACCTTGATACCAATGATGCCGTACGTGGTTTGGGCTTCGGACGTGCCGTAGTCGATGTGTGCGCGCAGTGTGTGCAGGGGCACACGGCCTTCGCGGTACCATTCGGTGCGGGCGATTTCGATGCCGTTGAGGCGGCCCGACGACATGATCTTGATGCCCTGGGCACCCAGACGCATGGCGTTTTGCATCGCACGCTTCATGGCCCGGCGGAACATGATGCGCTTTTCGAGCTGTTGGGCGATAGAATCGGCAACCAGCTGGGCATCGGTTTCGGGCTTGCGGATTTCCTCGATGTTGACGTGCACAGGCACGCCCATCAGGCGCTGCAGATCGGACTTCAGTGTTTCGATGTCTTCGCCGCGACGGCCGATCACCACACCCGGACGTGCCGAATAAATGGTAATGCGGGCATTCTTGGCAGGACGCTCGATGATGACGCGACCGACAGAAGCGCTTTTAAGTTTCTTCTTGAGGTACTCGCGGACACGGATATCTTCGGCCAGCATGCTGCCGTAGACCTTGTCGTTGGCGTACCAGCGGGAAGTCCAGTTGTGGTTGACCGCCAGGCGGAAACCGGTTGGGTGGATTTTCTGTCCCATTGCGACTCCTTAGGCCCCGACCTTAACCACGATGTGGCAGGTCTGTTTCTCGATGCGGTTACCACGCCCCTTTGCACGGGCAGAGAAACGCTTCATCGACTGAGCTTTGTCGACATAAATGGTGGTGATTTTCAGCTCGTCGATGTCGGCACCGTCGTTGTGCTCAGCATTGGCGATGGCCGATTCAAGCGCCTTCTTGAGGATGCCTGCGGCCTTCTTGGGGCTGAAATTCAGGATATTGAGGGCGTGCGCCACGGACTTTCCGCGGATCAGATCCGCCACCAGGCGGGTCTTTTGGGCGGAAATATGGACGCCGCGAATGACTGCGGTGGTTTCCATGGCTTACCTCTTGGCCTTTTTGTCTGCCGCGTGACCCTTGAAGGTACGCGTCAGGGCAAATTCGCCGAGTTTATGGCCGACCATGTTCTCGTTGATGTAAACGGGCACATGCTGACGACCGTTATGCACGGCAATGGTCAACCCGATGAACTCGGGCAAAATGGTGGAACGACGCGACCAGGTCTTGATCGGCTTCTTTTCCTTGCCCCCGACGGCGGCATCGACCTTTTTGATCAGATGCGCATCGACGAATGGGCCTTTCTTGATCGAACGTGACATTGTGTTCGCCCCTTATTTGCGCTTGCGGCGCGAGACAATCATATTGTCTGTGCGCTTGTTACGACGGGTCCGGTAGCCCTTGGCGGGAGTACCCCACGGGCTGACGGGTTCGCGGCCTTCGCCGGTGCGGCCTTCACCACCACCATGCGGGTGATCCACCGGGTTCATGGCGACGCCACGAACGGTAGGACGCACACCGCGCCAGCGGACAGCACCGGCTTTACCGATTTGTCGCAAGCTGTGGTCGCTGTTGCCGACTTCACCAATGGTGGCACGGCAGTCGATGTGCACGCGGCGAACTTCACCGGAGCGCAGACGAACCTGGGCGTACACGCCTTCGCGGGCCAGCAGGACAGCCGAAGCACCTGCGGAACGCGCGATCTGGGCACCCTTGCCAGGCTGCATCTCGATGCAGTGGATGGTGGAACCCACAGGAATGGCACGGATCGGCAAGGTGTTGCCCGAACGGATCGGGGCATCGCTGCCGGATACGACCGTTGCACCAACCTGCAGACCACGGGGCGCAATGATGTAACGACGCTCGCCGTCGGCGTAGCACAGCAGTGCCAGGTGAGCCGTACGGTTGGGGTCGTATTCGAGGCGCTCGACGCGGGCGACGATGCCATCTTTGTTGCGACGGAAATCAACCATGCGGTAGTGCTGCTTGTGACCACCACCCCGATGGCGCACAGTGATGTGGCCATTGTTGTTACGGCCGGAACCGCGGGATTGGGATTCAAGCAGGGGTGCATAGGCCGGGCCTTTGTGCAGCTCGGGGTGCACAACCTTGACCATGCCCCGGCGGCCGGCGGATGTCGGTTTGACTTTAATCAGCGGCATTTAGTTCACCTCCGTAAAGTCGATTTCCTGGCCTGCCTTAAGGGACACATAGGCCTTGCGCTCGTTGCGACGACGACCAATGAAACGGCCGAAACGCTTTTCTTTGCCCTTGCGGTTGGCAACCTGCACGGAATCAACTTCGACCTTGAACAGGAGTTCGACGGCAGCCTTGATTTCGGGCTTGGTGGCATCAGCCACGACGCGGAAAGCGACCTGGTTGTTTTTTTCGGCAACCATCGTGGACTTTTCAGTAACCACGGGTGCCAGAATGATTTGCATCAGACGTTCGGCATTCATCCCAGCAACTCCTCGAGTTGGGCGATCGCAGCCTTGGTGACCAACACTTTCTTGTAGTGCACCAGGGACAGCGGATCGGCGTAGCGCGTTTCGATCACTGCCACATGGGGCAGGTTGCGCGTCGCGAGATAGACGTTTTCGTCCATGGCATCAGTGATGATCAGGACGGACTCGGTGATCCCCAGATCCTTGAGTTTGCTGGAAGCAAGCTTGGTCTTGGGGGCCTCGAGAGAGAAGGATTCAACCACGGCCAGACGGTCTTCGCGGACCAGTTGGGAGAAAATGGCACGCAAACCGGCGCGGTACATTTTCTTGTTGACCTTATGGCTGAAGTTCTCTTCGGGCGAGTTGGGGAATGCACGACCACCCCCACGCCAGATCGGCGAGGAAGTCATACCGGAGCGGGCACGACCAGTTCCTTTTTGACGCCAGGGCTTCTTGGTGGAGTGCTTAACCGTCTCGCGGTTTTTCTGGGCGCGGTTACCCATGCGTGCGTTGGCCTGGTAGGCCACGACAATCTGGTGCACCAGCGCTTCGTTGAATTCGCGACCGAAGATGTCATCGGCGCCGGCCACGGTGGCCGAGGATTGACCCTGATCGTTCAGGAGCTTGAGTTCCATGATTAGGCTCCTTTTTTGGGCGCGGCCTTGACGGCCGGACGCACGACGATATCGGCGTTTTTATGACCCGGGACAGCGCCCCGAACCAGCAACAGACCGCGTTCGACGTCGACACGCACGACGTCCAGATTTTGGACTGTGCAGGTGACATCACCCAGGTGACCAGCCATTTTCTTGCCCGGGAAGACACGGCCCGGATCTTGTGCCTGACCGATGGAGCCGGGCACGCGGTGCGAGCGTGAGTTACCGTGCGAGGCGCGCTGCGAACCGAAGTTGTGGCGCTTGATGGTGCCGGCAAAACCCTTACCGATGGAGGTGCCGGTGACGTCGACTTGTTGGCCGACTTCGAAGACGGACTCGACGGAAACCACTGCGCCAGCCGTGAATTCGGCGGCACGGGCAGGATCAAGACGGAATTCTTTGAGCGCAGAGCCGGCTTCGATGCCGGCTTTTGCAAAGTGACCCGACTGGGCCTTGGTAATGCGAGAGGCACGGCGGGCACCATAGGCCAGCTGAACCGCCGCATAGCCGTCGACTTCGGGCGTCTTGACTTGGGCAACGCGATTGTTGGACACGTCCAGCACAGTTACCGGGATGGAATCGCCTTCCTCGGTAAAAATGCGGGTCATGCCGACCTTGCGTCCCACAAGCCCAAGGCGCCAGGCCGCGGGGGTAGGTGTCGTGTTCGACATTGTTTTCTCCGGGGTATGAACCCTTAAGCGTAAATCCCGACTTCGATTGGCCGGGGCTTGAGTGCAACCGCTAAGCTGCGCCGCTGCACAAAATGCATGCAACGAACGCCACCCATATAGATGGATGGCGAAGCTAAGCATTCTAGCACGAACAAAACCACGAAGGAAGAGCCTCTGTGCAAAACAGACACACTGTAATATCAGGGAGATGGCCTGCCCGAAACCGGAACCTGCTGGGCTCTGATCAGAGATTACCGAAGGCGTGCATTAGATCGCACAGCGCGCGCGCCAGCGGATGTAGTGCTCGAATGCGGCAGAACCGGTGAACGCGGGCCGGAAGCCGAATTCGGCTTCCATCCGGCCAATGGCAAACGGCGGCCGGGGCGTGGGTGCGCTGCGGCCAATATTGATCTTTTCTGGATCGTCACTGATCTCGTAGGTAAAACCTGGAAACGCCTGTGCCAGCAGCTTGCACCAGGCCAGGGCATCCCAGCGTCGGCCTGCCGACAAATGATAGACCGGATCTTTTGGGGTGGTGGCCAGCATCTTCGCCACGCCAATAGCGACATCGTCAGCGTATACCCAATCGACCGGCAGTTGCGGACCCAAAACGGCATGGCCGCCGGTTTCTGCCATTTGTGTCAGCCCCAGGGGGATGCTGAGCGTGTCACGCACACCAGTGGCGTACTCCCAGCGACCAAAGCATGTGCCCAGCCGAACAACGCTTGTACAAAGCTGGCGCGTACTTCGATAGCGAACCGACAGCCGCTCGGCGGCATACTTGCTGATCCCGTAATGGCTGTCCGGCACGGGTATATGCCGGGTTTCATCCAGAAATTCATCTGTTGGCGATGCCGCACCAAACACCGCCCCCGAGCCCAGCACAATCACTTGAGCAAGCGCGCATTGGATTGCCATCTCCAGGACATTGAGTGTGCCGCCCAGATTGACTGCAAAGATCCGGGCCGGATCGGTGCGCTCGCGGTGGATGTCCGCAGTGATGGCCGCACCGTGGATCAGTGCCCCCACCTGGAATTGTTGCAGGGCGACTTTAAGTGCAACCGGGTCACAGACATCACCTTCCACAATGGACAGATGGCCCCGCAAGCCCTCTACCGCACGGATAAAGGGCTGGGGTGGTGCTGCCAAGCTGTAGCAAACCACATCGATGCCGCGCCCTAGCAAGTGCTCGGTGATATTCAGGCCAATGAAACCGGCGCCGCCGGTAATCAGGATGGTTGGCATGATTTCTTGTTGGGCATGGGCGTGTGGCATCAATGTTTAACCAAAGTGGCAGAGAGATCAGTACCCGAGAAGCCGTGGCAACCACGTGACGATGGCCGGAAACACCATGCACAGGATCAGAACAGCAAACTGCCAGGCAACAAAGGGAACGCACTCTTTGACCACCGGGCCCATGGGCATTTTTGTGATGCCACACACCACAAAATAAAGCACACCCACCGGCGGCGTCATCATGCCGATCACCAGGTTAAGCACAAACAGCAGGCCAAACCACAAGGGATCGATGCCAAATGCTTGTGCGATAGGCGCAAACAGAGGAACCAGCATGATGTACGCTGCGTTTGACTCCAGGAACATCCCGACCACGATGAGAATTACCATGGTAAGCAGCAAAAACACCATCGGGCTGTCGGTGATGGACTGCACCCAGAGCGCCATATCCTGCGGAACCCGATTGACGGCAAACAGGAAGGTAACGGTTGCCGCGAAGGCAATCAGTGCCGCCACCATGGCAGAGATGACCGCGGCCCGAAACATGCACCCGGGCAAATCCCGCCACTTGAGCTTGCGGGTGGCCAAAAAGCCAATGGCGGCAGAGTACACCACTGCCACAGCCGCGCCCTCGGTGGCGGTAAACAAGCCCCCGATGATGCCGCCCAGCACAAGGATGGGCATAAACAGAATGGCATAGGCACGGCGAAACTCGGTCCAGGCCCTGCGTCCGTCGAATGCTTCTCCGGTGAGAGGATACTTGCGTTTCCAGGACAAATACGAGGCAATCGCGATAAAGCCGATACATAAGAGGATGCCTGGGACGACGCCGGCGATGAACATGCCCCCCACCGATACGGTGGAGCCAGCCATCAAGGCGTACACAATCATGGCATTGGAGGGTGGAATAACCGGGCCGAGGTTGGACGCCGAAGCGATGATCGCGCAGGAGTATGTATCCGGGTAGTACTTGCGCAGAGAAGGCACCAGGGCGCTGCCTAAGGCGCTGGCACTGGCTACGGCCGCACCGCTGACCGCCGCAAGAATCGTGCCCGCCACGATAGTGACATTGGCAAGGCCACCATGCATGCGGCCAACCAGACTGTTGGCAAAGCTGACCAGGCGCTCCATCATGCCTGCCTTCACCATGAACTCGCCCGCCAGAATAAACAGCGGGATGGCCATCAGCGGGAAGCTGTTAACCGAATACAGCATGCGTTCTGCCAGCATCGTGATGGGAAAATCGGCCGAAAACAGCGCCCCCAAAGAGGCAAACCCCAGGGCAAAGGCCAGTGGCATGCCCAGGAAGGCAAAGATCACAAACAGGATCAGGACCACGATAATCATAGCGATTGACCTCCCCAGATTCTCGAGCCACCCCAGGTGAAGAGAATCAGGTGCAGAACACTGTGCACGGCACAGACGAGGACAGCGATATAGAAAACCGCTGCACTGATGGGCAAAGTGGGCATAAGCGCCTGCCATTTCCCGAGGGTGGCATCCCAGGCAGCGATGGCTACCGCGGCCATCAGCACGGCAGCTGCCAGCGACATCAACCGGAACAGGATCTCTTTGACACTTGGGCTCAGTGCGCTGACCAGCAGATCGATGCCCACGTGAACCCCATACTTGATGCCTTGCGGAATCGCCAGGAACATCGCCCAGACAAACAGCAATCTGGAGAGCTCGTCGGCCGAGTCAATCGATGAGTTGAGAATATGCCGCCAGACCACTTGCAAAGTGACGATGATGGTCATGCCAGCCATTGTGAGGACAATACCCGCCACAGACAACTGATCGAGGTATCTGACGACCGTCTGCAGCGGGCTGCCCGGCCAGCGCACAGGAAGCGCAATGTCTTCCTGTGGCTGGTCGCTACCCGGTTCTTGGGGCTGGTTCACTTGCCTGCCTCGGCAAACATGGCATCAACGATTTCGTCGCCAACGTTTTTACGGACGGTCTGCACCACGGACGCGGTTGCTTCGCGCATCTTGGCCCGGGCCTCGTCGGAGACTTCGGTGTACTGCATGCCACGTTTGATCAAAGTGTCACGCCATTTGTCTGCCTCGGTAGCCGAGGCATTGCGTTGCCACTGAATCGCTTTTTTTGCTGCCTCGCTAACGACTTTCTGGTCTTCGGGGCTGAGCTTGTCGAAGGCTTGCTTATTGACCACAAAGACCATGAAATCGAACAGGTGACGGGAATCGGAAATGTACTTTTGCACCTCGTTGAAACGCCGGGTGGCGATGCTGTCATACGGGTTTTCCTGGCCGTCCAGCACACCCTGCTGCAGTGCGGAATACACCTCGCTGATATCCATGGCCACCGGGTTTGCGCCCAGCGCCCGGAAAGCATTGATATGCACCTCGTTGGGCTGCAGCCGGATTTTCAGGTCTTTGAAGTCGGCCAGCGTTGCGATGGGCCGTACATTGTTGGTGACGTTACGAAAGCCAAGCTCGCCAAAGCCCAACCCTTTAAAGCCTTTGGCTGCCATTTTGTCGTTCAGTATCTGCCCCACCTTGCCATCGGCAACCTTCCAGGCGGATTCGTGCGTATTGAAGACAAACGGCAGACTGACTGCCTCGAACTCCGGGACGATGCGGGACATGTACGCCACCGACAGCAGCGTGCCAAAGATCGTGCCAGAGCGCGTCTGATCGATGTTCTCGGTTGCACCGCCGAGCATCATGTTGGGAAACAGGCTGATCTTCAGCGAGTCCGTTGTGTTTTTCTCGACTTCGGTCTTGAAGATCTCCATCGCTTTGGAAACCGAATGCTCAGCGGGGAAATTGCTGGCAATCCGCAAGTTTTGGGCAGCCATGGCAACCTGGCTGAGTGAGATGGCGCCGCCCACAACGCAGGCGAGCAAGGTGGATTTAAGGGTGATACGCATGTTCATGTTCCGTCTCCTCTGTGGTTCACTTTGCAGTGATCTCTGGGTGCTGCAACCCGCCTTTGGTGGCATGAGTTACAGCAGCATTGGTTTACCGCATGACATGAATTCCCCGGTACCGGCCTGGCCCAGGAATTCGAAATTTTTGGCTACCAGCCTTCCGCGTGAGAAGGTCATGACCGGCCAGCCTGTGACGGTTTGGCCCTCGTAGGGCGTGTAGTCGACGTTGTGATGCAGCATCTGGTTGTGGATGGTGACCTCCCGATCGGGATCCCACAACGCGATATCTGCATCAGACCCCACCATGAGCGAACCCTTGCGGGGATACAGCCCATACAACTTGGCAGGTTGAGTGGATGTGACCGCTACAAACTGATGAATGCTGATGCGCCCCTCCTTGACGCCACCTGAAAACAGCAAGGGCAACCGCGTCTCGAGGCCCGGGATGCCGTTGGGAATATGGTGAAATTTTTGCTCGACGCCCCGCAGCTTTTTGCCGTGCGGATCGTCGTAACCAAAGGGTGCATGATCGGATGAGAACACGGCAAAGACGTTGTGCTGCAGGCCATCCCAAACCACCTGCTGGTTGGCACGGTCGCGGGGGGGTGGGCTGCAGATGCACTTGGCACCGTCGTAGTCGCCATGGCCGAGATCGTCTTCGGTGAGATAAAGATACTGAGGGCAGGTTTCGGCATAGATGCGCTGCCCCCTGCCATGTGCCCAGCGGATCTGTTCGATGGCTTCACGCCCGGATACATGCACGATCAGGATCGGCACATCGACCAGCTCGGAAAACGTGATGGCCCGATGCGTCGCCTCACGCTCGACGGCCTGCGGGCGGGACACCCCATGGTACTGAGGAGTGGTCTTGCCCTCGGAAACCAGGCGGTCGGTAAGCCAGCCGATGCAGTCGGAGTTCTCGGCATGCACCATCACCAGCGCACCTTCCTGGCGCGCGACATCCAGCACATCCAGAATCTGGCGATCATTGAGCTTGAGATCATCGTAGGTCATGTAGACCTTGAATGAGGTATAGCCCTCCCGGATAAGGCGCGGGAGTTCGGTCTTCAGCACCTCTGGGGTGGGGTCCGACACAATCATGTGAAACGCGTAGTCGATGCAGGACTTGTCTTGTGCGCGCTGGTGATAGTCGGTGACGGCAGCTTGCAAGGACTGCCCCTTGATCTGCGCGGCAAAGGGGATGATGGTGGTGGTGCCACCACAAGCGGCAGATCGCGATCCACTGAGGAAGTCGTCGGCCATGCGTAATCCGAAATCCTGTGGCTGATCAAGGTGGCAATGGGCATCCACGCCGCCTGGCAAGGCCAGCAGCCCGCTGGCATCAACGATTTGCGTGGCTGTCCCGAGGTTTTTTCCCAATGCGGCAATCTTGCCATCGATGACACCAATATCAGCCTGAAATTTGTCGGATGCAGTGACGATTTTGGCGTTGATGACGAGCAGATCAAAATGCTGGCTCATGAACGCGCCCCGCCTGCGTTGGCATTGGGCTGGCCGGCGAACAGGGCAGCCAGGGCCGGGCTTATGTGCTGGTTGGGTTTGGCCGGCGGCGGTGCCAGCGGGCCGGCACGGCGCGGCTGGTAATTGCTGCGAACCAGGGTTTCAAGCATACGCACGGCACTGCCCACGCCGTCTACCAGCGGGACAGGCACCTGACTTTCGATCTGTCGTGCCAGGCCGGCAAGGGGTGCACCGGCCAGGATGATGGTGTCGGCCCCGGCATCCACTTGTTGAAGGCACATCTGCAACAACGCGACGCGGGCCTCGTCTTGCACGGCGCCCACATCCGAGAACGCACGGCCCAAGCCCTGGTACCCAATGAAGCGATGCGACATGCCCAGGGCTTCGAGGGTCTGCTGATACCAGTAGCCGATTCTTTTGGAGATACCGACAATCCCGAAGCGCCCACCAAGCAGAAAGGCGCTGGCCAGCGCTGACTCTGTCAGCCCCACCACGGGGATGGGAAACAGCTCTTTGGCCTGAGCCACACCGGGATCACCATACGCGGCGATAACGATGCCGTCGTAGGCGGTATGGCATTGCGCGAGATGTACAAAGCTTGCATAGGCTGCCACGACGGATTCTGCCGGGGTTTCTATGTAAGCAACCCCCATATCTACCGTCTCGGCGGTGATCTCGGTATCCGGCAAGGCTGCGCGTTGTGCTTCGTGCTGGATAAGCTGCGTGACGCTATTGGAAATATTGGGATTGAGCAGGAGGATTTTCACAGGTGTTCCTTGTTGATGCATCAGGCAAATGCCGCCCTATCAGTTCACGTGAACAGAATAGCCGTGTCCACGATTCTTTTAACATCAGGATTAACACCTAAGTGGACAATGATGTTTATAAATTTGTGTACATATATGTACGCATTAAAGAAACTCAGCACCTTGAGCTCTGCTCATATCAGCTTGGCCGATCTGGCAGATCATCTACGCAGAATAAAAAAAGAGCTTCCCGAAGGAAGCTCTTTTTCGCAAAACGAACCGCTTACACAAGCAAGCGCGTTTGTATTACTGCAACGCAATCTCGACATCAACACCAGCCGGCAGATCGAGGCGCATCAATGCGTCGACGGTCTTGTCGGTAGGATCAACGATATCCATCAGACGTTGGTGTGTGCGCATTTCGAACTGGTCGCGCGAGGTTTTGTTGACGTGCGGCGAACGCAATACGTCGTAGCGACGAATCCGCGTGGGCAAAGGCACGGGGCCACGAACCACAGCGCCGGTGCGCTTGGCGGTCTCGACGATCTCGGCAGCCGATTGGTCGATCAGCTTGTAGTCATACGCCTTCAGGCGGATGCGGATTTTCTGGCTTTTCATGGGTATCCCTAAAGAACGAATCCAGGCGGGGGCACAGCCCCCGCCAGACCATCAATTACTTGATGATTTTGGCAACGACGCCGGCGCCCACGGTACGGCCACCTTCGCGGATGGCAAAACGCAGACCTTCTTCCATGGCGATCGGCGCAATCAGGCTGACCTTCATGGAGACGTTG
>NZ_JBASBR010000014.1:0-80183 GCF_049651205.1 Castellaniella sp.
GCCGAAACCGGCGCCTCGCCCTTTTACCCCCGCACAACCATCGAGACCATTGCCTTCAAATGACTGCGCTTCGGCTTGCCAAACCACTGGTTTTACCCTGTGTTGTCGGGGTTAACCCTGACTGCCCGGCGGCGAAGAGACCGAACTATAGCACGCTTTTTTTGTTGTGCGCAAACTGCGTACCGGAAGCTCTGTGGTTTCTTTGATGGACTGCAGGGCAAAGCTGCTGCGGATGTCTACCACGGAGGGATGGCGCATCAGGGTATCCATGGCAAAACGGGAGAAAGCGGCAAGGTCTTCGACCTGGACACGCAGCAGATAATCCATATCGCCGGACATGGCGTAACACTGGATGACCTCGGGCCAACCCTGAACATCCTGGGCGAAGCCGGTGATGCCCTGGTGCTCGGCACGAGAAGATTTATCCAGCCTTACCGAGATATAGGCAAGCAAACCCAAACCAAGTTTCTCGGGACTGGCCAGTGCCACATAGCGTTGGATGTAGCCGTGGTCTTCGAGGCGCTTGACGCGACGCAGACAGGGGCTGGGGGAAAGCGCCACCCGCTGGGCGAGCTCTTGATTGCTGATGCGGCCATCTTGCTGCAGATGCATCAGGATAAGTTGATCGGTCTGGTCGAGATCCTCGGCAGGCGTCATGTAAAACCTATTTTGATAGAACAGCAATAAACGTTCAGGATAAGGTGGCCTGCCAGCGCTGGCAATCCGTAACCACCCCAGCAGGGGTATTGAGCCTGCGCTTCTGGTGTACAGTCGCCCACATCGGCGCCTTGCGCCACTCTGGGCCTGCCTCCATTGTCATGAACGTCCTTCTTTATCTGAACACTATCCGGCAACGCAGCACACGCATGTTTATGACCATTGCGCGCATCATGGTGCCCGTGATGGTGATTGTCTACGCGGCCGACCGCATGGGCCTGGTGCAGCAGGTGGGCGAGTTTCTGGCACCCGCCATGGCATTTCTGGGGCTTCCGCCGCAAGCCGGGCTGATCTGGGCCACAACCGTCATTACCAATATCTACGGCGGCATGGCTTCGATGGCCGCACTGTCGGACACCCTCGACATGAACGTAGCCCAGATCAGTGCACTGGGTGCCATGATGCTGTTTGCGCATAATGTACCCACAGAACAGTCGGTGGTGCGTCGTGCCGGCGCAAGCGCCTGGATAACCGGTACGCTGCGCATTGTCGTGGGCATTGTGTATGGTGCAGCCGTTACCTGGACGTGCCAGGCGGCCGGCTGGCTTCAGGATCCGGTGTCGTTTGCCTGGATGGGGCAGGATACAGGGCTTACCCAGGGCCCGCCCGATGTCCTGACCTGGCTGCTTTCCACGGTGCAATCCCTGCTGCTGGTGCTGCTGGTCATCATCGGCATGGTGATTTTGCTGGATCTGCTGGAGCGGCTGAAGATCACGCGCCTGATTACACGCGCGCTGACTCCGGTTCTGAAGCTCTCAGGCTTGGAAGAACGTGCTGCACCGCTGACCACCGTAGGAGTTTTGCTGGGCTTGGCCTATGGGGGAGCGTTGATCATCGATGCCGCCGAACGTGAGAACTTTAGTGCGCGCACGCGCCTGCTGGCACTCTCGTGGCTGTCCTTGTGTCACGCCCTGATAGAAGACACGCTGCTTATTATGGCACTGGGGGCCAATGTGTGGGTGATTTTGGTGCTGCGCGGCCTGCTGACGCTGATGGTACTGGCCGCACTGGCTGCCCTGACACAACCACACACCCGGTGGGGCCAATACCTGGCCAGAAAAGACGGTATCAGGCCTGCTTGAGCAGGTTGGCGTAGCGCTGCCTGAACTTCGCCATCTTGGGCGCAATCACCACCTGGCAATAGCCTTGCTCGGGGTGCTGCTGATAATACTGCTGATGGTAGGACTCGGCAGGCCAAAACGGCTGCGCCGCACGAAGCTGCGTACACACCGGATCTGACAGAAGGGCCTGGACTTCCGCCATCACTGCCTTAGCCTCTGCGTGCTGGGCGTCGTCCTGGTAAAAAACGACCGAGGCATATTGAGGTCCGACATCATGGCCTTGCCGATTGGGTGTGGTGGGATCGTGGGTGCCAAAAAAGACTTCCAGCAAGGTGCGATAGCTGATGCGGGCAGGATCGAACTGAATCTGGTTGACCTCGATGTGACCGGTATCCTGCTGACAAACCTGCTGGTAGGTGGGAGAAGGCACGCTGCCGCCACAATAGCCGGGCAGTACATCCAGCACACCATCCAGGGCACGGAACACGGGCTCTTGGCACCAGAAGCAGCCGCCACCAAAAATTGCCTGTTGCATAAGAAACTCCTGATCAATGAGGCGCCGTGTTTGCCAACGACAGAATCCAGCGAGCCAGCCGGATGGCATCGGTTTTGGACACCCGGGTTTGTGCCGGCATGGGAATGGCACCCCACTGGCCTCTGCTGCCCTGGCGGATTTGCTGCGCCAGATAGGGTGCGGCATCCACACGGCCCTGAAAACGCTGGGCAATGGCTGTAAAGGGCGGCCCCACGCGGCGGGCATCGACTTGATGGCATCCCAGACATTGCCGCTGGGCAGCCAGTGCCCGGCCTGCGGGAACATCCGCCCAGGCGGACGACCCCCAGGGAAAGAGGCCCAGGGCCAATAACAGCAGCATTTGCCGCATCCCGAGATGTGTTTGCGCCACCCGCACTGCCATCAAAGCGATCCTCTGGTTAAACCTGCGTTACGGTTATTATCCATGATTGTGTTTCCTCGGGGTGCCTGTCCATGCCTTTCCCTCATATCAACCCGATTGCCCTGCAATTAGGGCCCGTGGCCATCCATTGGTATGGCCTGATGTATCTGGCCGGATTTGCCCTGGCCTGGTTGTTGGGGCGTTGGCGTATCCAGCATCATCCGGGTGAGCTCAATTTGCGGGATCTCGAAGACATTATTTTCTACGGCGTGCTGGGCGTGGTGCTGGGCGGGCGCCTCGGTTATGTGGTGTTTTACAAATTTGACGACTACCTGGCCCACCCCTTGTCAATCTTTTATGTCTGGCAAGGCGGCATGTCGTTTCACGGCGGCTTGCTGGGCGTGATTGTGGCCATGCTGATTTTTGCCCGTAAGCGTGGCCAGCCGCTATTGGCCATTGGCGACTTCATTGCGCCGCTGATTCCGCTGGGCCTGGCCGCCGGCCGCCTGGGCAATTTCATTAACGGCGAACTATGGGGCCGGCCAACCGACCTGCCCTGGGGCATGGTGTTCCCGGGTTCCGGGGATGGGATCGCCCGCCATCCTTCGCAACTGTACGAAATGGGCCTGGAAGGCTTTGCCCTGTTTGCGCTGGTGTGGTGGTTTGCCCGCAAGCCTCGCCCCATGGGCCAGATCAGTGCCGTGTTTTTGATGGGCTACGGCACGTTTCGGTTTCTGGTGGAATTCACCCGGGAACCCGACGCGTTTCTGGGGCTGCTGATGGGGGGCTTGTCCATGGGACAGATTTTGTCTGTCCCGATGGTGCTTATTGGTCTTTGGCTTTTTTTACGGGCCGCAAAAGAATCGTCCCGCTGACCGACACCGTAAGGGTTTGCTGGCCGCCCTCGATGGGCGCAGCCACCTTGTCGGCTGACATCATTGCCATCATCATGCGCGGCGCGGGGGAAGGCGGCATTTCGCCACTGCCGCCGACGTCGATGGTAGACAGGCGATAAGAATCAAACCCCAGGGCTTCTGTAAGCGCCTGCGCCCTGGCGCGAAACGCCTTGACGGCCTGAGCAGTGAGCGCCTGTTCTTGGGCCAGACGGCGCTCGCGCGAAACTGAGAAATCCATGCCGGAAATCGGCATATCCCCGGACAACTGCCCAGCCAGTTTGGAGGCAGCAGAAAAATCTTGTGATGTCAGGATGATTTCGGCGCGCCCACGCCATTCGGAGATCTGGCCATCCCGGTTGGTGGTGGGCCAGATACGATAGTTGCCGCTGTGGACTTCGATGCCCTCGTGGCCCTTGGCCTGTTTCATCACCGTATCCAGCCGCTGGTTAAGCTGCTCGGAGACCTTGGCTTGGCTATCGGCGGAAAGCTCTGCCGCCAGAGTAACCTGAACCGTATCCTGGGAGACATCGGCACTGGCTTGCGCTGACAGCGTGGCCGTCGGGCCGTGAGGACCACTCCACTTGGCTTGGTGGTGGGGTGCGGCAGATGCCAGAGAACCATAGGCGGCCAGCCCTAGAGCCATGGTGCCAACAAGGGCAAAACGGGATAAGGAAATGGATGGTGTCATGAATACCTCTGTGAATACCGCCATCTGACTGGCGGCCAATACCGCAGGATACCCGGAGAGGCCAGACAAACAAAAGCCCACCGTGTTACCACGGTGGACCATTTGTAAACGCCCCGCTTGTGCCGTCTAGGCCGGCATCCCGGAACCTGAGGTTCACGGTGGTCGCCATCAGTCAGGCTTTGGGCTATCCAGTGAAGGTAGCTCTCCCATCTGTCAATCCGGCAACCGATGCCAATTAGCATTGGTTCAAGGAATGTATGGCCAAGTCACGTACACGGCAGGGACTTAGAAGTTTGGATGCGCAAGAAAATGGCATCCGAAAATCTGCTTAAGCGGCATCCCCGAGAATTTCATCAAGCATGCCGTTCATGCCGTCAATTTTACTCCTGAAATCACCCAAGGCAAGTTGACTGAGCGGACCGTCGGGTGCGCGCAGGGTAAGGAGCTCGTTGGCGATCTGGATGGCAGCCATAACGGCGATGCGTTCGTTGCTGACCACCTTGCCCGAACCCTTGATGGCGAGC
The DNA here is from genome assembly GCF_049651205.1 of Castellaniella sp. GTDB lineage: Bacteria > Pseudomonadota > Gammaproteobacteria > Burkholderiales > Burkholderiaceae_B > Castellaniella. The sequence continues at coordinate 4,783 of NZ_JBASBR010000014.1, forward strand.
ATCCTTTGGTCGACCTGTCTGACGGCCGCCAGCAAGGCGTCTTTTTCTTGAGGGGGGCAGGCCAGCGAATAATCGCGACCCAGGATGGAAACATCTACGCGTTCCATGGTCAGGCCTCCGCGCCGGGAAGGCGCTCAAGGATCAGTTCGATCTGTTTTTGGGCATCCACAGCCACCGCACTGAGCCGGCCGTAGTCTTCCTGGGTGGCATCCAGACGCCGTTGCAAGGCATCGGCATGTTGTTGCTGGTCGCGAACCCGGGTTTCGAGGGCACTGCGGGCCTGTTCGGTTTCGGCACGCACGGCCTGAAGCTCGTGATCGTGCTGGGCGGCTCGTTGGGACATCTGGGAAAAAGCGTCGCGCTCTTGTGCCTGCTGGGTTTTAAGCGTCTGGCACTCGGCCTCGAGCTGGTGGATGCGGGCCCGCAGGGTTTGGCGTTCGGCCTGCAGGCCTTGGGCCAGTTGCACAACCTTCTGGATGCGTCGTGACAAGGCGTCTAGATCTTCGAGCATGCGGATATCCTGGTTCAGGAGGTGGTCTGGGACGAATGCGATCCCGGCACCGCCGGGGAATGGCTGGCCTGTACGGTACCGCGCGACCCGCGATGACGCAAATAGCGATTTTCGCGACCCCGGCGAAACAATAAACTGGAGAGCTCGTTGAGCGCCAGGGTGTAGACTTCGCGTTTGAATTCGATGACAGCCTCTAGGGGCACCCAGTAGGCGTTCCAGCGCCAGGCATCGAATTCGGGCATATCGGTAGCCCGCAAGGAAACATCGGTATCCCGGCCCACCATGCGCAGCAAAAACCAGATTTGCTTCTGGCCTTTGTAATGGCCGCGGAGTTCGCGGCGAACGTAATGATCGGGCACGGTATACCGCAGCCAGTCTCGTGTACGCCCCAAAATGCGGACATGTTCTGCACGCAGGCCGGTTTCCTCGTGGAGTTCTCGGTACATCGCCTGCACGGGGGTTTCTCCGTGCTTGATGCCGCCCTGCGGAAACTGCCAAGCGTGCTCTCGGATGCGTTTGCCCCAGAAAACCTCGTTTTTCTGGTTCACAAGAATGATGCCGACATTGGGGCGGTAGCCTTCGCGATCCAACATGGGGCCACCTCGGTTGTGAATTCAATACAATTACTGTCGATTATACGTACCCAGCGGAATCCCTACCATGTACGCCAGCAAGTACCACCTGAATACACTCAAAGAAGCCCCTGCCGAAGCCGAGGTTGTTAGCCACCAGCTAATGACACGGGCCGGCATGATCCGCAAGATTGCGGGTGGCATCTACACCTACATGCCTATGGGCCTGAAGGTACTGCGCAAAATTGAAAACATCGTCCGCGAAGAAATGAACAACGCCGGTGCCATCGAGCTGCTGATGCCCGTGGTGCAGCCGGCCGAGCTCTGGCAGGAATCCGGACGCTGGGAGCAATACGGTGCCGAGCTGCTGCGCATCAAGGATCGCCATCAACGCGACTTTGTGCTGCAACCTACCTCAGAGGAAGTGATCACTGACATCGCCCGCAACGAAATACACAGCTGGCGCCAGTTGCCCCTCAACTTCTATCACATCCAGACCAAGTTTCGCGACGAGCGCCGACCGCGATTCGGCCTGATGCGCGGGCGCGAATTCACCATGAAGGACGCCTACTCCTTTGATCGCGACGAGCAAGCGGCGCTGGCCAGCTATGACATCATGTACGCGGCCTATCAGCAGATTTTTTCGCGTCTGGGCCTGAGCTTTCGGGCGGTGGCTGCCGACACGGGCTCGATCGGCGGCTCGCGCAGCCACGAGTTTCAGGTGATTGCCGACACAGGAGAAGACCTGATCGTCTACAACCCCGACTCGGATTACGCCGCCAATATAGAACTGGCTGACGCCCCCTGCCTGATTGCCACGCGTGAGGCAGCACAGCAACCCCTTACGCAACAAGCCACCCCCGAGGCCCCCAAGTGCGAGATTGTGGCTGAACAACTGGGACTGCCACTATCCAAAACGGTAAAGGCCGTGGTGCTGGCCACAGACCCCGAAAAGGGCCCGGCGCGTTTGTGGTTGCTGCTGATTCGTGGCGACCACGAAACCAACGAGATCAAGGTAGGCAAACTGCCCGGTTTGAAAGACGGCTATCGTCTGGCAACCGAAGCCGAGATCGACAGCGTGTTTCATTGCACGCCCGGCTATCTGGGCCCGGTGGGCCTGGCAACTGATGCCATCACCATCATCGCAGATCGCACCGTGGCCAAGATGGGCGATTTTGTCTGCGGTGCCAACCAGCCGGGTTACCACTACACGGGCGTGAACTGGGGGCGTGATCTTCCAGAACCACATCTGGTGGCCGATTTGCGCAACGTCGTGGCCGGCGACCCGGATCCCGCAGGTGGCCAGCTGGCCATTCAGCGTGGCATCGAGGTGGGGCATGTGTTTTTCCTGGGAGACAAATACTCCAAGGCCCTGAATGCCACCTATCTGGGTACTGACGGCAAGCCAGCGGTATTGCAGATGGGCTGTTATGGCATCGGCATCAGCCGGATCGCCGCCGCTGCCATCGAGCAAAACCATGATGATCGCGGCATGATCTGGCCCCGGGCGCTGGCTCCCTTCGAAGTGGTGCTGTGCCCCATTGGTATGGCGAAAAGTGAAACCGTTCGCAACGCTGCGCTCTCGCTGTACCAATCCCTCAAGGACGCAGGCATCGATGTCATCTTGGACGATCGCGATGTGCGCCCCGGCATCATGTTTGCCGACTGGGAACTCATCGGCGTGCCAGTGCGCGTTACCCTTGGCGATCGCAGCCTGAAGGAAGGCATCGTCGAGATCCAGGCACGTCGCGATACCGAGGTGCAAAAGCTGGCGCCCCAGGATGCGGCTGCCCGGGTGATTGAGACGCTGCAATCCCTTTGATGCCTGCCATTCAGGCCACAGACCACCGGCATACGGATTCTGTGGCCTGTCACACGGCTTAACCAAAAAATGACGACAGATTCCAGCAACACTTCCGGCGACCTGACCATTCGCGTATATTACGAAGACACTGATACAGGTGGCGTGGTGTACTACGCCAACTACCTGAAGTTTTTCGAGCGTGGCCGCACCGAATGGCTGCGGGCGCTCGGGGTCGATCAACATACACTGGCGGTGCAGGAACAAATGATGTTTGTGGTGAGACATGCGGAGATTGCCTATCGGCAGGCCGCCCACCTCGACGACCAGATCCGCATCCACACAGACGTCACCGACATCCGGGCCTCGACACTGGTGTTTTCCCAGCAAGCCTGGCGCGGCACCGAACTTCTGTCCACTGCAACCGTCCAAGTGTGTGTGGTTCACGCCGTCAGCTTCAAACCTATCCGTTTATCTACTTCCCTTCGGGATCTCTTGAACAAGGCCCTTCACTAACCATGCAAGCCTCGAGCGATTTGTCGCTGCTCTCCCTGATTGGCAATGCCAGCATCCCCGTACAGATCGTCATGCTGATTCTGCTGGGCGCATCCGTGCTGTCCTGGACATACATTTTCAGCAAACGCGCCGCCCTGAAGCGCACAGACGAGCAAACCCGCCGTTTCGAAGACGATTTTTGGGCGGGCGGCGATCTGACCGTGCTGCAGCAGGCAGTGGCCAGCCGTCGCAACGAGCACGGTGCCCTGGCCCGCATCTTTGATGCCGGCATGACCGAATTCATCAAGGCACGACGCTCGTCCACGCGCGGCGATACCATGCTGGACGCCCCTCGGCGCGCCATGAAGGCGGCTTTTCAGCGCGAGATGGACAGCCTGGAATCCCACCTCAACTTCCTCGCCTCCACTGGCTCTGTCAGCCCCTATATTGGTCTCCTGGGTACCGTCTGGGGCATCATGCACGCATTCATGGGGCTATCCACCATGCAGCAGGCCACGCTGGCGGCAGTGGCCCCCGGTATTGCCGAGGCGCTGATCGCCACGGCCATCGGCCTGTTTGCGGCGATCCCGGCGGTGCTGGCGTACAACCGCTACACCAACGAAATCGATCGTCTGTCGATTCGTTTCGAAAGCTTTATCGACGAATTCCTCAATATTCTCCAACGTCAGGTGCACTGAGATGACCTCACTTGGCAACCGCCGCACCCGCCGGATGAAAAACGACATCAACGTCGTCCCCTACATCGACGTGATGCTGGTACTGCTGGTGATCTTCATGGTGACGGCGCCCATGATTACCCCAGGCCAGATCGAGCTGCCTTCTGTTGGCACGGCCTCCGAGGTTCCGCTGCAACCCATCGAAGTACAGATCGACGAAAAAGGCGAACTCTCCATGCGACTGCGCGAGGGTGGCGCGTCTTTTCGGCCTGTCGACAAGGCCAATCTGCTGGCCGAGGTAAGCGCCGCCGCCACACCGGATACCCCGGTGGTGATCTCGGCCGATGGCAAGGTGCCCTACGAAACCGTCATGCAGGTCATGGACCAGCTACGCAGCGGCGGTGTCTCCAAGCTGGGGCTGATCGTCAACCAGAATGCTGCCGGCAGCCATCAGTGACCGTTCACGCAAGCAAGGTTAAGGTTTCATGACTTGGCTGGATCGACTCCTTCACACTGATACGTCCTCTGACAAACGCGACGACCGTATTGGCCTGGCCGCATCACTGGCTGCGCACGGGCTGCTCGTATTGCTGATGGTGGTGGGTTTCTCCTCTGCCCCGGATAACGCCGGCCCTGTGCAGGTAGAGCTCTGGTCGCAAGGCACGGTGGCCGAGGCCGCTCCGCCGGAACCCACTGAAGAGGCCGCTCCGCCCCCTGAGAAGCCTGACGTCCCGCCCACCCCCGAACCCAAACCAGAACCTCCCAAACCAGACGACAGCGTCCAGAAAGCCGCTGAAGCCGAGGCGGCGGCACAGGCCAAGGCAGCTGCCGAAGCACAAGCTGCCCGTGAAGCCGAAGCGGCGCAACAAGCGGAAGCCCAGGCCCGCGCGGCCGCGGCTGCCAAGGCCCAGGCTGAAGCCGAGATTGCTTTGGAAAAAGAACGTCAGGCGCAAGAAGAAGCCAAGCGACTGGCAGAAGAACAAGCCAAAAAAGAAGCCGACGCAAAGGCTGCAGCTGAGAAACTAGCCCAGGAAAAAGCGGCTGCAGAAAAAGCGGCAGCGCAGAAGGCTGCTGCCGATAAGGCTGCCAAGGAAAAGGCTGCCAAGGAAGCCGCCGAGAAAGCTGCTGCTGATAAGGCTGCTGCCGATAAGGCCGCCGCCGAGAAAGCAGCTGCCGATAAGGCCACTGCAGAAAAAGCGGCTGCCGAGAAAATAGCCAAAGAGAAAGCTGCTGCTGATAAGGCTGCCAAGGACAAAGCTGCCAAAGAGGCCGCCGACAAGGCGGCTGCTGAAAAAGCCGCTAAAGAAAAGGCTGCCAAAGAAGCCGCTGCCAAGCGCGACGCCCTGAAGGCGGCATTGCGAGGCGCGGCCATGGAGGCAGCCGGTATCCCCAGTGGCAACGCCGACCGTAATCAGCGGGGCGGTGGTGGTAACGATGGCTATGCCGCCAAGGTGCGCGCCTGCGTTCAGCCGGGCGTGATCTATAACGTGCCGCCACAAAGCGGCTCACGCAACCCAACTGCCAGCTTCCGTACCCGGTTGGCCTCTTCGGGCCGGGTAGAAAGTGTTGACCTCACCCATTCCTCTGGAGACACACGTTTTGATGATGCCGTACGCAAAGGTATCCTGGCGTGCTCTCCCTTCCCCAAACCGCCTAGCGGGCGGTATCCATCGTATATTGATGTGGATTACCGCATGTACGACTAAGGAGATCGTAACCATGACCGTATTTACAGCTACCGGCTTTATCGGGCGCCTGTGGCGGCGCACGGCGGCCGCTGGCGTGGGCCTGGCACTGGCTGCCCTGGCCACTGGCCCTGCCCATGCCCAACTGCGTGTGGATATCTCAGGGGTGGGCGCCACCCAGTATCCCATCGCCATTGCCGATTTCTCTGGTGCCAGCAGCGGCACCACCTCCACCCCGGAAGTCATCCGGGCCGACCTCACCCGCTCGGGTCAATTTCGACTGATCAGTGCCGGCGGTGCCAGTCTGCCGCTTAAAAGCACGGTGGATTACGGTACCTGGCAAGCCCGCGGTGCTGATTACCTGGCGCTGGGCAGCGTCGAGCAAAACGGTGGCCAATACACCGTCAGCTACCGCTTGGTCGACAACGTCCGCAAGAGCGAACTCGACTCCGCTGTGTTCACCGGAAACGAATCCGAAATGCGTCGGATCGCGCACCGGATTGCCGATCGAATCTACGAAAAGATCACTGGCGTACGCGGCGTCTTCTCGACTCGAATCGCTTATGTGTTGCAAACAAGCAACGGATATGAGTTACAAATTGCTGACGCGGACGGCCAAAATCCACAGGTAATGTTGCGTTCAAAGCAGTCGATTATTTCACCCACGTGGTCTCCCGACGGCAGCAAGCTGGCATACGTCAGTTTCGAGTCAGGAAAGTCGGTGATTTACGTCCAGACCTTGGCCACTGCACAGCGCCAGCCGGTGTCCAATTACAAGGGTAATAACAGCGCACCGTCGTGGTCTCCGGATGGCTCGCACATGGCGATCGTGCTGTCTATGGACGGCATCTCGCAGATATACACCATCAATGCGGATGGATCCAATTTGCGACGCGTCATGCGCTCTCCGCTGATCGACACCGAACCCGACTACACCCCCGATGGCCAATCCCTGATTTTCACCAGTGATCGGGGAGGAAGCCCTCAAATTTACAAGGTGCCCGTGGCGGGTGGTGACGCCCAACGAGTCACCTTCTCCGGCAGTTACAATATCTCACCTAGGGTATCGCCGGATGGACAGCAACTGGTGTACGTTACACGTAGAAACGGTGCTTTCAGGATAGCTAGCCAAGCCTTGAATTCGGGTTCTGAGCAGCTTCTGACAGACGGTCCGGACGATCAATCGCCCAGCTACGCGCCCAATGGCATGCAAGTGCTTTACAGTTCCATCCAAAATGGGCGCAGCGTACTGGCAGTAACTTCGATCGACGGGCGTGTCCGCCAGACGTTGTCGGTACTCAATGGCAAGGTTCGCGAACCAGCCTGGGGCCCTTTCACGAATTGATTTTTTCGTGTGACTCTTTCTTCTAAAGGACATTCAATGAGCTCGCGCATCACCAGGACCCTAACCATTGCCGCGTTCGCTGCCTCTCTGGCAGCTTGCAGCTCCGTACCGCTCGACGAAAACGGTGCCGGCGGCGCCGGCTCGGATTCGGCGTCGGCCGGGCAGATCATGGATCCATTCAACCCGCAAAGCCCTCTGGCGCAACAGCGCTCGGTCTACTTCGACTTCGACAGCTACACGGTGCCTGAACAATACCGCAGCGTTGTCGAAATGCACTCCAACTATCTGACCAGCCATCAGGGCCAGAAAGTGCGCGTCGAAGGCAACACCGACGCCCGTGGCAGCTCCGAATATAATCTGGCCTTGGGCCAGCGCCGTTCGGATGCCGTGGCACGCATGATGAAACTACTGGGTGTAAACGCCAACCAGATCGAAGCCATCAGCTACGGTAAAGAGCGTCCCAAAGCTCAAGGCAATACCGAAGCCGACTACGCCGAGAACCGTCGCGCAGACATCAATTACCAACATTGATCGTCGCCTGACGCAGGCAGCGCCGTAGCGGTGACGCTACGGCGTTTTTTATTCTGATGCAGACCTCTCGACCCAAAGGAAACATGCCATGCACGCCCTGACCCATCGTCTAAACACGCTTTCTGTGGCCACCTTGATGGCCCTGACGCTGGCAGCAGCACCCGCACATGCTTTTACGGATGACGAAGCGCGTCGTGCGATCCTGGATCTGCGCACGCAGCTGCAGCAAATCAAAGACCAAAATCAGCAGGCCCGCCTGCAACTCGCCGATCAGATCGACAAACTGCACCAGGAAATGGCCCTGATGCGTGGCCGTCTTGAAGAGCTCGGACAACTCAACCGGCAAGCCCAGGCGCCTGAGGGCCCGACCAATGCACCCAGTGCCGGCACACAGGCCCAGGATGACCCCCAGCAACGGGCCGCCTACGAGGCAGCGGCAGATCAGTACCGCAATGGCCGCTACAAAGAGGCCGCCACCAGCTTTGCCACGTTTGTGCAATCGTATCCCGACAGCACCCTAAATGCCGACGCGCAGTTTTATCAAGGCAGCAGCCAATACGCAGCCAAAGATTTCAAGGGCTCGATCCAGACGATGCAAGCCCTGGTAAAAGCACACGCCGATGATGCACGCGCCCCAGAGGCCTTGCTGGTAGTGGCCACCGACCAGATCGAGTTAAACGACATGAAAGGCGCCAAGGCCACCTTGCAACGCATCATCAAAGACTACCCCAGCAGCAACGCAGCCGAAACCGCCAAAAGCCAACTGAAACTGCTGTAATGCCGGCTGCCCCTGTTTTACCGCCACACACGCTGGCACTGCCCGATAGCGACGTGCTGCACTACACACGCATGGGCCGGCAGGGCAGCCCTATTTTGCTGGTCCATGGCTCTTTATGCGACTATCGCTACTGGCGCTGGCAATTTGAAGCCCTGAGCCAATCCCACCAAGTGATTGCGCCCAGTTTGCGCGGCTGCTGGCCCGATACCCGCCCGCACCCGATGGCGGCTTACCGCACCGATCGTCACGCAGGCGATCTTGTTCACCTGGTGCGCCAGTTGGGTTTGCAAGCCGGTGTTCATGTACTGGGGCACTCGCGTGGCGCGCAGGTGGCATTTGAATTTGCCCGCCAGGCGCCTGATTTGTGCCTGTCGCTGACCCTGGCCGACCCAGCGTTTCGGTTTGACGACGAACCCGAAACTCCTCCGTTTTATGCAGACACGGTGCAGCAGCTGCAGGCGGGCGCCATCGATACTGCCTTGCAGGCCTTTATCGATACCGTCAATGGCCTCGATACCTGGCGCCGAATGGTGGCATGGTTCAAAGAGATGGCGCGCGATAACGCGCTGACGCTGATATCCCAGATACAGGAAGCCAACCGCGCCGTGCGGGTGGCTGATGTCTCGGCATTGCACTGCCCGATATTGCTGGTGGGTGGCAGCAACAGCCCGGCCAAGTATGGCAACCGTCAGGATCGCCTGCAACAGTGGCTGCCTGCCGCCCAGCGCGTACGTATTGCCCTGGCTGCCCACGGCATGAACCTGGCCAACCCCAGGGCGTTTAACAAGGCGCTGATGGATTTTGTGACGTAAGGCACCAGCCCCACACCAGGCGCTTAATGCGCCATATGCTTCATGCCGTGCTTGCCCATGCCAGGCATGGCGTTAGGCGCCTTGACTTCGCACGACACAGACACTTGCTGCTGGTTATCAAGAACAAACTCGACTTGTACGTGATCGCCCACCTTCAAGCCATCACGGGGCTGCTCGAGCATCAGGTGATAGCTGCCCGGCTTGAATGCCAGGCTGCCACCGGCAGGCACCGCCACCTGATGCACCATCGACATTTTGCTCATGCCGCTTTCCTGGGTGGTTTGATGCATCATCACCTGGCCGTAATCGGGTGAACTGGCAGACGTGAGCTGACGGGCCTGCTGGCCGGCATTATGAAACACCAAGAACCCGCCTGAAGGGGCCGGAGACGGCAACTGACGAATCCAGCAATTGGCGGCCGTGACCTCGGCTGGGGCCGCAGAGGTAGTGGCTGCTGGCGCCGCTGCCCAGACACTGGCAACTGCGAAAAAACTTAAAGAAAACATCCCGAGAGAAGCACACACGCGTTTCATGGACTGGCCTGTATCAGTGAAGGTGCAGCGGGCCACCGTGGCGTAATGCTGCACAGGTTCTTGCCAGTGTACTATGGCCTTTTCCCTTGACCTTTGCGCCATGACAAGCGTTTCTTCCCTGGCGGATACCTTGCCGCCATCGTGCATCACCATCAAAGAGTTTGAAGATCTGCTGGCACGTCTGCACCCCTTTGCGGCCGTACTGGGTATCGAGATCAAGGATATCCGCCATGGCCAGGCCACATTACGGCTGCCACCCAACCCATCCAATCAGCGTTTGGGCGGCATTGTGGCGGGCCCCATGCTGATGGGCCTGGCGGATCTGGCCCTGTATGCGGCGGTGGTCAGCGCCACTGGCGTACCAGAGGCCGTTACGGCCAGCCTCACTATCCACTTTTTGCGCGGAGCACCCGCGGGCGGCATCATCGCACAGGCCAGGATATTAAAAACCGGCCGCATGACGGCCGGTGAGGTACTGCTGCTACCCGAAAGCGGGGGCGACCCCGTGGCTCAGGTTATGAGCACGTGGTCGGTACCCCGCAAGGCAGGCTAGTTTTTGCTGAGCTCGCCCACAACGCCTTCGACGTAATAATCCATGGCATTCAGCCCGGCATCATCCAGGGCACCTTCGGCCAGCACCACCTTGCCCTGATTGGTTTTGATCGGTGCGGCAAAGACATTGAGGCTGCCATCAGCAATGGCGTCTTCTTTGACTTTAAGCTCGGCCTTCAGGGCGTCGTCGACAGCGGGGCCAAAGCCCTCGAGATCAACCATATGCTCTTTGAAGCCACCCCAGACTTGGTCGGGTTTCCAGGTGCCATCCAGTACAGCCTTGGCCTCACGGGTAAAGTACGGGCCCCAGTGATGGGTGACGGCAGCCAGCTGGGCATGCGGGCCAAACTTAAGCATGTCGGAGTGATAGGCAATGGCAAATTTGCCGCGTTCTTCGGCCGCTTGCACAGTGGCAGTGGAGTCGGTGTGATGAGTGACAATATCAGCACCCTGATCCAGCAAGGCCAAAGCAGCATCACGCTCTTTACCCGGATCAAACCAACTGTTGACCATGATCACCCGCACTGTGGCATCGGGTTTGACGCTACGCAAGCCGCGCGTAAAGGCGTTGATACCCTGCAGAACCTCGGGGATGGGATACGCACCCACATAGCCGACGACACCGGTTTGTGTTTTATGGCCGGCCAGCACACCTGCCACATAGCGGGCCTGGTAAAAGCGGGCGTTGGTGGTGGCCACGTTGGGCGCCGTTTTGTAGCCCGTGGAGTGCACAAACTTGACGTCCGGGAACTGGCGCGCCACCTTGATGGTGGGGTTCATGAAGCCAAACGACGTGGTGAAGATGAGCTTGTTGCCTTGCTGGGCCAGATCGCGGATAACACGATCGGCATCAGCGCCCTCGGGTACGTTTTCGACAATTTGCGTCTTGATTTTGTCGCCTAGCTGTTCTTCCATGTACTTGCGGCCCAGATCCTGCTGCCACGTCCAGCCGGCTTCGCCCACTGGACTGACATAGACAAAGCCGATTTTGAGGGGCTCTTGGGCCGAGGCCGGACCTGCTGCCCACAGGCAGGCGGCCGCGGTGGCCACCCCCAGGGTTTTAAGAATCGAAGCTGTATTCATGGCGGAAATCTCCGTGGTTCGAGTCGGTGAATGAAATCTTACCGGTTAAGCAGGAGCTGGCGCCGCAGCGCAACAGCCTTGGGGTTAATGGTTGGGGTTAAAGGCCCGCCCCAGCGAAGCTGGCATATTGATGCGTATCCAGTTGACGTTGCGGGAAATCAGCACTAGCACCAGGATGGTGGCCAGGTATGGCAGCATGGACAGCAACTGCGAGGCAATAGGCACGCCCAACGCCTGCATGTGGAACGTAAGGATGGTGATGCCACCAAACAGATAAGCCCCTATCAGCACCCGCAAAGGCCGCCAGGTGGCAAAGGGGGTAAGCGCCAGAGCGATCCAGCCGCGCCCGGCCACCATGTTCTCGACCCACATCGGGGTATACACCAAAGACATGAACGCCCCAGCCAGGCCACAGCACGCCCCGCCAAACAGCAGGGCCGCCAGGCGGATGCGGCGCACCGAGTACCCCAGTGAGTGGGCGGATTCGGGGGATTCACCGACAGCCCGCAACACCAGGCCGGCACGGGTGCGATACAAGAACCACGACAACAACACGGCCATGGCCAGGGCGCCATATACCATGGGATGATGCTGAAACAGCGCCGGACCCACAAAGGGAATATCACCCAGCAGCGGAACCGACCAGGTAGAGATCTGGATGGTGGCGCCCACATACGGCAAGCCGATGGACGCCGACACCCCTACCCCGAAAAGCGACAGAGCCAGACCGCAGGCCACCTGATTGGCCCCCAGCCACACCACCAGCCAGGCAAAAAGCCCGGCCATCAGGGCACCAACCAGTGCACCCCCGATAAAACCCACGGCTGGGCTACCGGTTTGTACGGCCAGCGCAAACCCCAGGGCGGCAGCCACCAGCATCATGCCTTCGGAGCCCAGATTGATGACACCGGATTTTTCGTTGATCAATAAGCCCAGCGCCGCGAGCATCAGGGGCGTGCCCGCGTTCATGGCGGCGGCGATCAGTGGGGCCAAGGCATCCATGATCAGGACCTCCAGCGCAAACGTTGATAGATCAGAACATCACAGGCCAGCAGGGAGAACAGCAAGATCCCCTGAAAAATGCCGGTGATGGCGCTGGGCATGCCCAGACGTGTTTGGGAGAGCTCGCCACCGATGTAGAACAAGGCCATGATGAAACTGGCAAAGACCACCCCGATGGGATGCAGCCGGCCGACAAACGCCACAATGATGGCTGCAAACCCATAGCCAGGCGACACCGACGGCGTGAGCTGGCCGATAGGCCCCATGATTTCGCAGGCGCCCGCCACGCCAGCCAGCGCCCCCGAGCCCAGCATGCAGCCCCATAACGCCCGCCGGGACGAAAACCCGGCATAACGCGCAGCCAGAGGGGCCAGGCCGCCGACGGTTAGACGATAGCCGGCAAACAGGCGTGCCAACAGCAGCCATGCCAGCAACGCTGCCACCAACGCCAGGACAATCCCCAAATGCAGGCGGGTGCCCGGCCACACCGGCAACAAAAAACCAAAATCAAACAGACGCGACTGCGGGAAACCAAAGCCGTCGGGATCACGCATGACGCCATGCACCAGATAGCTGAGCAGCAATTGCGCCACATAAACGAGCATCAGGGACACGAGGATCTCGTTGGCGTGATAGCGGTCTTTGAGCCAGGCCACCAGCCCAGCCCAGAATGCTCCGCCCAAGGCACCGGCCACCAAAGCCAAGGTGATCATCAGGGGGCCGCCCCCCGTACCCGAGCCATCGTCGAACTGCAAAATGAACGCGCCGGAGGTAATGGCACCCAGCACCAGCTGGCCTTCGGCCCCGATATTGAAAATATTGGCGCGAAAACACAGCGCCAGGCCCACCGCGCACAGCAGAAGCGGGGCCACCTTGACGCCGATCTCGGACCAGCCACGCAAGCTGCTGAGTGGCTCGATGAAGAACACCCCCAGGCCCTGCAGGGGCGACTTGCCCACCGCCAGAAACATAAGCACGCCGCAAAGAGCGGTAAGGCCTAGTGCCAGCAGTGGCGACAGCCATGCCATCCGGCGGGAGGGTTCGGCACGGGCAACGAGTTCAAGCATGAGCGGGCTCCGGGGTGTTATCTGACTGGGCGCCCGGCCAAAGGCCGCTCATCCACTGGCCGATCTGTTCGCGATCGGCGTGATCGCGGGCCAAGGCGGGTGATACCCGGCCCTTGGCCATCACCACCACACGATCCGAAAGCTCAAGGAGCTCGTCGAGCTCTTCGGAAATAAGCAAAATGGCACAGCCGGCATCGCGCAAGGCGAGGAGCTCGGCGTGGATTTGCGCGGCAGCACCGACATCAACCCCCCACGTGGGCTGGGCGATGATGAGCAGACGCGGGTTGCGTACGACCTCGCGCCCCACGATATATTTTTGCAGGTTACCGCCCGACAGACTGCCTGCCAGTGCATGCGGGCCGGCAGCCTTTACCCGGAAGCGCTGCAGGATCTCGGTGGTGATGCGTTGCACGACCCCGGTACGGATCCAGCCGTGGCTGAGGGTTTGCGGCCCCTGGTGCGAAAGCAGCAAGTTGCGCGCGAGGGAGATTTCGGGCACCGCACCGCGCCCGAGGCGCTCTTCGGGCACAAAGGCCAGACCCTGTGCACGCCGCCAAGCCGTGGGCTGATGGCCGATGGGCGCGCCATCCATCTGGATGGAGGCAGCGCTGCTGCGACGGTCTTCGCCCGAGAGCACACCCATGAGCTCTTGCTGCCCGTTGCCCGACACCCCCGCAATACCCAGGATCTCGCCGGCATGCACATCGAAGGACACTTGCGACAAGGGTGTGGCAAACGGATGTGCTTGCGGGAGATCGAGCTGCTGCACCTGCAGCACCACGGGGCCGGGCTCGCGGGCCTGGCGGTGCTGTACCGGCAGATCGGCGCCAATCATCAGGCGCGACAGACTAGCTTCGGTTTCTTCGCGGGGATCACACACGCCGGTAACCCGGCCGGCGCGCATGACCGTACAGCAATGACACAGGCTGCGGATTTCGTCGAGCTTGTGGCTGATGTACAAAATGCTGCAGCCCTCGGCCGCCAGTTGACGCAATACCTCGAAGAGCCGCAGCACAGCCTGGGGCGTGAGCACGGAGGTGGGTTCGTCGAGAATCAGCAAGCGGGGTTTGCCCAGCAAAGCGCGCACGATTTCGACGCGTTGGCGCTCGCCCACCGACAGGGTGTGTACATGGCGATGCGGCTGCACATCCAGGCCATACTGGCTGGCGGTCTCGGAGATGCGCTGGGCCAATGCCTGCAAAGGGGTGTCCGGGGCCAGGCCCAAGGCAATGTTTTCGGTGACGGTTAAGGTATCAAACAGCGAGAAGTGCTGAAACACCATCCCCAGGCCCAGTGCGCGGGCCTCGGCGGGGCTGGCGATTTGTACGGTGTCGCCATCCCATTGCACCGTGCCGGCATCCGGGCGTACCACCCCGTAGATGATTTTCATCAGCGTGGATTTGCCGGCACCGTTTTCACCCAACACCGCGTGGATCTGACCGGGTTCGACGGTGAGATCGATGTTGTCGTTGGCCAGTACGGCTGGGTAAGACTTGGTGATGTGGCGCAAGGCCAGACGCGGGGGCATGCAGTGTCCTGTTCGAATCAAGGTGAAACAGCCGGGATTCGAAAAATTCTACTCAGGATGCCTATAAGGGCCTAAAGGGGATAAACCCCTAGGGACACCCAGATTGCCTGCACCAAAGAGCGTGTCAGGCGCATCTCGCGGGCCTGTCCGGCAATATCGGCTGACTCATCACGATGAGTGAATGTTGGATATTAACGCAGCGTGATGAATGATGTCACCCGGCGTCCAGTGCCATGCGCCCGGCAAACCATAAAAACAGGGCCCCCACCAGCGCACTGCCCGTGCGTGCCACCCCCGGCCGGCGACGAAAGGCAGCCGCCAGCCGCGCCCCGCCGAAGATCAGCGCCGACAAATACAGCACGCTGCACAGCTGCAAAATGGCGGCAAGGATCAGAAACGACAATGCGGGGTGTGCGTAAGCCGGATCGACAAACTGCACAAAGAAGGACAGCAAAAACAAAATGGCCTTGGGATTCAGCAAACTGAGCAACAAAGCCTTTTGGAACGGGCGCCCACCGGCACTGGACACGGTGGTGGTGGCAGACGGTTGCCCAGGGTGCCACGCCGACCACAGCAGGCGTGCACCCAGATAGGCAAGGTAAATTGCGCCCACGGCCTTGAGTGCCAGAAACACCACGGGCAAAAGACGCAACACCGAAGCAGCGCCTGCTGCGGTGAGCGTCATCAGGATGGCATCACCCAGAAACACCCCAAACGCTGCCTGGTAGCCCGCCCGCACGCCCCGCCCTGCCCCGGTAACCAGGACAAACAAAGAGTTGGGGCCGGGCAGCAGCACAATAAAGATTGTGCCGGCGATATATGTCCAGACGTCCAGAACACCGTATTGCGACAGCATGGCGGGGCTCTGGTGATCAGGCCACAGCGGCCTCAGGCTCGACCGACGAGCGGATCAGGTGATCGAAGGCCGAAAGCGCTGCCTTGGCACCATCCCCTGCCGCGATGATGATCTGCTTGTACGGCACCGTGGTGGCGTCTCCGGCAGCAAATACCCCGGGCACAGACGTCTGGCTACGGGCATCCACCACAATCTCGCCATGCGCGGTGAGTTCGACCACGCCCTTGAGCCATTCGGTGTTGGGCACCAGACCAATCTGGATAAATACACCTTCGAGTTCGACCTTATGCAGCTCACCGCTGCTACGGTCTTTGTAGCTCAAGCCTGTGACACGCTTGCCGTCACCGTGAATCTCGGTGGTTTGTGCGGACGTGATAACCCGTACGTTGGCCATGCTGCGCAACTTGCGTTGCAGCACTTCGTCGGCCCGCAGGACGTCGCCGTATTCGATCAGGGTGACATGACCCACAATGCCGGCGAGATCAATGGCAGCTTCTACGCCCGAGTTGCCGCCACCGATGACGGACACACGCTTGCCCTTGAATAACGGACCATCACAGTGCGGGCAGTACGCCACACCGCGGTTGCGGTATTCGTCTTCGCCGGGCACGTTGATATGCCGCCAGCGGGCGCCGGTGGAGAGAATCACATTCTTGGCCTTCAGCACCGCACCATTGGCCAGCTCGACCTGAATCGACTTGCCCGGCACCAGTCGGGTGGCCCGCTGCAGGTTCATGATGTCTACTTCGTAGGCCTTGACGTGCTGCTCGAGTGCGACACCGAACTTGGGGCCTTCGGTTTCCAGTACCGAGAGGTAGTTTTCGATGGCCATGGTATCCAGCACCTGGCCGCCGAAGCGCTCGGCCACCACACCCGTGGCAATACCCTTGCGTGCCGCATACACGGCCGCGGCTGCTCCGGCTGGGCCACCGCCCACCACCAGTACATCGAATTCGCCACGGGCGTTCAAGGCATCTACCTTGGCCTGATCGTCGCCCACATCCAGCATGGCCAGGAGTTCTTCAACCCCGGCACGCCCCTGATGGAAGAGCTCGCCATTAAGGAACACCGCTGGCACCGAGAGGATCTCGCGGCGCTGGACTTCGTCCTGGAACAAGGCGCCATCGATAGCCACGTGATGGATGCGCGGGTTGATGACCGACATCACATTGAGTGCCTGCACGACATCCGGGCAGTTTTGGCACGACAGGGAGAAATAGGTTTCGAAGTGGTAGTCGCCCGGCAAGGCGCGGATCTGCTCGATGACGGCATCATCCAGCTTGGGCGGATGGCCCCCGACCTGCAACAGCGCCAACACCAGCGAGGTAAATTCGTGCCCCAGCGGAATACCGGCAAAGCGCACGCCAATATCAGTGCCCGTACGGGCGATCTCAAATGAGGGCACACGTTGATCGCCCGCCGGGGCGTCGACCACGGTGATGAGATCGGACAGGCTGCCGATTTCTTCCAGAAAGGCGCGCAGTTCTTGGGCTTGGGCGCTGCCATCCAGGGCGGCCCGCAACTCGACGGGCTGACTGACCCGCTCGAGGTAGGTTCCTAATTGTCCTTTGAGGTTTGCATCCAGCATATTGACACCTTTTTGGAAAAAATCTGCCCCCAGAGTACGCCAATTGGGCGTGCCCCGACAGGGTGCAGAACATGAAAGAAACCCGCTGCCTGCCCGTAGACAGGCAGCGGTGAAATCAGAAGGCCGGCAAAGACGACCGACGGCCTTTTGTGTCGCAGATAAGACTTAGATCTTGCCCACGAGGTCGAGCGACGGGGTAAGGGTCTTGGCGCCTTCTTCCCACTTGGCGGGGCAGACTTCACCGGGGTGAGCAGCGATATACAGGGCAGCCTTTACTTTGCGCAGCAGCTCGGAGGCGTCACGGCCAATTCCATTGTCGTGGATCTCAAGCACCTTGATCTCGCCCTCGGGGTTGACCACAAACGTGCCACGCAGGGCCACGCCTTCTTCCTGGATCAGGACTTCGAAGTTATTGGCCAGCACATGGGTGGGATCGCCGATCATGGGATAGGTGACCTTGCTGATGGCGTCAGACGTGTCGTGCCAGGCTTTGTGGGCAAAGTGGGTATCAGTAGACACCGAGTAGACTTCAACACCCAGTTTTTGGAACTCGGCGTAATGATCGGCCAGGTCTTCGAGTTCTGTGGGGCACACAAAAGTGAAGTCGGCGGGATAAAACACAAACACAGACCACTTGCCCGCGACGGATTGCTCGCTGACATCAACAAACTTGCCGTTGTGATAGGCGGTGGCTTTAAACGGTTTGATCTTTGTGTTGATCAGGGACATAGAGGGCTCCTTGGTTTGGTGAATTGCCTGATTGGCGACAGACCCAGTGTAGGCAATCCCTATTGATAAGTAAAATTGATAGTTTTTATAGTGTCGATTGTCTTAGACTATCGACAGCGCTGGGTAGTCGGCCCAATGCGTCTTCTGGCCTGGCTTGTAACAGAGTGGCCGGAATCGTAGCCTGATCTTAATACGGACAAAAATAAAAACCCGTGTTTTTTTGCATCCGCGCATTCCACACACCAGCAGGCTGGCAGTCTTGAGAGGATTTTTACCCTAGTGGCTCATATTTGGATATGCATAATTTTTAACACTTTCAGCCAAATGGTTATTGACCCTGATTAAGACAACAGCGTAGCGTGATTATTACGAGGTTTTATTTTATTAATCATGGAGGATAATCTCATGCGTGCACAGAAAACTATTGCAGCATTAGCCGTTATAACCATGAGCATGGCTGGTACCGCTTTTGCACAAACATCAGATTCTCAAGCGCCGGCGGATTCGGCGTCCACTTCGGCAGCAAGCAGCGCATCTGCGGATACCTCCGCAGATCAGCAGAAATCCACACAAATGCTGGCCAGCAATATCATAGGCATGCCAGTTAAAAATGGCACCGGCGATGATGCCCAGGATATTGGCAAGATTACTGATCTGGTTTTAAACCGCGAACAGAAAACCGTTAACGTATTGGTTGGTGTAGGTGGCTTTCTGGGGATCGGCACCAAAGAAGTAGGTGTACCTTTAAACGAAGTGAAATTTAATCCCAGCACCAAGACCGCAGTGGTTGCCATGAGCAAGGAAGCTCTGGAAAAGGCCCCTGCCTACGTAACCCTTGAGGAAAAGCAGGCGAAAACCGAGCAGACACAGCAAAACGCCAAGATGAAGCAACAACAAACCCAGCCGCCTTCTTCTCCGTTGGGCGCACCGGCCGCCCCGGCCCCAGGCGGTGCCACCAAGTAGGCCACCGTGCCATCACTGCAGGCAACACCCAGCCGGAATTTACGAGAGCATGACGTAAGTTCTGGCTAAAACCCAGACTGGCGAATAAACACCGGTCTGGGTTTTATATCAGACGCTTTTATCGCGGCAAACATCAATCAGATGAGTTTCCCGCTAACCGTTACCAGCCGACGGGCCTGATGACGAATTGCATCGAGTTGATCTTCGGTGAATTCGGTTCCGTATGTATGCGAGTAGCCGTAGGGATTGCCGCCTGATTTGAAAATCGACTGATCTGTGTAGCCTGGGGCCACGATGATGCCGCCCCAGTGCATGACCGAGGTGTAAAAGGACAGGATCGTGGCTTCCTGGCCACCATGGGTATTTTGCGCCGAAGACATGGCCGACACTGCCTTGTTGGCAAACCCGCCCTTGGCCCAGAACCCGCCCAGCGTGTCGATGAACGCACGCATCTGGCTGGCCATCACACCAAATCGCGTGGGCGCAACAAACAGATAGGCATTTGCCCATTCCATGTCATCCACCGTAGCGACTGCCACATCAGCCGTGCGGTCGGCCTGGGCTTTCCAGCCTTCAACGCCGGCCACCACCTCATCAGACGCGGTTTCTGCCACCTTGCGCAAGCGCACTTCTGCTCCTGCGGCGCGCGCAGCCTCTGTGGCTACGGTAGCCATCTGATGATTTGTTCCGTAGGTGGAATAGTAAATAACGGCAAGCCTGACACCCATGCTGAACTCCTGAACGAATGAGAGTGAAATTGAGAACCGCCCTGCCAGAACAACCCGGCAAGCGGACAATGTGCTCATTCTATTGATCCAAAGCATGACGATAAATAGACGTCATGAAACACGGTATTTTCATAATTGGAACAATGCATCGCCAGCCGCTGTATTTACGAACGTCCCAAATCTCTATGCCCATGATTTGATCCTCTTTGCATACATCGCTGAAAGAGGTAGCTTCACTGCGGCAGCCAGCTATCTGAATTTATGGAAATCTCGAACGAGGTGCCGAGGCTACAAGGCAGCAGCGGCTGACGCCTAGGCGCTATACCAAGAGGTATTATTCTTTACTTGTGCCAGCCAATCGTCGATTGGCATTGGCCGAGCCAACAGGTATCCCTGAACAGCAAAGCAACCCCGCAGCAATAGGTAATCCAGCTGTGAGCGCGTCTCGACACCTTCGGCGATTGTTTGTAGCCCCAGCCGATCCGCCATAGATAAAATCATGTCTACGACAATCTGGCTCCTTCCACTTTCTGGAATACCACTGATCAGGCTCCTGTCTATTTTCAGCTCGTAAAGAGGAAGTTTTGTCAGATTTTCCAGATTCGCGTAGCCCGTCCCGAAATCATCAATGGAAAAACGGACACCGCACGCTGTCAGTTCGGACATATGTTGCAAGGCGAGTGCCAGGTTCTCAATCGCAATCTCCTCGGTAATCTCCAGGATCAGGCAATCGGCCGGCGCCGCTGTTTGCGCCAGTGTGTCCCGAACCACCCGAACGAAATCGGGATCCAGAAGCGTTTTTGGTGAAATGTTTAGAGATAGAGGGTACTGATGTCCGAGTGTCTGTAGAGACAGTATCGTTTTACAAGTACTTATCAAGAACTGGCAGGTTAAAGACGTCAACATCCCTGCCGCTTCGGCGATCGGAATAAACTCTGCCGGTGATATCGGGCCATGCACCGGATGCTGCCACCTGGCCAACAGCTCTGCACCCACAGCCTGGCCATCCGCAGCAAACTGCGGTTGTATGTAGAGCGTTAAGCGCTCGTTTTTGACCGCATCCGCAAGATCACGCGCCAGGTTACGATCATCCTTAGTGTCCAGCCGCACAACCGTGGAAGGCACCGGTTTTCGTCTTTTGTGATATAGGCCGTAGCCCACCACCGCAAGCAACAAAATCACCAGAAGAACCAGCACCGCCCAATGCAAATCCCAGGGATGTCGGTGCTCCGGGATCGTCTGTCCCCAGCGATCAAGAACTTTGTAATAAACCGAGTTCGGATCTGCCTTCCACGCATCCAGATGACGATCAATCGCGGTAAGCACCGCCGGTTGGATATCTGCGCGAGCGGCATAGAAGACCTCATCGGCCGGGAACTTGATAGGGGTTGCCTTCAGATGGTGGCGCGGCGCGGCCAGCGCACCAAACACACTGTCAGCAATAGCGGCGTCAGCCTCGTGACGGCTAACCAGATCAAAAGCGCTGCCCAGATCCTCGACGGAGACCAGCGTGGCAGCTACCTGCATCTGCGCAAGCATCGACTGCAAGGTATCCAACTGCGCAGAGCCCGCCAGCACGGCAATCCGCTTGCCATCCAATTGTTCTAATGTGTCCAGCCCCATCGTATCCAGGGCATAGAGTCGTGAGGATCTCAACAACACAGGCACACTTGGAAATCCGAATATCTTTGCACGCTGCGGGGTGTATTGAACATTAGGCAACAGATCAATGGCACCCGCCTTAAGCTGCGCCAGACAGTCATCCCAATAGCAGTCTCTTGCGTCGAGTGTCCAGTTTTCGGCAGCGGCAATCTCACTTAACACATCGCCGAGAACCCCGCCTGGACGGCCATCCGACTGCAGATAGATATCCGGCCTGAAATCAGGTACACCAACCCGCAGCGTAAGCGCATTCGCCGCTGGCGACATGACAAACACCATGAGCAGTGCCAACGCCCGCAGCAGAAAAGCCAACTGCCTTTCAGTCATATAAAGGCAACTGAACAGTCACACGCCACCCACACTGAAACATCACTCTCTTCCTCATTTTCCGCCCTATTTATTTCGGCTGAGAAAGACGTATACCACAGCTGTCTTGCCCCATACACCGGCACAGCCACGGCTAAGCTGATTCCATTAAAATCAGGCATCAGACATTTCTTGTTATCCACCTAATGCCGCCACACATCTACGTGATCAGCCTGGCCACCGCACACGAGCGGCGGGTTTTTATGCGCCAGCAGCTGGATGCGCTGGCCCTGCCTTACACCATTGTGGATGGCGTGCATGGCGCCACCACGCCAGACCACGCGCTATTTGGCAAGTACAACGACAAGAAGCGCCTGCGCCGCCGCGGGGCGGGGTCTTCGTTGCGGCTGTCTCAACTGGGCTGCTTTGCCAGCCATTATCTGTTGTGGCAGCGCTGCCTGGAGAACGAGCAAGCGATCATCGTGCTGGAAGACGACGCCATCCTCCAGCCTACCTTTACTGATTTCTATCAAGCCGCAGAGCAGCTGGCAACACAGTATGGTTTGATCTGGCTGCAGCCCAGCCGCAAGCAGGACCAGCACTCGGGCAGAAAAATCGGCAACCTGGGCCCCTTTACAATCCGCCAATACACAAAGGGCTTTTCAGGAACAACCGGCTATCTGCTGACACCCTTGGCGGCAAAGACCCTGTTGGCTTACTCCGCCGAGTGGCTTTATCCCGTGGATAACACCATGGATCGCTTTTTTGAGCACAGTATTGCAGCCACTGGCCTGGATCCAGCGTGCATCCAGCAGGACGACGATTTCGAATCCTCCATCAATGTGGCAGATGCAGGCACGCGGCGCACATTGCCCGACCGCCTGCGGCGCGAAGCCGATAGCCTGAAGGACACCCTGGCACGCGGTTGGTACAACCTGAAAGCCGGGATGACTGCCCGCAATCCTTAAGCCGCAAAACACGCAGGATCTGCAACCCTTAGTGGCGCAGGTAACGATCCAGCTGCAGCATTAAATAGCTGGCCACCGTAGCAAACACAAACAGCATCAGCGCAAGCGCCATGATGCTGGCGGTTTCGTTGCGCTCCATGCTGCGCATCAATAAATGCCCCAGCCCATATTGCGACGCAAACATCTCGCCCAGCAAGGTACCCAGTAAAGTCAAAGAGAACCCAATGCGCAGGCCTGCGACGATTTCCGGCATGGCGGCGGGAATCAGCACGTGCCAGGAGGTTTGTTGCGGTGACAAACGGTAGGCGCGCGCCGTACGGCCATAGACCGCCGGGATGTTACGCAGTGCCGTCATGGTGAAGATGATGATGGGGATAATGCCGTGAATGACGCCAAAGGCGATCCGGGCGGAGATATCCAGCCCAAACATCAACAGGATAATTGGATACAGCGCAATCTTGGGAATCGAGTACAGCGTGATCAATACGGGCTCCATGACATCCCCCGCCAGCCGGCGGGAGCCCAGGATCAAACCAATCAGGATCCCGCACACTGTTGCGATCAGCATGGCCACCCCAAAGGCTTTAAGGGTGGCCATCAGATGGTTGGTGAAATCCGGGGCGTGCACCTCTACCTGCAGCTGTGCCCAGGTATGCCAGGGGGTGGGCAATACCGCGTCACCCAACAGCCAGCTGCCGGCAACCCAGCACAGCAGCATGCCCAGCACCAGAATGGCCGCATCGGTGGGCCCTTGCCGGGCCTGCAAGGCGGGAGATGGAGATCGGTGTGTCATCGCAGCCATCAGGCGTCCCTTGGTACACGGCGCTGGTACAGATGCTGCTCGGCCACGTGCAGCATCAGGTTGATAAACCCGACAAACACCAGCAAAAGAAGCATCAAGCCATACATCGTAGGGTTGTCGAAGTTGTTATAGGCATAGGCAATCTGATAGCCAAAACCTGCGCCCGACAAGATAAATTCTCCGGCGATCACCGCAAGAAAAGAATAGACCACCGACAACTTGATGCCGGTAAAGACAAATGGCAGGCTGGCCGGCAAGACGATCAGGCGTACTTCATCAAAACGGCTCATGCGCAGCGTACGGGCTGTTTTAAGCAATACGGCCGGCACCCGCTCGAGACCATTCAAGGTGTTAACCACCATGGCTGCCAACGCGAACAGAAACCCGATCATGATCAGAGGCCAGCGATTCAGGCCAAACAGCACAATCAGCATCGGATAAAAAATGAAGATCGGAACCGCATACCAGGACAACAGCAGCGGATCGATTACCCGCCGCAGCCGGGGGTAGCGGAAAAGCAGGATGCCGCCCAGAAAACCCACCGACACCGACAGCAGTACCGCTGTACCGGCCGACATCAATGTCAGGACAATGTCTTTCAGGTATTCGCCCGACGCCAAGATATCCCATGCGCCCAGCGCCATTTGAGACGGCGGAATAAAGGACACCGGGTTGATCCATGCCAGGCGGCTTGCGAGTTCGAGCAAGGCAATGGCCGCAATGATCAGCAGGGTGCGCAGGCGGGCCGGCCGGGACACTATGCAGCCCCCAACGCTTTGATGGACTCTTCGCGCAACACGCCCCAGATGCGGGATTGCAGTGCCCCAAACCGGGGATCCATGGCGGTTTCGCTGTCGCGCCCCCGCCCCCAGCCGGTCTCGACGATTTCGATAAACCGGCCGGGCCGGGTGGACATCACCCCGATGCGGTCGGACAAGAGCACGGCTTCGTCGATGGAGTGGGTAATCAGCATGACCGTGCAATTGGTTTCACGCCAAAGCTTGAGCATTTCTTCTCCCATGAGAAGCCGTGTCTGCTGATCGAGCGCGCCAAATGGCTCGTCGAGCAACATCAGGCGCGGGCGCATCACCATGGCCCGGGCAATACAGACACGTTGACGCATGCCGCCCGACAACTGGGAAGGGTATGCATGGGCAAACCCCGCCAGCCCCATAAACGACAGGGCGTATTGCACCCGATCCCGGATCTCCTTTTGAGGCAGGCCGGCCTGCTTTGCGCCAAAGGCGGCATTATCAAAAACCGTCATCCACGGAAAGCAGGCATCCTCTTGAAACACAACGGCCACACCGTCGGGCACCGAGCCCGAGACCAGTTGCCCCTCGAAGTGAATGCTGCCTTCCGTGGGGGCGCTCAAGCCCGCGATCACATCCAGGAGTGTCGATTTGCCACACCCGGATGGGCCAACCACAGAAAAGAACTCTCCTGGCCTGAGATCGAAGCTGACCGGCCCCAATGCCGCGGTAGCAGCCTGGGCTGCCCGCGCCGGATACACGCGTGTCACGCCATCCAGAACGACATGCCCCTGCTGCGTCATACTGCTATCCACCATAACCCTGCCTCCGGAACACCCTTGCCATTACTTGCTGCGCAAGTCTTTGGGCAAAAGGCTTTCGTCCACCAGCGTGCTCCAGTTGAAGGCCTCGTTATCCAGCGCTTTGACCAGACGCAGGCCGTCCAGCATCACATCCATCCCCTGGTAATCAAGCGCACCCTGGCTCCAGTAGGGGCTGCCGCTTTTCATGATGGAATGGATGGCCGAGCGCGCAATCGCAGGCGTCAGGCTGTATTGCTTGGCCAGCAAATCACCGGCTTCGTCCGGGTGTTTCTCGATGAATTCAACCCCCTTGCGCCGCGCCTCGATGATCTTCTTGATCACGTCAGGATGTTCTTTCAGATAGTCTGTCTGCACAATGCCGACGGTTTGCGTCATGTGCGGAATGCTGGCGCTGGAAGTAAACGCCACCTTCAGCGTATCGGCCTCTTTGCTCATGACAGGCTCGAGCATGTAGATCACATCCACCGCGTTTTCGCGCAGGGCGGTTAATGCAGAGCCCAAGCCACCCACCGCCTTGCGGTCTACCGAATCGAGAATCCCGGCTTTGTTCAGTGCAATGGTCGACACCATATCGGTAACGGACTTCGGGCTGCTGTACCCCAGCTTCTTGCCCTTCATGTCTTCGATCTTGCTGATGGCCGACCCTTTATTGGCCACCCAGATGAGATCTGCCAGGCTGATCACACCGCCATGAACGATGGTGAGCTTTACCCCCGACTTGGCCGCCGCAACGGCGGCAGACAGGGCCACCTCGCCATAAGGAATCTCTGAGGCCATGGCGTTGCGCACCGTGGTGCCACCCCCCTTGGAGGTAATAAAGCCCGTGATATCGAGACCCTCGTCCTTGAAATATCCTTTTTCGAGGGCGACGGCAAAGGGCGCGCCATACATGCCGCTGCCCCAGTGGGTAACCGTCAGGGTTTCAGCGTGGGCAAGCGTACCCGCAGCCACTAGCACCCCGCCCGCCAGGTAACGCAAAATAGGTAATGGTTTCATGAGAATTGTCTCCTTATTGATATGCAGCAAGTACAACGTCAGGCCCCGGCAGCCGGGAACTGTGTGTTGAGCCAACGCGTGGTGCGCCCTCCTAGTGAATAACCAACCAGCAACTCGGCAGATTTGATTGCTTCGCGCAGGCGCGCAATATCAACGCCAGTACGAAAGCCACACTGCTCTGCCATCAGCACAACATCCTCGGTGGCCACGTTTCCGGCGGCACCGGGAGCAAAAGGACACCCGCCCAAACCACCCACGCTGGTGTCAAATTTCCGTACACCGGCTTCTATGGATGCCCAGACATTGGCCAAAGCAAATCCGCGGGTGTCATGAAAATGTGCGCTGACGCGATCTGCGCCATAGCGTTTGATGCAGGTACCCAGCAACGGCCCCACCTGCGCCGGATTGGCTGCACCAATGGTGTCGGCAATCACGACCTCCTGCGCGCCAGCGTCCATCATGAGTTCAGCAAGCATTAAAACTGTATCCGGGGATACCCGCCCTTCGTAGGGACACTCGAAAGCCACCGCGACATACGCCTTGGCGCGCATCGAAAGCTGCCGTGCCGCTTTGACGGTTGCCGTACACGAGGCAACCGTCTGCGCGAGATCCAGATTGATATTGCGTTTATTCATTGTGTTGGTTGCCGACAGCACCACCGCAATCTCCTGGACGTGGGCCGCCTGAGCTCTTTCGAGCCCCCTGAGATTGGGTACCAGGGCCGAATACTGCACACGACCCACATCCGGCAGCCGTGGGTACAGCTGATCGGCATCCGCCATCTGGGGAACCGCTTTGGGAGACACAAAACTGCCGGCTTCCACCGAGCGGATCCCTGCCTCTATCAGGGCGCGGATCAGGGTCAGTTTGCCGTCCAGGCTGATGGCGGCATGTTGGCTTTGCAAACCATCGCGTGGCCCAACCTCGTTGATGAGAATATCCGGCATCATTGAATGATCTCCTTGCGCCGTAATGCGCTGATGGCTTCCGCCGAATATCCCAGTACGGAAGAAAGCACCTCGTCTGTGTCTTGACCCAGCAGCGGCGGCGGCGTAAAAGTGGTGCCGTCCGTATTGCCCACCTTGACGGGGTTTCCCGGCATCTTCAGTGTCTCACCGGATTGCAGCGTGACATCCACCACCATGTCCCGCGCCAGGATCTGCGGATCGGACAGCGCCTGCTCGAAATCATTGACAGGCGCGCAAGGAATTCGGGCCCCAGACAACAGCGCCAGCCAGTGCGCCGTGGACGCTGTCTCGGTATGCGCCTGGATCAACTGGTTGATCTCTGCTTCGTGGGCGAAGCGCCCGGGTTGCTCCTGGTACTCTGGTTTGCACAAGCCGGGCAAGGGCATGACTTCCAGCAAACGCTGAAAAAACGTATCGCCGATACACGCAATGATGATGTAGCCGTCTGTTGTCTTGAACGTGTTGTAGGGCACGTGCACGAAATGACCGTTTCCAAGGCGGCCCGGCACATTGCCGGACATCAGATACATGGTTGCCATGTAGTTGAGCATCGACACCTGCGCATCCAGCATGGAGACATCCACGTGCTCGCCCTTGCCGGAGGCCGACCGCTTGACGAGACTGCTGAGCACACCAATGGCGCCAAACACGCCCCCCCCCAGGTCTCCGATCGGGATGCCCGCCCTGACGGGCGGCCCATCCTTGAACCCGGTGATGGACATGCCACCGCCCATGCCCTGCACCACCTGATCAAAGGCCGGGCGATCACGCGCCGGCCCTGTTTCTCCAAACCCGGTGACGGAGCACGTCACGATGCGGGGGTTGATCGACGACAGCGTGTCATGATCGATCTTCAACCGACGGGTGACACCGGCGCTGAAGTTGTCGAAGACCACATCGGCCTCTTTGACCAGATCGTAAAAAACCGCCAGACCTTCTGGTGATTTCAGATCAATGCAGACACTTTCCTTGCCCCGGTTGAGGGTCAGAAAATACGCCCCCATGCCCTGACGCGAATAGTCTGCGCTGTTAGCCAGCAATGCCCGGGTATTTTCACCATGTCCGATCGGCTCAACCTTGATGGTGCGCGCGCCCAGATCGGCCAGAAGCATGGTGCCATAGGGGCCCGAGAGCATATGGGTCAGGTCGATGATGGTGATCCCTTCGAGAGGTTTCATAACTGTTCGTCTTAAAGTGGTGTCTGATCATCTATCAGCAATACCCATGCCAGTTACTAAAAAATCAATTTAATGAATTGATATATAAGGAATTTAAAAACATAAGGGATTACCTAAGCTGCAAAACTCGCGGGTAAACGCTGATCTTCAGCCATCCAAAAATGTTCCAGAAAACGTTTCATACGTTTCATGCGTTTCATCCACGCCCGGATTGGTGATAGAGTCAGACACATCACAGACCAGTTCTTTTTTGATAGGGTTGCTGATGAAAAGCGCCACACGGGTTACACCTTCTCGTCCCAGAATCTGCATCATCGGCTACAAGCGACTCAGCCACCTGGTGCACTCCGTCATCGACGAGTACAGCACTCGCGCAGACATTGAAGTGATCGATGAAGTCTTTGATGCTGCGCTCAAGGCTGCCCGCTATCGCGAACAAGAGAAACTTGCCGACGCCTTCATCAGTGGCGGCGCCAATGCCTCCATCCTGCGGGCAACCCTGAGCAGCCCGGTGGCCAGAATCAAGGTCAGTGGCTACGACATCCTGCTTGCCTTGCTTAAAGCCGGCGATATCTCCGATCGCGTCGGGCTGATCACCTATGGCGAAACAGACGCACAGCTGGATTCGATCAAGGCCTTGCTGAAACTGAAAATCGACCAAAGAGCCTACCGCAGCGCGGACGAAGCCAAAGACTGCTGCATGAGCCTGATTTCTGCCGGGTTTTCGGTGATTGTGGGCTCGAGCGTTGTGGTGGATCTTGCCGAGCAACACGGCGTACGCGGCATCCTGGCATATAGTCGCGGCGCGGTGCGGCAGGCCATCGAAGACGCCATCGAACTGGCCTACGCTGCCCGCCTGGAGGCCATCAAATTTGAGCAGCTCGATAGCGTGCTGCGCCACCTGAGTGAAGCGGTGGTGGCTGTGGATGAACACGAGCAGGTCACCGCAATCAATCCCGCCATGGAACATGTGCTGGGCGTCACTCGGCGGGAAGCTATTGGCCACAAGCTGGGCGCCCTGTCTGCGCAAGCCTCGTTAAAGTCCACCATCGACCAGGATTTCAGCGAGCACGCGGCAGTCACGAACATCGGCCATCAAACCTATATTGCCAACAAGGTACCTATTCATTCCCAGGGAGTAATCGCAGGCGCGGTGATGACGCTGATGCCAGCCAGTGCGATCCAGCACGCAGACACCAACCTGCGCACCGAGAAGCGCCCGGGGCACCCGGTTGCGAAATACCATTTTGAACAAATCGCCGGCAGCAGCAAGCCCTTTGTACAGGCATGCAATACCGCCAAACGTTATGCCCGCACAAGCTCCACGGTGCTGATCACCGGTGAAAGCGGTACCGGTAAAGAACTTTTTGCACAGGCCATCCATAACGCCAGCGCCCGCAGCCGCAACCCCTTTATTGCACTCAATTGCGCAGCATTTCCAGAGCAATTGCTGGAAAGCGAGCTGTTCGGCTACGAAGAAGGGGCCTTCACGGGCTCGCGCAAAGGCGGCAAGCCCGGCCTTCTAGAGGTTGCACACACGGGCACCGTGTTTCTGGATGAAATCGGTGACATGCCGGTTTCCTTGCAAACGCGGCTGCTGCGTATCCTGCAAGAAAAAGAAGTTATTCGCCTGGGTGGGGCTCAGCCCATCCCGGTGGATGTGCGCATCATTGCAGCCACCCACCACATCCTGCAAGATCGGATCCAGCAAGGGCTTTTCCGCAGCGACTTGTTTTATCGCCTGAACATTTTGCACCTGCATTTGCCCAGCCTGAGAGACCGGCACGATGACATCGCCCTGCTTGCCATCCGGCTGCTGCAATCGTTTCTGAATCGGGCCCAAATCTCGCTTGGCGCCCAACTGATCCTGGCACCGCTGATGCCAAGACTTATCGCCTACGATTGGCCCGGCAATGTACGCGAGCTGGAAAACGTGGCAGAGCGCCTGGCCAGCTTTGCAGTGGCATGCACCACCCCGGCAGATCTGGATTACGGCTTGATCCGCCAAAACCTGCCGGAGATATTTTCATCCGGTGCCAGCCCGGCGACCAGCCACGCAAACAGCCTGGATATCAGATCAGTAAAAGCGGCCCTGGCCCTGGCCCACGGCAACCGCCACAAGGCCGCAGAACAATTGGGCGTGAGCCGCACCACGCTATGGCGCTGGATTAAAGCGCATAAGGTAATCGACTGCTGACTGGCTCCACGCAAACAATTGACATATGCCATATTTCAGCACCCGCTGATGGTGACAACCCGGAGGGTTTCGTCCTACTCTTCTGTCGTGCTTAGAGGAGTTTTTCATGAGTGAGTTTGAATTTCAGCCTGGCGTCATCCGCCGTCTCGGTGATGTCTACGAGGGGCGACTACAACGCAGCATCGATCATCGCCCGGCTGAAGTGTGGCAGATGCTGACTGCCCCGGATCGTCTGGCGCAGTGGCTGGCGCCCGGCTCCATCCAGTTGTGCAAGGGTGGCGCCGTACACATCAATTTCGCTGACAGCGGCACCTTGATAGAAAGCACCGTGCTGGCATTCGAACTCGAGCGGCAGCTCGCCTATTCGTGGAGTAGCGGCAGCGAGCCTCAGCGGCCCCTGTCATGGTCGCTGGAAGCCGTGGACGAAGGCACTGTGCTTACCCTTGTCGTGCAGGTGCCCATACAAGAAGACATCGCCAAGGCCTGCGCAGGCTTCGAGGGCCATCTTGAGATGCTGCTGGCCGCGCTCGAAGGTGTGCCCATCCGTTTTCCATTTGATCTGTTTCTGCAAGCGCGCACGGCGTATCAAGCGGCGGTTGCAGCGCTCGTTAAAGCATAGGCTTTCGGTCGCATCGTCCATCACACAGCCGGTTGCGTGAGTCGGTTCAGGCGGTCGAAGCCATACGATTTCACTAAAGCCCCTCCGCATCAGCAGACGGTTCGGCAGTACGCGAAAAATCACTCACGCCCACCCAATCGCCTTGGGCGACAAGCCCACGAGCCACGTTGCGCATGACTACGCGCGCAGCCAGGGCCGCCGGTGAGAGCTCATCATCCGAGAGGCTGACCAGGTACCCGCGGCGGCTGAGCCACTGGTCGGAAATCCTGGCGGCTTGCAGCTGCGTGCGCCCCGCGCGGCTGATGGCAGCGTCGGGCTGAATGGTGGCCACAAGCCCTGCCGCCACCGCGTCCATCAGGACGGCCAGCGAATCAATCTCCATGACGATATTCAGGCCCAGCGCGTGACGGTCGGCCGCTGTGGACAACACGCTGCGCAGCCCATGCATATGCGTGGGCATGGCCAGGGGCAGATCACCCAGGCGCGCAAGCGGCACGCTGTCGCCCTCAGGAAACCCGGCAAATCCCACCTTGGCCATGACATAAAGCGATTCTTCAAACAGCGGCATCACCGAGCAGCCCCAGTTAGGCTCATCGCCAAACAGGATGGCCAAATCCAGCTGGCGTGATTTCAGCATCGCCGCCAAGTGCCCGGAAAGCGACTCGACCAGGTGAAACCGGACATCTGGATACTGCTGCCGCATCGCGATGAGCAACGGCAAGGCCACCACCGATGCCGTGGTGGGCGCCAGCCCGACACTGACGTGGCCCGCCAGGCGCGCACTTTGCGCCGAGCGCACGGCTTCGTCCACATGACGCAAGGCCAGTTGCGCCTGGCGAAAGAACGCAATGCCCGCATCGGTGGGGATGACGCCCTGATGGGTGCGTTGCAGCAGGCGGGTGGAGAGCTCTGACTCCAGCCGGCTGATCTGCTGGCTTAGCGTCGAGGACACCACGCCCAGCTCGCGGGCGGCCTTGCCCAGGCTGCCCTGCCGGACAACGCAAACGAAATATCTGAACTGACGGATTTCCAAATGGAAGGCTCCAAAAATCCTGCATCCAGCGGCGACACACACGCCGTCACCCTGAGATTCTATCTCGCACCCTCACGAAAGTTCACGATTCGTGAATACCTATTGAGCGCATGCCCTCTAGCGACCACGACTCCACAGGCATATCGTGAAAAGCAGACAGGCAGATGAGCCTATTTTTTTCTCCTGGCCAGCGGCCCGGCCGGACAACGGAGACACATGACATGAGCAATGACCAATACGACGTGATCGTCGTGGGCGCCGGAAACGCCGCCCTGTGTGCTGCACTCGCAGCACGAGAACAAGGTATGAAAACCCTGGTGCTCGAAAGAGCACCAGAGTCAGAGCGCGGCGGCAATTCTTACTTCACGGCCGGTGGATTCCGGTTCGCGCACAACGGCCTGGAGGATATCGCCCAGGACATTCTGGTGGATCTGACCCCGGAGGAACGCGACAACATCGTGTTGCCGCCCCATGATCGCCAGACGTTTTTTGACCTCCTTATGGATGTCACCGGCGGGCGGGCCAATGAAGAGCTGGCCTGGATCCTGATCGACCAATCGCGTCCCGTGATGGCCTGGATGCGCAGCCACGGGGTGCGCTTTCTGCCCATGTACGGACGCCAATCGTTCCTGGTGGAAGGCAAGCAGCACTTCTTTGGCGGGCTGGCGATAGAAGCCGTGGGCGGCGGCGCCGGCCTGGTGGAATCGGAAATTGCTCTGGCAGAGAAACTGGGCGCGGAGATCCGCTACGAGACGGCAGCCGTCGATCTACTGCAAGACGATCGCGGCGCCATCCACGGGGTACGGGTACAAACACCGGCCGGCTACCAATCCATTACGGCACGTGCCGTTATCCTGGCAAGCGGCGGCTTCGAATCCAACCCGGAAATGCGTGCCCGCTACCTGGGCCCAGGCTGGGATTTATGCCATGTCCGTGGGACACGCCACAACCTGGGCGAAGGCATCAAGATGGCGCTGAAAGCCGGCGCCAACCCGTTTGGCAACTGGTCCAGCTGTCACGCCTGCGAGTGGGACATCTCGGCACCGCCCTATGGCGACCGCTGGGTACTGGACAACTTCCAGAAGCACTCTTACCAACTGGGCATCATCGTCAACAATGAGTGCAAGCGCTTTGTGGACGAAGGCGAAGATTTCCGCAACATGACCTACGCCAAATTTGGGCGCGAGATCATGAAGCAGCCCAAGCGCACCGCCACACAGATATTCGACCAGAAAACCGTGGGCATGCTGCGCGACGAATACCGCATCAAGCAGGTTACCAAGGCCGAAGCACCCACCATCCGTGGGCTGGCCGATCAGCTTGGGCTGGATCCGGACGCGCTGGAGCAGACCGTCAACGAATACAACGCAGCATGCGGCGATCAACCCTATAACCCGGCCGTACTCGACGGCAAAGGCACCACCGGCATCACTCCGCCCAAGTCCAACTGGGCCCTGCCGCTGGACAAACCGCCTTACGTGGCCTTTGTGACAACCACCGGCATCACCTTTACCTTCGGCGGCCTGCAGATCAATGCCCATGCCGAGGTTCAAGGCACGATGGGCCGATCCATCCCCGGCCTGTTTGCAGCCGGCGAGCTGGTGGGCGGGCTGTTCTACGAAAACTACCCAGGCGGCACCGGCCTGATGTCCGGTTCTGTGTTTGGCAAGCTTGCCGGCGAAGGCGCTGCACGCTACGCAAAAGCTGTGCAATAAGGGGGTTTAGTTGCTTGTCAGGTTTCGCGCAGTAGACTGAAACCGCTATTTTCAGACCGAGAGAAGCGGCCGTTGTGCGCAGCCATCCGGGTAATCAGACCCACAGCAAACGGGCACGGGTGACCAGCGCTTCCATTATCAAAGGAGCACACCATGAATCACCCTATCCGTAAGCTATTTGCCATCTCCAGTATCGGCGCAGCCTGCCTGCTGGGGATGTCAGCCACGCAGGCGGCAGACCTGACCGTACGCCTGGCCTGGTACATGCCACCGCATACTGCGACGGCCGATCAAGGAGAAAATTTTGCCAAGGCCATCACGGATCTGAGCAAAGGATCCATCAAGGTTGAAACCTACCCATCGGGCTCCCTGCTGAAGGAATCCAATATTGCGCAGGGGCTCAGCAACAACACCACCAATATGGCCATTTTTGGCATGCACTGGTGGTCCAAGTACGAACCATCGCTGGAATGGGACACCATCCCCTTTTTGGTGGATGATGCCAGCTTGCTGCTCCAGACCCTGCACGGCAAGCTGGGCCAAGATGTTAATGCCAGCCTGAACAAACACAATGTAGAAGTGATTGGCTGGGGCTTTTACGGCTACGCAGAAAGCTATATCAATACCAAGCACGTCATCAAGACGCCTGCCGACATCAAGGGCCTGAAAATCCGCTCTGAAGGCAAGCTCTCGGCCAAGTTTCTGGCCGCCCAGGGGGCCACGCCGGTGGCCGTGGATTCCAGCGAGGTGTACACGGCCTTGCAAAGCGGCAGCCTGGACGCAGCCGTCTCGGGATTGTCGAGCATCATCTCGCGCAAGTGGTACGAAGTTGGCCACTACATCACCGCTATCCATTACGTCCCGCTGGTGTACCCCATCCAGGTCAACGCCAAGTGGTGGAAAGGCCTGACGCAAGAGCAGCGTGACATCATCAGCAAAGCTGCCGTCAGTACCGAGAAACTGGCCGTCGCCGACATCGAGAAAGAATTCAACGACGATATCGCCATTGCAAAAAAGAATGGCAACGACGTCTATCGGCCAACGGATGCTGAGCTGAAAGAATGGAAGGCCACCGCCGGCGTGCAGGCACGCAAGGACTATGTGGCGGAAACAGGCGCCAGCGGCCAGCAGATACTGGACGACGTGGACGCCGCACTCAACAACAAGAAGTGATCCGGGCACACTGCTCGTAATCATCCACTGTACTGTCCGGCTAACCACAGCCGGACAGCAAGGGGGCAATAATGACTGAATCATCTGCAAGGTCCCCCAGCGGGGGGCGCTGCGTGCAAGCGGCACAACACGCCGTCACAAAGCTGGGGACCACTGTCGGCTATCTCTCAGCCGTCTTCATGATCGTGATGGCGGCATCCATCATTTTAGGCATCGTGATGCGCACCACCCACATCGATAACTCCTGGACATATGATGTGGATCTGTTTGCTCTGTCCTGGCTGGCTTTCGTGGGGGCGTCATATACCGCACTGCGCGAAGAGCACGTTACTTCGGGCATCGCGCTGGAAAACATGTATCCGCGCAGCGCCCGGATCATGCACATCCTGCGTTTCATCATCATCGCCGGATTCCTCGTGGTGTTTACCATTTCGGGCTACACACAGTTCAGCGACAGCCTCCTGGCCCACGAAACCACGCTGGACGTCATGAGCTGGCCTGTCTGGATTCCACACCTGGCCTTACCGGTGGGCACCCTGCTGTGGCTGATCTTCGAAGCCCACCTGTTTGTACGCCGCCTGACCACCCCCCGGAGCTGACATGGTCTTTACACTCACATTGGTTTCGCTGGGCGTATTGCTCATTCTCGGGGTTCCCATTGCCGTATCACTGCTGATCAGCGGCACGGTGGGCTACATGATGACCATCGGCTTTGATCCCGGAATGACTGCCCTGGCGCAACTGGCCTATACCGACCTCAACTCCTTTGTCATCATCGCCATCCCGCTCTATATCCTGATGGGGCAGATCATGCTCAAAGGAGAATCCGGGCGCGATCTGTTTGATTTTGCACAGCGGATCGTTGGCCGCCTGCCTGGCGGGCTGGCTGTGGCCGCCACCGTGGCCAGCGCCATCTTTGCGGCAATCTCCGGCTCATCCACCGCCACCGCCGCCACCATCGGTTCAATCAGCGTCCCCGAGATGTGCGACCGTGGCTATGACAAGCGCATGGCAGCCGGTGTCGTGGCCGTTGCCGGCACCCTGGGGATTTTGATCCCGCCCAGCATCTCGTTCATTCTTTATTCACTGGTCACCAACGCTTCCGTTGGCAAGCTGTTCATGGCCGGTGTGCTTCCCGGCATCATGCTGGCTGCCATGTTTTGCCTCTACTCCATTTACTGGGCCTGGCGCAGAAACCAGCGCAGCGGCGGCAAGGTCTCGATTTCTCGCGAACACGTGCCCTTTACCTGGGGCATGTGGGGCAGCCTGTTCATGATCCCCCTGATCCTGGGCGGCATCTACACCGGCTGGTTTACACCCACCGAAGCCGCCGGCGTGGGCGTCATCTACGCCTTCATCCTGACGACATTCTTCAAGCGCACACTGACCTGGCAGCGCTTTATCGACGCCGTGCGCGACAGCGTTGTCACCAGTTGCATGATCCTGATGCTGATTGCTGGCGCAGGCGTGTTTGGCAATACGCTGTCGCTCTTGCGCGTACCACAAGACTTTGCCACCTGGCTGGAAGGCCTGCAGCTGGCACCCTGGCAGTTTCTGATTGCCATCAACCTGCTTTACCTGGTTTTGGGTATGTTCATGGATGCCTCGGCCGCCATCCTGGTTACCGTACCCATCCTGCTGCCCGGCCTGGTGGCGATGCAAATTGATCTGGTCTGGTTTGGCGTGATTCTGGTCATCAACATGGAGATCGGCGCCGTTACCCCACCGGTGGGGATGAACCTGTTTGTCGTCAAGGCCCTGCGCCCGGATTACACCATCCGCGATGTGCTGATTGGATCCTTGCCATACGCCGGCTTGGGGTTGGTGGGGCTGGCGCTGGTGGTGATTTTCCCGCAGATCGCGCTGCTGCTGCCCAGTATGGGTGGCGGATAAGCCGGCACAACAAACGGTTTGCCACTGCATGCATAGTAAATCCTCATTGGGCACGGCTTTATGGCCGTTTCCCGATGAGCACTCAATCAGCGCGCCAGCCCGGCATGCCACATGATTCTTTGATCCAGGCAAGCAGCTGGGCGGATTCTAGCTCCTCCAGGGATTTGATCTTCACATACCGCGATGCGTCTCCAAGCACCGGCGGCTTGTGCAGCTTGTCGCCATTCAGAAACACGACGTTGACCGACACGTGATACGCGGCAAGTTCGATACACCAGCCAAACTGCGGACAGCCGTAATAAGCCTTGCCCCATTTGATCGCGAATCGGGCATCCTTCAGATGATCCCGAATCAAATGATCCAGCGCTGACACGACGGAATTCATGGCCGGCATGACACCTGCAATCCAGCGATCGACCTCATCATGGGTATCAGCCGGCACTGGCGGCTTTTTTGTCTTCAAATCCATGGCGCTCCTCGTATTGATGGCGTCTTAGCGACGCCATTGGTCATGTTCATGGCTTAAGGCTGCAGCTTCCAACTTACAATAATTTAGCTGCAAACCCGCCGGCTGTGTAGCTCACACGCCCCGGCCCTACTTGTTAACCTTGCCAGGCAGTGACAAGTCTCCCGATGCGACCTTGAAGACATTGGCGACGCATAGCAATGGGCTGTGTACGCTGGCATTGACGCGCAGAGCGGCCGTTACACCATCGAAAGAGCCTCCTTCAACAGCGCTTATATCGTCGAACGGAACCCGCACGTTGACTGTCTTGTCCTTGAAAACCGGCGTCCAGCCCGGGCTGTCTATCAGGATGGGAAGACCAGGCCAGGTCTTGGGTACACGAGGCTTGGCGCCCTCGGGAATGTCGACAGCCTTCAGGGCATCTTTGCCGCAGGCCGCGTCGGGCTGCAAGACTACCCAGTGCGAGTGCCAAAGATCACCATCGTTGTCCAGCTTCCCGTCGCCGTTCTCGTCAAACAGCGGCGTGTCGTCAAAGTCGGGATGGGAGGTAACGGCAAAAGCGAGGATGCCGGCCTTCGCCTCAAAGCCGATCACGGAAGGATCCAGGCTGGTGGGCCAGACATATGAGAACACACTGCTGCCGGCGAGTTTGCCGGATTGTGCAGGCCGGAGGGCACCAGCTTCGCCAGAAACAGCCATTTGGAAAATAGCGGTCCGGCCTTCGCTGCTTATCCTGGTGCGGACGATATCAAACGACGCTTCGACGGCCGCGTCCGCCTTGGTGGTAATGCCGTGGGGATGGCCGACGTCTTGGGCCGATGCGTGCCCACCCAAGCCCGCCAACAACACGGCGAGAAGAGGAGATAAATTCAAAAGTTTCATGATCTGTCCTTTTTAAGGTTTGGTCTGTATGGACAGTATGGCTCGGCTTGCTATACGATTTGATCCAATAAATTCACAAAACATACCATATGGTTCAAATACAGGACTTACCTCCTATCGACCGCCTCTCGGGTATTCTCGAACGGTTCCGTGTGCAAGCCCAGTTGCACCACTCCGGCGCATTGTGCGGACTCAACCACTTCGACGCCTGCGATGGATATGGTTATCTGCATGTGTTGCGCCGCGGCCAACTGAAAGTGAGCCATCCCGGCGCGCGAGATGTGCCCGCGTCGATGGATTTCGATGAGCCGACCCTGTTGCTGTATCCACGGCCCCTCACCCATTGCTTCCACAATCCTCCAGCGGAGGGCTCTGATTTCACCTGCGCACGACTGAATTTCGAGGGTGGCTCATGCAATCCTCTCGCCCGGGCACTACCCTCTTTGATTGCGCTGCCGCTCGCGCGAGTGTCGGGCCTGGATCTCGCGCTCGAATTGCTGTTTGATGAAACCGACCGGGTGCGTTGCGGCCATCGGCTGCTAGTCGACCGGATCTTCGAGGTAGTTGTGATCCAGTTGATGCGCTGGCTGCTTGACCACCCGCAGGAAGCAGGGGTACGCCCCGGCTTCATTACCGGCTTGTCGGATCCGCGTCTGGCGCGTGCGCTGGTTGCCATGCACGACGCACCTGGCGAGCCGTGGCCGGTGGAACGCATGGCCGAATGCGCCTGCATGTCACGTACGGCCTTTGCCAATACCTTCCGTGAAGTCGTAGGCCAGACGCCGGCAGATTACTTGAATGACTGGCGCATGGCGCTTGCGCAGAATCGATTGCGCGAAGGGCAATCCATCAAGACCCTGACGGAAGAACTCGGGTATGCAAACCCTTCGGCGCTCTCGCGCGCCTTCTCGGCCAAAGTGGGGATGTCTCCTCGCGCCTGGCTGACAACCACAGCCGAGCCAACAGCACACACCATGAGCATCCAAGAAAAGATCCACACTTCAAGAATGAGCAATCCGACATGACAGTTACCATCTACGGCATCAAGAACTGCGACACGATGAAGAAGGCCTTCACGTGGCTTGATACGCAGGGCGTTGATTTCAAATTCCACGATTATCGCGTCGTGGGCATCACCCGCACCGAAGTCGCGGCATGGGTTGCCGAAGCAGGCCTGGACAAGGTGCTGAACAAGGCGAGCAGGACGTTCCGTGCCCTGCCTGAAGCGGTACGCAACGATCTGGATGAAGCCAGAGCGATCGACCTGATGGTCGCAGAGCCAACGATGATCAAGCGCCCGGTGCTGACGACACCGCACGGCATTGAAGTGGGTTTCAAGCCCGAGCGCTATGCAACGATTTTCGGGCTTTGATCGCGGCGGCAAACCATCTTGACGATCTCGTCGGGACGATTGCCGCAGCGAGCTGCCTGCACGATGCGGGCTTACCACCCAAATCCCTTGGCAATCACCCCGCGCAGATCCACACCAAACATTAGTGGGCTGGATCTTTTTGTGCGGCCCCGCCAAGCGGCACCCTGTCAATTTGAGAACTCTTTGATCCCAATCAACAAAAGCATCTTCAGCATGCGGCACCAGCGAAACGTTCCTATACACTGACAAAATCGGATTTATCGATAGCAATCGCCATCTCGGTTCGGTTCTTCTTAGAGGGGATTCCTCATGCGCACACGTCTCTTTGCGACCCTACTGGGGCTCTCGACATTGGCCTTTCAGGTTCAGGCCCAGAATGCCACCTACGTGGTCGAAGCGGATCACAGCTTTGTCACCTTCGCGGTTGTGCATAACGGCACATCCACCACCCGCGGGCGCTTCGATACAGTCACCGGCAGCATCCAGCTGGATCAGGCCGCCCAAAAGGGGCAGGCCAGCATCGTGATCGATATGAACTCAATCAACAGCGGCTCAACCGGCTTCGACGAGCACCTGCGCACCAAGGACTTCTTCGATACCAGTGCCTTTCCAACGGCCCGTTTCGAAAGCTCTGCCTTCACCTTTGAAGGAGATCGGGTCACCAGCCTGAGCGGCACGCTGACACTATTGGGTGTTCAGCAGCCAGTGGCACTGACAGCCAGCCACTTCAACTGCTATGCAAACAAACGCCTCCAGCGCGACGTCTGCGGCGGCGACTTCGAGGCCACGATCCAGCGCAGCCAGTGGGGCATGAACTTTGGGATACCCGGCATCCCGGATTCTGTCCGGCTGGAAATACAAATCGAGGCCATCAAGCAATAAGGCTGGTTTTGCTGCCTATGCGTGCTTCCTGGACACAGCTTTCTTCAGAACCTCATTCATCCGAGCCTACCAGCCTGGACCACCAGCCTTGAAGGCGTCGATCACAGCCTTGTCGTAGCGGATCGTCACGGCAACCTTTGGGTGTCGAACGCCACTGAGGTCTGAATCACCACTTCTTTTAAATCAGCAAGTTACAGAGAAACCACCATTGAGTCTCGACCAACCTGGTCGTTGAGTTTCAAACTTGCCGAATGGATCAGCATGAACGGCTAGTTTCGACCCAAAGCAGACGGTCGAAAGATCACTCTGATCCTGAGGATTCTCCCGCTATTCTTTGTTGAAAGCGCTATTCATGGAGCGAAGCGAAACCGGCTCCCGTAACAACTAGGTTTTATCACAGAGTCCCCGTAAAGGAAGTTCAAAACTCAGGGGCGTTCGACAGCGTTCGACATCAACATCCCTCACCAAATGTAACCGTGCCATCCCCTCCCTCTTGAAATCCCCGAAATCATCCCTATAATTAGCACTCGATGGGGTTGAGTGCTAACACCATGCACCAGCTCCCGCATTTTTCAATTTCTCTTTACAAACAGGAGTTCCTCCATGGCACTGCGTCCTTTGCACGATCGCGTGATCGTCAAGCGTCTGGACAACGAGCGCACCACAGCCTCGGGTATCGTCATCCCTGAAAGCGCCGCTGAAAAACCCGATCAGGGTGAAGTCCTGGCAGTTGGTCCCGGCAAAAAGACCGACGATGGAAAAGTCATCCCCGTCGACCTGAAAGTGGGCGACAAGGTTCTGTTTGGCAAATATGCCGGCCAGTCCGTCAAGGTTGATGGCGAAGAAGTGCTCGTCATCCGCGAGGAAGAAGTCCTCGCCGTGATCCTGTAAGCCTCCACACTGCTCATCTATACCAAGGAATTTCAACATGGCTGCAAAGCAAGTTTATTTCGGTGATGATGCCCGCACACGTATCGTGCGTGGTGTCAACATCCTGGCCAACGCCGTCAAGACCACCATGGGCCCCAAAGGCCGCAACGTTGTTCTCGATCGCTCGTTTGGCGCCCCCACCGTCACCAAGGACGGTGTGTCTGTTGCCAAAGAAATCGAACTGAAAGACAAGTTCGAAAACATCGGCGCACAATTGGTCAAGGAAGTTGCTTCCAAGACCTCCGACAACGCCGGTGATGGCACCACCACGGCCACCGTGCTGGCCCAGGCCATCGTCGAAGAAGGCCTCAAGTACGTAGCCGCCGGCATCAGCCCGATGGATCTGAAGCGCGGTATCGACAAGGCCGTTCTGGCCGCCGTCGACAGCCTGCATGCTCTGTCCAAGCCCTGCACCACCAGCAAGGCCATCGCTCAGGTGGGTTCCATCTCCGCCAACAGCGACGCCTCCGTGGGTGAAATCATCGCCAACGCGATGGACAAAGTGGGTAAAGAAGGCGTCATCACCGTCGAAGACGGCAAGTCGCTGGACAACGAACTCGACGTCGTCGAAGGCATGCAATTCGACCGCGGTTACCTGTCGCCCTACTTCATCAACAACCCGGACAAGCAAGTTTCCGTCCTGGAAGATCCGTACATCCTGATTTTCGACAAGAAGATCAGCAACATCCGTGATCTGCTGCCGGTACTCGAGCAAGTGGCCAAGTCCAGCCGTCCGCTGCTGATCGTGGCTGAAGACGTCGAAGGCGAAGCCCTGGCCACCCTGGTGGTCAACAACATCCGTGGCATCCTCAAAACCACCGCCGTCAAGGCGCCTGGCTTTGGCGATCGTCGCAAAGCCATGCTCGAAGACATCGCCATCCTCACGGGCGGCACGGTGATCTCCGAAGAAACCGGCTTGTCCCTCGAAAAAGCCACCCTCGAGCTGCTGGGCCAAGCCAAGCGCATCGAAGTCGCTAAAGAAAACACCACCATCATCGACGGTGCCGGCCAGTCCACCAACATCGAAGCACGCGTCAAGCAGATCCGTGCCCAGATCGAGGAAGCCACCTCCGACTACGACCGTGAAAAACTGCAAGAACGCGTGGCCAAGCTGGCCGGCGGTGTTGCCGTGATCCGTGTCGGTGCTGCCACCGAAATCGAAATGAAAGAGAAGAAGGCCCGTGTCGAAGACGCGCTGCACGCCACGCGCGCTGCCGTCGAAGAAGGCATCGTCCCGGGCGGCGGCGTGGCACTGATCCGTGCCAAGGCTGCTGTGGCCAAGGTCAAAGGCGACAACGTCGACCAGGAAGCAGGCATCAAGCTGGTACTGCGTGCCATCGAAGCCCCGCTGCGCACCATCGTCAGCAACGCTGGCGACGAAGCCAGCGTGATCGTCAACGCCGTTGAACAAGGCGAAGGCAATTACGGCTACAACGCTGCCACCGGCCAGTACGGCGACCTCGTCGAACAAGGCGTGATCGACCCCACCAAGGTGACCCGCACTGCGCTGCAAAACGCTGCGTCTGTGGCCAGCCTGCTGTTGACCACCGAAGCCGCTGTGGCTGAAATCGTGGAAGACAAACCGGCCCCCGCCATGCCCGACATGGGCGGTATGGGTGGCATGGGCGGCATGGGCGGCTTCTAAGCCATCCCGTCCTGCACAGCCGGCACTTCGGTGCCGGTTGTTACCGGTTAAAAACAAACCCCGCCAAGGCGCATGCCCGGCGGGGTTTGTTTTTGTGCCGCAACCTTGTGCCGCAGCGCTTTGCCACAGCACCAAAAGAATCAGTGGATGATTTTCTCCAGAAAATCCCGGGCACGATCGGATCGGGGCGCATTGAAAAACGCCTCAACCGTGTCGGTTTCGACGATTGTCCCGGCATCCATAAAGACGATTTTGTCAGCCACCTTGCGGGCAAATCCCATCTCGTGCGTCACGCACAGCATGGTCATGCCCTCTTGTGCCAACTCCACCATCACCGCCAATACCTCGTTGATCATCTCGGGGTCCAGCGCCGAGGTGGGCTCGTCAAACAGCATCACCTCCGGATCCATGCACAGCGAGCGGGCGATGGCCACGCGTTGCTGCTGCCCACCCGAGAGCTGGGAGGGATACTTTTGCGCCTGGGCAGACAGCCCCACACGCTCCAACAACGCCAAAGCCTTGCGCTTTGCCTCGGCCGAGGGCCGGCGCAGCACCTTCTCTTGTGCAATTGTCAGGTTTTGCAAGACCGACAGATGGGGAAAGAGCTCGAAGTGCTGAAACACCATGCCGATACGCTTGCGCAGGCTGGGCAGGCGGATATCGCCCGAGCGAATCGACTGGCCCTTGTACAAGATATCCCCCTCCTGAAACGCCTCCAGGCCATTGATCAGTTTGATCAGGGTGGATTTGCCAGAGCCCGACGGCCCGCAAAAAACGACGACTTCGCCAGCATTGACAGACACACTGCAGTTGCTGAGGGCCTGAAACTTGCCATACCATTTTGAAACATTATTGAGTTCAATCATCTCGGAATTCTCCGGGCAAAAATTTGAGGCTTATGCCTGACGCGTGCGGTGCTGCACCAGCTTGACCAGTGCGCTAAGGAG
Source organism: Castellaniella sp. (assembly GCF_049651205.1). Classification (GTDB taxonomy): domain Bacteria; phylum Pseudomonadota; class Gammaproteobacteria; order Burkholderiales; family Burkholderiaceae_B; genus Castellaniella. The sequence goes on from NZ_JBASBR010000014.1 coordinate 48,829, forward strand.
GGCGCAGATCGCCCAATACACAAAGCCTGCAAACAGCAGCATCTGCACCACTGTGCCGTCACGCTCGCCGATACGGACCGAGTTACTGAAGAAATCGCCCAAGGCAATCACATACACCAAAGACGTATCCTGGAAAATCACGATGCATTGCGTCAGCATGATGGGCAGCATCGCCCGAAACGCCTGCGGCAAAATGATGTGCCGAAACGACTGTAAAGCCGTCATGCCCAAGGCACGGGCAGCCTGAAACTGCCCAGCCGAAAGCCCCAGGATGCCGGCACGGATGATCTCGGCAAAAAAGGCAGCCTCCAGCATCGAGTACGCCACCATGGCCGATACCAGGCGGATATCGATGCTGGGCGAGAGATCAAACACTGCCTTGAGGATCTGCGGCACCACCAGAAAAAACCACAGCAGCAGCATCACCAGCGGAATCGAGCGAAACAGGGTGATGTAGGCTTGCGCACAGACATGCAGGCTGCGCACCTTGGAGACGGTTGCCATGGCCAGCACGGTGCCAAAGGCAATCCCGCAGGCAATGGCCACCAGCGTCACTTTAAAAGTGATCCAGGCACCCGCCGCCAAAATGGGCCACGCATCCAGCAATGAAGAAAAGTCAAAATACAGCATGGCTGGCTCCTATTCGCCCATCAGGCCTGGCCGCGCCGTCCAGCGGCGGATCAGGCTCATGATCTGAATAATCAGGAAATTAAGGACGACATACGCCAGTGTCACGAGGATGAAGGACTCGTAGGGCTGCGCGGTGTAATCCACCAGTTGCCGCGCCTGGCCGCTGAGCTCGAGCAACCCGATGGTGGAGGCCACTGCAGAGTTTTTGGAGATGATCAGAAACTCGGAGGTAAGCGGCGGCAAGATGCGCCGAAACACCTGCGGCAAAATAATATGCCGATAGGTTTGCACCAAAGTGAAGCCCATCGCCTGGCCCGCCTTTACCTGGCCAACCGCCAGCGCCTGGATCCCAGCCCGCAATTGCTCGCAGATACGCGAACCCGTATATACACCCAGTGCCAGCACGGACGTGACAAAAAACTGGGTCATGGGCGCCGCACTTTTGATGGCATCGCCCAAAGAAACCGGCAGCAGCTCGGGCACCACAAAGTACCAGATGAAAAACTGCACAATCAGCGGGATATTGCGAAAAATGGACACATACGTGACACTCGCCACCCGGGGCGTACGCCCAGGCAGCGTGCGCATCACGCCAAACAAGGTGCCCAGCGCCAGGGCCAGAATCCACGCACAGAAGGTCAGTGCTGTTGTCAGCAAAAAACCATGCAGGATCCAGCCCAGGTAGGTGCCGCCCTCGCCGGTGGCTACCGGCTCAAGCAGGACACCCCAGTTCCAGTGGTAATTCATTTCGCCTCAGGGTTGATCTTGTCGTTGGGCTGGGCAAACAAACGCTTCATGGCATCCGACATCGGGAAATCCAGGTTGACCTGCTTGGGCGGGATTGGGGTCATGAACCACTTTTTATAGATCTCCGCACCCTGGCCCGAGGTTTCAACCTTGGCAATGGTCTGATCCACCAGCTGCTTCATTTGCGTATCACCCTTGCGAACCATGCAACCGTAGGCTTCATAAGACTGCGGTGTGCCGGTGATGACGTAGTCTTGCGGGTTACGCGTTTTGGCGCGTTCTCCGGCCAGCAGCGCATCATCCATCATCATCGCCTTGGCCCGCCCGGTGGACAGCGTCAGGAAAGACTCGGAGTGGTCTTTGGCACTGATGATCCGCATGTCCATTTTTTCATCCACATTCAGCTTGCGCAAAATGATTTCGGATGTCGTGCCAGCGCCCACCACCACGGTTTGGCCCTTGAGGTCGCTGAAGTCTTTGATGCCGGAGTCTTTCTTGGCCAGCAGACGGGTACCGATGATGAACAGGCTGTTGGAGAAAGCCACCTGCTTCTCGCGCGAGGCATTGTGCGTGGTGGTGGTGCACTCAAAATCGATGGTGCCGTTTTGCAGGAGCGAGATCCGGTTTTGCGAGGTAATCGGCAACCAGCGCACATTAAGGTTGGGCAGGTTCAGGGTTGTGCGCAGGTTATCCAGCACATGTTTGGTGAAGTCGATGGAGTAACCGATGGGTTGCTTGGCATCGTCATAGTAAGAGAACGGGATCGAGGCTTCACGAAAGCCCACCACCACTGTTTCATCGTTCTTGATTTTTTCCAGCGTGCCGGTGAAATCGGCAGCCAGGGCCAAGCCGGGCAAGAACCCCGCGATCAGCGAGGCAGCCGCCGCCTGGCGGGCAACTTCCGTGAGTGAAAAAGTGCGTTTCATGGTGTGTCTCCTGGTGTTGTGTTATTGGGCGTGTTGGGGATTAATCGGCATCAAGCAGCGCACTCACGTCGATGAGATACATCTGGCGTTGATGTTCATGCACAGAATCAATACAAACCTGCCGCCCGTCGCGGCTCCACCGCGGGTGCAGGTCGCAGCGGTTTTCCTTGCGCAAATCGGGGTCTGTATAAAAACTGCCCAAATCATGACGCACCTGCTTGTCGCAGTCGTACAAAATCAGGATACGTTCGTTGGTGTCGGGATCCGGATAGGTATCGGTCAGCAGCCAGCGGGGGTTTACCGGTGAGAACGTCATGTGGCCGTTTTCGGTGAGGATGCCCTTGCCGATGATCTCTACGCGGCCCTGGTCGGCATCCTCGTAGAGATGATAATGAATGCTGCCATTGTGGGGTGCCCAGACAATGATGTGGTGGTCATCCCGCCACAAGGGGTGCGAGATCTGGTATTCCGACTTTTCGTAATCGTAGGTACCCACCGCATTGGGGTCAAAATCATCGGCCAGTTGCGGCAAGGGATGATCCGAACACTCCAGCAACCGCATATTGCCGCCATCCGGATCCATCGTGATCAGGCGGTGCAAGAAGCAGGTTTCGTCCTCGACACGTTCTGTCCAGCGGTGCAGAAAGAGAATCCGCGACGAGGCCGGATTGATCTCGATGTGGCTCACCCAATGCAGGGCTTTGTCCATTGACGGGCGATGATGAAAACGGCGCAAATCGGCATAACTGACCAGCAAGGTGGTTTCGCCGCTGGCCAGGTCAATCGAATGGATACCGTCGTCTTCCGGATACAGCGGCAAATCTTGACGCCGGCCAGCGGGCTCGCTGTAGCCGATAGTTTCGTGGGTGACATACAGGCGGCTGTAATCCACACTCAGCGCATAGCGGCTATTGGGCGCAGCCACGTAAATCGGGCAATCCAGGTAACGGGTGTAGCCGGTTTCAATATGGTGGATAGCCGAGCCAAAGCCTGGATACGGGCCCTGGGCAGACGCCCGGCGCACGTTGTAGATCATCTGCAAGCCATCGGCACCGTCCAGCCACTGCAGCTGGCAACCCATCTGCCAGTTCCAGGCCGTGGTCTGGCCACAGACATGGTAGCGATCCTGATCCGCGGTATCAAAATAGCCCACCTCGGCCTGCAGATCCGGCGTGAGATCCGCCGTCATCATTTCCACCTGGTTGGCCAACACAAGACGGTCCGCCTTATCCCACACCGTTTTGTCGTAATAGCCAAAAAAATGATGCAGGGATCCGTCGCCAAGGCGGCGAACAGAGCAGAAGTGCGCAGAAGAAGATTGGAACGTCATGTCGGCGGGATCGTCAGAAAAAGAGGAAGCGTGAGGCCTTAAGCAACACGGATTCAAACGATTATAGGGATCGACATCCATCCGGGATAATTCTATTTTTCGCCTATACTATTCAATATTGATATACATAATCCGAGTCCTTTCCTATGGCTAGATCTCTGAATTTCCAGCAGATTCAGGCTTTCAAGGCGGTGATGGAAACCGGCACCACCACGCGAGCCGCGCAGGTGCTGAACACCACGCAACCGTCCATCAGCCGCCGCCTGTCCGAGTTGCGCCTGGCCACCGGCCTGGAGCTGTTCGATATCTATAACGGGCGGCTGCGGCCCACCCGCGAAAGCCGTCAGCTGTATGAGTCTGTCCGGCGTCACTTCGAAGGCCTGGAAAAAATCGAAACCGCGGTACACGTGCTGCGCAAATCAGGCACCGGCGTCTTGCGTATTGGCAGCACCCCCACCCTGGCCGCGGGCCTGCTGCCTGACGTCATGGCTGAATTCACCCGGCAAAACCCCGAGGTCTACATCAGCCTGCAAACATTCGGCACGGCGCAGTTGCGCGACTACCTCAGCCAGGGCCTGATCGATTTCGTGCTCACTACCGGGCATATCGAAAACGCCGAGGTATCTTCCACCCGCCTGCTCAGCACCCAGGCCGTGTGCGTGCTGCCTTCGGGGCATCCTCTGGCCAAACAGCGCAGCCTCAGCCTCGAGCACCTGCAAGCACACCGCCTGGTGCTGCTGGACGATAACGATGACATCATGGTGGCCATGCGTGCGCGGCTACGCACAGGCAAGCAGCAAGAAGACACCTTGGTTGAAACCAACTCTTCACTCACCATCTGTGCCCTGGTGGCCGCCGGCGTAGGGGTGGGCGTGGTGAACCCCTTTGTGGCCAATACCTTCGCCGGGCAACTGGCCGTGCGAGAACTGCGCCCCGCCATTCCGGTGGATGTCACATTGGTGCGCTCGGTGGCGCTGGCGCCTTCAATGCTGGCCAACCGGTTTGTCGAGCTCCTGACCCGGCAAACCCTGCCCGACCCCGTCAACAGCAATCGCGCCGCCGACCAGCAATCCTCTACAATGCACCCACCATCCACACCCACCACACCATGACCTCACCTTCTCCCTACAAAAGCACGGGCGGGCTGCAGCGCATTGTGCGGGCGTTTCGGTATTCCATGCAGGGCCTGGGGGCCGCCTGGCGCCACGAGGCCGCGTTTCGGCAGGAAGCCGTACTGGCAGCCATATTGATCCCGCTGGGCCTGTGGTGGGGCCATACGCCCCTCGAGCGCCTGCTGCTGACAGGCATGATAGTGGGCGTACTGATCATCGAGCTGCTGAACTCGGCCATCGAAGCCCTGGCCGATGCCATCAGCACTGATCACCATCCCTTGCTTGGCCGCGCCAAAGACATTGGCAGTGCAGCGGTACTGCTGATGCTGCTGCTTACTGCCGCCACCTGGGCCTGCGTACTGATCCCACGCTGGGTATCCACCTAGCTTCCTGACTTCTCAAAACCATGACCCTACCCTTTACTGAAAAGCTGGCCCGCGCCTGGCACTACCAGGATTCTCAACTAATGGTGGGGCTGGATCCCGACCTGCGCCGGTTTCCCGCCGATCTGGCCAACCGCCCGGATGGCGTGCTGATGTTTTGCAAGGGGATTGTCGATGCCACGGCGCCCTTTGTGTGCGGCTTCAAGCCACAGATCGCTTATTTTGCAGCCCTAAGGGCCGAAGACCAGTTGCAAGACCTGTGCGACTACATCCGCACGCAGTACCCCGACCGGGTGCTGGTGCTGGATGCCAAGCGTGGCGATATCGGCAGCACGGCCACCCAATACGCCCGCGAGGCCTTCGAGCGCTATCAGGCCGATGCCGTTACCGTCAATCCATACATGGGACGCGACTCCGTCCAGCCGTACATTGATTACGGCGACCGCGGAGTCATCATTTTGTGCCGCACATCCAACCCGGGCGGGGCCGATTTGCAGGATATGCGCCTGTCCAACGGCACGCCGCTGTATCTGCACGTGGCCGACCAAGTCGCGCGGTTCTGGAACACCCAGGGCCAATGCGCGCTGGTGGTGGGCGCCACGTTTCCGGATGAAATCGCCCAGGTACGCCGCCGGGTGGGCGACATGCCGCTGCTGATCCCGGGCATCGGCGCCCAGGGGGGCGACATTCCGGCCACCGTACGTGCCGGGCGCACTGCCCAGGGCACGGGGATGATGATCAACTCGTCGCGCGCCATTTTGTATGCACGCAACGACGAGCAATGGGCACAAGCTGCCGGCCAGGCAGCACAGTCCACGCGCGATGCGATCCGCCAGGCCCTCTGAGAACTGTTGCAAGAAAACAAAAGATTATGCGGAAAACGCATAGTTACGACTATCTACTTCTAACCACCACATAAGTCTCATTAAGATGCTCGGAAAATACTACTGAAATTATTTGTTTCAGTAAAATCGACCGATCATGTCAGGCATCTTCTCCCGTGGCCAGTTTGGTACGCGACAACTGCTGCGGGTCGTTCCGATTGCGGTTATCGCATATTTACTGATCGACATCAGTCTTATGCTCCAGCCCACGTTCGGGCCGGTGGGCTTCTGGCCGGCCACCGCGCTGCTGGCCGGGATGCTGCTATGTCTGCCCCGAAAATGCCAATGTCTGGCCTGGCTGATGCTGGTGCCGAGTGTGCTGCTGGCCTACGGATTCTGGTATCACAACGCCGCCACAGCCATGGCCAACACGGCAGTGGATCTCAGCGGGGTGTTCGTGGTCTGGTTCTTGCTGGCCCGTGTCTGGCAACTGGAGCATCTGCGTACACACAAGGCCATCACCAAGATTCTGGTGGCCAGCCTGGCGGCCTCGGCAAGTACCGCCCTGGCAGGCCTGCTGATACACATCTGGCCACACGCGCCCCTGCGCACCGCCACCGAGGTACTGCTGCGCCAGTGGCTGGGTTACAGCACGCTGCTACCCGTATGCCTGCTGTGGTTTACCGCCCTGCGCAAGTACATACAACACGACAGGCGCCATCCTCATACGCATCCCATCAAAGACGCTCAGTTTGTGCGCACGCCCTGGCCCATCCTGTTGCTGGTATTGGCCGAGACCCTGGCCATCGGGCTGGGCGGCCCAGGTGCGATTGCGTTTCCCATCCCTGCGCTGCTGCTCTGTGCATACGCCTACCAGCAACGCACCACGGCCTGGCTGACCCTCGTGGCCGCCATGGGTGTGATGGCGGCGGATTCTCAAGAGTGGGGCCTGATATTGTCCAACCAGGGTTCGATCCTGGATCAGATCTCCTTGCAGATCGGCCTGCAGCTGATGGTGGCCACGCCGCTACTGGCGTCAGGCTCGCTGGCAGCCCGCAACGATCTGGTGCTGGCGCTTAACCAGGCGCTGGATCACGACGACCTTACCCATGCCCTGGCGCGCCAGGCGTTTATCCGCGGGGCCACCGAATACCTGCATCAATCACCCGCAGCCCCCCGTGGCAACGGCGTGGTGATGATGGATATTGATCATTTCAAAACCCTGAACGACAGCCACGGCCACGCAGCGGGCGACAAAATATTGAGAGAATTTGCACGGGCGGTGCACGACGCCATCCGCCCGGATGATCTGTTTGGACGCCTGGGCGGGGAAGAATTCGGGCTGATCCTGCCCGACACACCACCCGAAGACTGCCTGCAGGTGGCCGAACGCCTGCGCCACCGTATCGAAAGCATTCGTCTGTATCACAACAGCGACGAGCCGCTGCAAATTACCGTGAGTGTCGGGGTGGTGCATGATCGCCAGATGCCCGAAGCCAGCTTCAGCGCCTTGTTAGCTACCGCCGATCAGGCCATGTATCTTGCCAAGCGAAATGGCCGCAATCAAGTCAAGCACCTGACCCCCGGCCAGATGCGTGACCTCAGCCCGGCACCCACGCTATAAATTTTATTTTTGGCGCATGTCTTCTAGTGCCCACTGCAGGGCAAAGCGCACAGAGGCCATGCGCACGGCCTCGCGGTCGCCCTCAAAGACACGGGTGATGGCCCGGGTGGTAATGCCTGCTGCTGCGCGTCGCGCAATGCCAAAACACACCATGCCCACCGGCTTGCCGGGGGTGCCACCATCGGGGCCGGCAATGCCGGTGGTAGACAAGGCCAGGTGCGCAGCACCCACCACCGCCAGCACGCCACCCGCCATTTCCATGGCGGTTTGTTCGCTGACGGCGCCATGGTGCTTGAGGGTATCGGCCGACACCTGCAACTGCTGCACCTTGGCCGCATTGCTGTAGGTGACAAAGCCCTGGTTAAACCACTGGCTGGCCCCCGGGCACGCTGTGATGGCACCCGCCAGCAAACCGCCAGTGCAGGATTCGGCTGTGGCGCACCACTGGCCGGATGCCCGCAGTGCAGCGCCAAACTCGCCCGCCAGGGCCCGTAGATCACGATCCATCACAACACCCCCACGCGCAGCAGTATCGCCACCACCAGTAAAGTATAAAAGGCGGCAAAGATATCGTCGATCATCACGCCAAAGCCGTTTTTGCAGCGGCGATCCAGCACACTGACAGGCGGTGGCTTGAGGATGTCAAACACCCGAAACACCGCCACCCCCACCAGTTGCGACAAAAACCCGGTGGGGATCAGCCACAACACCAGCCAGATGGCGACGATTTCATCCCAATTGATGCCGCCGTGGTCGGCCACACCCAGTTGCTGATTGCAGCGTTGCGCTGCCCAGCAACCCAGCCCAAACGACAGCAGCAGCACCACCGCCACCACGCCATCCGGCAAGCCTTGCAGCAACACCACCCACAGCAGCCAGCCCAGCAACGTGCCCCAGGTACCGGGGCCCGGGTGGATCAGACCAGAGCCGAAACCAAACGCCAGGATGCGCTCGGGGCGTCCGAATACCCAGGCAGCGCTGGGGCGCAAGGATGGCTGCTTGTCTGCAGACGAGGCCTGTGGCTCAGCCATGATCCGGATTGCCGGAGAAGTGATCGAAGCCGCGCCGGGTAACCGGAATCTCCTGGCCCCCGGTATCCAGCACACGCAGGCCCTGGCCACGACGCACCACACCCACCCGCGATAAAGGCAGATCCAGCTGGCGCGACAGAATCTCGATTTGCTCGCGGCGACGCGTGTGCGCGGTAAAGCATAGCTCGTAGGCATCGCCTCCCGCCAGCAGTGCATCCTCGCGGATTTTGGGGGGCAAACCCTGCAACACGGGGTTGGGCGGCAGGGTATCCAGCCAGACATCGGCCGCACACTGGCTGGCCTTGAGAATATGGCCCAGATCCTGCAACAGGCCGTCTGAAATATCGATGGCGGCATGGGCCACACCCGCCAGATACCGCCCCAGCTCCAGGCGCGGCGTTGGGCGCTGCAAAAACGGCAACGCCGCCTTGAGGCGGGCGTCGTCTGCCGGCAACCGGCCCTGTGCCAGGCGTAGGGCAATATCAGCGGCACCCAGTGTGCCCGACACCCAGATATCATCGCCCACACGGGCAGCATCCCGACGCAAGGCCTGGTGGCGGCGCACCTGCCCCATCACCGTGATGCACAACACCACGCCAGTGGCCCCGCCAGTGGTATCACCGCCCACCAGTGGACACTGGGCCTCTTTGGCAAGCGCGTGAAAGCCTTCGGAGAAGCCCTGCAGCCAGGCTTCGTCTACCCGCGGCAAAGACAGCGCCAGCGTGCAGGCCAGCGGGCGCGCACCCATGGCGGCAAGGTCGGACAAATTGACAGCCAGGGCCTTGTGCCCCAGTTGCCGGGGGTCGGCGTCTGGAAAAAAATGACGGCCTTCGACCAGCATATCGGTGCTGACGGCCAGCTCGCAGCCCTGAGCGGGCGAGAGCAGCGCACAATCGTCACCCACCCCCAGCATGCCGCTGGGCGCCGGGCGCCGAAAGTAGCGCTCGATGAGACTGAATTCGCCTGAAGCCGTCATGGCATCACGCACCCTAGTGGCGCGGCGCAGACTGGATTTCGGTGCTGCGCACTTGGGCGGCCAGCTTATCCAGCACCCCGTTGACAAAGCGATAGCCATCCGTGCCGCCAAAGGACTTGGCCAGCTCGACGGCCTCGTTGATGGCCACGCGGTAGGGAACCTCGAGGTGATGAATGAGCTCGAAGCTGCCAATCAGCAGCACGGCGTGCTCGATGGGCGAGAGTTCTTCGAGGGGGCGATCAATGTAGGGGACAAACTGCTGGCGCAGGGCGTCGGCCTGGGTGGCCGCGCCTTGCAGCAAGGTTTGATACCACTGCGTATCAGCCTGGGCGAAGTCTTCGCCATCACGCACATGGGCGTCGATGGCGCCGAGCTCGCCTAAATCCTGGCCGCCGCGCAGCAGCCACGCGTACACCCCCTGAAGGGCAAACTCGCGGGCCATGCGGCGGGCACTGCGGGCGCCCGAGCGCCCGTTGCGTGCCTTGGCATCAGTCATCGACGTCCTCTTCGAAGTCGTCATCGTCGTCATCATCTTCTTCGTCGTCCTCGTCTTCGAGTTCGGGCTCGAGGGCGGACACCAGATTGGCCATTTCGACAGCGGCACGGGCGCAATCGCGGCCTTTATCGGCGGCGCGCACATTGGCTTGCTCGTCGGTATCGGCGGTAAGCACGCCATTGGCCACCGGGATACCGGTTTCGAGGGCGATGCGGCTGATCGCCGAGGCAGACTCGTTGCTGACGATTTCGAAGTGATAGGTTTCACCACGGATCACGGCACCCAGGGCAATCAGGGCGTCGAACTCGAAGGTTTCGGCCATGGTAGCCAGGGTGACGCCAAGCTCGAGGGCACCGGGTACGGTAACCACCATGACGTCGCGCTCGTCTACACCCAGGGCCGCGAGCTCGTCGAGGCAGGTTTGGAGTTCGGCTTCGCCAATGGGAGCATTGAAGCGGGAACGCACGATGCCGATGTGCAGGCCTTCGCCGTTAAGATCGGGGGTCATCACATAAGGGTTCATAGTCGTGATTCCATGTCAGTGAGAGGCGTCGGGAACGCCGGGTTCATTATGGTACCCCGTAATGGTCAGGGAAAACCCCGCCATGCTGGGCATTTTACGCGGACGCGCCAGCAAGCGGGCCTTGCCCACACCCAGATCGCGCAAAATCTGCGCACCGATGCCAAATGTGCGCAAACCATGACGCTCGCCATCAGGCACGGCCGGGGTGCTGGGGGCACCATCAGGGCTGCGCGCCCAGGCATCAAACTGGGCAAACAGAAGGTCGGCCTCGCCATGGCAGTTAAGCAGCACCAGTACACCACTGGGGGCGGCCGCAATGGTGCGCAGGGCTTCGGGGATCGTCCAGCTGTGGCTGGTGGCGCCCTCGCACAGCAGGTCAAGCACGCTGGTGGGCTCGTGCACACGCACCAGGGTGTCGTAATCGGCCTGGATCTCGCCATGCACCAGTGCCAGATGGGGCGCATTGGATGCCCGATCGCGGTAGGCCACGGCCTTGAATTCACCCCAGGGGGTAGTCACGTTGCGCTCGACCAGGCGTTCGACCATGGTTTCGTGCTCGCTGCGATACTGGATAAGATCGGCAATGGTGCCGATCTTGAGCTGATGCGCCTGCGCAAACTGGATGAGATCGGGCAAACGCGCCATCGTGCCGTCGGGCTTGAGGATCTCGCAGATGACGGCCGCAGGGGTAAGCCCCGCCATGGCGGTGAGATCGCACCCGGCCTCGGTGTGGCCGGCGCGCACCAGCACGCCACCGGGCACCGCGCGCACCGGGAAAATATGCCCCGGTTGCACGAGATCGGCCGGACGTGCATCGCGGGCCACCGCGGCCTGGATGGTGCGCGCGCGGTCGGCCGCGGAGATGCCTGTGGTGACGCCTTCGGCGGCCTCGATGGACACCATGAAATTGGTGCCGTAACGGGTGCCATTTTGGTTGGACATCACGGGCAGCTGCAGCTGCTCGCAGCGCTGCTGGGTAAGGGTGACACACACCAGGCCACGGGCGTGGGTGACCATGAAGTTGATGGCATCCGGGGTGACAAAATCGGCGGCCAGGACGAGGTCGCCCTCGTTTTCGCGGTCTTCTTCGTCTACCAGAATCACCATGTGCCCGGCGCGCAGCTCGGCCACGATCTCTTGCACGGGAGAAATTTCAAAAGGCGCGGCGGCGCTGGGCGCGCGCCCGGTATCGGTACTCATGTCAACACTGTCCAGATAAAAGGTTGAGAATCATTTTAACGACTCCCCAGCAAGGCCTCGGCAAATTCGGCCGCCACAAAGGGTTGTAGGTCTTGCATGGCTTCGCCCACGCCGATCCAGTACACCGGCACCGGCCGCACGCCCTGGCTGCCGGCCGCCACTGCGGCCAGGGTACCCCCCTTGGCCGTGCCATCCAGTTTGGTGACAATCAGGCCTGTCAGACCCAGGGCCGCATCAAAGGCACGGATTTGCGCCAGGGCATTTTGGCCGGTATTGCCATCCACCACCAGCAGTACTTCGTGGGGTGCGCTGGGATCAGCCTTGCTGATCACCCGCTTGATCTTTTTCAGCTCTTCCATCAGATGCAGCTGCGTGGGCAGGCGCCCGGCCGTATCCACCAGCACCACATCAGCCGAGCGAGCACGCCCGGCATTGACGGCATCAAAGGCCACGGCGGCGGGGTCTCCGCCCTCTTGGGCGATCACGGTGACACCGTTGCGACTGCCCCAGGCCACCAATTGCTCGCGGGCGGCTGCACGGAAAGTATCGCCTGCAGCCAGCAGCACACTGGCCTTGCGGGCCTGCAAGGCATGGGCCAGCTTGCCAATCGACGTGGTTTTGCCCGCACCGTTGACACCGGCAATCATCACCACCATCGGGGTGGCTTCGCCCACAACAAAGGGCTTTTCCAGCACTTTCAGGTGATTGGCCAAAATGTCCTTGAGGGCATCGCGCACTGCCTCGGGCTGATCCAGCCGCTGCTTGCGCACGCGTGTACGCAAGGCAGAAATCAAGGTCTCGGTGGCATCCACCCCGGCATCGGCCATGATGAGAGCGGTTTCCAGTTCTTCGAACAGGGCTTCGTCTACCTTAACGCCCACAAACAGGCCACCCAAACTTTGGCCAGTGCGCGACAAACCATGGCGCAGACGCGACAACCAAGAACCGCCCCCGGCCTCGCCAGAGGCTTGCTTCTCATCCTGATCCAGGCGTGCCAAAGGATCCGCCTCCAGGTCCACCGACGACCACGGATCCGGCGGCTGGGCGGGCTCATCCGCGGCAACCGCCGGGATTTCGATGGGAACCACGGGCACAACTTCGGGCAATGGCGGCTGGCCAGCGCTGGTTGCCAGGGTTTCGGGCGGCAACTCGGTGGGCGCCACCGGAGCGATTTCGGGGGTGTCTTGCGTGATATCCGCCACCGCATCGGCAACAGGCGCCTCGGGAGAAGATTTCTTGCGTTTAAAGAAACTGAACATAGGCTTTAAACTGAGTAATTTGGCGGGTGCCCAACGCCGCACAGATTTTGACGGGCTGCGCATGAAAAAACATCAGATCCGTATTGTAGGCGGTCAGTACCGCCGCACACCGATTTCCGTGGTTGACGGCGATCACCTGCGCCCCACGCCCGACCGCGTGCGTGAAACGCTGTTCAACTGGCTACAGCATTTCTGGGCCGGTGATTTTGCGTCGCGCCGCGTGCTTGATCTGTTTGCCGGCTCGGGCGCCCTGGGTTTCGAGGCCGCCTCGCGCGGGGTCGCGCTGGCTCAGCTGGTCGAGCGCGCGCCCGGCACATTGGCCGCGCTGCGTGCCGTACAGGCCCGCCTGCAAGCACCGGCCATCCACATCCATGCGGGCGACGCCGAGGCCTATTTGCAATCGCTGCCCCAGGCCTCGTTTGATCTGGTGCTGCTGGATCCCCCGTTTGGCGGCCAGTGGATTCAACGCTTGCAACCACTGCTATCGCGTGCACTGGTGCCCGGCGGCCTGCTGTATCTCGAGTCCGAGACCACCAACCTCTCCTGGCCTGATCCCTGGCCCCTGCTGCGCCAGGGCCGGGCCGGGCAAGTGCATTACTCACTGCGACAATTTGCTGCAACGCAAAAAACTGGCAATAATGGCTTTTCGGCGCCCCTGCCGGACACCTCTCACTCCCTATCGGAGAGCGCATGATTACTGCTGTCTACCCCGGAACCTTCGACCCCCTGACACGAGGTCACGAAGACCTCGTGCGCCGCGCAGCCGGCCTGTTCGACCAGGTAGTGGTGGGCGTAGCAGTCAGCCAAAACAAGAAGCCGTTTTTCTCTGTGCAAGAGCGCCTGGAAATCGCCGAAGAAGTGCTGGGACACTATCCCAATGTACGTGTGCGCAGCTTTGGTGGCTTGCTTAAGGATTTTGTACGCGAGCAAGAAGCCCGCGTGATTGTGCGTGGCCTGAGGGCGGTATCCGATTTCGAATACGAGTTTCAGATGGCCGGCATGAACCGCCACCTGCTGCCCGAAGTAGAAACCTTGTTCATGACACCCTCGGATCAATACCAGTTCATCTCCGGAACCATCGTGCGCGAGATCGCCATCCTGGGTGGGGACGTCAGCAAGTTTGTGTTTCCCTCGGTAGAGCGCTGGCTGCACACCAAAGCCAAGGCCCTGCGCGAGCAACGTGCCGCCAGCGGTGAAGCCTGAGCCTCTGTCTTACCGATCCGGCCAGGCCACAGTGCCGGCCTCGGGGTGCACTTTCAACAAGCGGCAGGGCTGGCCCAGGTAATCGGTAAACCACGCGGCCGCCAGCTCGCCTTCATCGACGGCACGCACTGCCTGGCCCGACACCTTCGCAGTAGCCTCGACACTGGCATCGTCCTCGATCACATCCAGCGGGATATCCAGGCGCAGCATGCCCGGGGCACGCAACACCAGATAACCAAACCGCAGCTGCAGCTGCAACTGTGCCAAAGCCGGCGCCTGGCTGGCGTTCAGCCAGGCGTTCTGGGCATCCACCACCAGCCAGCGGCGGTCGTAGTTGGTGGCATCGGCCGCTGCGGGGGCGCCGGCAACGGGTTCGGTGTGGCTTGCATCCATGTGAAAATTCCTTGCGTCAGGGTTGATCAGTTGCCCAGCAGGCCTTTCAGGGCCTTGCCAAGGCGCTCGACAGGGTCAGCCTGCGGCGCGGGTGTTTTACTGCCGGCAGCATCGCTGGAATCGGATTTTGGCAGTGCCTGCTCGATGGGATCATTACCTTTGATCAGGCCCATCAGGCCGGATTTGACTGCCCGCTGAATCGTCTGGTTGCGGATCACATCCCACTGCACGCTGTAGCGGGGCTTGTCCCAGGCCCCTTGAATCTGCACCGGAAACGTCACGCCGGCCAGGGCCCCCAGGGTGCCGGCCAGCGCCTTGGGCGGACGATTGGCCACCTGTGCCATCAACAGCACATCCAGTTGTTGCGCGGGTACATTCAGCGTGGCGGGTTTGCCCGCCGTCACCTTGAGCAGATCTGAATGAAGCGCCAGCTTGCTGATGGTACCCAGGCCGTTTTTAAAATCGACGCGGCCATCCAGTGCACTAAAGGGTGTGCTGCGGCGCGGATCAAACGGCGAGGACACCGCATCCAGCCGGCCCTTGACGATATTGCCTAGGGCAGCCGCCACCTCGGTAAGGGTTTGGGCCGCATCCACACCCTGCACCGCGCCATCACGCACCTGCCAGGCCACCCGGCCATTCAGGGTGGCGGCGGCACGTTTGGGCGTCAGCCCCTGGGTGGTGAGATCGATTTGCGCAGCCCCTTTGCCAGACAGCAGGTTTTTGCGCAATGCGGCCTGCAGCAAGGGCGCCACGGCAACCTTATCCAGGTTCAGCTTAATGGCCAGTGATTGGTCGGCTGCCAGACGCAGCTGACCGGCCAGGGTGCCGTCGTACAAATGGGCCGACACTTTGGGCAGCGACAGCGCGTTATCCAGTATGCGCACCGGGGCTTCGAGCTGGGTGATCTGGAGATCATGGATACGCAAATCGCCAATTTGCACAGTGCCCTGGATGTCTTTGTCTTTAAGGAAAGAAAGATCCACCGGGGTTTCGGGGGCTGGCGCAGGGGCGGCAGCCGGTGCCGCCGGAGTATCCCCCTTACCTTTTTCCTGGTCGTCCGCGGGCGCCTTGGCGGCGTCTGTTGTGGCCACGGGCACCGGCATCCAGCGGTTCAGATCCAGCTTATCCACCTTAAGCGAAAACTGTGTCTGGGGCTGCGCCAGCCGGGTGGTGGTGGACTTAAGCGCTGCCTGGCTGCCATCCAGCACCGCATTGAGTTCGATATCCAGGGCGTCGCGCACCAGATCCAGGTGCAGACTGCCAATCATGGGAAACTCGTTGACGGCCTCTTTGCTGGATTGATCACGCACGCTGACGTCGCCCTTGATGGCGGTAAACGCGCCTTTGCGCAGCATCGTGTTCCAGGACAGCGGCGAGGCCATCTTTACCTGCAACAGCTGCTGGCCCTGGTTAAGAGCGCCATCCACGCTGACGCTGCGAAACTGCCACTCGTTGGCATTACCCGACAAGCCATCCAAGCCCAGCGACACCGCCAGGGTTTGGTTGCCTGTGGATTTAAGTGTGGCCGCGATGGGGTCGGCCTTGGCCGATTGCGGCGACACCGCCAGCGCCGGTGCATCCAGGGCAAGCTCCAGGTTGCGCCCCTGATCCTGCCCCGACGCGCGCAGTGCCATCTTGGCTACCTTGAGCTCCATATTGCGCTGATCCAGCCGCAGCTGATCGGCAGTCAGGCTGGCTTTGACATCCTGCACCGGGTGTGGCCCGATGACATTGCCATTGATGGAGAGTTCCAGATTATTGGCGGCAAACTGGCGCTGGTTGCCCTGGTAGGCTAACGCCCCTTTAAGCACTGCATTGAGCTTGTCGAAGTTGCCCAGACGGCCGGTGACCTGAACATTGATCTTTTGTGCGCCGTACGCTTTTTGGGTGGGATCCAGCCGCAACAGGGCCTGTGCCTGCACCTGCGCGTTTTGCACGGGATCATCGCCCGCCATCTTGGCCTTCAGCGAGACATCAAAGGGCTGGTCGTAAGTGACTCGCCCGGTATTGGCCTGGATATCCGAAAAAGTGGTGGCCAGGCCGGAGGCCTGATCCAGATAATGCAGCTGGCTGTCTTTGAGATCCAGCCCTGCAATGTCGATATTGAGGTCGCGGCGCTCATCGGGCTTGGCCAACAGCGTTTGAACCCCGGCAGCCACCGGCACCAGGGCCGCCGGCGCAGTTGCCGCCACGGTGGCCAGGTTTGCGTTGGACTCGATCAGATCGGAAAAGTTGAATTGCCCCTCTTTATCGCGCACCACCCAGGCTTTCAGGCCTGACACGGCCACGTGATCCACCACCAGCTGGCGCGACAGCAAAGGCCAGATGGCCACTGCAAAACGCGTGCTATCGATGGAGATGAAGGTATCTTTGGATTTGTGATTGGACAACGTGACGTCGTCGACTGCCAAGCCAATGCGCGGAAACAGCGACAGGCTGATGTCTCCACCAATGGTCAGCGTGCGCCCGTACTGATCAAATACCAGTTGCTCAAGCCGGGATTTGTATTCGTTGGGGTTAAAGGTAAGCAAAAAGATGGCCAGCCCCACCACGGCGGCCAACAGCAAGGCCACCAGGCTGAACAAGATCCGCTTCAACCAGACATTCATAATAAATCCCGCATTTCAGACTGCGCACCGCCGCCACACGTGCGGACAAACATATGAGATGCTAACCCATACACGGGTCATGGCGGGCCACAACGGCATCTGTTTGGCCGCGTTTGTGTCGCAAAATATTGGCCAGGCTGATGGTGCCCTGCCACACTACGGTTCTGGCTAATAAGCAAATCATGCTGCGATGATGTAGCTAAACCCAATTAACCGGTACCATAAATCAATTAATTCATAACAATTATCCAAGGAGACGCCATGCCCCAAGCCCGTCGCATTGTCCGGAGGCTGCCATGCAGATAGGTATTCCCCGCGAAACCCTGGCCGGCGAAACTCGGGTGGCCGCCACCCCTGATACCGTCAAGAAGCTGGTGGCGGCGGGCCATCAGGTACTGATCGAGCGCCAGGCCGGTTACGCCGCCCGCTATCGCGATGCCGACTACGAAGCTGCCGGCGCTACTTTGGGCGATGCGGCACAGGCCCTGGGCAGCGCGCTGGTACTGAAGGTGCGCCGCCCCACGCCAGCAGAGCTCTCGGCCATGTCCGCAGGCACGGTCTTGCTGGGTATGCTCGATCCCTTCGACATCGATGGCCTGAAAACCCTGGCCGATGCGGGGCTGACCGCCTTTGCACTAGAGGCCGCGCCACGCACCACCCGGGCACAAAGCCTGGACGTGCTGTCTTCACAGGCTAACCTGGCGGGCTATAAGTCGGTGTTGCTGGCCACCCAATATTACGGGCGTATTTTTCCGATGATGATGACCGCTGCGGGCACGCTCAAGGCCGCGCGCGTGGTGGTGCTGGGCGCGGGCGTGGCGGGGCTCCAGGCCATCGCCACCGCACGCCGCCTGGGTGCGGTGGTCGAGGCCTCGGATGTACGTCCGGCCGCGCGCGAGCAGGTCGAGTCCCTGGGTGGCAAATTTATCGACGTACCCTACGAAACCGACGAAGAGCGCGAAATCGCCCAAGGCACCGGCGGCTATGCCCGCCCCATGCCGGCCGCTTGGATGGCCCGCCAGGCCGAGCTGGTGGCCCAGCGTTGCAAGCAGGCTGACATCGTCATCACCACGGCGCTCATCCCGGGGCGCCCGGCACCGGTGCTGATCCAGCCCGAAACCGTCGAGGCCATGAAACCGGGTTCGGTGGTGGTGGATCTGGCCGTCGAGCGCGGCGGCAACTGCCCGCTGTCTGTGGCCGGCGAAGTCATCGACCACAACGGCGTGACATTGGTGGGGCTGACCAACCTGCCCGCCTTGCTGGCCACCGATGCCTCGGCCCTGTATGCCCGCAACTTGCTGGATTTCCTGAAACTCATCATCAACGCCGAAGGCCAGCTTGCCTTGCCGGCTGATGACGACATTATCAAAGCCTGCCTGGTTTGCCAGGACGGCACGCTACTCCGGAGCGCCTAATGGAAGCCGTCAACCCAACCCTCATGAACATCATCATTTTCGTGCTGGCGGTCTACGTCGGCTTTCACGTGGTCTGGAACGTCACACCGGCGCTACATACGCCGCTGATGGCCGTCACCAACGCCATCTCCGCCATTGTCATCGTGGGTGCCATGCTGGCCGCCGGCCTTACCGATGGCGGCCTGGCACAAAGCATGGGTGTGCTGGCCGTGGCACTGGCTGCCGTCAACGTCTTCGGCGGCTTTCTGGTTACTCAGCGCATGCTCGAGATGTTCAAGAAAAAAGAACGTAAAGGGGGTCAGGCATGATTTCGGCCAACCTCGTTACGCTGCTGTATCTTGTCGCCTCGGTGTGCTTCATCCAGGCCCTCAAAGGGCTTTCGCACCCCACCACATCGCGTCGCGGCAATCTTTTTGGCATGGTCGGCATGGCCATCGCCATTCTTACCACCGCCGCCCTCATCATCAGCCTGGCCACCGATGGCACCACAGGCCTGGGTCTGGGCCGCATCGTGCTGGGCCTGCTGATTGGCGGCAGCATCGGCACGCTGCTGGCACGCAAGGTCGAGATGACCAAAATGCCCGAGCTCATCGCCTTCATGCACAGCATGATCGGCCTGGCTGCCGTGGCCATTGCCGTGGCCGTGGTGGCCGAGCCCCACGCCTTTGGCATCGCCGCCCCGGGCGCGCCCTTGCCCACCGGCAACCGGCTAGAGCTTTTCATTGGCACCTTTGTGGGCGCCATCACGTTCTCGGGTTCGGTCATCGCCTTTGGCAAGCTGTCGGGCAAATACAAGTTCCGCCTGTTCAAGGGCGCCCCGGTGGTGTTTCCCGGCCAGCACATGCTTAACCTGCTGCTGGCCATCACCATGCTGGCCTGCGGCTTCTGGTTCATGGCCACGCAGTCGTGGCTGCCCTTCGTGCTGATGGCCCTCATCGCATTTCTGCTGGGCGTGCTCATCATCATCCCCATCGGCGGCGCCGATATGCCGGTGGTGATTTCCATGCTCAACAGCTATTCCGGGTGGGCGGCGGCCGGCATCGGCTTTTCACTGAATAACCCGATGCTGATCATTGCCGGTTCGCTGGTGGGTTCGTCTGGCGCAATTCTGTCCTACATCATGTGCAGGGCCATGAACCGCTCGTTCTTCAACGTAATTTTGGGTGGTTTTGGTGCCGAGCCCTCGGCCGCTGGCCATGCAGACGCAGGCCAGCGCAGTGTCAAATCGGGCAGCCCCGACGACGCCGCTTTCCTCATGAGCAACGCCGAGTCGGTCACCATCATCCCGGGTTACGGCCTGGCCGTGGCGCGCGCCCAGCATGCGCTTAAAGAGCTTGCCGGCAAGCTGGCCAGCCAGGGGGTCACCGTCAAATACGCCATCCACCCAGTGGCCGGACGCATGCCTGGACACATGAACGTCCTGCTGGCCGAGGCCGAAGTGCCCTACGATCAAGTGTTCGAGATGGAAGACATCAACGGCGAGTTTGGCCAAACCGATGTGGTGCTGGTGCTGGGCGCCAACGACGTCGTCAACCCCGCCGCCAAAAACGATCCAGGCTCGCCCATTGCCGGCATGCCGATTCTCGAGGCCTACAAGGCGCGCACCGTGATCGTCAACAAGCGCTCGATGGCCGCCGGCTATGCCGGGCTGGACAACGAGCTGTTTTACATGGATAAAACCATGATGGTGTTTGGCGACGCCAAGAAAGTACTGGAGGACATGCTTAAAGCGCTGGAGTAAACCGTCACGGGTATTCCCGTATAAAAGGGGGCTTTCTTACCGGTTTGCCTGCCATTCTTATCGGATAGAATTCAGGCTAATCCACCCTTGCTTTTTTGCGCCCCCAACATGGCTACCCAAGAAGACGATCCGTACCTGGTGTCCCAGGCTCTGGACATCCAGAATATTGTCCAAGGCCTGCTCAAGCAGCGTGCCCTGGTGCGTCTGGATATCCCCGGCCATGCGGTCTCCATCATCACCACCTTGCTCGAAGTCGACAGCAAGGCCAAAACCCTGGTGTGGGACAACGCCTCGGACGACAAGATCAACTCGCAGCTGCTGCGCGCGCCGGTTGTACGGCTGCAAGGCATGCTCGAGCGCGTGATGATCGAATTCACCGGCCGCTTGCACCCCACCATGGAGGGCGGGCGCCCGGCGTTTTCCATGGCCTGGCCCACGCACCTGCGGCGCATGCAGCGGCGCGAGTTCTTCCGCATGGATGTGCCCGCCAGCAACCCGGTTACCTGCATCGTCAAAGACTCTGCTCTGCCAAACGGGCAAGCCACCCTGACTCTGGCCAATATCAGTGCCGGCGGCCTGCAGCTCATCGACAAGCTCGATCTTCTGGCCAATCACCCCATCGGCACCTTCTTTGACGACTGCGTGCTTCATTTGCCCGGCACTGGCACGCTTACCGTAACCCTACGGCTGCTGCGCCACACCCGTTTACTGCAAGAGGGCGACAAACCCCTGCTGATGGTGGCCTGCCGTTATTTCAATCTGCCTGCCAACCGCCAGATCACGCTTCAGCAATACGTCGGCGCACTCGAGCGCGCCGTGCTGGCCCGCCGCTGGGGAACCGAATAAACCCTCACGCCCCCGCGGCTTGGCCTCATCACCCATGCGCATTTGGCCGGTCGTGGCTGAAACGCCCAGAGTGAATAAAGCCGCCAAACCTTCATAAATATATCAATTGCATATTTAGATCGGCTGTGCCACTATTTCACGATGGAAACTTCCTCGTGCGATATCGCCATTATTGGCGGCGGCATCATTGGTGCCAGCTGCGCCCTGGCGCTGGCCGATACCGGCCAACAGGTCGTGCTGATCGAGCCCCAGGATCTGGCCAGCGGCGCCAGCAAAGGCAATGCCGGTGCGCTGGCGTTTGCCGACATCCTGCCGCTGGCCTCGCCGCGCATTATCCGCCAGGCATTTCGCTGGCTGGCCGATCCCCTCGGCCCGCTTAGCCTGGCGCCCAGCTATTTGCTGCCCGTTGCCCCCTGGCTGCTGCAGCTGTGGCGCGCCAGCCTGCCAGACCGCTACCCTGCCAATATCCGCGCCCAGGTGGCACTGATGCAACTGGCCCAAACCGAGATGGACGCCCTGCTGGAAAACGCGGGGCTGCAATCGCATCTGCACACCCAGGGTGTGCTTGAAGTCTACGAAGGCGCACACCGCCTGCAGGCCGCCCAAGGCACCGCGCAATGGCGCGACCGCTACGGCATCGAAGCCCAGGTGCTGCAAGGAGCCGATCTGGCCGCACGTCAGCCGGGGCTGGCGCCGCGCTTCACGCATGGGGTGTACATCCCCGGCTGGCGCAATGTGGGCGATCCCCAGGCGTTGGGCCAGGCCATCGGCCAGTGCGCGCAATCGCGCGGCGTGCAGCATCTGCGGCAATCTGTGCGCTGGCTGCAGCCCAGCGGCCAGGGTGTGCGGCTGATCCTCGAAGACGGCCGCCTGCTGCAGGCCGGGCAAGTGGTGGTGGCCGCCGGCGCGCACTCGCGCCAGCTGGCACAAGGCGTGGGCGACCGCATCCCGCTGGATACCGAACGCGGCTACAACACCACGCTGCCCCCCGATGCGCTGGACCTGCGCCAGCAAATTACCTTTAGCGACCACGGCTTTGTGGTGTCGCCGCTGCGTTGCGGCATCCGCGTGGGCGGCGCGGTAGAGCTTGCAGGCCTGAAGCGCGCCCCCAATTATCAGCGGGCGCAGGCCATGCTAAACAAGGCCAAGGCCTTTTTGCCAGATCTGGATACCCGGGACGGCACGCCCTGGATGGGGTTTCGGCCAAGCTTGCCGGATTCCCTGCCCATCATTGCGCGCTCGCCGCACCACCCTGCCGTGGTGTACGCCTTTGGCCACGGCCATCTGGGGCTGACGCAAAGCGCAGCCACCGCCCGCCTGGTGCGCGACATCATCACGCAAAACACACCGGCCATCGATTTGCATCCTTACCGGGTGCAGCGGTTCTCTTTATGGGGCAAACGGACATGACGCAGATGACGCACACAAGGCGCATCAGGATTCTGGATTCCCACACGGGCGGCGAACCCACGCGCCTGGTGCTGGATGGGTTTCCCGACCTGGGCGACGGCGATATGGCCCAGCGCCGCACGCGGCTGGCCACCCAACACGATGCCTGGCGCCAGGCGGTGATTTTAGAACCACGCGGCCACGACGTGCTGGTGGGCGCGCTGCTGTGCGCACCGCAAGATCCGGCCAATGCGGCCGGCGTCATCTTCTTCAACAACACCGGCTACTTGGGCATGTGCGGCCACGGCACCATCGGGCTGGTGGTATCGCTGGCCTATCTGGACCGCCTGCAGCCCGGCGTGCACCAGATCGAAACCCCGGTGGGCACGGTATCGGCCACGCTGCACGACGATTTAAGCGTCAGCGTGCAAAACGTGCCTTCCTATCGCTATCGCAAGGCGGTAACTGTAGACGTACCAGGCCTGGGCCCGATTACCGGCGACATCGCCTGGGGGGGCAACTGGTTCTTTTTGGTGGATGCGCCCGATAAAGTACATGCAGGCGCCGACACCCGGGCACTGACGCAAATCACCGTGGCCATCCAGCAAGCGCTGCAGGCGCAAAATATCCGCGGGCGCGATAATGCCCTGATCGACCACATCGAGCTGTTTGGGCCCGACCCCGAGGCCAACAGCCGCAGCTTTGTGCTGTGCCCAGGCCAGGCGTACGACAGATCGCCCTGTGGCACGGGCACCAGCGCCAAACTGGCCTGCCTGGCCGCCGACGGCAAGCTGGCCGAAGGCCAGACCTGGCGGCAGAACAGCATCATCGGCAGCCAGTTTCAGGCCTTTTATCACGCCGGGCCCGACAACACCGTCATCCCCACCCTGCGCGGGCAGGCACACATCAGCGGCGAAACCACGCTTATCCTGCAAGACGACGACCCCTTTGCCTGGGGGATCCCGGCATGAGCCCCACACGCAGCGCCGCCGTGCCCAAGACACGCGCCACCGAAGCCGCCTACGACGCCATCGAGCAGATGATTGCCACACTGCAGCTTGAGCCCAACCAGCCGATTGTGGAAAGCGAGCTGATCCAGCTGACAGGCCTTGGGCGCACGCCCATCCGCGAAGCCCTGATGCGGCTGGTGGCCAGCGGGCTGATCGAGCAGCAGCCCCGGCGCGGCCTGCGCGTCAGCGAAATCCGTATTGCCGAGCACCTGATCCTGATTGACACCCGCCGGGTGCTGGAGCGCCTGATTGCGGTGTCTTCAGCGCGGCGCGCCACGCCCGACCAACGCGCCCGCCTGCTGCAATGCGGGCAGGATATGGTGACGGCGGCGCAGCGTGGTGACCTGGCCGCCTATATGCAGGCCGACCAGGCCCTGGACCGCATCAACCACGAGGCCTGCCGCAACCCCTATGCGGTGCAGGCGATTGTGCCGATGATCATCCAGTGCCGGCGCTTCTGGTATGCCTATCAGCACGAGGGGGATCTGGAACGCGGCGCCCGTTGCCACTTGGTGGAAGTGCAAGGCATCCACGCCAACGACGCCGACCAGGCCGTGGCCGGCGCCGATGCGCTGATGGATTACCTGACCGAGTTCACCCGCACGGTGATTGAAGCTTAAGCAAGCGGTTGCAATTCCCTACCCACCCGCTTGCCCGGCACAGCAACCCGCCAGGCAAGCGGGTCGCAATCAATTCACGTACCAGATCGTCTTGGTTTGCTGATACTGATCCAGCGCTTCCAGGCCGTTGTCGCGGCCGCCAAAGCCGGATTGCTTGTAGCCGCCAAACGGTGTGGTGATATCGCCCTCGGAGAACCCGTTGATGGACACGGTACCCGCCTGGATGGCGCGGGCCACACGCTGGGCACGCGACACATCGCGGGTGTACAGCGACGCCGCCAGCCCATAGGCGCTGTCATTGGCCAGCTCGATGGCTTCGGCCTCGGTGTCAAACGTGGTAACAGCCAAAATCGGCCCGAATACTTCTTCGCGAAACAGCCGGGATTGCGCCGAGACCTGATCGAAGATGGTGGGCTCTACGTACCAGCCGCTGCCGATATCGTCACGGATCTGCCCGCCATGTACCAAGCGTGCGCCTTCGGCTGCCGCACCCTGCAAAAAGCCCTTGACCTTCTCGAAGTGGGCTTGTTCCACCATCGGGCCGATGCTGACAGAAGCATCCGTGGGCAAGCCGGTTTTCCAGCCGGACAAAGCCTTCTGCAGGCGCGCCAGCAGCGCATCCTTGATGCCCGATTGCACAATCAGACGCGAGCCGCAGCTGCAGTTTTCGCCCATATTCCAAAACGCGGCGGCCAGCACGTGATCCACCAGGCCGTCCAGATCGGCGTCATCAAAAATCACTTGCGGGCTTTTACCGCCGCACTCCAGCACAATCTCCTTGAGATTGCTTTCGGCTGCGTACTTTAAAAAGTAACGCCCCACCTCGGTGGAACCGGTAAACGACACCATGTCCACATCCATGTGGCGGCCCAGGGCCTCGCCGGCGTCTTCGCCCAGGCCGGTTACCAATAACAAGGCGCCCTCTGGCACGCCGGCCTCGTAGGCCAACTGCGTCATGCGATAGGCGCTTAAAGAGGTCAGCTCGGCCGGTTTCACCACCACCGAATTACCCGCCGCCAATGCCGGAGCCACTTTCCAGGCATACATCTGGGCGGGGAAGTTCCAGGGCAGTACGGCGCCCACCACGCCGATGGGCTCTTTGACGATCAGCCCCAGCGCATCCGGCCCCGTGGGGGCAATGCGGCCAAAGCATTTGTCGATGGCCTCGGCGTACCAGCGAAACGTCTCCAGCGTGGCCGGAAGATCGGTATTCAGGCACTCGGTAATGGGCTTGCCGGCATCCATACAATCCAGTGCAGCCAGCTCCTCGGAATGCTGAGTCAGGAGATCAGCCCAGCGCAGCATCACGCGCTTGCGCTCGGCGGGCGCCAACTGCGACCACTCGCCCGATTTGAAACTGGTGCGCGCCACCTGCACGGCATGGTCTACATCCGCTGCCGTGCCCGCTTCGATGGCGCCAATGATGCTGTTATCGATGGGGGTGGTGTTATCCAGCCGGCGGCCCACCTGCGTGTGGCCGGGGATCAAATTGCCCGCCCACAAAGTGCCGGCGCGGGCCTGTTCAAAAATCTGGGCTTGGGATTGGGGCATTGAGATCTCCTTAGACGTAAGCATCCAGCATGGTCATAAAGGCCTGGGCATCGGCCTCGGACAGCGGGGCCAGGGGCAGGCGCACGGTACCGGCTTCGATGCCATGGCGGCGGCAGCCCAGCTTGGCTTTCTGGTTGTAGTCACCAGATTCCATCGCCTGGATCACGGGATACATGCCGGCCATCAACTGGCGCACGTCGTCCCAACGGCCTTGGGTGGCGGCCTTTACCATCCGCACCTGTTCTGCCGGAAACACATTGGCGCCGCCGCTGATCCAGCTGCGCACGCCCCAAAACAGGAAATCCGCCGCCATATCGTCCGAGCCGCTGATAATCTGAAAATCCGGGATGTTGGCCTGGATCAGGGCCAGGGCGCGGTTAAAGTTGCCGCTGCTTTCTTTGATGGCCACGATATTGGGGATCTTGGCCAGGTGCAGCACGGTTTCCACAGCAATCTGCACGCCCACGCGCTGGGGGAAATCGTACAAAATGATGGGCAGGGGCGTGGCGGCGGCCACGGTTTCAAAGTGACGCACAATGCCGGCCTGCTCGGGCAGGCTGTAGGGCGGCGTGGCCAGCATCACGGCGTCGTAGCCCAGGGCCTGGGCGCGCTGCGCATGCTGGATGGATTGCGGCGTAGACAAGGCATTGATGCCGGCCACCGCCAGCACCCGGCCCTTGGCCTTTTGCGCCACGGTTTGCAGCACGGTGTCGCGCTCGGCGTCTGTCAGGGCGTAGTACTCGCCCGTGGTGCCGCACGCCACAATGCCGGCCACCCCGGCATCAATAAAGTGATCCACCAATTGCCCCAGCGCCTGGACATTGACACTGCCATCCTCGGCAAACGGGGTGATGATGGGAACCAGAATACCTTCGATGTGCATCGCGCTTTCCTTGAAATGGCCTGCGTGATACTGGTGCAGGCCATTGCAGGCGCACCAGGATCACAAAACAGGCTTCAGTCTAATATTCTTTAAATATATTAGCAACATATCAAAGGAAAGAAAGATCCCATCAACTGCAGCCACGGCAGGGGCAGCTGCTGCTCTGGCAAGTGGCTGCGTTGCCGGCTTCCAAGGCCGTCCAGCCAGCCAAGCAGCCAAGCGGCCAGCGCCTACCTTCGGCTGACCAGAAGCTCTACCTTCTTGCGTAACTCAGGATCCTTGCGCACGGCTTTACTGATGCCGTTGTATTCGGCCACGCTCATCCCGCCCGCCTCTACGCGATCCACCATTTTCTGGTCGGCTTCCACGCGCACAGCCTGCTTGGCTTCGGCGCTGTCGGCGGCCTCAAGGCGCGGTTGATATTCGGCCACCACGTCGCTGACTTCGCGCACAGCGCCGGCGTAACGTTTCAGCTGATCTTCGGTGGGGTTGTCGATGGGCTCGTAGGAGGCCGCACTGGCCGGCCCCGCTGCCCGTACTGCCGTCATCGGCCCGGCCAACCCCAGGGCGACCACAGACGCAGCCATAAACGCTTTCATCAGATGATTCATGTTGATACTCCTGACTTACGTGAACAACGTTTCCATGATGGCGACGCATCGGGCTGGATTCAAGTTTCCCGATGTATAGACCTGTGTCGTCATGACACAGGGATTTCCCGTACATCGTGAGCAAAGACCTGGGCTATGCGGGTTTTATCTGCAAATGCATATCCAAACTATGAAACGAACGCCATTCCGGATGAATTCACTTTTAGTTACGGTACGAATCGCGCCTGCAGGCTGAGTACCACTTCTAACTCTGCTCGCGCGTTATCCAGAACCGCTAAACTGGCCAGGGATGACGCGCGCACGGAGAACACGCATGGATACGAACTTCTGGCTGCAACGCTGGGAACACGGGCAAACAGGCTTTCATCAAAGCCGTGTCATGCCTCTGCTGCAAAAACATTGGCCTTCACTGGATCTGGCCCCGGACAGCCGGGTACTGGTGCCCCTGGCCGGTAAATCGCTGGATGTGGCCTGGCTGGCGGCACAAGGCCATCGTGTGCTGGCAATAGAGCTCTCGCCCGTGGCGGTGACGCAATTTTTTACCGAACACCACCTGACGCCCACCATGCAAGACACACCGCAAGGCCGCTTGTATCAGGCCGGTGGCATCGATTTTTTATGCGGCGATATTTTCGACCTGGACGCTGCCACCCTGGCCAGTTGCCAGGGATGCTACGACCGCGCCGCCCTGATTGCCCTGACACCAGACCTGCGCAAACGCTATGTCACCCATGTGTACGGGCAACTGCCCGCCGCTTGCCGCACTCTGCTGCTGACGCTGGATTACCCGCAGGCCGAGATGGACGGCCCGCCGTTTTCGGTGCCGGATGCCGAAGTGCAGGCCCATTACGGTACCCGCTGGCAGATCGACACGCTGGAAACCCGGGATGTGCTGGCACACGAGCCAAAATTTGCCGCACGCGGTGTAACCCGGATGGCCACCACCGTCTATCGCCTGACGGCGCGATAAGCGGCGGGCCAACTTGCCATGCTGCGCCACCAGGCGAATAATGAAGCTTAAAACATAGATTGGCCCGCGGGGGGTTCCTCAGGAGTCCCCATGAAAACATCTCGTCGCACCTTCTTGATCTCCAGCGCAGGGCTGGTCTCCAGCCTGGCGCTCTCCCGGCAGGCACTGGCCGCCGACCACGTCGACGAAAACAGCGCCCTGGCCAAACAACTGGGCTACAAGCACGACGCCACCCAGGTAGACGCCGCCGCGCAACCCAAATTTAAAGCAGGAGAGCACTGCGCCACCTGCCAGCTATACCAGGGCAAGGCGGGCGACGCCTGGGGGCCCTGTCCGATCTTCAGCGGCAAGGACGTCAACGCCAAGGGCTGGTGCAGCGCCTATACGCCAAAAGCCTGATCCCCAGGCCTTGTTGCTTGGTGCACCCGCCTGCGCCAAGCAAGGGGCACACACCGCTGTCGGGCGCCCGATCCACGGACCCCGGCCGGCGGATTGCTTTGGTGCCGACCCTTTCACATGGCGCACCGACGCACCCTGACAACGCCCTCATCCGCGCCAAACTGCTAGCATTGGATTTTTCTACTGCTTCGGTTTTTCACCATGACGCTTTTGATCACGGGCGGCGCCGGTTATATCGGTTCACACACGGTTCTGGAATTTTTAAGCACCGGGCGCGATGTGCTGGTGCTGGACAATCTATGCAACAGCGCTCAAGAGTCTTTGGCGCGCGTAGCCAGCCTCACCGGTCGCACCCCGGGCTTCATCCAGGGCGATGTGCGCGACCGCGCCACGCTGGATGCGCTGTTTACCCAGCATCAGATCGAAGGCGTGGTGCATTTTGCCGGCCTGAAAGCCGTGGGCGAAAGCGTACGGCAGCCACTAAGCTATTACGACAATAATGTTGCGGGCACGCTGACGCTTTGCCAGGCCATGGCCGATGCGGGCGTGTTCCGGCTGGTATTCAGTTCATCGGCCACCGTGTATGGCACGCCGGCACGCGTGCCCATTGATGAAAACTGCCCACTGGGCCAGCCCACCAATCCCTATGGCCGATCCAAGGCCATGGTCGAGCACATCCTGCAGGATCTGGCTGCATCCGACCCCCGCTGGGCCATCGCGTTGCTGCGCTATTTCAATCCCGTGGGCGCACACGCCAGTGGCCAGATTGGCGAAGACCCCCACGGCATTCCCAACAATCTGCTGCCCTACATCAGCCAGGTGGCGGTGGGCCGCCTGCCGCAGGTGTCGGTGTTTGGCAGCGATTACCCCACGGTTGACGGCACGGGCGTGCGCGACTACATCCACGTGGTCGACCTGGCCCTGGGCCATCTGGCTGCACTGGATTACCTGCAGGCCCACAGCGGCACGCATATCTGGAACCTGGGCACTGGCACCGGGTATTCGGTGCTGCAAATGATTCACGCCTTCGAGGCCGCCTGCGGACGCACAATCCCCTATCAGCTGGCCCCACGCCGCCCGGGCGATATCGCCGCCTGCTGGGCGGATGCGCAAAAAGCGGCGCAAGAGCTGGGCTGGACAGCCCAACGCGACCTTGCACAGATGATGGCCGACACCTGGCGCTGGCAATCCGGCAATCCTGATGGCTATCAAGCCCACCCGGCCAAGTAGCCCTTGGCGGCAAGGCACGCTGTCAGATAAGTATCTCCTGGGTCACCACCGGTACGGCGCCCCTGCCATGACGGTGCGGATACGCTGCCAGCCACCGGGCCATTGCGCCGCTGGCACGCCCTGCCACAAAAAATACGCCCAAGCCCCCGCCTTTTAGCCAATAAAGGCCCTGTCCGCGGTGCTATTAGGCCGTTTGGATTTGGCCGCCCTTCGTACAATTGAATACTCTTTTTTGCCATTTTTATCGGGCACGGCGTATCTTGCGCTGGTGATTTGCCCCGTTCACACTCTCGAGGACTTCATGCGTAACTTGAAAATCGGCACCCGGCTGGCGCTGGGATTCGGTCTGATGATTGTGTTGTTGCTGATTCTATCCAGCATCGGCGCCTGGCGGATGTACCAGACCGAGCAAGACAGCAGCATGCTGATTCAGCGGCAACACAATAATGCACTCATTTTGCGCTGGGCGCGCCAGGTGGACGTCAATGCCAACCAGGCACTGGCTGCAGCCAACCTCACCAATCCGGATGTGCTCAAGGTCTTTAAAGACGGCATGACCGCCACAGACCAGAAATCCGACGAAATCCGCGATCAGATTCAAAAGAACCTGCGTATACCGGCGGCCATTGCGCAATTCAAGAAGGCACTCGAGTTTCGCGATCAATACCATCAGGGCCGCGAAAATGCCTTCAAAAACCTGGATAACGGCGATTACGCCGATGCTGATCGGTTTTTCAACCAGGAAATGCCCAAGATCACGGCGCAGTACATCGCCGAGATCGACAAGCTTGAGAAAATGCAAAACGTCATGCTCGAGCAAACCATCGCAGACGGCACCCAGGCCAACCGCCTGGGTCTAACCATCCTGGGCATCGCCACCCTGCTGGCCCTGATCCTGGGGCCGCTGTTTGCCTGGTTTGTGACGCGCTCGGTTACCCACCCCCTGCGCCAAGCCGTCCGGCTGGCCGACGCCGTCTCGCGCCGGGATCTCAGCCTGCACGTGCAGGTAAACAGCAAGGACGAAATCGGCCAGTTGCTGCACACCCTGGATGCCATGGGCGACAACCTGCGCCAAGCTGTGGGCGAAGTGCGCAGCGGCGCCACCTCGATTGCTGCGGCCTCCGGCCAGATCTCCGCCGGTAACCTGGATCTGTCCTCGCGCACCGAGCAGCAGGCCAGCTCCCTGGCTGAAACCGCCGCCACCATGGAAGAAATCACCGCCACCGTGCGACAAAACGCCGACAGCACCCAGCAAGCCAACACCCTGGCCGCTGCCGCTGCCAAAACCGCCACACAGGGCGGCTCGCTGGTGTCAGAGCTCGTGGGCACCATGGGCGAAATCAACAGCAAGTCGCAACAGGTGGCCGACATCATCGGCGTCATCGACTCCATCGCCTTCCAGACCAACATCCTGGCGCTTA
>NZ_JBASBR010000015.1:0-168428 GCF_049651205.1 Castellaniella sp.
CACCACCAGACCGTGGATCCCTAGGATAGAATCGATTGGGGACATCGGCATTGACTCCATTAAACGTGTTTCGTCGCAAAAACAAGTCTAATGAATGCCGGTGTCCCCCGTTAATGATGTAGAGCCCTTCGCCGGCATTGATGGGCCGTAGTGTTCCTTGGGCAATGTGTTCAAAGATCTCATCGATGGCCATCCTGCTAGTCGCGACGCGCCGGTTCACACTGTGCCTTGCCCGGGAAATGCTACACGTAGTAGGTTTCCTGGGCCGTGGTTCGGCTATGGCTTTCGGCGTTGTGCAGCACGCGGTTCACAGGTTAGTCCCTGGGCGCTACTTGTTGGGTTTCAGACGCCGGAGCCTTGAAGAAGTCGCTTACCATCCTTAGGAGGCAATGATCTGGCTATATCCTCGACTCGCGCGCGGAAAAGCCTGCTGAACTCCCCCAACACCCATTGGTAAGCGATCATGTGGCAGTGCATGTCGTCGTCGGTGACTTGTATGTCGTAGTAGGTCCTAGGGTGCGTTAATCGATTACGCGCATCCTTTGAACGAAGGAAATCCACAAAGCCCTCCCCGCTAGTGGTGAGCTGGTAGCTGTCAAGGCCCCATATTTTGGCTGCTAGGCGAAACGTCCGTTTGATATTAGCGTCAAGTGGCAATTGCTTATCAGTCCTTCTATCACCGATGACATGGAGCGAACCAAGAGTTTCTTTCTCTTTGTCGGTCAGGTCCGGGGTGAAGAGCTCTGTCCTAATGTTTGAGCGAACCTCAAGTTTGATCGTTTCAATGCAGGCCTCAATGAAAGAGAAGGTCGCTCGGACTACGAATCGCCTCAAGTACTGCGATTCAGAGTCGTTCTCCAGTGTCTCGTACGCCCGGTGGATATCGGACTGGAGTTCCTCAAGTAGGTCGTGGGCTCGAATGAACCCCTCGCCTTTATCGATTCTCGGAGAGCTTGGCATAGCCCCTAACGCCGCACTCTACGGAAAAATTGAAGCGTAGCGTAAATTTTGTCCGACAGCATCGTCTTGTTATAAGCTGGGCGCATATATGATGTCAGTGAAAGAATTTTGAACTATCCTCCAGTGACCATCGGATATAGACCGAGCAGAAGGATTATTTTCTAAGTCTTGGTGTATTGCACGTACCGAAACTTCTTTAAATTTCGTTTGATCATCGACTTCAAAACGCAGCTCTGCTATTACATGAGTAACCGCAGCAGCTTGGTCCTCTATACTCAATACTTTGAACGAAACCGGTACATGTTTGCTGAAATCTTGCCGTGCCATACCAGCTTTTTTTCCCTTAGGGGTATCGGTAAAGTATAAAAGGGCATCAGCGATAGGGCCAAATCGCTTATTGCACCAATGATCTAAAAAGACAGCTACTGCATGTTCAGGCGTATTTTCAGGTAGATTAGAAATATCTCCTTCAAATGGAAGATATGGAATGTTCTCAGATACTCTTGGCTTCCATTCTTCAATGGATTTTTTCATAAGGTTTGTTGCAGAGATTTGCTTAAATAACTGTTTCAAGCTAACCTCTTCTTTTGGCTTTGGCTGCTTTTTCCCATCATCAAGTGCTCCAGCCCAGTCTCTCGCTGCAAAGAGAGCAGCCCAGCACTTTGCTGCCACTACCTTATTATCAAAGGCCAGCTCTCGACCATGAAGAATTCCGTTTCTGTATGGAATGGATATTGCATCTTCATTCGTCTTATTTCTGCCTTTAGTGAGAATAGAAGCTAGTGTCTGAAGGCCTGACTCATGAGCTGCAATGCAATCCCAAGCTGTCAGATCGACATTCTCAGCAAAAAATCCTACATGCTTCGACACATCATTTACGAGACCGTCAAGTATGCTCAGCAATAGCGGAATACACGCGTGATATCTGCTAGCTAAGTAATCCTCTCTGGCCAATTCCACGAGCCTTATTCTTTTTCTAAACTCACGATTTCCATTAAATCGGAATAATCCCCACTTTAATGTTTCTTCGTCATACGAATCGGCAAGGAGTTTTTCCGCCGCATCCTTCCCTTCAATGTCATGAAGATTTATTGCTTTCTGCATTACTTCCATGTTCATGGATTCATATGCGATCCAACCTAAATTGGAAAAACGTTCATTGAACTGATCAGGCACCTTCAATAATTCTGCTTGGCTTTTAATGTTCTTGAATTCATTGAAGGCTTCTTCCATTTTAGGGAAGAGTCTTCGAGCAAACGGAAAAGCGTTGTATAGAGCCTCCAAGCTTTCAAATGCCTCGAACTGCTTTAACAGTTCTTCACTTGTTGGATTGTCAATAATCTTCCTTGGCTTACTCACAATGTTTCCTTGTGCTTATAACTGCTTCATTTAACAGGCTTGAACGGTCCGTTATGCACGGCGAAATACTGACTGTAAAGCCGCCCTGAATTTAGGGTTTGGAACAACCGCCGAATTATTAGGCTAATAAAAACCGTGAAATACGGCAGCGAAGACGATGTTATAACCGGGCTACCCTGCCATGGAAAAGTTGTCAGAGCAATACCGAATACAGGGAAGGAGTAGACGTCCGGAAATGGCCGAAGTTTGACGTTGGTCACCGTCGCAGTTCGATCCAAAGCTTCCGGATGATTGTTCGAATGATGCGGCCAGAGCCTAACGTTCAACGTGTCGCTAGGATCCACTCTAAAAAGATCTCGTCCGATGAGCAAGGCCAGTCAGCTCACTTTTTCAAGACGTTATACAGCTCTGACGATTTGTTGACGTTTAATTGGGGTGGCACCAAGTTATAGGGTGATCTGATAGGGTTCGTAATTTTAGTAAATTTAGTAATTATTTTGATTGGATTAGTGCATCTGATGCCATATCTGTATATTTTTTCATAAAAACAAAGAAAGAAATTATAACTTGAGATATGGAGACATTATATTCAAGCCGTACTGTATCTTTAATTTTATTTAAAATAATTTGAATGTCATCTATAGATTCAGCATCCCAGTAAAAAAACATTTCACCTTTCTTGGGATTAAATTTTTTTGAAAACTCTTCTATACTGAGATTTTCGGTTGCAAAGAATCTGTCATAAGAGATTCCTAACATCGGATTGGTGTCCTCATTAAGAAGTGAATGCTTTAATGCATTAGTAATCAAATTTATGGTTTTAAATAGAAGTAACGTGGATCTATCTAAAACAAGTTTTCCAACGTTAGTGTCTTTATTTTCTTTGCTTTTTTTTAATACACATCCAATGGATAGGTTTTCGTTATTTGTATGAATTTGTAATATAAATTCAACGGTTCTGCGTATTGCATACAAAAGGGAACTGGTCTCATTAATAACTACGAATACGTTATGATCAATAAGCCCTCTAACTCCCTTTGTAGTTGATACCTGCAAATCACTATATTTCCATATGATGGCCTGAACGCTGCGCAATACTCTGAATACTCTTAAGCAATCTAAACTATAACGCATTTGTGACATTGCGTGAGACATAAGAGTTACTTCTAGAGCTCTATAGTCATGAATCAGTTGATTGGCATAACTATTTTTATATCTGGTTTGATATGTGATCTCAAAATCAGAAAAACCTATCCCATGACCCTCGCTTGGGGGGTGTATGATGAGAGATTCTAAAAATTCGCTTTCGTAATCAATCATATTTGTTGCCAATGCTGGTGTTTGGTCCGTGAATGCTGCTGCGACTTTACAGTCGATTCCTTCATCATAGCGAATGACGCCGTGCATGGTACAAGTGGATGTTTTGTGTTTATGCAGGGGTCGGCTCTTCGACTTGGTGCACGAGCGGTTCATCTGCCAGGAGACTCATCTGCGGCTGATACAGCCCGCGGACCAGGATTTGCCGCAGTTCAACCAAACCTCCTCGCGTGACACCGGGGGACACGGCCTGCGCACCGATGATCGGCACGCCCAGCTTGTGCAGTTTGTCGCTCAGCGCTTTGGGGGAAGTCTCCAGTTGGCGGGCGAGTTCACTGACCACCTTGTAGCGTCCCATGAAATCGTGGACGGCGCGCATGCCGACCCGGTAGACTACCCGGCCTCGCGACTCTGCAGGCTCTCCGGCCAGAAAGCCTGACTTTACCCAGTGGCGGATGCTCTCAGACTTCCAGCCCGTGATGCGCGCCAGGTGTTCTGCGGTCATGAGTGTCACGGCCTGAGAGTTGCCGATGATGTGGGTGAGAGCCTCCTTGTCGAACAGAAGCTGACCGAGGTGGGTCACTTCGCCGGCGTTGATGGGCCGCAGTGTCCCCTGAGCAATGTGTTCGAAGACCTCATCGATGGCCATCCTGTTTGTTCCAATGCGCCGGTTGATGTCGTTCAGCGCGATCGTCTGCGTGGCGCTCGTACTCGGCTCGATCAGACCACACAGGAAAGATTCGACCGCCTGTACGTCGGCTAGGTCGTATGGCTTGTGGACATTCAAATCCCAGTCCGGTCGCGTTCGCTTGGGCAGCAGACCTACGCGGGTGAATTGCTTTAGAACCGATTCGTTGAGCCCGGTGCGCTTGAGTACCTCCAACTGATTGAGCGCTGTCCCCAGGTATTGCCTGAATGAGGCACATTGCTCCAGTGTCACAGTGTTGAAGGTGTTGGCCTTCAGGCCGCTGGCACCAGGCATGTTTGAGAGCATGGCCCGCAGGCGCTCGGACTTCACGCCTAGAGTTTTTGCCGCCTCGGTGATGCTCAGGTGGTGCGCGGGTGGCCCGTCCATGTATGCTGGTAGCAGGTGGTCAATCTAGAGGAGCAGTGCTACGGGATTCCTAATTTTGAATGTTTTCCTTGCACTGCTGGCTGCCGCCGCCTGCTGGGTTGCGATGCGTCCCGCGGGTAGGCCAAGCGCGCCCACCACCAAGATGAGGGGTGGCCGGCTCCGTCGGTGTAGCGCCACCCCTACCTCACGGTGGATCAAGCGGCGGTGAGATTGGGGGCCACCCCTGTAGGTCAACACTGGAGATTAGGCTACGCGGCACCCGAAGTGGGGCTTCTACGCAGTCCATCAAGCCAATCAAAACAGCATCCGATTTCGGGCATATCAGCCTTGATGGCCCGTGCGTCCATAGAGCCGATGGCAAGCTCCTGAGCCAAGATCGCTTCTTCGCCTTTCTCTGGATGACCAGAAACGTTCTCGATACAGCCGACCTTCCAGAGCCACAGGCTGTGCGCGCGCAACGTATCGTGCAAGTTGGTTGCGATCTCAGCGCCTTCTGGGTCCGCAGCAAAAATTGCCCAAGTATCTGCTGCCTGCCATCCGGTTTTGTCTTTCGTTGGGAGACCATTGCCACCCAGCGGAAATCCATGCTGAGTTTGCAGGCGTTGCAGTGCGGCTTTGCTGCGCTCGAGAGTAGCATCGTCTTTTGGGAGCATAGGCGTCAAGCCTTTGCGTGCTTCTGTGAAGGCGAAATCGAGGTCCGCAATGCCGCAAGCCTGAATGCCCATGGCGGCTAGTACCCGTAATGCTTTGGGGATGCCTGAACACGCCCTCATGGCAACGAAGGCAATCTGGTCAAGTTCAGGTTGCCGGCCACGCAGCCGTTCGTAGAGCAGTGGGAGCAGACGTATCTCTGTCTTCCCTTCACACAGCACTACAAGATCCGAGAAGTAGATTTCGGCCAGGTTTCCCAATTCGAACAAGGTTCGTGAGGGGGCCTCTGCTTCCTTCAGCGCAGCAGCGACGGCGTGCCGCAGAGGGATACGAGCTAACGTCCCATTCGTCTTGTCTTTATTCACGATCACTGCATCAGCAGCATTCTCTCTGCTCAACATGAG
The DNA here is from genome assembly GCF_049651205.1 of Castellaniella sp. Classification (GTDB taxonomy): domain Bacteria; phylum Pseudomonadota; class Gammaproteobacteria; order Burkholderiales; family Burkholderiaceae_B; genus Castellaniella. The sequence continues at coordinate 5,767 of NZ_JBASBR010000015.1, forward strand.
CGGCGAGTGCGTTGCGTAGACGACTTGAAAGCCCCTCTGTGATAAAGCTGCAAGTGCTTGCCGAAGTCGCCTGACTCCCTGCGGATGAAGATATAGCTCAGGTTCGTCGATAAGTAGAAGGCGGCGGGCGGCACCGGACTTCTCCGCAGTGTGTCGGTCAGCGAGATGTCGTATCAATGCCATTTGAATTGCCCGTTGAGCACCGGTGCCCAGCTGGTCGAATGTCCTCCGGTCGCCCGTGCTCATGTCGGTGATGTTCAAGCTACCAGCTTTGAAAAACTCCTTGATCTCGACTGTTTGCAGGCCCAACTCAATCGTGAGCCCCGGAAAAAAACTTCCGAGAGCCTCTGTCGCGCCTTTATCGAAAGTCTTCAGAAGTTCAGATCGCGACTCACCTTCTACACTGAGGATGCTCCGAACAGTCTGCATGGCTGCTGTCAGCTCGGCGTGTGCCTCAACGATAGGGCCCATGATCAGGTCTAACAGCGATTTCATCGTGCTGCCCGCCTTCGCCTTACCGAGGTCTTCTCCGAGGTCCTCCATTGCATCAATGCATAGTGCGTCCGGTAGTAAAGCCGAAACCGCCTGCGGTAACCCCGTTGGATAGGGCCTCCATGCTAGGGGGAGATCGTTGCCATGATAGGTTTCAAAATCGAAGACTTCACATGCGACCTTTTTGGTTCCGGGCTCGTTGGCGACAACGCGAATCCATATGGAACCGGACGTGCAGTAGGGCGCGATAGCCGCCCGGTGCTTTGGCTCCGGAATTAGTTCCAGGATCTCGTTGGTAATGCCATCGATTCGTGCGGTGACAACCACCGGCTCGCCGATTTTTGAAAAGTCAGATTCCGCTAGAGCGCTTGGTTTCAGTACCCAGGCGAGAGCAAACAGAATCGTCGATTTTCCAGCATTGTTCTGCCCGACAAGTGGGGTGAAGGACTCTATTGGCAGGCTTACATGCTGGCACGCCCGGAGGCCTACGATGTCAATAAAGCCGATCTTGTGCATTTCACCCTCCTATTGTGAACTAATGTTACACGCCCGACTGAGGGTTGCAGGGACTCACCACGCAATGGATAAGGCCTTTCCAGGCAAAAAAATGACCGCCAAATTAGGCGGTCATTCTCTCTGCTCCTATGAATGGCCAACTTTTCCCACAAAACTTGGCCATCTTTTCCGAAAACCAACAAAGCTCACACGTCAATATTCCCCGCCTGCAAGGCATGAGCCTCGATAAACGCACGCCTGGGCTCTACGTTATCCCCCATCAGCGTCACAAAAATCTCATCGGCGGCAATTGCGTCTTCGATCTGCACGCGCAGCAAGCGGCGTACGGTGGGGTCCATGGTGGTTTCCCACAGCTGGCTGGGGTTCATTTCGCCCAGGCCCTTGTAGCGCTGTTTGCTGATGCCGCGTTCGGCCTCGCTGCGCAGCCAGCGCATCACTTCGCGGAAGTCGGAGACGGACTTTTCTTTGGCCTTGTCGCCAGTGCCGCGACGCACCACGGCGCCTTCGCTGAGCAAGCCCATAAAGGTTTTTGCCGTGCGCGACAGGACGGCGTAGTCGCCACTGCGCACGAAGTTGCGGTCGAAGGTGCTGACGCGCAGGTTGCCAAAGTGCGGGCGGATGACGGCCAGGCGCCAGGCTTCTTCGATGTCATCGTACTGTGCTTCCACGTGCACGGCAGCGGGGTCTTCGGGGTCTTTCAGGGCTTTTTCCAGGGCGGCGGCGCTGTTGCGTGCGGCGGTTTCGTCCATCAGGCTGATGGCAACACCCTCGGCCATGGCGGACAAGGCCCCGGTATCCAGGATGCGGGACAGCCGTGCAATCACGTTATCGGCCAGCACGTATTGGCGGGCCAAGTCCATCAGTGCGTCGCCCTGGATCGGCTGGGCGTTGGCGCCGGGCACAAGCTCGGTGTCTTTCAGCGCCAGCTGCAACATAAACTGGGCTTCTTCGGCGTCGTCCTTGAGATAACGCTCTTCGCGGCCAACCTTGACCTTGTACAGCGGTGGCTGCGCAATATACACGTAGCCGCGCTCGATCAGGGAGGGCATCTGGCGATAGAACAGGGTAAGCAGCAGGGTGCGGATGTGCGCGCCGTCGACGTCGGCGTCAGTCATGATGATGATGCGGTGATAGCGCAGCTTGTCGACGTTGAAATCGGGCCCGATGCTGGTGCCCAGGGCGGTGATCAGGGTGGTGATCTGTTCGCTGGACAGCAGGCGGTCGAAGCGTGCTTTTTCTACGTTAAGCACCTTGCCGCGCAAAGGCAAAATAGCCTGAAACTTGCGGTCGCGGCCCTGCTTGGCAGAGCCACCGGCAGAGTCACCCTCAACGATGTAGAGCTCGCACAGGGCGGGGTCTTTCTCTTGGCAGTCGGCCAGCTTGCCGGGCAGGCCTGCACCCTCCAACACGCTCTTGCGGCGGGTCATTTCGCGGGCCTTGCGGGCGGCCTCGCGGGCGCGGGCGGCTTCAACGATCTTGCTGCACAGGGCGCGGGCGTCGTTGGGGTTTTCAAGCAGCCAGGTTTCCAGGGTGCGGCTGACAGCGTCTTCGACGGCGGGGCGCACTTCGCTGGAGACCAGCTTGTCTTTGGTCTGACTGCTGAACTTGGGCTCGGGCACTTTAACTGACAGCACGCAGGCCAGGCCTTCGCGCATGTCGTCGCCGGTGGTGTCCACCTTGGCCTTTTTGGCCAGATCGTTGTCGGCGATGTACTTGTTAAGCACGCGCGTCATGGCGGCCCGCAGGCCGGTTAAATGGGTGCCGCCGTCGCGCTGCGGGATGTTGTTGGTAAAGCACAGCACGGTTTCGGCGTAGCTGTCGTTCCATTGCATGGCAACTTCTACGCCACAGCGCGTGCCCCCTGCGTCAGACTCGGTGGAGACGGCAAAGATGTTTTCGTGCAAGGGCGTTTTGGTGCGGTTGATGTATTGCACAAAGCCTTTGACGCCGCCCAGAAACGCCAGGTTTTCGTCCTGGCCGGTGCGTTCGTCCACCAGGCGGATTTTTACACCGTTGTTAAGAAAGGACAGCTCGCGCAGGCGGCGCGCCAGGATATCGTAGGTGTATTCGATGTTGTTGAAGATTTCGGAGTCGGCCAGATACTGCACACGGGTGCCGGTGCGCTCTGTGGGGCCGGTGATGGCCAGCGGGGCCACGCGGTCGCCGCGGCGGAACTCCATCTCGTGTTCCTGGCCGTTGCGCCAGATGGTCAGGCGCAGCCACTCGGACAGCGCGTTGACGCAAGATACCCCCACGCCGTGCAGGCCGCCAGACACCTTGTACGAGTTTTGGTCGAACTTGCCGCCGGCGTGCAGCTCGGTCATGACGATTTCTGCCGCGCTGCGGTGTTGTTCGTCGTGCTTGTGGATGGCGGTGGGGATGCCCCGGCCATTATCGGTAACCGAGATGCTGTTGTCGGCATGGATGCAGACAACGATGTCGTCGCAATACCCTGCCAGGGCTTCGTCAATGGCGTTATCCACAACCTCGAAGACCATATGGTGCAGGCCGGTGCCATCGGAGGTGTCGCCGATGTACATGCCGGGGCGCTTGCGCACGGCCTCGAGGCCCTTGAGCATCTTGATCGAATCGGCACTGTAACCAGTGGCCGGCGTGTTGGGGGTAGTGGCTTCTGACATGAAAATCCTGTGTAAGTATCGGGCGGGCGCGGCGGCGATCAGATGCGCATCGGCATGACGACGTACTTGAATTCTTCGTCGTCGGGCACGGTGATCAGGACGGACGCATTGACGTCGGGTTGCACCGACCAGCAGATATCACCGGTTTTGACGTTGGCCAGGACGTCAAGCAGATAGGTGACATTGAAGGCCACGTCCAGTGACTCTTGTGCGTAGTCCACCTCGAGTTCTTCGCGGGCTTCTTCTTGCTCGGCGTTGGATGAGGAGATGCGCAGCAGGTTGTCTCCCAGCTGGATCCTGACGCCCTTGAGCTTGTCGGTGGTAAGGATAGCGGCACGCTGGAGGCTGGCTTGCAAGGCGTCGCGGGGGATCTGGACGTGGCGGGTGTAGCCCGTGGGGATCACCCGTTTGTAGTCTGGGAACTTGCCCTCGACCAGTTTGGAGATGAGCTCGATCTGGCCAAAGGTGAAGCGGATCTGGCCGGTGGCGAGATCGACCTGCACCGGGGTGTCGTCATCGGCCAGCAGACGTTGCATCTCGTGCACGGTTTTACGCGGGATGATGGCGTCCATCTGCGCGGTCAGGCCGTCTACAGTGGCACCGCTATGGGCCAGGCGGTGGCCATCGGTGGAGACGGCGCGCACGTGGCCGGGCTCGAGCACCAGCAGCAGGCCATTGAGGTAATAGCGGATGTCTTGCTGCGCCATCGAGAAGTGCACCTGATTGAACAGTTGCTTGAGCGCTTTTTGCGGCATCGAGAACGATGCATCCCATTGCTGGACTTGCGATACCGTGGGGTAGTCGGTGGCGCTGAGCGTTTGCAAGGCAAAACGGCTGCGGCCTGCCTGCACGGTCAGTTTGTTTTCGTCCAGCGACAGGCGAACATCACCGGATTCGGGCAGGGCGCGAAGAATATCCAGAAACTTGCGTGCCGCGACAGTAGTGGACTGCGTTTCGTCGCCCACGCCGAAGTCGGCCTGGGTGGTGATCTGTACTTCGAGATCATTGGCCAGGAAAGACACTTGCGAGCCATTTTTGCGGATCAGCACGTTGGCCAAAATGGGCAAGGTGTTGCGGCGTTCGACGATGCCGACCACGGTTGTCAGGGGCTTGAGCACAGCATCGCGGGTGGCTTGGATCAGTAGCATGTGTCTTATCCTTTGAGCGTTTGTTCGAGTACGTGAAGTGCGTGATTAAGTTCAGTTTGCTTGGCGCGCAAATCGGTGATTTTGCGCACGGCGTGTAATACAGTGGTGTGGTCGCGCCCACCAAAAAGGTCGCCGATTTCGGGCAGGCTTTTTTGTGTGAGCTCTTTGGCCAGATACATGGCGATCTGGCGGGGCACTGCAATATTGGCCGGCCGCCGTTTCGAGTACATATCGGCGACCTTGATTTTATAGAAATCTGCCACGGTCTTCTGGATGTTCTCGACGGTGATCTGGCTATTGGAGACCGACAGCAAATCCTTGAGTGCTTCTTTGCAGACTTCGACGGTCAGTACCTCGCGGCCGTGAAAGCGGGCGTAGGCGGATACCTTGCGCAAGGCGCCTTCAAGCTCGCGCACGTTGCTGCGCAGGTGCTTGGCGATAAAGAACGCCACTTCTTCGGGCATGGTGATGCCCTCGGTTTGCGCTTTACGCAGCAAAATGGCTACCCGCATTTCGAGCTCGGGTGGCTCGATGGCCACTGTAAGACCGGAATCAAACCGGGAGATCAGCCGGCTGTCGATGTTGGCGAGCTCTTTGGGGTAGGTATCCGAGGTAATGATGATTTGCTTGCGCTGCGCCACCATGGCCTCAAACGCATAGAAGAACTCTTCTTGCGTGCGGTTTTTGCCGGCAAAAAACTGAATATCGTCGATCAGCAGAAGATCCAGCGAGTGGTAATAGCGCTTGAAATCATCAAACGCCCGGCGCTGATATGCCTTGACCACATCAGAGACGTATTGGTCGGCATGCACATAGCGGATGCGCGGGCTGGTGCCACTGGCCAACAGAGCATTGCCGATGGCGTGGATCAGGTGGGTTTTGCCCAGGCCCACGCCACCGTACAGAAACAGCGGGTTGTAGGACACGCCCGGGTTTTCTGCCACCTGCATGGCGGCAGCACGCGCCAGCTGGTTGGCTTTACCGATCACGAAGTTATCGAACGTGAGATCGAGATTAAGCCGCGAACGGTCTTGCATGGCTTCGTCAGTAGCGGCATGCACGACGGAAGGCGGCGCAGCCGGGGTGGCCGTGTGGGCGCTTTGGTTGCTGACGCCCACCGGAGGCGTGCCGCTGGATGGCGCCGGCGAGCGGGGATTGCTTGCTGTGGGCCGGGCAGGGGCAGCCCCCAGCTCGAACTGAACCTGCACCGATTGGGAGAACCAGTCGCTGGCCAGGGATTCGAGGCGGGTAGAAAAGTTTTTGCGCACCCAATCCAGCTTGAAGCGATTGGGCGCAGCGACTCTCAGGATCGCCAGCTCTTCGTCGTAGTCGAGAGGAACCAGGGGTTTGATCCAGGCGCTGATTTGCTGAGGGGGAAGTTCCTGCTCCAGTTGCTGGAGACAGGCCTGCCAGAATTCATTCATAGATATCATCGTGCGAAACCTCGATTCTACCCTTTCCCGAGGCAAGTTATCCACAGGACGGGTGCCTGCGTTTGGATACAGCAGGGGATAACTACGCATGTGATTGACGAAGTGCTCAAAATTTGTTGAAATAGTGGGCTTTTCTGTATCTTTTACCACCCAAGCTCTTTTGGATTCGCCATGAAACGCACTTTTCAGCCTTCTGTAACCCGCCGCAAGCGCACTCACGGGTTTCGTGTCCGCATGAAGACGCGTGCGGGCCGTGCCGTCCTTAGCGCCCGCCGCGCCAAGGGCCGCAAGCGCCTGGCCGTCTAATTGCCTGTCGCGCACAGCCCTTTGCCGGGCATGTGCGACAGCGTTGCCATGCCTTCCGACTTTCCCTCGGCGGCCCGGCTGCATCGCCCCTCGGAATACACCGCAGCCTTAAAGGGCAGGCGTGTCGCTCGAGGGGCTTTGTTCGTTGTTTCCAGTTCGCGTAATACAGCGGCATCGCCGGCCCGGTTGGGCTTGGTGGTGCCCAAGCGATACGCGCCACTGGCGGTAACCCGAAACGCCATCAAGCGGGTCATCCGCGAGGCCTTCCGCATGCGGCGGGCCACGCTTCCCGAAGGTGATCTGGTGTTTCGTCTGGTTAATCGGCCACAGCTGGCCAGCCTGACACAGCTCAAGCGCCAGGTGCGTGCCGAAGCCGACCAGCTCCTCGACCGGATCGTCCGATGCTGATACGGTCTTTGTTTATTGCACCGATCCGCTTCTATCGGTATTTTTTAAGCCCGTGGGTGGGGCAGCAGTGCCGTTTTACGCCCACGTGCTCGGCCTACACCATCGAGGCCATCGAAACACATGGCGTGCTGCGCGGCATCTGGCTGGGCATGCGCCGCATCGCACGGTGTCATCCGGGTTGCCCCGGGGGACACGACCCCGTACCGCCAGCCTGACGGCTGATTGTGGGCCTTGTCGGCCCAAGATCAAGTTCTTGTCAGCCACCCTGCGTTAAACTGGTGGGCTTTTGCTCCGACCTCACTCGAATACAGGCGCCAATGGACATTCGACGCACCATCCTCTGGATGATTTTCTCTTTTTCGCTTCTGCTGTTGTGGAACAACTGGCAGATGTATCAGGGCCAGCCATCGCTGTTTTCTGTGGCGCCTCCGGCAACCGAGGCCAGCAAGACGGCGTCTGGCGCAGATGCACCCGCAGGCACGCCTGCCGGGCAAACAGGTGTGCCCACCGCTGCGGCGGGCAGCACCAGCGCGCCGGCCAACGTTCCGTCAGCCGATACCATTCCCCAGGGTCAGCCTGTGCACGTCAAAACCGATGTGTACGACCTCACCTTTGATACGCATGGGGCCCAGCTGGTACGCGCCGAGTTGCTGAAATACAAAAATCAGGACACCACCACCGGCATCCTGCCGTGGTTCAAGGGCTTGATGGGTAAAAAGCCTGGGCAAGATCCTGCGGAGTCCATGTTCCTGCTAAATAATCAGCCAGGCGACACCTATGTGGCGCAAACCGGCCTGGTGGGGGCTCCGCAAGGAGACAGCTATCCCACGCATCTCACCCCGTTTACGGTGGTGGGCGCGGGCCCGGTGGTCAAGGACAGCAAGACGCAGATCTCGTTTGAGGCGACATCCGGGCAAGTACGGGTGGTCAAAACCTTCACGTTGTCGCCGGATAGCTACGATATCCACGTGCGCAACGACGTCTACAACCTGGGCGATCAGCCGATCAACCCGTCTTTGTATTTGCAGCTGACGCGCGACGGCCACGAGCCGGCCAACACCACTGGGTTCTACAGCACCTTTACCGGCCCGGCCGTGTATTCGTCCGAGGATAAATTCCAGAAGATCTCCTTCGAGGACATCACCAAGCAAAAGGCCAGCTATACCCAAAAAGCCGATAACGGTTGGATCGGGATGGTGCAGCATTACTTTGCAACGGCCTGGGTGCCTCAGCAAGGTACCGTGCGCACCAACCAGGCGCTGGCACTGCCCGATGGCCTGTTTGCAATCCGCACCATCGAGTCCGTCGGCACGATTGCTCCGGGCCAGCACACCTCCGTCGATGCGCAGTTGTGGGTGGGTCCGCAAGACCAGCACGCAATGAGCACTGTGGCGCCGGGCCTGGATCTGGTTGTGGATTATGGCTGGGTCACCATCATCGCCAAGCCGATGTTCAAGTTCATGATCTGGCTGCATGGTCTGGTGGGCAACTGGGGCTGGACCATCGTTCTGCTGACGCTGCTCATCAAGCTGGTGTTCTACCCGCTGTCGGCGGCCAGCTATCGGTCGATGGCCAAGATGAAGCTGGTTGCGCCGCGCATGAAGCACCTGAAAGAAAAATTCGGTGACGACAAGGCCAAGATGAACGCGGCCATGATGGAGATGTACCGCACCGAGAAGATCAATCCGCTGGGCGGTTGTCTGCCCATGGTGGTGCAGATCCCGGTGTTCATCGCGCTGTACTGGGTGCTGCTGGGCAGCGTCGAGATGCGCGGTGCGCCGTGGATCCTCTGGATCCACGATCTCTCCATCAGCGATCCCTGGTTCATTCTGCCGGCATTCATGATGCTGACGATGTTCCTGCAGATCAAGCTCAACCCCACGCCGCCCGATCCCACCCAGGCCAGGATCATGATGATCATGCCCCTGGTGTTTGGCGGGATGATGTTCCTGTTTCCTGCGGGTCTGGTGCTGTACTGGTGCGTCAACAACACGGTGTCCATCATCCAGCAACGCGTCATCATGAGCCGCCTGGATAAAGAAAAGGCAGCGCTGGCGTCCAGCTGATGCCATGAGCGCATCATCCACCGACCCCATCATTGCCATCGCCACCGCCCCTGGGCGCGGGGGCATTGGCGTGATCCGGGTGTCGGGCCCCAGCCTGCAGGCCTGGGCCGGTGTTTTATGTGGGCAGGCACTCAAGCCCCGGCATGCGCACTATTTACCGTTTCGCACGCAAGACGGCGAGACCCTCGATGAAGGCCTTGCGCTGTTTTTTCCGGGTCCGCATTCGTACACCGGCGAAGACGTACTCGAACTTCAGGGCCATGGCGGCCCTGCGGTGCTGCGCCGGGTGCTTGAAGACTGCCTGGCACGAGGCACGGACATCGGGCTGCGTCTGGCCCAGCCGGGCGAATTTACCCAAAGAGCTTTTCTAAACGACCGCCTGGACCTTGCTCAGGCCGAAGCCGTGGCCGATCTGATCGAAGCCAGCTCGACGGCGGCTGCCCGCAGTGCCATGGCCTCGCTCTCGGGGGTGTTCTCTGCCGAAATCCAGGCCCTGAGCGAGCGCATTGTGCAGCTGCGCATGCTGGTTGAGGCCACACTGGATTTTCCTGAAGAAGAAATCGACTTTCTTGAAACCTATCAGGCGGCCGCCCGCCTGGATGGGATCCGCACGGCGCTGGACGAGGTGCTGAACACGGCGCGCCAGGGCCTGGTGCTGCGCGAAGGCCTGCACGTGGTGCTGGCCGGCCAGCCCAATGTGGGTAAATCCAGTTTGCTCAATGCCCTGGCGGGCGAAGACGTGGCCATCGTGACACCCATTGCGGGCACCACGCGGGACCGCGTGATCCAGCAGGTTCATATCGATGGCATCCCGCTGCACATCGTGGATACGGCGGGTTTGCGTGAAACCGAAGACACCGTCGAGCGCATCGGCATCGAGCGCAGCTGGGCCGAAATTGGCCGCGCACAAGTGATTGTGCACCTGCAGGATGCACGCCATCCCGACGACCCCCTGGATGTGGAAATCGTCAAACGGTTGCCGGCCGGCACGCCTGTGCTGCGGGTGCTGAACAAGGCTGATCTGCTGGCTGCCGGGGCAAAGGGGCTGGGCGCGCAAGGTCTTGGTGTGCATGGTGCGCCAGAAGATCAGCCTGGCGCATACCTGCCTGAACCGCCTGCACCCGCAGGGGCCACGTCTGCGGCCCCTGCGGTGCAGCTGCTGCAGGTCTCGGCCAAAACCGGCCTGGGGCTGGATGCCCTGCGTGCCCGCCTGCTGGAGATTGCCGGCTGGACACCCGGGGCAGAGTCGCCCTGGCTGGCCCGCGAGCGCCATGTTCGGGCACTGGAGCAGGCCCGCGAACACCTGCAACTGGCCAATGAACACGCATCGCACAGCGACCAAGTACTGGATCTGTTTGCCGAAGAACTGCGCCTGGCCCACGAAAGCCTGTGCGAGATCACGGGCCAATTTACCAGCGATGATCTTCTGGGCGAGATCTTCTCGCGGTTTTGCATCGGGAAGTAAACCGATGCCCGGGGTGTGCAGGTTTACTCGCCCACCACCTGGGTGTGCACAACTTCGGGGGGCTTGGCAAAAAAGCCACCCACAATGCCGCGCCAGGCTTGGAAATCTTCGGATTCGCGGAAATGCGTCATGTGGTCTTCCAGTGTTTGCCAGTGGATTTGCAGCACGTATTGATCGGGGTTCTCGATGACGTGGTGCAGCTCGAGGCGATGAAAGCCGCGTGCGCGCTGAAACAAGGGCAGGGCCTTTTGTACGCCGGCTTCAAAATCAGCCTGTGCGCCGGGTTTGACGGTGATGTGCGCCATTTCGCGGATCATATCGGTTTCCTGTGTTTAAGAAGTAAATCAAGCCTTGATTATGCGCTGTACCACGTGATCTGCAATGGCCAGGCAAGAAGTTAGTCCAGGGGACTCAATCCCGTAAAGATTGACCAGGCCGTTTATCCCATGGGTGTCTGGGCTCTGGATTACAAAATCGGGCTCTTCACCATCTGCCGGTATCAGTTTGGGCCGGATGCCCGAGTAGCTGGGGTGCAGGGCATTGTCGGGCAGGGCTGGCCAGTAGCGCCGGATTGCTGCGTAGAAGTTCTCGGCACGTCTGGGGTCGACGGTGTAATCCAGTGTGTCCACCCACTCCACGTCCGGGCCAAAGCGTGCCTGGCCGGCCAAGTCGATTGTCAGGTGCACGCCCAGGCCGCCGGGCTCGGGGATGGGGTAGATCAGATGTGTAAAGGGTGAGCGCCCTGACAAGGCATAGTAGTTGCCCTTGGCATACCGGCCTGTGGGAATGCTGCCGGATGGCACCCCCTCGATGGCGGTGGCCACGGCTTGTGCCTGCAGGCCCGCGCAATTGATCACATGGCGCGCAGCAATATCCATGGGCTCCGCCCCGCCGATGTGCAGCACGATGGGGGCCTTGCCTGTCGTGATGCGGCCGCCCAGCACGGGGGATTGCAGTGCCAGCAAACCGCCAGCGGTTTCAAGGTCGCCCAGCAAGGCAAGCATCAGGCCGTGGCTGTCGATAATGCCGGTTGAGGGTGACTCCAGGGCCGCCACACAGCGCAATGCTGGTTCTCTGGACTGTGCCTCGTCTTGCCCAAGCCAACGCAAATTGTGCACCCCGTTGGCCTGAGCCGCCTGCTGCAGTGTCCGTAGACGATCAGTTTGTGCTGGTTGGGTGGCCACAATCAGCTTGCCGCATCGCTGGTGATCCACCCTGTGCTGCGTGCAGTAGTCGTACAGCATTTCGCGGCCTCGCACGCACAGCTGTGCTTTTAGCGACCCCTTTGGGTAGTAGATCCCGGCGTGGATGACTTCGCTGTTGCGCGAGCTGGTGATGCTGCCGATGGCGGATTCGGCTTCAAGCACGAGGGTTTCAAGCCCGGCCTGAGCGCAGGCCCGCGCGGTGGCCAGGCCAACCACGCCGGCGCCAATGACGACGCAATCCAGGGTTTCAGTCATGGGGTGGTTCGAGCAGTGCGGAAATCGCCATTCTAAGGCACCTGAAATTAATCGTTTGCTATTAAATAGTGCGCGATGTAATATTGAGACATGGATAAACAGCTTACCGCGGCATCATCTGCCGTTTCCCGCCCTCTCAGCCTGGATGCCCAGCTGTGCTTTGCCCTGTATTCGGCGCAGCTGGCCATGGGCAAAATCTACCGGCAACAACTGGCAGTGCTGGGCCTCACATATCCCCAGTATCTGGTGATGCTGGTGCTCTGGGAAACCGATGGCCTGACGGTGTCTGCGCTTGGTGATCGCCTGTATCTGGATTCGGCCACGCTCACCCCGCTGCTCAAGCGCTTGCAAAGTCTCGGCCTGCTGGGCCGCAACCGAAGCCGGGCAGATCAACGCCAGGTGCTGGTGTCGCTTACGCCGGCGGGCCGGGCGCTGCAAAGGCAGGCTCAGGCCATCCCGCACGGGGTGTTGTGTGCCACCGGATGCAGCCCGGATCAAGCTCATATGCTGAAGTCCACCCTCGAAAACCTGCGTGCGCATCTGTTGCACGCTGCCGAAAACCCGGCCGTGCAATAACGCGCGCTTCGGCCGGCCCCGGGGCCGGCCGGATGTGCCGGATGCAAGGTCATCAGAAAAGTAGTCGCTTGTGGTGCCGGCGCTTTTCTTTAGAACCGCACCACCAGGAGTTCAACCATGACAGTCGAAAACGTTCTCTATACCGCACATGCAACTGCCACGGGCGGCCGCGATGGCTCCGCCAAGTCTTCAGATGGCCGCCTGGATGTCAAACTGTCTGTACCTAAAGAGATTGGCGGTGATTCTGGCCCCGGCACTAATCCAGAGCAACTGTTTGCTGCCGGGTATTCAGCCTGCTTCCTGGGCGCTCTTAAATTGGTGGCCGGCAAAGAAAACGTCAAGCTGCCCGCTGACACGCAAATTGCTGGTTCGGTGGGTATTGGCCCCATCCCCACGGGGTTTGGCCTGGCGGTCGAGCTCAAGATCTCGGCACCAGGCGTTGACCACGCCAAGCTGGAGGATCTGGTGCAAAAAGCTCACATCGTGTGCCCGTACTCCAACGCCACGCGCAATAACATCAATGTCAAACTGACAGTGGCGTAAGGCTTTGGCTGGGGTGCGCCGCCTTGCTGCAGGCGATGCACCCCCGAAGGTTCTTGCAGGCGCGCCTTATAACCGCTCGATGATTGTGGCCGTGGCCATGCCATGGCCTATGCACATCAGTTGCAGGCCGAGCGTGCCGTCGGTGGCCTCCAGGCCGCACAGCATCTTACCCATCAGCCCGGCACCCGTGGCGCCCAGGGGATGACCATGGGCGATAGCACCGCCCCAGGGGTTGGCCTTCTCCAGGCCTTCAGGAAATGCCTGACCCCAGGCCAGCACCACGCTGGCGAATGCTTCGTTGATTTCGATCCAGTCCAGATCGCGGACGGTCAACCCGCTGCGCCGCAGCGCTTCGTGCGTGGCTGGGATGACGCCGTCGAGTTGCATGATGGGGTCTGAGCCGATGGCAATCCGGGCACGGAAGCGAGCCCGAGGGCGCAGGCCGTCGCGCCGGGCTTGATCGCGGTCACCGACCAGAACCAGCGCGGCTCCGTCGGCAATTTGGCTGGCATTGGCGGCAGTAATCCGGCCTTTGCCGACTGGCCGAAACACCGGTTTCATGGTCGCCATGCGGGCTTGGTCGGTGGTGGAGCGAATGCCTTCGTCGCGATCCAGCACAAGTGGCTGGCCATCCGCGCTTATGCCGGGCCAGGAAATTAGTTCGGCGTGATGCCCCGCCTGGGCCGCCGCCCAGGCGCGCGCATGGCTGGCTCGGGCATAGTCGTCCAGCGCCTGGCGATCGAGGCGCCAGTGTTCGGCGATCCGCTCGGCGCTTTCAACCTGGTGGATCAGCGGATAGCGGGCCAGCAAATCGGGGTTCAGGCCATCGAAACCGGCAAAATCGTCGCGGCCCAGGGTCAGGTCGGTGAACATGGGCACGCGCGACATGCTTTCGACGCCGCCGGCCAGGATGTAATGGGCATCGCCGGCTGCCACGGCTTGAGCGGCGAAGTGCACGGCCTGCTGGCTGGAACCGCACATGCGATTGAGGGTAACGCCGGGCACCTGTTCGCCCAGGCTGGAAAGCAGGGCGGCCTGCCGGGCGATGTTGGCGCCTTGTTCGCCGGCCTGGCTGACGCAGCCGGCGATCAGGTCATCGATGTGTGCAGCGGGCTGGCGCTGATGCATTTGGTTGATCAGTGCCGCCAACAGGGCGTCGGGACGCGTGTTGCGCAGGGCACCCAGGCGGCGCCCGAACGGGCTGCGGATGGCATCGATGAGGACGGCTTCTGACATGAGGTTTCCTGGTTGTGAGTTGGCGCCGGCGCTAGTGGCCGTTGAAGACCGGCGATCGCTTTTCGAGAAAAGCATCAAGGCCTTCATGTAAATCATGCGTTTTGACGCCGGCCAGAAAAGCAGCGCGCTCGGCGTCGAGCTGGCCCTCGAGGCTGCGCGACAAGGAAGCGCGCAACAAGGCCTTGGTGCGGCCCAGGGCATCGGTGGGGCCGTCGGCCAGCTGTTGCAGCAAGGCGTCGGCCTGGGTTTGCAGCTCGGCGGCTGGGACGATGCGATTGACGAGGGAAAGCTGCAGGGCTTGCCGGGCATCCAGTGGCTCGCACAGCAGGGCCAGTTCCATCGCCTTGCGCAAGCCGACGATGCGCGGCAGGTGCCAGGTGGCCGAGGCGTCCGGGCTGGCGCCGATGCGTGCATAGGCCAGATCGAAGCGGGCGTCGTCGGCGGCAATGGCCAGATCAGCCGCCAGCAGGATGCTTAGGCCCGCGCCGGCGACGGCGCCGTGGGCGCAGGCCAGCACGGGAACGGGCAGGCGGGCCAGGGCCGATAGAGCGGCGTGCAAGGGATCGATGAGGTCAGGGCCGATGGCATCCGGCGCCGCACGGATGGCGCTGACGTCGCCGCCCGCCATGAAGGCGCGCCCCGCCCCGCGCAGCATCACTGCGCGGACCTGCGGGGTATTGGCGATGCGGGTGATGGCGTCGTGGAATGCATGGGCGCCAGCGCCGTCGATGGCATTCAAGGCTTTGGGGCGGTCGAAAGTAATGCGGGCGCATGCCCCCTGGATGTCGAGCCGGATGGAAGAAGCGGGCATAGTCGTCGGGCCTCAGTGATGGGGTTGTAGATCCGGCAGCGCAGCCTGCAGAAGCTGCTGGATGAAGGCTTCGGGCGACAGACGGCCATCGGGCCGATACCAGCGTACGGTCGAGTTGATGCCGGCCAGCAGGTATTTGCGCAGGATGACTGGGTCGCCCCGGGCCAGGCCGTGGGCCACCGCTTCGTCGATGACTTGATGCCAGAGCTGTTCGTAGGCCTCGCTGAGTGCGCGGATTGGTTCGCGCGCCTCGGGTGACAGGCTGCGCCATTCGTAGATCATGGCGTGCATGGCGTCGCCGCCCACGCCGCTGATGATGCTGTGCATGTGCAGGTGCAACATGCCTTCCAGCCGCTGGGCGGGGTCGTGGTTGTGGGCCAGCAAGGCGCGGGCCTCGTCGATGACGGACTGGATGCCGTTGGCCATGACGGCTACAAGGATTTCTTCCTTGCTGCGGAAGTGATGAAACAGACTGCCCGATTTCAGGCCAACCGCGTCGGCCAATTCGCGTACGGTGGTGCGTTCGTAACCATGCTGATGGAATAGGCGGCCGGCCTTCAGGATGATCCGGGTGCGTGTATCGGTTTCGATCGGGGCGGATTTCATGCGTACAAGGCCTCGATCTGCTCGGTGTACAGGTGATAGATGCTGGCGCGGCGGACCTTCATGGTGGCCGTGACCTCGCCGTCGTCATGGTCGAGCTCTTTGGTCAGGAGATGAAAACGCTTGATCTGGGCGACAGACGCGAGGTTGGCGTTGGAACGGTCGATTTCGGCCTGGATCAGTCCCAGGACGGCGGGGTGTTCGGCCAGGGAACGGAAGTGCGTAAAGGCCAGGCCCTGGGTTTCCGCCCATTTGGCCACTGTGTCGAATTCGATCTGGATCAGGGCGGTGACGTATTTGCGGCCGTCGGCGATGACGATGCATTCCTTGACATAGGGGCTGGACTTGGCCGCGTTCTCGATTTCCGTGGGCGTCAGGTTTTTTCCACCCGAAGTGATCATGATGTCTTTGAGGCGATCCAGGATGCGCAGCATGCCGGCTTCTTCGGCGGCCACGTCGCCGGTGCGCAGCCAGCCGTCCTGCAGCGCGACGCGCGATTGTTCGGGGTCTTTGTAGTAGCCCTCGAAGACCATGTCGCCGCGGATCAATAGCTCGCCGGCCTCACCCAAGCGGTGCTCCACCCCCAGGATTGGTTCGCCGGCGGTGCCGGGCACGATGCGGTCGGGGTGCTGGCCCAGGATCATGCCGGTGCTTTCGGTCAGGCCGTAGACCTCGACCAGCGGGACGCCCAGCGTGCGGAAATACTGCAGGACACTTTGCGGAATGGGTGCGGCACCGGTTAGGGCGATACGTGTCTGGCGCAGGCCAATGAAGTTGCGCAGCGCGCGCAGGATCAGTAGATACCAGAAAGCGTAGATGCAGCGTTGCCTTAGGGTGCGCTGGCGCGCCGACTGCCAGGCAAAGGGCGTGCAGGCCCGCAGGGCGCGCTGGTAAAGGGCACGCGACCAGGGCCGGGCCTCGAGCATTTTGATGGTGATGGCGGCGTGCAGTTTTTCCCAGATACGCGGCACGCCCAGGAACAGGGTGGGCGCGACTTCGCGCAAGTCTTCCTGGATGGTGCGCAGGGATTCGCCAAAATTGATCTGGGCTCCAGTGTAGATGGGCACGAAGGTGGTGAGCATCTGCTCGGCCACATGGCACAGCGGCAGGTATGACAGGTGCCGCTCGCCGGCGCCCAGGCCCAGCCTGTCGATGATGCCGGGGGCCACGGCACGCATATTGCGATATGAAATCATGGCACCCTTGGGTTTGCCGGTGGAGCCCGAGGTATAGATCATCAGGCCGATGTCTTCCAGCCGCTGGCGGGCCAGCGCCGCCTCGATGCGGCCCGGATCGGCGGCGAAGCGGCGTGCACCCTCGGATTCGAGTTCGGTGTAAGGCGTGATCAGTGCGCGGTCTTCGGGTGCGAAATTGCGCAGCCCTTTGGTTTCGATGACCACGATGCGTTTCAGGTCGGGCAGCTGCGCCCGGCATTCCAGGACCTTGTCGACCTGTTCCTGGTCTTCGCAGATGACGATGGACACGTCCGCATGCCGCAGCACATAGCCGATTTCGGCGGCGGGGCTGGTGGAGTACAGGCCCACGGCCACGGCGCCGATGGCGCCGGCGCCCATCTGGCTCAGCACCCATTCGATGCGGTTTTCCGACAGGATGCCCACATGGCCGCCGGCGGGCAGGCCGAGTGCCTCCAGGCCCAGGCCGAGGTGACAGGATCGCGTCCAGTATTGGCGCCAGGAGCATGGCTGCCAGATGCCGAAATCTTTTTGCCGGATGGCGACGCGGTTCGGGATGCGGGCCGCCTGCTCGCGCAGCATCTGCGGCAGGGTGAGAGCAGGAAGTTCCAGGGGCATAGTCATGAGCGTTTGTCAGGAAAGCCAGCGCTTTCTGCGCTTGTAGTGCTTGAGGTCACGGAAGCTGCGGGCCTCGCCGGCGCCGCCCACCCCCAGGTAGAATTCCTGCACGTCCGGGTTGCCGGCCAGCTGCTCGGCCGGACCATCGATGACGACCTTGCCGGATTCCATGATGTAGCCGTAGTCGGAGATCGCCAGCGCGACAGAGGCGTTCTGTTCGACCAGCAGCATAGCCGTGCCCTGTTCGGCGTTGATGCGCGCGATGATGGTGAAAATGTCCTCGACCAGCATGGGCGATAGCCCCAGCGAGGGTTCATCGAGCAGCATCAGTGCGGGGCGGGCCAGCAGCGCCCGGCCGATGGCCAGCATCTGTTGCTCGCCACCGGACAGATAGCCCGCCAGGCTGCGGCGGCGTTCGTGCAGGCGGGGGAAATATTCGTAGACCAGGCTAAATGCCTGGTGCGCCCCGCGCCGTCCAGGCAGGGCGTAAGTGGCGGCGATGAGGTTTTCCTCGACACTTAGATCCTCAAAGACGCGGCGGCCCTCCATGACGTGGCTGATGCCGGCATGCACCAGCGCCTGGGGCTGCAGAGCTGCCGTATCCTGTTGCGCGAAGGTGATCCGCCCTTTGACGAGCGCGCCGTCTTCCAGTTCGAGCAGGCGCGAGATTGCCTTGAGGGTTGTGGTCTTGCCGGCGCCGTTACTGCCCAGCAGGGCGACCACCTGCCCGGGCGGCACGGCCAGCGACAGGCCCCGCAGCACCTGGACCGCCTTGTTGTAGACCACCTCGATATTCTGGATATCGAGGAGGGGTGCGGTGTTGGCGGGAGGTGTAGTGAGCGGGGCCATGGCGGTTCAGTCCAGGACGATCCAGTCTGAGGCCGGTACCATTTTTTTCTGACTGACATCGGCGCGATAGATGCGGCCATAGGGCAGGGAGTTACCCTTCACGCTGATGGGCACTCCGATGATGCCGCCGGTGTCGAAGTTCTGGATGGATTCCAGACTGGCCTTGAGATTGGGTGTCGTCAGCGGCTTGTCGGCGGCCAGGGTGCGTTTGGCCGCTTCGGTCAGCAGCATGGCGGACAGGAAACCTTGCATGTAGGCGGTGCTTTGGTATTCCGGACGCAGTTCACGGATTTTTTTCAGCATCGGTGCGTCGGGCGCGTCATCGTAGTAGTAGCGAAACGGCATGACCCCCATGAAGCCGTCGGCGTTCTCGCCCATTTTCATGACGGTGGAATTGTCCATGGTCCAGAAGGTGCCCATGTACTTGGTCTTCAGGCCCATTTGACGGCCTTGCGAAATGAATTCGGGGATGGGCGCCAGGACGTAGCCGTGAAAGATGGTGTAGTCGGGGTTGGCTCGGCGCAGTTTGAGTGCTTCGGTCGAGACGTCCACGCTGCCCGGCGGTGTCATGATGGTGGCAGCCACTTTTAACCCCAGCGCTTCGGCGGCAGCGGTGGATTTTTCGATTGGGTCGCGGCCGAATTCAGTGTCCGAATAGACGAAGGCGACCTTGGCACCGGGCTTTTCCTGGGCGATGTAGCGCAGCAGGATGCCGAACATTTCGGTGTAGTCCGGGCCAACCAGGAACTGCGCCGGAAAGGTTTCGGGATTGTTGATTTCCGAAGCAAAGGACGCGCCGGTCATCAGGATGTTGCCCAAACGGTTGAGCTCGGGATTGATGGTCTTGGAAAACCCGGTCGAGTCACCGTAGTAAAGGTGGACTTCGTTTTGGCTCGTGATTTTTTTGAAGGCGGCTACGGACACATCCACCTTGTAGGCCGTGTCCTCGGGGACGTAACGGACTTGGCGGCCTTCGATGCCGCCGGCTTCGTTGAGTATTTTGATGTAGTCGCCCATGCCTGCGTGGATGCCCACGCCGGCGAAAGCGAAGACTCCGCTCATGGGGATGGAGCCGCCGATGACGATGTCGGACTTGTCCTGGGCGTGGGCGGCCGTGCCCAGGGCAAGCCCGGCGGCCAAGGAAAGTGGCAGGGCCCACATGCGGGCCAGCCGTGCGAGAGGGGAACCGTGTTTCATGCTGCCTCCTGGTGTCATAAAGAAGGGACCGGTACGGCTAGGTCCGAAAGGGCCATAGGTGAAAGAAACGGCGCACGCGCCGCCAGATCTCGGCCAGGCCCTGCGGCTCGAAAATCAGGAAAAAGATGATTAGTCCACCGAACACGATAATGCGCACGGGCGACACATAGCGCAGGGTATCGCCCTCGATCGGCAGCCAGGTGACGGCAATGCGCAGGATTTCCGGCACCATCGTCATGAACAAGGCCCCCAGGATGGCGCCTAGGATCGATCCCATGCCGCCGACAATGATGGTGGCGAGAAAGAAGATGGACAGAATCAGGGGGAAGCTTTCGGGGGTGATGACGCGAAAGAAATAGGCCCACAGACCGCCGGCCACACCGGCGTAAAACGAGGACAGGCCAAAAGACATGAGTTTGTAGCGCAGCAGCGGGATGCCCAGCACCTCGGCGGAGATGTCGCGGTCGCGGATGGCGATGAAGGCCCGGCCGGTGCGCGTGCGAAACAGGTTGGCCGCACCCAGCACCATCAGGCAGGTTAGCGGCACGATGAGCCAGTAAATCCGGAACGAGGTGTCCAGGGGTAGGCCGGCCAGCGTGGGAGGGGGGATGGTCAGGCCGCCGGGGCCGCCGGTGTAGTCAAAATTGGAGAACAGGAATTGCGCGATGAAGGTGGCGGCAATGGTAACGATGGCCAGGTACAGGCCTTTGACCCGCAGCGAAGGGATACCGACGACCACGCCACCTGCCATGGCCACAGTGCCAGCCAGGACAAGATTTAGCAGCACGGGGGTGCCGAGGTCGCGTTCGAGGATAGCGACCGTGTAGGCGCCCAGCCCCATGAATGCCGCCTGCCCCAGGCTGACCAGACCGGTGTAGCCGGTGAGGATGTTCAGGCCGGTGGCGCTGGCCGTATGGATGGCGACCAGGCAGGCCAGATACAGCCAGTAGTCGTTGGCCAAAAATGGAAAGACAGCCAGGGTGGCCAGCAGGATGGCCAGCCAGACGTGCTGCGTGTTCGTGTCGAACAGGGCTTCGTCTGCACGGTAGCTTTCGCGGGCGGTGCCGATGCGCATGGGTCAGAGCCTCTCGATGTCGCGGGTGCCGTATAAACCGTAAGGGCGCAACATCAGTACGATAGTCAGGATCAGGAAAGTAACCAGCAGCTTATATTCGCCACCAAGGAAGGCGCCGGTCCAGGCTTCTAATACGCCAATCAGCAGGCCTGCCAGCAAGGCGCCAAGGATGCTGTCCAGGCCGCCGACGATGACGGCAACCAGCACGCCCAAGCCAAAGATACCCATGGACGAGGACAGGCCGCCGATGGCGCCCACCATGATGCCTGCGATGGCGGCCAAGGCGGCGCCGGCTATCCAGGCCCAGGAAAACACGCGTGGCACGTTGATGCCCATGGCATAGGCGGCGCCCTGGTCTGATGCCGTGGCCCGCAGGGCAATACCGCCGCGCCAGCGGTGGAAAACAGGCACGCTGGCGGCCACCAATGCCAGCGCTGCAAGAAAGCTGTAGAACACCTTGGATGAAACAAAGGCCTCGCCGATGAAGATTGGGTCTTGCGGCAGGAACTCAGGCAAACGGCGTTGGTCGGCCGTCCAGATGAGCTCGACGAGCCCCACTAGCACCGAACCCAGGCCGATCGTGATCATGAAGGCCGAAATGGGGGACTCACCAAGCATGGGGCGGATGGCGACGCGTTCGATGAGCCCGCCAATCAGGCCGCTGGCCACGATGGCCGAGAGGGCCGCCAGCCAGATTGGCCATTGCAACTGGGCAGAAAAAGTGAAGAACAGGTAGGCCCCTATCATCAGCATCTCGCCGATGGCCAGGTTGACCACGCGCGTGGCCTTGTAGATGATGACGAAGGCCAGCCCCGCCAAGGCGTATAGGGCGCCAGCGCCCAGGCCGGCCAACGTGACTTCGAGCAGAAACAGGGCATCCATTTCAGGCCTCTTCGATGGCCGCGGGAGCGGGCGTTGCCTGCCCCCGCAGACGGCGGCGCAGGTCGGAGACATTGCCCGCCCCCAAGTAAGCCTGGATAACTTGGGGATCTGCCTGGACATGTGAAGGATCGCCGCTGGCAATGACATGGCCAAAATTGAGTACGACGACGTGGTCGGATAAATCCATGACCAGTCCCATGTCGTGTTCGACCATAAGGACCGTGACACCCCATTCTGCCCGCACATCGAGGATGAAGCGGGCCATGTCCTCGGTTTCTTCGCGGTTCATCCCGGCGACTGGTTCGTCGAGCAGCAGCAGTTTTGGCTGCATGGCCAGGGCGCGTGCCATTTCGACCCGTTTTTGTAGTCCGTAGGGCAGTGCGGCAACGGAGGCGTGGCGGATATGGTCGATTTCCAGGAAATCGATGATGCGGGTTTCGATATCGGCGCGTAGCGCCATTTCTTCACGGCGGGCAGCCCCCAGATACCACATGTCCTGGAGAAGGTTGGTGCGCAGGTGGCAGTGGCGTCCCAGTTTGATGTTGTCTAGCACCGACATGCCGCGAAACAGGGCAATGTTCTGGAAGCTGCGCGCCAAGCCTAACTTGGCCCGATTTGGGGCTGGCACGGAGGTGATGTCCTGGCCCTGAAAGTGGATGCGGCCTTGCTGTGGATGGTAAAAGCCTGAGATCGTGTTGAATAGCGAGGTTTTTCCTGCGCCATTGGGGCCAATGAGGGTGGTGATGGAATCCGACGGAACAGTGAAGCTGACGTCATTTAGCGCCGTGATACCGCCGAATGACAGGGTGAGGTGCTCGACCTGCAGGATTGGACCGTCTTGTGCCACTGTGTGTCTCCCTGTGATAGGGGTGGAAACGTCAGCTGCTAAAAACCGAGCAAGCGCTTGGTAGAATAGTGATTGAACCGATACATCCAGGCAAGCCGGGGCTTACCCTGATATGCGTTTCAATTTCCAGAAACGCTCCACCTGCGCTGGCTTTGCATTGATTTACTGGTTGCCGTAGCCGGTTTCCACGCATCAACTGACCTAGGTCATAGGATCGTGGGCGGCATGTCGGTATGATTTCCTGCTGGAGCATTCGCCTTTGCAATGGGAGATCGCCATGTCATCGCATACCCCGCCGTCGGTACCCGCATCGCACCAGGCCTTATCGGTGCTGTTTGCCAGTACCTTTGCCTTCACCGTGTGTTTTGCCATCTGGACAATGTTCTCTGTCCTGGGCGTCCCGCTCAGAACCCAGCTGGCCCTCAATGAAACCCAGTTTGGCCTGTTGATTTCCACGCCTGTGCTCACAGGGTCTTTGGTGCGGGTACCGTTGGGGATGTTCACCGACCGCTTCGGCGGGCGGATCGTGTTTTTCCTGGTGCTGCTGGCATGTGTGCCACCGCTGTACCTCATGGCTTACGCCACAACATATAGACAGTTTCTGGTGCTGGCCCTGTTTGTCGGCTTGGCCGGCGGTACGTTCTCGGTGGGTACTCCCTACGTGGCCCGCTGGTTTGCGCCGCAACGTCGCGGCTTTGCGATGGGCGTCTTTGGTGCCGGCAATTCGGGTTCGGCGCTGAACATGTTTGTGGCCCCCCTGATTATCGGAGCCTTTGGCTGGACGATGTTGCCCAAGGCCTACGCGGCATTGTTGCTGGGCACGGCGCTGCTGTTCTGGCTGTTCAGCCATACAAACCCCGCCCATCAGCTGTCGGCAGCCGTTCCGCTTCGCCAGCAACTGCAGGTACTAAAAGACCCTCGTGTCTGGCGCTACTGCCAATATTATTCGGTGGTGTTTGGCGGCTATGTGGCACTGGCCCTGTGGATCACTCAATACTATGTGGCCGAGTACGGCTTTGATCTCACCCTGGCTGCTTTCCTGGCAATGGTGTTCTCGCTGCCAGGGGGCGTTTTGCGTGCGCTGGGTGGCTGGTTCTCGGATCGCTTTGGTGCATATACAGTTACATGGTGGGTCATGTGGGTGTGCTGGGTGTGCTTCTTTATTCTGTCGTATCCGCAAACTCAAATGACTATCCAGACGCTGGGTGGCCCGGTGTCTGTGCATATCGGCCTGAACGCCACGCTGTTTACCATCCTGCTGTTTGTGGTGGGTGTGGCCATGGCTATCGGCAAGGCTTCAGTGTTCAAGTTCATCAGCGACGACTACGCCGAGAATATTGGTGCGGTGTCTGGCGTGGTGGGCCTGGCGGGGGGGCTGGGCGGCTTTATCCTGCCCATTTTGTTTGGCGTGCTGCTGGATATCACCGGGGTGTATTCCAGTGCGTTCATGTTGCTGTACGGGGCCGTGTGCGTATCGCTGGTGTTCATGCATTACTCGTACCGGGCAGCCCCTCGGGCAGGCACCGAGCTGATGGACGGCTCGTGATATTGCCGGTGACGTCGTGCCGGCTGTGTGGCGCTGGCGGCGACAGTGTGGCTGTTGTGCGGCACTGTTTAAAACAGTGGTTGTGGGGCGGCCGCCGGCGCCCAACCGCGCGTCAGCGGCCGGCGGTCTTAGCCGCCGCAGCCGCCGCAACAGTTGCCGTCCTGGCCGTGCACAGGTTTCATGGCTTCGTAGCCGGCATCTGCCACAGCTACCTGAAGGCGCTGCACCGACACCTGGGCCGTATCGTAGGTAATCGTCATTTTTTCGTCAGCCAGTGACACACTAACCTGCGCGACACCCGGAAGGGCAGATAAAACGTGGTCCAGCTTATCGGCACACTCGGGGCCACGAAGCCCGATCAGGCGCATAGTGTCGGTTTTTTGGGCAGAGCGTTTCAGAGTTTCAGCTTGCATAAGTCCTCGCGAACGGGGAAAGCCCTGGTGAGGGCGGGGTTATAGATACATTAAAAATATATCTTAAAGGTGGGCTAGTATAGCAGTGCCGCAACCGCTTGGCGGGATACGGTTTTCTCCAAGCTAAATCTGCGCCCGATGCCGCCTGAAAGCCGGGATGCCTCATGTCTGAAACCCCTGTTCGCCGAATCGCCCATCTGGATATGGATGCGTTCTTTGCATCTGTTGAGCTGCTGCGCTATCCGGAATTGCGCGGGCAGCCCGTGGTGATTGGTGGCCGTGGCGAGCCGCCCCAAGATGGCCGTTACGCGCGATTGCGGGATTATGTGGGGCGCGGAGTCATCACCACCGCTACTTATGAGGCGCGGGCGCTTGGCGTACATTCGGCCATGGGTATGATGAAAGCCGCCCGGTTGGCTCCGGATGCCGTGATGTTGCCGGTAACCTTCGCCGCCTATCGCCATTATTCGCGTCTGTTCAAGGCGGCGGTGGCTGCGATTGCGCCCCGGATTGAGGATCGCGGCATCGATGAAATCTACGTTGATCTGACGGGCATGCCGGAGGACTCAGAGACGCTGGCACGGCGGATGAAGCAGGCGGTTCGTGATGCCACCGGCCTGGTCTGCTCCATTGGCATTTCGCCCAACAAACTGCTCTCAAAGATCGCCTCTGATCTGGACAAGCCTGACGGCATGACATTGATTGGCCCCGGTGATTTGCAGCGGCGTATCTGGCCATTGCCGGTTTCCAAGGTCAATGGGATTGGCCCCAAGGCTACCCGTCGCCTGCGGGACATGGGTATCGAGACCATTGCACAACTGGCAGCGGCCGCACCGGATCAGTTGCAGGAGGCTTTTGGTCTGGGTACGGCGCGGTGGCTGATGGACGTGGCTCGCGGGATTGATGACCGGCCTGTGGTGGTGGAGTCAGAGCCCCGCTCAATCAGCCGGGAGACAACCTTTGAGCGTGATTTGCATGTGCAGCGGGACAAGGCCCTGTTATCTACGATCTTCCGGGATTTATGCGAGCACCTGGCCCAGGATCTGGCTCGCAAGCGGGTACGCGGGGCCACGATTGGTATCAAGTTGCGCTTTGACGACTTCCGCATTGTGACCCGGGATCTGACCCTGGATGAGGCCATTGGCGATGCCGACGCCATCCATCGGGCCGCCGGGCGGTGCCTCAAGCGGGTAACCCTCGATCGGCGCCTGCGCCTGCTGGGAGTGCGGGCCAGTAAGCTCGAGCCCGTCGATGATGGGGGCGCTGTGCGCCACCCGGTGCAGTTGTCGCTGTACTGACCTGCATCAATGCGGTGCAGCATCGCACTGTATTGATGCAGCCCCACGCGTAAAACTGTCGCCGGGTTCTCGGGCAGCGCTGCACCATACGCTATGAAATCGCCTGTGCCCTCCACGGTGCTCGCTAGTTGGCATGCTATTTGCTTCACCTCCTATGTCGATGGACACATACTGGGAGGGTCTCATGTACGACGACACGATTGATGGCTTTGTCCGCACCGCCAATGCCAAGCTTCGCCTGCTGCGCAGTGCGCCCCACGGATTCTTTGTCGGCAGCATGCTGGCGGGGGCCTACATCGGGCTGGGTATCATCCTGATCTTCACGCTGGGCAGCGTCGTGCCGCCCGCTTATCGGTCTCTGGTCATGGGGGCAACCTTCGGGATTGCGCTGATTCTGGTGGTGATTGCCGGGGCGGAGCTGTTTACAGGGCACACCATGGTAATGGCGCTGCGCCGCTATTGCGGGCATGGCACCTGGGCCGATGTTGCAGCCGTCCTGTGTGCCAGTTGGGTGGGCAATCTGTGTGGTGCCCTGGTGCTGGTGGCCCTGTTTGTGATGGGGGGTGGCGGCGGCTTGCTGAATGACCCCGGTGGCCTGGTAATGGCGGCGGCCGCTCACAAAATGACGGCCAGTGGCGCCAGCCTGTTTGCCCGTGCCGTGCTGTGCAATTGGCTGGTCTGCCTGGCGGTCTGGATGTCTGCCCGGGTGGCTTCGGACAGTGCGCGCTGCATTGTGATTTTCTGGTGTTTGCTGGCGTTTGTGGCAAGCGGCTATGAGCATAGCGTGGCCAATATGACGCTGCTGCTGATGGCTTTGGCGGGCAACCATCCCGAGACCGTCAGCCTGGGCGGCATGGTTTGGAACCTAGGCTGGGTGACGTTGGGCAATATCGTCGGCGGAGGCGTGTTTGTCGCAGGCGCCTACCGCGTGGCATCACGGCCTTTGGCAGATCATGATGCTGTAAATGGCGCGGTCACCGAGACCAAGCCCCGGCCATCGCTGGGTGCATCATCTTCGCGATCCTGAAGTGGGAACCAGCATGAAATCCATCCACTTGAGCGCTGCTCACAGCCCTTGCTCTGACACGCAACGCCTGCTGGTGATCGGCAATGGCATGGTCGGCCACCGTCTGCTGGAAGAATTGGTTCAGCGGGAGCATGGTTACGATATCACCGTGTTTTGTGGCGAGATCCGCCTGGCATACGATCGCGTGCAGCTGAGCCAATGCTTTACCGGTGCCCAGGCTGAAGACTTGGCACTGGCCGATGATGCCTTTTTTGTGCAGCACGGTATTACCGTGCTGCGTAATCACCCCGCAGCCTGGATCGACCGCAAGCGGCGCCGTGTCCATGTCTCGGATGATGTGTTCTACCCCTACGACAAGCTGGTGCTGGCAACGGGCTCGAACCCCTTTATCCCGCCGATCGAGGGCGCCGAGCAACCCGGGTGTTTGCCGTATCGCACGCTGGATGATGTTGACGCAATCAAGGAACGGGCGGCCGGTGGCCGGTGCGGGGTGGTCATCGGGGGCGGCCTGCTGGGCCTGGAGGCTGCGCGCGCCTTGCATGGGCTGGGGCTGGAAACCCATGTGATCGAGTTCTCTCCATGGCTCATGTCCACTCAGCTGGATGAGTCGGGAGGGCGGTTGTTGCGCACCAAGATCGAGGCTCTGGGCATCCACGTGCACACGGCAAAGACAACCTCGTCCATCGGGACAGGCCTGAGATCTCCCCTGCGCTTGAAGTTCTCCGATGGCGGTTTGCTAGAAACCGATATGGTGGTTTTTTCAGCAGGCATCCGGCCGTGCGACCGGCTGGCACACAACTGCGGTCTGGTGATCGGGCCACGGGGCGGGGTTGTCATTGATGAGCATTGCCGCAGTTCTGATCCAGCGGTGTACGCGATAGGGGAGCTTGCCAGCTGGCAGGGCGGCACCTACGGGCTGGTGGCGCCTGGGTACGAAATGGCCCGGGTCTGCGCCGCCCATCTGGCGGGAGACGGGAAACCGGTTTTTCGGGGGGCGCAGCCCAGCACCAAGTTGAAGCTTCTGGGGGTGGATGTTGCCTCCATCGGTGATGCGCAGGGCCGGACGCGAGACAGCGTCAGTTGCGTGTTTGAGGACACCCTGGCAGGCGTCTACAAGAAGCTGGTGATGGATGCGCAGGGCAAGCGCCTGCTGGGCGCCGTGCTGGTGGGCGATACCACCTCGTTTGGCATGCTGGATCAGTATTTCGCCAATGGCCTGGCCTTGCCGGCGCAACCCGCCAGTCTGATTGCGCCGGCGGCGAGTGAAACCCCTGCGCTGGGTGTGGATGCCTTGCCGGACAGTGCCCAGATCTGTTCCTGTAATCAGGTCAGCAAGGGGGCCTTGTGCAGTGCTGTTGTAGACGGCTGCACGAGTCTGGGTGAACTGAAGGCCAGAACCCGGGCGGGGACGACGTGTGGAGGGTGTTTGCCGCTGGTCAAACAGATCCTGGACCGGGAGCTGGAGCGTCAGGGCATCGTGGTGGATCATGGCCTGTGTGAGCATTTCCACCATAGCCGTCAGGAGCTCTACCATCTGGTTTGCGTCAATGGGATTCGGGATTTCAAGACGCTGATCTCCCGGCATGGACAAGGGCGCGGATGCGATATTTGCAAGCCGGTAGCTGCGTCGATTTTCGCCTCGTGCTGGAACGATTACGTGCTGACGCCCGAGTATGCGCCGCTGCAGGACAGCAATGATGCGTATCTGGGAAATCTGCAAAAGGACGGTACCTATTCGGTGGTGCCGCGTATCCCGGGAGGTGAGATCACGCCGGAGAAGCTGATCTTCATTGGCGAGGTGGCGCGTCGCTACAAGCTGTACACCAAGATTACCGGTGGCCAGCGCATCGACCTGTTCGGTGCGCGGCTGGAACAGCTGCCCCTGATCTGGAAGGAACTGGTGGATGCCGGATTTGAGTCGGGGCATGCCTACGGCAAGGCCTTGCGCACGGCCAAATCCTGCGTGGGCAGCACGTGGTGCCGTTTTGGTGTGCGGGATTCCGTGGGCCTGGCGATCCGGCTTGAACAGCGGTACCGGGGTGTACGTGCGCCGCATAAATTCAAGCTGGCGGCATCGGGGTGTACCCGGGAATGCGCAGAAGCCCAAAGCAAGGATGTGGGCGTCATCGCCACGGACAAGGGCTGGAACCTGTATGTCTGCGGCAATGGTGGCATGCGCCCTCGCCATGCAGAACTCTTGGCCTCGGATCTGGATGACGAGACGCTGATCCGCATGATCGACCGGTTTCTCATGTTCTACATCCGCACTGCCGACAAGCTGCAGCGGACGGCCGCCTGGCGAGAAGGCCTGGATGGCGGCCTGGACTATCTGAAGGATGTGATCGTGAAAGACAGCCTGGGCCTGGCGAACGAACTGGAGGCGCAGATGCAGGCACTGGTGGGTCGGTACGAGTGCGAGTGGGCCGCAACCCTGAAGGATGAACGGGCATTACGGCGTTTTCGGCCCTTGATCAACGACCCGACACCTGATGAGCAGATTGTCCATGTGCTGGAGCGTGGCCAGATCCGCCCACCCACCGTGCGCCCGCGTGGGGCAAGGGTACTTGAAGCTGAAACGGAATGAGGAGGGACGCCATGGAAAAGAGTGCTTCTGGTCAGTGTAAAGAGAGGCCTGCCAAGCTGCCGGTCTGGCAGCCGGTCTGCCATCTTGATGATCTGGTACCGGATGCGGGGGTGGCGGTTCGGGCGCATGGTGCACAGGTGGCCGTGTTCCTGATCGACGACAGGCTGTATGCCATCGATCATGTCGATCCCTTTTGTGGCGCGGCCGTGCTGGGGCGGGGTATTGTCGGTGAACTGCAGGGACGCCCGGTGGTGGCCTCGCCCATGTACAAGCAGCATTTCTTTCTGGACACGGGTGAGTGCATGGAAGATGCTGATGTGCGGGTGTGCTGCTGGCCCGCGCGGCTGGCGCCGGGGGGTGTCCTGCAGATTGCCTGCCCGGGTGCGGACATCTCGATGGAGCATTCCCATGCTGCCTGATTCGGTCGTCGATATTACCCGGCGGACATCGGGGG
This sequence comes from Castellaniella sp., assembly GCF_049651205.1. Lineage (GTDB taxonomy): Bacteria > Pseudomonadota > Gammaproteobacteria > Burkholderiales > Burkholderiaceae_B > Castellaniella. Next base: position 35,452 of record NZ_JBASBR010000015.1, read on the forward strand.
ATGTGCCCGGCCATGTCTGGCTGGTAGGGGCGGGTCCGGGTGACCCAGAACTGATTACGCTGAAAGGCATGCGGGCATTGCAGCAGGCGGATGTTGTGATCTACGACCGTCTGGCGCCCCTGGCGCTGCTGGATCACTGCAGGCCAGATGCCATTCGAGTCTCCGTCGGCAAGCAGGCCGGTTGGCATAGCGTCCCGCAGGAGGGCATTCATGGCCTGCTGGTGCGTTATGCCTGGGAAGGCCGCAATGTGGTTCGGCTGAAGGGTGGGGATCCCTTTGTTTTCGGGCGTGGCGGCGAAGAAATGATTGCCCTGCGTCGGCGGGGGATTCCGGTCTCGGTTATTCCGGGGGTGACAGCAGCCTCCGGTTGCGCGGCGGCAACCGGCATTCCCCTGACGCATCGCGGCGTGGCGGCAGGGGTCTGTCTGTCGACGGCGCATCGGCAAGAGGGCGCAGCCGATCTGGACTGGACTGCGTTGGCGGCGGATCGGCATCGCACCCTAGTGTTTTATATGGGCCTGTCTCAGGCGGGTCGTGTTGCTGACGAGCTGGTGCGCCGTGGCTTGCCCGCCGGGACACCCGTAGCACTTATTGCCTGTGGAACCATGGCGCGACAGCGGGCCGTCCGGTGCCGGCTGGACAACCTGATGGCAGCCGCGCACAGCGATGGCCTGGTGTCGCCCTGCCTGATTGTGGTGGGCCAGGTAGTGATGCTGGCCGACCCGGCCAGTGTTCCCTGGATGGAGAGCCGGCAGGATATCGCTGCGGCCTGTCCGGCATGAAGCCCCTTTATCCGCTGTTTGCCCAACTGGAGGGGCGGCGGGTGCTGGTGGTGGGGGGCGGTGCTGTGGCCGAGCGCAAGGTGCGTGCCCTGTTGGCTTGCGGGGCGGATGTCCATGTGGGGGCACCCCGCTTGACGACGATGCTGCAGAGCTGGGTAAGCAGTGGCCAACTGACGCATCTGCCAGGGGTGTTCGAGCCCGGCTGGCTGGATGGGGTTTGGCTGGTGATCGCTGCTACCGCAAATCGGGCGGTCAATGCCCGGGTCAGGCAGACGGCGGATGCGCGGCGGATGCTGGCCAATGTGGTGGATGATCCGATTCTGTCTTCGTTTCAGGTGCCGGCGGTGGTGAATCGATCCCCCTTGATGATCGCGGTGTCATCGTCCGGGACGGCGCCGGTTCTGGCACGGCGATTGCGGGAGCGCATGGAGGCCCTGTTGGATCCGCCGCTGGGAGAGCTGGCGGCGCTGGCTGGAGAGCATCGCCGGGCCATCCGGCAGGCCTTTCCAGACCCGGGTGCGCGCCGCGGTTTTTATGATTGGCTGCATGATGGCCCCGTGCTGACTCGGTTGCGGCAGGGGGATTCTGCTGGGGCACAGCGTTTGTTGCTTGGCCGGCTGTCAGTCCCTGCGCCCGATGAGATTCCGGCATGCTGCGTGACCTGGATCAGGGTGAGTCTGGAAGATCCCGGTCGGCTGACGCTCAATGAACTCAGGGCCATGAACGAGGCAGACGTGTTGGTGTATCCAGCCAACCTGCCTGCCTCGTTTCTGGACATGGCCCGCAAGGATGCGGATCGGCGGTCTCTGGGCGAGGATGCTGCGGCAGCGATTGATGGCGCTGCCCACGCACTAGCCTTGTGTGCCGGGTATGCTCGAGCGGTCATCCTGCAGGCACGGGTGCCGCCGCAGGATCAGAAATCGAATTCGGCTTCAACCGCCATGCCCGTTTGTAACTGGCGCACGTCCTCGGGCAAGGCCACTACGGCATTGACGCCAAATAACACGCCTTGTTCAAATTGACGATGGCGTGCCAGCGTCTGGCCTGGCTGGGCAGCAGTTTGGCCAGTGTGCGGATCTACATTGGGAATGGGACAACGCGCGCAGGCCTTGACGAAGGCGAACTGGATATCACCCACGCGCAAGCTTGCCAGGTGGTCTTCGTCGTAGGGCTCCAGCCCCTGCAGCACGATATTGGGCCGAAAGCGGATCATCTCTGCAGGTAGATGGCCGTCTGCCTGCAGCTGCTGGTTGAGTTCTTCCAGCGAGGCCTGGTTGCACACTAAAAACGGAAAGCCGTCGGCAAAGCCAAATTGGTGGTGTGTCAGGGGTAAAAACGCGGCAGCGTCTTCGGGGTGTTTGTCAGCCCAGCTTTGGACGTGCGCCGGGCTGGCCAGGCGGTGTGCTTGCGGGTGCACCTGCAGCAGGCGGCAAGAGACGTCCAAAAACGTGCTCAGCCAATGGGCAACGTCGTCGCCCTGATCCGTCCCTTGGGTTGTGGTGCCCCAGACGGTTACTGGCACGGGCGGGGCGTCGCCGGCTGTGCCGGCAGCCACAAAGCAGTCGGGCATATCGGGCGCCTTGAGCCACAAGCCGTCCGCCTGTGGCAGGGGTTGAATCAGCACCATGCGGGGATGCTGGCGCTGTGTCATGAAGGTGCCGGTGCTATCCACCAACATCCATTGGCGGTCTCCCGCCAGCCCGGCATGGGTGACAGTGATGCGGTCGTGGCGCACCCCGGCGCAGGATTTGACGGGGTAGGTGTACAGGCTGTGGATGCTGGCGGACATGGTGTTTTTGTGTGGCGGACGGGCTCGAGTGCTTATTCTAAGCGCTGCAAGGCAGCCGGCGTGTGGTGTTGATGAGACTGGTGCCTGCTTGTTTGCTTGTGTGGCGCCCATGCCGCCCCGCCCGGGCGGTGTTCCGACCTAAAATACTGGTTTTGATGTCGCTGTCTTACTGGAAATCATACCCATGACCATTGATCGTGCAGGGGTTAACGCCCTGATGGAAATCACATCCCGTCCTGATCTCGTGTTTGTTGGCGGCCAGGGATCCTGGTTGCAGGATAGCGCGGGCAAGCGATATCTCGATTTCATCCAGGGATGGGCCGTTAATTGTCTGGGGCACAACCCTGCACCCATGGTGGACGCGCTGGCCAGGCAGTCGCATGCGCTGATCAACCCCTCGCCGGCCTTCTACAACCAGCCTTCCATTGATCTGGCAAAGCGGATTGTCGAGGCCTCCTGCTTTGATCGCGTGTTTTTTGCCAATAGCGGTGCCGAAGCCAACGAAGGCGCCATCAAGCTGGCGCGCAAGTGGGGCCAGTTGCACCGCAAGGGTGCCTACAAGATCATCACCTTTGATCACAGCTTCCATGGCCGTACGTTGGCAACCATGTCGGCCTCTGGCAAGGCTGGCTGGGACACCAAGTTTGCGCCGCAGGTGGACGGTTTTCCCAAGGCCGATCTCAACGATCTGGATTCAGTGCGCGCCCTGATTGATGATCAAACTGTCGCCGTAATGCTCGAGCCTGTGCAGGGCGAAGCCGGTGTGATCCCGGCTACCCCAGCGTTCCTCCAGGCGCTGCGCGCACTCACGCGTGAGCACGGCCTGCTGCTGATTGTCGACGAAGTACAAACCGGGATGGGCCGTACGGGCCGTATGTTTGCCTATCAGCATGCCGGCATCGAGCCCGATATCATGACGCTGGGCAAAGGCATTGGCGGCGGGGTGCCGCTGGCCGCCCTGTGTGCCCGCGAGGCCGTCAGCTGCTTTGAGCACGGTGACCAAGGGGGTACCTACAACGGCAACCCCCTGATGACGGCGGTGGGTGTGGCGGTGTTCGATACGTTGGCTGCTCCCGGCTTTATGGACGCCGTCAACCAGCGGGCCAATCAGCTTTCGGCCGGCCTGATGGCGCTGTCCGACAAATGGGGGATGAAGGGCGAGCGTGGCCTGGGCCTGTTGCGCGCCCTCATCATGGATCGCGACGATGGCCCGGCGCTGGTGGCCGCTGCCCGCGAGCGTACGCCCGAGGGCCTGCTGCTGAATGCGCCGCGTGGCAATTTGCTGCGCTTTATGCCGGCGCTTAATGTGTCGGCCCAGGACGTCGACACCATGTTGCAGTGGCTGGACGATCTGGTGGCGCAAGTACGCCGCTGATCGATCTTCAAGCCACTGCGGCGCTCGTCAGCGGGTGCTGTATGCGCGGTGGTGGCCGGCCATAAGGTGTGTCTCGCCTGATGCCAGCAATAAAAAAGCCAGGGCCTGGTGCGTAACCGGGCCCTGGCTTTCTAGACGATTCGCGGTGGCAATCAGGCCTTGACGGCTTGCTCAGCCTTTTTTACCTGGCGCCAGTGGTGCAGCAAGGGCTCGGTGTAGCCATTGGGTTGCTCCAGCCCCTTGAAGATCAGGTCGCTGGCGGCCTTGAAGGCGCACGAAGTATCAAAGTGGCCGTCCATGGGCTCGTAGGCGGCATCTCCTGCGTTTTGCTTGTCGACCACGGCGGCCATGCGGCGCAGGGTGGCTTCAACCTGGCTGCGGTCAGTGATCTTGTGCAGCATCCAGTTGGCGATGTACTGGCTGGAAATGCGCAGGGTGGCACGGTCTTCCATCAGGCCGATATCGTGGATGTCGGGGACTTTGGAGCAGCCTACGCCTTGATCCACCCAGCGCACCACATACCCCAGAATGCCCTGGCAGTTGTTGTCGAGCTCTTCCTGGATCTGTTCGGGCGTCCAGCCCGTATCCTTGGCCACCGGCACCGTGAGGATGCGGTCGGTGTAGTCTTCGTGGTGGCCTTCCAGCCCCTTTTGTACCTCGACCACATCCACTTGGTGGTAGTGCAGGGCATGCAGGGTGGCTGCCGTGGGAGACGGAACCCAGGCCGTGTTGCCGCCTGCTTTGACGTGGTTGATTTTTTGCTCGAGCATGGCTGCCATCAGGTCGGGCATGGCCCACATGCCCTTGCCAATCTGGGCATGGCCGCGCAAGCCGCACTCAAGCCCGGTCTGGACGTTGTTGAGCTCGTAAGCCTGGATCCAGGCCTGGGTTTTCATGTCACCCTTGCGCACCATTGCGCCGGCGCGCATCGAGGTGTGCAGTTCGTCACCCGTACGATCGAGGAAGCCGGTATTGATGAAGGCGACGCGTTCTGCGGCTGCGGCGATGCAGGATTTCAGGTTGACGCTGGTGCGCCGCTCTTCGTCCATGATCCCCATCTTGATGGTGTTGGGTGCCAGGCCCAGCAGCTGCTCGACGCGGGCAAAGATTTCGCTGGCAAAGGCGACTTCATCCGGGCCGTGCATTTTGGGTTTGACGATGTAGATGGAGCCTGTGCGGGTGTTTTTACGTGCGGTGAGGTCGTGCATGGCGGCCAGCGACGTGCACACGGCATCCAGGATTCCTTCGGGGATTTCCTGGCCTTGGGCATCCAGGATGGCCGGGTTGGTCATCAGGTGGCCCACGTTACGGACAAACATCAGGGAACGGCCGTGCAGGCTGGCGGTGCTGCCGTCGCGTGCGATGTACTGGCGATCGGGATTAAGGCGGCGGGTAATGGTTTTGCCACCCTTGACCAGATCTTCGGTAAGGTCGGCTTTCATCAGGCCCAACCAGTTGCGATAGGCCAGCACCTTGTCTTCGGCGTCTACCGCGGCCACGGAGTCTTCGCAATCCATGATGGTGGTGAGGGCTGCCTCGAGCACCACGTCCTTGATGTGGGCGGTGTCGGTCTTGCCGATGGGAGACTGAGCGTCAAACTGGATCTCGAAGTGCAGGCCGTTTTGGCAGAACACCAGCGCCTCGGGTGAGGCGGCGTCGCCCCGATGCCCCAGGAAGCAATCATCCTGGGCAAGTGTGGTGACGGTGCCGTCTTTCAGTGTGATTTTCAGATTGCCGGATGCGACCGCATACGCGGTGGCATCACGGTGAGAGCCCTGCTTCAGGGCAATGGTGTCGTCCAGAAACTGGCGGGCAAAGGCGATGACGCGTGCGCCACGTACGGGGTTGTAGCCGCCGGCGCGGGTGGCGCCGTCGGTTTCAGGGATGGCATCCGTGCCGTACAGGGCGTCGTAGAGGCTGCCCCAGCGCGCATTGGCTGCGTTAAGGGCGTAGCGGGCATTCATGACGGGCACCACCAACTGCGGCCCGGCTTGCCGGGTGATTTCGGTATCGACGTGGGCGGTGGTGACTTTTACGTCGGCCGGGACATCCTTCAGGTAGCCGATTTCGTGCAGAAACGCGCGATAGGCGGCAGGGTCGGCCACAGCACCCGGATGCTTGCCATACCAGTCGTCCAGCGCGGCTTGCAGGCGGTCGCGCTCGGCCAGCAAGGCCTTGTTCTTGGGGGCGAGGTCTTGAACCATAGCCGCCAGACCTTTCCAGAAGGCATCAGCCTGTACCCCTGTGCCGGGCAGCGCTTCTTGTTCGATAAATTGGTGCAGTACCCCTGCGACCTGGAGGCCATGGCTGGAGATGCGATCGGTCATGATGGTCCTTGGATAGTCTGAATACAAACCTAAATTATAGGCAGTCTTCTATAAGAGTTAAAGCGGCAAAATTGAGTAGCGTCAATCTTGGTTGTAAGCCAAGTGTTTGTCAGGCAATGAAAAATTTTTGTACGAGCCCCTGGCTGCGGCCTATATGCCGAAGCGGATACTGCTTATTTGTACGCCTTTTTCTAAAGTACGGCAGGCGGCTTTTGGTGTGGCCTTACCCGGGAAGAATCTGGATGTGTTGTTCGCCCAGAATGCCTCCGGAGGCCGTGATTTTGTCGCCTGGCTTCAGATAGCTGTCGGTGGCAAGACCCACCCCCGCCGGTGTGCCCAGCGTGATGACGTCTCCGCAAGACAAGCGAAAAAAGCGGGAGACGTAGGAAATCACCTGCGCCACATTGAAAATCATCCCCGAGGTGTTGGCGTATTGCTTGCGCTGCTGATTGACGGAGAGCGCCAGTTGGATGTCGCCAGGGCTGGGGATGTCGTCGGCGGTAACCAGCCAGGGCCCCAGCGGGCCAAAACCGGGGGCACTTTTGCCGATAGTCCATTGGCCTGCGTAATGGTTTTGCCAGTACCTGTCGGTGAAATCATTGCTTAAGCAGTAGCCGCCCACGTAATCCAGTGCGTGGGCTTCGCTGACTTGCCAGGCATCCTGGCACAGCACCACGGCCATTTCTACTTCGTAGTCAAGCTCACGGCTGCCGGGAGGGATGATAAGGGGGTCGTGGGGCCCGGCGATACACGTAGGGGCCTTGTTGAACACCAAAGGGTGCTGGGGTATGGGCAACTTGGCTTCGGCTGCGTGGTCTGCAAAGTTAAGCCCCAGACCAATGAAGTTGTGAACCTTGGCGATGCAAGGCCCCAGGCGGATGGCCGCAGGCAGCGCAGGCAAGCGGGACGTATCCAGCGTACGCAATCGCTGCTGCACCTGTTTTGTGAGGGTGGCGCCGGTGATGTCATCCACGACGTCAGACAGATCGCGGTAGATGCCTTGGGCATCGATGAGGCCGGGGCGTTCTTGGCCGGTGGCGCCGTGTCGAAAGAGTTTCATTGCAGTGCCCTCAAAGCATGAAATTTGCGCAAGGTAAAAACCTGCCCTTGCCGGCCGAGCCCAGGAAGCTTGCTTGCTGAGTAGTTTGGCCGGCTGCCACGCGGGTGGTTTGAGGGCCTAAAGCATGTATAAAGCCTAATATTAAGCGCTTATTGTCAACATTAGTGTTTTCACTTATATAGTGAATTTACCAAGATTTAATAAACAGTGTTTTCTACTGAAATTTCTATTTATATTCATATAGTTATATAAAATATAAAAGAATTTCTGTTCTATTAAAAAAATGTTTTTGAAGGCTTTTTCAAAGTAAATCACAGCACTTTGTATGCAGTTTGTTTTGACATATTGTACACATCATGTTTATGCTTGGATCGCCAATCCGTCCGTCAGGCGTCAGCCGGGGTTTTGCAGGCGGTTATTCACCACACATACGATTAGATATGGCAAGGAGACAATGATGACTTTCAAAATGAAGAGCCTTTTTTTGGCCTCTGCACTGGCTTTCACGTGCGTGGCCTCCACCACCGCTTGGGCAGAGCCTGAAACACTCAGGGTGCTGGGCAATTTTTCGGGTAATAAAAAGCAGGTGGATCTGGTCGAACGGCCGTTTTTCACCAATCTCGCCAAAGACACGGGCATTTCTTCAAAGATCAGCTACAGCCCCATGGATCTGGTCAACGTCAAGGCGGCGGATGCCATGCGCCTTCTGAAATCGGGCGCCTTTGATATCGCTTCGGTGCAGATCGGCATGGCCGCACGTGACGACCCCTTCCTCGAAGGTATCGATCTGGCAGGGGTTGCCACCAATGTGGCAGATCAGCGCAAGGTCATGGAAGCCATCCGCGACGAGTTTGATAAGGAAGTCCAACAGCGCTTCAATGTCAAAACGCTGGCCTTGTGGCCCTTTGGCCCGCAAATCCTGTTTTGCAAAGACCCCATCGAAAAACTCGAGGATTTCAAAGGCAAGAAAATCCGCACCTTTACAACCTCCATGGCCACCTTGGTACAAGGCCTGGGGGGCTCACCTGTTACCTTGCAGTACGCCGAAGTTTATCTGGCACTGCAGCGCGGTGTAGCCGATTGCGGCGTGACCGCATCGTCTGCCGGCAATGGCGGCAAATGGCCTGAAGTCACCAAGTATCTGGTGCCGCTGGCTGTGTCCAACTCGATGCAAGGGCACTTCATCAATCTGGATACCTGGAAGCAGTTTTCTGCCGAGCAGCAGCAGGCGCTGACCAAGGCATTCAAGAAGATGGAAAGCGATATGTGGGATCTGGCCATCGACGTCGATAAAGATGCCACCAATTGCAATACCGGCAGCGCCGATTGCAAAGAGCACACCAAGTACAACATGACACTCAATCCGGTCACCCCGGCCGAGCTCGCACAGCTCAAGGGCGTGGTTAATCGCCAGGTGTTGCCCCAGTGGGCCGAGAACTGCAATTCGGTGATTCCAGGCTGCTCGGATCGTTGGTTGTCCACCGTCGGCAAGGCGATGGGTTACGGACGGATCTCCGGGGTTAAGTAATACGATTGGATCGGAGACTCTCTCATGGCCAGACCAAATTTGATCGCCAATGCGTGCTTGCCGGTTGCAAAAGCCGCGGCGTATGTGGCTGGGTATGCGTTGATCGTGTTGTCGCTGTTGATTACCTATGACGTCATTGTTCGCAAGGTGTTCAATGCATCCTCTCTGGGAACAGACGAAATCGGTGGTTATATCGTGGCAATCATGGCGGCTTTCGGCTTTACCTATGCCTTGTTGAAAGACGCCCATACGCGCATAGACATCTTCTACCAGTGGCTGCCCAGGCGTTTGCGGCTGCTGGCAAATTTTCTGGCCATGGCAGGCATGGCGGCATACGCCTGCTTCATGGCGTGGCGGGCGTGGGGCACCCTGGCCGAAAGCATCGAATACGGCAGTACGGCCAATACGCCCCTGCACACCCCGCAGTGGATTCCGCAATCTATCTGGTTATTGGGCCTGATTCTGTTTGCCGTGGTTGCGGTACTGCTCTTGTTGCATGCCGTGTGGTTGATGGTGCGGGGGCATTCGCACCAGGCATTACAGTTTTATGGGCCCAAAACCCTCGAAGAAGAAATCCAGGAAGAGCGCCTGAGCGTGGACGATCTGGATGGTCGGCCATCCAGCACCGCCGTCGCCAAAGGAGCTTCTCATGATTGATTTTGGCACGGCGTTTATCGGTTTCCTCATCATGCTGTCACTGATGCTGGTGGGCATCAGCATCGCGGCATCCCTTTTTCTCACGGCCGCGCTGGGGGCCCTGGTTTATCTGGGGCTGCCCACCCTCATGTCTTTTGGCAACACCATGTGGGGGGCGCTCAACGACTTCATCCTCACGTGTATTCCCCTGTTCATTCTCCTCGGAGAAATCCTGGTGCGTGCAGGCGTGACAGACCGCATGTATCGCTCTTTGGCGGGATGGTTGTCGCGCCTGCCCGGGGGCCTGCTGCACACCAATATCGTGTCGTGCTCCATTTTTGCGGCAATTTCCGGTTCTTCGGTGGCAACCGCCGCCACAATTGGTACGGTGGCCTTGCCGGCACTCGAAGAACGCAAGTACGACGAGAAACTGGTGCTGGGAACGATTGCTGCAGGGGGCACCCTGGGGATCTTGATTCCACCCAGCATCAATATGATCGTCTATGGCGCCATCACCAATACGTCCATTGGCAAGCTTTTCATTGCCGGTATTGTGCCCGGCTTGCTGCTGGCCGCCATGTTCATGCTGGCTATTGTCTTGCTCTGCGTCATGCGCCCTTCTTTGGCTGGGGTCAAAGAAGCGGTTCCGCCTTTGTCGCAACGCCTTAGGGCCCTGTGTGATCTGATTCCGCCCGGCCTGGTTTTCTTTGTTGTGATGGGTGGCATCTACATGGGCTGGGCGACACCCACCGAGGCCGCGGCCATCGGTGTGGTGATGTCGTTGCTGGTGGCGGCGTGGTATCGCAAGCTTAGCTTTGCCATGCTGCACGAGTCGTTTCTCGCGGCGACACGCACCACCGCCATGGTGCTGCTGATCATCCTTGGAGCGTTCTTTCTAAATTACGTCGTCGGTATCCTGGGGGTGCCGCAGGCCGTCTCCAGCTACGTGGCTGCGCTGGGTACGACGCCCATCGAAACCATGTGGATTCTGGTCATCCTCTACATCATTCTGGGATGTTTCCTCGAGACCCTGTCAATGATGATCGCCACAGTACCCGTCATCGTGCCGCTGGTGGTGTCGCTGGGTTTTGACCCCGTCTGGTTCGGGATTTTCCTGGTACTGATGATGGAGCTGTCGCTGATCACTCCTCCGGTGGGCATGAACCTCTATGTGGTGCAGGGGATTCGCGGCAAGGGTTCCATCATGGATGTCATCCGCGGCTCACTGCCCTTCGTGGTGATCATGCTGATATTGGTGGCATTGATCATTTATTTTCCCGGTATTGCGCTTTGGCTGCCTTCGCATCTGTAGCGCCGGGGCCGTCCACTTTGTTTATTCAGATCAAGAGGTAAAAAATGGCCAAACGTGTGTTGCTCGGAATCCTGACGCCCTCCTCAAATACGGCGCTGGAGCCACTGACCAGCGCCATTGTCAGCGAGGTGCCGGGGGTCTCGGCACACTTCGCGCGGTTTACCGTCACCGACATTTCGCTGGATAAGAACTCCTTGCGGCAGTTTGATACCCAAAAGATTCTGGATGCGGCCAGGCAACTGGCGGATGCGCGTGTGGATGTCATCGGCTGGAGCGGCACAGCCGCCAGCTGGATGGGTTTTGATTCGGATGAGGCCTTGTGCCGCGAAATCACCGGGGCCACAGGCATACCAACCACAACCTCTGTGCTTGCGCTTAACGAAATCCTGGCGCTTACCGGGGTCAGGAAATTGGGCCTGATTTCGCCCTACATCGAGTCTGTGCAGCAAAAGATCATCGCCAACTATCACTCGGCTGGTATCGAGATCCCTGCCGAGCGGCACGCCGATTTGCACGTCAACTTCGAGTTCTCCGAAGTATCCGAGGCCCAGATCATGCAGATGGCCCGAGAAGTGACCACTGCCGGGGTGGATGCGCTGACCGTGATGTGCACCAACGTCAAGGCGGCACAGCTGGCTGGTCGAATCGAAACCGAGTTGGGCGTGCCTTTGTACGACTCCGTCTCTACGGTAGTCTGGAAAGCACTGAAGCTGGCTGGGACAGACCCGAAACAGATCAAAAACTGGGGGCGCCTGTTTCGGGAAGTGGGCTGAGCCAGGCTGTCCGATATCTTGTGGCAGTTTAAACGCGACAATATCGACAAAAAATTGTTACTGTGTTGTGTACAATAAACTGCAACAAAACGAATTTCTGATGTTGGCCGGCCTTCCATTTGCTCCAGCCCTCGGGCCGTGCAGTGGGCAACTACTCTGAAGCCTCAATACTATGCTCACCCCAGTCAAGAAAACCGCCCCCCGCCGCAAGCAGACGCGAGCCGTCATGAGTGTCGAGGACATCTACCAGCGTATCCAGCTGGGTATCCTCGAGCGCCGCTTGCTGCCGGGAGCCAAATTGGCTGAAGAGCGCCTGGCCGAAGTGACCGGCGTCAGCCGCACCAAGATCCGCCAGGTGTTGGCGCGTCTTGCGCACGAGCAGATCATTACCCTGATCCCAAACCGTGGTGCCTACGTGGCGCAGCCCACTGTAGAAGAAGCCTGCGAGATGTTCGAAGCCCGGCGCCTGCTCGAGCCCCCCCTGGTGGCCAAGCTGTGCAGCCAGGCCACACCAGAAGACGTGGCGGTGCTGCGTCAACACCTGACCGAAGAAAAAGAGGCCCGCGATCAGGATGACCTGCGCAGGATCATCCGCCTGTCGGGCGTCTTTCACATCCATTTGGTGGATATGGTGGCCGGTGGCTTTCTGGCCCGCGCGATTCGCGAGCTGACGTCCCTGACGTGCCTCATCATCACCTTGTATGACAGCCCCACGGCCGCTGCATGTCCGCAAAACGAACACGCCGACCTCGTTGATCTGATCGAGGCGGGCGATGCGGCAGGCGCCGAGCGCCTGATGCGCGAGCACCTGATCCACATCGAGCGCAGCCTCAATCTGAACGGCGGCCAGGCACTTGAGCCGGATTTCGAGGAAATCTTTAAGGTTTAAGGATTTGGGCTTGGCTGCTGTGGCGGTTTAGCTGACTGCTGCACTACTGTTTTCTGCAGCCAGCATACGCAGCACGGTTTCGCGCTTGGTTAGCAGGTGCTGGCGCAGCAATGCCGCTAGCCGCGGGCCATCTCGAGCCTCAAGAATCTGGATCATCTCGGCGTGCTCTTGCACGGCTTTGTCCCATTTGGCGTGTTCCAGGTTCGAGCGAAAGCGCAGCGCCTGCAGCCTTTGGTTGGTGGTGAGATAAATATGGCGTAGTGACGCATTGCGGGCTACTTGATTGATCTTGTCGTGAATCTCGTGGTTTTTTGCATAGTAGCCAGGAAGGTCTCCCTGGGCGTGGCACGCCAGCATCGTGTAGTGCAGTGCCTTGATCTCGGCCAGCTCGGCCGGGGTGATGCGCTCGCAGGCCAATAAACCGGAAAACGCTTCCAGCCCGCTCATGAGCTCAAAGAGCTCGCAGACCTCGTCTTCGGAAATCTGGAAAACAGAGGCACCCCGATTGGGGGTAATAACAACCAGACCCTCGGCTGCCAGCACTTTCAGGGCTTCTCGTAATGGCGTGCGAGAGATACCCAGGCGCTCGCAGAGCTCGCGCTCGTTGAGTTTGCTGCCGGGCGGCAAAACGCCTTCGACAATAAAATTGCGCAGATGCCCCACCACGGTATCGTGCAACTGCGTGCGTGTCAGGCGGGAGATTTGTGCCGGCGGGTACTCTTGGTGAGTATTTTTAGCGTTTTGCATGCAAAAGACAAATATATTCAAACGACGTCATGTTACTCGATTGTATGTTTTCCGGGAAGAACTAGGGAAAATACCCATACAAAACAGGGAGTTTATGCACCTTTGATACTTTCTTTTCGGAATAAGTGTTGTTAACCTAAATTGAATTCAAAATTCAATATTCACGGTACTGCACTCCATGGATACTCTGGCACCTCGCATAATTGTTCATGCCGGCCAACAGCGCAATGCGCTGTCGCAACGTCTGGCTCGCGAAGTCCAGGGTGAAATCCTGTTCAGCAGCGGTGATCGCGGACGTTATGCCACAGATGCCTCTATCTACCAGGTAGACCCCATCGGGGTCTTGGTGCCAAAAACCTTCGACGACATCCGTATTGCAGTAGATATCTGCCGCGAGCTCAAGGCGCCCATTATTGCTCGTGGGGCCGGTACCTCGCAGTGCGGGCAAACCGTGGGTCATGCCCTGATCCTCGACAACAGCAAATATCTTAACCAGATTGTTGATCTGAACCTCGATGCCATGACGGTCACTGTCGAGCCAGGCATCGTGCTGGATCAACTGAATGCCGCCTTGCGCCCACATGGCGTGTGGTTTCCGGTGGATGTCAGCACGGCAGCCCAATGCACGCTGGGGGGTATGGCGGGCAATAACTCCTGCGGCTCACGGTCAATCGCCTACGGCAATATGGTGCACAACGTGCAGGCTATCGATGCCTTGTTGTCGGATGGCACCGAAGGCTGTTTTCAAGCAATGGCCCAGATGCTGGATGACACGTCTCGCCTGGGTGCACTGGTGCAGTCGCTGCGCGATATCGCCACTCGCGAGCACGAAGAAATCGCGCGTCAGGTGCCCAATGTGCTGCGTCGGGTTGGGGGCTACAACCTGGATATATTTAATCCGCAGAGTGTTCGTCCGTATACGCCGGATAACAGTGTCAATCTGGCGCATTTGCTGGTGGGCAGCGAGGGCACGTTGGGGATCACCCGGCAAATCACCCTGAAACTCTCGCCGTTGCCGGCCAACAAGGTGCTGGGGGTGGTTAATTTTCCGTCGTTGCGTGCCGCGATGGAGTCTGCCAAACATATTGTCACCCTCGAGCCCACCGCCGTCGAGCTCGTCGACCACACGATGATCACGTTGGGTCTGGGCAATCCCGCCTTTGCGCCGGTTATCCGTCAGGCCCTGATTGGCGAGCCCAGTGCCCTGCTGCTGGTCGAGTTTGCTGGCCCGTCGCGTGATGCTCAGTTGCATAAACTTGATCAATTGGCGGATCTGATGGGCGATCTTGGTCATCCGGGCTGTGTGGTACGCCTGCCCGAGGCCCATCAGCAGCAGGCCTTGTGGGGTGTGCGCAAAGCGGGCCTGAACATCATGATGAGCATGCGGGGTGATGGCAAGCCGGTATCCTTCATCGAAGACTGCGCTGTACCACTAGAGCACCTGGCCGATTACACCAGTCGCCTCACCGAGATTTTTCACAAGCATGGCACCAGCGGTACTTGGTATGCCCATGCCTCAGTGGGTACGCTGCATGTACGGCCGATTCTCGATATGCGGGTGGATGGCGCCGAAAAAATGCGGGCTATTGCAGAAGAGGCCAGCGCCATCGTGCGCGAATACAAAGGGGCCTACTCCGGCGAGCACGGCGACGGTCTGGTTCGCAGCGAGTGGATCTCCTGGCAGTTTGGTCCGCGCCTTGCTCGTGCTTTCGAAGACATCAAGGCGCTGTTCGACCCTGCCGGCCTGATGAATCCGGGCAAGATCGTTCATCCACCCAAAATGGATGACGTCTCCCTGTTTCGCTTCAAGCCGTCATACCAGGTGCTGCCATTTCAGCCTGGTCTTGATTGGGGGGCCTGGAATGTCACTCAAAACCCCCGCGAGCAAACCTCTGGGCCCGCCGGCTCGGGCAACGATCCAGCCAAGGGTTTTGGCAAAGCCATCGAGATGTGCAACAACAATGGCCACTGCCGCAAGTTTGATGCGGGGGCCATGTGCCCCAGCTACCGTGTCACCCGCGACGAGCAGCACCTTACCCGTGGCCGTGCCAATACCTTGCGTCTGGCCTTATCGGGCCAAATGGGCCCCAATGCGTTTGTTTCCGAAGAGGTCCGTCGCAGTCTGGACCTTTGCGTTGGCTGCAAGGCTTGTAAACGTGAGTGCCCCACCGGCGTCGATATGGCGCGGATGAAAACAGAATTTCTCTATCAGTGGCAAAAGCAACACGGCACGACACTCAAAGATCGCCTGATCGCCACGATGCCCAAGTGGGCGGGCTGGGCTGCGCGCATGCCGTGGCTGTTTAATGCACGAGATACCGTGCCGGGTGCCGCGTGGCTGTCCGAAAAACTCCTTGGGTTTTCGGCGCGGCGCACACTGCCCAGGTGGCGGCGCGATACCTTTCTATCTTCAGCGCCTGCCGATCATCACGACGACGCAGATGTGGTGCTGTTTGCCGACACCTTTAACAACTACCTCGAATCCGAGAACGCACACGCAGCGCTGACGGTGCTGTCTGCAGCAGGCTACAAGGTGCATGTGGCACGACCGGCCAGCCATGACGCCGAGCGTAATCGGCCCTTGTGTTGCGGGCGCACCTACCTGTCGGCTGGCTTGCTCGACGAGGCCAAAAAAGAAGCCAGCCGTGTGGTGTCTGCCTTGCAGCCTTTTGTGGCGCGCGGTGTGCCGGTGGTGGGGCTCGAGCCCTCGTGTCTGCTGTCGCTGCGTGACGAATTTTTGGTGATGGGGCTCGGAGAAGACGCGCAGGCGCTGGCCAAACAATCGTTCCTTTTCGAAGAGTTTCTTGCCAAAGAGCACCAGGCTGGGCGCCTGAATCTGCCACTGAAGGCGCTGCCGCAAACGCGCGCATTGCTGCATGGACACTGTCATCAAAAGGCCTTTGACGCCGTCAGGCCAGTGCAGCAGGTGCTGGGCCTGGTGCCCGGGCTTCAGGTGCAGCTGATTGAATCCAGCTGTTGCGGGATGGCGGGCGCTTTTGGTTACGAAGCCAGCCACTTTGATATTTCCATGAAGATGGCCGAGCTTTCTTTGTTACCCGCTGTGCGCAGTGCCGGGCCCGACGATCTGATTGTTGCTGATGGCACTAGCTGCCGCCACCAGATTGTTGATGGTGCACAGCGCCAGGCAGAACACGTTGCCCGGGTGCTGGAACGCGCCCTGGCGTAAGCCTTGTTTTTTGGAGCCTCACCATGAACACCAAGCCTGTCCTCACGGACGTAGACGTCCAAACGATTTTGCAGGGTGCTGCCAGATACGCCCGCGAACACCAATGGGCGGTCACCATTTCGGTGGTGGACGACGGTGGCCATCTTCTGGGCTTGCTGCGCCTGGATGGTGCGGCCCCCATCACGGCCACCATTTCACCGGGCAAGGCCCGTGCATCGGCCATGGGGCGCCGCGAATCCTCTGCCTACGAAACGTCCATCAACGAAGGCCGAACCGCCTATCTGTCTGTCCCCATGGATGCCATGCTGGAGGGTGGGGTGCCTGTTCTTGTAGATGGGCAAGTCGTTGGTGCAGTGGGGGTCTCGGGCGTCAAGTCGGTGCAAGACGTTGAAATCGGCAAGGCGGGCATTGCCGCACTGTTGAGCCCATAAGCATTTGTATGGATCCCGCCTGGCGAGATCCGCAACCGTGGGGCACGGCATATCCTGCCAAGCCTGGTTTTAAGGCCGCCAAAGAGGTGCTTCATTTCTTCGGCATACGAAACGTTGATCTTACCTAGAGGGCAATCCCGATATGTTACGGCTCAGTGCACATCCTTCTGGTCGTCATTTTCTGCAGATTCCCGGGCCTACCAATGTGCCCGATCGGGTTCTGCGCGCCATCGACCATGGCACCATCGATCACCGGGGGCCCGAGTTCGGCGAACTCGGAAAATCTGTGCTGTCCGGCTTGAAAAAGCTCTTCAGGACAGAAAGCCCCGTCATCATTTATCCCGCTTCGGGCACTGGGGCTTGGGAGGCCGCACTGGTCAATGCCTTGTCGGCCAATAATTTAGTGTTGATGGCAGAAACCGGACACTTTGCCACGCTCTGGAAAAAAATGGCGGTCAGCCTGGGCTTGCGGGTTGAGTTTCTACCTGGAGACTGGCGGCGCGCGGCAGACCCAGATGTCATCGAAGCGCGCTTGCGCGCCGACACCGCCCACGAGATCAAGGCCGTGTGCATTGTGCACAATGAAACCGCTACGGGGGTTACCAGCGATATCCCCGCTGTTCGCGAGGCCATCAACCGCGCCAGTCATCCCGCCTTGCTGATGGTCGATACCATTTCGTCACTGGGCTCGATCGATTATCGGCATGATGAGTGGGGGGTGGATGTTACGGTCGCCGGTTCTCAAAAAGGCATGATGTTGCCTCCGGGGCTGTCATTCAATGCCGTCAGCGAAAAAGCACTGGCCGCCAGCCAAAAAAATGATCTGCGCCGCTCTTACTGGGATTGGCATGCCATGATCGCCATCAACCCCACCGGCTATTTTCCGTACACGCCGGCCACCAATTTGCTGTATGGCCTGCACGAGGCCCTGGAGATGCTCTTTGACGAAGGGCTCGATACCGTATTCCAGCGCCATAAGCGCCACGCCGAGGCTACGCGCCGTGCTGTTCGGGCCTGGGGCCTGGAAATCCTCTGTGCCGACCCCGATCGTTACAGCCCCTCGCTTACCGCCGTGATGATGCCCGAGGGGCACAGCGCCGATGCGTTTCGCAAGATTGTGCTTGATCACTTCAATATGTCACTTGGCCAGGGGCTTAGCAAAGTAAAAGACAAAGTATTCCGGATCGGTCATCTGGGCGATCTAAACGATCTCACGGTCTGCGGGACGCTCGCAGGCGTCGAGATGGGGCTGGCTTTGGCAGGGGTGCCGCATCAACCGGGTGGCACTCGGGCAGCCATGAGCTATCTCACCGAAAAGGCCGAGGTGCGGTCGCGCTAGCGCGCGACTGACCAAGGATATGAGCAAACAGTCGTCGCAGCCCTGTGATCGGGTTGCGGCTTGTCCTACAGGAGGAACCGTACACTCAATGAGCAGCACAGGAGGCTTTATGGAGACAACCCAACAGCCGATACGGTGGCCATTTACGGGTGCATTGCATGCCGGACACCGCCAGCGGCTTACAAATTCAGGGTGAAACAATGATTAGACAGACCAAAAAATTAGTTCGTTTGATGGCCGCTGCCGGCGTATTTGCGTTTGCTGCGATATCCACCGCACAGGCGGCCACCACCACTATCCGTCTGGGCCACGTAGGCGAGCCAGGCTCGTTGATGGAAGCCACTGCCAACGAGTTTGCCAAGCGGGTAAATGCCAAGTTGGGCGACAAGGCCAAGGTAGAAACCTATGGCTCTAGCCAGTTGGGCAACGACACCGAGATGTTGCGCAAATTGAAGCTGGGCACCATCGACATGGCGTTGCCGTCTACCGTCATGAGCTCCGTCGATCCCGTATTTGCCTTGTTCGAGATGCCATTTCTGATCAAGGATCATGCGCATATGGCCAAGGTGCAGCACAACGAATACATCGTGGGCAAGATGACCGAAGCCGCCAAGAAAAACGGCTATGTGTTGCTGGCCTTGTGGGAAAACGGCTTTCGCAACATCACCAACAACGTTCGTCCCATCCGCACCCCCGAAGACCTCAAGGGGATCAAGTTGCGTACCCCCAGCGGCGAGTGGCGCGTGAAGATGTTCAAGTCTTATGGTGCCAGCCCCACGCCGCTGCCGTATTCGGAAACCTTTGTGGCGTTGCAAACTGGTGCTGTAGACGGCCAGGAGAACCCCTTGGCACAAATCTATCCGGCGCACTTCTACGAGGTGCAAAAGTATCTTACCCTCTCGCACCACGTATACACCCCGGTGTCTTTGCTCTCGGGTGCCAGCTGGAAACGTCTGCCCGAAGATGTCCGCAAGACCATCCGGGAAGTCGGGCTTGAGATGCAGCCGGTGGCGCTTGAGTACGGTGCCAAGATGGATGAAGACTTGCTCGTCAAGCTCAAAGAGAAAGGCATGGAAGTCAACACCATCGACCAGGCCGCTTTCGAGAAGGCTTCCAAGCCCATCTACGACGAGTTTGAGAAAACAGTCCCTGATGGCAAGAAGATGATTGAAGTCATCGAGTCGCTGAAACAATAAACCGTGGCACGGGCCCAGCCGCCTGGTGGCCGGGCCCGCCAACTGCTGCTTCCAAATGAGACTCTTATGAATACAGTTGATTCTCTGCGGTATGCCCTGGATCGTATCCTGGCGGCGATCGTGATGATTCTGGTGCTGGCATTGTCGTTTATTGTCATTTTGGGGTTTACCACGCGTTTGATGGGTATGCCTTTGTCCTGGACGGACGAGCTTGCGGGTATTGGATTGGCCTGGCTGACGTTTTATGGCAGTGCATTGGCCGCCGGACGGGGTGCGCACATTGCCAGCCCCAGCGTCCTGGCAATTATCCCGCTTAAGTGGCGCCTGGTTGTCACCGTGCTCTCCGAAATCTGCACCATTGCGTTTTTTGTCTTGCTGGGTTGGATGGGTATGTATGTGGTCGAGATCCTGGCGGGCAGCAATCTGGTCAGCTTGCCGGCGATTTCTCAACAGCTCACGCAATCTGCGGTGCCGGTGGGTGCAGCCCTGTTTATTCTGGCCGAAATCCTGCGTTTGCCCGAGCTTCTGAAAACAACGGCTGCTGGTGATTCCTCGGCCGAAAGCGATGCCGAAGATGACATTTTCTGATCTTTCCCCGTACTGATCTCCAGCTACCCGTCTCTCCTATCCGCCGAGGTTATCCATGGCTATTACCCTCATGTTGTTGGGTCTGTTGGCCCTGATTGTCATCAATATCCCGATTGCAGTGGCACTGGCAATTGTGGGCGCCGCGGGCACGTATCTCAGTTACGGTGCCAATGCGCTGCCAGAGGTGCCGCTGGTGCTTTTTGATGGTTCCACCAATTTTTCGTTGCTGGCCATCCCGCTGTTTATCTTTGCCGGCGCCATCATGAACAGCTCCAGCCTGGCGCGTCGCCTGATCGACCTGACCACGGCATTGCTCGGTTTCATCCGCGGCGGTCTGGCGTTGGTCACTATTGGCGCTTCGGCATTTTTTGCCGAGATCTCGGGCTCAGCCGTGGCTGGTGTGGCGGCACTGGGCAGTGTCCTCATCCCGGCGATGGAAAAAAAAGGCTACTCCAAAGAATTCGCCGCAGCGATTTCGTCCTCTGCGGCCAGTCTGGCCATTATTTTGCCACCGTCGATTCCGATGATTTTGTATGCGGTGATGGCTCAAGAATCCATCGTCAAGATGTTCATTGCCGGGGTGTTGCCAGGTCTCCTGGGGGCATTGGGCCTGGCTGCTATGTCGTACTACCTGGCACGCAAAAACAATTTTCCTGTTGAGGCGCGATTCAAGGCGTCGGTGCTGCGCAAGGCTTTTAAAGAAGCCTTTTGGGCGCTTACCATCCCGGTGATTATCCTGGGAGGGATCTTTGGCGGGTTTGTGACGGCAACCGAGGGTGCCGGGTTGGCCGTGCTGGTGGCACTGATCATCGCCGGCATTATTTATCGCGAGCTTAGCTTTAAAAAGCTCTACGACGCCTGCGTGCAAAGCGGAATCCAGACTGCCGTTGTGATGTTGCTGGTGGCCGCCTCGGCACTGGTGGGCTCGTACCTTACCCAGGCGCGCCTGCCCCAGGAGCTTGCCGCCAGCATCGAAAGCTTCAGCTCCAACAAATACGTCATTTTGATGATCATGAACGTGTTCTTCCTGGTGCTGGGAATGTTCCTGCATTCGGCTGCAGCCATCATTCTGGTAATTCCAATCGTGATGCCGCTGGTGCACTCGGTGGGGATCGATCCGGTGCACTTTGGCCTGATCGTCACCATCAACCTGGCGATTGGTCAGCAAACCCCGCCGGTTGCCAGTGTGCTGATCACTGCGTGCTCAATTGCAAAATCCGATATCTGGCGCACCACCCGTGCCAATCTGGGCTTCATCGGTGTGCTGCTGGCCGTGTTGATGATCAACACCTATTTGCCGGATATTTCGCTGTCGCTGGTGCGGTTCGTGTATGGCGGCTAATGGCCCACAGGTGCTCAGATGACTGACGATCTTGTTTTCAAAAAATCCGGTACACGGGCAGATATTTGCTTCAACCGTCCGCATCACCACAATGCCATGACGTTTGCTATGTACGAGGGGCTGGAAGCTATCTGTGATGAGCTTGATGCTGATCCCGGCGTACGGGTCGTTGTGTTGCGTGGGGCTGGTGACAAAGCTTTCGTGGCGGGTACCGATATTGCACAGTTTCAGCATTTCAAAAGTGGCGACGACGCCATTGCCTACGAAACGCGAATTGACCGGGTGGTGGGGCGCCTGGAGCGCCTTAAGTGCACCACCATCGCCGTGTTGCACGGGGTATGTGCCGGCGGTGGTGTGCCTATTGCCTTGGCGTGCGACTTTCGCTATGCAGATCCTGCGCTGCGTCTGGGTGTGCCTATCGCCCGCACATTGGGCAATTGTCTTTCGATGGCCAATGTGGCGCTTTTGCTGGATTTTGTGGGGGTTGCCCGTGCCAAAGAGCTTCTGATGCTGGGACGCATGATCACAGCTCAGGAGGCGCTGGCTGCCGGTGTGGTTAATGCCATATATGAGACATCCGAGATGGTGCAAAAAATAGAGGATGTCATCACTGAGATTCAGGGCCTGGCGCCACTCACGCTAACGGCCATGAAAACCGCCATCAGACGTACCCAGATGGTGCGTCGGGCCAGCCCAGAGGCCGCCGAGGACCTGATCCGTTTGTGCTATGGCAGCGAGGATTTTCACGATGCCGTCGAGGCATTTTTACAGAAACGCCGGCCGGTATGGCATGGCCGATAAAGAAAGGAAACCGCGATGTCTTTGCCGCTAGAAGGTGTCCAGGTACTGGATATGTCACAGATTATGGCGGGGCCCTATTGCACCATGGTGCTGGCCGATATGGGCGCCGATGTCATCAAGATCGAGAAAATCAAAGGGGGGGATGACTCCCGCCAGATGGGGCCGTTTGTCGAGGGCGAATCCACTTGCTTCATGCAGATCAATCGCAATAAGCGCAGCGTGGCACTCAACCTCAAGGACGAAGCCGTGCGCGAGGTTTTCTACGACATGGCACGCCAAAGCGATATCGTGGTCGAGAACTACCGGCCCGGGGTTACACAATCCTTGGCGGTGGATTACGAGACACTACGCAAAATTAATCCCGGCCTTATTTATTGCTCTATTTCAGGCTATGGCCAAAGCGGCCCCTATCGCAACAAGGGCGGGTTTGATTTGGTCGCCCAAGGTGCCACGGGCCTGATGTCGATGACAGGCGAGCCAGGAGGCAGGCCCCTGAAAACCGGCGTGGCTGTCTATGACATCGGTGCGGGCATTACCGCCCTGTATTCCATTCTGGCTGCGTATATTCATCGGCAAAAAACCGGTGAAGGCCAGCATGTGGATGTCGCGATCAGCGAGTGTGGCATCCCCTGGTTTACCTGGGAGGCAGCCGCCTATTTTGCCGAGGGGCGAGAGCCCCACGCCGATGGCTGGCGTCATCGGGTGTCTGCGCCGTATCAGTCACTGGCCACGCGCAACGGCTATCTGGTGCTGGGGTGTGCCAACCAGCGCACCTGGGAGCGCTTTTGCGAGGATGTCGTTACCAGGCCTGAGTGGATTCAGGATCCACGATTCCTCACCAACTCAGATCGCAAGGCGCACATTGAGGTGCTTGAGCCGCTTATTGAAGCCGAGCTGGCCAAAGAGGACACTGCCTTCTGGATTCAGCGCTGTGATGCGGCTGGTGTGCCGGCCGGGCCCATCAACCGCTTTTCAGAGATGCTGGCCGATCCGCACTATGTCGCTCGTGGGATGGTCCAGCAGTTTGATCATCCTACGGTGGGGCTGGTTAAAACGCTGGGCTTTGCCAGCAAATTTTCAGCCACACCGCAGCAAATCCGGCGTCCCAGCCCCTTGTTAGGCCAGCACACCGACGAAGTGCTGCACGCGTTTGGCATGGATGACGAGCGGATCGCCACGCTACGTGACCGTGGGGTTGTTGGCCCCTGATGCTATTGGGCTTTAGTTTGTAATCAGCAGGCCTTTTGCGTTTCAGGCACCTGCGAAATATGCAGCAAGTTGGTGCTGCCGCTGCGGCCAAACGGCAAACCGGCAATCACAATCAGGGTATCGCCAGGTTGTGCCAGGCCGGCGGTGCAGGCTGCCTGGGTGGCGCAGGCAATCATCTCGCTGGATTCTTGCAGTTGTTCGGGAAAATGCACCGGCCGCACGCCCCAGACGAGGGCCAGACGCCGGGCGGTGCGCTGCTCGGGGGTCAGGGCCAGGATGGGAGTGGTGGGGCGCTCGCGGCTGGCCCGCAAGGCGCTAAACCCCGACGCCGTGTAGGCCACGGTGGCCGCCGGCTGCAGCAGGCCGGCCACCCGGCGCAGGGCACAGCAGATGGCGTCGGGTATATTGGATTCGGCCTGGCTGTGGGTGGCATCCAGGTTGTCGCGCCACGATGGGTCGGACTCTACCTCGCGGATGATGTTGTTCATGATGGTGACGGCCTCAAGCGGGTACTGGCCCGAGGCAGATTCTGCCGACAACATCACGGCATCGGCGCCGCTGTATACGGCCGTAGCCACATCCGAGGCCTCGGCCCGCGTGGGTACGGGCGAGGTGATCATGGACTCGAGCATCTGGGTGGCCACCACCACCGGCTTGCCGGCGGCGCGGGCATGACGCACGATACGCTGTTGCAGCACCGGCACGCGTTGGGGGGGAAGCTCGACCCCCAGATCGCCGCGGGCCACCATGATGCCGTCGGCCTGTTCGATGATGCCATCCAGGTGTTCGATAGCGGCGGGCTTCTCCAGCTTGGCCATGATCCAGGCCTGATCGCCAATCAACTGGCGTGCCTCGGTGATGTCTTCGGGGCGTTGCACAAAGGACAGTGCCACCCAATCCACCCCCAGCGATAGCCCAAACGCGAGGTCATCGCGGTCTTTGGCGGTAAGGGGTGAAATCGGCAGGATTACCCCGGGGACATTGACCCCCTTGCGATCGGACAACGGCCCGCCCACCATCACGGTGGTTTCGGCAAAGTCGGGGCCGTGCTGGTCTACCCGCAGGCGCAGCTTGCCGTCGTCCAGCAGCAGGTCGGTGCC
This sequence comes from Castellaniella sp., assembly GCF_049651205.1. Taxonomy (GTDB): domain Bacteria; phylum Pseudomonadota; class Gammaproteobacteria; order Burkholderiales; family Burkholderiaceae_B; genus Castellaniella. The sequence continues at coordinate 59,863 of NZ_JBASBR010000015.1, forward strand.
GTCTTCCAGTGCGGCAAAGATTTCGGGGTGGGGCAGATGGGCGCGCCGGTCATCGCCTTCGGCTGCGTCCAGATCCAGCCGAAACGGCTGGCCCGCCTGCAGGATAACCATGCCGTTTGCCATTTTGCCCACGCGCAGCTTGGGGCCTTGCAGATCCATCAGGATGCCGATGGGCCGGCCGATGTCCTGTTCGATCTGGCGGATGATGCGGTAGCGTTCAGCGTGGTCTTCGTGGGTGCCGTGGCTGAAATTAAGCCGAAACACATTGGCACCGGCGTCCACCAGGGCGCGGATCTCGTCGGGGGTAGAGCTGGCCGGGCCCAGGGTGGCCAGAATGCGGGCGCGTCGTTCGCGGGTCATGCAAAATATCCTTGTTGACGAATCGTCAAAACGTTACAGGGCGCCGATGCCGGCGCGAGCCACTTGCGCGTCCTGGGCGGCTTGTACGCCCGAGACGCCGACTGCGCCGATCAGCTGACCCTGATCCATGATGGGTTCGCCCCCTTCGAGGGGCATTACCGGCATCGACAGTGCCGAATACCGGCCTTTGTTGACCATTTCTTCGTACACCTTGCTGGGCTTGCCGCTGAGCACGCAGGTGCGGGCTTTTTCAGGGGCAATCATGGCGCTCATCAGGGGCGCCCCATCCATTCGTTGCAGCCACAGCGCGTGCCCTCCTGCATCGCAGATGGCGATGGTGACGTTCCAGCCTTGTGTGCGTGCCTCGGCTTCTGCCGCAGATGCCATCTTGCGGGCGTCTTCGAGGGTCAGGATGCGGATCGTTTTCATGGGGAGTCTCCTGTGGCGGGGTTAAAGAATCAGTAGTGCACGGAAATCATTGACGTTGGTGAGTGTAGGGCCGGTAACCAGGGAGTTGCCCAGCGCTTCGAAAAAGCCATGGCCGTCGTTGTTGTCCAGAAACTGGCGCGGTGGCATGCCGGCCTGCCAGGCGCGTGCCAGCGTATCCGGGGTGATGAGTGCTCCGGCGATTTCTTCCTGGCCGTCAACGCCGTCGGTGTCGCCTGCCAGGCCGTACACATCTTTGGCACCATCCAGTGCAATGGCACTGGACAGCAGGCACTCGACATTACGCCCGCCACGGCCCTGGCCACGCACGGTGACCGTGGTTTCACCCCCCGAGAGCAACACGCAGGGGGCGGCAGCCGGTTGGTTGTGGGCACGCACCTGCAGGGCGATGCCTGCCAGCACTTTACCCACATCCCGGGCCTCGCCTTCGATGCGATCGCCCAGCAATACCGGGGTGATGCCGGCCTCGCGCGCCACCTCGGCGGCGGCTTCCAGCGCCATCTGAGGGGTGGCGATCAGGTGTGTTTCAACGCGGGACAAGGCTTTGTCGCCTGGTTTCAGGGTTTCGCCCTGGCCGGATTCGAGCAGCGCCCGGGCACCCGCCGGCAGGGTGATGCCGTAGCGCTGCACGATCTCCAGTGCGTCGCTGCAGTGGGTGGGGTCGGCTACGGTGGGGCCGGAGGCAATATCGCTGGGCGCATCTCCGGGGACGTCGGAAATCAGCAGGTTGACCACGCGGGCAGGCGCACAGGCAGCGGCCAGGCGCCCGCCTTTGATGCCCGACAGGTGGCGGCGCACGCAGTTCATCTCGGAGATGGTGGCGCCGGACTTGAGCAAGGCGCGATTGATGGCCTGTTTGTCGGCCAGCGTGACGCCGGGCCCCGGCATGGGCAGCAGGGATGAGCCGCCACCGGAAATCAGGCAGATGACGAGATCGTCTGCGCCAAGCCCGCGGACGGCTTCAAAGAGTCGTTTGGCCGCACGTTCGCCGGCTTCGTCGGGCACCGGATGTGCGGCCTCGATGATTTCGATGTGTCGGCAGGGTACGGCATAGCCGTAACGCGTCACCACCACACCCGAGAGGGGGCCGGCCCAATGTTTTTCCAGCGCCTGAGCCATGGCGGCCGATGCTTTGCCGGCGCCAATGACGAGGGTACGCCCCTTGGGCGGTTTAGGCAGGAATGCCGGAATACAGTGCTCGGGCTGGGCTGCGCGAACGGCAGCGTGAAACATGCGGGTCAGGAGATCGCGAGGCTCGATCATGTAGGCATTCCTGTCAGGGGCATCGTGTGGGCAGGCACCCGCCTGGATACCTGCCCACGTAAAGGGGGGTGCTTCGCCCGGGGGGCTGAGATGCTGCGGTTAAGGCAGCATCCCGGGCGGGCACCCTGACCAGTTTATTGGCCGATTTCGTGATTGGCCATGATTTCCAGTGCACGCACCATGCCGGAGTGATCCCAGCCTGCCCCGCCGTGTGCCACGCAGGCGTTGAAAAGCTCTTGCGCCACTGCGGTGCTGGGCAGGGAGAGCCCCAGCTGGCGTGCGGTGGAGAGTGCCAGGTTGAGGTCTTTCTGGTGCAGGTTGATACGGAAACCCGGGTCGAAGGTACGCTTCACCATGCGCTCGCCGTGCACTTCCAGGATCCGCGAGCTGGCAAAGCCGCCCATCAGCGCCTGCCGCACCTTGGCCGGGTCGGCGCCTGCCTTGGAGGCCAGCACCAGGGCTTCGCCTACCGCTTCGATGGTGAGGGCCACGATGATCTGGTTGGCCACTTTGGTGGTCTGGCCGTCGCCGTTGCCGCCCACCAGTGTGATGTTCTTGCCCATCAGCTCAAAAATCGGCTTGCATTGGTCAAACGCCGCCTGACTGCCGCCAATCATGATAGTGAGGCTGGCAGCTTTTGCGCCTACCTCGCCACCCGAGACTGGTGCGTCCAGGTATTCGCAGCCCAGCGCATTGATCTTTTTGGCGAATTCTTTGGTGGCCACCGGCGAGATCGAGCTCATGTCGATAACCGTCTTGCCTTTGGACAGGCCCGCAGCCACACCGTTTTCGCCAAACAGCACGGCTTCGACGTCAGGTGTATCAGGCACCATGATGATGATGATGTCGGAACCCTTGGCTACTTCGGTGTTGTTGCCGGCCGCTTTGGCACCGGCGTCCAACAGGCTTTGTGGCACTTTGCCGTGGGTGTGGACAAGCAGCGTATGGCCGCCCTGGATGAGGTTGGCTGCCATGGGGGCACCCATGATGCCCAGACCGATAAAACCAATATTTGCCATGAGAATTCTCCTTGTTGGATAAGGGGTGAGCCGCTGCGGCGTATGAAAGGCCGCAGCGAGTCAGATAACTGTGGGCTTTAAGCCAGGGCTTTGATCCAGCCCAGGCCGTCTTCTGTTTTGCCTGCCGGTTTGTATTCGCAACCAATCCAGCCCTGGTAACCGGTCTGGTCGATGTGGCGCAGCAACCAGGCATAGTTGATTTCGCCGGTGCCCGGCTCGTGGCGCCCGGGGTTGTCGGCCAGTTGGATATGGCCGATCGATGCCAGTTGCCGGCTGATGGTGTTGCCCAGCTCGCCTTCCATGCGCTGTGCGTGGTAGATGTCGTATTGCACCTGAAGATTGTCTGATCCGACTTCAGCCACGATGGCCAGTGCCTGATCGGTGCGGCTGAGGAAAAAACCGGGGATGTCAAAGGTGTTGATGGGCTCGATCACCAGGCGGATCCCGGCCTTTTTGAGTTCGGCCGCGGCATGACGCAGGTTCTCGACAAACGTTTTGTGTGCAGTGGCCTGGTTGACGCCTGCAGGAACGATGCCGGCCAGGCAGTTCACCTTGGGGCATCTCAGAGCCGTGGCGTATTCCACCGCTTGGGTGACGCCCGCCTTGAATTCCTCGATACGGTCCGGGTGACAGGCAATTCCGCGTTCGCCGGCTTCCCACTTGCCTGCGGGCAGGTTGTGCAACACCTGCTCCAGGCCGTTGTCTTTAAGACACTGGGCCAGGGTTTCTTTGGGATAGGCGTAGGGGAACAGATATTCGACGCCTTTGAATCCAGCCTTGGCCGCGGCTTCGAAGCGGTCAAGAAAGTCGATTTCGGTAAACAGCATCGACAGGTTGGCAGCAAATTTCGGCATATGGGCTCCTTGTTGGTGTGGGACAGCCCGTTGGGCGGGCTGCCGCGGCCTGCTTTAATCCAGCAGGGTAATGGCGGTGGGGGCGTCTTCGCCGCGCTCGGCCAGTTCTTCGAACTCGTTGATCGCGTTGATGTCGTTGCCCATCGAAATATTGGTGACGCGCTCGAGGATGAACTCGATCACCACCGGCACCTTGAACTCCTGGATCCAGGCACGTGCCTGGGCAATTGCCGGCTGGATGTCCTCGACCTTCTTGACGCGGATGGCCTTGCAGCCCAGGCCCTCGGCAACCCTGACGTGATCCACTCCATAGCCCTCGGTTTCGGGGGCATTGATGTTGTCAAAGGACAGCTGCACGCAGTAGTCCATGTCAAAGCCGCGTTGGGATTGGCGAATCAAGCCCAAGTAGGCATTATTGACCACGATGTGGATGTACGGCAGATTGAATTGCGCACCCACGGCCAGCTCTTCGATCATGAACTGGAAGTCATAGTCGCCCGACAGGGCCACCACTTCGTCGCCCGTGTTGGCGGCCACCACACCCAATGTGGCTGGTACTGTCCAGCCCAGGGGGCCTGCCTGGCCTGCGTTGATCCAATGGCGTGGGCCATACACATGCAGCAGTTGTGCAGCCGCAATCTGTGACAGGCCAATGGTGGTGACGTAGCGGGTGTTGCGCCCAAAGGCCTTGTTCAATTCTTCGTATACGCGCTGCGGCTTTAACGGCGCCTGCTCGAAGTGCGTCTTGCGCTGCATGGATTTCTCGCTGCGGCGGTTGTGGCAGGCTTGTGCCCAGTCGCTGCGGTCGCGCAGCTGGCCGGCCGATTTCAGGCGCCGGGCTTCTTCGATCATCAGACGCAGGGCCACGCCGGCGTCGGAGGCGATCCCGTAATCCGGGCCAAAGACTTTGCCGATCTGGGTGGGATCAACGTCGATGTGCACAAAGGTGCGCCCTTCGGTGTAAACCTGGGTGGAGCCCGTGTGCCGGTTGGCCCAGCGGTTGCCGATCCCCATGACAAAATCAGAGGCCAGCAGGTTGGCGTTGCCGTAGCGGTGGGCGGTTTGCAGTCCGGCCATCCCGGCCATCAGCGGGTGATCATCAGGGATGACGCCCCAGCCCATCAAGGTGGGGATCACCGGCACACCGGTTAGCTCGGCAAACTCTTGCAGCAGATCAGCGGCATCTGCACTGAAAACGCCGCCGCCGGCCACCAGCACGGGGCGCTCGGCAGCATTCAGCATGGCCACGGCCTTGGCAGCCTGAGCAACACTGGCGGCTGGCCTGTACACCGGCAGAGGCTCGTAGGTGTCGATATCAAATTCAATCTCGGCCATCTGCACGTCAAACGGCAAATCCACCAGCACGGGGCCCGGCCGGCCGGAGCGCATGACGTGAAAGGCCTGTTGCAGGATGCGCGGCACCAGCTCGGGCTCGCGGGCCATCACGGCCCACTTGGTGACCGGCTTGGCAATGGTTTCGATGTCTACCGCCTGAAAACTTTCTTTGTGCAGCTGGGCGCGGGGCGCCTGGCCGGTGATGCACAAAATGGGGATCGAATCGCCCAAAGCGGAGTACAGCCCGGTAATCATGTCGGTGCCGGCAGGCCCTGAGGTGCCCAGACACACACCGATATTGCCTGGATGGGCGCGGGTGTAGCCTTCGGCCATATGCGAGGCGCCTTCGACATGGCGCGCCAGCACATGCTTGAACTGGCCGTTTTTGCGCAGGGCGGAATACAGTGGGTTGATGGCGGCACCAGGCACGCCAAACAATGTGGTGATGCCTTCTTTCTGCAAGACTGCTGCGGCGGCATCGACGGCTCTCATTCGGGCCATGGTCACTCCTTGTCTGGTTCAATGGATCTCTACGGATTGAAATCAGAATAAAGAAAGCCATGCGGATGAGGAATCCCAGTGAACCTCGGTTCTATCGATACTTTAAGTATCGGATAAGCAAAACATGGGATAGAATCTGAGCAAACAGGCCATTGATGTTTTGGATGGAAGTCTTTTAAACATCGAGGTTTAGGCCGATTTATCATTCAGGAGCCTGTCTTGGGGCGTTACACTGACATCAGCAGTTTTGTATTGATTGCCGAGAAAGGCAGCTTCGCTGCTGCTGCTTTGGTCGAGGGGGTCACCCCCGTGGTGATGGGGCGGCGCCTGACGGCCATGGAGAAACGCCTGGGGGTGCAGTTGATGCACCGCTCCACGCGAGGCCTGGTGCTGACCGACCTGGGTGAGCGCTACCTGGAACAATGCCAGCAACTGATCCAGGATTTTGATGCGGCAGAAGCCGGTATCATGTCCCGGCGCCGCTCGCTGACCGGGCATCTGGTGGTGTCTGCACCGGCCTCTTTCGGGCGTTTGCATGTCGCTCCTCATGCGCTGGCCTTCAGGCAGCGCTACCCCGATCTGGCGCTGTCCTTCAACTTTACCGACAGCGTGGTCGACCTGGTGCGCGAGGGCTATGACATGGCCATCCGGATTGGCGAGGTGCGCGACCCCAATTACGTGGCGGTGCGCCTGTTTCCCAATCGGCGGGTGGTGTGCGGCACGCCTGCCTACTTTGAGGCCAACGGCGTGCCGCGTGTGCCCGAAGATCTGGTGCGCCACAATTGCCTGGCCTTCAACCTGCAGGGGGGCCAGCACCGTGGCTGGACATTCGTGCGTGATGGCAAGCCTTTTGCGGTGCGTGTGCACGGAGACCTTGCCTGTAATGATGGCGAGCTGCTGTATCGCTGGGTGCGCCAGGGCCTGGGGATCGGCTGGCGGTCTACCTGGGAGATCCAGCGGGAACTCAAGCGTGGAGAGCTGGTGACCGTACTGGATGATTTTGCCTTGCCCGCCTATGACATTCAGGCGGTGTATCCGCAACAACGCTACCTACCCGCCAAGGTACGATACTTCATTGATGATTTAAAACAGCGTTATCAGCAGCCCGGTTATTGGGAAGGCCAGGAGTTATCTTGAGTTCCAGTCAGCACGTGTCGTCTTCTGCTTCAAAGAACCTTCTTAAAGGGGCTGAGCCCTCGCCCACACTCCGCGCGGGCCCCCCGGCCACCACCGAGCGCCAGCGGCGTCTCGCCTTGCTGGCGCTGGCTGGCATGGCGGTGGGCTGGGGCTATAACTGGGTGGTCATGAAATCAGTGCTGGCCTATGTGGGGCCGTTTGATTTCTCTGCCCTGAGAACACTGTTTGGTGCCTTGCTGTTGCTGGCTGTGCTGCTGGTGTTGCGCCGGCCACTCAAAATCCGCGCCTGGCCGCGTGTGGTGCTGCTGGGTATCCTGCAAACTGGGGCATTTTCCGCCCTGATCCAGCTGGCCCTGCTGCAGGGCGGGGCGGGCAAAACATCCATATTGGTCTATACCATGCCCTTTTGGGTGGTGCCCATGGCCTGGCTGGCCTTTGGCGAGCGCGTCCGCGGCTTGCAGTGGGTGGCATTGGCACTGGCCGGGGCAGGTCTGATGCTGATTCTCGAGCCATGGTCTTTGAAACAAAGCAATCTGCTCAGTGAGTTCCTGGCGATTTCGGCCGGCCTTTGCTGGGCCCTGGCCACCATCGTGGCCAAGTGGATCCGGCGGGACGCCCCGATGGATGCCTTGCCACTGACGGCGTGGCAGATGCTGTTTGGCGCCCTGGCGCTGTGCCTGGCCGCCTGGTTGGTGCCCGAGCGCCCCATTGATCCTGCCCCGTATTTTATTGGTGCGCTGGCCTACAACGCCCTGATTGCCACCGCGATTGCATGGTTCCTCTGGCTGTTTGCGCTGCAGCATCTGTCGGCCGGGTTGGCCAGCATGTCATCCCTGGGGGTGCCCGTGGTGGGCGTCCTGGCTGGCTGGCTGCAGCTGGGTGAACAGCCCGGAATGCTTGAGCTGGGCGGCATGGTACTGATTGCGGTCGCTTTGCTGATCATCACTCGGCGCCCGAACCCCGGTTAAGGGGGGCGCTTGCACGCTGCTGAGTTTCGTGTAATGTCTGCAATACTTTAAAACTAAATCATAAACACCTTGGGGAGACAATCATGGCCTTTTGCAAAACGGCGCTTGCCGCTGCACTCACTTTATCTCTGGGCCTCACCGCAGGCTCGGCGCTGGCCGAAGTCAAAATTGGCTTTCTGGCTACGCTATCGGGCGCCGGTGCGGCACTGGGCCAGGATATGGTCGACGGCTTCAATCTGGCGCTGGATCAAAACGGCGGCAAGCTGGGTGGGCAGGAAATCGTCTTTTTGAAAGAAGACGACCAACTCAAGCCCGATGTCGGCGTGCAGGCTGTGCAAAAGTTTCTCGAGAAAGACAAGGTGGATATCGTGGCGGGGGTGACGTTCTCCAATGTCATGATGGCCATTGCCAAACCGCTGGCCGATGCTGGCGTGACGTTTGTGGGCTCCAACGCAGGGCCTGCACCGCTGGCGGGCAAGCAGTGCAACCCGGGCTTTTTCTTTGCCTCCTGGCAAAACGACGGGCAGGCAGAGGTCATGGGCCAGTACGCCACCGATCAGCAGTACAAGGATGTTTACCTGATCACACCCAACTATCAGTCGGGCCGTGACCAAGTGCTGGGTTTCAAACGGTTTTACAAGGGCAAGATTTCGGGCGAGGTCTATACCCAGCTGGGCCAACAGGATTACTCGGCCGAATTGCTGGCCTTGCAGGCAGCCAACCCCTCGGCGGTGTGGGTCTTTTTGCCCGGCGGCATGGGGGTTAATTTCGTCAAGCAATACAAGCAGTTTGGCCTGATGGGCAAGATCCCGCTGCTCTCGGCGTCTACCGTGGATGGCAGCACCTTGCCGGCCCTGGGCAACACGGCGCTGGGTGTAAAGGCCGGCACTTTCTGGGGGCCTGATTTCACCAATGCCACCAGTCAGCAGTTTGTTGCAGCTTTCGAGAAAAAATACAATCGCATCCCCTCGCAGTATGCTGCGCAGGCGTACGACTCCGCCTTGCTGATTGACAGCGCACTGAAAAAGACCAAGGGTGATGTCAGCGATAAAAAGGCCTTTCGCGATGCCTTGCGGGCGGCAGACTATCAGTCGCTGCGTGGCGATTACGCCTTTAACGTCAACGGCTTTCCCATCGAAGACTTCTACGTCTTTGAGGTGGCCAAAAATGACAAGGGCCAGGTCTCGCTCAAGACCTTGGGCAAACCTCTGTCCAAGCACTCCGATGCCTACTTTGGCCAGTGCAAATATTGATTCCGCCCGTCTGGCTTAATTGGCAGGCGGCCCAGGCTGCCTGCCTCGGAGATCGGGCATGAGTCCGCAGCTGTTGTTCATGCAGGCGCTCAATGGCCTGCAATATGGCATTTTGCTGTTTTTGCTGGCGGCAGGCCTCACCCTGGTGTTTGGCATCATGAGCTTCATCAACCTGGCTCATGGTGCGCTCTACATGATGGGGGCCTATTTTGCGGCCGCCACGTTTCACCAGACCAACTCCTTTACCCTGGCTATTTTTGCGGGCCTGGCCGGTGCCATGGCGCTGGGCGTGGTGCTGGATCGCTGCGGCTTTGCGCGCCTTTACCCGCGTGCGCACCTGGATCAGGTGCTGGCCACCTTTGGGCTGATGCTCTTTTGCAATGAGGCGGTGCGCATGATCTGGGGTGCCGCGCCCGTATTCATGAGTTTGCCGGACGCCCTGAGCAACGTCGTCATGATCTTTGGTACGCCCTATCCCCTGTACCGCCTGCTGATCATCCTGGCCGGTTTGCTGGTGGCGCTGGGCCTGTATTGGCTGATCGAGCGCACCCGGGTGGGGATGCTGATTCGTGCAGGTGCCAGCAATCGCACCATGGTGGCGGCGCTGGGCGTCAATATAGGCTGGCTGAACACCTTTGTTTTTGCGTTGGGCGCAGGTTTGGCCGGCCTGGCGGGTGCCCTGGTGGGCCCGATTCTGTCCGTGCAGCCCGGCATGGGGGATTCCATCCTCATCATGACTCTTGTCGTCATTGTGATTGGCGGCATCGGCTCCATTCGCGGGGCGTTTTTGGGTGCCCTGGTGGTTGGGCTGGTGGATACGCTGGGCCGTACCGTTGTGCCGGCCTTGCTGGCCAAATCCCTGGCGCAAGGGCTGGCCAGCACCCTGGGTGCAGCCATTTCTTCGCTGGCGGTATATGTGCTGATGGTGGTTGTGCTGGCGCTTAAGCCAGAGGGCTTGTTTCCGGTAAGAAAACGATGAATCCTGTTGTCAGCACAGAGTCTTCTGATGCGGGCCTGCGTCTTGCGCGCCCTGCGGGGCTGCGCCGCTTGCCGATGGTGCTCACAGTCCTGATTTTTGCCTTGTTGCTGATAGTGCCAGTGCTTGCCCAGGTTGCAGACAAGCCCTATCTTTTGCTGCAATTCAGCCGCATTTTGGTGTTTTCCCTGGCCGCCATCGGCCTGAATCTGGCGCTGGGCTATGGCGGCCTGATCAGCTTTGGCCACGCCATGTACGTGGGCTTGGGCGCTTATTGTGTGGCGGTGGCCTCGCATTATGGGGCTGATAGCGGCGTGTTGCATTTGCTGCTGGTGCTGGGCGTTACGGCCGTAGTGGCGGTGCCGGTGGGTCTGATTGCGCTGCGCACCACGGGCATTGCCTTCATCATGATCACGCTGGCCCTGGCGCAAATGTTTTATTTTCTGGCGGTGGGGCTTAAACAATATGGTGGAGACGAGGGTCTGCCTATCCACCAGCTAAGCCGGTTTGGCAGCCTCACGGGCAGCCATCTGGCCTTGTATCTGTCTTTGCTGGCCTGCGTGGCGGGTAGCGTGTGGCTGATGCGCCGGCTGGTGGCCTCGCGCTTTGGGCTGATCCTGCGCGCCTGCAGCCTGGATGTGCGACGGGTGCGGGCCTCGGGTACGACACCCTTGCCCTATTTGTTGCTGGCGTATGTGCTGTCGGCTCAGTTGTGTGCGCTGGCAGGGTTTTTTCTGGCCAATCTCACGGCCTTTGCATCGCCCGCCTATATGGCCTGGACGGCCTCGGGCGAGCTCATCATCATGGTGTTGCTGGGTGGCGCCGGGACGCTGATGGGGCCTGTGGTGGGTGCTGCCGGTTTTCTGCTGCTCGAAGAAGGGCTTAAAGCCTTCACTGACCATTGGCTGATCGTCATGGGGCCGGTGATTGTGTTGATCGTGTTGTTTCTGCGCAATGGGCTTTGGGGCATTCTCAGTCCTGCACCGGAGGATCATTGATATGGCACCCCTGCTTTCGGTGCGAGGCCTGGTCAAGCGCTATGGCGGCCTGTTGGTTACCGATCATGTGGATCTGGATGTTTTTCCCGGTGAGATCCATGCGGTAATCGGGCCTAACGGGGCAGGCAAAACCACGCTGATCTCCCAGATCATGGGCGAAGTTCCCAGCGATACGGGCCATATTCAGTTGGCCGGAAATTCCCTAAACGGCTTATCCATGCCACAACGCGTGCGCGCGGGTATTGGGCGCTCGTATCAGATCACCTCGGTCATACAGCAGTTTACGGTGCTGGAGAACATCCTTTTGGCAGTGCAGGGGTGTCAGGGCCATGGGTTTCATTTCTGGACGCCTGCTGTCCAAACCCGTGCCCTGCTTGAGCAGGCCGAACAACTGATCGCCTTGATGGGCTTGGGTGCCCATCGTGATGTTCATGCGGCATCGCTGTCTTATGGACAGCAGCGGCAGCTTGAAATCGCTATGGCGCTGGCGGCAAAGCCCAAGGTCTTGTTGCTGGATGAACCCATGGCGGGGATGGGCCACGGAGACACTGGATCGGATCGCATGGTAGCGCTGTTGCAGGGCCTGCGATCCCGTTGCGGCATTTTGCTGGTAGAGCACGATATGGACGCTGTGTTCTCATTGGCCGATCGCATCAGTGTGCTGTGCTACGGCAAGGTGATTTGCTGCGGAGACGTGGACACGATTCGCAACAGCGCCGAGGTTCGCGAAGCTTATCTGGGCGACGAAGAGGTTGCGGCATGAGCCCATTGCTGCAGCTCAGCGACGTGGTGTCCGGCTATGGCCGCAGCCAGGTGTTGTACGGTATGCAGCTCAGCGTGCAGGCCGGGCAGTGCGTGACTTTGCTGGGCCGCAACGGCATGGGCAAGACCACCACTGTCAAAAGCATCATGGGGCTGCATCCCGTCTGGCGGGGCGAAATCTGTTTTGCGGGCACGGCTATCCACACGCTGCCCAGTTACCGTATTGCCCAGCGAGGCATTGGCCTTGTACCAGAAGGGCGGCAGATTTTTCCCAATTTGTCGGTAGAAGAAAACCTGGTGGCCACCGCCGCCAACCGCAAGCGCGTAACGGCTCCGTGGGATCTTGCCCGTGTGTATGCGCTGTTTCCACGGCTGCACGAAAGATCCGGCAACTTTGGCAATCAACTCTCGGGTGGCGAGCAGCAAATGCTGGCCATCGGCCGGGCACTGATGACCAATCCCGAGTTGCTGATTCTGGATGAAGCCACCGAGGGCTTGTCGCCCCTGGTGCGCCAGGAAATCTGGACGGCACTGGCTGTGCTGCGCCGTGAGGGCATGGCCATTTTATTGATCGACAAGAACCTGGCACCCTTGCTGAAGCTGGCAGATCGCCACTACATCATCGAGAAGGGCCGGGTGGTGTGGGATGGGTCATCAGAGGCCTTGCGTGCGGCGCCCCAGGTGCAGCAGGCCTATCTGGGTGCATAACCCCGACACTACTGCAAGATAAGCTGCCCGGCGCGTGCCTAGCTGGCGTTGGGTTTTGCTGCGCCGGGGTGCTGCGTTTAAGCCAGTGCGGGAATCAGCCCGTGAACAGGCAGCTGCACGACATCACAGTTATCTCCCGGGCCTGCGCGGTCGATGATCAGAAAATCGGATACGGTATCAAGCGCCAGCAGCGGGTGATGCCACACCCCTTTGGCGTAATTGACGCCTTGCTGCCCGGTGCATACAAACACCCGAAGCCGATCGGCGGTGGGCGTGGCGTGCGGATCGGACACCACCACCAGATAGGGCCGCCCGGATAGCGGGATGAAGGCCTGGCTGGCTTTTGGGTGGCGCTCCATCATGCTGACAATAAACGGCAGGGTGCGTGGCTGGCCACGGAATATCGAGACAATGGCGTAGCCGTCCTCACCGGTATCGATTTTTGCAAGGTCGTGGTAGCGCTCTGTGTTGCCTTCGTTGATGGTGAAGTGTTTGGCGGCATCATCGGCCTGGATGACATCACCGAAGGGCGCGAAGGCCTCGTGGGTCAGGGGTTCGATGTGAAGCTGCACGGGAGTGGTCATGGCGTATACAGGAAAAAGTTACTGGGCAAACAGGGCGTCGAGCCGGAACCGGGCAATCTGGGCGATCTGATCCAGGCAGGTGGCAAGCTCGGTATCTTGGTCGTTGTGCAGGCGCGCCTCGATGGCGTCCATGATCTGATAGCGGCTGCGTCCCTTGACGGCGATCACAAAGGGAAATCCAAAACGTTGGCGGTAAGCCGCGTTTAAGCCACGCAGGCGCTTAAGCTCTTGCGCGCTGCATTGATCCAGGCCTGCGCCGCGCTGCTCTTGGGTAGAGGCGTCGGTCAGCGTGCCCTCGGCGGCTTCTTTGCCGGCAAGCTCGGGGTGGGCCGTGATCAGGGCCAGTTGTTCTGCCAGGCTTGCTTGCTGCACCACTTGCACCATGGCGTGGTGCAGATCGTCAACCGTTGCAAACGGACGGGCTGCCCAGGCGCGTTGCGGAATCCAGGGGGAGTGCTCGAAAATGCCGCTGAGCTCGTGGGAGAATTCGGCTTGTGGTAATGCGCACAGGTCTGTCAGGGTCATGGTGGGTATTGTCAATAGCGTCATGATAGAAAGTCTACGGGGTATCCTGCTTTAACAGAAGGGTGTTCCAACGTATAAGTGGTATAAGCTCAACCGCATTCTCCATCCAGGGACAATAAAGATGGCCATACGACGCAGCAGCGCAACGCTGGATACTTATTTGCTTAAGGTGTTTTGCATTCTGATGGCAGAACGCAGTGTTTCGCGCACGGCACTGAAGCTGAACCAATCGCAACCTGCCATCAGCGTAGCGCTTAAAAACCTGCGGCTGATTTTCGGTGATCCCTTGCTGGTGCGAGAAAAAGGCGGCATGGTGCCCACAGACCGGGCCCTGGCCATCCTGAATCACGCCAAAACCGCGTTGCAGTCGATTGACACCATGCTTGATTCGGGTGAGTCCTTCGAGCCCGACAGCAGCCGCCAGGTGTTTCGGATCGGGTCGCCCGATTACCTGGCACCCGCCTTTGCGGCGTCGGTCGTGGCCCGGTTTCGGCAAGAGGCTCCGCATGCCCATCTGGTGTTGCATGCGCTGGGCCCTGCGTTTGATTTCGAGCGCTCGCTGGCCGAAGGCGAGCTGGATGTGGTGATTGGCAACTGGCCCGAGCCTCCGGATCGCATGCATTTGTCGGTGTTGCTGGAAGACCCGATTGTGTGCCTGATGTCGGCGGATAATCCCCTGGCTTCGCGCACCCTTACCGTGGATGATTTTCGACGTATGCAACATGTGGTGCCCACGCCATACTCGATGACGCAGCGTGGCATGATTGACACCGTGCTCACATCCTTGCGCATCCAGCGCGAAGAATGTGTCGAGGTGCAGTCGTTCATGCTGGCACCCTATCTGCTGCCGGGCTCTGATCTGGTCTTTACCACCACCCGGCACTTTGCCCGCTACTATGCCGGCTTGTTGCCGCTGGCGATTGTAGAGTCGCCCATCGAGTTTCCGGCCATGCGGTTTTACCAGTTGTGGCACGCACGTAATCACCATGCTCCGTCCCATCAGTGGCTGCGTCACCTGTTGGGCGACTGCGGCCGGGGTTTACTGGGCCAGGCGTAAAGCGCCCGGCCCGGGTAACAGCTTAAATGGCCCAGCCGCCCAGGTAAAACACCGCCAGAGCAATGGCGATGGCCAGGGTGCCAACGTTAAGCTTGCGCCATTCGCCGGCAAAGATGCGGCCAATCACCAGGGTGCTGAAACCCAGCATGATGCCGGTCACGATGTTGCAGGTGAGCACAATAAAAACCGCACAGACCATGCCGGCCATGGTGTCTACCGTGTCGTCCAGATGCAGCTTGCGCACGCCGCCCAGCATCAGCAGACCTACGTACATCAGGGCGGGTGCCGTGGCGTAGGCAGGTACAAGCGCCGCCAGGGGCGACAAAAAGATCAGCGCCAGGAAACCCAGACCCACAATGGTTGCCGTCAGGCCGGTTTTGCCGCCAGCAGCGGTGCCCGCTGCCGATTCGATATAAGCCGCTGCCGGAGCGCCGCCCAGGCCGGCCGATACGATCGAGCTGACCGAGTCTGCCGTCAGGGCACGGCCGCCGTTGATGATCTGGCCGTTTTCGTCCAGTTGGCCGGCCTGCCCGGCCACGGCGCGGATGGTGCCGGTGGCGTCGAACACGGCGGTCATCACCAAAGCCAGCACACTGGGGATCACCAGCCCGCTCAGCGCGCCGCCGATATCCATGGTGCCAATGAGAGAGTGCTCGCCGCCAAACGAAGGCAGCGCAAACAGACCATTGAACTTCACCGCCGGATCCCAGATCAGGCCGACGCCAGACAGCGCCAGAATCACCAGCAGGATGCCGCCCGGCACACGGCGACGCTCGAGCCCGAAAATGGCGGCCAGACCCAGCACAGACATCAGTGCGGGCAGAGCGTTCAGGTTGCCCAGCGACACCGGCAGACCCGGGCCCGGGTTCTTGACCACCAGGCCGACTTCGTTGGCGGCAATCAGCAGCAGGAACAGGCCAATCCCGATCCCTGTGCCGTGGGCAATGCCCGCAGGCAGGTTGCGCAAAATCCAGGTGCGCACGCCGGTCACCGAGATGGCGGTGAAGATCAAGCCCATCAGAAAAATGGCACCGAGCGCCACAGCGGGCGACAAGCCCTGGCCCAGCACCAGGTCAAATGCCGTAAAGGCGGTAAGCGAGATCGCACAGCCCACGGCGATGGGCAGGTTGGCCCACAGCCCCATCAGCAAAGAGCCAAAGGCGCTGGTGAGGCACACGGCGATGAAGACCGATGAGGTGTCAAAACCGGCCTTGCCCAGCATCGCGGGCACCACAAACACGGAGTACACCATCGCCAGAAAAGTGGTGAGGCCGGCCAGAGTCTCCTGGCGGGCATTGGTGCCGCGGGCGCTAAGTTGAAAGTGCTTTTCCAGCCAGTTACCTGTATGCGCTGGATGGGAAGCCGGGGCGGCGGGAAAACCTGCCGGCATGACTGATTCTTGCTCGCTCATGAGCCTTGTCTCCTGATGATCTGCCGGATCTGTGGCCGGTTTTTTTAAAAGGGCGCGCCACTTTTTTACAATGGGCCCGAATTATTCTAGGGACAAGGTTTTGCGCTGTGCGTGGCCGTCGATGATGACGGTTATCAATTCTGGCTGATAGTTGTCGCCGCGCCCGCAACGCATTGACGGTGCGAAATAGGGCGCGGCAAACCCGTGGCCGGGTGCGATTTTTAGAGGGTTTCGGGGGGTGCTTGCAGGCTGGCCTGCAGCATGGAGGCGACCCGCACAATGCACTGGCGCAGCCAGATGACTTCGGCTGCGCCGTGGCAGCGATGGTGCCACAAAAGATAAAACCGCATGCGTGGAAACGGAAACGGCGAGGGTAAAACAGTGATGGGCAGGTAGCGGGCGTAATGCTGGGCAAACTGGCGCCCCGTGGTAAAGATAAGGTCAGTGCGCAGCAGCATCCCGGCCACCTGACCGAAATACGGGATGGTCATCTGGATATTGCGTCGCAGCCCTTCGGAGGCCAGATAGCCGTCGATAAAGCTTTGCCGCTCGGAGACGTACGGAAACGGCGCCAGGTGCGGCATCTCGAGGTATTGCGCCAGGCTGAGCTCGCGGTGAGCCACGGGGTTCTGGCTGCCCACCATGCACACCACTTCGTCGTCGAACAGCCGGGCCATGTGCATCTGCGGGGGCGGCTGCAGCCAGTTGCCAATCACCACGTCCAGGCCGCCGTCTTCGAGGCCCTCCGCGTAGTCGTAATCGGCGTTGATCGGGTGTACGATGAACTTGGCATGCGGCGCTTCGCGGCGCAGGGTTTCGGCAATATTGGGCAGAAACATCGCATCCAGATAATCCGGCGCGCCCAGATGAAACTCTCTTTCTGTTGTGGTGGGGTCAAATGCGCCAGGCGGCTGGGTAATACGCCCAATGGCCGATAAAGCCTCGTTGGCATAGGCCAACAGCTCCAGGCCGCGCGCAGTGGCTACCATCCCCGTTTTGCTGCGTACCAGGATGGCATCGCCAGTGATGTCACGCAGGCGCCGCAACGAATTGCTGATCGCGGGCTGTGACAATCCCAGTTTGATGGCCGCGCGCGACACGCTTTGCTCGGTCAGCAAAATCTGCAGGGTGCGCAGCAGGTGGGTATCCATAGAATCGCGGGGTTTGCTCATGGGCTTCATTATTCACGGCATCGGCAGCGGCGTCCATGGTGGGGGCTGTTCATCCCCCCTGATACTGGCCATCATCACCAGTGAATACTGCAGCCATAACCTTGGTGCTATCTTGGCTGATAACACAAGGCTAGACTAAAAAGGTATCACGATGGAGACAACAGCCATTCGTTTTCAGTATCGGGGCCAGATCCACGAGGTCACCGATCAACCCACCACCCGTACGGTGCTGCAGTATCTACGAGAAGACCTCGGCTGTACAGGCACCAAAGAGGGCTGTGCCGAAGGTGATTGCGGTGCCTGCACCGTGATGGTGGCCGAGCCCGACGGCAAGGGCGGTGTGGCGATGCGTGCGGTCAATTCCTGCATTCAGTTTCTACCTACGCTGGATGGCAAGGCCTTGTATACGGTCGAAGACCTTCGTCAGCCTGATGGTGCGCTGCATCCTGCGCAACAGGCCATGGTGGATTGCCATGGTTCGCAATGCGGGTTCTGCACCCCGGGGTTTGTGATGTCGTTGTGGGGCATGTATCTGGCCCATGGCCCGCAAGATCCCGCCCCCACCCGCACCCAGATCGACGATGCATTGTCCGGCAATTTGTGCCGCTGCACGGGCTACCAGCCTATTGTGCGGGCGGCCACCGAAATGTATCAGTACCCCGAAGTCGCCTTTGATCGCGCCGGCCTCGCCAAGGCACTGGCTGCCTTGCAACGCGATGATGTCTTTACCTATACGCATGGCGATCACACGTTTCATGCCCCGCGCACGCTGGCCCAGCTGGCCCAGTTGCGCCTGGATTACCCCGATGCACGTATCCTGGCCGGCAGCACCGATGTTGGCCTGTGGGTCACCAAGCAGCAACGTGATTTGCCGCACCTTATTTATATCGGCCAGGTGGCCGAGCTGCGCGACATCCACACCGAAGGCGACGATCTCCTGATTGGCGCCGGCGCCTTGCTGAACGACGCCTACGATGCACTGGTCGAGCGTATTCCCGAGCTGGCCGAGCTGCGTCAACGCTTTGCTTCTTTTCCGATTCGCAATGCCGGCACCCTGGGTGGCAATGTGGCCAACGGTTCTCCCATTGGCGACTCCATGCCGGCCCTGATTGCGCTGGGCGGCTCCATTATCTTGCGCCGTGGCGATGCCGTGCGCGAGATGCCGCTTGAGAGCTTTTACCTGGCCTACCAAAAGAATGCAGCTCAGCCAGGCGAGTTCGTGCAGGGGCTGCGAGTGCCGGTCAATGTGGCCGGCCGCCAGTTCCGTGCCTACAAGTTGTCCAAGCGCTTCGACCAGGACATCTCGGCGGTGTGTGCCGCATTTGCGGTGGTGCTGGATGATGCCGGCCGGGTGCAGCAGCTGCGCACCGGTTTTGGTGGCGTGGCAGCAACGCCGTGCCGAGCGCAGGCTGTCGAGGCGGCCGTGCAAGGCCAGGCCTGGAGCGAGACCACGGTGCAAACCGCCATGCAGGCTGTTGGCCAGGATTTCAAGCCACTGACCGACATGCGTGCCAGCAGCGAGTACCGTTTGCTGGCCTCACAGAATTTGCTGTATCGCTTTTATCTTGAAACCGCCCCTGGCGCGCCCTTGGCGACGCATCAGGTGAATACGGCCAATCTGGCCGAACTTGCTTGAGGAGGCCATCATGAACATGCGTGTCAATATTCCGCTTGAACTCGACCGTCTGGCTGTTGCCAACGACAGCATCCCCCACCCGGTGGTGGGCGAGCCCGCTGCCGGTGCAGCCAGCCCCCACGAATCCGCAGTCCTGCATGTCAGCGGCGAAGCTACTTACACCGACGATATCCCTGAACTGCGCGGTACGGTCTATGCTGCGCTGGGCCTGTCCGACAAGCCGCATGCCCGCATTACCGGGATGGACCTGGATGCCGTGCGCCAGGCCCCGGGCGTGCTGGCCGTACTTACCGCCAAGGACATCCCTGGCAAGAACGATTGCGGCCCGGTCATCGAAGATGATCCCATCCTGGCCGATGGCATCGTGCAATACGTGGGTCAGCCCATGTTTGCCGTGGTGGCCCGTAGTGTCGACCAGGCCCGCCGCGCTGCGCGCCTGGGCAAGATCACCTACGAGGATCTGCCCTTTTTGCTGACCCCCAAGCAGGCCAAGGATGCCGGCGTGGGCACCACCGACGAGCTCCGCCTGCTTAAAGGTGATGTGCAAGCGGCGCTGGACAGCGCCCCGGTGCGCCTGACAGGCACGTTTTCTTGCGGTGGACAAGAACAGTTCTACCTCGAAGGCCAGATTGCCTACGCCATCCCGCGCGAGAAAGACGGCATGCTGGTGTTGTGCTCTACCCAGCACCCCACCGAGATGCAACATGCTGTCTCTCATGCCCTGAACTGGCAGCGCCATCAGGTCGAAATCGAGTGCCGTCGCCTGGGCGGTGGCTTTGGCGGTAAAGAGTCCCAGTCGGCCCTATTTGCCTGCGTGGCGTCTGTGTGCGCGGCCAAGCTGCAGCGCCCCGTCAAGCTGCGGGCGGATCGCGACGATGACATGATGATCACCGGCAAGCGTCACGGCTTTTATTTTGAGTACGACGTGGGCTTCGATACCGAGGGCCTCATCCAGGGCGTGCGTCTGGATATGACCTTGCATTCCGGGTTCTCGGCCGATTTGTCTGAAGCCGTGGCCAGCCGTGCGTTGGCGCACTTTGATAATGCCTACTACATCCCGGCTGCCGACATCCACACCATGTGCGGCAAGGTCAACACCCAATCAGCCACGGCATTTCGCGGCTTTGGGGCGCCCCAGGGGGCACTGGTCACCGAGGTCCTGATTGATCGCGTGGCCCGACAGCTGGGCAAGGATCCGCTGGATATCCGCTACCTTAATTTGTACGGCACCGATACGCGCAACACCACGCCGTATGGTGAAGTCGTCGAAGGCAATTTGCTGTACCCCATCATCAGCGAGCTCGAAGCCAGCTCGGATTACCGGGCGCGCCGCCAGGCCGTGCAGGCGTTCAATGCCAGCAGCCCGGTGCTTAAAAAAGGCCTGGCGCTTACGCCCGTGAAGTTTGGCATCTCGTTTAATGTGCCGGCCTTCAACCAGGCTGGTGCCTTGGTGCATATTTATCGCGACGGCTCGGTGCTGCTGAACCATGGCGGCATCGAAATGGGCCAGGGCCTGAACACCAAGGTGGCACAGATTGTGGCCAATACCCTGGGGCTGGATCTCGAATGCGTGCGGGTCACCGCCACGGACACCTACAAGGTGATCAACACCTCGGCCACCGCAGCCTCCACGGGCTCGGATCTCAATGGCAAGGCGGCCGAAGACGCCGCACTGACCCTGCGTACCCGCCTGGCTGATTTTGCAGCCCGCAAGTATGGCGGCAAGGCTGATGATGTTACCTTCGCCTGGCGCCAGGTGAGCGTCAATGGCAAGACCTTGCCCTTTGCGCAGCTGGTTGAAGAAGCCTACTGGGATCGTGTGCAGCTTTGGTCTGACGGCTTTTACAAGACCCCGGACATCAGTTGGGACAAGGCCACCAGTCGCGGCAATCCGTTTTACTACTACGCCTTTGGTGCCGCGGTGTCCGAGGTAGTCGTGGATACGCTGACTGGCGAGTGGAAATTGTTGCGGGCCGATATCCTTCATGATGTGGGTGCTTCCATCAATCCGGCCATCGATATTGGCCAGATCGAAGGCGGCTACATCCAGGGGATGGGCTGGCTGACCACCGAAGAGCTGGTGTGGCGCGAGGATGGCCGCCTGACCACCCATGCGCCGTCCACCTACAAGATCCCGGCCATCAGCGACTGCCCGCGTGATTTCCGCGTGCGGTTGTTCAAGGCGCGCAACCACAAGGATTCCGTGCACCACTCCAAGGCGGTGGGCGAGCCCCCGCTGGTGCATGGCGTCAGCGTGTTCAATGCCATCTGCGAGGCGCTGGCTTCCCTGGGCGACGGCCATGTCTCGCCGGAACTCAGCGCACCCGCCACACCTGAAGCCATTCTCAAGGCGGCCCAGGGACTGCGGCAACGCAAGGCCGTGGCGGCCTGACGCATATGTCGACGACGGCCTGGATCGATCAGGCGCTTTGGTGCCTGAACCGGCAACAGGCGGTGGTGCTGATCACCGTCGCGGCAGTGCGTGGTTCCGCGCCTCGCGAGGCCGGTGCCAAGATGCTGGTGTCAGCAGGCCATCAGTGGCTGACGATTGGCGGTGGCCAGCTTGAGTGGCAGGCCACGCATCTGGCCCGGCAACATCTTCAGCACCCCGGCCAGCCGGATCGCTGGGTGCAGGAGATGCCGTTGGCGGCCTCGGCAGGCCAGTGCTGTGGCGGGCTGGTTACCCTGCTTTTTGAGCAGCTGCAGCCTGGCGACCAGAGCTGGCTGCAGGATTGCCACGATCGTCTGCATCGGCAGGAAGCGTTTGAACGCGAGGTGGGGGTAGGTGCGCCAGGGGTAGCCGCCTGGGTGCGCCTGCAGGCGCCGGGGGCAGCCTCCAGGCCGGCCAACAGGTTTCAGGCAGCCCGCCTGTTAAATCCGCAAGATGCCCGCGGCTGTGCGGTGCTTGCAGAGCCGCTTATGCCGGATCCTCTGCAGGTGATGGTGTTTGGCGCCGGACACGTGGGCCAGGCCCTGGTCAGCATTTTGGGCACTTTGCCGTGCCAGGTTACCTGGGTGGATACGCGCGACGGGATGTTTCCCGACGCCGTGGCGCCCAATGTCACCATCGAAGCCACCGATACGCCCGAGGCCCTCATCGAATATGCTCCGCCCGGCAGCTGCTTTCTGGTGATGACTCACGATCACGCACTGGATCAGCACCTTTGTGAAGAGCTGCTCAAACGTGACGACACAGCTTACATTGGCCTTATTGGCTCGGCCACCAAGTGGCATAAGTTTCAACAACGTTTTCGGCTGCGCGGGATTTCGCCCGACCGCTATGCCCGCATCACCTGTCCCATCGGCGAACCCGGCATCGAAGGCAAGCAGCCGGCTATCATCGCCGTTTCGGTTGCCGCCCAGTTGATGCGTCTGCGCACGCGCCTCACACAGGCTCCCAGCCTGTCTGGCGTGGATGCTGCCATGGCGCATTGACACCCCTTTGCACAGGCTTTGCCGCAGGGCAGCCAATACAAAAACCAGGAGACTCCATGACCTCATCGTCAACCATCCCCGCTGTGTCCGAGATTCAGGCCTATCGCGCGCAACTGCTGTATTTTCGCGATACGCCCAAGGCAGAGGACGAGGCTTGTGAATGGATCCGCGATGGCCTGTTGGTGGTGTGTGATGGCCAGATCCAGCATTGTGGCGAATATGATCAACTGATCAAGGATCTGCCACCGGGCATCGCAGTGCACGATTGGCGCGGGCGCCTGATTACTGCCGGTTTCATTGATACACACATCCACTATCCGCAGACCGACATGATTGCCTCGCCGGCACCCGGCCTGCTGCCTTGGCTGGAAACCTATACGTTTCCTACCGAGCGCCGCTTTGAAAATCCCGAGTATGCGCAGGAGGTGGCGCGGTTTTTTCTGGATGAGCTGCTGCGCTGTGGCACCACGACGGCACTGGTGTATTGCACGGTTCATCCGGGCTCGGCCCAGGCCTTTTTTGAGGAAAGCCACAGCCGCAATTTGCGTATGGTGGCCGGTAAGGTGATGATGGACCGCAACTGCCCCGAGTACCTGCGCGACACGGCTGAAACCGGAGCCCGCGACAGCGAAATGCTGCTGCAACGCTGGCACGGCACCGGGCGCCAGATGTATGCCCTGACGCCGCGCTTTGCCCCTACCTCCAGCCCCGAGCAATTGGGGCGCTGCCGCGAGCTGGCCCAGCAATACGACGATGTCTTCATCCAGTCGCATGTGTCTGAAAACAAGGATGAAGTGAAATGGGTGATGAGCCTGTTTCCCGGCCATCGCAGCTATCTGGATATTTACGACCACTTTGGTCTGCTGCGTCCGCGTGCGGTGTACGGCCATTGTGTCTGGCTGGATGACGATGACCGCCGCCGCATGCGTGATGCCGGCGCGGTGGCGGCACATTGCCCCACTTCCAATCAGTTTCTGGGCAGCGGCCTGTTTGATTTTGCCGCTGCGCGGAATTTCTCCATGCCTGTCACGCTGGCAACCGACGTGGGTGGCGGCTCGTCGTTTTCGATGCTGCAAACCATGAACGAAGCCCACAAGGTGGCCCGCCTGTCAGGCCATCACCTGACCGCCCGGCGCATGTTCTGGCAGGCCACGCAAGGCGCTGCCAAGCACCTGGGCCTGACGGGCCAGGTGGGCACACTGGAACCCGGTGCTGAAGCCGATTTCATTGTGCTCGACCCCCAGGCCACGCCATTGCTGGCACGCCGCACTGCACGCGTGGAATCGCTTGAAGAGCTGCTCTTTGCCCTGGCCATGCTGGGCGATGACCGTGCAATTGCCGCCACTTATGCAGCCGGACGGGAAGTGCACCGCCGGGCGAGCTGATCGCGTCACAAGATCAGGTCGATGGGGTGCTCTGTCATCCCCTCGTCACCCGAACCTGCCATAATCAGGCATGGACAAATACGCTGATGCACTCCGCCCGACCCGGCTGCCGCCACTGGTGCCGTTTTCCAGCTATACCGATGCCGATGCAGCGGTTGAGCAGCTGATCAAGCTGTACCAACGCAACACCGCGTTTATTCGGGATGCGTTTCGCGAGTACGGTGCCGGCACGCTTGAGCTTGGTCAACGGGTGCGGGCCTGCTATCCGGCTATCCGGATCCGGATCAATACCTATCCCGAAGTCGACAGCCGCCTGTCGTACGGGCATCTGGTCGAGCCCGGTGTCTATATGACTACCGTCACCCGGCCCACGCTGTTTCGCGATTATCTGCGTGAGCAAGTGCGCCTGCTGCTGCGCAACCACAATGTGCCCGTCGAGATCGGTGAGTCCGATCTGCCGATCCCGCTGCACTTTGCGTTCCCCGAGGGCGAGTATGCACAGGGTGAGTACTCTGAAGTGCCAGGGCATACGCTGCGCGACCACTTCGATGTGCCCGACCTTGCAGTCACCGATGATGCCATTGTCAATGGCACCTGGCGCGGGCGGCCCAATCAGCCGCGGCCACTGGCGCCGTTTACCGGACCGCGGGTAGATTACTCACTGCAGCGCCTGCAGCATTACACAGGCACGTCGCCCACACATTTTCAGGACTTCGTGCTGTTTACCAACTACCAGTTTTACGTGGATGAGTTTGTAAAATGGGCACGGGCCACCCTGGCCAGCGGCACGGGCGGTTACCAGGCGCTGGTGCAGCCAGGTAACCATATCGTCACCCGCGAAACCGCTACCCAGGAGGCACCGGCACTGGCGTTTACGCCCCAGATGCCTACCTACCACATCACCCGCGAGGGACACACCGGCATCACCTTGATCAATATCGGTGTGGGGCCGTCCAACGCCAAAACCATTACCGATCACGTGGCAGTGCTGCGCCCATCGGCCTGGCTGATGCTGGGCCATTGCGCCGGCCTGCGCACCACACAGCGCCTGGGCGATTACGTGCTGGCCCATGGCTACGTCCGTGAAGACCACGTACTGGATGACGACCTCCCTTTGTGGGTGCCTGTGCCGCCGTTGGCAGAGGTGCAGGTGGCACTAGAGCAAGCGGTGGCCGAAGTGGCCGGCCTGTCGGGCTGGGAGCTTAAGAAAATCATGCGTACCGGTACGGTGGCCACTATCGACAACCGCAACTGGGAGCTTCGCGACCAACAAGAACCTGTGCAGCGCCTCTCGCAGTCGCGGGCTATTGCACTGGATATGGAGTCTGCCACCGTCGCGGCCAATGGGTTTCGTTTTCGGGTGCCGTACGGCACCCTGCTGTGCGTGTCCGACAAGCCTTTGCATGGTGAGCTTAAACTGCCGGGCATGGCCAGTGCGTTTTACCGCACACAGGTCAATCAACACCTGCATATTGGCATCCGGGCGCTGGAGCACCTGCGGGAGATGCCGGGTGAGCGCCTGCACTCACGCAAATTGCGCAGCTTCATCGAGACTGCATTTAAATAGACCTGGGTTTGGCAAGGGGGTGTCCGGGCAGCCACCTTGTCCTGTCTCGCTTTCAGGCCTGAGCCTTCATTTTTCAGAGATTGTTCAATGGCATTGCGCGCCACTGTTTTCAAAGCCGATCTTCACGTTGCCGACAACGACCGTGGCTATTACGCCAGCCACGCGCTTACCGTGGCCAGACATCCCTCGGAAACCGACGAACGCCTGATGGTGCGTTTGCTGGCGTATGCGCTGTGGGTTCAGGCAGATGAGCGCCTGGTGTTTACGCGGGGATTAAGCGACACGGATGAGCCGGCGCTCTGGCAGCTGGATCTCACGGGTGCCGTCGAGCAGTGGATCGAAGTGGGCCTGCCAGATGAACGCCGTCTGCTAAAAGCCTGTGGACGCGCCGGGCAGGTGATGGTGCTGGCCTATGGGCGCGGGGTAGACCTTTGGTGGGCGGGTGTGCGCAACAAGGTGGCCCGGGCTGCCAATTTGCAGGTGTACTGCCTGGATGCTGACGCCAGCAGGGCTTTGGGCGAGCTGGCTCAGCGCAATATGAGTCTGAGCATCAATGTGACGGATCGCAATGCCTGGGTGTCTTGTGATCGGGGCGATGTGAGCCTGGATGTGCGCCGCCTGCATCCTGCAGATTAATCAAAAAAAATCATTTTCAGCGATACGGCAACCGCCATCAGCACCATCAAGACACGGATGAGCTGATGGCCTCGTGTCACCACCAGCCGCGCACCGATCGTGCCACCGATCCATTGGCCCACCAGCAAGGGCAGGCCATAGGCCCACCAGATATTGCCGTGCAAGGCATAAAAGATGACCGCCGACAGATTACTGCACAGATTGAGCAGCTTGGCATGAGCCGTGGCTTTGACCAGGTTCATGCCAAGCAGCGTCACCAGTGAAATGGCAAGAAAGGTGCCCGACCCGGGGCCAAAAAAACCGTCGTAAAAGCCGATCAGCGGTGCGATGCAAAGCGCGTACATACCCGTGGTGATGCGTTGGGTGCGATCTTGTGCCCCTACCTTGGGCGACAGCAAGAAATAGACGGCAAAGCCGATCAGCAGCACAGGGATGACTTGCTTGAGCACATTGCTGTCGATGCGGGTAAGCGCAATGCCCCCCACCAGCGATCCGAGAAGCGTACCCAGCATCATCCAGCGGCTGCGCTTGAGATCGAGCTGACGGATGCGTAAAAAATGAATAGTGGCTGCGGCCGAACAGGCAAACCCGCCAATCTTGTTGGTGGCGATGGCCGCCCCTGGAGGCATCCCCACGGCCAGCAGGGCGGGAATGGTGATCAGGCCGCCGCCCCCGGCAATGGCATCAATGGTGCCGGCCATCATGGCAACAAAAAACAGCAGTACGACAATGTCGAAAGAGATTTCCATGGTGGCCGGGGAGGCTGAATAAAATGCAGACAGCCAGTCGGGAGACTGGCTGTTCAGAGACGCAAACGTCTGGTGGACGTTGCTATCTTAACGCTTGGCGATATCTTCCTGGGCTTGCTTCACCAGATCGGCGCCAATCTCCTTGGACCATTTGTCGAACACGGGTTTGGTGACTTTTGCAAATGCATCGATTTGCTCTGGCGACAGGACGGTAACCGTGACGTTATGGCTTTCGATCTCCTTGAGCAGCGAGTTATCGGTGTTGGTGACACCCTTGCGTGCGATCACGATCTCTTTTTTGCCGGCTTCGATGGCCGCCTCACGCACGATCTTTTGATCGGCAGGAGACCAGGTGTTCCAGACGTCTTTGTTGACCACAAAGATCAGCGGATCGGCGACGTAGTTCCAGAGGCTGAGGTATTTTTGGCCGACATCGTACAGCTTGGCGCCGGCGTAGATGGACAGCGGGTTTTCCTGGCCGTCTACAGCGCCACTGGCTAGCGCGGGTTGTGCGTCTGCCCAGCTCATTTGGGTGGGGTTGGCGCCCAGCGCGGTGAATGTATCGATGTACAGCGGCGAACCGACAACGCGCAGTTTCATGCCCTTGATGTCTTCGGGTGCCTTGACTTCACGAACCGAGTTGGACAACTGCCGGTAACCGTTTTCGCCCCAGGCCAGGGGTACCACGCCCTTTTTGCTAAGGGTGTCGAAAATCTGCTCACCCACCTTGCCCTGGGTGAGAGCGTCGATGGCTGGGTAATCGGGCATCAGGAAAGGCAGCGAAAAAAGATTGAGTTCTTTGACCTGCGGTGACCAGTTGATGGTGGAACCAATGGCCATGTCGATCACGCCCTGGCGGATGGCGGTGAACTCGCGGGTTTGGTCGCCCTGCACCAGGGAGGTGCCCGGGTAGACTTTGATGTTGATGCGCCCGTTGGTGCGCTCGCGCACCAGATCAGACCAGATCACCGCCCCCTGACCCCAGGGGAAATTGGTGCCCACCACGATGGACAGCTTGTATTCTGATTTGTAGTCGGCCGCCTGGGCCGGCAGCGTCGTGGCCAGGGCCGTGACGGCCAGGGCTGCGGCGCCGATGAGTCGTGTGAAATGCATGGTGTAGTCTCCTCTCCTGAAAAATCCGCAGTCCTCCCGGACCACGTGTGAAATTTGTATCCCTGATTGATGCTCTCGTCAGCGCGAAGCGGCTCCCGCCCCTCTTTTCGTCCGCCACAACTTGGGTCCACGCCGCCCCTCTTTTCGTCAGCCTGGACATGTGGGGTGTTGCAAGCACTGTTGGAGCACACTCGTCCATCCGCGGCGCAGCCGCAAAATTGCGACCTGTGCTTGCAACCCCCCACATGTCCGGGCGAGGTCTGTGAAAATGACCCTCACAACAGCCTTCCCCGCGAGATCCAGCAAATAATCAGTATCCCAGATAATGCGGCAACCATAACGCAATCTGCGGAAAAACCACCACCAGAATCAGTGCGCACAACATGCCGCCCACCAGCCACAGCACCCAGGGCACCGTGGTTTCCATGGGGATACGGGCAATTTTGCTGGAAACCATCAGGTTAACCGCCACAGGCGGCGTAAATTGCCCCACTGCCACCATCAGTGTCAGCACCACGCCCAGCCACACCAGATCCCACTGAAAAGCCATGGCCACAGGCTGGATCAGCGGCACGAAAATCAAGAAGATGGAAATCCCGTCGAGGAACATCCCCGCCACGATAAGCAGCAACACCAGCAGCGTCATCACGCCGTAAGAGCCCAGGCCCGAGTGCACGATGGCCTTGGTGATGGGATCGATGATTGACAGGGTAGAGAGTGACCAGGCAAAAATGCCCGCCAGTGTCACGATCATCATGATCACGGCGGAGAGCTCGCCGGCTTCGCGCAAAATGGGGAATAAATCCCGCCAGCGCATGGTGCGATGCACAAAAAACCCGATGAACAGGCCGTAGAACACCGCCACCACGGCGGCTTCGGTGGGAGTGAAATACCCCATGCGCATGCCGCCCAGGATGATCACCGGGGCGGCCAGCCCCGGGATGGCCTCGAACAGGCTGCGCCAGAATGCCGGGCGTGGCTCTTTGCGGGATTCGGCGCCCATATTGTGGCGCCGAGCCAGCCACACGGCCGGGATGATCAGGCCAATACCGGCCAAGATGCCCGGCAGCATGCCTGCGGCGAACAGGGCGGGCACCGAGGCCTGAGGTACCAGGATCGAGTACACAATCATGGCAATGGAGGGCGGGATCAGGATGTCGGTGGCAGCACCTGCCGCCACCACGCTGGCCGAGTAGGCACGCGGATAACCGGCGCGGTTCATGGCGCCAATCATGATGGCGCCCACAGCGGCGGCACAGGCCGGGCCCGAGCCTGAAATGCCCCCCAGGAACATCGCCACCGTGATGGTGACCACGGCCAGCATGCCCGGCCCGTTGCCGGTGATGGACTGTGCCAGGCGCACCAGCTTTGCGGCCACGCCCGAGCGATCAAAAATGGAACCCACCAGCACAAACATCGGGATGGCCAGCAGCGGGTACTTGGCCAGGCCAGCATAAAAGCTTTGCGATACCGCCATCAGCCCAAACCAGTGGGTATCGGGGTTGGCCAGGGCGATGGCCAGTGTGCCAGCGCCACCCAGGGCCACGCCCACGGGCACGCCGATGACCATCAGGATGACAAACAGGCCAAATAACAGGGAGGCAATCATCGTGGCAGCCTCCAGGTGCGCAGCAGCATCCCGGCTAGCCGCAACGTGATGATGCCCGCCAAAACGGGCAGCCATATCGAATACCACCAGGTGGGTACTCCGATGGCGGGCGAGGTGTCGCCCCAGTTGAGTTCATCCAGTGCCATGCGGCCCAGCAAAACCGTGAGCACCGCGAAAAACAGCAGGCAAATACCATCCGAGAGCAGCGCCAGCCGCCGCTGGCGGCGGGTAGTGCCGCCAGCGGCGATGAGTTCGATGCGGATGTGCAGGCGGCGCACAAATGCCGACGAGCCCGCGCTCATGGTAAGCACCACCAGCAGAAAAATGGAGATCTCTTCTGTCCAGGCAAAGGACTGGTCGGTGAGGTAGCGCACGATGACATTGGCCAGCGTGATACACGCCAGGGTAGCCAGGCTAAGCACGGTAAGCCAGTCTTCGAAGCGTAGCGAGACGCGGACGGCTGGGTCGGGGCTGGGGATGTCGAGAGGCAGTGCAGGGTTTGGTGCGGGCTGATCGGACATGAATACGCAGGAGAGAAGACAAATGGCGGGTGCCCAAAAGGCACTGAACTACAGCATGCTACTGCGGATTGAGCGGTTTGCCAGCCCGGGAGATCCCGTGGAAACCACCTGCCTGGTAGGGTTGGTGGCGGGGGAAACGAGATACACTGGGTCTTGTCCTTTCTCCACCCTCAGGTTCTGTCCCGTGAATGCCCCCGCCCCTGCGCCGCTGCGCGATTCCTCCGATCAAATATCCGCTGGCCGCAATGGCGCCGAGGTCTTGCTGGATACCCTGATTGCCCTGGGTGTGGACACCGTTTTTGGTTATCCAGGTGGGGCGGTGTTGCCCCTGTACGATGCCCTGTATGCCCAGCCAGGTATCCATCACGTGCTGGTGCGCCACGAGCAGGCCGCCATGCATGCCGCCGAGGGGTACGCGCGGTCTACGGGGCGCCCGGGGGTGGTGTTTGTCACCTCCGGCCCGGGGATGTCCAACACTACAACCGGCTTGCTGGATGCCTTGTGTGATTCCATCCCGGTGCTGTGCATCAGTGGCCAGGTGGCGTCCAGCGCCATCGGCACAGACGCCTTCCAGGAGTGCGACGCTGTGGGCATCTCGCGGCCGGTCACCAAATGGAATGCCCAGGTGCGGCGCATCGAAGACGTGGCCGACCTCGTGGCCAAGGCCCTGCGTCTCACACGCGCCGGGCGTCCGGGCCCTGTGTTACTGGATTTCCCCAAAGATTTACAGATGGCGCTGGTGCCGCCCGAGCATCAATCGCCGGTGGCCGAGCCCGAGCCTGCCGTTGAAACCATGCAACCGGCCGCCGAAGCCGCTATCAAACGGGCGGCGGCGCTGATTGCCAAGGCGCGCCGGCCTGTGTTTTACGGTGGTGGCGGGTTGATCAACTCGGGCGTGGATGCCTGCCACGCATTTGGATCGCTGGTGCAGGCCACTGGCGCGCCATGCACCCTCACGCTGATGGGCCTGGGGGCTTTTCCGGCGGCCGAGCCCCAGTTTCTTGGAATGCTGGGCATGCATGGCACCCTGCAGGCCAATCTGGCCATGCACCATGCCGATCTCATCATTTGTGTGGGCGCCCGGTTTGACGACCGCATCACGGGGCGTTTGTCCGATTTTTGCCCGCATGCCGACAAAATCCATCTGGATATCGACCCCGCTTCCATCAATAAAGTGGTGCGGGCCGATGTGGCGCTGGTGGGAGATTGTTATCCGCTGCTGCGCGCCCTGCACAAAGAGCTGGGCCAATATGCGCTGGATGCTGGCCGGCTGGCCGACTGGTGGCAGCGCATTGGCGTGTGGCAGGCCCGCGATTGCCTGAAGGTAACGCCCTCGGCCGATGTCATCCTGCCGCAAGATCTCATGCAGCGGGTCGACCGCCTGATCGCCGGGCGCGATGCGATTGTGTCCACCGATGTGGGCCAGCACCAGATGTGGGCCGCCCAGTATATTCACCTGGATCGCCCCAATCGCTGGTTAACCTCGGGCGGGGCGGGCACCATGGGTTATGGCTTGCCGGCGGCCATCGGCGCGCAGGTGGCACACCCCGACAAACCCGTGGTGTGCATCAGTGGCGATGCCTCGGTGCTGATGAACATCCAGGAGCTTGCCACGGCGATGCAGCATCATGCCCCGGTCAAGGTGATCCTGTGCAATAACGGCCATATGGGCATGGTGCGCCAGTGGCAAGAGCTGATTCACGAAGGCCGTTACAGCCACAGCTACAACGCGTCGATCCCCGATTTTGTGGCGCTGGCCGGTGCCTTTGGCTGGGGGGCTGCCCGGGTGGATCACCCGCGCGATCTCGACGCCGCGCTGGCCGCCTGCATGGCACACGATGGCCCGTATTTTCTGGATGTGGCTGTGGTGCCCCTGCAAAATTGTTTCCCGATGATGCCGGCTGGCTACGGCCATCAGCAGGTGATGTTGTCCGAAGACACCTGGTACGTCGAAGAATAATCCGCCTGCCTGTTGCGGTGATCTGAGTCTCTCGCAGGCGCATGGATTGTGGATATCCCCAGGTTTGCCCGCGTTGCGGGTAAGGAGCGCTTCGTGTTAGAACTTTACCGGTTCAACAACCTGCCATTACCTGTTTGGCCAGGGCTGTCCGCACTCACAGGAGACATCATGCATCACGCTAAGAAATTTGCCGGCTGGCTGGCCGCCGTGGCCCTTGTGGGCCTTACTGCAAGCGGGCCGGTACTGGCCCAAACCACGCTCAAGATGGCCTATGCGCTATCCGAAAGCTCGCACTATGGGGCAGGTGCTGCCGCCTTTGCCAAAACACTAGAGGCCAGCACACCCGATTTCAAAGTCCAGCAGTTTCCCAACAGCCAGCTGGGTGGCGAGCGCGAAGTCATCGAAGGCCTGCAACTGGGCACCATCGATCTGGCGATTGTGTCTACGGGGGCCACGCTTAATTTTGTGCCGCAAACCGGTGTCTTCGACATCCCGTTTTTGTTCCGTGATCTTGCTCATGCCCGCAAGGTATTGGACGGCAAGATTGGTCAGGACATGCTGGCCGAGTTTCCCAAGCGCGGCCTGATTGCACTGGCCTGGGGTGAACAAGGGTTCCGTCACCTCACCAATAATGTGCGGCCGGTCAAAGAGCCCGCCGACATCAAGGGTTTGAAGATCCGCACCACCGAAAACCCCATCCATATTGCCGCGTTCCGCGAACTGGGTGTGCTGGCAACGCCCATGGCCTGGCCTGAAGTGGCCACCGCCTTGCAGCAAGGCACCATCGATGGCCAGGAAAACCCCCTGTCCGTGATTGTTTCCGTCAAGATGTGGCAGCTGCAAAAATACCTGTCGCTTACCGCCCACGTGTACGGCCCGGCATTGGTGTTGATGTCGCCCGCTGTCTACAACGGTCTGTCGGACGCTGACAAGGCCAAATTCAAGGCCGCGGGTGTGGCCAGTGCCCAGGCTATGCGCCAGTTTGTGGACAAGGTTGAGAAAGACGGTCTTGAAACCCTCAAGGCCAATGGCATGCAGATCAATACGGTAGATCATGCCGCCTTTGTAAAGGCTGTTCAGCCCGTCTATCCGCAGTACTACAAGCAGTTCGGCAAAGAACTCGTCGAAGCCATTCGCGATACGCAGTAAGCCGATGCGCGCACTAGGAGTACTCGACCGTTTTCTCTCCCGCTGGGTGTCCCGGCTTGCACAGGCTCTGCTGTGGTCGTCTGTGGCCGCCGGCTTTTATCAGGTGATGGCGCGTTTTGTGCTTCAGTCGCCATCGGCCTGGTCCGAGGCCTGGACACGGGCGTCCATCATTTGGGCGGTGATGCTGGGCATCTCCCTGGCGTTTCGCCAGGGCGCCATGCTGGGGGTCGATCTCCTTCACAATCTGCTGGCGCCGCGCAAGGCGCGTCTGCTCGAGCACCTGGTGTTGGCGATTGTGGTGTGTTTTTTAGGTTTTCTGGTCTGGATTGGCGCAGACATGACATGGCGGGTGCGCTTTCAAACCACGCCCAGTCTGGGTTGGTCCATTTCCTGGATCTATCTTTCCATTCCTGTGGGGGCTTTTCTGTCGCTGCTGGGGGCACTGGCCTATTGGGCCGAAGACTCCCGTGTTCCCTATGTTGAAACCGTCTAGGAGCTGATCATGTCGCAACTCATGGTCGTCTCCATGTTGCTGTTTTTTGGGCTTACCGTGCCCGTGGCCGTGTCCATCGGGCTGGCCACCATGGCTGGGGTCGGTTTCGACGGCCACATGACCTGGCTGGTGATTGCCCAGCAACTGTACGCTGCGCTGGATAAATACCCTCTGGTGGCGGTGCCGTTTTTTATCCTGGCCGGCAACCTCATGGAGCAAGGGGGCATCTCCGAGCGCATGGTCGAGTTTGCCAAGAGTGTGGTGGGTGGTGTGCAGGGCGGCCTAGCTTGCAGCTGCGTGCTTACCTGCATGATCTTTGCCGCAGTGGCGGGCTCCAGTGTGGCCACCACCTTTGCTGTGGGCGCGATCCTGATTCCGGCCATGGTCAAGCATGGCTATCCTGCGCCCTTTGCCGCGTCTTTGCAGGCTTCAGCGGCCGAGCTTGGCGTCATTATTCCGCCCTCTATTCCCATGATTCTTTACGCCGTGTCCACTGACACATCCGTGGGCGAGGTGTTTATTTCCGGCATCGGCCCGGGCCTGCTGATTGTTGTGGCCATGATGCTTTACGTGTGGTTGTATGCGCGGCGCAATGGCTTGGGTAAACGTGACGGTGAAAACCGCCTGCCTGTCTGGACGGCTTTTGTAAAAGCGTGGTGGGCACTGCTGATGCCGGTGATCATCCTGGGCGGCATCTACGGGGGCGTATTTACGCCCACCGAGGCCTCCGCGGTGGCCGTGGTATATGCCCTGTTTGTCGGTACATTTATTTATCGCCGTCTCACCTTTGCTTCGTTGGGCCGCACGTTTCACCGCTCGGTGGTGTCCACCGCCATCATCATGTTCATCATCGCCAATGCCGGGGTGTTTGGCTTTCTGCTCAACCGGGCCGGGGTACCCATGGCGCTGGGTCACTGGCTGGGCCAACTGTTTGGTAGCGAAATCAGTTTTTTGCTGGGGATAAATTTTGCGCTGTTCTTTATCGGCATGTTTATCGAAACCTCGGCATCCATCGTGGTGCTGGCCCCCTTGCTGCTGCCGGTGGCCATGCAGTTTGGGGTCGACCCCGCCCACTTTGGCGTCATCATGGTGGTCAACCTCGCGCTGGGTATGGTCACGCCCCCCTTCGGTGTCAATCTCTTTGCTGCCTGCACGGTGGCCAAGGTGCCCATCGAGCGTCTGATTCGTCCGCTGCTGCCGTTTGTGGGCGTGGTGCTGGTCTGTCTGATGATCATCACCTACTGGCCCGATCTTTCGTTGTATTTCCGCGATCTGGTTTACCGCTAACGGTATGGGCTGCATCGGCTGGCGCCGGTGTGGCTGTGTCTGGCGGCAGACGCAGTAGATACCGCCTTCCCTGACGCTGAAAACCGCATACCCGGCTGCTCTGCATGGAGCAGGCCGGGTATGCGGCTTGTTGGCTCTGCTTGCGTCTCAGAAGGCGGGTGTATCGTCTTCGGTCTGGGTGGCCTTGGCAGCTGGCTTACGGCGTGTGGTGGCTTTGCTGGCCGCTTTAGTGGTGGTCTTGCCGGCAGGGGCTGTTTTGCCGGCGCTTGCCTTGGTGGCCGTCTTGCTGGGGGCTTTCTTGGCCGCCGTGGTGGTTTTTGCCGCTGTTTTGCTGGCAGTTGTCTTGCTTGCAGCCTTGCTGGTGGTTGCCTTTTTGCCTGCCGCAGCCTTGGTGCCCGCCTTGGGTGTGCGCGCCTCGAACTCGAAGCCGATCTTGCCATCGGCCTGGCGCACCAGGTAGGCCTTGAACTTGCGGTTGGTGCGGCTGGAGACAAAGCCGTCAAACAGATCGGTTTTTCCTGTGGCCAGCAGTTGCGTCATTTGGCTGGCAGGGATCTCTTGCTGCAAGATCACTTTGCCGCTGCGGAAACTGCAGGTTTTATTGGGCCCGGTGGCATGTTCGCAGATGTAGTTCATGCCGTGTTCGTACACCTGGCCGCCACACTTGGGGCAGGGGCCCAGGGCCGTCTGGCCGGAGAAATCAACCGGCTCGGTGTCCTCGTCTTCTTTCTGGCCAAAATCAAACTCAAGCTTGAATTCATCGGTGATGCGCAGCACCGCAGCAAAGGGCCGTCCCATCTTGCTGATAAAGCCAGTCAGGGGTCCCAGCGTGCGTGTTTTCAGCAGCTCTTCAACCTCGGTGACCTCGAAGGTGCGCCCGCCCGGGTGCTTGCCGATCGAGAAGTCGCAGGCGGTGCAGGCATAACGACGGTAGTTTTCCTTGACCACTGCGCCACATTTTGGGCAGGGTGTTTGCAGGGTCGCGTAGTCGCCCGGCACGGTATCGCGTTCGTACTCTTTGGCACGCTTCACAATCACCTGCGTCATCTGGGCGATTTCGCGCATGAAGGATTCGCGATCCAGCTGTCGCTGTTCGATCAGCTTCAGCTGGTGCTCCCAGCCGCCGGTAAGCTCTGGAGAGGTCAGTTCGTTGACCCCCAGGCCCGATAGCAGTGTCATCAGCTGGCGTGCCTTGGCGCTGGGCACTAGATCACGGCCTTCACGGCGCAGATAGGTTTCGTTGATCAGCCCTTCGATGATGGCTGCACGTGTGGCTGGCGTGCCCAGGCCTCGCTCGGACATGGCTTCGCGCAGGGCTTCGTCATCCACCAGCTTGCCGGCGCCTTCCATGGCAGACAGCAGGGTGGCTTCGTTAAAGCGTGCCGGTGGCTTGGTGGCCAGGCCGCGTGCCTCGATGTCTTCTGTGCGTACGCGTTCGCCATCGGCTACGGCCACCAGAGAGCTCTCGTCGCCTTGTGATTCGCGGCCATAAATGGCCAGCCAGCCCGGTGACACCAGGATCTTGCCCTCGGTCTTGAAATGATGGCCCGAGACCTGGGTGATGCGGGTGGTGACGCGAAACTCGGCTGCCGGGAAAAACACAGCCAGAAAACGCCGGGCGATCAGTTCGTAAATCTTGAATTCGGCATCGCTGAGCTCGCGCGGTACCTGCAGCGTGGGGATAATGGCAAAGTGATCCGAGACCTTTTTGTCATCGAAGATGCGCCGGTTGGGCTTGACCCATTGCTGCTCGACCACTTGCTGCGCAAAGGGCTGCACCGAGCGCGCCACGCTGGAGTCGGCTGCAGACAATACCTGCATGGTTTGCTGCACGGTGCTGACGTAATCCTGGGGCAGGTAACGTGAATCGGTACGTGGATAGGTCAGGGCCTTGTGGCGCTCGTACAGCGTCTGGGCCAATGACAGCGTGGTTTTGGCCGAGAAGCCAAACCGCGAGTTGGCTTCGCGCTGCAAGGTGGTGAGATCAAACAACGCCGGAGACATCTGCGTGCTGGGCTTGGATTCTTCTGTTACCACGCCTGCTTGCTCGCGGCAGGCACTGACCACGCTTTGTGCTGCGCTGGCCGCCCACAGGCGCGAGTCACGCGCATCGGGGTCTTGCTCGTTTTTCTTGAAGTCTGGATCGAACCAGCGGCCTTCGTACAGGCCTGCTGCCGCCACGAAGGTGGCATGGACTTCCCAGTAATCACGGCTGACAAAGCTGCGGATGCGGTCTTCGCGCTCCATCACGATGGCCAGGGTCGGTGTTTGCACTCGACCCACCGGCGTTTTAAAAAAGCCGCCATCCTTGCTGTTAAAGGCAGTCATGGCGCGCGTGCCATTGATGCCCACCAGCCAGTCGGCCTCGGCACGCGAGCGGGCCGCTGCTTCGAGCGGCTTCATGGTGTCATCGTCGCGCAGGTTGGCAAAGGCCTCGCGGATGGCTGCCTGCGTCATGGACCGGAGCCACAGCCGCTGGATGGGCTTTTTGATACCGGCGTATTGCACGATGTAGCGGAAAATCAGCTCGCCTTCACGGCCCGCGTCACAGGCATTGATCACGGCGCCGACATCCTTGCGCTTGAGCAATTTGACCAGCAGCTTCAGGCGCTCGGAGGAGCGCTTGTCGGTGGGGCTGAGTTCAAATTGTGGCGGGATGACGGGCAGATGCGCAAAACTCCATTTGCCGCGGACGGGGTCGTTGGGCGCCACCAGGCTGAGCA
Source organism: Castellaniella sp. (assembly GCF_049651205.1). Classification (GTDB taxonomy): domain Bacteria; phylum Pseudomonadota; class Gammaproteobacteria; order Burkholderiales; family Burkholderiaceae_B; genus Castellaniella. Next base: position 97,456 of record NZ_JBASBR010000015.1, read on the forward strand.
GGTGGCCGACGCTGGACGACAGCACGTACTGCTCGCTTTCGAAGTAATCGCCTTCGCGGGTGAAACCACCCAAGGCACGGGAGATATCCAGGGCAACCGAGGGTTTTTCAGCAATAATCAGAGTTTTGGTCATGGGGTTCCATTGGTGGCCGTTTTGCAACCACAATAGCGCGGATCATACGAGGGGCTACCGCAGCATGCAAGTTTCCGTCTCGTCCCCGGTACCGGGCCTGTGTGCCGGAAAGCGCGGCAAAATGGCTTGGGGCCAGGGTGTGCCTGCCACCGGCGGGGTGCTCGTGCGGGTGGATCAAATATATCAAACTGCGGCAAAGCGTCGCGCCCAGTGCTCGGTTGCCAGGGGCCAGAAGCCTGTCGGTGTGTGGCAATCCACCGGCGCAAACCCGAGGGCAACCCAGGCCTGTTGCAGGGTGTCCAGCGGGGTATCCAGGTTTAATGCCGGTGCGTGATTTTGTTTGGATAACTTGCGGCCCTGGGCATCCAGCACTAGCGGAACGTGCAGCCACTGAAGGCAGGGTAGCCCCAAGGTCCGTGCCAGTTGGGCCTGACAGCCGCTTGAGCCCAGCAGATCGGCGCCGCGCACGACATGGGTAACCCCCTGCTCGGCGTCGTCCACCACAACCGCCAGTTGGTATGCCCATAAGCCGTCGGCCCGCCGCACAATGAAGTCTCCCACCTCGCGGCTGACATTCTGGGATTTCGGGCCTGCCCAGCGATCAGTAAATGTTTCTACTTGAGGATCAAGCAGAAAACGCCAGGCGGGCGCGTGCTTGCCGGGCTGCTGGGTAGGGGGGGCTGCCATGCCGGCTGCCTGCGGATGCTGCCCTGAGGCCTTCTGTGGCCGGCAGGTGCCCGGATAGGGGCCGGGCGGGCGTTGCCGCCGGGTGCAGTAGCAGGGGTACACCCGCGCGTTTTCTTGCAAGACCTGAAATGCGCGGGCGTACAGGGCCTTGCGATGGGTTTGCCACACCACAGGCGCGTCTGGCTGCATGCCCAGTGCCTGCAACTGGTGCAGGATGAAGTGGTCTGCGCCCGGCTCGGTGCGCGGCTCGTCGATGTCTTCGATGCGCACCAGCCAGCGGCCATGGTGTGCGCGGGCATCCAGGTAGCTGGCCAGGGCGCTTACCAAAGATCCTGCGTGCAGCGGACCACTGGGGCTGGGTGCAAAACGCCCCACGTAGGTGGGCGTCATGGGCTTAGTGCGAGAGCCGGTTGTCGTCGTCGGCCAGGAGCTCTTCGAACACCAGGTGGTCGACCTCGGCTTCCTGGCTCCAGAGCACCATCAGGGCCAGTACCTTGATCTCGGAGAGCGATAGCGGGAAGCTGTCGGCTTCTTGGGCGGTTTCGATGAGGATTTCGCGCAACGCGGGCGGCAGGCTGCCCGAGATCTCGAGGAAGGTGATGAAACCGATGGCTTCGGAGCCCAGGGCTGCGTATTCGTTGGAGGTATAGATACGCGTGGCCGCCGGGTGCGGGCCCTCAGGCAGTGCCAGCGGCAGGCAGCGCTCGGTGGAGCTGGCAAGGCTGCGCAGCCAGTTGAGGGCGTCATTAATGTCGTCGTGTTCGAATCCTACAGCCGCAAGCTTGCTGGCCAGAATCTCTGCCCGGGGGCAAGATTGAGGCGTGTAGTAGTTTTCGAACAAATAAACCAAAATATCGTACATGGCGCGGGAGAGAACAAGTTGCCTCTAGTGTACTTGGCTTATTGGTCTGCCTCCAGTGCAATCAGGGTAACACCATCGCTCACCTGATCACCCACCGCATAGAACACCTCTTGCACCACGCCATCATGGGGGGCTTCGATGGTGTGCTCCATCTTCATGGCTTCCATCACCACCAATGCCTGGCCGTGTTTGACGTGATCGCCCGGAACCACGGAAACCGACAGGATTTTGCCGGGCATGGGAGCCGTCAGGCCGCCAGCGTGCCCCTCGTCGGCCTGGCCGGCGGCCAGTGCGATGGGATCTTGCCAGGTAAGCGTATGGCGCTGTCCGTTGGCAAAAATATCCAGGCGTGCGCCCAATGCATGTGTGTCGGCCCGACACGCTTGCGTGCCCAGGCGGATTTGCAGCTGCCCGCGGGCATCACCGGCTTGCCAGACCAGTGCCTCTGGCTGCTGCCCGTCTAGCGCCAGTGTCCATTGAAGCCCTTGGCGTTGCAATTGTACGGTGCGCTCACCCAGCGGGGTCTGAAACACCAGGGTGCGTTGATACACATCCCCCACCCGCCAGCCATCTGCCTGTTGCCAGGGGCTGCCGGTGTTGCCCTGAGGCAGGCAGGCCTTGGGTTGCGTCAGCCCGCTGGCTTGCAGCACCATGGCGGCGGCCAGCGCCAGGATGGTGTCCGGGGTGACCTGTGCCGTGGGGAAAAGATGATCGTGTTCGCGCGGGATCAAACCGGTGTCGAGATCGGCCGAGACAAAGGCTGGGTTGTCCATCAGGCGCCCCAAAAACGCAATGTTGGTGTGCAGTCCTGTGGCGCGTACCTGTGCCAGCGCCTTGATCATGCTTCGCCGGGCTTCTTCACGGTCTTGGCCGTGCACAATGAGCTTGGCGATCATGGGGTCGTAATAGGGCGAGATGGTGTCTCCCTCACGCACACCGCCATCCACCCGCACCGGCGCAACCTTGAACGCGGCGTGGTCTGGCCAGCGCAGTACGTCCAGGTGGCCGATGCTGGGCAGGAAGTCCTTGTCCGGGTTTTCGGCATAGATGCGGGCTTCGATGGCGTGGCCGTGGATGGCCAGTTGATCCTGAGTGCGCGGCAGTGGCTGGCCGGCGGCCACCCGCAGTTGCCACTCCACCAGGTCTTCGCCGGTGATGGCTTCGGTGACGGGATGCTCAACCTGCAAGCGGGTGTTCATTTCCATGAAATAAAACTGCCCGTCGGGCTCGGCGATGAACTCGACCGTGCCCGCCCCCACGTAGCCCACCGCCTGGGCAGCGGCCACCGCTGCCTGGCCCATGGCCGCGCGACGTTCGGGCGTCATCCCGGGTGCCGGAGCTTCTTCGATCACTTTCTGAAAGCGCCGCTGCACCGAGCAGTCGCGCTCAAAGAGGTAGACACACTGCCCGTGCTGGTCGGCAAAGACCTGGATTTCGATGTGGCGCGGTTTTTGCAAGTAGCGCTCGACCAGCACCTGGGGGTTGCCAAAACTGCTGGCGGCCTCGCGTTGGCAGGAGGCCAGGGCGGCGGCAAAGACGTCGTCGCTTTCGACGATGCGCATGCCTTTTCCGCCTCCGCCCGCACTGGCCTTGATGAGCACAGGATAGCCGATCTTGCGTGCTTGTTCTTGTAAGAAGCCAGATTCTTGTCGATCGCCATAATAGCCGGGCACCAGGGGCACATGGGCCTTGTCCATCAGGGCCTTGGCGGCCGATTTGCTGCCCATGGCCGCAATGGACTGCGCCGGCGGGCCGATAAACACCAGCCCTGCATCGCCGCATGCCTGGGCAAAGGGGGCGTTTTCAGACAAAAATCCGTAGCCTGGGTGGATGGCCTGTGCACCTGAGCGGCGGGCCGCCTCGAGGATGACGTCGGCGCGCAGGTAACTGTCTTTGGGCTCGGGGCCGCCGATCAGGATGGCTGCGTCACAGGCCTGGACGTGGCGCGCCTGGGCATCGGCCTCTGAATACACGGCAATGGTGCGGATCCCCATTTTGCGTGCAGTGGCGGCAATACGGCAGGCGATTTCGCCACGGTTGGCGATCAAAAGAGTATCGAACATGGGGCTTCCTTACATTCTGAACACGCCAAAGCGGGTGGCTTCGACAGGGGCGTGGCGTGCAGCCGCCAGGCCAAGGCCCAGGACGCGGCGGGTGTCCGATGGCGCAATGATCCCGTCATCCCACAGACGGGCGGTGGAATAGTAGGGATGGCCTTCGTGCTCGTACTGCGCCCGAATGGGTGCCTTGAAAGCGTCTTCTTCTTGTGCCGACCATTGGCCGCCCTTGCGCTCGATGTTGTCGCGCTTGACCGTGGCCAGCACGCTGGCGGCCTGCTCGCCACCCATAACGGAAATGCGGGCGTTGGGCCACAAAAACAGCAATCGTGGGCCAAAGGCGCGGCCGCACATGCCGTAGTTGCCTGCGCCAAAAGAACCCCCGATGAGGATGGTGAATTTGGGTACGGAGGCGGTGGAGACCGCGGTTACCATCTTGGCGCCGTGGCGTGCAATGCCTTCGTTTTCGTATTTGCGGCCCACCATGAAGCCGCTGATGTTTTGCAGAAAAACCAGCGGGATGTTGCGCTGGCAGCAAAGCTCGATAAAGTGCGTGCCTTTTTGTGCGGCCTCTGAAAAAAGGATGCCGTTATTGGCGATGATGCCCACGGGCATGCCGTAGATTTTGGCAAAGCCGGTAACCAATGTGGTGCCAAAGCGCGCCTTGAATTCTTCAAACTCGGAGCCATCCACGATGCGCGCAATCACTTCGCGCACGTCGTAAGGCTTGCGGGTGTCTTGCGGGATGATGCCATCGAGTTCGGCCGCATCGTACAGCGGCTCGGACCAGGCCTCTGGCTGTGCCGTGGCGGGCAGGTTGAGGCGTGCCACCGCGTCGCGGGCCAGACGCAGCGCGTGGGTGTCGTTTTCGGCCAAGTGGTCGGCCACCCCCGACAATCGCGTGTGCACATCGCCGCCGCCGAGGTCTTCGGCCGAGACTTCTTCTCCGGTGGCGGCTTTGACCAGCGGTGGGCCACCCAGAAAGATCGTGCCCTGATTGCGCACGATGATGGATTCGTCGCTCATGGCGGGCACGTAGGCGCCACCCGCCGTGCACGAGCCCATCACCACCGCCAGCTGGGCAATGCCCATCGAGGACATCACAGCCTGGTTATAAAAAATGCGCCCAAAGTGGTCACGATCAGGAAAGACTTCATCCTGATTGGGCAGGTTGGCTCCGCCCGAATCCACCAGGTACACGCAGGGCAGGTGGTTTTGTTGCGCAATCTCTTGCGCGCGCAAATGCTTTTTGACGGTCAACGGGTAGTAGGTACCCCCCTTTACCGTGGCGTCATTGCACACAATGACGCATTCAGTGCCACTGATACGGCCGATGCCGGTGATCAGGCCGGCGCCGGGTGAAGCATTGTCGTAAACGTCATGCGCCGCCATCGGCGAGAGCTCGAGAAAGGGGGTGCCGGGGTCGAGCAGCCTTTCGACGCGATCTCTGGGCAGCAGTTTGCCGCGGCTCAGGTGCCGCTCACGGGCGGATTCGCTGCCCCCCTGGGCCGTGTGAGCAATCTGCGCTTGCAGATCCTGGGTTTGCGCCCGCATGGCACGGGCGTTGTCCTGGAAATCCTGTGAGCGCGGGTTGATGCGGGATTCGATGACGGGCATAACGGTTTCCTGTGTTACAGCATTTCGATGGCGAGCGCGACGGCCTCGCCACCGCCGATGCACAGAGAGGCAATCCCACGCTTGCCACCGGTTTTGCGCAGCGCACCGATCAGGGTGGTGAGCAGACGTGCGCCCGACGCCCCGATGGGGTGACCCAGTGCCGTGGCGCCGCCGTGGATATTGACGCGATCATGCGGCAGATTGAGCTCTTTCATGGCAGCCATGGTGACCACGGCAAAGGCTTCGTTGATCTCGTAGAGATCGACGTCGTCGGCTTTCCAGCCGGTTTTGGCCAACAGCTTCTGGATGGCGCCCACCGGTGCGGTGGTAAACCACTGCGGTTCTTGGGCGTGCTGGGTGTGCGCCACGATGCGGGCCAAGGGCTTGGAGCCCAGTGCCTGCGCGGTGGAAGCACGCATCACCACCAGAGCCGATGCGCCGTCCGAGATGGACGAAGAGTTGGCTGCGGTGACTGTGCCGTCTTTTTTGAAGGCCGGTTTGAGGGTGGGGATTTTTTCCGGGATGGCCTTGAAAGGGCCCTCGTCTTTGTCGATAACGGTATCGCCCTTGCGCCCTTTGATGGTGACGGGGGTGATCTCCCAGCCGAAGGTGCCGTCTTCATTGGCCTTGCGTGCGCGTTTCAGGGATTCAAGCGAGAAGGCGTCCTGCTCTTCGCGGGTAAAGTGATATTTGGAGACGCAGTCTTCGGCAAACACGCCCATGGCGGTGCCGCGCTGGTAGGCGTCTTCCAGGCCGTCCAGGGCCATGTGGTCGTACACCGTGGAGTGCCCGTAGCGATAGCCCTGGCGCCCGCGCAGCAGCAGGTACGGCGCGTTGCTCATGCTCTCCTGGCCACCGGCCACCACGACGTCGGCGGATTCTGCCTTGATGATGTCGTGCGCCAGCATCACGGCCTTGAGGCCCGAGCCGCACACCTTGTGCAGCGTGCTGCACGGCACGCTTTTGGGCAGGCCTGCCTCGATGGCGGCCTGGCGTGCTGGCGCCTGGCCTTGGCCGGCTTGCAGCACGTTACCCATGATGACTTCCTGGATGGCGTCTCCGGCAATTCCGGCACGTTCGACGGCGGCACGGATGGCGATGGCGCCGAGCTCGTGGGCCGACAGGCTGGACAGACTGCCCATCATGCCCCCCATAGGGGTACGGGCGGCAGACACGATGACGATGGAATCGGACATGTTGATCTCCTTGTCTTTATGACAGCGGTGGGGCGTCAGGGCTAGACGTCCCTAATGATTGAGATTGCAGACGCCGGGCGGGGTCGTAGGGGAAAATATCTTCGATGCGGCCCTGGGCTGCACGTGCACGGCATTCTTGCCACCATTGTGCATCCAGAAGCTCGGCGTGGTGTTTCATGAAGGCGGCGCGCACGCGGGGGTCGCCCAGCAGAAAGTGCTCGAATTCCTCGGGAAACACATCGTTGGCGCCCACGGGGTACCAGGGTTCGCCGGAGAGTTCGGCTTCTTCGTTGGGGGCTGGCGGGATGCGACGAAACTGCATTTCGGTCATGCGCTGGATCTCGTCGTAGTCGTAAAACACCACCCGTCCCAGGCGCGTGACGCCAAAGTTTTTGTATAGCATGTCGCCCGGGAAAATATTGGCCGCCGCCAGCTCGCGGATGGCCTGGCCGTATTGGCGCACCGCGGCTTCCAGGGCAGTGTCCGAGGCACTGGCAAGAAAGATATTGAGCGGGGTCATGCGCCGCTCGATGTAGACGTGCTTGAGCACCACCAGGTCGTCGGTTTCTTCGATGAGATTGGGCACTTCGGTGCGCAGGCCTTCCAGCAGGCGTGCCGAGAACCGGTGCCGGGGCAGGGCCACCAGTGAGTACTCCCAGGTGTCGGCCATGCGGCCAACGCGGTCGTGTTTTTTGACCATCTGGTATTTGCGCCGCACTGTGGGCTCGTCCATCCCCTCTTTGGCGATGCGGTCCCGGATCAGCTTGAATACGTAGGGATAGGACGGCTGGTTGAACACCGTCATCACCATCCCCTGGATGCCGGGCGCGTAATCGAAGTTGTCGGTGGAGTGCGCCAGATGGTGCAGGAAATCCCGATAAAACAGCGTTTTGCCCTGCTTTTGCAGGCCGATGGTGGTGTAGATCTCGGCCTTTGGCTTACGTGGAAACAAGGAAGACAGAAAATCCACGTACGCGGCGGGTGCTTCCATGTCCACCAGAAAATAGGCCCGCGTAAAGCTGAACAAGGTGCTCAGATCATCGCTGCTGTGCAGCAGGGCGTCCAGCTGCAGATGGCCCGACGGCGTGTGCAGCAGTGCAATGGCAAATGGGTGGATGGCGGTTTGGTTCAGCACCCGCCCCACGATGTAGGCGCCCTTGTTGCGGAAGAACAGCGTGTTCAGTACCTGGATCTGGCAGTCGGGAGCCAGGCGCTTGCCCAGGCCGCGCGGCAGGGTCTGGCGCAGGTGACGCAGGCCTTTGTGCGCCAGTTTTCGGGTGTCGGCTGGCAGGTCGTGATACGGCGCAGCCAGGCCAAAATCGGCCACCATGCGCACAAGGGCAGGCAGCAGGCCCTCGGTAAGTGGATAGTATGAGCGATAGGTGGAAAGGTGACCATCGATGTATTCGGTGGAGATGGCCGGGCGCACAAACAGAAAATCGTTATTGAAATAGCTGCGGTGCAGGATGCGGCAGGAGACTGAGTTGAAAAACGTTTCGGCGCATTCGGGCTGCAGGTGGCTGGCCAGCAAGCCGATATAGCAGGCCTTGGCGGCCTGCCAGAAGATGAGTTGGTCCGCGGTGAGGGCAGTATCTGGTGCGGTTTGGGCCGGTGTCGTGCCGCGCAGCGCCTGTCCCAGCGTACTGGCGCATTCGCGTACCCGCGTGTCGTAGTACTCGATGCGCTCGCGCGAGAGTTGCTGGATGCCGTGCCAGTCGCCGGATTCGAAGAGCGACTTGGCGCGCTGGGCGCTGTAGCGAAACAGCGAGTAGTGGCGGTCAAAGCCCGCCAGAATCATGCGCGCGACGGCCTCCGGGGTTTGTCCCCGGGGTGGCGCCGGCTCGATGTGACGATGATCGCCCTCGTTGCGCATGGCGTCAGGCCGTCTCGCCAAAGAGTTCGCGGCCAATCAGCATGCGTCGGATTTCGCTGGTGCCGGCACCGATTTCATACAGCTTGGCATCGCGCCACAGGCGTCCGGTGGGGTTGTCGTTGATATAACCGTTGCCGCCCAGAATCTGGATGCCTTCGCCGGCCATCCAGGTGGCCTTTTCGGCGCAGTACAGGATGACGCCGGCACAATCCTTGCGCACCTGACGGGCATGCTGTGAGCCCAGGCGATCCAGGTTTTTTCCCACCGTATAGCAATAGGCGCGGCAGGCCTGCAAAGTGGTGTACAGGTCGGCCAGCTTGCCCTGGATCAGCTGAAACTCGCCAATTGCCTGCCCAAACTGGTGGCGCTCGTGCACATAGGGCACCACGGTATCCATCACTGCCTGCATAATGCCCAGCGGCCCCGCGGCCAGAACGGCTCGCTCGTAGTCCAGGCCGCTCATCAGTACCCGTACCCCGCCATTGATTTCGCCCAGCACGTTGTCGGCCGGCACGGCGCAATCCTGAAACACCAGCTCGCCCGTGTGCGAGCCGCGCATCCCCAGCTTGTCCAGCTTCTGTGCCACCGAGAAACCCGCAAAGGATTTTTCGACGATAAAGGCGGTAATCCCGCGCTGGCGGGCATCTGGGTCGGTTTTGGCGTACACCACCAGCGTATCGGCATCGGGGCCGTTGGTGATCCACATTTTGGTGCCGTTCAAAATGTAGTGATCCCCGCGTTTCTCGGCCTTCAGCCGCATGCTGACCACGTCCGAGCCGGCACCGGCCTCGCTCATGGCCAGTGCGCCGATGTGCTCGCCGGAGATGAGACCAGGTAAATACTTGCGCTTTTGTGCCTCGGTGCCGTTGCGATGGATCTGGTTGACGCACAGATTGGAGTGCGCCCCATAGGACAGCGCAATCGAGGCGCTGGCGCGGGAGATTTCTTCCATGGCGATCATGTGAGCCAGATAGCCCAAATTGGCGCCGCCGTAGGTGTCGGACACCGTTACGCCCAGCAGGCCGAGGTCGCCAAACTTGCGCCAGAGGTCCATCGGGAACTGATCATTGCGGTCGGCAGCAGCCGCCCGGGGGGCGATTTCTGCCTGTGCAAAATCACGTACGGCGTCGCGCAGCATGTCGAGATCAGAGCCAAGTTCGAAGTTCAGGCCGGGCAAATCCATGGGGAGTCTCCTGGGAGTGGGGTGTTATTTGGCCAGTGCGGGAAGAACGGCAGACTGGGTAGCCGCTACCGACTGCTTGTGCGCTGCGGCCTGCCGGGTGCGCAGCAGAGCCGCGCAATCTGCTTGCTGCTGGTGCAGTTCTTTAAGAGTTTCGTCGAGATCCCGGCGTTGCTGCTCGAGCTTTTGACGATGGCTTTCGAGCACGTCGGCGTAGTGCTGCAGCTGTGCCAGTGTGCTGGCATGGCTGCGATCATAGAGATTGATAAGCGTGACGATTTCGGCCAGCTGCAGCCCCAGGCGTCGGCCCCGTAGCGCCAGTTTGAGGCGCGTGCGGTCGCGGGTGGCATAAACCCGGTTGCGCCCATTGCGGGTGGGGCTGACGATGCCTTGGTCTTCGTAGAAACGGAGGGTGCGGGGTGTGATGCCAAACTCTTGGGAGAGTTCGGAGATCGTCCAGGTGGCTTGACTCATGGCACAGCCCGTCGTGAAATTGAAGTCTCTTTATTATGCGCGCAGTTTACGTTAACGTAAAGACAAGACTCTGCCATAATGGCTCTTTGCCTATTCTCTTATCGGCCCGGTTTCTACCCTATACAAGGAGGCCTGCATGAATCCGCAGGAAAACGCACTGCAATATCCCTGGAACCAAACGCTGCCTGAACCCGGGCAGGCGCTGGCCGTTGCCGATGGCGTACGCTGGATTCGCATGCCCCTGCCGTTTGCGCTTGATCATATCAACCTCTGGCTGCTGCGCGACCGCATCGACGGCCGGGACGGCTGGACTGTCATCGACTGCGGCATCGACCGCAGCGAAGTGCGCGACTGCTGGGAGACCGTGTTCTCGCAATCCCTGGAAGGCCTGCCCGTCTTGCGTGTTCTTGTCACCCACATGCACCCTGATCACGTCGGCCTGGCGCACTGGCTGTGCAAACGCTGGGACGCCCCTTTGTGGATGTCCATGACCGACTACGCACTGGCCCGCCTGTGGGCTGGCAGCGCGGTGGCTGATACCGCCACCGAAGGCAGCGGCCCGGCTGGCGAAACCGCCGCCCGCCACTTTGCCCGCCATGGCCTCGTCAACCCTGAGGCCCAGGCGCTCATCCGCAAGCGCCACGACTACTACGCCCGCCTGGTGCCGGATGTCCCCGCGCGATTTCATCGCCTGCTGCACGGCCACCCCATCCAGATCGGTGGCCGCCCCTGGCACATCATTGTGGGCTACGGCCATGCGCCCGAACACGTCTCGCTCTGGTGCCCCACTCTGGACGTCCTGATCTCCGGCGACATGGTGCTGCCGCGTATCTCCACCAACATCAGCGTCTTCGACCTCGAGCCAGAAGCCAATCCCTTGCCGCTGTACCTGGAATCGCTAAACGCCTACGACCCCTTGCCCGAGCAAACCCTGGTGTTGCCCTCGCACGGCCGCCCCTTCAGGGGCCTGCATGCCCGCATTGCCCAGCAGCAATCCCACCACGCCGACCGCCTGGCCGATGTGCTGGCGGCCTGTGCCCAACCCAAAAGCGCGCACGATCTCCTGCCCGTCCTGTTTCACCGCCAGCTTGATCTTCACCAGCTCAGCTTTGCCATGGGCGAATCCATTGCCCACCTGCACGCCCTATACTTTCAGGGTGCCCTGAAACGCACCCTGGGCGCCGATGACGTCTATCGTTTTCAGCAGGCCTAACATATCGCACGCCCAGACACCGGCAGCCGCCCTGCAGGCCAGCCCGCACCGTATCCAATACAGGAAAACTCATGCCCCGCGAATCAACCGGTGACGCTCCCGACCGCATCGACACCCAATTGCAACACATCGGCCAGGCACCCCTGGATCCCGTCACTGGAGCGGGCCCGGTTGCCTTGCCCTCCATGCGCACCAGCACCGTGCGTTTCGCCTCCATGGACATGCTCGACCGCGCCCAGGCTGCCAAACAGCGTGGAGAACGCGTGCCCACCTACGGCCGTGTCGGCCTGCAAACCCACGAAGCCCTTGAAACCCTGCTGTGTCGCCTCGAAGGCGGCCAACGCGCCTTTCTTGCCCCGTCCGGCATGGCGGCCATCAGCATGGCCCTCATGGCCTGCCTCAGCCAGGGAGAGCACGCCCTGGTTGTCGACTGCGTCTATGGTCCGGTGCGCTACCTGCACAAAACCATCCTCTCGCGCATGGGCATCGCCGCCGATTTCGTCGCTCCCAGCCTCGACCAACTGCAAGCCGCCCTACGCCCCGAAACCCGTATTCTGTATCTCGAATCCCCGGGCTCGCTGCTGCTCGAAATGCTCGACCTTCCCGCATTGGCCCGCTGGGCCCATCAGCACAAACTCACCGTCATCGCCGACAACACCTGGGGCTCCGGCTACATCTACCAGCCTCTCACCCTAGGCGCCGATATCTCCGTCATCGCGGCCACCAAATACATCGGCGGTCACTCCGATCTCATGCTGGGCGCCGCCGTTGCCACCGACCCCGCCCTCATCGCCCGCCTGCACGAAACCCACTACGCCCTGGGCAGCACCGTCAGTGCCGATGACGCCTGGCTTGCCCTGCGTGGTGCCCGCACCCTGGGCCTGCGCATGCGCGGCTGCGCCGAAAATGCTCAAACCGTCTGTCAATGGCTGGCTCAGCAACCCCAGGTCTCCCGCATCTTCTTTCCCGCCTGGCCAGAAGACCCCGGCCACGCCCTCTGGCAACGAGACGCCAAGGGCTCCAATGGCCTCCTGGCCGTCGCCGTCGATTTCACTACCCCCCAAACCCGACGCCTCATCGACCACCTGCGCCTCTTTGGCATCGGCTATTCCTGGGGCGGCTACGAAAGCCTCGTCACCCAGGTCGAACCCTCCGCTCTGGCCTCGCACCACTACTGGGGTGCCAACGCCACCCCCCGCATGCAAGCCGGCACCGTCCTGCGCCTGCACATCGGCCTGGAAGACCCCGTCGACCTGATCGCCGATCTGGACGAAGCCTTCAAGGCCGCTGCCCAGCCGTAGTTGCTTCCCGAACCACCAGGCACTGCCGTTGCCTGGGAAGCCCGCGGTAGAAACACAGGTGATGGAGCATCTGCCCGCATCCAGGGCGCGGGCAGATTAAAAGACAAAGCGGATATAAAAAGAAAAAGGTCAGGGTTCCGATCAACCCTGGCCTTAATCATTTACTGTGAAGCACCGCCGAAACAGCAGCCCAAAAAAAGCGGCCCAAAAAACGTAATCGCCAGCTGGGGGAGGCGGGGCCTCTGGCAAAGGCTTCGCGCCCGCCGCTTAAAAGCAGGGCGGCGGGGAGGCAAGTGAGCCGCCGTTCAAGGGGGCGCTTGTGATTCGTCCGGGGGACGAATCACCCCGCGCGTTTGGCGAACGCCCCGCCACCCTGCTTTTAAGCGGGCAGTTTCGGCGCAGCCGAAACCGGGCAAGGCCTGCGGCCAGAGGCTCCGCCTCCCCCGGCGCTTAAGAACTTACTTCTGCGTTTAAGAACTTACTTCTGCGTTTAAGAACTTACTTCTGCGCCGCAAGTACCTTTTTCACCAGTGTGTCGGTTTCGTCAATCGCCCCCTGATAGCTACCCGTGTGCGAAGGCGAGGTCACATACTGTCCGCCAATCGCAAACGAAGGCGTCCCATCAATGTGATAGGCCTTGGCCAGCTCTGTGGCACGCTTGATCTTTGTCTCGACCCCAAACGAATTGAACACATCCGTAAACGCCTGACGATCTACCCCCTGTGTCACGATCCAATCCGTAATCTCATCGGCGGTAAACAGCTTTTCGCCGTTTTCGTGAATCGCCTTGAATACAGTCGCGTGCAGATCCAGACGACCCAAGGCTTCGAGTGCGTAATACAGCTTTTGAAGATCTTTCATGCTGGCATTGAACGCAACCGGCACTCCCTTGAACACCACCGTATCCGGCAGGGTCTTGCGCCACTTCTCCACCAAGGGCTCGATCTTGGCACAATGAGGGCACGTATAGGCAAAAAACTCCAGGACTTCAACCTTGCCCGGACTATCCGTAGGTTGCACAGGATCCAGCGTATCAAACGGAGCAGCCTGTGCCGCCGGCATGACCAGTGCTGCAACACCCAGCACCACAAGCGACAAAGCGCGAGAGAATAAACCTGACATTATCGAAACTCCAAAACGCAGTGATAGCCCCATCATAGGGGATACAAAGAATAAGTTGCCAACCAGCTATCTTAGGGCCGCACCACCGAAGATTCCAGCTTCGCATCGCCCAGCTTCGTGCGCGCCTGGTTCATCTCGTCGATGCCCTTGAACGGCCCCACTCGTACCCGATTGATCGTCGCCCCATTGGATTCGGCGGTCTCGATGTGTACCGGCAAGCCCAGCAAAATGATCTGTGCCAGCATCGCCTGAGCGTCCGGTTTCGAGCGAAACGCCCCCGTTTGCAGGAAATACGTGGTTTGCGTATTGGCTGCGGGCTGATTGTTGGGTGGTGGAGGAGCCGGCGTGCTGACGGTTGCATCCGTCGCCTTTGTGGCCGGTTTGCTTACCACCGGTGCAGCCTTTTGGGCTGTGGCAAGGGCGGGGGCTTTGCTGGATGGTGTATCCAGCCCTGCAATAATCTGGCCGATGGCGTCTGTCAACGGGGTTTCACCCTGGCTGGGCTCGGGTGCCGCGCCTGGCGGGTTGATCGAACTACCCCCTTGCGCCGGCGTGCGTGTGCCCGCCGGGCCATCCTTGCCATACAGCGCAATATTGGGATCCGGCGCATTGGCCACATCCGGCAGCAAGGTGGCCGGTGTGCTGCGGCTGGCCTTGTCCTTGAATGGCATCGGTGCCTGGGTGACAAACAAGGCCACCGCCACGGCGGCGGCAACCCCAAGTACCATCCCCAGGATCAGTCCGAACCAGGCGCTGGAAGACTTTTTTTTCTTGCGTGTTGCCATAATCAACTACATCCGTTCGGGGGCGCTGACCCCCAGTAACCCCAGGCCATTGGCAATCACCTGGGCAGTGGCGCGCGCCAGGCGCAGGCGCGCCGTGCGTAGCGCGGCATCCTCAACCAGGATGCGCTCTGCGTTGTACCACGCGTGGAAATCAGCGGCGCAATCGCGCAGCCAGAATGCCAATTGGTGGGGGGCGAGTTCTTGGGCTGCCTGGGTAAGCACCGACGGGTACTCGGCCAAACGCTGCAGCAGGCTGATTTCGGTGGGTGCTGTCAGCAAGGAGGCGTCGGCGCCAGCTGCCTGCTGTGCGGCATCATGTTGGCGCAGCAAGGAGTGAATCCGTGCATGTGCGTACTGAATGTAATACACCGGGTTTTCTTCGCTGTGTGATAGCGCAAGATCGATATCAAATACGAATTCGGAGTCTGCCCGCCGTTGCGCCAGGAAAAACCGCACGGCGTCCCGGCCCACCCAATCGATGAGATCGCGCAGCGTGACATAGCTGCCCGCACGTTTGGAAATCTTGACCTCGGCGCCGTCACGCATCACCCGCACCATCTTGTGCAGTACGTATGTCGGGTAGTCTGGGGGGATCCCCAGCGACAGGCCCTGCAGCCCCGCCCGCACACGAGCAATAGTGCCATGGTGGTCGGTGCCCTGGATATTGATGGCGTGGTGAAAGCCGCGATCCCATTTGGCCACGTGGTAGGCCACATCCGGCACAAAATAGGTATACCCGCCTTCGGACTTGCGCATGACGCGGTCTTTGTCGTCACCCGTGCCGAGCTCGGTGGTGCGCAACCACAGTGCGCCGTCCTGCTCGTAGGTATGACCCGCATCGATCAGGGCCTGTACCGTGCGCTCCACCCGCCCGCTGGTGTAGAGTGAGCTCTCGAGGTAGTAAGTGTCAAAGTGCAGGTCAAAGGCCTGAAGATCCAGATCTTGTTCGCGGCGCAGGTACGCCACCGCAAAGCGGCGGATCGCGTCGAGATCATCGAGATCGCCGCTGGCTTGGATGGGCTCGACGTCGTTGGCGTGAACCGTGGCTTTTGCCAGGTAGTCGCGGGCAATATCCAGAATGTATTCGCCCTTGTAGCCGTCCTCGGGAAAATCCGGGTGATCGGGCTCGATGCCGCGGGCGCGCGCCTGCACGCTGATGGCCAGGTTGTGGATCTGGTTACCCGCGTCGTTGTAGTAGAACTCGCGACTAACCTGCGCGCCCTGTGTGGCAAACAGCCGGCAGATGGAGTCGCCCAGGGCGGCCTGGCGGGCGTGGCCCACATGCAGCGGGCCCGTGGGATTGGCCGAGACGAACTCGACTAGAATCTTTTGGCTGTTGGCAGCGCGGTGGCCGTATTCGCTGCCTTCGGTGTTGATCACCGCCAGCACGGCTTGGTGTGCCGCGGAGGACAGACGAAAATTGATAAAGCCCGGGCCGGCGACTTCGGCGTGTGCAATCAGGTCGGCGGCCTGCGGCTGGGCCAGCACGGCGTCGACAATCGCCTGGGCCAGCTCGCGCGGGTTGCGTCGGGCGCTGCGGGCGGCCTGCATGGCAATATTGCAGGCTACGTCGCCATGCGCGGCCACCTTTGGGCGCTCGAGGGTAATATCCAGCGTGTGTCCTGGGATCAGGGTGTCCAGGGCGGTGTGCAGGAGGGAAACAATCTGTGTAGTGTGCTGTGGCAGCATGAAATTGGAATGATGAGCGGTGACAACGACATCGGACAGGCCAAAAGGCTAATGTCGCCGAAGATACCCCGGAATGATAGCCCGATTTCAGGGCGGTCGTGGAATAGTGCCCATCCCTGCCAGGCCCAGTGCGGATTCCAGCCAGGCACCATAGCCAGCCATATCCACCACCCCCACGCGGTCACCGGCATTGATCTGCCAGCTGCCCGTGCGCTGGATGAAGGATTCAAACAGCGCCCGTTGTGACGTGCCCAGCCGTGCATCGTCACCCTGCGGGCCCAGTGTCTGGCCGTGCGTATCCTGCAAGGCGCGGTCGCCGCCCAGTACGCGGGCGCCCGGTATGCGCTCGTCGTGCAACCAGGGGCGTGTCACGTGCTGATCATCTGCAGATAGATCGTCCAGCGGTACCATCGCTGCCAGGGCCTGCCAGCGCATCCAGTTCAAGGCAACATCCGGCAGGTCGCCGTCTGCCATGGCCTGGCCCTGGTCATCCAGGATCATGCCGCCGCCAATATCGGCGTGTGCGCCAATGAATGGAGCCTCCACCGTATTGCTGCTGCCACTGGCGCCGGCCGATACCAGGGGGAAAAGGCTGCGCAGTTCGTGCAGCGCCACAGCATGCGCCACCCAGGACCAGGCGTTGTTGATACTCAGGTCGTAGCCTGCATTGGCCGCCCCCAGCAGGCCAAATTGGGCCACGGTGTCAAACAGGCCCAGAAACCGCAGGTCCACGCACAGGCCGATGGTGCCGCGCAGTGGGTCGTCGTAAGAGAACCAGCCATTGCGGGTCTGGTGTGCAATCCGGTTGGCCATGTCGCGGGCAAGCGCTGCCCCACGCGAATACCCCAGGATGTCGATGGGTACAGGCTCGGAAGACCCTTGTGCCCGTTGCAGCGCATTCATCAGGGATTGCCACTGATTGCGCAGGATCTGCCCGCTGCTGGCTGCCGTGATGGCGTCCCAATCCAGGTAGGCGTTGTTGCCCGGCCCGGCATGATAGTACCGGGGGCCGTCCTGGTAGCTTTGCGCAAGTTTCCAGACATTGCTCTGATTGGCCTGGCCATAGCGGGTGCCGTCAAAGGCCAGCAGGATCAGGCCCAGGGGATCCCGAAAGCGCATGGCTTGCTGGGCGGCATAGCCCAGTGCCTGCTGGCCGGGTACCGGCCCCAGCGGATCTGGTTCCAGATACTGGCCGCGCTGGGGGAGATACGTGCGAAACCCATTGTCATGCCAGTGGGTAAAGGGGTCTTCGTCTTGCCCGGGCAGGCGCAAGGGCAGGTTCAGATCGCCGGCAATGCGTTCTGCCCGTCCCAGCACATCGTAGCGAGCCGCCCAGCGCACGGAGGCGGTTTGATCCGTCATCAGAACAGGAGCGCCCAGTAGGTTGGCGTGCACATAAAAAAGCCTGGTGTGGCCGTCCTCGTCTGTTTGCAGCATGCCCACTGGAGCCTCTTGTGCATACAGGTAGCGCTCGTGCCGGATGCGCGCAGGACGGCCTGCCTCACCGGGTATCTGGATGCGCCGGGCCACCAGGCGGTTCTCCAGAAACTGGCGGTCGATGGTGTGCATGCCGCTTTGTTGGCGGATTTGCTGGCCGCGCGCATTATAGGTGTAGCGAATCATCGGGTCATTGGGCAGCAGCACCTGAGACAGGCGCTGCTGGGCCTGATAGCGCAACACAGTGGTCTCCAGCTGCATGGGTAGCCCTGCTGCGCTGCGTCGGATGGCCGGCAGTGCGTCAGGCGGTGGTGCATCGGGGCCGGAGAGGCGCCGGTGGGCCAGCAGCCGGCCGTCGTTGGCCCAGGCCCACCAGTCTGTGGCTGGGGGTTGTGCCGGAGTCTGGGTGTGACTGCCCGTCATGCGGTCTGCCGCATCGTAATGAAACATCTGAATATGCCAGGCACCGGGCACGCCTTGCTGCCAGCGGCTGACACGCCCCCGCTTATCATGCCAGCGCCGCTCGGCCCACCGCAGTTGCTTGCCTTGTGTCAGCAGCAGGGCTTGGGTACGGCCCCGCGCATCTGCCTGCGCTTGCAGCTGCAGGCCATTGCCATAGCGGTAGCCGGCCAGCCCGGCCACCGTGTCGATCACGGGGTGCAGGCGGCCGTCGGCAGATTGCCAGGTGAGGGCGGCCAGATGGCCGTTGGCCAGCCAGCGGTAGTGCAGGGCGCCGCCCTCGGGCAGATGGTGGCGTACCCGTTGTCCGGCAGGGTTGTAGTCAAATCTGTCCTGCCATGAAGAGGTGCCTGTCGGATGCGGGCGGCGCAGATAGCGGGCCACCAGCTGTCCCTTGTCGTTGTAGGTACGCTGTTCGCGCTCGGCCGGGTGATCCAGTCGCCGCAACTGGCGTCCACGCCATTGCAGCTGCACGCTGACCCCTGGTGTATCTGGTGCGGCATAGTGGATCTGTACTGGACGGCCCACCGCATCCAGCTGCCAGCGCTGGCCACCGCCGTGCACCTGGCGCAGGCCCTGGGGCCTGCCTTTGGCATCAAACAGCCATTGGGTGTGGCCGCCAAGCGTGCTGAACCAACTATCCAGCATCCCCTGGGGGTTGTAATGCAGCTGCAGACCAGGCCACAGACCTTCATGCTGGATGAGAGTGCGGATCTGCCCCGAGGGATGCCGATGGATTTCCAGGCCTGCCAGGGCGCTCAGGCGCCCGGCGGCGTCTCGCCGGACGCTGCCTTCTGCCTGCCTTGCACGCGCCAGGGTCTCTTTGATGGCCAGCGCATTGGGTGCCTGGCTGTGCGGCCCGGATACTGCGCGCGTGACGCGTCCCAGCGCATCATAAGACCAGCTGCGCGCCCGCCAGCGCCGGCCCTGGGGGGTCGCCAGGCTGATGCCGGTGATGGCCCGCACGTGGCCGCCCTGATGCGCTGCTTCGTAATGGTAGTGCCGCTGCATGCCGTCCGGCCGACGTACCCGCTGGAGATGCATCACCACGGATTGTGCCGAAGTGCCCGTATCTGCATGATCTGTGGGCACAAGCGGCGCCGGGAGGCTTTCTACTGCCTGCGCTGGCGCCACAGGCGGGGTGATGGGGGCGGGGGCGTAGTGATACTCAAACTGCCCGCGGGGTGTCTGCAGCGTATGCAGCAGCCGGCGGCCCATTATGGCCCGGTAGCCCAGCTGCAAGACCACTGGCCCCCTGCGGATCTGGGTGATCAGCCCCTGTGTCTCGGGCGTACGCCCATACTGGATGTGTGTGGTGGCCTGGCCCGGGTGCACCCAGGCAATCAGGCGGCCCGCCTGGTCAAACGCCAGGCGCTGGCCTTCAGGGGATAACCATAGGTGTGTGCTGCCTGGGGCCAATGGAGGTGGGCGCCCGCCCTGTGCAAGCGGCCGCTGGCGGCTTTCCTGGGCGCGCCAGCGAGCAGCAGACATCACGTACCCTGTCAGGGCCTGCCGTGCCTGGCCGTTTGCGTCAAAGTAGACAGTACGGCCATCGGCCAGGTGCAAGCGCCAACCTGTGCCCTCGCGTTGAAGCCGTGCGTCGTAATCGGTGTGCCAGCCGTCCCCCCAGGGCCCTGCGTATGTAGACCCTGATCGGTAGTAGCGGCGAAAGCCTGGCTGGCGTTTATCCAGGCTTTCGGGCAAATCGATGGCCTGCAGGTATTTTTCACCGCTCAGGCGATGCACAGGGTTGCTGATGCCGGTGTCCAGATCGGGCTCGCGCACGGGCCCCAGCGGAGTTTGTGCCCCACAGGGGGGCAGTTCGCCTGGCGGGGTGTCGGGGGCGGGACAGATCAGCGCGGGGTTGGCCTGGCACATGCCGGCCACAGCCAGCAGGCAGCCTGGCAAAAACATGCGCCATCCCTTGGTTTGCCCTAGGCCTGTCACCATCGCAATCCCCTTGTCCAAGCGGGATATTCTCCTGCTTGGCAGGGCACAGAACTTGGGTTAGTGTATGTTTATGTCCACTGTTGGAAGTCCATGATGCTCATTTTGTTCCAGTCCCGGTCAGCCGCCGAAGTCCTGATGTTTGCCAAGCACGCCCGTCCCATCCTCGAGGCCGCCGGCAAACAGTTCGACACCCCCGACCTCCCCGAAAGAGGCGTCATCACGCACGCTCAGCTGGATACCGCCATCGCAGGCATCGAAGCCCTCATTGCTGCCGACAAAAGCCCTGATACGCCCAATTCCGACCACGACGAGGCCGCCGAGCACCCGATTGCCCAATATGTCGGGATGCACCGCCGTGCCTGGCCCCTGTTGGCCATGCTGCGGCTGGCACGCGAGAAAAGCGAGGACGTCACCTGGGAACCCGCCCCGATCTGGTAAGGACAGCACTATGCAGGCTCATGTCATGATTGTGTTTGACGCCCGGCACTCGCTCGAGCTCGACGTCGACGTTTCGCCTGATGCCGCACAGGCACAGGCGGCTCGCCAGTGGTTCGAGCAACGTTGGGATGCGCTAGGCTGCGAGCCTTTGCGCGTCAGTGGCAAGGTATTGCTGCTGGACAAAATCCTGGGAGTGGCCGATGCACTGGGCTATCGCAAGCTGTCCAGCCAAACTGAAACCGCCCAGGAGTTTGCCTCCCGGGCGGCGCTGGCACTCGAAAAACCGCGTGTTACGGTTGATCTTCCCGGCCTGTCCATCGTGTATTGAGGGGGCCAGGGGCCGTGATTCTCGCCGGTTGGGCGGGGATCACGGCGCTGCCGTGTATGGCTATAAAAGTCTGGCTGAAAGTCAGGCAGCCGCTGATACGCGGGCCGGCATTTCCTTGCCGGTGGCTGCATAGCGGTTGACTGCACTCAGAATGGCCAGGAAAGACGAGGTCACGATGTCTTCGTGGATGCCTACGCCGTAGCCGCCGGCCTCATCGCCAATCCGGATCTCGACATACGACGCTGCACGGGTGTCCGTACCGGTGCCGATGGCGTGCTCCTGGTAATCCATCACGCGTGCTTCAATGCCCAGGGCATCCACAAACGCCGAGATTGCACCGTCACCACGGCCTGTCAGGTGGCGGGTTTCACCGTCGACCTGGAGTTCGACCTCGATGGCAAACTGCTTCTGACCCGTGGTTTTGGGGCTGCCCGTGATGCGGTGGCGCACCAGCGACCAGGGCCCGGCCAGCTCCAGGTATTCGCGAGAGAAGATCTCGTACACATCCCTGGGAGTGACTTCGCTGCCGGTTTCATCGGTTACCCGCTGGATCGCACGGCTGAATTCGATCTGCAGGCGACGCGGCAAGGCCAGGCCGTGCTCGTGCTCGAGCAGGTAAGAGACGCCGCCTTTACCCGACTGACTGTTGACACGGATGACGGCATCGTAGCTGCGGCCCAGATCGGCAGGGTCGATCGGCAGGTAGGGCACTTCCCAGACTGCATCGGGTTTCTGGATGGCAAAACCTTTTTTGATGGCGTCTTGGTGCGAGCCCGAGAAGGCGGTAAACACCAGATCGCCCACGTACGGGTGGCGCGGGTGCACGGGCAATTGATTGCAGTCTTCGACGCAACGGCGCACACCGTCGATATCCGAGAAGTCCAGCCCCGGATGGACCCCCTGGGTGTACAGGTTCAGGGCCAATGTCACCAGATCGACGTTGCCGGTGCGCTCACCATTGCCAAACAGGCAACCTTCGATACGGTCGGCGCCGGCCATCACGGCAAACTCGGCGGCGGCCACAGCGGTGCCGCGGTCGTTGTGCGGATGCACGCTCAGGACAATGGTGTCGCGCTGCTTGAGGTTGCGGTGCATCCATTCGATCTGATCAGCATACAGATTGGGCGTGGTGGCCTCGATGGTGGCCGGCAGATTAAGGATGATGCGGTCTTGCACCGTGGGTTGCCAGGTGGACACCACGGCGTCGCATACCTCGAGCGCGAAATCGGGCTCGGTGGTGCTGAAGACCTCGGGTGAGTACTCGTAGCGCCAGTGGGTTTCGGGGTGATGACTGACGGCTGCCTTGACGGCGCGTGTGCCCTGGACAGCAATTTCGCGAACTTCGTCGCGGCTCATTTTGAAGACAATCTTGCGAAAAGCCGGGGCACAGGCGTTGTACATGTGCACGATGGCATGCCGGGCGCCTGCCAGGGCTTGTACGGTGCGCTCGATCAGGTCTTCGCGGGCCTGGGTAAGGCCAATGATGGTGACGTCGTCGGGGATGCGGTTTTCGTCGACCAGCTTGCGGACAAAATCAAAGTCAGTTTGCGATGCCGAGGGGAAACCCACTTCGATTTCCTTGAAGCCGATCTTGACCAATTGGTCGAAGAACCGCAGCTTGCGATCGACGCTCATGGGTTCGATCAGGGCCTGGTTGCCGTCACGCAAGTCGGTGCTCATCCAGATCGGTGGCGTGGTGATGCGGTGGCTGGGCCAGGTGCGCTCGGCGTAGTCGCGCGTAAACGGCGCAAACGGGACGTATTTGGAGGCGGGATTTTGAATCATGTCGGTAACCTGTCAGGGAAGTGCATCCGGATCACGGATGCAAAAAAATCGCGGATGGCGAAGATGTGGCGAACTGGTTGCCGAACTGCCACGCGGCGCTAGGCCCGGCAACCGATCGCTAGAAGTAGTAGGCCCGACAGGGGAAGCGCAAAGGCTGCAAGTGCAGCCTGGCGCGCGCGCAGCCCGTTGCCGGCAGAGGCCTGCGGCAAAGAGAAGATGGGTGCGCGTGAAGTGTTCATAGTGTGTAAGTCAAACACATTTTTTATGGTTATGCAAGGTTTATGCGGCCAAAGACCGCTATACCGTTGCTTAACTGTTGCGCTGGCGAGCGTCTTCGAGGGTGGCCAGCTGCCGTGCGGCCTGTTGCAGCCGTTGGGATCGGCCCGCATGGATTTCTTGCCGAGCCAGTTGGAGGTCGCCGACGCGCAGGGGCTCGTCGCGCGCCTGCCAGGCCCACAGCAGAACCTCCAGGGCGGGGGCCGACAATTGCTGTTCGAGCTGCTGAAACGAAGTGTTGTCTACCCATTTTTGACGTGACCGTGCAAGGATGCCGCGCACCACCTGGTACACCACCCAGGCCACGATGATCGTGCATAAAATAACCAATGCAACCCAGAAGTACGGGTTGTAACGCTGCAACAAAGCCGTGGCTTCTGCCCCTACCAGATGGTTTCCGGCATAATCAACGCCGTTTCCAAACGCCAGCAGGCGGTTAAGCAGCTGATACCAGACCAATGCCACCAGCACCACCAGGGCGGCAGATGCTATCTTGGCGGTGGCAGTCAGCTTCAGCACAATGTGCCGCAGCAGGCTGGCGTCTTGTCGATTGGGGGTTTGGTATGGTTCCTGTGTCATGGCTTTGATGAGTTGAGTATGCGTACGCAAGCTTCCCTGGAGCTCGGCCAGCACCAGCAATTGACGCTGACCCTGCAACTGCGCCAGGGTCTGAAGTTGTTGCAGTGCTCGACCCAGGAGCTGGAACAGGAAATCGCGCAGGCGGTGGCGGATAACCCCGTACTGGAGTACACCGAGCCAAGCCAGGAGATCCCGTATCCGGCGTCTGAGGCACCTGCCCCGGGTGATTCGTCTGCGCAGGCCGAGATGCTGGAGCGTCATTGGGTGCAGCCTGTGCGCCAGGCTGTCACGGATGATATCCCGGAATCACCCGCCCCGCAGAGCCTCACTGACCATTTATTGCAACAATTGCGCACGACGCAGGCAAGCGGGCGGGATCAGGCACTGGTTGCTGTCCTGATCGGCGAGCTGGATGCGCATGGCTATCTGCTGTTCGAGCCTGCCAGCCATGCGGGTGCGTTGCCGCCCGACTGGCAGGTGGATGACAGTGAGTGGCAAGCGGCGCTGCGTTTGCTGCAGTCGTTCGACCCGGTCGGTGTTGGGGCGCGCAGCTTGCCGGAGTGTCTGCAATTGCAGCTGCGTGCACGAGCAGCCGAGTGGCCTGCGCCGGTGCTGGATTGTGCCTTGCGCCTGACCCAGCATCTGCCCGACTTGGGCGCAGGCCGCTGGGCACGCCTGTGTCAGGCGCTGGCTTGTGATCGGACGCATCTGGATGCCGCCCACCACGTGTTGCTGCAGCTGGACCCCCATCCCCTGAGCGCCTGGGACAATGACGCCACCTACTATGTGGTGCCGGATATCTTCTTTTACCGGGCGGGCACGCGTTGGGTAGCCAGCCTGAATCCGGCTCTCGAAACCCCGCTGCGGATTGATCCCGAGCTGGCGCAGCAGCTGGAGGCGGCAGGGGGCACGCGGCTGCGCGAGCAGGTTCGCGAAGCCCGGCAATGGCTCCAGCACCTGAACCAGCGGGGGCAAACCATTTTGCGTGTGGCCGATTTCATTGTCGATCATCAGCAGCCATTTTTTGAGCATGGCGAGTCTGCGATCAAGCCTCTGGTGCTGCGTGAGGTTGCCCAGGCGCTTGAGCTGCATGAATCCACGATTTCGCGAGCCACCCGCCTGAAATATGCACAAACGCCTTGGGGCGTTGTCGAATTGAAACACTTTTTTGGCACCGCCCTGCAAACCACCTCCGGCGAAGACGCCTCGGCGCGGGCGATTCAGGCGGTGATGCGGACGCTGCTGGAGGCAGAGCCTGCCGACAAGCCACTGTCGGATATGCGGCTGGCCACCTTGTTGGCCGAGCAGGGCTTTGTGCTGGCACGCCGCACGGTGGCCAAATACCGTGAGGCCATGGGGGTGCCGGTGGCCAGTGTGCGGAAGGCACAGGCACGATAAAAACGATTGTGGCAAAAAGTGCTTGCCATCAATTTAAAACCAGATGATAATGATTCGCATGTATATTTGTGTATGCAACGCGATCAGCGAGCGCCAGGTGCAAGAGGCGATTGCCCAAGGGGCGGCAGATCTTGGTGATCTGCAGGCCACGCTGGGTGTAGCGACCTGCTGCGGCCAATGTGCCCAAACGGCTACGGATTACCTGCCGGGTGGGCGCTATGCCACGGTGACAGCGCCGTCAGCGTCTGTGGCACCCGGTCAGGTGGTGGCAGCGCCCATGCTGGACAGCACCGAGATCCGGCGCGTCGCCTGACGCCGTCTGCGGTTTATCGCCCAGGGGTTTGCTTGCGCCACGCGGCCCGTATACGTGCCGGTGGTGCACCGTACCGTGCCGGCTTGGGGCAAGCGTGCTAGGCTATGGTTCGGTGCCCGTACCGATGCGGGCACTGTCTACCAGGAGCCCAGCATGAAAGGCGACAAGACCGTCATCAAATATCTCAATCAGCAGCTCAAAAACGAGCTCTCTGCCATCAACCAGTATTTTTTGCATGCCCGCATGATGAAGCATTGGGGCTACGAAAAACTGGGCCAGCACGAATACGATGAATCCATCGGCGAGATGAAGCACGCGGATTTGTTGATTCAGCGTATTTTCATGCTGGATGGCTTGCCCAATCTCCAGGATTTGCACAAGTTGCTGATTGGCGAAACCGTGCCAGAAATCCTGTCATGTGACCTGAAACTCGAATCCGCTGCCCAGGACACCGTCAAAGAGGCCATGAAGTATTGCGAATCCGTGCAGGACTACACCTCGCGGGATTTGTTTCAGGTGATTCTGAACGATACCGAAGAGCACATCGACTGGCTGGAAACGCAACTGGGTCTGGTAGAGCAGTTGGGCATCCACAACTACCTGCAATCGCAGGTGTAATCGGGGCCGGGCTGTTGCCACGTGCCTGATACAAGCCGTCAAACAGGGCGATGACGCCCTGCCCGGGGGCTTGGCTGCCCGCTGGCTTTAGTGTTGGGCGGGACAGTCTTTGGCCTTGCCCCAGGCCTGGTTGGCTTCGCAGTATTTGTTGCGGGCAGCCCATGCACACGACGGCCGGGAGAAAAAGCCCAGATCAGCGCAAGCCTTAAGCTGCGCCTGAAAAGCCACCTGCCAATTTTGATTGCCCTGAAGGGTGTTGGGGGCGGGCGCATCCGGAGGCGGCGGCACGTCGATAGGCTGTACCGGCTGGGTATTGACCAGAATCCCGGCGTTGGCAATACCTTGCAGGCCGCTGTCATCCATTTGCCCCTGTGCGGCCAGGGCAATGGCTTCGTCCATGCTGATGGTGGTGGTAGCCAGTGCAATGGGGCGGTTGGCGTCTATCAGGGGTGCGTTTTGTATTTTCCAATCAACCGGGGGAGGCTGGTTGGGTACCCCTAGGCGGCCATCTGACAAAGGCTGGGGGGCGGAAGCAACAAAGGGCTTGCCGTTAGCATCCAGTACCGTTGCATCGGCCACCTGAGTTGTGGGATTTGGTGCGGGTGCCTGTGCTGGGCTGTGGATGATGAGCCAATCGCCCAGCCGCAGCCCGCCCCAGGCCGAAGCGGCGGCGGCAAATACCAGAGTGGCAATAATCAGACGCCAGGACATGGACGGGTTCCTTCGTCGGTTGATGCTGTGAACCTTGCCATTGTATCGGATGGCACGTCAGACACCGCTGCCAAAAACCCGTCCGGCATGCTCGCGCATGGCATGAAACTCGATCTCCGGGTAGCGTTCCTGCGCCACACGCAGCTGTGCCGGGGACGTTGCTAAAAATGCAACAGCATCCACCACGTCGTAAGCAATGTTGGCATGGTTGGCATCCATGAACTTTTTCAGGGCTTTGGGATCCTCGCTGGTGATCCAGCGGGCCAGACTGAAGCGCGAGGGCATCAGGCGTGCATCGGCACCGTATTCGGTTTTAAGACGGTGCGCCACCACTTCAAATTGCAGTTGCCCCACTGCGCCCAGCAGCAAGGCGCCGCCTGCCGCTTCGGGGCGGAATACCTGGATTGCGCCTTCTTCGCCCAATTGTGTCAGGCCGGTGCGCAGTTGCTTGGTGCGCAGGGGATCTTTGACCTCTACCGCCTGGAAGAGTTCGGGGGCAAAGAAAGGCAGGCCCGTAAAGGTGAGCGACTCGCCTTCTGTCAGGACATCGCCCAGCTGCAAAATACCGTGGTTGGGGATGCCGATGATGTCGCCGGCAAAGGCTTCTTCCACAATCTCGCGGCGTTGCGAAAGAAACGACACCACGTTGTTGGGCCGGATCTCTTTGCTATTGCGGGCAACTTTCAGGCGCATGCCCCGCTGAAAATGTCCTGAGCTGACGCGCACAAAGGCCACACGGTCGCGGTGCGCGGGATCCATATTGGCCTGTACCTTGAACACCACCCCGGTGAACTTGCTCTCATCGGGTGCCACTTCGCGTTCGAGTGCCGGGCGTGGGCCCGGCGCGGGGGCATAATCCACCAGGGCGTCCAGTACCTCGCGGACGCCAAAGTTGTTGATGGCCGAGCCAAAAAACACAGGGGTCTGACGGCCCGATAAAAAGGCGTTATGGTCAAATTCGGGTACGGCGCCGGAGATCAGTTCGATCTCTTCGCGGGCTTTGTCGTAGGCGTCGTCAAAGCGCTGCTTGAGAATCGGGTTATCCAGTTCGTGGATGGTTTCGTCGTTGTGCTGATCACGCTCGGCCCCCGGCTTGAAGACCCGCATGTGATTGTGCCGGATGTCGAACACCCCGCCAAAATGACGGCCCATGCCCACCGGCCACGAGAACGGGATGGCATCCATCCCCAGGTGGCCTTCAATCTCCGACAGCAGCTCCAGCGGCTCGCGCACCTCGCGATCCAGCTTGTTGATGAAGGTGATGATGGGCGTATTGCGCGCGCGGCACACCTGCAGCAGGCGGATGGTTTGCGGCTCTACCCCGTTGGCGGCATCGATCACCATCAGCGCGGCATCCACTGCGGTGAGGACCCGGTAGGTGTCTTCAGAGAAGTCCTGGTGGCCCGGGGTGTCCAGCAGATTGATGACGCAGTCGCGGTATTCCATCTGCATCACCGAGGACGCCACCGAGATGCCCCGTTGCTTTTCTATCTCCATCCAGTCGGAGGCGGCGTGACGGCTGGCCTTGCGGGCCTTCACGCTGCCGGCGATCTGGATTGCACCTGCAAACAGCAGCAGTTTTTCCGTGAGCGTGGTCTTGCCCGCGTCCGGGTGGGAGATGATGGCAAAGGTGCGTCGACGGGCGACTTCGGTGCTGAGGCTCATGGGCAGATGTGGTTTAGTGCGTGGGCTTGTTTAGCAGCGCCCCCGCACGTGGTGCCTGAGGGCGGCTCTCGCGCCGCTGTGTGGAAGGGGCGGCGCCGGCCCGGCTGGTGCGGCCGGCAGGTGTACGGCTATCCGTGCGGCGCGCGTCGCTGCGACGGGCTTCGCCCGTGCCTGGACGGTCGGACGAGGCACTGCGGCGGCCATCGCGCCGGCCGTCACGCGCACCGGCGCTGTGGCGCCCGCCACTGCCGTTGCGTGCACCGCCACGGGTATCGCCAAGACGTGCCAAAGCACGTTGTTCACGGGCATCGGGGGCGGAGTCGGAGGTGACCATCGCCCGCGGGTTCCAGCCCTCGACGGTGATGGGTTCAATGGTTTGTTTGGTGAGGCGTTCGATGGCGCGCAGCAGCTTGACCTCGGACTGGTCCACCAGCGACAGCGCCGAACCCGTGCTGCCGGCCCGGCCGGTGCGGCCGATCCGGTGCACGTAATCTTCAGGTACGTTGGGCAGTTCGAAGTTCACCACCTGGGGCAGTTGGTCGATATCCAGGCCACGTGCCGCGATATCGGTGGCAACCAGTACGGCGACTTTGCCGTCCTTGAAACCTGACAGGGCCTTGGTGCGGGCCGCCTGGCTTTTATTGCCGTGGATGGCGGCAGCCGTCAGGCCGTCTTTGGACAGCTTCTCGGCCAGCCGGTTGGCGCCGTGCTTGGTGCGTGTAAACACCAGCACCTGATGCCAGCCGCTTTCACGGATGATGTGGCTCAGGAGGTCGCGTTTATGGGCTTGCTCGGTCATCACCACACGCTGGCTGACCAGCTCGGAGGTGGTATTGCGCCGGGCGACGGAGACTTCGCCGGGGTTGTTCAGGATGCCTTGTGCCAGGCCACGGATTTCGTCCGAGAAAGTAGCCGAGAACAGCAGGTTCTGGCGTTTGGCCGGCAGCAATCGGAGTACGCGGCGGATGTCATGGATGAACCCCATGTCCAGCATGCGGTCGGCTTCGTCCAGCACCAGGATCTCGACGCCGGACAGATCCAGCGTTTTTTGCTGTGCGTGATCCAGCAGACGCCCCGGCGTGGCCACCAGGATATCCAGCGGTTTGTGCAGTGCCTTGATTTGCGGATTGATGTTCACGCCGCCAAACATCACCATCGACCGAACCGAGGTGTACTGGCTGTACAGGCGCACAGACTCTTCTACCTGGGCAGTGAGCTCGCGCGTGGGGGTAAGCACCAGAACGCGTGGACGGCCCGGCTTGCGGCCCTCGATAGGGTGCTGAATCAGGTAATGCAGGATCGGTAGCGTAAAGCCGGCGGTTTTGCCGGTGCCCGTTTGGGCGGCGGCCAGCAGATCGCCGCCCTCCATCACCCGGGGGATGGCCTGTGCCTGAATGGGGGTGGGGTGCGTGTAGCCGGCATCCAGCACAGCACGCAACAAGGGTTCTGCCAAGCCCAGCGAGGCAAAGGTGATCGAAGTATCCAAGGGTAAGACTCCAGCGACAGCCTATCGCTCGAGTCGAGAGATACCAATCCAGGCGGACGAATAAAAAAACTGGAAAATGCCGCCGGCAAGATGGGGTGCCATGTAGTGCCGTGTCTGGT
Organism: Castellaniella sp.; assembly: GCF_049651205.1. Classification (GTDB taxonomy): domain Bacteria; phylum Pseudomonadota; class Gammaproteobacteria; order Burkholderiales; family Burkholderiaceae_B; genus Castellaniella. Next base: position 127,207 of record NZ_JBASBR010000015.1, read on the forward strand.
GACAGGCGGGCAACACCGGTGCCGGGGAAGGCTGTGCAACGATTGGCAAGTTGCACGAAAGGCTGGATTATAGCCTGTTGCCTGTTTTGGGGAAGCCCTGATTTGTGTGTGGTGTATGCGCCGCAGGGGTGTTGCTGCGAACTTGGCTTCCCTACAATACAGGTTCCCGGTTGCCCCGACGAGGTTGGCATGTTTCAAAGAACCCTAAAACTGGCTGCCATGGCAGCTCTGGCGCTGCTGCTGTCTGGCTGCGGCTACAACGAAATCCAGCGCCAGGACGAGCAAGTCAAGGCAGCGTGGTCACAGGTGCTTAACCAGTACGAAAGACGCGCCGATCTGGTGCCCAAGCTGGTGTCCTCTGTCAATGCGTACATGGTCAACGAGCGCACGGTGCTGCAGCAGGTTACCGAAGCACGGGCGAAGGTCGGGCAAATCCGTATCACCGCCGATGATCTCGACAACCCCGCACTGGTGGCACGTTTCGAGCAGGCCCAAGGTGCGCTGGGATCCAGTTTGTCGCGCCTGCTGGCCGTGTCCGAAAACTACCCCGATCTTAAAAGTGACGGTCTGTTTCGTGATCTCATGACACAACTGGAAGGCACAGAAAACCGCATCACCGTGGCGCGCGAGCGCTATGTGGGCGCGGTGCAGTCGTACAACCTCACCATCCGCCAGTTTCCCACCCTGATCACCGCCAAAGTGTTTGGTTATCAGCCCAAGGCCCAATATGGGCTGGACAAGGCCGATCGTGTGATGCAAGACCCCGAAGTGAAATTTGACGTGCCTGCAGGGGCCGGCAAATGAGACTGCCTGTCTGGCATACCTGGCGTTGGCTGGCCAATACCCTGGCAGGCCTGATGCTGGGGCTGGTGGTGCTGTTGGCGCCGGCGCAGGCCGAGACCATCCCGGTGCCTGCCTGGACAGCCTCGCTGATGGACCTCACCAACACCCTGGATGCCAGTCAGCGGCAGGCCCTGATCGCGCAGCTGCAGAAGATCCAGGCTACCGGTGGCTCGCAGCTGTATGTGCTGCTGGTGCCTACTACCGGTGATGACACCATCGAACAATACGCCCGGCGGGTGTTCGACCAATGGGAAATCGGCCGCAAGGGGGTGGACGACGGTGTCCTGCTGTTGGTGGCGCTGCAAGATCGTACCGTGCGTATCGATGTCGGCTATGGCCTTGAAGGCGCCATCACCGATGCAGCAGCCGGGCGCATCATCCGCGAACAGATCACGCCGCGTTTTGCCCAGGGCCAGGTCTTTGGGGGCCTGCAGGCGGGGGTCAGTGCCCTGCAAGCCTTGATCGCAGGCGAGGCCCTGCCGCCGCCCGCGCCCACGGTGCAGGATGACGAGGGTGATATGGATCTCGCCATGGCAGTGCCTTTGCTGGTTTTCCTGCTGGTCATGCCCGTGTGGCTTGGCGCTGTGCTGGCTGGCGGGTTTGTGTTTATGCTCACCGGCAGCTGGCTGTGGGCCGTGTTGGGTGCAGTGGCCGGTGTGCTGGTGGGCGGTGTCGCCCGTGCGCTGGGGATTACCTCGCGCCTGGCCAATGCCCGGCGCTCGCGGGGCCGCGGCGGTGATGATGGCTTTGGTGGTGGTGGCTTTGGCGGCGGCGGTGGTTTTGGTGGGGGCGGTGGCTCTGGTGGCGGAGGCGGCGGTGGCCGTGGCGGTGGTGGTGGCGCTTCAGGTGGCTGGTAGCCTGCCGGCCGCCAGAGTGCTTTAAAGCGCCAGAAACAAGGCCTGTGCCATCTGCCCGATCAGTTGGTCGCGCCGCATGTCGGTGCTTGGTTCGTCGCCGATTCCCGACCACTCCGGATGGCTGCGCGCCTCTTTGAGGATAGCCTGGACGTCTGCCGGCAGACGGCGCGCTGCTTCCTCAGGCGCAGTGTCAGGGCTTGGTGCGTCTTGCGCAACCTGGTCGTCATTGGACGGGCCGGCGTCCGCACCCTCGATGGGCTCCGGGTGTACCGGCGCAGGCGTCCAGTCCAGCAGTTTGGCGTCGATTGGCCGCATGGCGGCATGACCCCGGCACTCCAGTGCACGCACCAGCGCCAGCTGGCGCAAGCCCAGCAAGTGCAAGACTGGATCATCTACGGTCATTTCCAGATTGCCGGCCAGCCGGCCTACCACCCGTTTGCCCCACTGATTGGCCCCTTGCCAGGCACCCCCGATGGCTGCGCCCAGCAAGGCTGCAGCCCCCAGGCTCAGCCCACCGGTCAGCATATCCAGCGTGGCGCCAGCCATGGCGCCAGTGGCCATCCCCTTGCCCACCTGCACGCCAAAGTTGCGCAAAGTTTGGGGGTTGAACAGATCCATGCCCCAGCGTTCACCCTCCAGGGGCAGCGGATGGTGCGGAAATGTGGATTTACTGAAGCGATAGCGCTTGAGCAGTGCCTGTACGCAGCGCTGTTCGCGCTCGCGGGTGCGCTTGCGCAACACCAGCGTTACGGTGGCCATATGCGTGCCATCCTGGGTGCAGGGCAGGCGCAGGGCAGCGGCATCCATCAGCAGTTCGGCCACCAGGCGGGTGGCATCCTGCAGGCGCTTGAGGCGTTGCTCGCCCAGGTCGTGGCGCAAGGCCTGCAGCGTGGGGATGTGTGCATCAAGCATCAGGGCCAGGCGGTCGAGCAGCTGGCTTTCGCCATCCAGCGACGGTGCAACGGTGTCGAAGTCGACGGTGGCATGCAAACCCAGCCGTGCCAGTGCCTCGCGCCAGTCGGCGATATGCGCCTGGGGGCTGCGAGTGAAGTTGAGCACCGGCAAGATCGGCCTACCACATGCCGCCAGCAGGGTGAGTTCGTCTTTGTGCTTGGGCAAGACAGGGTCGCGGGCATCGATGACATACAGCGCTGCGTCGGTTTCCAGCACGGTAACCAGCACGCGGCATTCCTGCTCGAAGCGCCCGGCAGCCTCAGGGCTGTCCAGCAGGCGCTGGATGCGATCCGGGCCATCGGGCCGCTCGGTGGGTGCGATCAGCTGCTCAAGGTAGTCCAGCACGCCCATGGCGTCTTCAAGCCCAGGCGTGTCGCGCAGCACCAGCATGGGTGCGCCACTGGAATTCAGCAGCTGTGCGCTTTCTACGTGGCGGGTGGTGCCCGGCTGATCGGCCACTTCGCCAAAGTACTCGTCGCGCAGCAACGTGCGCAGCAATGAAGTCTTGCCCGTATTGGTATGGCCAACGACAGCAAGATCAATGGGGGCGGCAGGTGACGTCATGATGGTGAAGGTCCGAGAGTGCCCAGCCAGGCATCCAGGTGCCTGGCCTGAGGCAGATCGTAGCGTGAAAACAGGGCTTCCCAGGCCTGTTGGCGGGGTGCTGGCCCGGGCAGGCACCACACGTGCATCTGCGGGCAGCGCTGGTGCAGCTCGTCAAGCCAGGTGGCGCTGCCGCGGTCGGGGGTTCGACGCGCATCGCACACCAGCAGCAGGGGTCGGGCGTCCAGGGTTTCACGCAGGCGCTGGCGGTCTTCGCGGCTGTCACAGCGTCCCAGGTTTTCGATGTGGCTGGGCAGGCCCTCCGGGGGCCAGGCCACATCGGGGCCAAGCTCTAGGGCAAGCACGGCGGGCTGCCACATGCTGCCAGTTGTATGCGGGTGGTGTGCCGCCCGGGTATCGGCGGGTGAGTCCGGGCGGTCGATGCCCAAGGACTGGTGCGTGGGTTGCAGGCGCTCGCGCAGCTCGAGCCAGCCGGGCAGGGCGGGGTTGATGTGGATGCGACGGAGCCGGCGCTTGAACCAAAAGGCACACACCAGCAGCCCTAGCACCCGTGGCAGCCAACCCCAGCACAACAGATTGCCGATCAGCCATAAAGACCAGTCGGCCTGCACCGTGGCAGGCGCTGCGGGGCCTCCCATGCTTTGGGCCACTGAAATACTGTCGGGCACGGGAAACCCCAGGGCGTGCGGCAGGCTGCCCAGCGTCTGGCTGAGGGTGACAAATGCTTCAGGTGAGAGCAGCGTGGTTTCCCAGTGAAACGTATAACTGCGGGTGCTGAGCAATACGATTAAGGTGGGGATGGCACAGCTGTAGGCGAGTGTCCACATGCCGTGGCTGAGCAGGCCCACGGCGGGTTTCCAGGCCTGGGCACGCCCCAGCAGCGACACAAAGGACTGTGCCGCCAGGACGTGGTCGGGCCCGCGCGCCAGCTTTTTGCTTGACCACCACCAAAGCTGTGAAAGCAATGTGCCCGCCTGTATGCCGGGCAGGCAGCCGATGAGCCAGATAATGAAGGTAAGCGCATGCAGGCCCAGCAGGCCCACCAGTGCCATCGCCAGATTGACGGATCCGCGCGCGGGATTCAGGGCGGCCGTGGCGGCGCCCACGCCCAGCACCACGCCCAGGATTGCCAGGCAGATAAGGCTTAGGCGGGCAGCAAGCGCCCATTGCTGCAGGCTGCTTTGCAGGGTGCCATGCCGGGCAAGTATGGCTGCCCGGGCCAGAATGCGGGGCGCCAGGCCCTGTGTCTCGCGCACGGCGGCCTGGTTGGCTGCGCGATCGTCCAGCGGGCCCCATTGGGTTTCACGCAGACGCACTGCCTCGGCCTGCCACTGCTGAAACAGCGGCAAGCGCACGAGCGGAGAATCTGCGTCTGAAGCCATGGCACTGGAATGGGCGGCAAAAAGAAGATGATACAGAGTTTTACTGTAGCCAGCCGCTGGCAGAGTGCCTTACGGTTGGCGGCAGGGTCTGAGTAGCGTGACATCACCATCAGTAGGCATCACGCCGCGCAAGGGTTGGCAGTGTCCTTTGACGCACCAGTCGTAATCCGCCGTATAAGGCGAGCGGGTGAGGCGCAGGATCTGGAGTGGTTTGGTGTGCGGTTGATACTCGTACCATCCGTCGGCGTGGTGTACGGCATCTGGGGGAGGATCCATCCCCGCCCCCGAGCCCAGCACACGTGCCTTGCCCGCCACCAGCACTGGCTGGCCTTGGGCATCGGTTTGCACGCGGTAGTCTTCTTCCCAACGGATTTTCTCGATGGAGTGCGTCCAGGCCAGCGTAAACGCCTGGACGGGCACAAAGCGTGGCGGCAACTGCGGAGTTGCCGCCAGTGTGAAGCAAACGCCCAATGCACCCAGCATCATGCCGCCTGTGCCGCAGCCTGGCGGCGTGATCGAAGTACATGCCAGACCAGGAACAGGGCAGTGGCTGCAAAGCCGATATCGTCTGTCATGGGGATGGCCGCCACCAGCAAGGCCGCTGCCAGCACCACATAGATGCGCTCGAAGGCATTGATGCGGGTGATGAGAAAGCCCGTCATGCCTGCACCCCACAGCGTGATGGCCACCAGTGCCTTGAAGACGATGTAGACGACTGCCAGTACCGCGCTGATACTCCAGCTGTCAAAGCCTTGCAGCATCAGTGCGGGGGAGTACACCGCCATGTAAGGCACCACAAAGCCCGCCACCGCCACGCGCAAGGCCTGGATACTGATCTTGAGGCCGTTTTCGCGGGCGATGGGGGCCGCCGCAAAGGCGGCCAGCGCCACTGGAGGAGTGAGATCGGCCATGATGCCAAAATAAAACACAAACATGTGCGAAATAATGAGTGGCACACCCAGCTTGAGCAAAATGGGTGCAGCCAGCGAGCTGGTGATGATGTAGTTGGGGATGGTGGGGATGCCCATGCCCAGCACCAGGCAGGTGATCATGGTGAGAAACAGCGCCAGGAACAGATTGTTTTCGCCGATCGCAATTACCTGGCCACCGAATTCGGCCGCCACACCCGTGAGGTTGATGATGCCGATGATGACGCCTACCAGTGCGCAGGCTGCGGCTACCGACAAAGCGTTACGCGCGCCTTCGGCCAGCGAGTTGATGGCTAGCTTAAGCGTTTGGTGGCCATGGCGGCGAAACAGCAAGATTGCCGCCAGCACGGCGATGACGGCGAAGAAATCGGTGACGCCAAACCGGACAAACCCCGCGCAGGCAATGCCTAGCAGCAACCAGAACAGATAGCGCAGCATCATGGGCCGTGCGCCCTGGATGACGGCGGCGCCGAAAATCAGGATGACTGTAAGGCCCAAGCCAATGGTGCCTGAAAACAGCGGTGTATAACCCGAGAACAGCAGTGCCACCAGGCCGATCAGGGGCAGTAGCAGATACCAGCTTTTTCGGACGGCGGTCCAGGGGTTTGGGCAGTCTTCTTTGGCCAGGCCGTGCAGGCCGCGCCGGCCGGCCTCAAGGTGCACGGTTAGAAACGCGGTGGTGAAATACAGAATAGCCGGGATGATGGCCGCCTTGATCACATCCACATAGGGAATGTTGAGGGTTTCAGCCATGATGAAGGCCACGGCGCCCATCACCGGCGGCATGATCTGCCCGCCCATGCTGGATGTGGCCTCGACGCCGCCTGCAAATGCGGACGAATATCCAAAGCGTTTCATCAATGGGATGGTGAACTGCCCGGTGGTAACCACGTTAGCCACACCCGAGCCATTGATGGTGCCCATCAGGCCCGAGCTGACCACCGACACTTTGGCGGGCCCGCCACGGGTATGGCCCACCATCCCCATGGAGAAGTCGCTGAACAGCTGGATCATGCCGGCTTGCTCAAGGAAGGCCCCGAACAAAATAAACAGATAGATGTACGTGGACGACACGTAGGTGGGCGTACCGTAAATGCCTTCGACGCCGAAGCTCATGGTGCTGACGATTTGGTCGATCCCGTAGCCGCGATGCATGAAAGGCCCCGGGATGTACTGACCAAACAGCCCGTAAGCCAGAAACAGGCCGCAGATGATGGGCAGCGCCCAGCCCATCATGCGTCGGGTGGCCTCAAACACCAGAATGATGGTGATGATCCCCACCACCATGTCGGCGTCTGTCATTTGGCCTGCGCGAGCAGTGAGGTCGGACTCGTACACCCAGTGATAGAGACTGATGACAAAGCCGACGGTGCCCAGTGTCCAGCCAATGGTTTGGCCCAGGCGCCCGCTGCGTGCATACAGCGTAAACACCATCAACAGCACAAAGCCCACGTGTATGGCACGGATGACCTGGCTGGAAAGCGGGCTGTAGGCGGCTGTCCAGATCTGGAAGCAGGAGAAAATAACGGCAATCCAGAAAACGCCGCGCGGCATCGGTTTATCGACGTACTCGTGAGCAGAACTCATGGTGTGTTCCAGGGGATAAAAGGACGGGCCGGGAGGGGGGGCTTGCGGGGCGCCGTCGCGGTAAACAAAAACAGATTTCAGGCTAAATAAGCCCCCTCGGGGGAAACACCGGAGGGGGCTTGGGCACTGCGTGTGGCGTAGTGAGCTGATCTTATTTGATCAGGCCGACTTCTTTGTAATAGCGCTCGGCGCCGGGGTGCACCGGAACAGGCATGCCTTTGAGGGCATTGGCGAGTTCGATGGATTTGGCCGAGTTGTGCGTGGATTTGAGGGTATCGAGTTGCTCGTAGAAGACTTTGGTCATCTGGTAGACGAGGTCGTCGGGGACGTCTTTGGACGTGATGAGGAAGTTGGGGACAGCCACCGTGGCGACGTCGCCGGCCATGCCATCATAGGTGTCGGCAGGGATGACCGCCGGTTGATAGGCGGGGTTGTTGATTTTGGCGACGACATCGGCAGGGATGGGCACTACGACGATCTTGACCGAAGTGGCCAGGTCGCGGATGGAAGACACGCCCAGGCCTGCGGATTGCAGGGTGACATCCAGCTGACGGTTTTTCATGAGTTCGACGGATTCGCCAAACGGCAGGTATTCGACCTTGTCGAAGTCGTCGTAGCTGAGGCCGGCGGCCTTGAGTACGGCACGGGCGTTGAGCTCGGTGCCCGAACGCGCAGCACCCACGGAGATGCGCTTGCCTTTGAGATCAGCCAGGGTTTTGATGCCAGACTCGGCGTTAGCGACGATCTGGATATAGTTGTTGTAGGTGGCTGTCATGCCGCGCAGTTTTGTGAGCGGTGCCTTGAAGCCGGCTTCGGTGTTGCCTTTGTAGGCATCAGAGACGGTGTCGGCCAGCGCAAAGGCAAGCTCGCCACGCCCGGCCTGGATCAGGTTCATGTTTTCGGCAGAGGCCTTGGTAACCTGGGCTGTGGATTTGGCGTCGGGGATGTGTTTGTTATAGATTTGTGACAGTGCCACACCCATGGGGTAATAGACGCCGCTTTGGCCACCTGTGAGAATATTGATGAACTTGGTATCAGCATGGGCAGGGAGCGCTGCGACAGCGGCGACGGCCATGGCTGCAGTAGCCAGCCATTGAGTGAGTTTCATGTGCTTTCCTTATATGTTGCGGGCAAAGTCAGATCGACAATGATAACAGGCCAAAAACCGCATGAAACTGAGGAATCACCCTAGGGGCCGCGCGCGTGCGCAGGTACACTGTCAACCTGCGTACAGGCGCATTGCCCACAGTCATCATGAAACCACCCTCCCTGCCGCGCATCAATTTGCTTGAACCCGCCGTGATGCTGGCCACTGCATTGCAGTGGCTGATTCTCGCGTCGCTGGTGGGTCTTATCGTGGGCACCGGGGTCAGCCTGTTTTTGCACGCCTTGTTTCTCTCCACCGACAGCACCCTGCATGTACCGCACTGGGCTTACTGGCTGATGCTGCCGGCCGCCGGCCTGATCAACGGGCTGTTGATGGTCTACGGCTATCGTGCGCTGGGCACGCCGGGCCTTAAGGATTCCATCTTTGCCGCGGTGCACGAACAAGGCGGCCGTATGCCCTGGCGCACCTTGCTGCTCAAACCCGTTGCGGCCATTATCACGCTGGCCAGTGGTGGCTCTGCTGGCAAAGAAGGCCCCTGTTCTCATTTGGGTGCGTCGTTGGCGGCTGCGGTGGGGCAGGTGTTTCGGCTTAACCGCGAGTTGCGCCAGCGGATTGTGGCCTGTGGCGTCAGCGCAGGCTTTGCCAGCGTCTTTGGTACACCGATCGCTGGTGCGCTGTATGGGGTGGAAATGCTCATCATCGGCCGTATCCGCCATGATTTTTTGTTTCCTGCACTGATTGCCGGCATCACTTCGTTTCAGGTCAGCAAAGGCCTGGGCATTGTCTACCAGTATTACGAAGTCCCTGTCCTGCCGGCGTTTTCCGAGTCGATCTTCTTGCGCACGGTGCTTATCGGCATGCTGTGTGGCGTAGTGGCCCGTATCTTTGTGGATCTCATCTATGCCGTGCGCAACGCCTGCCACCGGATACAGGCGCGCTATCAGATCTGGCCGCCGCTGATGCCGTTGATGGGTGGCCTGGTGTTGGCGGCGCTGGTCACCGTCATCCCCACTGATTACCTCGGTTTAAGCCTGCCCCTGATGGATCAGGCCCTGCAAGGCGAGGCTATGCCCTATCTGGGTTTTCTCTGGAAATCGCTGCTTGTGGCCGTTACCTTGGGCTCGGGCTTTTATGGTGGTATCGTCACGCCGCAGTTTGTTATCGGGGCTGTGGCCGGCAACGCCTTTGCCCACCTGTTTGGCATCAGCCCCACCCTGGGGGCGGCCGTTGGCCTGGTGTCGGTGGTGGCGGCAGCCTCCAATACACCGCTGGCGGCCATCCTGATGGGGGTCGAACTCTTTGGTGGCGTGGTGGGCACGGTGTATGTCTCGGGAGCTGCCATTGCAGCTTATTTGATCATTGGCCATCGTAGCGTTTACCCTGACCAGCGGCTTGGGTACGCCAAGTCGTCCTGGATGCGGGTACGTCCTGATATTCCAGTCGGCCAGGAAAAAACCCACTTGTCCTGGGGGCTGTTAAAAAGTTGGCGCCAGGTGCGTTCGCAAGGCCTGCGGGCCTGGTTGCGGGCCTGGTGGCAATCCGTCCGTCAAGGGAAACACACATGACGATCAGTTCAGAACTCCTCCTGGCCAGTATCGGCGTAATTGCGATGGCTGCCCAATGGCTGGCCTGGAAACTGCGCGTACCGGCCATTTTATTTTTGTTGCTTGCCGGTATTGCGGTGGGCCCCATGGCCGGCTGGCTCAATCCCGATGAACTCTTTGGCCCGTTGTTATTTCCGGTGGTTTCGCTGGCTGTGGCCGTGATTCTGTTTGAAGGCAGCCTGACGCTCGAGTTTCATCAAACCCGGGATCTTAAGCAGGTGGTGCGCCGCCTGGTGGGGGGCGGGGTGCTGATTACCTGGGCGGTGGCGGCCGGTGCAGTGCATTGGCTGCTTGATTTCCCCTGGGATCTGGCGATTTTGTTTGGTGCCATCACCTGCGTCACAGGCCCGACGGTGATTGCGCCGCTGCTTAAAACGGTCAAGCCGGTGGCGCCGGTGGCCCATGCCCTGCGCTGGGAGGGCATCCTTATCGATCCCATTGGCGCCATTCTGGCCGTGCTGTCCTACGATCTGATGGTGGCCTTGCGTACGGGCCTGGAGTGGGGCTACGCCCTGCTGTCTTTGGGGGGCACCGTGGTCACGGGTCTTTGCATCGGCATTGGTGCAGGCTGGTTGTTGGCCCTGCTGCTGCGTCGCGGCTGGATTCCGGATTCGCTGCTCAATCTCTCGGTGCTGGCCTCGGTGTTTGCGGCATTTTCGCTATCCAACGCCGTGCAGCACGAGTCCGGGCTGCTGGCCGTCACCATCATGGGGATCTGGCTGGCCAATCGTCCGGGGGTGCCCGTGCACGATATTCTTGAATTTAAAGAAACCCTTAGCCAGATTCTGCTGTCTGCCCTGTTTATTTTGCTGGCTGCCCGTGTGGCCCCCGGCCAGATTTTCAGCCTGGGATGGCCGGCACTGGCCGTGCTGGTGTGTATGTTGGGCATTGGCCGCCCCCTTAAGGTGCTGTATGCCACCTGGGGCTCAAAACTGAATTGGCGCGAGCGTGGCCTGTTGGCCTGGATTGCCCCGCGCGGGATTGTGGCCGCCGCGGTGTCGGCTTTGTTTGCGCTGCGGCTGGAGTCTCTGGATGTGCCGTTTTCGGAGCGCCTCCTGCCCATGACCTTCCTGGTGATTATTGGCACCGTCATCTGGCAAAGCCTTACGGCCCGGCCCATGGCGCGCCTGCTGAAAGCTGCCGAGCCTGATCGGGTGGGCTTTTTGATTTCGGGGGCCAACCCGGTGGCGCGCGCCATTGGCCGGGCCCTGCACGAGCAAAACATCCCTGTGCGTCTGTGCGACAGTGATTGGTACAGTTTGTCGAAAGCGCGCATGCTGGGCTTGCCCACCTACCATGGCAGCCCCTTGTCAGAACACGCCCAGCACAATCTGGACACCAACGGCCTGGGGCGCCTGCTGGCGCTGGGCACACGCGACCACGTCAATCAGCTGATCATGGTGCGAGGCCGCGACGAGTTTGGCAAGCAAAAGGTTTTTAGCCTGCCCTTGTCTCAGGATGATGATCCCTCGCAAAGACATGCGGTGGATCCCGAATATCGCGGCCGCACCTTGTTTGCGCCCGGCGTGGGTTACTGGAAATTGTCTGCTTTGTTGATGGCAGGCGCACAAATCAAGGCTACCCGCCTATCCGAGAACTTCACTTTTCAGCAATATAAAAGGCAAGATCGCAACCGGCAGGTGATCCCGCTATTTGCGCTAAACCCCAAGGGGTATGCGATTCCTTTTACGCTGGATCAGGATCTGCAGCCCGAGGCAGGCTGGACGGTGATTGGCCTGCACGCAGCCAACAGCGAAAGCGCTGCTGCCGAAGACCCCAATAAAAGTGAAGTGATAACCAACCTGCGGGCGGTGTCCGAGACGCCACACGCTGCCTGAAGCAGATCCGGGTACCGCTGTTTGGCAGACTTACACCGACAGATAGCGGTGTTGCGTCTCGGTGTCTTGCAAAAGCGCCTGGCTGGTAGAACCATGCACGATGCGGCCCTTCTCCAGGATATAAGCGTGTTTGGCGTGCTTTAGCGCAAAATGCACGCTTTGGTCGGTAAACAGGATGGTGGTGGTGGCCGAGAGCTCGTCGATCAGCTGCCCGATTTGCTGCACGATAACTGGCGCCAGGCCTTCGTTGGGCTCGTCCAGCAACAGCAGTTGCGGCTGACTCATCAGAGACCGCGCCACTGCCAGCATCTGCTGTTGCCCGCCCGATAGTTTCCCGCCATCGCGGTTGGCAAGCTCTGCCAGCATGGGGTATTGGTCGAAGATGCGCTCGACTGTCCAGGTGTGCGTGCTTCCCGGCCGGTGGTATTCGCCGATTTCCAGGTTTTCGCGCACCGTCAGGGTGGGCAGGATGCGGCGGTCTTCGGGTACCAGGCTGATGCCCATGCGGGCAATGCGCCAGGCCGGTAACCCCGCAATATTTTTGCCCTCAAAATGGATGGCGCCCTGACGCGGTGGGGTAAGCCCCATGATGCTGCGCAGGGTGGTGGTCTTGCCCGCACCGTTGCGTCCCAGGAGGCACACGGTTTCGCCTGCCTTGAGCTCAAATGACACCCCCTGGAGGGCGTGGCTTTCGCCGTAGAAAGTATGGATGTCCTGCACCGCCAGCATCAGGTTTGCTCCGTCACGGGGTCTTCCTCGCCCAGGTAGGCGCGCCGCACTTCGGGGTTGGCGCGCACCCGCTCGGGGCTGTCGAGCATCAGGCGGCTGCCGCGATGCATCACCAGGATGCGGTCGGCAAGGTCGAATACCACCCGCATATCGTGTTCGGTAATCAGAAAGGTATATTTGCCCGTTCGGGCAAGCCCTCGTACAAGCTCAACCACGCGCCCGGTTTCATCGGGGGTCATCCCGGCGGTGGGTTCGTCCAGTAGAACAAGCTCTGGCCGGATGGCCAGAACCATAGCGATTTCTACCAGGCGTTTGTCGCCGTAGCTGATGGTGCCGGCAATTTGCTCGGCCAGGTGAGTGAGGCCAAGGTCTTGGAGCAACTGTGTGGCTTGCTGGTGCACCTGCTGGTTGTCTGATGCGCGGTTAAGCCAGCGGCGGCTATCGCCCTGTTGCACCGTGATGGCTACCTCGACGTTCTCACGCACGCTCATTTCGGGGAAAATATTATTGATCTGAAAAGAGCGGGAGATCCCCATGCGGCTGACCACATGCGGGGCAAGGCCGCTGATTTCCTTGCCCTTGAAGCGGACGCTGCCGCTGCTGGGGTTCAGGCGTCCGGACAACAGGTTGTAAAAAGTGGTTTTTCCTGCGCCATTTGGCCCGATGATGGCCAGGGTTTCCCCCGCCTGTACATCCAGGCTGATGTCGGTAACTGCTTGTACGCCGCCAAAGTGTTTGGTCAGGCCCTTGATGCTGAGGATGGGAGATGATGCGGCCATGGCTTAATCCTGCCGCCGCTTGGTGCGTAAGGTGTTAAGCACCGTGCCCAGCGCACCATCGCGAAAGAACATCACCATCAGGGCCAGAATGATGCCCAGCACCAGCATCCAGGCCTGGGTGAGGCTGCTGATCCAGGTTTCCAGCAGCACAAAGATGCCGGCACCCAGAAAGGGCCCCAGGAAATAACTGCTGCCACCCAGGATGGTCATGAGCACGGGTTGGGCCGAGGTGGTCCAGTGGGCCAGCTCGGGGCTGGCGATGCGCAAGAATGGGGCCACCAGGCCGCCGGCCAGGCCGGCAAAGGCGCCCGCGATGGTAAAGGCGGCCAGCCGGTAACGGCGCACATCCAGGCCGCAAAACGCCACGCGCTCGGGATTTTGGCGGATGGCACGCAACACCATCCCGAAAGAAGACTGGCAAATACGATGCAGCACCAAGCCCGCCACCACCACAATGGCCAGCACCACGTGGTAATACACGGTGGGATTACCCAGCTGCACATGGATGCCCAACCCCAAAGATCCCACGGAGAATCCCGAGAGCCCGTCGCTGCCGTTGGTGACCGAGCGCCATTGGTGGATGACGCCAAACACCATCATGCCAAAGGCCAGGGTAAGCATGGCAAAGTACACCTCGTCGAGGCGCACGCAAAAAAAGCCGATGATCAGGGCCAGGATCATCCCCGCGGCCATGGCTGCCAGCAGGCAGGCCAGCAGGGGCCATTGGAGATGCTGCAACAGCAGTGCCGTGGCATAGGCCCCGACACCGTAAAACGCCGCGTGCCCGAAACTGAGCATACCCGTGTAGCCAAACACCAGATTGAAACTGGCGGCAAACAGACCCAGGATGAGGATCTGGGTGGCGATGAAAATATAGAAAAAAGGCGTCAGCCAGGGCAGTGCGATCAGCAGCGCCAGCAAGACAAGCAGCCCCATACGACCATACGCGGTGTTCATGCGGAGTTCCTTGTACCCATGAGCCCTCGCGGTTTGACGAGCAATACCAGCGCCATGCCGATAAAGGGCAGCACAAGATTGACCTCTGGCAGGTAACGCCCACCAAAGCCGTGGATTAAGCCCAGAATGATGGCGCCCACCAGCGCGCCGGGGAAGCTGCCCAGGCCGCCAATGACCACCACAATGAAGCTTTCGATGATGATTTTGTCGCCCATGCCGGGATCGATGGCGCGCATGGGTGCGGCGATGACGCCGCCAAAGGCGGCCAGCCACGCGCCAAAGCAAAACACGCCCGTGATGACTAGCCGAGTGTTGATGCACAACACCTGTGCCATTTCGCGATCAAGCGCAGCAGCCCGCATGATCTTGCCGATGCGGGTGCGATTGAACAGCAGCCACAGGCCCGCCAGTGTGAGCAGCCCCACCACCAGCACAAAGGCGCTGTAGCGCGGGTAGCTGAGCCCGGCGCCGAACTCGAAGGATCCCTGCAGCAGGGAGGGGGGGTCGATGATATGGATGCCCGGCCCCCAGATGAGGCGTACGGATTCGTTGAGAATCAGCAGCAGGGCAAAGGTAAGCAGCAGGCTGTCGGTGACTTCACGCTGATAAATGAAGCGCAGCATCAGGCGATCAACCACCGCAGCCAGCACGGCCACCACCAGCGGTGCCAGCAGCAGGGTAAGCCAAAAGGGCAAACCCAGGCTGGCCACGCTGGTGACCGCCAGATAGGCCCCCAGCATATAAAGCGCCCCGTGTGCAAAATTGATGATATTGAGCACACCAAAGACGATATTCAGCCCGACTGCAATGATGAACAGCAGCAGGCCGATATCGAGACTATTGAGCAGTGCAAGGGCCAGACTGGACATGTCACATCTTGCAGGCAGGGTCTACAGGCGGCGTGACTTTGACGCCGTCAAAGTTTTGCACCTGCGTCAGCGAGCGGATCTTGTCCTCCGTGTTCATGGGTCCCGTCAGGCCCCAGGTGGGTCCGATGAGGGCCTGGTGGTCGCCCTTGCGGAAAGTGAGGTCTCCGGTGGGGGCCTGGAAGGTAAGGCCGGCCAGTGCGTCGATCACTTTATCGGGGTCTGTAGAGCCTGCTTTCTCGAAGGCTGCCTTGAAGGCGTAGATGGCTGTGTAGGCGCCCTCGGCGTTATAGCTGGGAGGCAACTTGTAGGTTTCTTTGTACGTCTTCACAAAGTGCTTGTTCATGGGTGTATCCCAGGAACCATACCAATAGCGGGTGCCCAGCCAGACGCCTTCGGGCATTTGGTCGCCCAGCGCCGTGAGCACCTCGGTGGCGGCGCCAACGTTCATGAACACCTTGTAGCCTTGCTTGAAAAAGCCTTTTTCGTTGGCCTGACGTACAAAGTTGACCAGATCACCGCCCCAGAGCGAAATCAGCACGCCGTCGGGCTTGCTTTGCATCACGCTGTCGATAAAGGGGGTGTAGTCTTCGGCCCCGAAGCGGGGGAAGGCCAGATGGTCGTTCATCAGCACGACATCAGGCTTGGCAGCCTTCAGGTAGTTGCTGAAGTATTCCCAGGATTCGTGCCCAAAGGCGTAGTCGGGCCCGATGGTGGTCCATTTGGTGGCCCCGCTTTTGGCAGCGATCTGTGCGCCGCCGCTCATCATCTGCGTGACATTGACGCTGATGCGAAACGCGTATTTGTTGCACTGCTTGCCGGTAACCGCCGGCGTGGCTGCGTGGGTGATCATCAGCGGTTTGCCCAGATCAGGCAGTACCGGCACAAGGCCTTGGGCTACACCCGAGCTGTCGATCCCCATGAGGATGTCGACCTTATCCTGGTAGACCATTTTTCGGGCCAGCTGGATGGCTGTGGCCGCCTTGCCCTGGCCGTCTTCCAGTTGAAGCTCGAGTTTGCGTCCCAGCACACCGCCCTTGGCGTTGACTTCGTTGATGGCCAGGGTGGCGCCTTGCTTGGCGAATTCGCCGTATGTGGCCGCACTGCCGGACAGCAGATAAATGCCGCCGATACGGATGGGGTCTTCGGCTTGTGCGGGGGAACTGGCCAACATCGATGCGGTAGAAATCGCAGCCAGTAAGGTGGTAAGTGAATGCCTGCTCATGAAAGTCTCCTCTGTCGACACGTCTGCCGTGGATGGGGCGGATGTGAAATCAAAATCGGATCTGCTCTTGGGGCAGCTTGGGGTGAGCGTGTGCTTCTTGAATCCGGGCCGATGTGCAGGAGCCTTGTTGCCAGGCGGCCTCTAGTTATTTTGGTAAAACATAAAACAATTGTTCGCTAAAGTCAAAAATTATCCCTAGTGGATTTCACCAGATGCGGGATCCAGATAATCCCGCAGCATGTCGTAGACCTGCTGCGCGTAAGTGCCGACATCGATGCCCTGGCGCCGGTAGCGGCTGTGGCGCAGGTACCAGTCTTGCATCATGGCTTTGGTCAGTGCGGCCAGCAGCCGGGCGTCCGCTTGTCTGAACAGCTTTTGCGCCATGCCTTCCTGGAGGATATCCATGAAAAGGTCTTCGATCTGGCCGGACAGGCGCACGGTGCGCTGCTTTTCGAGGTCGGGCAAATTGCGCGCCTCCATAAACGAGAAGCTGAACCAGGTGGGCATGAGTTCGCTGAGAAACAGGTGCACCCGGATGGCGGTATTGAGTTTGACAGGGCCTGGGGGCAGGTTTCGTGTGCGGGTGTCCAGGGTTTTGCGGGTAAGCAAAAAGCCGTAGCTCTGGATCAGGTGCAGGAGATCTTCTTTGTTTTTGATGTAAGCGTAGATGCCGCCGATGCTGAAGCCCGAGTGTGCGCACAGATCGCGTAGCGACATTGCATGAAACCCGCTGGAGGTGGCCAGGGTAAGCGTGGATTCGATGATGGTGCGCAGCCCCCGGATGGCCACGGCCTCTTTTTTGATGCGGATGTGGTGGCCGTTTTGCTGATAGAGCTCGCGGTAGATGTCTTCTTTGGAGAAGTTGAGTTCTTTCTTGAACGACTCGAAATCCAGAGGGGTGTCGTCGGCGGCGTGCGTCATGATGAGGGGTCTGTTTTGTCGGGGGGGAGATCCTGCCGCACCTGTGCACGCAGCACGTTTTTGCGGATTTTACCGGTGGATGTTTTGGGCAGCGGGCCAAACACCACCTGCTTGGGGATCTTGTAACCCGGCATATGCTGGCGGCAAAACGCGATGATATCTGTTTCGTCAAGGACGGCTGTGTCTTTTAGCGTGACAAAAGCGCAGGGCACTTCGCCCCAATGGGCATCGGGGCTGGCAATCACGGCGGCCTCAAGCACCTGCGGATGGCGGTAGAGCACGTCTTCCACCTCTTTGCTGGAGATGTTTTCGCCCCCCGAGATAATGATGTCCTTGGCGCGATCTTTTACCTCGACGTAATGATCCGGGTGCATGACGGCCAGATCGCCTGTGTGAAACCAGTTGTCCTGAAACGCTTCTTGCGTGCTTTGCGGGTTTTTCAGGTAGCCCTTCATCAGGGTGTTGCCACGGTGCACCAGCTCGCCCAGGGTCTGGCCATCGGCCGGTACGGGCTGACCGGTATTGCGATCCAGCACATTGATGTCATCCATGGCATAAAGCCCCACGCCCTGGCGTGACATCTTCACTGCCAGGGCGTCGGTGTCCAGGTTGCTCCAGGCGGGCTGGGGCACGCATACCGTTGACGGGCCATAGCTTTCGGTGAGGCCATACAGGTGCGTGATGCGAAACCCCACTTGTTTGCCTTTTGCGATGACGGCTTCTGGGGGAGCCGCCCCGCCCACAGCAAACTGCACCCACTGCTCAAGCACGATCTGGTCTTTCGCGAAATCATTGACCAGCATGTTAAGCACCACCGGTGCCCCGCACAGGTGGGTGACTTGGTCTTCTTGCAGGTGTCTGAGGATGATGTCGGATTGCACCTTGCGCAAACACACCTGGGTGCCGCCCACCGCCACGATGGCCCAGGTGTAGCACCAGCCATTGCAGTGAAACATCGGTAGTGTCCAGAGATAAACGGTCTCGGGTGTCATGTTGAAGGCCATGGCGTTGCCCAGCCCCGACAGATACGCGCCCCGGTGGTGGTACACCACCCCTTTTGGGTTGCCGGTTGTGCCCGAGGTATAGCAAAGCGAAATCGCGTCCCATTCGTCCTGTGGCTTTTGCCAGGCAAACAGGGGGTCGCCCGAGGCCAGCAGAGTTTCATAATCCAGGCTGTTCACCCCCGGGGAGGCCGTGCCCACCCGGCCAGTGGAGATCAGGATGGGTGGGGTGGGAAGATCCTGGACAGCCTCCTGAACCACGGCCTCGAGAGCGGGGTCGTAGATCAGCGCGTGGGATTCTCCGTGCTGCAGGATAAAGCGGATGGATGCCGCATCCAGGCGCACATTGAGTGCATTCAGAACCGCACCCGCCATAGGCACAAAAAAGTGGCCTTCCAGCAGTTGGTGCGTGTTGAAGCACAGCATCGACACCGTATCCTGGGGCTGAATGCCCAACTGCTGCAGGGCGCTCGCCATGCGCCGGCTGCGCGTATAAAACTGTGCATAGGTAAAGCGGACATCCTCGTCGATCACGGCAATCTTGTCTGGGAAAACCGTGGCCGATCGCTTCAGGAAACTGATGGGCGTCAGGGCGGAATAATTGGCGGCCTGCTTGTCCAGGCCTTGCTGGTATTTGTTGCTCATGACGGTGTCTCCTTCAGGGGCCGCTTGGAACAGGTGGCGTGGGTTGTGGATGTCAGGCTTTGATCGTGTCGGGCATGGGAGGCCCCCATGCCCAGAACCTGGGGCCTTGTGCGAGCAGGCGGCGTGTCAGCACCATTTTGTGCACCTCTGAGGCGCCATCCACCAGACGGGCCTGCCGCGCATAGCGGTAGATCCACTCGAGCGGCGTATCGCGTGAGTACCCGTGCGCGCCACATAACTGGATGGCGGTGTCCACGGCCTTTTGCAGAGTATCAGCTACCGCCACCTTCGCCATCGAGACTTCAGCTTGGGCGTAGTCGCCCTGGTCCAGACACCAGGCGGCATGCATGGTTAACAGCCGGCCGGCCCTGACTTGCATGGCGGCCTCGCCCATCAGCCACTGTACGCCTTCGTGCTCGGCCAGTGCTTGACCAAACGATTGCCGCTGGGCTACGTAATCGCCTGCAATCTCCAGCGAGCGCCGTGCCAGACCCAGCCAGCGCATGCAGTGTGTCAGGCGGGCCGGGCCCAGCCGGATCTGTGTGGCTTTCAGGCCGTCGCCCACTTCCATCAGCCGGTTTTCGTCCGGGATGAACAAGCCATCAAAGCGCAACTCGCAATGTCCACCGTGCTCTTCGGGGCCCATGATGGGAATCCGGCGCACGATTTCCCAGCCGGGATCGTCTTTATGAAACAGAAAGGCGCTCAGGCCCCGGCGAGGATCGTCCGAGGTGCGGGCGATGAGAATGAAGTGGGCGGCCGCACCTGCGCCTGTGATGAAGTGTTTGTGACCGTGGATGCGCCAGCCCTTGCCCTCGGGCACGGCCCGCGTCAGCATCATGCCCGGATCGGAGCCGCAGCCTGGGGCGGGCTCGGTCATGGCAAATGCGGAGCGGACCTGACCGTCGATGATGGGCTGCAGCCAGCGCGATTTTTGCGCCTCTGTGGCCACCTTGTTCAACATCATCATATTGCCATCGTCGGGGGCGGCCGAGTTGAACACCACCGGCCCAAAGAGGCTGCGGTTCATTTCTTCGTAGCAGGCGGCCATGTCTGCCATGCCCAGCCCCTGGCCGCCGCGTGCTTTGGGCATCTGCAGGCACCAGAGGCCCTGGCTGCGGGCCTTGGCGCGCAGGGTGGCCAGCAAGGCCTCGTTGATGTTCTCGTGAAGGTCGAAAGTAGCCGGATCGCGCTCTAGCGGGATGAGCTCCTGGTTGACGAAGGTGCGGATGCGCGCACAGAAATCCTGGATAAGCGGAGACAGTGAGAAGTCCATGGCCCTGTCCTGTTGGAGAGTGGATTGCAGGTGGCCACTGTCGACCCCCGGAGAACGGCTTGAGTGCCTGGATCGAAAGGGGAGTGTCTGCCGCCCACATGTGCTGAATGATCTGTTGTAAACATAGAACGATCGTTCGGTCTCTTCAATGAAGGAAAACCCGTGGACAGAATATTGTGCAAACGGTGCTGTGGGGTGGCTGGATAATCGTGGCCCCGCCGGGCAGGTGGGTGGGGAAAGGGGCAAGCGTGCGAATCCGCGTGCGGCGGCTAAGAGACTTCGGTCTGTGCGGTATGAACCGGCCCGCTTTGGGCGGCGAATATCCCTGGGGTCAAACCCGTAAATGTCTTGAATGTGGCAATAAAGGTGGAGAGGCTGTCGTAGCCGCAGGCCAGGGCGACATCGGTGATGGAGTCGCCGCGCTCTAGCAGGGGCAGGGCATGCACCAGGCGCGCGCGCTGGCGCCACAGCCGAAACCCCAGCCCGGTTTGTGCCTGAAACAGCCGCGTCAGTGTGCGAGCCGAGACACCCAGCTGCGCCCCCAGGGTTTGCAGACTGAGCTCCAGGCTGGGGTCTTGGGCAAGCCGTCGGCAGATGGCCGCCAGCCGGGGGTCTGTGGGCCAGGGCAAAATCAGCCCCACCTCGGGAGCCGCTTTCAGCCGGTCGATCAGCACTTGCGCCAGGCGCCCGTCAGAGCCAGCCTCGTCGTAGTCGCTGGGCAAGGTGGCAAATTGGCGGATGAGTTCGTGCAGCAGTGCAGACACTGCAATCACCCGGCAATCCGGCCAGTTCAGTTCTAGAGCGTAGTGATCCAGGTAAAGGCTGCGAATGATGGCCTGGGGTGATTGCTGCACCTGATGGCGCACATGGGCGGGAATCCATACGGCACGATGCGGCAGGGCCACAAAGCGGGCCTCGGGCGTCCACACCTGCAAGTGGCCCTGGATGGCGTAGGACAGCTGTGCCCAGGTGTGGGTATGCGGACGTGCGCGGGCAATGTTGGGGTGCTGGTTGATGCTGCCGTACAGGGGCCGGATCAGGCGCGTGGCCGATCCTTGGGCGCGTACTGCTGCAGGCGTATCCGCAGGCGTGTCTGTGTGCATGCCCCCCACTCGCTGAACCGGCTTGAGAGACCTTGGTTTGTCGCTTCGTGAATATTTCATTGTCATTTAACGGCAGACGTGTGTTGTCACCCAAGTTTAAGCTGAGTGTCTTCTTTTTCCTATGGCCCAAAGGTAAAGGCATGCCTGACAAATTACGCCTGCTGTTTGATCGCTTTACGCTCACCCTGATTGCCGTGGTGGCGACTGCAACCTTGCTGCCAGCGCATGGGGACGGGGCGGTGTTCTTCAAGCACCTGACGTCTGCCGCCATTGCGCTGCTGTTCTTTATGCATGGGGCGAAGTTGTCCCGCCAGGCCATTGTGGCGGGCGCCACGCACTGGCGTTTGCACATTGTGGTGTTTTGCTGGACGTTTGTGATCTTCCCGCTGATCGGCTGGGCGCTGCGCCCGGTGCTGGTGCCCTTGCTGGGCATGCCGCTGTATATAGGGGTGTTGTATCTGTGCGTGTTGCCAGGCACCGTGCAATCGGCCATTGCCTTTACCTCGATCGCCCGGGGCAATATCCCAGCGGCGGTGTGTGCGGCATCAGCCTCCAGCCTGCTGGGGATTTTCATCACACCCATGCTGTTGCAGTGGTTGCTGGAAGCCAATACGTCGGTGCTGGGATCCGGCTCTTTGTTGCAGGCCATCGGCAACATCAGTGTCGAAATCCTCTTGCCCTTTGTGCTGGGTCACTTGATGCGCCCGCTGCTGGGCCGCTGGATGGACAGCCACCGCCGCCTGGTGCGCAATGTCGACCAAAGCTCTATCTTGTTGGTGGTGTATACGGCGTTCAGCGAGTCGGTGATCGGCGGTCTGTGGCTGCAGGTGGATACCGTGTCGTTACTCTGGTTGTTCGCAGTGTGCGCAATTTTGCTGGCTTTTATTTTGAGCCTCAACATGTGGTCCACGCGCAAGATGGGGTTCAAGCGCGAGGACGAAATTACCATTGTGTTTTGTGGTTCAAAGAAAAGCCTGGCAACCGGGGTGCCAATGGCCGGCGTGCTGTTCAGTGCGGGTGCCATCGGCCCGGTGCTGCTGCCTTTAATGCTGTTTCATCAGATTCAACTGATGGTGTGCGCGGTGTTGGCACAACATTATCTTCGCCAGCAGGTGGCTGCCCCTGCGGCAGCAACACCTGCGGTGCCGGCAGCTGCCGGCCGATCCTGAGCGCCAGGATCCGGATTTCTCGTTTGCGTACTGGGTAGCGGGCTTTGGGCCCTCTGCCCAGGGTTAGTCCTGATGCTTTTTTATGTAAACGGTATACAATATCCTAAAAGCACGCATGTTTGCGATAGGATTTAGTTTATGCTTAAAGTAACTTTACATAAAAACGGCCAGGTCTATCAGGACGAGGTTCAGGAAAACGCCAACCTGGTGGTTCGCGCAGGTATCCGGCAGTTTCCGTATCCCAATTTGTCGTACCGCTGCGGCATGGGCAAGTGTGCCACTTGCGCCTGCAAGATACTGGATGGCGCAGATCACCTGCCGGCTCCTAACTGGAAAGAAAAGAAGCAACTGGGCAGCCGCCTGGATGAAGGTTACCGGCTGGTATGCCAGTTATGGCTTACCCACGACATCGAGCTTACCCAGGATGTCGAACCTGTTCATCATGCAGATGCATCTGCATAAGCCCGGAGATCCCTCATGTATATCATTCTTACCAGCAAACCGGGCGTATACAGCGCAACCATTCAGGCAGGCGGTACCCCGATAGAAACTTATCAGTATCTATTTTATGGGCGGTGCAAGGCGGTGTTCTCGCTGGTCCGCATTGATGCCGATATCAAGATCGACATCGTGGAAGACACCCCGCCCCATATCCGCAATGTGGTTTCAAGCAAGTTCCTGGATCACTTCAATACCCTGGACGAAGCCCGGGCCGAACTCAATCATCTGGTTCATTTTGGTGGGCTGGATGCCGTCTTGCAACGGTGTGAACCATCTGGTGCAGTTGCGTAAAAGGTAGTCATGATGGTTTCAATTACATTTCTGAATGGCAGCAGCAAAACGGTCGAAGCACCGGATAACAGCAATTTGCTGCGGGTCTCGATCCGCGAAAAAGGTGGTATTCCGTTCAAGTGCGGCGGGGGCCTTTGTGGCACCTGCAAGTGCCGTATCGAGGAAGGCAAAGAGAACACCGACAAAATCAAACCCAAGGAAAGGCGTCATCTGAAAGACGAAGACTTTGCCGAAGGTTATCGCATGGCTTGCCAGACGTTTATTACCGGTGACGTCAAAGTCTCCTGGTAAGCAGGTTTGGGTCTCATTGGCAGGCAGTCACAGCCAGAAAGCCACCGGCACCACTAGGTGCCGGTATCTGGTAGGTTTTACAGATCCCACTTGGGCGGTTCACCGCCCTTTTCTTTGACGTACGCACGTGCTGCATTGTGCACGTGCTGGGTGGCCAGCAAGCCGGCGAGTTCGACGTTTCCGGCGATGACTGCGCGCAGGATTTGCTCGTGGTCAGCCCAGTTTTCTCTGACGCGGCCGATATTGCTGGGTGCAAACACCAGAGCGGTGCGGTCACGCAGCGAATTCATGATGTCCATCAGAACCGGATTGCCGGTAACCGTGGCCAGAGTTTCGTGAAAGGTACGGTTCAGGTGGCGGCAGGTATCCATGTCTTCGGTTTCTACCGCTTTCATGCCTGCTTTCAGGATGTCCTCGAGCTCTTGGATGGCAGATTGTTCGCGCCGCTGCGCGGCCAGCCGGGCATTGAGGCCTTCGAGGGCGGCACGCACCTCGACCATGTTGTAGGCCATTTCATCGGAGAGCACGGCAACAGAGGCCCCCCGGCGTGGTTCGATGCTGACCAGGCCTTCGGCAGCCAGTGCACGCAAGGCCTCGCGGATGGGGATCCGGGAGACGGCCATCTCGTCAGAGAGCCGGCTTTCAACCAGCCGTGCCCCGGGGCGGAACTCACCTTGCAGGATGCGATCGCGAAGCTTGTCGCGGATCACGGCAAAAAGAGGTGAGTACTGCTCACCAATCCTGAGCGAATCGCTGTTTTTTGTCCCATGGGGCGCCAGGTTGCTTGATCTCATTGTGGTGGTGCTCATGATTCCCGTACTCAAGATATTTGAATCGTCTGTTTAGTATACAAGTGTGCGCCTGGGCAGCCCCGGTGCTGCCCGGCGATGGCTCAAAGAAGAGTACTTATTATTGCCACAGAGTCTTGACCGCCAGCCCCAGTGCACTGGCGGCACAAAAGATCAGCAGGCCGTAGCGCAGTGCCGGGCCGGTGACGCGGTGGCGTGCTTTGTTGGAAAGCCAGAATCCCAGAAACAAAAAGGGGAAAAGCGTGGCGCTCAGCAGGAGATCGTGCCAGCCGTAGTGCCCTGTCAGGGCCAGCGCAGCCAGCGAGACCGTGGCTCCGCAGCCCAAAATCGCACCAATCGTGGCGCGAATGGTGGAGGGCGGGCTGTGCTGCATGATGATGGCCAGCGGTGGAGAGCCTACAGAGGTGAGTGTCCCCATGACGCCGGAAATCAAGCCGGCCACGCTGGCGCTGACCGGCGATACGCGCAGCCGCAATCCAGAGACGCTTAGTAGCACTGCCAGCAGAATCAGGCCGGCAAATAGCAGGCTCAGGGTTCGCGACGCCAGCTGGCTGAGCGCAAACACCGCCACCAAAGCCCCCAGCGTGCGGCCGGCCAGTGCAAAGGAAGCCGGTTTCACTGCGATCTGGTGCCGCTCCCGCAGGGCGGTCATAAAGGTCACCATGCCGCCCAGTGTCAATAAGGGCCCCGGTACCAGTTCAGGACTGACAATCAAGGCCACCGGTGCGGCAAACATGGTAAACCCCACACCGCCCACCCCTTGTAAAAGAGCAGAACCCGCAATAAGGAAGGCCATCAGGGCATAGACCCAGGGGTCTGTAAACGGCAGCAGGTCTAGGGGCATGAGCTCTCCGTAATCAGAAGCAATGAAAGAGTTGATAATGGTATACCATGTACAAACAGCATATTTCATACCTGAACCAGCCGCATGCCGTGTTGCCAGCTACTTGTTCGCCGATCTTCAGTAAAATGCCCTATCTATATAGATAACAATGAATAATAAAGGCAAATTCGCTTTAGGCATGAACATCTAAGGGAAACCTCTGGGTATCGTTTAGATACTTGAAGAATATAATATCCAGTATACAGGATACGGAATATAAAGAAGATCCTGAATTCAGCTCTGGATGACAGGGGCCACGTGTCATCCGTTTTAAATTTCAATCTCAAGATTTACCCTTAAGGGGAGGCTCATGGGTTCAGAAGTCACTCTCAACCTATCGCACTGGATATATCTGGCTAGTGTGGTGGTGATCATCGCTACGATGATTTTTCGTGCCAACGTGGTGGTTCCGGCGGTTATCGGAACATTCCTGGTTGTCACCTCGCTCACCGGCAATCCAGTAAACGGATTTATCGGTATCTTTAATGCCAGTTTCGTGGCTGCCCGCGAGCTGTTCAATATCTTCCTGGTCATTACATTCATGACGGCGCTGCTTAGCGCATTGAAAGCCACTGGGGCGGATGTCCTGATGGTCAAGCCGTTTCAGAAGGTGATGCGCGGTGGCTTGTCTTCGTACATCGTGATTGCAGTGGTTACCTATTTGTTTTCACTGTTTTTCTGGCCTACGCCGGCAGTACCTCTGGTATCCGCCGTGCTACTGCCAGCCGCCATTGCGGCAGGCCTGCCACCCATCACGGGTGCCATGGTCATTGCGATTGCAGGTCAAGGGATGGCGTTGTCCTCTGACTACATCATTGGTGTGGCCCCAGGCATCAGTGCCAAGGCCGCCGGTGCGGCCGTCACAGCGCAGGCCGTGGCTGATAAAGCCATGACTCTGTCGCTCATCACAGGTGTTGTGGCCTTGGTGCTGGCGTATTTGTTCACCCGCAAAAGCATCCAGAAACCCAGCCCTGCTTTGTTGGATGAGTGGCAATCGCGCGCCAGCGATGGCGGCGCTGTCAACGTGGAGCGCTCCGGCAGCTTTGATAAGTCTGAAATGGCGCACAGTGCCGATGCACCTGATGAAGATGTGCCGGCCAAGGCGCGTGCCAATCAGCATCTGCGCAAGTGTGCCAAGACCTTTGCTATCGTCACGCCGCTGGCCTTTCTTGGCGTGATCCTGGTTCTGGTATTGCCCACCATTTTCCCATCCATGCCCGCCCTGCGTGGCGGCGATGCGGCCGGCCTGGTTGGCGGCGTGGGTTTCGTTTTGATGATGGCGGCCTGTCTGATGTTTGTAGGTGGCCGGCGGATGCTGGATCTCTGCCCGGATTACATGACTGACGGTTTCGTGTTTGCCTTCAAGGCCATGGGCTCTGTACTGCCAATCGCTGGTTTCTTCTTTCTGGGTACCAGCGATGCCACCGCACAGATTCTGGGTATCCCGGCGGCCGGTGCACCAAGCCTTCTGTTCGAGCTGATCACTGCGGGCCAACACTACATCCCCAACAACAGCATCATGATGGCGTTTGGCGAGCTGATTGTCGGGATGGTGACGGGTATCGATGGTTCGGGTTTCTCGGGCTTGCCCCTGACAGGTTCTTTGGCGGGTG
Source organism: Castellaniella sp. (assembly GCF_049651205.1). GTDB lineage: Bacteria > Pseudomonadota > Gammaproteobacteria > Burkholderiales > Burkholderiaceae_B > Castellaniella. Next base: position 153,932 of record NZ_JBASBR010000015.1, read on the forward strand.
CGATTGGCCCGGTCATCGGGATGGATGCCGCTACTCTGGCAGCTATTGGCCAGATGGGTGCTATCTGGACGGGCGGCGGCACCTTGATCGCCTGGTCTTCCCTGATCGCTGTGGCTGGTTTTGCCCGTGTCTCGGTGCTGGATCTGGTGCGTCTGCTGACCTTGCCGGTATTGATTGCGTTGGCGGTATCCACCACCTTCGCGGCGATCTGGATGGCGTAACTGTTCTGCAAACAGCCGGTGCGGCTGGCCTTAGTGGCCGCCCGGCATCCACTCTGCCGACGATCTGGAACACTCAATATGTCCTCTTTACCGGTCTCTCAAGGCCATTACCGAATTGCCACCCGCTCAGGTGATCTGATCTTTACCGCCGGGATGACACCACGCAAGGATGGTGTCCTGATTCGCAAAGGGAAGATCAGCAGTGGCACACCGGTGTCTGATTACCGGGCCTGTGTCGAGCTGGCGGTGCAAAACGCCTTGCAGGCGGCGCAAAGCCAGATGGCACCCGAGGAACGTATCTCCCGGGTGTTGAACACCACTGTTTATGTGGCGGCCGAAGATGGCTTCGAAGGCCATTCAAAAATTGCCGATCTGGCCTCAGACCATCTGTTTGCCCGCTTGCCGGAAATCGAACCCGGTGCGCGCACCGCGGTGGGGGTTTACACCCTGCCGGGCAACTCCCCGGTTGAGATCGCTCTGGTGGTGGCTGTGCAGTCTCCGTAGGCGAAAGGCGGCAGACGGTCTGTCGCCATTTTCGCAATGCTTTACCTCTCGCCCCCGCTTGAATTGCTGCAGACCCCGTCTGCACAAGGGGTCTGCTATCCAGTCTTAGGAGGTATCTGTCTCATGTCCCCCTGAACCGCAAAGCATCGCGGCCAAATTTCCGCCCAGTGTGATGTCAGCACGTGGGAAATTTCTGGCAAAGCGATTTGTGTTGCCCTCGTACTGCTGCATGGCCTGCCACATCCAATAAAACCATCGTGCGCGGCTGGCGGAACTCAATAGAAGAAATGGAGACTTCAATCGTTATGAAAAAGCAAGCTTTTATATTGGCACTGATTGGGGGGTTTGGCGTGATGCTGTCCGCCCAGGCAGAGACCTCGGTGACGCTGTATGGTGTGGTGGATACGGGCTATGGCTATGGCAAGCACGAGATTCACAAGGACGGCATCAATTACACGGCCAAGTCCTCTGGTCTGCACGACAGCTATTTATCGGGCAGCCGCTTTGGCTTCCGAGGTGTCGAAGACCTAGGTGATGGCCTGCGCGCTATGTTTATTCTGGAGTCCGGTATCAACCCGGGTAACGGCACCACGGTAACCGACCGCGTGTTTCACCGGGAATCCCATGTGGGGCTCGCCAGTGATCGCTGGGGTTCGATCACGATGGGGCGTCAGTACAACCTGGCAGACCCGTACTTTGGCGTCAATGCCACGGCCTCGATGGGGGATATCGACAAGACGTTTGGTGCTGCCTCTGTGCGTGTGGACAATATGTTCATCTACCAGACGCCTAATATGTCGGGGTTCCAGGCAGGGGTGGGTTACGCAGCTGAGGGCGCGGTGATCCGTACCAATGTGGATCCGGACGCCAATAACCAGGATAGAAACAGCTATTTGTCCCTGGGTGTGCAGTATCGTGACGAGGCCTTGCACGCTGCCGCCACCTACGACCGTGTGGGTAATGGCGAATACGCCAACGCAGCCACCAGCTGGGCATTGGTGGGTTCGTACGATTTCGGTGTGGCCAAGCTGGCCCTGGGCTACGGGCAAGACCGCTATGCCAAGATCAACGGTGTCGGTGCCTATAGCAACGAAGCGCTGTTTGGCGAGGTCTTTACCGAGGCGGGTTCTCCCGTCAAGGGCTATGAAGACTATCTGGCGACGCATGATTTCAAGGCCAGCAACTATTACGTCGGGCTGTCTGTGCCGCTGGCGGGTGGTACGGTAGGGATGGCCTGGGGCCGTACGGCATCCAATCTGGATGACGCCGACAAGCTGGGTGATTATGCAGGCGATCAAAATATTTACAGTGCCCGTTATGTGTATCCCTTGTCCAAGCGCACAAGCCTCTATGTTTATGGTGCCTATGGCACCAATATTGCCTATATCGAAGGCCTGAAGGGACAAGAAGCCGGTTTGGGTATTAATCACAGCTTCTGACAGGCACCTGTGGTGTGATCTCCGTAGGGCACTGTCATCAGAGCAGGGTGACAGTGCCATTTTTTTCTTGAATTGATGAGCAGGCCAGAAGATGAGGAATAACCCGGTAAACACTCAAGCCATGGTGGCCACCGGCAACCCGTTGGCCGCCTCGGCAGCTATTGAGATCTTGCGCGAGGGTGGCTCGGCTGTGGATGCGGCAATTGCCGCTGACGCGGTGATGGGGCTGGTAGAGCCCATGGCAACCAGCATTGGCGGGGATCTTCTGGCGATGGTCCATCAGCCGGGCCAACCGGTGGTTAGCTACAACGGCACCGGTCGGGCCCCGGCTGCACTGGACATTGCCATGGTGCAGGCACTGCCCGACAGCAAGATTCCGGAGCGCCATCCTTTGTCGGTGACCACGCCTGGGGCCGTGCAGGGGTGGTGGGATCTGCATCAGCGCTTCGGGCATCTTGCCTGGGCGCGCCTGTTTGATCGCGCGATCCAGTTGGCGCGGGATGGCTTTGAGGTAGCCCGTGTGGCGGCCCACGAGTGGGAAATTTTTGATTTCGTGCTGCACCGGGATCCCGAGTGCGAGCGGTTGTTTCGCGGTGGCCATCCACCCAGCGCCGGCGAAACCCTGACCAACCCCGCGTTGGCTGCAACGCTGAGCCACATCGCCCATGAAGGGCCGGACTATTTTTATCGGGGCCCGCTTGCTGGCCAGGCGGCGCGGGCGGTGCAGCGGATGGGGGGCGTGCTGGCCGCAGAAGATTTTGCACGCCATAGCGGTAATTACACCGAGCCACTCTCCCTGGAGTTTCACGGCGCTCGTATTCATCAATGTCCGCCCAACACGCATGGGGTGGCAATCCTGGATGCGCTGGCTGCCGTGCAGGGCCATGGTGGCGCACCGGACGACCCTGACACCTGGGTGCATATGGTGGGCGCCACGGCGCGTGCCATGCAGGCGGCAAAGAAAACCGTGGCAGATCCCTCCGGCAACACAGTGTGCACTGTCGTGGTTGACGCCGAGGGCCTGGCCGTCACGTTGATGTCCAGTGTATTCAAGCGCTTCGGTTCAGGCATTGTGGTGCCGGAGGGTGGCTTTTGCATGCAAAACCGTGGCTTCGGATTTTCCACGCCAGGCCATATCAATGGCCCTGCACCAGGCAAGCGCCCATATCACACTGTCGTGCCGGGCCTGACCACCCGGGACGATCAGTTTTTGCTTGGCATGGGGGTGGTGGGTGGTTTGATGCAGCCACAAGGGCAGATTCAGATCCTCACCCGCGTGCTGGCCTGGGGCTGGGATATCCAGGAGGCACTGGATGCGCCCCGTTGGCGCCTGGAAGCAGGAGATACCCTGGCCATCGAGAAGGGGTTTCCTGATGTGCTGGCTCATGCCCTGCGGGCTGCCGGCTACGAAGAACCGCACCCGCAAGTGGGCGAGTTGGCAGGCCGCAGTGATTTTGGCGGTGCTCATGCCGTGCTCAGGGCGGCAGACGGTCAGCTGCATGGTGGCGCGGATCCCCGTAAAGACGGGCAGTGGCTGCGCTGCCAATTCTGACGAAAACATCCAGATACTTTAAGCCTATAAATTTCGGGGATAACCCTTATTCACTTCAAATGTATACGGTATACAATAGTCCGTACAGTACAACAGGTTGACCGGCTTCTAGTCCTCTCATTCCTGGGTGCAGTCCTCAGACTACTTACTTTTGTGCAGCGTTTTTAAGACGGGAATAAAAATGGCCAATTTGATGAACCAAGACGAATTCCGCTCCGCACTGGAGCTGGCGATCAAAGGCAATAGCGCCAATCGTGCGCCATTCAGCGTGGCTTGGGCTACCGGCAAACTAAGCCGTGAGCACATCGCACGCTGGGCCGAAAACCACTATCACTATGTCGGTCCCTTCGCCGACTATCTGGCATATGTCTATGCACGCATGCCTGACACCTATACCGAAGCCAAGGATTTCCTCCTGGCAAATATGTACGAAGAAGAAATCGGCGGTGATCGCCATACCGATTTGCTGATCCGTTTTGCCGAAGCCTGCGGCACCACCCGCGAGCGTGTCGAAAATCCCGACAATATGTCGCCCACCACGCGTGCATTGCAATCCTGGTGCTATTGCGTGGCCATGCGCGAAGATCCCATCGTGGCAGTAGCCGGCCTGGTGGTTGGCCTGGAATCCCAGGTGCCTTCCATCTATCGCAAGCAATCGCCCATCCTTAAAGAACAGTATGGCTTTACCGACGAAGAAGCCGAGTTCTTTGATCTGCACATCGTGTCCGACGAAATCCACGGCGAGCGCGGTTATCAGATTGTGCTCGAGCATGCCAACACCGTAGAGCTGCAGCAAAAATGCCTGCATATCTGTGAGATTGGCGCCAAGATGCGCTATCTGTACACCACTGCGCTTTACAACGACTACGTTAAGAACGAAATCCCTCTCGAGTCCCTCGAGATGGAAACTGCGTAAGCACGGGTCAGTGCCCATGAGGCCCGATGCAAGGGCCTCATGGTGCGTCTTTACCGCAGTTCAGGTATTTCATGGATCATGTCCACGGCGGCAGAGACCGGCGTGGCAACAGGGAAGCAGTTGTGATAGATCTCAAGACGCAGGTTTTCCAGAATCATATCGGCGGTACCTGGCAGGCTTCTGCCACCGGGCAGACCTACCCCAACCATAACCCGGCAGATTCCGACGATATCGTTGGCAATTTCCAGGATTCAGACCAGACAGACGTCGCTCAGGCCTTGGCCGCAGCCCAGGCTGCCTTCGAAGGGTGGCGCGCCACAGCGCCCAGCAAACGCGCAGCTATTCTGATGCGTGCCAGCGAGCTTTTGCGCGAACGTGCGGATACCATCGCCCACGAGCTGACCTGCGAAGAAGGCAAGCAATTGGCCCAGGCCAAAGCCGAGGTGATGCGCGCTGCAGGCACCTTGCAGTTCTACGCAATTGAGGGCCAGACCTACACTGGCGAAACGTTTCCCCAGGATGACCCCGATATGGTGGTCTACACCCAGCGCGAGCCTCTGGGTGTCGTGGTGGTGATTTCGCCCTGGAATTTTCCCATTTCCATCCCGGCGCGCAAGATCGCGCCCGCTTTGATCACCGGTAACACCGTGGTGTTCAAACCCTCTACCGACACGCCGCTGACCGGTTACCGCCTGGCAGAAGCCCTGGTGGATGCCGGCATCCCGGCCGGTGTGCTTAACTTTGTCACGGGCCGCGCCTCCCGCATCGGCAAGGTGTTGACGCAGTCGCCCGAGGTTCGTGCCATTACGTTTACGGGTTCCACCCAGGCAGGCGAGGACATCCACCGCAATGCCTCCATGACCACCCGTTTGCAGATGGAACTGGGCGGCAAGAATCCCCTGATCGTGATGGACGATGCCGATATCGATCTGGCTGTCGATCTCACCGTCAAGGGTGGTTTGTCGCTTACCGGGCAAGCCTGTACCGGTACCAGCCGGGTGCTGGTGCATCAGTCCGTCAAGCAGGTGTACACCAATAAGCTGCTGGCGCGGATTGCCGCACTGAAAATCGGTGCAGGGCTGGAAAAGGGCATCGACATCGGCCCTCTGGCCACCGCATCCCAGCTGAAAACCGTCCTGCAGTACGTGGATATCGGTAAATCCGAAGCCCGCCATCTGGTGGGGGGAGACCGCATTACCGGCCCCGGGTTCGATAAAGGATTCTTTGTCAGCCCTGCCGTGTTTACGGATGTGTCTCCAGACATGCGTATTGCCCGCGAAGAAATTTTCGGTCCGGTGATTGCGATTCTGGAAATTGGCAGCTACGAAGAGGCGATCCGTATCGCCAACGACACCGAATACGGCCTGTCGGCTTCCATCGTCACCACCAGTGCCCGTCTGGCACACCGCTTCGCCGGTGATATTCAGGCCGGTACGGTCAAGGTCAATCGCACCACCACGGGCAATCTGGTCAATGCACCGTTTGGCGGCATCAAAAAATCCAGTACCGCAACCTTCCGGGAATCCGGGCGTGTGGGGCTCGAGTTTTTCCTGCAAACCAAAACCGTCTATCGCGGCGTTTAAGTTTCAATCATATTTTGGCCGGGTGGGCGTCTGATGCCTGAGCCAGACAAATCACGGAGATAAGTCATGAAAAATACAGTCCAACTTGAGCAAGAAGAAGCCCGTTTGATGGTGAATGCTGCGATCGCCAAATCTAAAGAGATCGGCGTGCTCGAAACCGTCTGTGTCGTTGACGCTGGTGGCTTTCCGATCTTGCTTGAGCGCATGAATGGTTCGCGCATCACAGGCCCGCAAATCGCCATGAACAAAGCGTTCACGGCCGCTGGCCACAAGCGCTCCACCCATTTGTTCACGACGCCTCCCAATGGCCCTGCGCTGCCGGGCAACGAGGCTTTTGGCATCCAGCTCAGCTTCGAAGGCCGTTTCGCGGCGTTTGTCGGGGGCTTCCCGATTGTGGTCAACGACGAAGTCATCGGCGGCCTGGGCCTGAGTGGCGGAAATGGTGCGCAGGATACAGCTGCCGGCATGGCGGGCTTGCAGGCATTGGCCGACGCCCTGAAAGACAAGGGTATGACGGTCTTGGTTCAGCCTGACATCAAAAAATAAGTTGGGATGCGGCTTTTCTTTAGACAGGGAGTATCGTCATGAGCCATCGTGTAGTGATCTCGGAAACCCAACAGCAATTCGATGTTGCAGGAGAGGAAACCATTCTGGACGCGGCACTGCGATCAGGCGTGCGCCTGCCGCACGAGTGCACGTTTGGGGCGTGTGGTACCTGCCGCGTAAAACTCGAGGCTGGATCCGTTCGCTACGACGAGTTCCCCATCGGGCTCACCAAAGAAGAAGCTGCCCAGGGCTATGCACTGGCCTGTCAGGCACATCCGTGTAGTGATATGGTGATTTCACCTGCCAGCCACGGGCCGGCCTTGCCTGATCCGGTGCAGACGGTTGCCACCGTCAAGCAGGTGGAAGCCCTGACGCCGGATATCGCCCGTCTGGTACTGCAATTGCCCGAAGATCTGGATCTGGACTATCGCGCCGGCCAGCACATGAACATCCTGCTGGCTCCCGGAGAAGAAAGAAGTTTTTCGATGGTGGGCGCTTACCCGTTTGGCAATGAGGTCGAGTTCAATATCCGGCGGGTGCCGGGCGGGCGGTTTACGCAAGAGATGTTGTCGGCGCTTAAGCCGGATGACACCTTGCAGGTAGAAATCCCCAAGGGTACGTTCTGCTTTCATGCCGAAGACTACCGGCCCTTGTTGTTTGTGGCCACGGGCACCGGGCTCGCTCCCATCCGTGCCATGTTGGAAGCCTTGCTGGATGATGAGGACTGCCCGCCAGTTTCCTTGTACTGGGGGATGCGCACCGAGGCGGATCTCTACGCCAAAGATGAAATCGAATCCTGGTCAGACCGTCTGTACGAATTCAACTTCGTGCCCGTGCTGTCGCGGGCCACAGATGCCTGGCAAGGCCGCCGGGGCCACGTGCAGCAGAGCATCCAGGAAGACTTCACTGATCTTTCCGAGTATGCGTTTTACTTGTGTGGATCACCCGAGATGGTGACAGACACCAAACGCTTGCTGTTGTCTCTGGGTGCCGATCTCGAGTACGTCTATTCGGACAGCTTTACGTTTCATCACCCACAAAAAACGGCGGCCGTGTGATCACGCCGCCGATCTCGGGCCGGCGGGTTGCCGGCAGGCTGTGGGTTAATCAGGCATGTGCCGGTCGGCGATGCGACGAACGGCGCTTAGCCGCTGTTTTCCCCGATGCAGTGGCTTCTAGGGGAGCAGGCTCGCTGGTGCACAACGACATACCATTGCCTTTCAGCATCCGGCCAATGTCTTTCAGTGAGGTGGGCAGCAGCGGAATCGTACGGCGCAGAGTAGACCGATGCGTGTAAAAGCGGCCAAGCAACTCGCCCACAGGGGTAGAGGGGTAGCGGTGATAGGTAACCATGGAGTTTCTCCTTAAGTGGTTCGTCCTGATTGAACTTGTATTTAGTATACCGTTTTCAAGGTAGAAATACTAGTAATAACCCTAACACAAACAGGGTGTGGGGTTCTTGCCACGTCATTTGTATGGAGAGGCAGTGGGCGGCTTTGTCTAAAAAGCTGCTGCCGGTGATCAGGCGGAAGAAGTGCCCACCCAAGCCAGGAAGGGTTGCAGAATCAAACGCTAAAACCTCCTGCAGATCGCTGCATTCACGGCTGCGTCTGAATGATAAGTTCATAAACTGATCAATAAGCTTTGCATGAAGCTCCGAAAAACCCATCCCCAAGAATTGCCCTTCTTGGGGATGGGTTTTTAAGCGGTGCCTGCTTGGCAAGTCTGTGCAGTGCACTATCTGCAATTTTCACATCCAAATATCCATGTACAAGAAAAGCCTTTTAGCAATATTGACGTTTGTGTTGTCCGCAAGCCATGCCTGGGCTGCCGACGAACAAGGCCACTGGATTGCCATCGCTGCCAGCTCCTCTGTGGCGTATTCTGCAAAAGGTGAGAGTGGCGGGCTGATGAATGTCAGTGGAAAAAAGGGCAATGCCTACGGTTATGTTTATCAAATAGAGAATAAGAAGAACAAGACGTTTAGCTATGGGAAAGTGTTTGTAATGCTTGACGCTTGTAAAAAGGGATACGGTCAAGTCATATACAACGACATGCAAGGCAAGTTCACGGACGCGATTGATTTTGTCCGCTTCGGCGGTACTGTTGCTGATAGCCTGGGCAGCGTGGCGTGTTCTGCCTGGGATGGAGAAACAGGCAAGATCTCGCGGGCGGAAACTGCGGGTAGATGGGAATTGGCAGCAAAGGCAACTGAGAGCGGTAATGAATTTGTCCTCAAGACCGATACCGTGCGCAAGTCTACCTATAGTGGCAAACCAGCCATCACCGCGTTGTTTGGCTACAAAGATTTAGCACAGGACACCACCGACTACGGCGTCTATACCATCCGCATTTCCGATTGCAAGAAGGGGTTCGGCACCATTTATGAGTCGGATTTAAAAGGTAAACAGGTCGGAAAATCAGATGTCGCGCTGGATGGGAGATCAGTCATTTCGCACGTGGCAAGCGCTCTTTGCAGAAAACTCTGAAGCGGCCTGAGAAGGCACCACCGGAATAAAAAAGAGGGCCCGCCAGGAGGTGCCCTCTGTGCCCGCGCAATCGGGAAAATGAAATGGTGCCGGCTAGAGGAGTCGAACCCCCGACCTTCTCATTACAAGTGAGCTGCTCTACCAACTGAGCTAAGCCGGCGAAAGCCGCCATTCTACAGGAATTACGGCTTATTTGAAGACCTGCCGCTTGTGAAACTCTTGTTGGAAACAGCGGCTGCGGTCTTTTGATCTGCGTGTTACTTCACAATCTTCAGGTGTGACGGCTTGGGTACGTCACCGGCCGGTTTGGTGTCGGGCGCATCGGGTGCCGGGCCGGATGACGGCGGGGTATCACCGCCACCGGGATAGGCTTGCGAAGGCACGACCTCGAACCCCATGCCGGCACCAGTTTCGCGGGCATACAGTGCAGACACCGCCGCCACGGGTACAAACAGGTGCTCGACGGCACCGTTAAAGCGGGATTCGAACTCGATGTAGTCGTTGCCCAGAGTAAGCCGGTTAGTGGCTAGATGGCTGATATTCAGCGTGATCTGGCCATCATGGACATGCGCAGGCGGCACAACCGTGTTGGCATCAACTGTGACCACCAGGTAGGGCGTATAGCCGTTGTCCGTGCACCATTCGTGCAATGCGCGGATCAGATACGGTTTGGTGGAGCTCTCCTGCATATCAGCGGCGCATGACCTTCTCGGAGGGCGTCAGCGCTTCGATGTAGGCCGGGCGCGAGAACAACCGCTCGGCGTATTTCTGGATCGGCGCCGCGCTTTTGGGTAACTCGATGCCATAGTGCGCCAGGCGCCACAACAAGGGGGCGACAGCGACGTCCAGCATCGAAAAATCATCGCCCAGCATGTATTTGTTTTTGACCAGCAAGGGTGCCAGCTGGGCGAGACGGTCACGGATGTTGGCGCGGGCGGCGTCGCGGACTTTCTCGTCGGTGATGCTGCGGGTTTCGAGCGTGGAGACGTGAACAAAGAGTTCTTTCTCGAAGTTGTACAAAAACAGCCGCGTGCGGGCCCGCATGATGGGGTCGGCAGGCATCAGTTGCGGGTGCGGAAAACGCTCGTCGATGTATTCGTTGATGATGTTGGACTCGTAGAGCACCAGATCACGTTCGACGAGGATTGGCACCTGGCCATAGGGGTTCATTACCGCAATGTCTTCAGGCTTGTTGTACAAGTCGATATCGCGGATTTCGAAGTCCATGCCCTTTTCGAACAGCACAAAGCGGCAACGTTGCGAAAACGGGCAGGTCGTCCCGGAGTAAAGCACCATCATGTCGAGGATTCCAATACAGAAAAGCAGTGAATGCGCCCCGGAGGGCGCAGGACTTACCGGACGTGTTTCCAGTAGGCGTGGTTCATGCGGATGGCCACAAACATGAACAAGAACAGGAACAGCATTACCCAGACGCCAATTTGCTTGCGCAGCAGTTGGGCGGGCTCGGCCATCCAGCCCAGGAAGTTGCTGAGATCCGCGACATCGCTTTCGAACTTGTGGAAAGATTTAGCGTCGGCAGAATCAAAGCGCCCGGTGGATGAAGCTTCTCCTGTGTAACCCTGGAGGGGCTCATTTTTTACCGTGGGGAACCCAGACTCGTCGAACACCGTCGTGGTGCGCGTCCATTGCTCGGCGCCCTTGGCATCGGCTACCTGATGCACCTGCACGCTGGTGTAAGTGCGCGGGCCTTCTAGTTGCCATAGTACGTTGGGCATTGCCACACTGGGAAACACGACGTTGTTCCAGCCGGTTTTCTTGGTGGTGTCGCGGTAGAAACTACGCAGGTAGGTGTAGATGTAATCCACACCCGAGTGGCCAAAGTTGGCGCTCTTGGCCCGGGCAATCACAGAGAGGTCTGGGGGCGCTGAGCCAAACCATTTTTTGGCGTCTGCGGGTGTCATGGCGATGGTCATGAGATCACCCACTTTATCGCCCGTAAACAACAGGTTTTTCTTGATTTCGGCTTCTGTCAGGCCAAGATCGGTGAGCTTGTTGTAGCGCATCGAGCTGGCACTGTGACAGTTGAGACAGTAATTGACGAACAGCTTGGCCCCGTTTTGCAGCGACGCCAGGTTGGTAATGCGGTCTGGGGCGCGGTCGATATGCGCGCCGCCTTCGGCAAAAGCCAGCGTGCAGGTAAGTGACAGAGCCAAAGCACCGAGCAGTTTTTTGATCATGATCTTTCCGTAGCTATCAGTGGTGGGCCATCAGTGTGCGCGAAACGTGACGCGATCCGGGACGGGCTTGAATGTACCCAGTGCGCTCCAGACAGGCATCAACAGGAAGAACGCCAGATAGATGACCGAGCAGATCTGGCCCATCAGCGTGAACACCGGCGTGACGGGCTGCGTACCCAGCCAACCGAGGATCAGGAAATTGACGATGAACACACCATACAGGAACTTGTGCCACGACGGACGGTAGCGGATGGATTTGACCGGCGAGTGATCAAGCCATGGCAGGAAGAACAGAATCACCACGGCGCCACCCATCGACACCACACCCCAGAACTTGGCATCCAGGGTCTTCATCAGCACAGCGACAATCACCAGGATAAGTGGCACTGCCAGGCGCCAGAACCCCGAGAGCTTGCCCTTGAGGAATAGCGCGGCGGCGGCCACCACCGCAGCAGCCGACAACACCCACGTGAAATCGCTGGTGGTGGCACGCAGCATTGTGTAGAACGGTGTGAAATACCACACTGGTGCGATATGTGGCGGCGTTTTAAGAGGATCGGCCGGGATGAAGTTGTTGTACTCGAGGAAGTACCCGCCCATCTCGGGGCCAAAGAAGATAATGGCTGCAAAGACGATCAGGAATCCTGCCACGCCCACGATGTCGTGCACCGAGTAATAGGGGTGGAACGGAATGCCATCCACCGGACGGCCGTATTTGTCTTTGGGCCCTTTCTTGATTTCGACGCCATCCGGGTTGTTGGAACCCACTTCGTGCAGCGCAAGAATATGTGCCACCACCAGGCCAATCAACACCAGCGGGATCGCAATCACGTGGAACGCGAAGAACCGGTTGAGCGTGGCATCAGACACCACATAATCGCCGCGGATCCACAGGGAGAGATCAGGGCCGATGAACGGGATGGCTGAGAACAGATTGACAATAACCTGGGCACCCCAGTAGGACATTTGGCCCCAGGGCAGCAGATAACCGAAGAAAGCCTCGGCCATCAGGCACAGGAAAATACCCACGCCGAAGATCCAGACCAGTTCTCGGGGCTTGCGGTACGAGCCGTAGAACAGCCCGCGCAGCATGTGCAGATACACCACCACGAAGAACATCGACGCGCCCGTGGAGTGCATGTAGCGGATGAACCAGCCGCCTGGCACCTCGCGCATGATGTATTCGACGGACTCGAAGGCAAACCGCGCATCCGGTTTGTAGTTCATGACCAGGAAAATCCCGGTAACCACCTGGATGACCAGCACCAGCAGTGCCAGCGAACCAAAGAAATACCAGAAATTGAAATTTTTCGGAGCATAGTACTCGGACATATGCTCTTTAAACATTTTCGTCAGGGGGAAGCGGCGGTCTACCCAGCCAATCAACCCGGTCGTCTCGACATTATTTTCGGCCATGAACGGCTCCTATCAGTATCACGAAAAGATGAACAGCACGTTCATCAGGCCTTGGTTGGGTAGGTATCCACCCCGATCACGACATGTGACCCATCGGGTGAAAACGCATAAGGCGGGACTTCGAGATTATCTGGGGCCGGCTTGTTCTTGAATACGCGGCCGGCGAGATCGAAGGTAGAGCCGTGACACGGGCAGAGCCAACCGCCCGGCCAATCATTGGGTAACCCCGACTGGGCGCCCGTTTGAAAATGCGCTGTGGGCGAGCAACCCAGGTGCGTACAGATACCAATACAGATAAAGATCTCGGGCTTGCGCGAGCGGTACTCGTTTTTGGCCCACTCGGGGGTAAACCCGGCGCGCTCGGATTGAGGATCAGCGAGTTCGGAATCGTGCTTCGGCAGATCTTCGAGCTCGGCCTTGGTACGGCGCACAACCCAGACAGGTTTGCCGCGCCACTCGACCGTCATCATCTGCCCCTCGGGCAGCCCCGAGATATCCGCCTCGACCGGAGCCCCAGCCGCCTTGGCTTTCTCGGACGGCGCAAATGATCCAACCAAAGGCACCGCCGTTGCTACCCCGGCCACCCCGCCTAACGTACAGGCTGATGCCACCCAGAAACGACGGGAAGGGTCGGGGGGCAAGTTGGGGTCGACTGCGCCCTGCTCATCGGACTGTGTCGGATTTTGACTCATTTGTTATCCCTGGTAGCCGCCCCGGAGGGCGGATCGTTAGACAATATCGGCTTGCACATGGACGCAACACAGGCAGTATCGCCTGCCTAATCTGCATCCACGGGGGTCTTCAACCGCGTATTATAGCGTTACGACCAACGTGGTAAATCCCGAGGAGAAACCCAACATGGCCAAAGCAAGCGGTTTTATCAAAGAATTCCAGGAATTCGCCGTCAAGGGCAACATGATGGACCTGGCCATCGGTGTCATTATTGGTGGCGCCTTTGGCAAAATAATTGATTCAATCGTCAACGATCTAGTCATGCCGCTCATCAACTTCATCCTCGGCGGCCAAGTCAACTTCGACAACCTCTTCTGGGTCCTGCGCCTGCCCGAAGGCTACGCCGGCCCCATGACCTCCGTCGACCTCACCAAAGCCGGCGCCGTCGTCTTTGCCTGGGGCCACTTCCTCACCATCCTTGTCAACTTCATTCTCCTGGCACTCGTTGTCTTCATGCTGGTCAAGATGGTCAACAACGCCCGTCGCCGCCTAGAGGCCCCGCCGCCCCCCGCAGCCGCCCCCGCCACCCCCGAGGACGTCGTCCTCCTGCGCGAAATCCGCGACGCCCTCAAAAAATAATCACCCGCTGCGCCGCTGCCCGCCGCAGCGGCGCAATCCCCTGTATTCCAGCCCCCATTCCTTGCGTGGCGCACGCGCCGCGACAAGCGGCAGAGCGTGATTCCGCTGTCCCGCACAGCCCGGTACGCCTATAAAACGGGTGAGAGAAGGCGCACTTCATTTCCTCTTGGTGTATCCGGCAGCATTTAACTGAATCGCTTCCAAACAAGCCCCACACAGCAGCCGCAAAATCTCCCAAAATCGTCAATCCTCGCGGGGAGGTGTTGGGGGGCACTATTGGAGCCCACCCCCCCAATCCCGGCGAAGCCGCCGAATTGCGACT
>NZ_JBASBR010000016.1:0-11378 GCF_049651205.1 Castellaniella sp.
GCTAAAGAGGCGTAAATATAACATGTTTTTTTTACACTGTCATATCTGGCCTGTTTACCGAAATCGGAGATTTGTCTGTTGCCAGGCACGTACCCAAGACCCCGGAAAGGGCAAGATAATACCACGATCCGGCAGATTTTGCGCAATACTCAGCCCCTCCCGACGGTATCGAAGCGGTCGGGTGGATGCGTGATCCTCAAGCCGGTTTATGGCGCGGCTTGCGGGTAGCAGGCCGGCGGCTGACCGCCGGATGCCCGTCGATATAAAACCGTAGTGGCTTGTCCGCCCACTCGCCTGCGTAATCCACCCCGATGCGGGGGCTGGTGGCAATCTGCCCGGCAGCCGGCGCGTTATCGCGGGCCAGCCACAGGGTGTCGCTGCACAGATCCATGCCATAGTGCTCAAGCGTGATATCCATGGCGCGGCACAGTTTTCCTGGGCCGTTGCTCTCGCCGTCAAGGCCGGTAACCGGTGCCAGCGCGCGCAGCAGCACCGCCGTGCCGCTGCCCTCAGGGCCGGTCACGGCATTCATGCAGTGGTACATGCCGTAGATCAGGTACACGTATGCATGCCCGGGGGGGCCGAACATGGCGCGGGTGCGTGCTGTGCGGCCGCGCGACGTATGGGCGGCCAGGTCAGTTGGGCCTAGATAGGCTTCGACCTCTACTACGCGGCCCACCCGCAAGCCTCGGGGAGTGGCATGAAACATCAGGCAGCCCAATAGATCAGGCGCCACCTGGATGGCCGGGCGGTCGTAAAAATCGCGATCAAGCCGCGTGCAGGCGCCCTGTATGGCATCAGAGGGCAGGGACAATCGGCGTGGCCTGGCAGCAGATGGCATGGCTCTTAACCCAGGCTGGCAGCTGCGGCCAGACGATCCATCCAGCGGGCCTTATCGGCAGCCGGCAGAAAAGACGCCTGCAGGCTGTTGGCCGCCAGGGTAACCAGCTCGTCGTGAGAGAGGTCCAGTGCTTGCGCACTGGCCACATAGTTATCCAGCACGTAGCCGCCAAAATAGGCGGGGTCGTCCGAATTGATCGTGATCATGGCGCCGGCACGCAGCAAGCGTGCCAGGTTGTGGTTGGACAGATCACTGACCACACCTAGCTTGAGGTTGGACAAAGGACAAACCGTCAGCGGCACCCGTTGCTGGATCACTGTTTGCAGGAGATCTGGGTCGTCGCTGGTGCGCACGCCGTGGTCGATGCGCTCGACGCGCAGCGTATCCAGGGCGCTGCGCACGTAGTCGGCCGGGCCTTCTTCGCCTGCGTGGGCCACGCAGCGAAAGCCCAGCTCTGCGCAGCGCGCGTACAGGCGGGCAAATTTCTCGGGCGGATTGCCTTTTTCGGCAGAGTCCAGCCCCACACCGATCCAGAGATCTGCGTACTGGTCTCGTAATGGCAGTGCCGCATCCAGCGTGGCAAGGGCGTCGGCTTCGCTGAGGTGGCGCAGGAAACTGAGCAGCAGGTAGCTGCTGATGCTCAGGGTATCGCGCGCTTCGCGCAAGGCGCGGGCCAGGCCTGCAAAAACGGTGTCGATGGCAATGCCACGATGCGTATGGGTTTGCGGGTCGAACATGATTTCGACGTGCACCAGGCCGTCTGCGTGGGCACGTTGCAGGTAGGCCATGGCCAGGTCGTAGAAATCCTGCTCGGTGACCAGAACGCTGGCACCTGCGTAGTACAGATCCAGGAACGACTGCAAATCGGAAAACTGGTAGGCATCTTTGACTGCTTGCACGTCGGCATAGGGCAGGGGCACCTGATTGCGTGACGCCAGGGCAAACATGAGCTCGGGCTCAAGAGTGCCTTCGATGTGCAGGTGAAGCTCGGCCTTGGGCAGAGCCCGCAGCCAGTTGCGCAGCGCGTGATCGCCAGAAGCTTTGGACATGGGGATTCCGGACGTTGAAACGGGCCCTTATTATAGGCCCGGGTATGGGCGCGGATTGCCACTGATCAGCTGGTTGCGATCGGGCTTGCCCGCCTATGCGCCGCCTCGCCAGGCACCCCATGCCAGGCATAGCCAGGAAGCAATCATCAGCAGCCCGCCAATGGGCGTCACGGCCCCCAGCACCCGGATGCCTGTCAGCGCCAGGACATACAGGCTGCCGCTAAAAATCAGTACACCGGCCAGCATCAGGCTGCCTGCCCAGGCCGCGGGGGTGGGCGCCAGAGACGACCACAATGCGGCCACCAGTAACAGGCCCAGGCCATGGATCAGCTGGTAATGGGCCGCAGTGCGCCAGGTTTCCAGCAGATCAGGGCTTAGCACCCGTCGCAATCCATGGGCGCCAAAGGCCCCGGCAGCCACGCCGAGTGCCAGCAAAAGGGCACCGCACAGGATCAGAATTCGTGGGGTCATGCAAAGAGTCTCCATTGGGTGGGTGCATCTGATTGTAGCGAGCCTGTTGTCACACCGGATTCACGGGTAGACTGGGTTGTCTTGCAAGGGTTTTTTGGAGGCCGTCATGGCTGTTCAGCATTCGCCGTTCGAGACACATCAGGTGGATAACCAGGTGTCTGATCTGCCCGATTGCAATCTTTTTCTGGATGATGTGGCCCTGATGCAGGGGGTGCTGCGGGAGGGCGGGCAGGCCGATGCCACCGACCTCGAATCCTGGGGGCGCCGCCTGGGGCAGGCCGATCTGGCCGTGCTGGCCGCCGAGGCCAACCGCACAGCCCCGGTGCTGCAGGCATTTGATCGCACCGGACATCGCATCGACTGGGTGCAGTTTCACCCGGGCTGGACACAATTTCTATCGCTGGCGTTTGCCCAGGGCATGCACGGCAGCGCCTGGATTGCGCCGGCCGAGGGCGCCCATGTGGTGCGTGCCGCCCATTACCTGATGCACGGGCAGGTAGAAGCAGGCTCGCTTTGCCCCATTACGATGACCAGCGCCGCCATCCCCTTGCTGGCCCGCGAGCCCTGGTTTGCCGAGCTTCAACCTAAGCTGGCCAGCCGGCAATACGATGGGCGCGATCTTCCCCTGGCTGACAAGGTCTCGATGATGATTGGTATGGGTCTCACAGAAAAGCAGGGGGGTTCTGATCTGCGCAGCAACACCAGTACGGCCAGCCCGGACAGCGATGGCTGGTTTCGTCTCACCGGCCACAAATGGTTTTTCTCGTCGCCCACCTCGGATGCCCACTTGATGCTGGCCCGCGAAGGCGAGGGTTTGTCCTGCTTTTATGTCCCCCGCTGGCTGCCCTCGGGTACGCGCAACGGTGTTCATCTTCAGCGCCTGAAGGACAAGTTGGGCAATCGTTCCAATGCCAGTGCCGAGGTCGAGTTCTCCAGTGCGTTGGGGCGGCGGGTGGGCGATCCTGGGCGCGGCATCCCCACGCTGGTGGAGATGGCCTCTTATACACGCCTGGATTGTGTCCTGGGTAGCGCGGCCCTGATGCGCCAGGGGCTGGTACAGGCCATCCACCATGCACGCCATCGCCGTGCGTTTGGCAGCAACCTGATCGATCAACCCCTGATGCGCCAGGTGCTGGCCGACCTTGCCCTCGAGTCTGAGGCCGCCACCGTGCTGGCGTTGCGGCTGTCCCGGGCGTTTGATCATCCTGAGCAGCCGGCCGAGCATGCCTTGCGGCGCATCCTTACGCCGGCAGCCAAGTTTTGGGTGTGCAAGCGCACCATCGAGGCCATGGCCGAATGCATGGAGGTGTGGGGCGGCAATGGCTACATCGAAGACGCACCTATGGCACGCCTGTATCGCGAAGCACCGGTCAACTCCATCTGGGAGGGCTCGGGCAATGTCATGTGCCTGGATGTGCTGCGTGCCATTGGGCATGCCGGGCCGCACATCAGCCAGATGATTGACGGCATGGCACAGGCCCATCCGGCTGAATCCACTTTGCGCGCGACAGCTGACCGCCTTCTGAAGGCCTTGCAGGATACCCCGGAAGCGCAACAGATCCAGGCACGACAGATTGCCCGTGATCTGGTCTTGCTGGTGCAGACCGATCTGCTGCTGCGTCACGCCCCCGATAATGTGTCTCGGGCCTTTGTGGATACCCGCCTGCAAGGCCAGGGTGGGCGGGTGTATGGTGCGTGTCTGCCGGTTCAAGCTGCTGAGGCATTGTTGCAACGGGCCTGGCCGGCTTGAAGCCGGTGCGCAGTGGTTGCGTTTGTTCAAGTTTGTACAGGATGACGGTGCTGCAGCGCCCGTTAAGAAGGTGGTGCTGTCCAGTACAATAGAGCACGGGCTGCGCCAGGTTTGCAGCCCTTTTTTGCCGGAACTCTCTCCATGCGTCGATTACTTTTCTCAGTGGCCGTACTGGCGGCGTTGTTGTCGCCCCTGGCGTTCGAGTCGGCCGATGCTTACACCTTGTCAGGTAAGGTCGTGCATGTGGCGGATGGCGACACATTAACCTTGCTGTCGGGCCGTGATCGCGTGCGCGTGCGCCTGGCCAGCATCGATGCACCCGAGATCGGCCATGGGCGTGCCCAGCCTGGCCAGCCCTATGGCAAGGCCGCGCGCCAGGCACTGGCTGATCTGGTGGCCGGTAAAAATGTGCGCCTGCACTGCTACGAGCAAGACCAATATGGCCGCGAGATCTGTGATGTCCCCCTGGATGATGGCCGCCTGGCCAGTCAGGCTCTGGTGGCCAGTGGCATGGTCTGGGCTAACCAGCAGGGACGTGGCAAGTATATGCGTGACGCCAGCTTGCCAGACTTGCAACGGCGCGCAAAACAGCAGCACCTGGGCTTGTGGCGGGATGCCAAGCCTGTGCCACCCTGGGAATGGCGCTACAAATGCTGGAAAGCGCTTGAAACGGGCGATCGCGCCCCCATTTGCTAATCATGGCACTAAAAGTATTCGACCTCGCCTGTGAGCACGACCACGTCTTTGAAGGCTGGTTTGCATCACAGGAAACCTACGACAAGCAACTGGCGGACGGGCTGGTGCGTTGTCCTGTCTGCCAAAGCAGCAGTATCACGCGGCGCGTATCGGCCCCGCACCTTAATGTCAGCCACCTGCGCAGCCAACCCACGGCGGCCCAATCGCCGGCAGGGCAAGGTCGTGCGGCCGTGGCCGCGCCCTCCAGCCAGCAACTGGCACAGCTGCAGGCCGAGGTTTTGCGTCAGATCCGCCAGGTGGTGCGCCAAAGCGATAACGTCGGGGCCCGCTTTGCCGACGAAGCCCGGCGCATGCACACCGGAGAAATCGAAGAGCGCCCCATCCGTGGCACGGCATCTGTGGAAGAGTGCCAAGAGCTTGTAGAAGACGGCATCTCCATCATGCCGATTCCAGACATTCTGGACGACGACCGTTTGCAGTAAATAAAACTGTACCGGTTGGATGCAAAAACGGGGCAATCGTGCCCCGTTTTTATGTGCTGCCGATGCTGAAAATTACATCACGCGGCTACGGTACTCGTTGGTGCGGGTATCGATTTCGATCTTGTCGCCGATATTGCAGAACAGTGGCACTGCGAGCTCGTAGCCGGTGTTGATCTTGGCGGGTTTCAGCACCTTGCCCGAGGTGTCGCCCTTGACGGCCGGTTCGGTGTAGGTGATTTCGCGCACGATGATCGTGGGCAGCTCGACAGAAATGGCACGGCCTTCGTAGAAGACGACTTGAACCGTCATCCCTTCTTCGAGGTAGTTCAACGCGTCGCCCATGCTTTCGGATTCAACTTCGTGCTGGTTGTATTCTTCGTCCATGAAGGCATACATGGGATCGGCAAAGTACGAGTACGTGCATTCTTTGTTTTCGAGGACGACTTGTTCGAATTTTTCGTCGGCCTTGCAAACAGACTCGCTGGCGGTGCCGGTAAGCAGGTTTTTAAATTTCAGCTTCACCACCGCAGCATTGCGGCCAGATTTGTTGTACTCGGCCTTTTGGACTACCAAGGGGTCGCTGCCAACCATTACAACGTTGCCGACGCGCAGTTCTTGGGCGATTTTCATAGGGTAAGACTCCGGGGGAAAGACATGCCCCGAGCATGAAAAACGCGTTTCGAGGCAAAGCAGGAAAAAATTAACTGTGTATTCTAACGCGTCTGGGCGTGTTGCTGGTAAAACCGCAGCAACTGGCTGGCCAGATCAGGCTGTGTGGCCAGTTCGTCAGACCACTGCTGCGCACGGATCTGCCAGGCTTTCCAGCTTGTGGGCGCCAGTGCATCCGCCAGGCACTCAGCCATCTGGGTGGGTGGGTGGGCATGGCTGGACAGACTGGTACAGCCGGGCGGGCCGGCGTTCCATGCCCGGATCAGGGCGCTGGCTGCCGTCGGCAGTTGCGCCCTTTGCAGCCAGGCCTCCAGTTTTGTCAGATGCGTGTCTTCGGCCTGCGGGTAAATGTGCCACACCAGGGGCGCGCCTGCCCAAAGTGCCCGCACCAAAGAATCCTCGCCGCGCACAAAGTTCAGATCGCAGCACCACAGCAGATCATCAAACTGCGCCTGCGGCACGAAAGGCAAGGTGCGAACCTGCAGGTTTCCCGTGATTGATGCATCAGTGTGCCGGTTTCCTTCACCCTGTGCAGCAGTTGCCGCGCCGCCGACGTGTGTGCCCGCCAGTAAAAGACAGGTGGGGGTGTCCATCTGAGCCAGCGCCGCCAGCAAAGTGTCTATGGGTGCGCCCGGATAGCAAAACAGCAAGATATAACGCGCGTCCACCGGCAAGGTGTCGATAGGCCAACCGGTGATCTGCGACAGCCGCAGCCGGCGATCCATCCCGAGCGCCTGACGACGTCTGTCCAGCAGATCTGGCTCTCGTAGCAGCCCACCGCTGGCCGC
Organism: Castellaniella sp.; assembly: GCF_049651205.1. GTDB lineage: Bacteria > Pseudomonadota > Gammaproteobacteria > Burkholderiales > Burkholderiaceae_B > Castellaniella. Next base: position 6,747 of record NZ_JBASBR010000016.1, read on the forward strand.
AGTGAAACCAGGAAAATAAAAGTACTTGGCAACCCTGTTGGGTTGCAGGGAGGGCAGGCCGTGATAGCCCTCGATCCAGGGCTCTGCGCTCAGGTACTCGAGATTGATCCACAGGCTCTGTGTCTGGGCCAAAGATGCCTGATAAGACGTGGGCAGGGTGCAGGCAAAAGCTTCGATCACCAGGCCATTGGCTGGGGCCTGCGCCTGCGCAGCTAAAGACCAATGAACAACCTCGATGCCGTGCACATGCTGGTGCAGCACTGTTGCGTCCAGTGCGGGCGCCAGCCGGGCCAGTGTGGCGAGATCATCAATCCAGAGCCGTACCCGATGGCCCAGCGCTGCGTACTGTTGTGCCAGACGCCAGCACACGCCAGCATCACCAAAGTTGTCGATGACCTGGCAGAAAATATCGACAGGCATTTAGTGAAACTGGACGGGTTCGGGATCGATTTCTTCGGGGAGCTCGGGGTGCTGCATTTCGCCCAGCATATTGGGAAAATACGGCGTGCCGCAATCGTCGCAGAACTCGAGCGGATGCAGGCCGGGCAGGCGCCGGATGTCCTGGATGCCGGATTCTCGCAGCAGCGCTGCCAGCGTGTCCCAGGTGTCTACTTCGCCTTCTGCGGCCTCGCTGAGATCGGGGGTGGCTTCTTCCCGGCTAAGCGATGGCCAGACGCATCCGTAGATCACATCGTTGTTTTTACGTGTGCAAAAACCGATGCGATATTCTTCGATAGCTTGCTCGCCGCAGCCCACAATGGCGGCACGAAGATCGGTGGCGGCAATATGCGCGGCCGTTTGCAGCCAGGTGATGGCGGCCTTTAAGGTAAGCGGCCGAATGCTTTGATCGGCTTGCCGGGTGGCTGTATAAAAGGCTTCGGGCGGTAGGTATTCCATCAGACAGCCTGTAAACAGGGGTTCGATGGCTTGCACGCACGCCTGCGCCCACTGTGAGGCAACCTCGGTGCGTTTGACCAGGCTGTCTTCGCCCGTATCCTGCCATTTGAACAGGGCCTGGCCCTGCGGCACGATCACCACACCAATCAGGAAATATGCATCCGCCAGCAGGTCTTCGGGCGTGTCTGCCGGTGGCAGGCCTGGAAGATCGCGCCGCGTGCCCAAGGTGTGTTGGGCAATCTCTGTGGCCCATGTGCGGGTTTCACGAAACGACTGCGGAAGTTGATCGAAACGCACCCAATGCGGCAGCAATTGCAGTTGCGCACCGGGCGCCAGCACAATGCCGGTCATGGCGTCGGATAACGCCTGCAAGTGTGACTCCGTGAGTTGCGCGGCAGGCAACTGGTAGCGCGTCCAGGCCAGTACTGGGGCTGAAATCAGCTGCACGTCGTATGACTGATTGTCGTGCGTCAGGTTAAAAGACTCTGAGTACGCCTCGGCGTGCTCAACCAGCAGCTCGTAGGCCGGCGAGCGATGCTGCAGCAAGTGCTCGAGTGCGTGCTCGATACTATGCCCAGCGCGGCCACCGAGCACTTTAGTGAGCGCCTTGGAAAGCGCTTGCTGCCACCAGAGGTCTTCCAGCCGACTGCCTGAACGGGAGAGAGACTCGGCCAGAGACACCAGCGACAGCGACGTCCGGGACAAAGAAGAAGATCGGGATCGGGCGGGCATGAGAAACCGGGAAAATGGGACACACTGAATAGACCCATTAGTGTAGCGCGTTCAAGCAATCAGCCCCGGCATGTCGTGTAAACATGCCGGGGCTGAGGGGACGCCCGAAGCGGGCGGGAGCTACCTTTTAGGCTTGAACCGTATTGGCGACTTCGGTGAAGTCTTCAATCTGGTCGAAGTTCATGTAGCGGTAGATATCCTGGCTATCTTTAGCCAGCAGCCCCATTGCTTCCAGGTACTCGTCACGGGTGGGAATGCGGCCCAGGCCCGAGCAGATCGCTGCCATCTCGGCCGAGCCCAAGAACACATTGGCGTTTTTGCCCAGACGATTGGGGAAGTTGCGGGTGCTGGTGGAAAACACCGTGGCACCCTCGCGCACTTGGGCCTGATTGCCCATGCACAAGGAGCAACCTGGCATTTCCATGCGTGCCCCGGCCGTACCAAAGGTGCCATAGTGGCCCTCTTTGGTCAGCTCGCTGGCATCCATCTTGGTGGGTGGCGCGACCCACAACTTGGATGGCAGATCGCGCTTGCCTTTAAGCAGAGCTGCGGCGGCGCGGAAGTGGCCAATGTTGGTCATGCAGCTGCCGATGAAGACCTCATCGATGGCCGTGCCGGCTACATCAGACAGGGTTTTGACATCATCAGGATCGTTGGGGCAGGCCACGATCGGCTCTTTGATTTCAGCCAGATCGATGTCGATGACCGCTGCGTAATCCACGTCTGCATCGGGCTCTACCAATTGAGGATCGGCCAGCCAGGCTTCCATGTTCTTGATGCGGCGTGCCAGCGTGCGGGCGTCTTCGTAGCCGTTGGCGATCATCCATTTCAGCAGCGTGATATTGCTGTTGAGGTACTCGATGATCGGCTCTTTGTTCAGGCGTACCGTGCAGGCAGCTGCCGAGCGCTCAGCCGACGCGTCGGAGAGCTCGAATGCTTGCTCGATTTTCAGGTTGGGCAAGCCTTCGATTTCGAGAATGCGGCCCGAGAAAATGTTTTTCTTGCCCTTTTTCTCGACTGTCAGCAAGCCCTTCTTGATGGCATACAGCGGAATTGCATTGACCAGATCGCGCAGTGTCACGCCCGGCTGCATCGTGCCCTTGAAGCGCACCAGCACGGATTCGGGCATGTCCAGCGGCATTACACCCGTGGCGGCGGCAAACGCCACCAATCCCGAGCCGGCCGGGAAGCTGATCCCGATCGGGAAACGTGTATGCGAATCACCGCCCGTACCCACCGTATCCGGCAGCAGCATGCGGTTAAGCCAGGAGTGGATGATGCCATCGCCCGGGCGTAGGGCCACCCCGCCGCGTGTGCTGATAAAGGCCGGAAGCTCGTGGTGGGTTTTGACGTCCACAGGCTTGGGATACGCTGCCGTGTGGCAGAACGATTGCATCACCAGGTCGGCCGAGAAGCCCACGCAAGCCAAATCCTTAAGCTCATCGCGCGTCATGGGGCCGGTTGTGTCCTGGCTGCCCACCGATGTCATGCGCGGCTCGCAATACGTGCCCGGGCGCACCCCTTGGCCTTCAGGCAAGCCACATGCGCGGCCCACCAGCTTTTGTGCCAGCGAAAAGCCCTTGCCTGTATCTACGGGAGACTCGGGCAAACGGAACAGCGTCGTGGCCGGCAAGCCCAACGATGCGCGGGCCTTGGCCGTGAGGCCGCGGCCAATAATCAGCGGAATCCGGCCACCGGCGCGAACTTCATCCAGCAAAACTTCAGACTTCAGCTGAAACTCGGCAATTACCTGACCGTTTTTCAGTGCCTTGCCCTCGTAGGGGCGCAGCTCGACGATGTCGCCCATATCCATGCCCGACACGTCGAGCTCGATAGGCAGCGCACCCGAATCTTCCATTGTGTTGTAGAAAATCGGGGCAATCTTGTTACCCAGACAGACGCCACCAAAGCGCTTGTTGGGCACGAACGGGATATCTTCGCCGGTGTGCCAGATAACCGAGTTGGTGGCCGACTTACGTGACGAGCCGGTGCCCACCACATCACCCACATAGGCCACCAGATGGCCTTTTTCTTTCAGCTGATTGATCAGCGTGATCGGCCCCACTTGGCCCGGGGCATCCGGCGTAATTCCATCACGCGGGTTTTTAAGCATCGCCAGTGCATGCAGTGGGATATCCGGGCGGCTCCAGGCATCTGGTGCCGGCGAGAGATCATCTGTATTGGTTTCGCCCGTCACCTTGAACACGGTCATCGTCAGGCTCTCAGGAACCTCCGGGCGGCTGGTAAACCACTCGGCATCCGCCCAGCTTTGCAATACAGCCTGTGCGTGGGCATTACCGCCCTTGGCTTTTTCTTCGATATCGTGAAACGCATCGAATACCAGCAGGGTTTTCTTCAGCCCCTCGGCTGCAACCGGTGCGAGGTCTGCGTGGTCAAGCAGCTCGATCAGGGCGCCGATATTAAAGCCCCCCAGCATCGTCCCCAGAAGTTCGGTGGCATGCTTGGCGCTAATCAGCGAGCAGGTTTCTGTGCCTAGTGCCAGCGCCGCAAGGTAGGAAGCCTTGACCTGCGCGGCATCATCAACACCCGCCGGCACACGGTGGGTAAAGAGATCCAGCAGGAATTGTTCCTCGCCCGCCGGAGGCGCCTTGAGGAGTTCGATCAGATCGGCAGTTTGCTTGGCTGTCAGTGGCAGTGGCGGCACGCCAATGGCTTCGCGAGCAGCGGCTTCGGTGCGGTAGGAATCCAGCATTAAAGTACCCCAGAAAGGAGGGTTTGAGAATGCCGCCATTTTAAAGAAGAAGCGCCAATCAGGCAACAGTCTTATATAAGATATAAGAGTAGGTGTCTGGTTTTTGTATTGTTCTTTTGTAGGGTGTCGTTGTTGTGGCTTCTTTGTATGGGTATTTTCACTGCCACTTCTTCATGCGGACATCGTTGGCGTTGTTTCTTTGGGTAGGCTTCATCGATGCGGGAGGGTGCCTGGGGACACAGGTCGCAATTCGGCGGCTTCGCCGGGGATGTGGTGGTAGGCTCCAACAG
>NZ_JBASBR010000017.1:0-47193 GCF_049651205.1 Castellaniella sp.
GCCGTGCCCCCGCAAGGCTTGCTGCGCGACGCCCTGCAAGACGATCCCATTCCCACCTTGCCCGAAGCCACCGAAGGGCAGGGCATTGCCAGCGATTACCGCGCCCTGGGCCTAAGCCTGGGCCGCCATCCCGTGGCCTTGTTGCGTGCCCGCCTGCAGGCCGGCCAACTGCTAAGCGCCGCGCAGCTGGCGGGCCTGCGCAACCGCCAGCTGGCGCGCGCCTGTGGTTTGGTCACTGTGCGCCAACGTCCGCAAACCGCCAAGGGCGTGGTGTTTATCACGCTGGAAGATGAAACCGGCCCGGTAAACGTGGTGATTTGGCCGGATGTTTTTGCGCGCCAGCGCCAGCCCGCGCTGCAGGCCACCTTGCTGGCGGTATATGGCGTCTGGCAAACCGATGGCCGGGTGCATCACCTGATTGCCCGCCGCCTGGTGGATCGCAGCGATTGGCTGGCCCAGGCGCTGGATGGTCTCACTGTGGGATCCCGGGATTTCTGTTGATCCATCCATGCGTGCAAAAAGCGCTTGGGCAGCCCCGTGTTTACCCTGATTAGCCGCCCCGGCACCCGTCTCCTTCAAGGGTTATCCCGGAATTATGCGTGAAGCTGAAACCGCCTTATGGGAGATTTCCTATAGCCCTTGCCCGTGCGCTTCTGTACATTGCCACACAGAACTATTCTGGAGACAACCATGAACAATGCCGTCGCCCCAGTAGATGAGATGTTGCCCATGGGCAAACTTACTGCGCTGGGTTTGCAACACGTGCTGGTGATGTATGCGGGCGCCGTGGCCGTGCCGCTGATCATCGGGCGCGCGCTTAACCTGGATGCCCACGAGGTCTCGCTGCTGATTGCGGCCGACCTCTTTGCTTGCGGCCTGGCCACGATTATTCAATCGCTGGGGGCCACGCAGTGGTTTGGCATCAAGCTGCCCGTGATCATGGGCGTCAGCTTTGCACCCGTGGGCCCGATGATCCACATCGCCACCACCAACCCCGGGCACGAAGGCGCCCAGTTATTATTTGGCACCATTATCGCGGCGGGGATCATCACCATCATCATCGCCCCGTGGATCAGCCGGCTGTTAAGGTTTTTCCCGCCCGTGGTTACCGGCACCATCATTGCCATCATCGGCATCACCCTGATGCGCGTGGGCATCAACTGGATCTTTGGCAACCCCTTTGGCCCCACCGCGCCATCCACGGTAGACCCCAGCTATGTCGAGTGGCTTAAAAGCGCACAGGTAGCGGCCTCGGCGCCGGGTTCGCCCCTGGCCACCGTGCCCCAGGGCTTGTCGATTATGCCCACCGTGCCCAACCCCCGGTATGCCAACCTTACCGGCGTGGGCATCGCCGCCATCGTGCTGGTGTCCATCCTGCTGATTGCCAAATTCAGCAAGGGCTTTTTGGGCAATATCGCCGTGTTGCTGGGCATTGTGGTGGGCGCCATCGTGGCCACCAGCATGGGCATCATGAACTTCGACAAAGTGGCCAAGGCCGCCTGGGTGGACGTGGTGCTGCCATTTCACTTCGGCATGCCCAAGTTTGATTTCTGGATGATTCTCACCATGACTCTCGTGATGATCGTCATCCTGATCGAATCCACGGGGATGTTTTTGGCCTTGTCGGACATGACCGGCAAGAAGATCAGCCAAAAAGACCTGGCCCGTGGCCTGCGCACCGATGGCCTGGGCACCCTGATTGGCGGCATCTTCAATACGTTTCCGTATTCCAGCTTCTCGCAAAACGTAGGCCTGGTGGCCGTAACCGGCGTGCGCAGCCGCTTTGTGTGCGTGGCCAGCGGGGTCATCCTGCTGATTTTGGGTCTGCTGCCCAAGCTGGCCGCCTTGGTAGAATCCTTGCCCACCGTGGTGCTGGGCGGCGCCGGCATCGTGATGTTTGGCATGGTTACCGCCACCGGCATCCGCATCCTTAGCGGCGTGGATTTCAAAGACAACCGCCACAACGCCATCATCGTCGCTATTGCCATCGGCATGGGCATGATCCCCATGGTGGCCCCGCACTTCATGCAATGGATGCCCAAGGCCATCCACCCGCTGATCGAATCCGGCATCTTGCTTACCTCCTTGTCGGCCGTGCTGCTTAACCTGTTCTTTAACGGCGCCCCGCACGACACCCAAGGCGCGGTAGAAGCCGCCAAACACGCCGAAGCGTGATCTGGCAGCCGGGCTCTGCCTCTCTAAAAAAGAGACGAGTTCCGGCTAATCGTTTATTGGAAACCATCGCCTGAAGCATCGGCGGTGGTTTTTTGGATGTGATTGAATTGCCCACGTAATGTCGTGCTCAGGGTGGTGCCTTTCGAGAGCAGATGCGATAATGTGTATCTCTGGTTTCTGCACAGAGAGGCCCTTTAGATGATCCACAGACGACGCCTACTCAACGCAATCGTGTTCTTTGCTCAGAACACTCAGTATTGCGGAAAAATCAAACTCTTCAAACTGCTGTATCTGCTCGATTTCGAGCATTTCCGGCAAACAGGCAAGAGCGTAACCGGCTATGCCTATCAAGCCTGGAAATTCGGCCCAGTTCCTGTCGATCTCATGGAAGAATGGGAGCAACTGGAAGCCGATTTAAGCGCTGTGATCGAGATTGTTCCAGAAATCGTCATTGATTATGTGCGCCAAACCGTAAAACCGCGCAATGGTGTCGCGTTTGATGATCAGGATTTTTCCCCACGTCAGCTGCGCATCATGCAGCGCCTTGTCGACCAATACCACGATACGCAGTCTCCTCCCATGATCGATGTTACGCATACTCAAAATGGCGCGTGGGATCGGGTGTGGCGTGGTGGCGCGGGCGATCGTGATCTCATCCCCTACGAATTAGGGATCCCGGATGATGATCCCAATAAGCCGGCCATTTTGGACATTGCACGAGAGCAAGCCATGTTCCAGGCAGCTCGTCATCCCGATCTCCAAGTCGGCTGATCCGTGCCGCGTTTTCAGGCCAACACCTTATGGCGGGATGCTCACTACTATCGGCATCCTGAAACGGGTGCATTCATGCCAAAATATGTGTTGATCCTGGCGGCCAGCCTTGATGCTGAGGATGCTGTAACGGCAGTGCTGACATCAAAGCCAAATGGTTTGCGCGAAAGCCCACCTTGTCAGCTTGGGGAAGCCTGAGATATGGCGCAATCCGGCCCCTGGTACGTGGCCCACACCAAACCGCGTCAAGAATCCACCGCCTGCCAGCAACTGCTGCGCCAGGATTTCGAGGTGTACCTGCCGCTGTTCAAAGTGTTTAAAAAGCGGCGGGGTGATGCGCTCACCGCCCACGAGCCCATGTTTCCCCGCTATCTGTTTTTGCGCCCCACGCGCGCCACGCAATCCTTATCCGTGGTGCGCTCTACCGTGGGCATCAGCCGCCTGGTGATGTTTGGCAACCAGCCCGCCACCCTGGCCGATACCGCCGTGCAGGCCATCCGCCAGGCCGAGGCCCTGCGCGAAACAGCCAACGATGGCCAGGTAAGCCCCTTTAAACCCGGCATGCCTGTGCAGATCCAGGATTCTCCCCTGGCGGGCCTGCAGGCCCTGGTGCAGGCGGTATCCAAAGACCGCGTCACCTTGCTGCTTACCATCCTGGGCCGGCCCCAAACCGTGCAAGTCGGGCTGGGGCAGATTATGCCCCTGTGATAAAACCGCCTATCCGTAGAACATCGTCTGTACCGGTTTGGACGCTGCCTCCAAAGTAGTGCCTCATTCTCGAGCTCATATTCGAGTGCATGGCATTAGCAACTAAACATTAGTTGCTAATACTAAAAAACTGAGGCAAGATTCATAGGCTGAAAGAATGGGGGTTTCTATGAGTAATGTCCTGGAATACAAAGGATACCTGGGCACTGTCGAGTTCAGTGTTGAGGACAACTGCCTGTGCGGCAAGGTCGAGTTCATCAACGATCTGATTCTGTTTGAAGGCACCTCTATCAAAGAAATCCAGCAGGCGTTTCGGGACGCCATAGATCATTATTTGCAATCTTGTGCGGCACGCCAAGTGCCGCCAGAGCATCCTTTCAAGGGCAGTTTCAATGTTCGGGTGGGCCGCGATCTGCACCAAAAAGCCGCCTACGAAGCCCGCCGCCGAGGCGTTGCCCTGAACGAACTGATCATCCAGGCACTAAAAAACGAAATGCGCGTCAGCGGTTAACGATTAAAGCTCATCTGGCGTTACCGTCACAGGCTGCTGTCCTTTGCCGGTTTGAGCGTGCGTCATCACGTATCACCCGGGCTAGTGTCAATCAAACAAAAATCAAATTTTCAATAAATTGCTTTAAAAATCAACTAATTGCCAGGTAAAAAAATCCCCCAAATCTGCTATTTCTGACAGTTACAAATTAGGCACAGCTCCTGTAAAAAGCACATAGGTCAAATGTGACCAGATAAAACTACAGGAGACAGAACATGTCGATGTCCATCCGACAAACTGCTGTGTTGTGTGCTTGTTTAGGTTTACCGCCCCCCGCCGCGCTGGCGGCGCCACCCGAGGCACCGTGGGATTCGTCCCCGGTGCCTTTTATTTTGTCTGGCGATCTCTACACGCCCGGCACCAGCCTTGCCACCGCCCGCAAACAAATCCTGCAGGCCACCAGCGGCTTTAGCGTGGCGCCGGGCCTTACCCTGCAGCTGCAAGGCCCTATCTGCCCCGCTGGCAGTACCAGCAGCCAGGCTGGGCAGTGCCTGGACCCCGCCAGCCCGCCGCCGCCTTATGCGCCCACCGCCTTGATCAAACTGGGGCAAGGCCACTTGCAGCTATCCGGGGCCAATGCCTGGCAAGGCAGCCTCTTGCTGGCCGAAGGCAGCCTGGGCCTGGCCGATGGGCAATCGCTGGGGCATGCCCAAAACACCCTGAACATGGCCCCCGGCACACGCCTGCAACTGGCCGATGGCCTATTGGCCGACCAAAGCCTGCAGGTGCAGCCCTTTGCCGCCGTGGCCGCCGCGGTGGCAACTGTGCCTGCCGCCTGGGGCGTGCCGCCCCTGATGCCCAGCGGCCCCGAGGCCATCTTTGATGTACCCGGCGGCGTGGCCAGCTGGCGCGAGCTGATTACCGCCATGGCCCCCCTGCGCAAAACCGGTGCCGGTACCTTGCGTTTGCTGGGCACCAGCTATGCCTTTGGCCAAACCTTTACCCTGCAAGAAGGTGGCCTGCAGGTGGGTGACGGCACCGCACCCCTGGGCCAGTTCTGGTTTGGCGATATCAACGTATTGCCAGGCACCGTGCTCTCGGGCATTGGCCTGATGGATGTGGCCCGGGTGGCCGGCCAGCTACAGCCCGGCACCCCCACGCAAACCGGCACCCTGCTGTTTAACAGCCAGCTGCTGCTGGCCGATAGCGCCCACACCCGCATCCGCATCGATGCCCAGGGCCAGGCCGATAAGCTGTGGTCTTTTGGCACCGCGCGCCTGGCAGGCAGCCTGCTGGTAAGCCCCACACCCGGGCAATGGGCCCCCAGCCAGCGCTGGACAATCGTGCAGGCGGACGGCGGCCTGGACACCACCTTGCTCAAGCCAGGAGACCCAGCCGCCACCACCCCCGTGGGCCTAAGCACCGGCCTTGGGCGCTTTAGCCATGTGGCCAGCATCTTGCCCTATCTGGATCCCGTGCTGCAATACAGCGCCACCACCGTTACCCTGGGCCTGAGATACAACGACCGCGGCCTGAACACGGCCGACGCCAGCTGGCGCAGCGCCTTGCTGGAAGACAGCCGCTTTGCGCGAGAATCCGCCCTGCAGCACACCGGCAGCGGCCAGGGCTGGGTGCAAACCTGGGCCGCCAATACCCAGCGCCACAGCCAGCACGGCCTGCCAGGGGATGACCGCGACACCCAGGGCCTGCAGCTGGGCATCAGCCGGGCGCTGGGGGCAGGGGCCGATGCGCCGGGTGCCACCGGCCTTGCGGCCAAGCGCGCAGTGTCCCGCCTCTATCTGGCCGCTTTTGCCGGTATCCAAAGCACCCGCCAGCACACCCAAAACGGCGCCATACCAGTATCCCCATCTGCACAACAATACGATGTGCATGATGAGTCGGCCCATTTTGGTTTGGCGGCCGAAGCCCATCTGCGGGATATCGTGCTAAGTGTTGGCGCAGCGCAGTCTGCCCATCGGGCACAACTGACGCGCCCGCTGCCCTGGGGCGAGGCTGCCTTGCACAGCCGCGCCCGTGCCCGCCTAAGCCAGCTTTGGCTGCAACTGCGCCCCAGCCAAGGCTGGGCGCTGGGCGATTGGGAAATAGCCCCCTGGGGCCGCCTGGTGTGGCTACGCTTAAACCGGGGTGCCTACACCGAGACCGGTGGCCTGGCTGCCACGCAGCTGCCCGCCACCACCGTATCGCGCACCCTTGGCCAGCTGGGCCTGCGTGCCCAGCGCTTGTGGCCGGGGCCTTATGGCGATGCGCAGATGTTTGCGCAAGCAAGCCTGCGTACCCTGTGGGGTGACACCACAGTAAGCAGCCCCCAGGCCTATCGGGCCGAGCCCGATGTGCTGCGCCAGGCCAGCGGCCTGCCACTTGCCCGCCATGCCTGGCAGCTGGATCTGGGTGTGCAGGCGCCGATCTCCCAAAGAGCCACGGTAAATCTGGCGTATACCGGGCAGCGCGGGGCAGGGGTGTGGCAGCATGGGGTTTGGTTGGGGGTAAGGGTAGCGCTGGATGGCAAGCTGCGCTAGGTAGGTGAGGAAGATGCGGCGTTGGCCTCGGCCTGCCGCATCGTTGCCCACCAGATGGCCAGCGAGATCAGGAAGAACATCACGCCGTTGTTACGGCCCAAAATTACCTGTGTAAGGCCAAAGGCCGCAAACCCCGCAGGCAGGCTGGCCCCACAGCAGGCCAGCACCCGTACGGTGATGTCGGCGTGGAACAACCGTTGGGCAAAATACCAAAAGCTGGTGATGAGCAGTGCCAAAAATGCGATAAGGCCCAAAGTGCCCTGGTGTAGCCAGATCTCGATAAACTGGTTATGCGTATTCGCCAGCGTGGCCACAAAAGGGGGGGTTTGGCCGGTGCTTACCAGCTCTTTTAACTGCGCATCGTAATCTGCGTGCCCCCAGCCTAATAAAGGTTTTTTGGGGATGCTAATAAGGGCGGCTTTCCAGGCCTCAAGGCGTGACCCCACGTTATTGGTGGCATCGCCTTGCTGGCTGTAGGCCTGCCATTCGGCAAAGGCCTCGTTTACGCGGCGCTCGGCTATCTGCCCAGCGGGCAGCAAGGCCACCACAAATACAAGGGCGGCAAGTAGTACTACCAGTGCCGGTATCAGGGTGCGGGCATGCTGCCGGCGCACCAAACACAGCCCTGCCAATACTAACAATACGGGCACGGCCACCAACCCTCCGCGGGTGGCAGCCGCTGCAAACGCGTACACGCCTGCTGTAGCCCCCAGCAGCAGCAGGGCTGCCCAGATCCAGCGCTGTTGGGCCGTAAACAAGGCGGCCCCCAGCACACACCAAAACCCCAGCAGCAGGGCGATGTCGCCAAACGGAATGGCGCTGGTGAGAAAGCCTGCTGCCCGGGGGATCCCCCAAACATGCAACTGCCACCAAGCCACGGCGGCTGCTCCCAGGCATCCAGCGACAAGCCCCAGCCACAACCAGTGTTGGCGTAGCCGCACTTGTCGTAGTCCCCAAAGCACAGGGATGGCCAGCAAGTACCGCGCGCCTTGATCCAGATACTTACCAGAATCTGCGTGCCAGACCACCGCCACCGCATTAAGCAAAAACACAGCCAGAAACAGCGTGGTTAAGGTTTTATCCTGCACATCCCAATGGCTGGTGTGGGCTGAAGCGGTATTTCCATTCCAGTGTGATCGATTGCAAAACCGCATTGCCAGCCAGCAACCAGCTCCGCCCAGCAGCAACAGGCCGCCGCCCCAAGAGTAGCCGCCAGGCACAGACAGCGTTAACGCAAAAAAAAGTGCTGCGCAGGCAGACATCCATAAAGATGCTGGATGCGTAAGGGTTGGCGTATGGTGCACGAGAGGATATGGATAAAGGAACTAAACGGTGTATTTTACGGTGCCAATTTGCTGGCAAAGCACTGAATTACGCGGGTAAATCTGCGTGCTGTATTGTGAATGGTGTTATTTCGTCGGCCTACCCTTTTAGGGATCACCTTCGATGGTGTATTATCGCGTTCACGCCTTGAACATCAACAAAGCGCTTGCTGACCGTGTCACAGCACGGCGGTAGCGTGTCTGAAGATCTCGAACAATGTCCCATACCCAACACGAAACCGCCATCGTCGATCCCGGCGCGCAGATTGGCGAAGGATCCCGCGTCTGGCATTTTGTCCACGTCTGCGGCGGCGCTCGAATCGGCGCCGGGGTGTCCCTGGGCCAGAACGTCTTTGTCGGCAACAAGGTCGTGATCGGCGACCGCTGCAAGATTCAGAACAACGTCTCCGTCTACGATAACGTTACCCTGGAAGAGGGCGTGTTCTGCGGCCCCAGCATGGTGTTCACCAACGTATACAACCCCCGATCCCTGATCGAGCGCAAGGACGAGTACCGCGACACCCTGGTCAAAAAGGGCGCCACCCTGGGCGCCAACTGTACCGTCGTGTGCGGCGTCACCATTGGGGAATATGCGTTCGTTGGGGCGGGCGCTGTCGTCAATAAAGACGTCAAGCCCTACGCCCTGATGGTTGGCGTGCCCGCCCGCCAGATCGGCTGGATGAGCGAACACGGCGAACAACTGGCCCTGCCCCTGAGCGGCGATGGCGAAGCCATCTGCACTCATACCGGCGCCACCTACCGTCTGACCGACGGCCGCTGCGCCCGCCTTTGAACCCACTAAAGCGAAACCATGCAATTCGTCGACCTGCACGCCCAGTATCAACGCCTGAAATCCGATATCGATGCCGGCATCCAGCGTGTGCTGGCGCACGGCCAGTTCATCCTGGGGCCGGAAGTGGCACAACTGGAAGAACACTTGGCCAACTACACCGGCACCAAGCACTGCATCACCGTCGCCAACGGCACCGATGCCCTGCAGATCGCCCAGATGGCGCTGGGCATCAGCCCGGGCGACGAGGTCATCACCCCGGGCTTCACCTACATCGCCACCGCCGAGACCGTCGCACTGCTGGGCGCCAAGCCTGTCTACGTCGACATCGACCCGCGCACCTACACCCTGGATCCAGCCAAACTGGAAGCCGTCATCACCCCCCGCACCCGCGCCATCATCCCCGTGTCTCTGTACGGCCAGTGCGCCGACATGGATGCCATCAACGCGGTTGCCGCCAAACACGGTTTGACGGTCATCGAGGATGCGGCTCAAAGCCTGGGTGGCAGCTACAAAGGCCGCAAGAGCGGTAATCTATCCACGATTGCTTGTACCAGCTTTTTCCCCAGCAAGCCCCTGGGCTGCTACGGCGATGGCGGTGCGATCTTCACCAACGATGATGCCCTGGCCACCGTGCTGCGCCAGATTGCTCGCCACGGCCAGGATCGTCGCTATCACCACATCCGCGTCGGCGTGAACAGCCGCCTGGACACCCTGCAGGCCGCCATCCTGTTGCCGAAGCTGACCGTGCTGGATGACGAGATCGCCGCCCGCCAGCGCGTGGCGGACACCTACACCCGGCTGTTCAATGCGGCAGGTGTCCAGGCCACACCGGTCATCGAAGCCCACAACGTCTGCGCCTGGGCGCAGTACACCGTGCAGATCGATCAGCGCGATGCCGTGCAGGCCGCGCTGAAAGCCGCCGGTATCCCCACCGCAGTGCATTACCCCATCCCCCTCAATCGCCAGCCTGCCGTGGCGGACGACAGCGCCTCGCTGCCTGTCGGTGATGCTGTCGCCGAACGCGTCATGAGCCTGCCGATGCATCCGTATCTAGACGATGATGCCATCAGTCGCGTCGTCGATGCCGTGGCACAGTGCCTATCGGCCTGAGCTGGAATCCCTTTTTCATCCAACCTAAACGAGAGACATGAAGAACTTCGCTCTGATCGGCGCCGCCGGCTATATCGCCCCGCGCCATATGAAAGCTATTAAAGACACCGGTAATCGCCTGGTGGCGGCCCTGGATCCCAATGATTCCGTAGGAATTATTGACAGCCACTTCCCGGATGCGGAGTTTTTCACGGAATTCGAGCGCTTCGACCGCCATATCGACAAGATGCGCCGGTCCGATAAGTCGGAAAACATTGATTATGTCTCCATCTGTTCGCCCAACTACCTGCACGATTCGCACATGCGTTTCGCCCTGCGATCCGGGGCGGATGCCATCTGCGAAAAGCCGCTGGTCCTGAATTCCTGGAACATCGATGGTCTGCAGGATATCGAGCGCGACACGGGCCGCAAGGTCAATACCATCCTGCAATTGCGGGTGCACCCGGCCATCGTGGCGCTGCGAAACCAGGTGGCCGCCCAGAAAAAGGATGCCAAACACGAGGTCGACCTGACCTATATCACGTCTCGCGGTCATTGGTACCTGCAGTCCTGGAAGGGCGATGTGAAGAAATCCGGCGGCATTGCCACCAATATTGGCGTGCACTTCTTCGATATGCTGCATTACATCTTCGGCGAACTGCAAGCCAATGTGGTCCACGCTAATGCGGAAACCCATGCGGCCGGCTATCTGGAATATGAACACGCACGGGTGCGCTGGTTCCTGTCCGTGGATTATGCGGATGTACCGGAAGCGCAAAGGGCTGTGGGCCAGCGCACGTACCGGTCCATCACTGTGGATGGCCAGGAAATCGAGTTCTCGGGCGGTTTCACCGACCTGCATACGCGCAGCTACGAGGAAATTCTGGCTGGTCGTGGCTTCGGGCTGGAGGAAAACCGCACGGCCATTGAAACCGTATCGGCGATCCGCAATGCGTCGTTGGCTCCCTTGACAGGGGACTATCACCCCTTCCTGAAAAAATGACTGCCGGCGTCTACGAAGAAAGCCACCTGAAAGTTCTGCGTCTCCTGGAATCCGACCCGGGATTGAGCCAGCGCGACTTGTCCCAGGCGCTGGGCATCAGCCTGGGCAAGACCAATTACTGCGTGCGCGCCCTGTTGGACAAAGGTCTGATCAAGATGCAGAACTTTCGCAATAGTGACAGGAAGCTGGGGTATGCTTACTTGCTGACCCCGGCTGGCATCGCAGCCAAAGCGGATCTGACCCGGAGCTTCCTGAAAATCAAGATGCAGGAATATGAAGCTCTGAAGCAGGAAATCGAGCAATTGAAGTCCGAAGCCGAACACTATTGAAGCGGCCGAAGACGTGAATCACCAGGTCATAAGATACCGGGCGGACATTGATGGGCTGCGTGCCGTCGCTGTCCTGTCCGTCCTGTTGTTTCATATCAACTTCAACTGGGTGCCAGGAGGGTACACCGGCGTCGATATTTTCTTCGTCATTTCCGGTTATCTGATCACCGGGATCATCGGACGAGAAATCGAGCAGGGTCGATTTTCCCTGCGGGCATTCTACGTTCGCCGGATCCGCCGCATTCTGCCGGTGTTCTACGTGGTGTTGGCCTGCTCTGCCGCGGCGGGGGCAGTCCTGTTGCTGCCAGCGGATCTTCATGCGTTCCTGGCATCTCTTCGACGCGCCTTGTACTTCACGGCGAACGTCTATTTTTCGAAGGATAGGGGATACTTCGACATCGCGGCAGATGAAAAGCCATTGCTGCACACTTGGTCTCTGTCGATCGAGGAGCAGTTCTATTTCATCTGGCCTTTGACCCTGCTGCTGTTCTATGCAATAGGTACACGGTTTTTCAAGCAGCGCAGGGTAGTGAACCAATCGGCGACGATTGCGCTGACCGCTTGTCTGGCCGTGGCGGGGATCGCCTATGCGCAGTGGATGCTGGTTCAGCATCCCGGCGAGACGCGCTGGTATTTCCTGCTGCAGACGCGATTCAGTGAATTGATGATAGGTGCGCTGATAGCTATCGTGCCTTTCAGATCGTCCAGCGCTGCATGGCGGCGAGCCATGGCTTGGTTGGGTGGTTTGCTAATCGCGCTGGGTTTGTTCGCTTTGACGAAGAATTCCTTGTTTCCGGGGCTCAATGCGCTGTTGCCATGCACTGGGGCTGCTCTGCTGATCTATTCCGGCCAAGGTGTGGAGACGCCGACGTGGCCGCACGAGCTGCTGGCGCACCGGGCCATGGCCGGCCTGGGCCTGTTATCCTATTCCATGTACCTGTGGCACTGGCCTGTTCTGGCCTATATGCGGTATGTCTATGGCAGCTATGCTTTGCCATGGCTGTGGGTGGTGGGCGTCGTCGCGTCGACCATCGCGTTGTCGCTGCTTTCCTACCAATATGTGGAATGCCGCACCAAATCTCTGGCAGTGACGTTTCCCAGGGCATTTCTTGGAATCTTCCTGATTCCAGCTGCATTGCTGGCCGCATGCACCTATTGGGTGCAGGCTGTCAGGCCTGTCACGCCGCAGCCTGCGGAGCTGACCTCGTATGGAACTGACGTCTGCCATGGGAACTTCAGCAAGCGTTGTGTGCGGGGGGCTCCCGGAAAACAGCCGACCGTGCTGGTCATCGGGGATTCGCACGCAGCCGCCTTAAACGAGTTCATCGATGTGGTGGGACGCCATGAAGGCTGGGCTGCCCGAGTGCTGACCGCCAGCTCCTGTTCTCCAATGTTTGGTTATGACGAGAAAGTATTGCCATCGTGGGCGCAAAAGCCATGTGTCGATCTGAAGGCATATGTCTCCGACCACTATGCGGAGTATGACGCTGTCGTCATCGCATCGTTCTGGGCGTATCAGCTTGGGATGACGGAAATCCAGGCAGATCCGCATTACTTGGATAGGTTGACGGAAACACTGCACAAGATATCGGTGTCAGTACCTGTGTATGTGGTTTCGGATGTGCCCAGACTGTCTGTGTCGCCATTCAGAGAGATATATTTTCAGCGGTTAGGGCTGAATGTGAAAAGGCCGTCTTCGAGAGTGACTATGCGCGCCAACAGCATCGTTCGTAACGTTGTTGAGAAGGTGGCAAATACACGGTGGATCGATTTGGGATCCACATTGGCCAATTTTCAGCGAGGGGGCTATCAGGGCAAACCCACGTATTTCGATGAGCAGCATTTGAATGTATATGGGGCAAGGGAGTTGGGCGCACTATTTGTTAAAGATCATCGATTATTCTGACGTAGCGATCACACCTTTCAAGTCAGGCGCCAGTGTGCTCCAAGGCCGCGCGCTAGGTGCAGGCGGTGAGTAGTGCTGTTGTAGCCTTTGATGTCAGTGAATGCGGCTCGGAAACAGCCCTTTTCGGTTCGCTCGTTTTGGGTAATCGGAGCATCACTAAATCTATGCCTGAACTTGGTTTCTGAAAAATTAGTAAAGGATGAATGATCTTGGAAGCTGTTGGGAAGAGCTATTGGCGCCAAGTTACATCAGTCTTCATGGGCGCCGCTGCAGCGCAAACAGTGCCGCTCGCTGGCTCCCTGGTTATTGCTCGCCTCTATGCTCCAAATGAGTTCGGGCTATATTCCACTTGGCTGGGTATTTCCTTAATACTGACAGTATGTGTTACTTGTCGCTTTGAGCATGCACTTGGTCTAGAACCTGATGGGGCTCCGCGCGAGAAGCTGGTTGTCTCAGCGCTATTTTTGATAGTTGCAACGGCATTAGTGTTCCTACTAATAGCTACGCTACTCGCCACTTCTGGAAATGTGCCATATTGGAAGTTGCCTGCAGGGCTTACATTGCTGCTGGTTCCTATGACCATGGGTGCTGGGTTCTCATCGGTATGGCAATCGTGGGCTGCGAACAATGGCGACGTCCGTAGCCTTTCCTATATTCGTATCTGGCTTGCTATCTGCGTTACTGTGCTGCAGATTGTGGTGGGTTGGCTCAGGCCAGACGCGACGGCGTTGGCGGCAGCCCAGGTTCTAGGCACTTGGGTAGCCGGTGTAATAAGCTATCGCCGCCTTTCTATTCGGCATGGATTTCCTCGTAGCGCATCTCAAGCTTATTTGTGGATCGCCCGTTCGTTCAGACGCTATAAGAGATTCGCAATGTTATCGCTTCCCGCAGATCTCATCAGCGCGGCCTCCGCACAGCTACCTGTCATTGTCTTAACGAGCCGATTTGGCCCGGAGATTGCTGGGTTTTATGCATTAGCTGCCCGTATGATGGGGGCGCCAGTTTCAACATTGGGCGGTGCTATAAGAGATGTCTTCAAGCGTTTTGCCAATGAAGAATATCGGTTGAGTGGTAATTGCAGGGGTACTTATTCGAGAACGTTTTTCTTGTTGTTGGTAGCGTCGGTGTTGATGGTGTTGGTTCTCTATCCTTTTTCTGAGGATTTGTTTTCAATTTTTTTTGGTGATAATTGGCGCATGGCAGGTACTGTGGTGACTTGGCTGCTGCCAATGTTTGCGTTGAGATTTATTTCCAGTCCGCTAAGTTATACATTTTATATTGTCCAAAAACAGAACGTAGATTTGATCTGGCAAATTTGTCTATTTTCGATGACGGTTAGTGCATTGACGTCTTTTGATGGCTATAAGGATTCTTTGATTTATTATAGTGTCGGATATAGTGTTTTATATATATTCTATGTAGGATTATCCAAAAAATACAGTAAGGGCTAATTCTTTCTTGTGCCTTATTAGTGAAATATAAGTTGCTTAATGACTATATATAAATTCATGGCGCGATATCTGTTGATTTCTTCAGCTGGCGGCTTGTTGTTTTTTTTGTATGTGAGTTTTATCCAGCCTAATAATTCTTACATGGGTATGGTGCCGCTTTCGTTGGATGCCCCATGGGTTTTCTTATGGACACTATGGAATGCGATTACGGCAATGCTCATGCCACATCGTTTGCGTAAACCATCAGACTGTTTTCCAATGATTTATTCATTGTTTGTGCTGATGACTGGTGCGGTGACATGGGGTGCCTCCGGAGTATTAAGTATTGAGGATGGAGTGATACTTCTGACCTTTCTCGTGGCCTCGATAGTAGTGTATAAATTGTTTGTTGTTGGATGTGGCTATTTTATAAAAACCTGTTTTCCCATACCCTATCTTGCAAATATATCATCGTATGCTGTTCCCGCGTTCGTGTTGCTGATGATTGGGGTTATGGCGGGCATTGCCTCCGGTCAGGTTGGTTCGTTTGGAATACAAGATTCATACGCACGGAGAATTTTAGGAAGAGAGAATTTTCCTGTTGGGGCTCCAGTTTCATACATATTCACAATGGTTTTAAATGGTGTAGCTCCATTTATCGCATTTTTTGGTGCCAGTAAAAAGAGATATTGGCTTCTGCTGCCAGCCTTTGCCTTCAGCATATATGCATACTGGTTGATTGGTACAAAAGCACCCGTATTGTCGGTGGCCTTGTTGGCCTATGTGGGCTATTATTTTCGCACATCGAGTAGGAGTCGCATTCCTATGGGGGTGCTATTATGCATATTTTTATTGTTCCTAGTCGCTTCTGCGGAATATGTAATTACTGGCTATTCTTACATTGCAGACTATTTCGTCCGCCGGGCCTTTGCTGTCACGGGTCAGTTGCAGGGTGTTTATGCCAACTATATATTGCATAGTATGGATTTCGCCGAGTGGATGATTGGATCTTCCTCATTGAAAGGCCAGGCGGTTAGTTTGTTCATTGGTCAGCTGTATTTTAGGAATGAATATACAAATGCCAATACAAACATGCTGCTATATACGCTGGTTCAGCAGGGGGTGATAGGCTGGGCAGTGGCGTTGTTATTTATCGCCGTGGTTTTTTCTATACTTGATCGTCTTTATATCGTACGAAATGCGCGTGAGGCGATGGGGGTTGGATTCCTTTATGCTCTCTTGTTAGCAGAGCAGAGTTATTCCACTGCTTTTGTAAGTTCCGGTGTAGGTGTAATTCTGGTGTTGATAATTTTTTTCCGATTAAAAAAGAAGGGATTCCCCTCTCTGTCAGCATAGTTGGAACCTTTACTGATGTTAGAGTTTGAAGACCAACCCTGGGGCAGACAGAAGGTTCCCATGAAATACCCACCAGAACGCCGCGAGGCGATCCTTGCCAAGCTTGAAGCGCCCTACAACCGCACCGTGAATGATGTAGTTGCCGAAGAAGGCATCTCCACGGCCACCCTGTACGACTGGCGCAAGAGCGCCCGTGGCCGTGGTCGGTTGCGGCCAAACGCCGCACCGACCCCCGAGGGCTGGAATTCCCAAGAGAAGTTCCTGGCTGTCCTGGAGACAGCAGCCATGACCGAAGAAGACCTGGCTGAGTACTGTCGTCGTCTTGGCCTGTATCCGGAGCAGATCCGTCGCTGGCGAGCGAGCTGCGAACAGGCCAATGATCGTAGCGATATGGCCGAGGCTCGCACAAACACAGTCTCCAAGGCCGAACGCAAACGCATCAAGGAGTTGGGGCGTGAGTTGCGCCGCAAGGATGCCGCGCTTGCCGAGACCACGGCGCTGCTGGTCTTAAGAAAAAAAGTCCAGGCGATCTGGGGGGGGGCGAGGAAAAATGACCAATGCCACAGATCGCCGCCGAATCCTTGAATTGGCCAACGGAGCATTGGAGGCAGGCGCACGCCTGCGCAGCATCTGCGCCGAGCTTGGGATTGGCCAGAACACTTACCGGCGCTGGACGCAGGGTGGCTGTGATGGCCGCCCACAGGCTGCCCGCCCAGTCCCGGTCCACGCGCTGACACCCGCAAAGCGCCAGGCCGTGCTCCAAGTTTGCCACCGACCACAGTTCGCCAGTGTGCCACCCGCACAGATCGTGGCCCGACTCCTGGATGATGAGCGGTTGTATCTGGCCAGCGAATCGAGCTTCTACCGCATTCTGCATCAGGCCGGGGAACAACGGCGCCGTGGCCGTCAGGCTGCGCTCCGCCATAAGGAGCCGCCACGGCGCCACCAAGCTGATCGTCCCAATATGTGCTGGACATGGGACGTGACCTACCTGCCCACCCAGGTGCGCGGTCAGTTCTTCTATCTGCATCTGATCGTGGATATCTACAGCCGCAAGGTCGTGGGCTACGAGGTGTTCGACATCGAAAACATGGCCAATAGCGCCGCCATCATACAGCGTGCCGTCTTGCGTGAGCAGTGCGGCCATCGTCCTCTGGTGCTGCATGCCGATAATGGTTCGACCATGAAGGGATCGACCATCCACATCAAGCTCGAAGAGCTGGGCATCACCGCGCATCGCATAGCCGACCCAGGGTGTCGAACGACAATGTCTACTCCGAGACACTGTTCAGAACCTGCAAATACCGGCCCGAGTATCCCGCCGATGGCTTCGCCGATATGACGGCCGCCCGCCGCTGGGTAGCGTCCTTCGTTCATTGGTACAACGATATCCATCGTCACAGCGAGATCCACTGTGTCACGCCGGCACAGCGCCACGTCGGGCTTGATGGCGAGATTCTGCGCAGGCGCCATCACGTGCTCTCTGAGGCCAAGGCTCGCCATCCCGCCCGCTGGTCGGGTGCTGTACGCAACTGCCAGCCCGTCGGTGCTGTATGGCTCATTCCTGATAAGGACATGCTCGCCAGTCATGACCAAAAAGAGTTAGAAGCAGCATGACTCATGTTCCAACTACCTTGACAGACACCGATTCTCCGTTCGTAATGTATAAATTAATCCTATGATTGCATAAATTTGAGAACATAAAGCTTCCTAAGAATGTGCTGATTTTAATGATGTTCATTATTGAATATCATTGGATGTTCATTTAATTAAATATGTTTTCATGAACAAATAATTTTTGTTAGAGCCAAAGAATGAACGACCTTGTCTGTAAAGCCCCTTGTGTGGTTGAAATAAAAAAATGTGCGATCATATCTGTTTTTTTCTATTTGACTATAGGGGCTTCTGTTGTTTACGCTGATACCTGTGTGAAATATTCTATTGCGCCACGAACTATTAGTGCCCCTGCTTCATCGTATGCCTCATCTGGAATGTTCAGCTTGGATGAGAAGGGTATATTGGTATATGACTATGGTATAGCTTATGGTGATCTTGGAAAATTTAGAAATCCATACTTTATATCCAACTATGCTAATGCGCTATATCGAGATTTTATAAATAGTGATTGTAAGAATGAGAGCTATAAGAGGGCCTTTTTAAAGCAAGCAGACTATTTGGTCAGATCTGCTGACTATGAGAACGGGATAGCTTCTTGGCGCTATCCATTTCGCAATGAAGTCTTTGATTTGCCTCCGGGATGGATCTCAGGAATTGGGCAAGCGCGTATTGCTGCGGTTCTGTTGCGAGCCTGGGGACTCACGGGGAACGAGCTATACAGAGGGGTTGCTCATGATGGGATGGAAGCTTATAAACATACCTTAGTGGAGGGAGGGGTCATAACAAAAGATAATGATGTGACTTGGATCGAAGAGGCTCCTAGCCATGATGGACGGAGCTATAAGATCCTGAATGGACATATCACTGCTTTGTCCGGCATCATTGATTATGGGGGACTAACTGGGGATCAGCAATGGGGTGATCTGGTTCGTCGTGCTGTGGCTGCTGTGAGGCGAGATCTACCGAAGTTTGATGCTGGCTTTACTTCCTATTATTCTCTTGGGCAGCCTGGCCCGGATCGTATTATTGCTCCGCGTGAGGACTATAATGCACTTCATGTGGAGCAGCTGCTCTGGCTATACGATCAAACTAGCGATAGCGAGTTCCTGGTATGGGCGAGTAGGTTTCAGGCGTATGAGCTTAATGGCTATAAATATGCTGCTAAAGGATCTGTGGATCCGATTAATCATGGGCCCGATCAAGCAGCAGGGCTTTATGGAAGTCGCTATTGGTCCCATGCGGATTTTCCAACGTGGGTTGAAGTAGATCTAGTTGAAGCTAAGCCTGTGTCGGGCGTTTGGATTGATGGGAATAGTCAGAAAGCCTCACCTAGAAGCTATTCTGTTGATGCGTTTGTGGGGGGGGGCATTGGGAGAGGGTTTATGGTATAAATGATGACGCTAAGAAGCGAAAAATCATAATTTTTGACAGACCAATAGTAACTGACAGAATTCGATTAAATATATATCAAGATAATGGCAATAAAAACACCGCCTTGCAAGCAGTGATTCCCATGCTTGTTAATCCTGAGTATGCGCCTATTACTAATGCATGTAATTATAGGATAAGAGGTAATTTCGATTATAACGTTAGTTCCGTTTCGGATGGGGATCCTTCGACAGGTATGAATGTGTACTGTTCAGGTTGGGTCATTTTTACAAACCCAAAGAAAAACACTCGCCTGTCAGTGAAATATAAAAAATCAAATGATACGGGAATCAAAATAGAATATGCCCAAAAAATTGGACATTGGAATCTCTTGGGAAATTTCTCCGAGCAAGAGATAAGTGATTTATATGTTCCGCCGAGCTTGTTTGTGAGAGTGAGCTTTAATAAAGATATTCAAGAAATAAACGAAATTTCAATGACACATTAAACTCGTCATCTATTGAAAAAAGAAGGCTTGCTTGTTCCTTTTTCTCGTTCCTCTTCCTCGATTTCCTCGCTGGAAAAGTAATGATTTTCGATGGTGCTTCATAAGTGAGGAGAGAAGGATAGTTTCATGATCGGTATTATTGACTATGATATAGGAAATATCGGAGCGGTTGCTAATATGCTAAAGCGACTCGGGTTTCCTTGCGGGATTGCGACTACTGCGGAGGATGTAGAGCAGGCTGATCATATTATTCTCCCTGGTAACGGCGCATTCGATGCATGTATGAGGAACTTGCATGCTAGTGGCTTGATTCCCGTATTGGAGCAGCAAGTGCTGAAGCGGGGTGTGCCATTATTGGGTATCTGCGTAGGAGCACAAATGCTGGGGGTGGGTAGTGCTGAAGGGGCAGAACGCGGGTTAGGGTGGGTGAACATGCAGGTCAAACGCTTCCCACACATGCCAGGCTTGCGCGTGCCTCATATGGGCTGGAATAGAGTCTACCCAGCGATGCCCAAACATCCATTAGTTCAAGAGATGGCACCTGATGCTCGGTTTTATTTTGTCCATAGTTATTACATGATGACAAATGACCCGCATGATGTACTCTTATCATCAGATTACGGTGTAGAGTTTGCGGCTGGAATCGTGAAAGATAATGTTGTTGGCGTCCAGTTTCATCCTGAAAAAAGCCACCGCTTTGGTAAGCAATTTCTAGCTGCTTTTGTGCGAGGATAGCGATGTACCAACCTCGTGTTATACCTTGCCTACTAGTGAGGGGCAATGGTTTGGTTAAAACGAAGAAATATAAGAATGCCGTGTATATTGGAGATCCTGTCAATGCGGTCAGGATATTCAGTGAGAAAGAAGCGGATGAGATTATTGTTCTAGATATCGATGCATCTCGTTTAGGAAGAGAGCCTAATTATGGCCTGGTGGCAGAAATGGCCGGCGAGGCTTTTATGCCTATGGCATATGGGGGAGGAATACGTAGTGTGTCTGAGATCCGGAAGTTGATCCGATCGGGGGTTGAGAAGGTGGTGATCAATACGGAGTTGACGAAGTCTGTCGATGTGGTTCGAGCTGCTGTGGATATATTTGGTAGTCAAGCTATCGTAGGCGCAGTCGATGTCAAACGTAAGTTATTTGGCGGCTATAGCGTAATGGCTCAATCCGCCACTGTGGAAACGGGGATCGATTTAAAAAGACACATTGATAATCTCGTGCAGGCTGGCGTGGGAGAGGTGTTTATTAATGATGTGGACCGCGATGGTGTGATGGAGGGGTATGATCTGAGCTTGGTACGCAGTGTGGTTCAGCAAACTCCCGTGCCAGTAGTAATATGTGGTGGGGCCGGCTCCATGGAACATCTTGTACAGGCTATAAATGATGGCGGTGCGTCAGCGGTGGCTGCGGGCAGTATGTTCGTATTTCATGGGAAACATCGTGCCGTATTGATTAGTTATCCCAAGGCTGTGGAATTGAAAAGAGCGTTTTCTAAATCATGAATCAAAATAGTTACCAATGTTGTGCGCGATGCGTGATGGATACCTCGGATCCTGAAATTATTTTTGATGAGGGTGGTGTGTGTAATCATTGTCATCAATTTGATGAGCGGGCGGGCCGAGAGTGGTTCCCAAACGAAAGTGGACGCCATCAATGGGAGGATATAGTAAAGAAGATTAAAGGGCACGGTCGAGGACAAGAATACGATTGCATCTTAGGATTGAGTGGTGGGGTAGATAGTTCCTATCTGGCTATCAAGGCACATGAATGGGGGTTGCGGCCATTAGTCATGCATGTGGATGCCGGTTGGAATAGCGAGCTTGCAGTCTCCAATATTGAGTCTATTGTTCGGCATTGTGGCTATGATCTCCACACTCACGTAGTGGACTGGGAGGAAATGCGCGATTTGCACTTGGCGTATTTGCGCGCTGGAGTAGCGAATCAAGATGTTCCTCAGGACCATATCTTTTTCGCTAGTTTGTATCATTTCGCCACGCATAATGGCATTCGCTATATCCTGTCTGGCGGGAATTTAGCCACTGAGGGTATTTTCCCCTCGTCATGGCATGGTAGCGCTATGGATGCGATCAACTTGAAGGCTATTCATAGTAAATATGGTAATGATCGGTTATCGCAATACCGCACCATAAGCTTCTTTGATTATTATGTGTGGTATCCATTCTTTAAGAAGATGCGTACATTGAGGCCGTTAAATTACATGCCTTATGATAAGGGAGCAGCTTTGATCGAGCTGGAAGATAGAGTTGGATATAAACCTTATCCTCGCAAGCATGGTGAGTCTCTGTTCACGAAGCTTTTCCAGAACTATTATTTGCCTACTAAATTCGAAATGGATAAGCGTCGTCCACATTTTTCCAGTCTTATCGCCTCCGGGCAGATGGATCGCGATGAGGCGTTGAGGAAATTGGAAGAGCCGCTATATGATCCGATCGAATTGGAAACGGATATTTCCTATTTTTGTAAAAAACTCCGCATTTCCCGTTCTGAGTTCGAGCAATTTATTGACGCACCCATACATCGCTACGATGATTTTCCCAATTGGGACAGCCGCCGCGCTTTGCTGAAGCGCGTTCAATCCTTGGTGGCAAGAAGCCTTGGCCGTACTATCAAGGTGTATTCCTAATTTGTCGATTGGCTCACGAGTTTCATATTTTTTTATCGATGAAAATTACACATCTGACCTCTGTTCATTCGCGGTACGATACCCGTATTTTTCTTAAGGAATGCTCATCGTTATCCAGCCACGGCCATGTCGTGAGCTTGGTTGTGGCCGATGGTAAAGGTGACGAAATTAAAAATGGAGTCGCGATTCATGATGTCGGTGCCTCTCGGGGGCGGCTTGCTCGAATTAGATATGCGCCTGGGAGAGTGTTGAGGAAGGCGCTGGAATTAGATTCCGACGTATACCATATGCATGATCCAGAGCTGCTGCCTATCGGTACCAAGCTTAAAAAGCGTGGTAAAGCAGTGATTTTTGACGCTCACGAGGATGTGCCCAAGCAGTTGTTGAGTAAGCCATATTTAAATCGAATTGCCAGATGGGGGCTATCGCACGCTTTTGCCGCATACGAGCGATCAGTATGCGGAAAGCTGGATGCGATAGTAGCTGCTACGCCATATATTCGTGATAAGTTCTTGGCTATGGGCATGCGCTGTGTGGATGTTAATAATTATCCCCTGCTGGGGGAGCTGTCTATAGATGCATTGGATTGGTCGGTGAAGCGCTGCCAAGTGTGTTACGTGGGCGGCATTGGCCGTATCCGAGGCATTTTGGAAGTAGTGCAGGCGATGGAAAAGGTGACTTGTGGGGCGCGTCTACAACTAGTTGGCCGCTTCTCTGAACCGGCTGTGCAAGCTCGGGTAGGTGCTGACGCAGGCTGGAGTCAGGTGGATGAGCTCGGCTTTCTCGACAGGCGAAAGGTGGCTGAGGTGTTGGCAATGGCAATAGGTGGAATCGTGACTTTCTTACCTCTGCCCAATCATATAGATGCGCAGCCTAATAAGATGTTTGAATATATGAGTGCGGGCGTGCCAGTGATTGCCTCGAATTTCCCTCTATGGCGGCAGATTGTCGAGGGCAATGAATGTGGGCTGTGCGTGGACCCGTTAGACCCAGCAGCGATCGCCCAGGCTATTGACTACCTAGTGGCCAACCCTGTAGATGCAGAACGTATGGGGCACAATGGCCAGAAGGCCGTGCAAGCCTCTTATAACTGGGGCGTTGAAGAGCAAAAATTATTGCAACTTTATGCATCCATATAAGCCATTATCTTAGTGCTATGAAAAAAATCTTGACTGTTTTGGGTGCACGCCCGCAATTTATTAAGGCGAGTGTGGTCTCGCATGCTATTGCCAAGCGACAAGGCCTGACGGAAGTGCTTGTCCATACCGGCCAACACTTCGATGCCAATATGTCAGATGTGTTTTTTGCCGAACTTGGCATGAGCAAACCTGATTATTTTCTCGATATTCACGGGAGCAGTCATGGCGTCATGACGGGCCGGATGCTAGCCGAGGTCGAGAGCGTTCTACTGCGGGAGAAACCCGATGCCGTGCTGGTCTATGGTGATACCAATTCCACTCTGGCTGGCGCACTGGCTGCTGTCAAGCTGCACATCCCAGTGGCGCATGTCGAAGCGGGCCTGCGCAGCTTTAATATGGAGATGCCCGAAGAGGTGAATCGCATTCTTACCGACCGGATTTCGCGTTGGTTATTTACTCCTACGCGGGTCGCTGCTCAGCATTTGACGCGCGAGGGGTTTGCATCCGAACATCTTATAACCGTGGGTGATGTTATGTTTGATGTCGCGTTGCACCATGGCGCTCGCATACAGGCTGGATGTGGGTTGATGAGCCGGCTTGGCTTGCAGCAGAAGAATTATCTGTTGGCTACCGTCCATCGTGCTGAGAACACGGATCATCCTCAGCGTTTGAACGCCATTGTCGACGCACTTGTCGCTACTGCGCGTCGCTTGCCTGTTGTGTGGCCACTTCATCCGCGTACCCGTGCTGTTCTGGAGAAATGTGGACGTCTGGAACAATTGGCGAAGCAGGTGTGCTTGATTGATCCGGTCGGGTACCTGGATATGGTGCAACTGGAGAAATTTGCAGCATTGATTACCACCGATTCGGGTGGAGTGCAGAAAGAGGCTTTCTTTTATCAGGTGCCTTGTGTCACTCTGCGTGATGAAACTGAATGGGTGGAACTGGTGACGGCGGGATGGAATCGCCTTGCCCCACCTGTCGACGATGGTAGCGTAGCACGGGCCATTGATGCTGCCTTGGGAAGCCATGGGGAGGCTTTGCAGCCGTATGGGTCGGGGGATGCAGCGCAGCGGATTGTAGAGCGGCTGGCCAAGGATTTAGGCGTCTGATGAAACAGGTCTGGATACTGAATCACTATGCCAAAGACCCAGGTGGGGCTGGCGGCACACGGCATTTTCACTTGGCAGAGCATTTGCAGGCCTATGGTTGGCAAGCCAGCATCATTGCGGCTAGTGTGGACCACGCCTCGGGCCTGCAGCGTCTGGCTGCGGATGAGACTCAACGCCTAGAAACATTGCAGGGCGTACCGTTTCTGTGGATCCAGACACCGGCTTATAGCGGGAATGGCGGCGCTCGCGTGCGCAATATGTTGGCTTATACGTGGGCCGTGCTTCGTCGGCACACCACGGCTAAGTTGCCGCGTCCAGACGTGGTGATCGGATCCAGTGTGCATCCTTTCGCTGCTGTGGCCGGGGCGCTGTTGGCGCGACGCTATCGGGTGCCATTCATTTTCGAAGTGCGTGACCTGTGGCCGCAAACTTTGGTGGATATGGGACGTTTGAGTGAAAAGTCGCTGTTGACGTGGGGGCTGCGCAAGTTGGAGCGCTGGCTCTACCGTCAAGCGGCGCGCACTATCGTGCTGTTGCCTCGTGCTTGGGAATATATCGTGCCCCTTGGCGTGGCGCGTGAGCGTGTAGTGTGGATTCCTAACGGAGTGGATCTGTCACTGTTTGATCAGATCGCCCCCGCTGGCGAATTGGGTGATGATGGCTTCACGCTGATGTATTTTGGTGCGCATGGGCAGGCCAATGGCTTGGACAATGTGCTGCAGGCTATGGCGTTGGTGGAGCGTATGCCTGATGCACCTCCAGTTCGCTTGCGATTGATAGGGGATGGGCCGCTTAAATCTGCCTTGCAAGAGCAGGCGCGGGCGCTGGGTTTGGGCTGGGTGCGGTTTGAGGCGCCTGTGCCCAAAAGCCGGATACCAGCCTTGGCTGCGCAGGCGGATGCCTTTGTATTCAATCTGATTGATGCCCCCGTCTTTCGCTATGGCATCAGTTCCAATAAGCTATTTGATTTTATGGCAGGCGCCCGCCCGATCATTTTCAGTTGTGATGCGTCAAATAATCCCGTTGAAGATGCACAGGCGGGTCTGACCGTGGCGCCGGGCCATCCCCGTGATCTGGCAGAAGCCATCGTGCGAATTGCCAGTATCCCGTTGGCTGAGCGCCAGCGCATGGGCTGCGCTGGGCGCGCATATGTGGAGAGCCATCACAGTTTTGTACAGTTAGCTCAGCGGTTGGCACAGACGCTGGATGATGTGTGCGCCGGATAGAAGCGACAAGAATGAAACGCCTCTTTGATTTCATGGTGGCCTTGGTAAGCTTGGTCGTGTTGGCATTGCCTCTGCTGATGCTGATGATTCTGGTGCGTTTCAAATTTGGCAGCCCAGTGTTTTTTCGTCAGACGCGCCCTGGGCTGCATGGCCGATCGTTTCAGATGATTAAATTTCGCACTATGACGGATGCTTGCGGGCCAGATGGCGAATTGCTGCCGGATGCCGAGCGCCTGACTCCTTTTGGTCGTTTTTTGCGTGCGACTAGCCTGGATGAATTACCCGAATTCTGGAATGTCCTGAAGGGAGAGATGAGCCTGGTGGGGCCGCGCCCCTTGTTGATGGAATACATGCCCTTGTATACGGCTGAGCAGGCCCGGCGCCATGAGGTGCGCCCGGGTGTTACGGGGTGGGCGCAGGTTAATGGTCGTAACGCGATCAGTTGGGAAGAAAAATTTGCCCTGGATGCCTGGTATGTGGACCATCAATCATTTTGGCTGGATGTCAAGATCTTGTGCCTGACGGTTTTGCGTGTCGTCAACCGCCGTGACATCAGTGCGGCAGGTGAACCAACCATGTCCAAATTTACCGGGAGCAAGCGTTGAAGCGCTTGGGAGTCCTGGGAGCCAGCGGTCATGGGAAAGTGGTGGCTGAGACCGCCTTGGCTGCTGGATGGGAGTCCGTGATCTTCTATGATGATGCCTGGCCCCATAAATCGGCTATTGGTCGTTGGGCCATTGTCGGCGATGGAGATGCTTTGCTTGCGGCACTGGGAGATCTTGATGGGGTGATTGTGGCCATTGGACGCAATGAGATACGGCTTAGCCTGCTGGATCGGCTACGATCAGCAGGTGCTTCTGTGTCCACCATCATCCATCCCGCTGCGGTGGTATCCGGTTCCGTCAGCTTGGGCGCTGGCTCTGTCGTCATGCCTGGCGCTATAGTCAACGCGGATGCACGGATTGGCGACGGTTCCATTTTGAATACGGGGTGCAGCATCGATCACGATTGTGTATTGGGGAATGCGGTTCATGTCAGCCCGGGGGCGCGTCTGGCTGGCGGAGTGTCCGTCGGCGACCGGTCCTGGATCGGCATTGGTGCCGTGGTTCGGCAAGGCCAATGCATTGGCCAGGATGTCGTGGTGGGCGCTGGCGCTGCAGTTGTCTCTGATTTGCCCGATGGTGTCGTTGCTGTGGGCGTGCCCGCCCGACCTTTATCTACTTGTCGTTCGAAATAATCAGGTTTAACTGTGCTGAATACCTCTTTTCCCTGCTGGCCCTCTTTTACGGCTGAAGAAGCCGACGCTGCGCGCGACGTCATTTTGTCCAATAAAGTCAACTATTGGACGGGGCAGGAATGTCGACGTTTTGAAGAAGAATTCGCTGCATGGGCAGGGACCGATCATGCCATCGCGCTGGCGAATGGTACGGTGGCCCTGGATCTGGTACTGAAGGGGCTAGGGATCGGCCCCGGGGACGAAGTGATCGTGACGTCGCGCACCTTTCTGGCATCGGCGTCCTGTATTGTCAATGCGGGGGCGTCGCCTGTCTTCGCTGACGTTGATCCAGATTCTCAGAACGTCACCGCCGATACGATCCGCGCCGTGCTGACTCCGCGTACTCGGGCAGTGATCTGTGTGCACCTGGCAGGCTGGCCCTGCGATATGGATCCCATTATGGATCTGGCGCACGATCAGAACTTGTATGTGATCGAAGACTGCGCCCAGGCGCATGGCGCCAGGTACAAGGGCCACCAGATGGGCTCCATCGGCCATGTCGGCGCTTGGTCTTTCTGCCAAGACAAGATCATGACTACGGGGGGCGAAGGCGGCATGGTCACGGTGAACGACACGGCTCTGTGGAAGCGGATGTGGGCGTACAAGGATCACGGCAAATCCTGGGATGCCGTGTACGAGCGCGAACACCCCCCCGGTTACCGCTGGCTGCATGAGTCTTTCGGTACCAATTGGCGCATGCTGGAAGTCCAGGCCGCCATCGGGCGGATCCAGCTACGGCGGCTGCCGGATTGGCATGCGGCGCGTGCGCGGAACGCCAGCCGTATCTGGGACTGTGCCCGTGCATTACCGGGTCTGCGTGTGCCTGCGGTGCCGGACGGAATCGATCATGCTGCGTATAAATGTTATGTGTTCGTCCGCCCGGAGGCGCTGGCATCCGGCTGGTCGCGGGATCGGATTCAGCAGGCTATTCTGGATCAGGGTGTGCCGGCGTATTCCGGATCCTGTTCCGAGGTCTATCTGGAAAAGGCGTTCGATGGCACGGAGTTCCGGCCGTCCCAACGTCTTCCAGTTGCGCAGGAGTTGGGCGATACCAGCCTGATGTTCCTGGTGCATCCAACCCTGCGGGACGAGCATATCGATCAGACCTGTCGGGCGCTGACTACCGTCATGGCGCAAGCTGCACGTTAAGGGGTGGCCTGTGATCAATGTGCGTTCACTGTTGGTCTTTGCCTTCGACCTGCTGGCCGTGTTGGTGGCGTGGGCGGGGGCGTACCTGATTCGCTTCAATCTGACTTGGCCGCAGACGTTCCATCAGGACATGGTGTATGGGCTCTTGGTGCTGCTGGCGGTTCAACTGATCGCCTGCCGCTGGGCAGGGCTGTATCGCGGTATGTGGAGCTTCGCCAGCCTGCCTGATCTGCGCCGTCTGGTTCGCGCAGTGATGGTCTCTGTTGTGGCTATTTTGGCGCTGGCTCTATTCAGCAAATCCTGGCTGTTGATTCCTCGATCCGTCGTGGTCATATATCCCTTGCTACTGCTGGTGGTGATGGGGGGCGGGCGCATCGCCTGGCGCATCTGGCGGGAGTCCCGGCTGTCTCCAGTCTCGGACGCGGAACGTAAGCCGGTGGTGGTTGTAGGGGCTGGTACGGCGGGGGCGATGCTGGTGCGCGAACTGGCTCGCAGTCCGCAGTGGCAGGTGGTGGCATTGGTCGATGATGACCGGCATAAACGGGGGCTGGAACTGAGCGGCTGCCGGGTTGAAGGCGCCTCGGTGGATTTGCCTGCTGTGCTGCGGCGCCATCAGGCTCGCCATGTGGTTCTGGCCATGCCGTCAGCCCCGGCCGAGGCCCTCCAGGCCGTAACCCATTTGGCCACCCAGGCGGGCGCCACCCTGTTCACCATCCCTGGGCTGGCGGAACTGATGAGCGGCCGGGTGGCCATCAATGTCATGCGCCCGGTCAAGATCGAGGATCTGCTGGGACGCAAATCCGTGCGGATCGATAACGATAATGTGAAGACCATGCTGCACGGCAAGCGTATCTTGGTGACGGGCGCTGGGGGATCCATCGGCAGCGAATTGTGCCGGCAGTTGTCGCGATTCCAGCCGGAATGTATCGTGTTGTTGGAGGCCAGCGAATTCGCTCTGTACATGATCGAGCAATGGTTCGGTGAACACCAACCGGATCTGCCCATCGTGCGCTTGGCGGGTGACGTCAAGGATCCTGCCCGCATGGCCCAGGTTTTTGCGCTGCATCATCCTCAGGTGGTGTTCCATGCTGCAGCCTACAAGCATGTGCCGTTGATGGAAATCGGCAATGCTTGGCAGGCGGTACGCAATAATATCGCTGGTACGCTGACAGTGGCCCGAGCCGCCCGGGACGCGGGCGCGGAGCGGTTCGTGCTGATTTCCACGGATAAGGCCGTCAACCCCACCAATGTCATGGGGGCGACCAAGCGGGTGGCGGAAATGGTCTGTGAAGTCATGCAGAACGGGCCCGGTACAACGCGATTTCATATCGTACGGTTCGGCAATGTGCTGGGCAGCACAGGCAGCGTGATTCCGAAATTTCAGTCCCAGATCGCCCAAGGCGGGCCAGTGACTGTGACGCATCCGGAGATCAACCGCTATTTCATGTCTATCCCTGAAGCGGCCCAACTAGTGCTGCAGGCCGCTGCAATGGGGCAGGGGGGGGAGATCTTTGTCCTGGACATGGGGCAGCCAGTTAGAATCGCCGATCTGGCACGTAATATGATCCGCCTGTCGGGCTATACAGAATCTGAGATCCGGATTGAGTATACGGGCCTGCGTCCTGGCGAAAAGTTGTACGAGGAATTGCTGGCCGATGCGGAGGAAACGCTGCCGACGCCACACGAAAAATTGCGCATCGCCCGACCGCGCTCTGTGCCGGATGGGTTGTATGAAGCGTTGATCGTGTGGCTGGCCCAGGCCCCGCAGGATGACGTGGCAGTACGAACAGGATTGAAGCGCTGGGTGCCGGAATATCGGCCTCAGAATCTGGGTTGAATGGCTGGTATTTTTTTTTGATGTGATACGGTATGCATGATGACATGAATAAAAATGCGGGTTCCTTTGCCGATGAAATCGATCTGAAGGAGCTTTGCTGTTTGCTCTGGCAGGGGCGGCGGCTGATGGGGACTGTGTTCCTGACTGTCCTGGCCTGTTCGGCAGCCTATGCATTTTTGGCAAAGCCGGTATATCAGGCGGAATTTCGCATCCTGCCGCCGGCAGGTGTGCAGCTTTCAGCCTATCATAGCCTAGCGGATCAGCTGGAACGCCTGATGCCAGAGGATGCCAATAAATCAGTTGTTTTGCCTATTCAGACGCAGAGTTCAAACTCATTGCCGGATGATAAGGATCTGTATGATCGGTACACGGAAAATCTACAGTCCAATGTCGTTCAGTCCGAGTTTCTGAGTAAGGTCTTCATTCCGGATCTATCGGGGCGGGCCGGACATGCGGACGCGCAGTGGCAGGGCGTATTGGATAATGCATTGACGATCACCCCCCCGAAGATCAATGGAACGGTGACGACCCTGGCATTCAGTGGTTCGGATCCCAAACAGTTGGTCGATTGGCTGAACCGTTATCTAGAGACGACACAGGATCTGACGCGCCGCCAGGTCCAGGGGGCGTTGACTGCCAGGCAAGGGTTCGTCTTGAAGCTGGTTCGTGAGCATATCCAGGCCTTGCGCAATCAGGCCAAGGCCGATCGCATGTCTTCCATCCGCCAGGCGCAGGATGCTCTATCTGTGGCTAAGGGAATCGGGCTGCAGGATGCGTCGCCTCAGACGCAGTGGTCCGACAATATGTCACGGGGCGGAGGGCTGATGTATCTGCAGGGCACGCGGGCGTTGACTGCGATACTGGCGGAACTGCAGGCCCGTACCGATGATGATGCCTATATCCCCAAGCTGCCGTCTTTACTGGAAAAAGAGCGTCAACTGCAGCAGTTGGACGTGACGACCAATCTGGAATTCGCCTACATCGATCGGCCAGCGTTTCCGCCCAGCCAGCCCGTGAAGCCACGACGGGCGTTGATTATCGCACTGGGGGGAGTGCTGGGCCTGCTGCTGGGGGTGCTGGCTATCTTCCTGCGTCGAGCGCTGAAATAGGCCAGGCTGGGATGGTAATCTCCCCATTTTTAGCGTTTGGCAGAAGTAGGAACGCTATGCGGCCATGGCCAGCCGCTGTTTTGGAGTGATGTTGCCGAAGGCCATGTTTGGGCGTTCATGATTGCAGAACCGCATCCATTTTGCCGCTGTGTGCTGGATCTGATCCAGATCTGTCCACTGATGAAGCTATGCGTTCGCGCCGTCGTAGCGTTGGAGCTCCAGAGCATCCAGGTCGATTGACGGTACGCAACGCAGATTGACCGCACGAACTGCTGATCCGTCTGGATTTGCCCCATAAGCGAACGGCTCAGTACCGCAGTTCCGGCAAAACCGATGTTCGATCTTGTGTGTATTGAACATGTAAGATCCCAGGGATTCTTCACCTTGCGCCAATGTGAATTGCTCAGCTGGGAAAAAAGCCAACAGAAATCCTTTCCGTCGGCAGTGAGAGCAATTGCAACTGATTGCCTTGGTTGGCAGCTCAGCGTCAACTTTGAATTGAACGGCTCCGCAGTGACAGCTTCCTTCAAACATTGGGGCTCCTTAAGGCGAATTTGCGGCCTTCACGGATGATAGTCGGTTTCAAAAGCTCTGGTTGCTGCACTGTAAATGCTACGCTGGGGCGTTGTTCAGCGCTAGAAGCTTCTTGCGTAATCTGACGCAAATGATGGAAATGCGCCGAAGATTAAGCGGGGGTGGCAGTCCCCGATCGCGATTGGGTTCGGAATGTGATGATAGGGTTAAGTGAGCTGCTCAGCAACCGTTTCAGCCATAGGCGTCGTCGGCCGGCCAATCAGCCTACTCAGCTGATGCTGATCATCAAAAAGCCCACCTTGCGCCGCGCCGCTGTCAGAATCCGAGATCAGCTCCGCAACTGGTTCGGGTAGGCCAAAGCCCATCAGCGCCGATTTGTATTCCTCTTGTGGCAGGTTCACATAGCGGACAGGCTTGCCGGATTGGCGCGAGATTTCGGCCGCAAACTCCGTCAAGGTATAGGCGGCGTCCCCCGCCAGTTCATAAACCCGCCCGGCTTGATCAGGCAGCGTCATTACCTTGGCGGCTGCGGCGGCGTAGTCGGCCCGCGATGCCGACGAGATTTTCCCGTCGCCGGCGCTGCCCATCAGTGCACCATGGGCCAGCGCTGTGGGAATCGCCATCGCGTAGTTTTCGGTGTACCAGCCGTTGCGCAGAACCACAAACGGGATGCCTGATGCTTTAAGCATGGCCTCGGTTTTCTGGTGTTCGTCCACCAATCCTAACGGGGAGGTATTAGCGTGCAGGATGCTTGTGTAGCCGATCAGCTTGATGCCGCAGTGGATCGCCGCATCAATCACGGCCTGGTGGTGGGCAACCCTTTGGCCGACCTCGCTTGAAGAGATCAGCAGCAGCTTGTCTGCACCGGCAAGTGCGGTTTTAAGCGATTCTGGCTGCGTGTAATCAGCCTGACGCACCTGAACGCCAAGCTGCGATAGATCGGCCGCTTTTGCGGGATCGCGTGCCAAGGCGACGATGCTGGAGGCGGGTTCTGTGTGCAAAAGGTTTTTGATAACCAGACGGCCAAGCTGCCCTGTGGCCCCTGTAACAACGATCATAGCCAATTCCTTGGTTTGGTTGGATTCGGTATTCATGATATTTTCTTGCTTTACTTTTAACAAGTACGCACCAAAAGGTTAGTGTAAAGATGACAAGCCCAACAGCCCTGGCCGAATCCGATACGTTTTCCGCACAACTCCGGCGCGGAGACCTTGTGCTGGGAGAGTGTCCATGTCGTGAGGTGCTTAAAGACGTCACCAGCCCCTGGGGTGTGTTGCTGCTGATCGTGCTGATGGGCGGCGTGCGACGTTTCAGCGATCTGCGCAGGATGGTGGGCGGTGTCAGCGAAAAAATGTTGTCGCAAACCCTCAAGCGCCTGGAATCACACGGCCTGGTTCATCGCAAGTCTTACGAGACGGTACCGCCCCGCGTGGAGTACTCCTTAACCCCACTGGGAACGACAGTGGCCGAGAAGGTTGCCGCCCTGGCCGACTGCATCGACGCCATCCTTCCCGATATCCAGGATGCGCGGCATGCGGCGCCTTCTTTTGAACGCGCCTAAGCTGGAAGAGGTCCAGGAGGGTGACTTCAGCACTTTTGCGAGGTGGAGTACCGGGCGCCCGTGCCTGGAAGATTCAAAGCCCAAAGGTGCAAATAAGCAAGCGCCTATCATTACGTACAAAGATAATAATGGTGAACTACGGCATGTCCGCGTAGAGGTCGTTTCTGTAATATAGATTTTGGCTGTTAGGCAATGGGTGGCCGGAGACAATAATGAATATAGCATTGCCGGCAATCATTGCCTTTTTAATTATCTTGCCAGGGTTCGCTTTTCGTTCACGCTGGCAGGTTGTTGATGGTACCAAACTGGATTATTCTCCTTTTGGGCAGGTGGTTGTTAACGCGGTTATCTATGCGGCATTAATCCATAATGACGACCGATACCATTGATCACAGCACCCTATCGCGCTTGGTCGAGGCGGGCGCCTGACGGATTTTTCCGCAGTGGCAAAACGGATCAAAATCCTCGAACTGGCCTGTGTGCTAAGTCCACGCCTGTTTGTCGTACTCGATTGGGATCACATGTTTCCGGTGCCTACCAATCACGTCAGCGACCGACTTCACCAGCGCACAGGTGATTGCGCTTGGCTGATTCCCCAGAAAAAACGGCCTTCCTTCAGCACAGCAGGTGGCGAGAAAGTATGTTCGCCAGAACAGGTGCCGCCTCAAGGGCTATGTATTTTGCTGCTGCTCGAGCCGCAGAGCCAGTCTGATACCACGATGGCTCTGCGCTTGATCAGCTATGCCGGGCTAAGCTATCAGACCCTGCTGAATAGCAAGCTGATTGGCCTGCCACTGCCACCCGTGCTGCCGGTGGTGCTCTACAGCGGCCGACGCCGTTGGCGGGCACCCTTGGATATCAGCGGCCTGCTGGGTGATGTGCCAGAAGATTTGCGGCCTTATCAGCCACGAATGCGTTATCTTCTGGTGCATGAGCGAGAATTATTGAAGGCTGCGGGCTTGCCAGATCGAAATCTGGCTGTGCTGTTGTTTCGTATGGGTAGTAGCCAGGATATTGAGTGTTGGCGCGGTTTGTTGCACACTCTGATTCAAGTGGTGCGAGAACAGCCCGAGCACGAGGAGCTAAACCGCAGTCTGACGATATGGCTGCTGCACATGGCGCAGCGCAGCGCTCCACCAGAAGAAGCGCTACCGCCGGTGAATACTTTACAGGAGCTGGATATGATGACTGCCGAAAAGCCCGGCCTCTGGGCACGTCAATGGTTGCGAGAAGGCCGCAGGGAAGGCCGCGCTGAGGGTCTGGCAGACCTGCTGCTAAACATGATTCAGCGTCGTTTTGGCCCGGTGCCCGACGACGTCACCCAACGCATCCGCGCGGCCCAGGCCTCTCAATTAGAAACCTGGTCGCTGAACCTCTTGGATGCCGCGGTTTTGGATGATGTGTTTCGTCCCGGACAGTAGGCAGTGGTGGCCGACTTAAGCCAAAGGAGGGAGCTTGAGCCCTCTTATAGGCGGATTTGCTCAAATCTACCAGTCCCAAATCTCCATGGCGACAGACGCCGTCCCGCTGGCACGATCCTTTTCACCCGTACCCAAGTCGGAGGCTGGTGCCGATAAAGAAGCGCTTCGGTCACTCTGGGGCCATCAGAAACAGACCGGCTGGGAAGAGCTGGAAAAAGAATTTCGCTGCGTGATCCTGGCCGAGGCGGGCGCAGGCAAAACCTTTGAGATCACGGCGCGCGCAGCACTTGCAGGCGCTGGGCCGTGTGCCCAGGAAAACGAATTCGCAAACCAGCAAAGAACAGATATTCTGCTTCAAAGCCCTGCCGTGTCCTCGCCGGTTCCGATCGAGCTTAAATTGCTGGATAAGGGTTGGACAGGGCCAGCACTGTGCGAACGCTTGCTTAACCAGCTTGCCGGCGATTACCTGCGAGAGCACACCGCCGGCCACGGCATCCTGCTTTTGGTGTGGCAAGGTCGTCTCATCCAACCAGATGCACACAGAAGTGTGATCTCTCAGAAGGCGCTTTCCAGCGTGTGTGCGCTGGCGCGGATGGCGCTGACGATCTCTGGTGCGGTGTCGGCAAGATCCGGGTGGGCGCACAACACCGACTCGATGGCGCCCAGAATGTGCCGAATTTGTTCCGCAGGCTGGTCGATTTTTAGCTTTGCTGCAAAATCCCGTAATCCCAACCGGGCAGAAAAGAAGCTTTTTTGGCCAGCCAACTGTAGCGCCAGCGAATCGTTGGGCAAGTAGGCAGTGGTGTTGAGGATATCGTAGGCGGGCGCCAGCCTGGCGTCTTGTGCTGTCGGGTCCGAATACAGCAGGCCAAAATTTTTCAGATGAGCATCCCCGTTGCCAACCAGGCATGATACGGCAACAGACAGGAACAGCTGCCTCAGTGCGGGCCGAATTTGATCTGGTGCGCAGAACAGCTGGATCGCGCGAGCAATATGTTCGTAGCTGGCATCATATTTTTGATGGGCACCCATGCCCATCAATACTGCCATGTCTTCGAATCCAAGGTGAATCTGGCCGATCCGATCAAAGCGCCGCATGATGAACAAACGGTGGTTGTCAGACAGGTAGAATTCTGGGGTTTCCAGGCCTGCCGCACGTGCGATGGACATGCATAGGAATTCGTTGATCGCCAGGTGTGGCCACACCTGGCCGGCGGATTTGATGATCAGCTCTCGTGTGACGGCCGTTTGGCGGTCTGGTTGCATTTCGGGCACAAGAATCTTGGGCTGCACCCCGGAAATGCCTGATCGCAGGATGTATTTGTCCAGTAGTTCGTTGAATAGATCCTCCGTCCCGTCCCAGGCCAGCAGATCAGCCAAGCGTTCACCGGGTACATTCGATGCCGATGGCAGGCCTTGCATATCGATACGCAGCCGGCCGATGGGTTCGTTGCGGCCAGTCATCGTCAATAGCAGCATGGGGTTGAGGAGGCTGGTCTTTGCAAAACGGTTGCGTAGGGCTTCCAACATGAAGCCTTCGGGCAAGTTCATCTGCAAAATGGGGTGCAGGCCTGTGTGCGGGTAGTCTGCGTAGCGGACGGGCATGGATAGGCAAATGGCTGCACGCTTTGGTGCGGCGGGAGCATACCGAAAAGAAAACTGCTCGGTGCCAAGATCTGTCAGTGTTCCGCTATGCCCCTGAGGGGTGTCTATCGTGACGGTATTCATGGGAAGATACCTTTAAGTTCTTCCAGGGTGGGCATGCGTGCTGGCACGATGTGTAGTTCTGACCCCAAGGCTGCGATGACGCGGGCATAGTGGCCGGCGCCGACGCTATCCGAGCCTTGTTCGATTTCGATGAGTTTCTGGCGGGTAACGCCAGCCAGCTGTGCCAATGCGGCTTGGCTTAGGCCACGATGTTTGCGTAGCTGGCGGATCTCGACGCCCAGGCGTGTCAGAACTAAAAAATTATCCATGTAATGATAATATGACATTTAATCTTCAATGTCATGTATACGTGATATTTTTTAAATAGTCAGCTTGGCTCGATTTGGCAGTAGAATCCTTCACTGGATTTTCCTGTCAGGTGAAATCATGCCGATGCCTACCCCGGCTGTCTCGGTCGCGCCAAGCGCCATTGCCCCTACGTCTGCCCCCCTGGCAGACGCCCCCATTGGCACCCGGCTGCGCACAACCTTGCCGGCTTCGCACGCCCTGCAGTGGTTGGCCACTCATCAGCTGGGTCACCTGATCCAGCACCAAACCGGCACCGATGCGCAAGGCACCTGGCAGCAGTTCTGGGTGCCAGGCCTGCCTGGGGCGGGCACCAGCGCGCAAACCCTGGACACCACCACCCTGGCCCACACCCTGGGCCTGTCTCCCGACACCAGCGACGCCGATCTGGACACCGAAATCCTGGCCGCGATGCTGCTGTCTCCGCTGGGTTTCGAGTTTCCCAGCCTGGCCGAGTGGCAGTCTGCGGTGCGGCTGCGGCGTTTTATCGTGCAGGCGGGCCGGCGCACGGTGCTGGCGTTTGATACCGAGGCAGCCGAGCGCCCGGATTGCTGGCGCTGGGCCGAGGCCACGGGCTTTGTGTTGCTGCCCGGGCATGAACTGATCCCGGCGCTGCAAGAGGCGCTGTGGCCGGATGTCTCGGGGCGTTTGTATTCGTTCTCGTGCTATCGGGCCACAGAGCATGTGGTGTTGCTGGGGCTGGCGCAAGAGCTGCAGATCAGCAACCCTGCGGCCCTGGCGGCGCTGCAGGCGCAGTGGCAGCGTAAGGCGATTCAGTCAGAGGCGTTTCAGGATGCATTTTTGTACGAGTACGGCTCGCTGCAGACACCGCTGCCGTCTCACTACTATGTGCCGGGAGACCGCCTGTGGTTTCGCAACCCGGATGCGGTGTCGGCCGGGATCGAAGGCTACGAGGGCTCTTGGGTGTTTTATCTGGGACAGGGGCGCTTTACCAATTTCTGGAAGCCAAACCAGGCATACACGCTGGTGTCCAAGTGTGTAGAGCTCTACCACTGGCGCCACGGGGTGCGCACGGATGGC
Source organism: Castellaniella sp. (assembly GCF_049651205.1). Taxonomy (GTDB): domain Bacteria; phylum Pseudomonadota; class Gammaproteobacteria; order Burkholderiales; family Burkholderiaceae_B; genus Castellaniella. The sequence goes on from NZ_JBASBR010000017.1 coordinate 37,468, forward strand.
CCCAGTGGCCAGCCCTGGATGGACGAGTCCATCATCGAGGCCCGGGTGGCCGAAACCCTGGCGGATGGCCAGGCCACCCAGGCGGTACTGCAACGCATGATGCGCTTGCGAGACCCCGCCGGGGTGTACGCCGAGGGTGGCTGCATCGACGCCTCGCGCGAGGCTGTGCGCTGCGTGCATCCGCAAACCTTTGGTTTGCGGATTGCGGCTTGATATTACAAAAACCGGTCTAGTATCCGCCGGCTGGTGCGATCCAGCGCCTGGATGTCCTGTACCCAGAAATTTACACCGCAGGCATCGGCAATCAGCAGGCCGTTGGCGGGCAAGCGGCGGATGTCGTCCTCGCTTTTCAGTGTCAGCACGGTGGCGCCGCGATCGGTGTCGATATCCCAGCGGCTGGGGGTGGCCCAGCCTGATGCCCGGTGGATGCGCAGGATCTCGGGCCTGAAATCCCGTTGGGCCAGGTCTTCGCTGATCAATCGCTTTTCAGCCTCGGGCAGTTGCGTCAGATCTGGGATCCAGGCGTGCTCTTGCGTCTGGGTGTCCACCAGCGAGATCCCCTCGTCTGGCGCACTGATGGGGAAACTGCGCACGGGCGTTACCAGCACATCCGGCCAGCCGGGGCGCTGCAGCAGCAGGCGGCCAAAAGTATCCCTGGATAACGTAAACGGGATGGTGCCCGCTTCGGATGCGGGCGTCTGGCGCTTGATCATGCCGCGCCTCCTTCATGTTGCGCTTCTTTCGTCGGGGCATCAGCCACGTGCACAGCCTGAGACCGCCCCGCTTGCACGCTTTGCAGCTGTGCCTGGTACAGCCTGGCATATGCCCCCTGGCGGGCCAGCAGTTCATCGTGGCGGCCAATTTCCACGATGTTGCCGCTGTCCATCACCACCAGGCGGTCGGCCTCGCGCAGGGTGCTGAGACGGTGGGCGATGGAGATCGTGGTGCGGCCTTTCACCAGATTGTCCAGGGCTTTCTGGATCTCGTTCTCGGTGGCGGTGTCTACGGATGACGTGGCTTCGTCCAGAATCAGGATGGGCGGGTCGATCAGGATGGCACGGGCAATCGATATGCGCTGGCGCTCGCCGCCCGATAAAGCCTGGCCGCGCTCGCCCACCAGAGAATCGTATCCATGGGGCAGGCGCAGGATGAACTCGTGCGCGTGGGCCGCGCGGGCAGCGGCAATGATGTCAGCCCGGCTGGCATCGGGGCGGCCGTAGGCGATGTTCTCTGCCACGCTGCCGTAAAACAGAAAGGGCTCTTGCAGCACCAGGCCGATGTGGCGCCGGTAGTCGCTGACCGCAAACTGGCGGATGTCGGTGCCGTCCAGCCGGATGGCGCCTTGCGAGACATCGTAAAAGCGGCAAATCAGGTTCACCAGGGTGCTTTTGCCCGATCCGCTTTGCCCCACCAGGCCCACCATTTCGCCCGGCGCAATGTCCAGGCTGAGGTCTTGAATCACGCTGCGGTTGCCGTAGCGAAACCCGATGTGGCTAAGCTCTATGCGGCCGTGGATGGCCGACATGGGGCGCGGCTGCGCGGGCTCTGGTACGTTGGAGACATGATCCAGAATATCAAAGATGCGCTTGCTGCTGGCCGCTGCCCGCTGGGTAACCGACACAATCCGGCTCATGGAATCCAGCCGCACATAAAAGCGGCTGATGTACGCCAGAAATGCGGTAAGCACGCCCACGGTGATGGCCTGGTGCGACACCAGCCAGATGCCCGACACCCACACCACCAGCAGGCCAAGCTCGGTTAGCAGGGTAACCGTGGGGGTAAACAGCGACCACAGTGCGTTTACCCGATCGTTGATCGCCAGGTTGCGGTTGTTGGCTTCTCTGAAACGCGCCACTTCGCGATGTTCTTGCGCAAAGGCCTTGACCACGCGGATGCCGGGGATGGTGTCGGCCAGTACGTTGGTGATTTCAGACCACACGCGGTCGGCTTTCTCGAAGCCGTGGCGCAGGCGGTCGCGCACCCAGTGGATCATCCATAGGATCAGCGGCAGCGGCGCCAGCGTGGCCAGGGCCAGCCAGGGGTTGATGGACAACAGGATCACCGCCGTCATCACGATCATCAGCACGTCGGTGGCAAAGTCCAGCAGGTGCAGGGACAAAAACAGGCAGATGCGGTCGGATTCCGAACCGATCCGGGCCATGAGATCGCCCGTGCGTTTGCCGCCAAAGTATTGCAGCGATAACTGCTGCAGGTGCTGGTAGGTGGTGGTGCGCAGGTCTGCCCCGATGCGCTCGCTGACCCACGCCAGAATGGCGCTGCGCCCCCAGCCCAGGGCCCAGGCCAGCAGGGACGAGGCCAGCAACCCGCCCAGGTACAGGCTTACCAGAGGCCACTCGATGGGCTGGCCGTTTTGAAACGGGATCAGCACATCATCCATCAGGGGCATGGTCAGGTACGGCGGCACCAGGGATGCGGCGGTGGACACCAGCGTCAGTATCAGGCCGATGGACAGCTGGCGCCGGTAGGGGCGCGCAAAGCGCCACAGGCGCAGCAAGGCGCTGGCAGATGGGCGCTGTGGGGCGGCTGCCGGGGCAGGGGTGTCGGGGGGGGCTGTTGCTTGGGACGATTGCGCGGCCTGGCGTAGGGATTCGAACCGCGCGGCCAGCTGCAGGGCCTGTGGGTGCTGGTCCAGCGTATAGCGCCAGCGCGCCAGGCGGGCATGGTTGTCTTGCAGGATCAGGCTGCCCACGCCGGCCTGGTCGTGCAGCACCAGGTTTAGGTCTGGCCGCAGCGGCCAGGATCTGCACTGCTGGGCATCTGTGCTGCACAGCAGCCAGCGGCGCGGGGTAAGCACCAACAAACTGTTGCTGTAGTGCAACTGGGTGTCCAGATTAAGCGCCAGCCAGGCCAGTGCGGTTTCGTCACTGGCCAGTTGGGTGGCTAGTGCGGCCTGCCAGGCGGCAGGAAAATCGGGCGGGCACAGGGGGGTTGGGCGCGCGTCGGCCGCCGCAGAATCAAGCATAAAACCCGGCATGGAGGACGATGGCTGTGTGGAGTAAAGGGCGGCCGGGGCCGCAAAAAGACGATAGACGCGCAGCTGGTGGATGCACTGTTGCGCGGGCGTCACAATTTTCAACTGTTTTTTGATGCTTGGCAACGGCCAGAAGATTAATATTGTGTGCCGCCTGCGCATCTTGCCTGGGCGGTTTTTTGGTCTCTGCCAACCCTCTCTCTGCGCAATGGTCCGGTGATGGAAAATAAAAGTATTGAGTTTCTCAATATGGTGCATTTGCGGGGGCCAAATATCTGGGCGTACCGCCCGGTGATCGAGGCGCTGGTCGATATCCACGATCTCGAAGACTATCCCTCTAATCGCATCCCCGGTTTCTACGAAAGGCTGGGTGCCTGGATGCCCAGCTTGATCGAACACCGCTGCAGCATTGGCGAGCGCGGTGGCTTCATGCAGCGCGTACGCGAGGGCACCTGGCCGGCGCATATCCTCGAGCATGTCACGCTGGAGCTGCAAAGCCTGGCGGGGATGCCCGGAGGCTTGGGGCGTGCCCGCGAAACCCCTTTGCGCGGGGTGTACAAGGTGATTGTGCGCGCCTGGTACGAGGCCCTGGCCCGCGAGGCGCTGTACGCCGCGCGAGACCTGGTGATGGCCGCGATTGAAAACCAGCCCTTTGATGTGGCGGGCACGGTAGAGCGGCTGAAGGATCTGGCCGAATCCCTGGGCCTGGGGCCCAGCACTGCCTGCATCGTGGATGCGGCCGACGACCGCGATATCCCGGCTATCCGCCTGAGTGATGCCAATTTGCTGCAACTGGGTTATGGGGTGCGCCAGCGCCGAATCTGGACCGCCGAAACCAGCCGCACCAGCGCCATTGCCGAGGGCATCTCGCGCGATAAAGAACTTACTCGCCAGTTGCTGCAGGCCTGCGGTGTGCCGGTGCCCGAGGGCCGCCTGGTGGAAAGCGTGGCCGACGCCTGGGAGGCCGCGCAAGAGATGGGCCTGCCAGTGGTGGTCAAGCCATCAGACGGCAACCATGGGCGTGGCGTATTTACCTGCCTGAACACCCAGGCGCAGGTAGAGGCCGCCTACGCAGTGGCGGTGGATGAAGGCAGCGGCGTGATGGTAGAGCGCTTTATCGAGGGCGACGAACACCGCCTGCTGGTGGTGGGCGGGCGCCTGGTGGCCGCCGCCCGGGGCGAGGCCGCGATGGTGGTGGGCGATGGTGTGTCCACGGTGCTGCAGCTGATTGACACGCAATTAAACTCAGACCCTCGCCGTGGGCGCGACGAAGACCACCCCTTGAATGTGGTGCGCCTGGATGCGGCAGCCCGCCTGGAGCTTGAGCGCCAGGATCTGAGTGGTGATGCCGTGCCTGATCGCGGCCGTGCGGTGATGATTCAGCGCAGCGGCAATGTGTCGATTGATGTGACGGATAACGTGCATGCTGATGTGGCCGAGATGGTGTCTTTGGCCGCCCGGGTGGTGGGCCTGGATATTGCCGGCATCGATCTGGTGGTGCGTGATATTGGCCAGCCGCTGGCCGCGCAAGGCGGTGCGATTGTCGAGGTCAATGCCGGGCCGGGGCTGCTGATGCACATCAAACCAGCCATGGGGCAGCCGCGCCCGGTGGGCGAGGCGATTATTGCGGATCTGTTTCCCGCGCCCCAGGATGGCCGCATCCCCGTGGTGGGGGTGAGCGGCAGCCAGGGCATGACACCGGTGGTGCGCCTGGTGGCGCATCTGCTGCAGCTGGATGGCCGCATGGTGGGGCAGGCCTCGGCCGATGGTCTGTGGCTGGGCGCCCAGCAGGTCTTGGCGCAAGACAGCGCGCACTGGGAAGCCGCACGGCGCGTCCTGATGAACAGCACTGTGGATGTAGCCGTGCTTGAAAACGGCGGCCGCGCCATTTTGGGCGAAGGCCTGGCCTACGATCGCTGCCAGGTGGGGGTGGTTACCAGCATCAATCCAGACGTCACCTGGCCCGAATTCCACATGACCGAGCCCGAGCACCTGTTGCGGATTTTTCGTACGCAGGTGGATGTGGTGCTGCCTGCGGGCGCCGCCGTGCTGAATGCCGATGACCCCCTGGTGGCCGGCCTGGCGCCACTGTGCGATGGTGCAGTGATTTTGTTTGGCCTGCAGTCGCAGGGCGCGGCGCTGCAAACGCATTTGGCTGCTGGTGGGCGCGCCGTGCTGCTGCGCGACCACACCCTGGTGCTGGCCGAAAAAGGCGTGGAGATCCCCCTGGCCGATGTGGCCGACTCGGCCTTGATGGCGCTGCAAAGCGATGTGCCTGCCGTGCAGGCCGCGGTGGGGGCCGTGTGGGCACTGGGTGTGCCGGCAGAATCCATCCGTGTGGGTTTGCGCACGTGGGTGGCTGGGCAGGGTGCCAGCGTGTCGGTGGCCGCCGCCTAGGGCAGTGTGGTGGATGGTTATGCAGGCGTCTTTTGCCCGGCCATGGGGCTGGGCAATGTGCGGATTGGGCAATTAACAGGATGAGTCCAATAATGGAAGTTTCTCGCGTGCGGGCCCTGCGTGGGCCCAATATCTGGTGCCGCCAAACGGCTATCGAAGCCGTGGTGCGGTGCACGCCGGCCGAGGCCCTGAGTGCCGGGCTGGATGCCTTTGAAACGCGGTTGCGTGCGCGGTTTCCTGAGGTCGATATCCAGCGCCCGGCAGGGCAAACCGCCAGTGTGTCGCTGGCACAAGCCCTGGCGGCTGCGGCGCTCAGCCTGCAGGCGCAAGCTGGCTGCCCGGTGGCGGTGTGCCGCACGGCGGCAACGCCCGAGGCCGGGGTGTACCAGGTAGTGGTTGAATACGCCGAAGAGTCTGTGGGCCGGCTGGCCTTTGATCTGGCCTGCACGCTGTGCCAGGCGGCCTGGGAGGATCAGCCCTTTGATCTGGCCGCCGCGCTGGCGCAACTGCGCGGCCTGTACGACGATGTGCGCCTGGGCCCCAGCACGGGCTCTATTGTGCAGGCGGCCGTGCGCCGGGGTATCCCGTATCGGCGGCTAACCCAGGGCAGCCTGGTGCAGTTTGGCTGGGGGTGCCGTCAGCGGCGCATCCAGGCGGCCGAAACCGACGCCAGCAGCGCCATTGGCGAGGCCATTGCACAAGACAAGGCGCTCACCAAATCGCTATTGACTTGGGCTGGGGTCTCCGTGCCCCAGGGCCGGGTGGTAATGGATGCTGAAGACGCCTGGGCTGCCGCACAAGAAATCGGCGCACCGGCGGTGGTAAAGCCGCAAGACGGCAACCAGGGCAGAGGCGTGGCCTGCAATGTACAGGGGCGCGAGCAAATCCTGGCGGCCTATGCGGTGGCCCGCGAGCACGGCAGCCAGGTGATGGTAGAGCGCTATTTTCCTGGCCATGATTTTCGTTTGCTGGTGGTGGGCAACCGCATGGTGGCCGCCGCCCGGCGCGACCCGCCCCAGGTGGTGGGCGATGGCACGCATCGCATCCGCGAGCTGGTCGACCAGATCAACCTGGATCCTTTGCGCGGCGAGGGGCATGGCAGTTCGCTGACGCGCATCCAGCTGGACGAAACCGCCCTGAATACCCTGGCCAGCCAGGGCTATCAGGCGGATTCGGTGCCGGCGCCGGGCGTGTGCGTGGCATTGCGCAATAACGCCAATCTCAGCACCGGCGGTTCAGCCACGGATGTCACCGATCTTGTGCATCCTGATCTGGCGGCCAGCGCGGTGATGGCTGCGCGTATGGTGGGTCTGGATGTGTGCGGCATTGATGTGGTGGCGCGCGATGTGTATGGGCCGCTCACCCCCGAAACCGGCTGCATCGTCGAGGTGAACGCGGCGCCGGGTTTGCGCATGCACTTGTCGCCGTCTTACGGCATGGGGCGCGATGTGGGCAGCGCCATGATGGATACCCTGTACGCCCCTGGCGAAGACGGCCGTATCCCCGTGGTGGCCGTAACCGGCACCAACGGCAAAACCACCACGGTGCGCCTTTTGGCACATCTGTGCACACGCCCGGGCGTGTGTGTGGGGATGACCAACTCGGATGGCGTGTATGTGGGTGCGCGCCGGGTGGATAGCGGGGATTGCAGCGGGCCGCGCAGTGCGCGCAATGTGCTGCTGCACCCGGATGTCGATCTGGCCGTTTTTGAAACAGCGCGTGGCGGCATCCTGCGCGAGGGCCTGGGTTTTGATCGCTGCGACGTGGCAGTCGTCACCAACCTGGGGGTGGGCGACCACCTGGGGATGAACTACATCCAGACAATTGAAGCGCTGGCCGCTGTTAAACGCGTGATCGTCGAAAACGTGGCCCCGGGTGGTATGGCGGTGCTAAACGCCCAAGATCCGCACGTGGCGGCGATGGCATCTGTGTGCCCCGGGCGCATCACATATTTTGCACAGGACGCGCGCCACCCTCTGATTGAAACTCACCGCGCCCAGGGCGGGCGTGTGGCGTTTGTGGATCAGGGTGATCTGGTGTTTTCCGAGAGTGGGGCTGAAACCCGTATCCAGCTTAGCGCCGTGCCACTCACGCGAGGCGGTACGCTGGGGTTCCAGATAGAAAACGCCATGGCCGCGGTGGCTGCTGCCTGGGCCTTGGGTATCGACTGGGTGCAGATCCAGCATCAACTGGCCTCTTTTGTCAGTGATGCAGCCACGGTGCCTGGGCGTTTTAATGTGTTTGATTATCGCGGTGCCATGGTGATTGCCGATTATGGCCATAATCCCGACGCCATCCAGGCGCTGATCCAGGCGATCAGCGCCTTGCCGGCAGGCCGGCGCACGGTGGTGATCAGCGGTGCGGGTGACCGCCGCGATGAAGACATCAGCCGCCAGACGGCATTGTTGGGCGAGGCCTTTGATGAGGTGGTGCTGTATCAGGACCAATGCCAGCGCGGCCGCGCGGATGGCGAAGTACTGGCCTTGCTGCGCCAGGGCCTGGGCGCTGCTACCCGCACCCGGCGGATACAGGAAATCCACGGCGAATTTCTCGCCATTGATGCGGCATTGGCCGGTGTGCAGGCTGGTGATCTGTGTTTGATTTTGATCGACCAGGTAGAGGAAGCGCTGGCGTATCTGGCACAACGCACGCAGCAGGCGCAACAGGTGGCGTGAGCTTGCCTGTGTCAGATCTCAATGGTGTTCGATTTCCCAGCGCCGCGCATACTTGCGGGATTCTTGCCGGATTTTTTGATCCAGGCGCTGGATCAGCGTGTGGGGTGTGCCAGCCGGTGTTTGGTCGCTTAGCGTGTGTGCAACCAGATCCAGTGCGGAGGGCAGGGCATGATAGAGCTCTTTGGCCAGTTGCAGCACATAGCCGGGGGTAAGGCCCAGGGCGTGGCTGAGTTGCCGAAGTTGCGTCACACCAATCTGGCCAGGCAAATTGGTATTACCAATCTTAAAGGCAAATTGCCGGGCCAGGCCAGGGTACAAGGTCGTGCACATGAGGTCGTAAAAAGGAGCCAGTTGCCAGCTGTGCGGTGTGGCCAGCACCGAGAGGTTTTTGGCGTGGCTGTCGTGGTTGCCCACAAACAGATTAAAAATAATCCACTGCACCAGGCGTTTAAGGTCTTTGGCGGGGATGCCGATGTCTTGCAACAGACGGCGGCAATCCGCTAGCGACGGCCCGCCATCGGCTTCGTATTTTGTGCCGGAGGGGACGCCGGCCAACTGGCAAAGATCTAGTTGGTGCAGGCGGGTGAGGCTGCCGTTTGGTTCTGCGTGGCGGTCGTAGCGTTGGATTAAGCACGCTTGGGTGTCTGGTTGATACTGCGCCTGGGCGGTGCCTAGCCCCAAGACGGCTGCCAGGTTCATCACCAGGGTTTCGTTTAGGGCCGATGCCCAGACGCCCGGCAAGCCCTGGATGTCTGGCTTGAGGATGTGTGACGAGGGGGCGGCCCCCAACGGAAACGCTGGCTGGCCGTCTGGGAAAATCATTAGTAGCAGTTTGGTTTGAGCCCCAGCCAACGAGATGCGCGTGTCTGGCTGGGATGGGGCGCCCAGCGCCGGGGCCGTCCCTTGGCGTAATTGTTGGCTGATGTGCTGCCAGGTGGTGCGCTGGTAGGCAGGTGGGGCAGGGGTCTCGCCCGGTGGCAGTAAGGTCAGGCTGCCGGCGGTATCACCAGCCACGCTTCGTAGCAAGCCGAAGACGGTGCTGGTATGGCGGCTGGCTTGCAGCAACCGACGTACGGGGCCTTCGGGCAGCAGATTCTCAAAAAAAGCGGTAACGGTGGGGCCCGAGAAATCACCTTCCTGTAGCGGAAACGCTGGGGCAATAGGTTGTGCGTTGCCTGTCTGTAGCCATTGAGGTTGATAACTGAACCGTAGGGGATGTTCGTCGTGCAAGATGCCAATATGCTGCCGGCCCTGGTAAACGTAAAGGGTTTGTGCCATGGGTATCACCTGCGTTTGCGGCGGATGATAACTTCCAGGCCCAGCAGGTCGATCATATCCAGCACCTTTTGCAATTGCATGGTGGGTTTGCCGTGTTCCAGATCGACAATAAAGCGGTTGCCCGTGCCGGATAAGCCGGCCAGGTCGCTTTGCCTCAAGGCCTGTGCCTGGCGGGTGACGCGTATCAACTGGCCAAGATCTTGGGCGGTGCGCACGGGGGTGTCGGGAGGTTGGCCAGATGACGTGGACATAGAGAGGCCTGTGTATTACCGATCAGTAATTTTATGATGAAATCGCTTGAGTTTCAATCAAATATTACTGATCGGTAATTTATCGGGGTGCGAGTTTAAAACTCTGTCCACTCGTCCGTATCGGTGGTGCTGG
>NZ_JBASBR010000018.1:0-194776 GCF_049651205.1 Castellaniella sp.
AGTGAAACGCCTTCGCGCCGATGATAGTGGGTGGACACCTGTGAAAGTAGGTCATCGTCAGGCTTTTATTGCTCAAAGCCCCTGCAGAGTCTCTCTGCAGGGGCTTTGTTTTGCGCGCTCGCTTCGTTCACTCGGGTTAGAATAAACTTCGGTTTAACTGGCACCGCCTGGTGCCTTCGCAGGAGATTTCATGATTCAGGATGACGACACCCCTGTTCCCGCCGACAAAGGACTGACACAAGGCCAACTGATCCATCTGATGTATGGTTTATTCGCTGTGGGGATCCTGTCTGCAGGGTTTCTGGGCGCCGCTGCGGTTGCCGCTGTGGTGCTGGCGTATCTCAAGCGCAGCGACATGGTGGGCACCATTTATGCCGGACACATCGACTGGATTATCCGCACCTTCTGGTGGGGCCTGCTGTGGCTGGTGATCAGTGCCGCACTGGCAACAATCTTTGTTGGGTTTATTACCGGTATCGTCGCGATGATCTGGATCATCTACCGCTTGGCCAAAGGCTGGCTGGCCCATTTCGCCGGAGAAACCCCGCTGCCGGGGCTTTAATAGGCAAGCCCCCGGCACTGCCGGGGGCTGCATGGCAATACCAGGGGAAACTGGCTTATTTCAGGTGCTGGCTTACCAGTTTGGTCAGCTCAAACATCGATACCTGATCTTTGCCAAACAACGGGCGCAGCTTGGCATCCGCATTAATGTTGCGGCGGTTGGCCGGGTCTTGCAGATCGTGCTTCTTGATGTAGTCCCAGATGCGCTTGGTAACTTCAGTGCGGGGCACGGCTTCGTTGCCGATAATGGCCGCCAGAGTGGCGCTAGGCGTCAGGGGCTTCATGAAGGCTGCATTGGGTTTGCGCCCGGACTTTTCGGTGGTTGCCATGAATACAGGCTCCTACTTGATTGAATGATTAGCCCCCGAAGCTTACCGCGTGTTTCCCTCAAAGACAAAGCGATTACGCAAAAAATCCTTAAGAGAATAATTCAAGAGACGATTCATGAGCATTTCAGATACCTTCACAGAGGCTCCCTCGCCCTTGTCAGCTGGTCAGACGGGCACTGCGGCCAAAGAGAACACGCAAGAAACGCTTGTCCTGGTGCGACCTGATGACTGGCATTTGCACCTGCGTGATGGCGAGGTGCTGCGTAGCGTGGTGGGAGATTCGGCACGCCAGTTCGGCCGGGCCATCATCATGCCCAACCTCAAACCACCCGTTACCACCACCGCTGATGCGCTGGCGTACCACGGCCGCATACTGGCGGCATTGCAGCAGGCAGGTGTGCCGACGGGCCGTTTTCAGCCGCTGATGACCCTATACCTCACCGACCATACATCGGCCGATGAGATCCTCCGTGCTCGCGATTCCGGCATCGTGCATGGGGTCAAACTTTATCCTGCCGGCGCCACCACCAATTCCGATTCCGGCGTCACTGATTTGCTGGGGTATTGCAGGGCAGCCCTCGAGGCCATGCAGGCCTGTGGCATGCCCCTGCTGGTGCACGGAGAAGTCACTGATCCTGATATCGATCTGTTCGACCGCGAGGCGGTGTTCATTGACCGGGTGATGAAACCCTTGCGTCAGGCGTTTCCTGCGCTCAAGGTGGTGTTCGAGCACATCACGACTGCCGACGGTGTCGCCTATGTGCGCGAGGCGCCCGGGCCGGTGGCGGCCACCATCACCGCGCACCATCTCCTGTATAACCGTAACGCGCTGTTCAAGGGTGGGTTGCGGCCTCACTGGTATTGCCTGCCGGTACTCAAGCGCGAGCACCATCGCCTGGCACTGCTTGAGGCTGCCACCAGCGGCGACGGCCGATTCTTTCTGGGTACGGATAGTGCGCCACACCCCAAGGGTGCCAAAGAACAAGACTGTGGCTGCGCGGGTTGCTATACCGCGCACCACGCGATGGCCCTGTATGCCACCGCCTTTGAGTCGGTGGGGCGCTTGCAGCACCTCGAGGCATTCGCCAGTCTTAATGGCCCGGCCTTTTATGGTTTGTCGCCTAACGCAGACACCCTGACGCTCGAGCGTATTGCCCAGCCTGTCCCGGATGTCTTGCCCCTGGCCAATACCGAAGTGGTACCTCTGGCTGCAGGTGAGACACTGGCCTGGCGTGTGCAGGCCGGTTGATCGGCGTCAGGCTTGATTGCGCGTTGAGCTTTATTCGCTGCGTTTGGCTTCCAGTGCTTCCCAGCGCTCAAACAGGGTGTTCAGCTGGGTGTCGATTTCACTGAGTGCTGCCTGGAGGCGCTCGGCCTGCTCGGGGCCGTCCCGGTAGAGATCAGGGTCGGATAATGCAGCAGCCTGCTCAGACTGCTTGGCCTCAAGAGCGGCGATCTGGTCGGGTATTTTGGCCAGTTCCTCGGCTTCCCAGGGGGCCAGACGGTTCTTGCGAGATCTGGCGGCTTCTGGTGCCTCTACCGGCTGCGATGTGACTGCTTGCCGCCCCTGCGGGCTGTCATCGGCCTTTGCCGCTGCGTCGCCTGTGCCGGATGCCTCGGCCACCTGTGGCGCGGGCCGCTGGATGAGCCAATCGGCGTAGCCACCCACGTATTCCTGCCAATGCCCATTGCCTTCGGCCACGATGGTCTGCGTGACGACGTTATCCAGAAAACTGCGGTCGTGGCTGACGAGCAGTACGGTGCCGGTGTAGTCTTGCAGCAGGCTTTCCAGCAGCTCCAGGGTATCGATATCGAGGTCGTTGGTGGGCTCGTCCAGCACCAGAATGTTGTGCGGCTGGGCAAACATCCTGGCCAATGCCAGGCGGGCGCGTTCGCCCCCCGACAAACTGGATACGGGCGAACGTGCCCGGGCGGCCGGGAACAGAAAATCCTCGAGGTAACTCATCACGTGCTTGCGCTGATTGCCGATTTCAACCCATTCGCTGCCTGGGCTGATGGTATCGGCCAATGTGGCGGATTCGTCGAGGTGATCGCGCATTTGGTCGAAGTAGCCAATCGACAGGTTTGTGCCCAAATGCACGCTGCCTTCGTTGGGCTGGAGTTCTCCCAGCAAAATGCGTAAAAGCGTGGTCTTGCCTGCCCCGTTGGGGCCAATGATGCCGATGCGGTCGCCGCGCAGGATCAGGGTGCTGAAATCCTGGATCAGGGTGTTGCCACCAAACGCGTGGCTGACATGCTCCAGCTTGGCCACCTGTTTACCAGAGCGCTGGCCGTCGGCCAATGCAAAGCGTACCTGGCCTTGTTGATCTCTTCGGGCGGTGCGCTCGCGGCGCAAGGCCTCAAGGCGTCGCACACGGCCCTCATTGCGGGTGCGCCGTGCTTCGATGCCTTTGCGAATCCATACTTCTTCTTGCGACAGCAGCTTGTCAAACCGTGCGTTGGCTTGTTGTTCAGCCTCCAGCCATTGCGCCTTGCGTGCCTGCCAGGCCGAGAAATTGCCCGGGAAGCTCAGCAGCTGGCCGCGATCAAGCTCGATGATCCGGGTGGCCACTGAGTCGAGGAAGCGCCGGTCGTGGGTGATCAGGATGATCGTCATGCGGGCTTTTTGCAGCAGTTCTTCCAGCCAGGTGATTCCTTCGAAGTCCAGATGGTTGGTGGGTTCATCCAGCAGCAACAGATCGGGCTCTTGCACCAGTGCACGGGCCAGCGCCACCCGTTTGCGGGTGCCGCCCGACAAGCCCCGGACCAGGCTGTCGGGGCTCAAGCCCAGTGCGTCAATCAGGGTTGAGGCCCGTGCGCTGCGCGACCAGTCTTCGGAAGCCAGCAGGTCGCCGCACAGCACCTGCATGATGGTCTGGTCTTCGGGCAGGACGGGTTCTTGCTCGACAGTGGCCACGCGCAAGCCCTTTTGACGACGGATTTCGCCGTCGTCCAGCTGGGTGCGGCCATCCAGTACCCGTAGCAAAGACGACTTGCCGGCGCCATTGCGACCAATAAGACCAATGCGTTCGCCGGCCAGAAGGGCGAGCTCGGCATGGTCGAGCAGCGGATGATGGCCATAGGCCAGTTGGGCCTGGCTTAGGGCAAGAATTGTATCGGGCATAGGAAACCGGAAAAACAGAGAGTGAAAAGAGCGGGCTGCCGGCGTGCATCCTGGATGGTTTGCAGGCACCACTGCTTATTGTCGCAGTTTGGTGCCTTGCGTGCCGGGAAGCCCCGCGTATGCCGTACAATCGCGGTGCGGGGCAGATCAGGCAATCGCGGTGCCACGGCACCGAGGAAGGTCCGGACTCCATCGGGCGGGATAGCGGCTAACGGCCGTCCGGCAATCTCTGAGGAGAAAGCCGAGGAACAGGGCCACAGAGACGAGTCTGCCATGCGGGTGTGTTTTCGGATGCACACGGGTACGGCTACTCCGTACTGCCGACGGGCTTTTGCCTGTCGGGCATGGCAGGGTGAAACGCGGCAACCTCTATCCGGAGCAACATCAAATAGGCATGCGCCGGCTTTGTGCCGACAGGGCGGCCCGCCCGAGCATGCGGGTAGATGGCTAGAGCATGCCAGCAATGGCATGTCCAGAGGAATGATTGCCCGCCCGGGAAACCGGGTGTACAAAATCCGGCCTATCGATCTGTTCCGCATTTTTCATCTTGGGCATTGGGAATTATGCGCATACGGCTATGAGAATAGCTGTGATACTCTGTCACCACTTTTTCGAACCAGCGGTTTGCTGCCTATCCTTGCAGCAGATACGCCGGCGGGATTCCAACCCTGGATATCCAGCAGGAGACATCGGTGGCAGATTCGACAGCATCATCTCTGTCGGAGACGGCAACCGGGCAGGCACATCCGCTGCTCGAAGTCCGTGATCTGGCGAAGCGCTTTGGTGGCCTAAAGGCCGTAGACCATTGCTCATTTCAGGTGGAACGCGGCACCATCACGGGCCTGATAGGCCCCAATGGTGCAGGTAAAACCACCATGTTCAATCTCATTACCGGGTTCATCAAGCCCGATTCCGGCCGCATTTTGCTGGATGGCCAGGATATCGGCCACCTTCGGCCCGACGAGATCTTCACACGGGGCATGTGCCGCACCTTTCAGATCCCGCGAGAGCACGGCACCATGAGCGTGCTCGAAAACCTCATGCTGGTGCCTGGGGGGCAAACCGGAGAACTCTGGTGGAACGCCCTGCTGCGTCCGGGCCAGGTCAGATCCGAGGAAGCCCGCCATCTGCACAAGGCACAAGAGGTTCTCGAGTACCTCCAGCTTACCCATGTGCAGCACGAGTACGCGGCCAATCTGTCGGGCGGGCAAAAGAAGCTCCTCGAAATGGGCCGCACCCTGATGGCCGACCCTCAATTGGTGCTGCTCGACGAGCCCGCCGCCGGGGTCAACCGCACGCTGCTGCAAAGCATCATCAAAAATATTCAAACCATGGTGCGCGACCGCGGCATTACCTTCCTGCTGATCGAACACGACATGAACATGGTGATGAGTCTGTGCAATCCCGTCATTGTCATGAGCGAAGGACGCAAGCTCGCCGAGGGTGAGCCCGAAGCGGTGCGTAACAATCGGGCTGTTCTCGAAGCCTATCTCGGAGGTCAGTATGCCACTGCTGCAGGTTGATTCCATCACAGCGGGCTACGGCGATACCGAGATCCTGCGGGGCCTGTCCATTTACGTCGAAGCTGATGAAGTTGTTTCCATCATTGGCCCCAACGGGGCGGGCAAGTCCACCCTGATGAAAACCATTTTTGGCCTGTTGCATCCACGCCAAGGCTCAGTTACGTTTGATGACCACGACATCAGCCACGACGCCCCTCACCGTATCGTACGTCGCGGCATGTGCTATGTGCCTCAGGTGGCCAATGTCTTCACCACTCTCACCGTCGAAGAAAACCTCGAGATGGGTGCGTTTCCCATGGGGGCAGTCGATCTCACCGCCAGTAAAGAACGTGTCTACGACATGTTTCCCAAGCTGCGTCAGCGGCGCCGGCAGCTGGCCGGCAAGATGTCTGGCGGCGAAAGGCAAATGGTGGCTATGGGCAGTGCGCTGATGATGAATCCCAAGCTACTGTTGCTCGACGAGCCCACTGCCGCGCTGTCGCCCAAGCTGGTTGACGAGATCTTCGAACGCATTGCCCGCATCAACGAATCCGGTATCGGTGTGTTGATGGTCGAACAAAACGCCCGCCAGTCGCTCGGGATGGCCCATCGCGGTTACGTCCTGGCTAATGGCGAGAACCGGCAGGAAGGCACGGGCCAGGCCCTGCTGGATGATCCCAATGTCGGACGACTCTACCTCGGAGGTTGATATGGCCGAAACGGCAAATGCGCTGGCAGACGATGCGCTTGAAACGTCGGCCGAGTCCAGCTCGGTGGATGCACGGGATTCTGGCGGCGTGCGCAGTGCCCGTTTTGTAGGTGGCGTGCTGCTGCTTGTGCTTATCGGGATGTGGGTGGCCGGCTGGCTGTCCGGCACCAGTGCCCAGGATATGCTTTCCCTTACGGCCTGGGGGGTGATGCTGGGCGGGATCATCGCACTGGGCGGCATCGGCCTGACGCTGTGCTACGGGGTGCTTAAGTTTCCCAACTTTGCGCACGGCGAGTTCGTCACCCTGGGGGCTTATGTTACCTACGGCGTGGTGCTGGTGCTGCCGCAAAGTAATCCCATCTGGCGGTTTTCATTTGGCTGGGAGCTCCTGGTTGGTTTGTTGCTGGCCGCCATCATTACGGCGGTGGTGGCCATCGTCATCGATCGGCTGCTGTACCGCCCCTTGCGCAAGCATCAATCGCCTCTGGTGTTGCTGGCCATGGCGTCACTGGGCATGGAGTTTCTTTTGCGCGGTATCGTCTACCTCATCTGGGGATCCGATTTCCACTTCTACTATTCGGGGCGTGCCAACCCGGCCCTAGAGCTTCCACTTGGTTTAAGGTTGCAAGCCGATCAACTCTTTGTCTTTGCCCTGGCCCTGATTCTGGTGATCTTGCTGTACTGGATGCTTAATTACACGCGCATCGGCAAGGCCATGCGGGCCACCGCGGATAACCCCGATCTTGCACAGGTGCGCGGCATCAACACCGAGCAAGTGATTGCCTGGACGTGGGCGATTGGTGCCGGCATGGCTGCCGTGGGTGGGGTGATGTATGGCCTTGCTTCGCAAATGCGTCCGGACATGGGCTTTGTTTTGCTGCTGCCCTTGTTTGCCGCCGTCATCATGGGTGGCATCGGTAGTGCCTGGGGGGCGCTGGTGGGGGCCATCATCATTGGTGTCGCCATGCAGCTTACCTCTGCTTTCCTCAACCCGGCTTATGGGCCGGCAGTCGCTTTTGTCCTGATGGTGCTGGTGTTGCTCATGCGCCCTCAGGGGCTGTTTGCTCAACGCTAAGAGGCGCGTGTCATGGATCATCTGCATTTGCTTAAAGCCTGCTTCTTGCTGATTCCCGCCTTTTTATTGGGCTGCCTGGTGTTTTCCAGCTGGCGCTGGCCAAAGCGGCTGCCGGCGGCCATTGTGCTGGCAGTGGTGCTGGCCTTTGGGGTGGCTGCCTGGCTGCCGGGTATCATGGATTACCTGGTGTCCTTCAGCATTATGGCTATTATTTATTCCATCTTGTCGCTGGGCCTTAATGCGCAGTGGGGTTATAACGGGCACCTCGATTTTGGCGTGGCTGGGTTTTTTGCCGTGGGCGCCTTTACCATGGCCCTGTTTGTCACATCCGAGCCCGCTGGTGCCATGGCTGCCTATGCCCAGCAATGGTTTGGTTTTAACGCGCCTTACCTGGTGGGCGTGGTGGCCGCAGGCATCATGGCCGGAGTAGTGGCCTACCTGATTGCCCAGCCGATTCTGCACCTCAGGGCTGATTTTCTGGCCATCGCCACCCTGGGTATTGCCGAGATCATTCGTCTGATCTTCCAAAACGAGCGCTGGCTGGCCAACGGGCCGCAGCCGCTGTCGGGCATCACGCAGCCACTGTCCTGCCTGCTGGATTCAGCCAATCCGTGCAGCTGGTTGCCCGAGGCCGTCAAGCCGGCGCTGTCGGCCATGGCGCCTCGCGATTACAGCTATCTGTATCTTGTTATTGTGTCGCTGGGTTTGGCAGTCGTTTATGTGCTGCTCGAAACCATGGTGCGCTCTCCCTGGGGGCGTGCCCTCAGGGCTGTGCGCGACGAAGAAGAATCCGCCGCCATGAACGGCAAACCGGTCAAATCGTTGCGGGTGCAATCCTTTGTGCTGGGGGCCGTCATCATTGGCGTGGCGGGCGCCCTGTACGCACCTTATATGGTCACCATCGACTACAGCCACTTCAAGCCCCTGTTTGCCACCTTCCTGGTGTGGGTGATGCTGATGCTGGGTGGCAGTGGCAATAACAAGGGTGCCATCCTGGGGGCGTTTGTCATCTGGGCCGTCTGGAGCGGCACCGGCTTCGTCACAAATTACCTGCAGGTGGCGCTGCAAAATGTGGCCCCCGACATGGCAGCACGCATGTCGTTCTTGCGCTGGGCGTTTGTTGGCCTGTTGCTGGCACTGATTGTGCTGTATCGGCCCCAGGGTATCCTGCCCGAGAAAAAACGTGTCTCGCGGTTTATTCCGGATAGTCCCAAAAAATAAGTAGCCACGGCGGGCTGCCCCAGGGCAGCAGCCAAACAAAAAGGCCAGTTCGCAAGTGTGAACTGGCCATTTTGTTTGGCCGGATACCCCGTTTCGGGGCATCCGGCGGCTGGCTTATGCCGCTGGAATATCCTTGGCAGCCACCATCTTGATGGTTTCGATTTGGTCGCCGGAGTATTTCCAGATATTGACCGGGGTGATGACATCGCCGTTTTTGTCGAAGTCGCACGGGCCGGCAACACCGTTGTAGTTGATTTTCTTTTTGGCCTTGAGTGCCTTGAGCATCTCGGTGATACGGCCTTGATCGCCGCCATCGATCAGATCGCCCGGCGGGTTGGCGATTTCACGCAGGTGATCGCGCAAGACGGTGCCGGTGATCTTGGAGGCATCCGTGGCCCCTGCTGCTACCGCAGCTGCCATGGCCAAGCCCGCTACCATGCCGGCGTCGTAGGAGCAGGTGGTAAACGGCGGGAAGTGGTCGTATTTGTAGGTTTCCATGTAGGTTTTGGCGAAGTCTTTGTACGACTGCGTGGTGGTGTCCTCGCCGGGAGCCGTGCCGTAGCGGCCATCCATAACCTTGCCACCCACTTCTTTGATGATGTCGACGCTGGCGTTGCCATCGGTGAACTGCCAATTGGTGAAGTTGAAGGTATCGCGGGATTCTTTGCAAATGGCGATGGTATGGGCCGGGTAGCTGACGATGAGCAGGAGGTCGGGTTTGTCTTTGAGCGCCTGGGACAGCATGGATTTGTACGTAGGCTGGACTTCTTCGGGGTGTGGCACCTGAGCCAGCACTGTGCCGCCACGTTTTTTGAAAGCTGCGGCGAAGGCGTTGGACAAGCCCTGCCCATAGGGGTTGTTGATGTAGATGGTGGCGACTTTCTTGAACTTGTAATTGGGGTCGATTTCGCCGTTGACAAATTGTGCAGCCACCACACCTTGCATGGCGTCTGAGGCACTAGTGCGGAACAGGAGATCGGCCTTGGCATCAGCGGGAAGTACGCTGACCAGCGGTGATGTGGTGCCGTTACCAATTTGCAAAACCCCGGAAGGGATCGTGACGGAGGTGGCAACGGCCACTGTTACGCCGCTGGACCAGCCGTTGATGATGACTGGTGTGTGCTGGGTGTCGACCATCTGGCGGGCCGCTTGCACACCCACAGTGGGCAATGTGGCGCTATCGGCTGTGACATGGCTGGCGATGATCGGGCCGCCGAAGACTTCTTTGGCGGCAGTGTTGATCTGGTCCACCGCCAGGCGCACGGCGTCCCGGTAGTAGGGGCCAAACTCGGCCGCCGAACCTGTCATGGGCAGAACCTGGCCAAGGTTGATGGCAGGCGGGGCCCCGGCAGCAAGTGCGCGATGCAACGGCAACATGCCGCCAATCATCATCATGCCGCCCGTTGCCCCGACAGATTGCAGGAATTGGCGACGTGATTTAGGGGTGGAAGTCTGATCCGACATGGAGGGTCTCCTTTTATTGGTGGCTGACGGTACCGCAGGCAAACGTAAAAGAGGCTCGGATGCTTTCGAGTCTGGCGCCTGGTGGCGCCGGGTTGAAGCCTCGGTTGAGGCACGGATTCATTACATAGGCTGGCCCCGGGTCTGTCAATCGGGGATTGGCACGAGTGCGGAAGACGCCTGGATCGTGATTTATGCCTATTTATCCTAATAAAGGACATTCAGTTTGTTTTGCAGTCTATTGATTTTGCAGGAATTTATTTTTTATGAAATTGTTAAAAACAGTTGTAAGTGCTTGTTGTCATTGAATAAATCTTGATTTTCTCCTTGACCGCCTTGCGGGTATCCCGTAGAGTGGGGAAAAGTAGATTTTTGTGTGACGAAGTGGGAGACATGATCCGTGTTTCAAGGAAGCAGTGCACTAACGTTGGATGCCAAAGGCCGGATGTCAATCCCGGCCCGGTACCGCGATGCGCTGCTGTCTGACGAACAAGGCTGTCTTACCCTGACGCGTCATCCGGACGGTTGTCTGATGCTGTATCCGCGGTCTACATGGGAAATCAAACGTGCCCAGATCTCTGCGCTGACGGCTGCTGCGCGGCCATTGCAGCGGTTTGTGCTGGGTAGTGCCCAGGATGTCGAGATGGATTCGGCCGGACGAATTCTAGTATCACCCGAGTTGCGTGAAGCAGCCGATTTAAAGCGAGAAGTGATGTTGTTGGGGTTGGGGTCGGGTTTTGAATTGTGGAATCGCGAGCAGTGGGAAGCCCGTGGTCTGCAGGACGTCAACCAGCTGGATGCTTCCATTCTTGAGCAGATTTCTTTCTGAGCCCCGTCCATGGCGTATTCCCACCGTACCGTTCTGCTGGAACCGGCGATCGACGCATTGTTGAATGCGTCGTTTGGCCGCGGTGCGCCTCACGCTTCTTCTCCCGATCTTAACGGTATTTACGTCGACGCAACCTTTGGCCGCGGCGGTCACAGCCGGCTGCTGCTGCAGCGCCTGGCGCCAGGTGCCCGATTGCTGGTTTTTGATAAAGACCCAGAAGCCATTGCGATCGCCCGCCAGCTGGCGGCTGAAGATGCGCGCGTCGAGGTGGTGCATGATGGCTTTGCGACGCTTGGTCAGCAGCTGGATGATCGTGGGCTGGCGCAGGTAGATGGGGTACTGATGGATCTCGGGGTGTCGTCGCCACAAATTGACGATGCCAGCCGTGGTTTTTCATTTATGCGCGATGGCCCATTGGACATGCGTATGGACACAACTCGGGGGCAGACCGCCGCCGACTGGTTGGCGCAGGCCGACCAAGATCAGATCAAGGAGGTCATTGCTCATTATGGCGAAGAACGGTTTGCTTTCCAGATTGCAAAGGCGATTGTTTCGGGCCGCCAATCCGGGGTGCTGCGCACCACGGGCCAATTGGCCCAGCTCGTCGCCGGTGTCGTCCGCACGCGCGAAAAAGGCCAGCATCCGGCCACACGGACGTTTCAAGCTATACGGATTTACATCAATGCGGAGCTCGAAGAGCTCGCGCACGCCCTCCCGGCAGCCCTGAGTCACTTGCGTGACGGCGGGCGGCTGGCGGTGATCAGCTTTCACTCCCTGGAAGACCGCATGGTCAAACAGTGCCTGGCAGCGGCTGCGCGGCCGGGCCAGGAGCAGGCGCGCCTGCCAATCCCCGAGAAGGATATGCCCAAGCCCTGGGTCAACTTGCTTGGCCGTGTGCAAGCGGATGAGGCTGAGGTTCAGGACAATGTCCGTTCGCGTTCGGCTGTGCTGCGCGCGGCCCAGCGCACGGCAGAGCCGCTGTCCGCCGGGCAGGCAGCGGCTTTGGTGCATCTGCCGGGTCGGCCTGCGACGGGGGCCAAGCGGCCGGGCAAAAGGGGGCATCGATGATCCGGGTGGCCATTTTCCTGGCATTTTGCCTCATGCTCTCGGCCATTTCCCTGGTGACCGCGCGCTTTCAGACACGCGAGCTGTTTGTTGCTTCCGAGCGCCTCAAATCGCAAGCCCGCGAACTCGACACCGAGTGGCGCCGCTTACAACTTGAGCGGGCGGAACTGGCCCGCAACGTGCGTATCGATTCGCTGGCGCGCACCGAGTTGCACTTGATTCCGGTGACGCCGGATCGCACGATTTATCTGCAAGAACCGGCGCCGGCTGCAGTCTCCACACCCGGGGGGCAGCCATGAAGCGCTTTGGTTTCCATGAAAGCCCTGTATTGGCCAGCCGTCCGGTCTTCTGGCGGGCGCGGCTGGTGGTGATTGTGTTGATGCTGGCGTTTGTGGCGCTGGTGGCCAAGGCCTTGTCTCTGCAGATTCTGTCCAACGAATTTCTGCAGCGTCAGGGCGAGCGCCGCTACGAGCGCACCCTGGTGCTGCCCGCATCGCGCGGCAAGATCTTTGATCGCAGCGGCTCGGTGGTGCTGGCGTCCAGCATGCCTGCGCGCGCCATCTGGGTAATCCCTGAGGACTTCCATAAAGCCAGTGACAGCCAGGTGAAGCAGCTGTCCACGCTGCTGGGTGTTTCCGTCAAAGAAATTCATCAGCGCACACGCGATGAAGACAAGAATTTTGTTTACCTGCAACGGCAGGTAAGCATGGATATTGCCGACAAGATCCGCCAGCTCAAAATCCCCGGGGTGCAGCAGTTGCCTGAAACCAGGCGCTATTACCCTGAGGGCGAGGTCATGGCGCATATCCTGGGATTTACCAACATCGAAGACCGCGGCATCGAAGGCACCGAGCTGGCATTTAACGACCTCCTCTCGGGTGAGCCTGGTTCGCGCCGCGTCATCAAGGACAGGTTGGGCCGTGTGGTAGAGGATGTCCAGGCGGTGGTGCCGCCGGTGGACGGACAAAATCTGCAGCTGTCCATCGATACCGGTATCCAGTTTGATACCTATACCGCCCTCAAGGCTGCGATCGAGCAGCACAAGGCACGGGCGGGAGCGGCCATTGTTGTGGATGCCCACACGGGTGAAATCCTGGCAATGGTGAACCTGCCTTCGTATGATCCCAATGATACTGCGCAGCGCACGGGGCCGGCCTTGCGCAACCGCGTGATGACCGACACCTTCGAGCCGGGTTCCATCATGAAGCCCTTTACGGCCTCGCTGGCGCTGGATGAGGGTGTGATCTCGACGCGGACCCAGTTTGATACAGGCAATGGCCGCTATCGCTATCAGGGTTCCCTGATTTCCGACGTGGGCCATTATGGCGTGCTTACTGTGGGTGGCATCATCCAGCACTCCAGCAACGTCGGCATGACCATGATCTCCGAGCTGCTCAGCTCGCAGGCCATGTGGACAAAATTCTCTGAACTGGGCTTTGGGCGTGTCCCCGAGACGCATTTCCCGGGCATGGCCTCCGGGCGTTTACGCCCCTGGCAACGTTGGCGCCCCATCGAGCGGGCCACGATGGCGTACGGCTATGGGTTGTCGGTCTCTCTCATCCAGGTTGCGCATGCCTACACCGTATTTGCCCGCGATGGCGATATGGTGTCCTTGTCTTTGTTGCGCCGTGAAGGGCGCCCTACCAGTGTGCAGGTGTATTCGCCCAAGGTGGCACATCTGATGCGCAGCATGCTCGAAGCGGCTGCCGGGCCGGATGGTGCCAGGCGGGCCCAGGTACAGGGGTATCGCGTGGCAGGCAAAAGTGGTACGGCGCGCAAGATTGTCAACGGGCAGTACAGCAAAACCAAATATCGGGGCTCGTTTGTAGGTTTTGCGCCCGTGTCTGATCCCCGCATTGTGGTTGCTGTCTCTATCGACGAACCCACTACCGGTGGCTATTACGGCGGCGCGGTTGCCGCCCCGGTTTTTTCCGATATTGTTTCCAGCTCCCTGCGCCGAATGGGGGTGCGGCCTGATGCGCCCGTGGATTCACTGGTGGCCGTGGCAGAGCAGGGGGCGCACACACGATGAATACGATTGATATCCTAGCTTGGCTTGACGAGCGCGTTCAGCGCCACGCCCACCTGTGTCTGGACTCGCGCCAGATCCAGGTGGGAGATGTTTTCTTTGCCTGCCCCGGTATCGCCACCGATGGGCGTGCCTATATGGGTCAGGCACAGGCCGCAGGGGCTGCGGCCATTGTGTGCGCCGCAGACACCGCACACCCAGTGCCTGATGGCATACCTGTGCTAATGGTGGAAGATCTGGCGCCTTTGCTCGGTGAGATCGCCCACCTGTGGTACGGCCGGCCTTCGGATGCGTTGGCGGTAATTGCCGTGACCGGTACCAATGGCAAGACGTCCACCGTGTGCTGGATCGCAGATGCCATGAATTCTGAGGGCATGCCCTGCGGGACGGTGGGTACGCTGGGTGTCACGCTGGCCGATGGCAGCAATCTGGGCGGTGTCCTGACAACCCCGGATGTGTTGACTTTGCACCGCAGCCTGGCGGCGATTGTGCGCTCAGGTGGGCAGGCAGCTGCCATCGAGGCCTCTTCCATCGGTATCGAGCAGGGGCGGCTGGATGGGGTGCGCGTGCAAATTGCCGGCTTCACCAATCTCACTCGTGATCATCTGGATTACCACGGCACTTTCGAACGCTACAAGCAGGCCAAGTTTGCCCTGTTTTCGCGGCCCGGGCTGCGGGGCGCGGTGATCAACGCCGATGATGCTGCAGGAGGTGAGCTCCTGGGCATGTCCTTATCAGCTTCGCATGTGGTGAGCTACAGCTTGCAACGGCCGTCTGACGCCGCATTCAGGGCCGAAGACGTGCAGCATGGCGCCGATGGCCTGGTGTTCAAGCTTCTTGGGCCTGATGGCCGGGTGCAGATTTTTACGCATCTGGTCGGCGAGCACAATATTTCCAATCTGTTGCTGGTGGCCGGTGTGTTGCGCGAGCTGGGCTGGGGGATGAGCCGTGTGGCCCGGGCGCTGGCAGTGCTGCATCCCGTGCCCGGCCGGCTGCAGATGGTGACTGCCATTGGTGGTACCAGTGCAGCATGCCCGCAGCCTCTGGTGGTGGTGGATTATGCCCATACGCCAGATGCCCTCGAGCGTGTCCTGACAGCGCTGCAGCCCGTGGCGGCAGAGCGTGGGGGGCGTGTGTGGTGCGTGTTTGGCTGCGGAGGCGATCGGGATGTCGGCAAGCGCCCCATGATGGGTGAAGTCGCGGCCCGGCTGGCCGACGAACCCGTCGTTACCACCGATAACCCCCGATCCGAATCCCCGGACGCGATTATTGAAGATATTGTGGCCGGCATGCCGGCCCGGCCGCACATCGAGCCGGATCGCGCCACTGCAATTCTCGATACTGTCTGGCGGGCCGGCGAACAAGACGTTGTGTTGCTGGCAGGCAAGGGCCATGAAACCTATCAGGAAGTCCGGCATGTACGCAGTGCGTTTGATGACCGCGAATGGGCGCGGTTTGCACTGAGCTGGCAGCAGGCCCCCGGGCTGTCCACTGACACGCGCCATGCCAGCGCGGACATGATGTTTCTGGCGCTGCGGGGTGAACACTTTGATGGCCATGACTACCTGGATGCTGCTGCCAAGGCTGGCGCGCGGGCGGCGATTGTGTCGCACGCTGTGCCTGGGGCAGATATTGCGCAGATTGTGCTGGGCGATACCCATCAGGCGCTGATTCGGGTGGCAAGCGTGTGGCGCCGGCAATTTGATCTGCCTGTGATCGCCGTCACCGGCAGCAACGGCAAGACCACGACCAAAGAAATGATCAGTGCCATTTTGGCCGCGTGGTGGGGCGACGCTGCCCGCCTGGCCACTTGGGGCAATTTCAACAACGAGATTGGTGTGCCGCTGACGGTGATGCGCCTGGGCAAGACACATCGCGCTGCGGTGCTGGAACTGGGCATGAACCATCCTGAAGAAATTGCCGTGCTGGCAGCGATTGCTGCGCCGACAGTGGCGCTGGTGAACAATGCGCAGCGCGAACACCAGGAGTTCATGAGCTCGGTAGAAGCCGTTGCGCAGGAAAATGGTGCTGTGCTGCAGGCCCTGCCTGCCAACGGTGTGGCCGTGTTCCCCGACGACGAACCCTTTACCGGTTTGTGGCAGCAACTGGCTGCGCCGCGCAAAACATTGCGCTTTGGCTTTGATGAAAGTGCTCAGGTACACGCCTCCCGGATTCAGGCAGGAACAGATCACACCGAATTTCGCCTGCATGTGGATCAGCAGGTGATTCCCATTACCTTGCACGCGCCAGGCCGCCACAATCTGCGCAATGCCCTGGCCGCGGCGGCTTGCGCCCATGCCGCTGGGGCACCCTTGTCTACCATCGCCGCGGGCCTGGCTGCTTTTGTGCCGGTGGGCGGACGCATGCGCCCCCAGCTGCTGGCAGATGGCTTTCATCTGATCGACGATACCTATAACGCCAATCCTGATTCAGTGCGTGCCGCCATCGATGTGCTGGCCGGTCTGGATGGCCGAAAAGTATTGGTATTGGGCGATATGGCCGAGGTCGGAGACCAGGGGCCCGCCATGCACGCCGAGGTGGGCGCCTATGCCCGCCAGTGCGGCATTCAGCGCCTGCTGACCCTGGGTACCGCCAGTGTCGAAGCTGCCCGTGCTTTTGGTGACGGCGCGCAAGCGTTTGATTCGCTGGATGCCTTGCTGCCGCAACTGCTGGCGGCCCGGCCCGCCCATATTCTGGTCAAGGGTTCGCGCAGTATGCAGATGGAGCGCGTGGTGCACGCCCTGCAAACCAATGGCGCGGGCCAGGGGGGTGATCATGCTGCTTGAACTGGCACGCTGGCTGGCCGACCACCATTTCCGGGCATTTGGAGTGGTCGAGTACATCACTTTCCGGGCGGTTCTGGCATCGGCCACTGCGCTGGCCATTGGCTTGCTGGCGGGGCCCTGGCTGATTCGCCGTTTGACGGCCCTGAAAATTGGCCAGGCTGTGCGCAGCTACGGCCCGCAAACGCACTTGCAAAAAAATGGCACACCCACCATGGGAGGCGCCCTGATCCTGATCGGGATTGGGATCAGCACCCTGCTGTGGGCCGACTGGACCAACCGCTTTGTCTGGGTGGTGCTGCTGGTAACTTTTGGTTTTGGCTGGATCGGTTGGGCGGATGACTACCGCAAGGTAGTGCACCACGACCCCGAAGGCATGCCAGCACGCCAGAAGTTTTTCTGGCAAGCCATGATTGGCCTGGTGGCGGCGGTCTATCTCAGTTTTGCGGTGTCGGCACCGGCCAACACTGAGCTCTGGCCATTGTTTCGCGACTGGGTGCTGAGTGGCTTCACCATGCCTTTGCCTGCGCGGGCTGATTTGATCGTGCCGTTTTTCAAGTCTGTCAGTTATCCCTTGGGTGTGTTTGGCTTTGTTGCACTGACCTGGCTGGTGATTGTGGGTACCAGCAACGCGGTCAATCTTACCGACGGCCTGGACGGCCTGGCCATCATGCCCACGGTGATGATTGGTTCTGCCTTGGGCATTTTTGCCTATGTCGTCGGGCGCGTCGATTACTCCAAGTATCTGCTGTTTCCCTATATACCGGGTGCGTCCGAGCTCATGGTGCTATGCGCCGCGATTGCCGGCGCCGGCCTGGCGTTTTTGTGGTTCAACGCGTATCCCGCCCAGGTGTTCATGGGCGATGTGGGCGCCCTGGCGTTGGGCGGTGCACTGGGCACGATCGCCGTGATTGTGCGCCAGGAGATTGTGCTGTTCATCATGGGAGGGGTGTTTGTGGTGGAGACCCTCTCGGTGATGTTGCAGGTGAGCTGGTTCAAGTACACCAAAAAGCGCTATGGCGAGGGCCGGCGCATCTTTCGAATGGCACCGCTGCATCATCACTTTGAAGTCAGCGGCTGGAAAGAAACCCAGGTGGTGGTGCGTTTCTGGATCATCACCATGATGCTGGTCCTGGTGGGCCTGGCGAGTTTGAAATTGCGATGAGTACCGTATTTGAGTTTCCCTCTGTGCGCCGTGACGGCCTGACCCTGATTCTGGGTTTGGGCGAAACCGGCGTGGCTGCGGCGCGCTGGTGCGCGCGCCAGGGGGCGGCTTTGCGTGTGCTGGACACCCGGGATGCGCCAGCGGGACTGGTCGCGCTGACGGATCAGGGTATCGAGGCCGATGTGCATTTGGGTGCAGATGCGCTGCAGCCGGCGGCCCTGGATGGGGTGGTGTCGATTGTGCTCAGCCCTGGGCTCAACCCTCATCAAGCACCTGTGGCCGGATTTTTGCAGCTGGCGCGCGAGCGCAGCATCGAAATCATCGGCGAGATCGAGCTGTTTGCGCGGGCCCTGGCTGATTTGCGTAACCAGGGCTATACGCCTGGCGTGCTGGCGATCACGGGTACCAATGGCAAAACCACCGTCACTGCCCTGGTGCGCCACCTGGCACAGGGGTGTGGGCGCCCGGCCCGGGCGGCCGGGAATATCAGCCCTGCTGCCTTGCACAGCCTGATGGATGCCCTGCAAACAGACGATCTGCCGGCACTCTGGGTGCTGGAGCTCTCCAGTTTTCAGCTGGAAACCACGCACTCGCTGGCGGCCGACGCAGCCGTGGTGCTCAATATCACACAAGATCACCTCGACTGGCATGGCTCGATGCAGGACTATGCCGCGGCCAAAGCACGTCTGCTGGAGATGGCCCGGATCCGTATCATCAACCGCGATGATGCGCGGGTATCCGCCATGGTAGAGCAGCCAGAAGCGCTGGATGTTCGCAGTTTTGGCGCCGGCCTGCCGGTTCTGTCGGGCGATCTCGGCCTGCAGAGCTCTCATGATTTGTCCTGGCTGGCCTATGTGCCGCAGATGGATGCCCCTGCGCCCGACAATAGCCGGCGCAAAGGCCGTCAGCCAGAGGCGGCCATGCGCGCGCCAGGTACGCCGCACGCGCTGATGCCGGTTGATGCCTTGCAGATCCGGGGGCGCCACAATGCGCTCAACAGCCTGGCTGCGCTGGCGCTGGGCGATGCTGTTGGGCTGGACTGGGCCGGCATGTTGCACGCTTTGCGCCAGTATCGCGGCGAAGCTCACCGAACCGAATTCATCCAGACCATCGCCGGAGTGGATTTCATTGATGACAGCAAAGGCACCAATGTCGGCGCCACGCTGGCTGCGTTGCAAGGGCTGGGGCGCCAGGTGGTGCTGATCGCCGGTGGTCTGGGCAAGGGACAGGATTTTTCGCCGTTGGCCAGCGCCGTGCAGGCGCATGCGCGCGCCGTCATGTTGATTGGCCAGGATGCAGCCATCATCGCGCAGGCCCTGAAAGACAGTGCTGTTCCCCTCATCTTTTGCGACACCTTGCCTGATGCTGTTCAGCAGGGCCTGGGCCAGGCGCAGCCCGGAGACGCCGTGTTGCTCTCGCCGGCGTGCGCCAGCATGGACATGTTTCGCAATTACGCCCATCGCAGTGCCTGTTTTGTCGAGGCTGTGCGCGAGTTGGCGGCGGATAGGGGGGAAGTGGCATGAGCCTGATGGCAGACCTCAGCATGGGCTTTCAGGGTGGGCGGCAAGGCCGCACCACCATGCCGATGGTAGACGTCAGCCTGGTGGTGGCGGTGGCCGCACTGGTGCTGTTTGGTCTGTTGATGGTGTATTCGGCGTCGATTGCGCTGGCGGATGGCCCGCGCTACGAAAGCTATGGGCGCTTCTATTTTGTTGGCCGGCACGCTGCGTTTATTGTCGTGGGCCTGCTGGCGGCATTGGTGACGGCCAGTGTGCCTATGAAGGTCTGGCAAAAGCTGTCCATTCCCTTGTTTGTGCTGGCTCTGGTGTTGTTGCTGGTGGTGCTGGTGCCCGGTATTGGGCGCGAGGTCAACGGTGCACGTCGCTGGTTGCCTTTTGGACTGATCAATTTTCAGCCGTCCGAGCTCATGAAATTTGTCGTGGCCTTGTACGCCGCTGATTACGTGGTGCGCAAAAAAGCGCATCTGCAAGGGTTTTGGCGCGGCTTTGTGCCCATGGCGGTGGCGCTGATGCTGGTGGGCATGCTGTTGTTGCTCGAGCCTGATCTTGGGGCATTCATCGTCATCGGTGCCATTGCCGTTGGGGTGCTGTTTATTGGCGGCATCAATCTCAAGCTGTTCTCGACGCTTCTGCTGGGTGTGATGTCCTGCTTCCTGCTACTGATCTGGCTGTCTCCGTGGCGGCGCGAGCGTTTGTTCGTTTATCTGGATCCCTGGAATCCCGACAATGCCTACGGCAGCGCGTACCAGCTGTCCCATTCGTTGATCGCCCTGGGGCGAGGAGAGTGGTTCGGCGTGGGCCTAGGAGCCAGCGTCGAAAAACTGCACTATTTGCCCGAGGCACACACCGATTTCATTGTTGCGGTGATTGGCGAGGAGCTGGGCTTTGTGGGTGTGATGTGTTTGGTTGCCGTGTTCGGATTTGTGGTGTTGCGCGGCTTTGAAATTGCCCGCAAAGCCATGGTGATGGATCGGGTGTTTGATGGTCTGGCGGCCCAGGGGCTGACCCTGTGGATCGGCGTGCAGGCCTTTATCAATATTGGTGTCTGTGTGGGCTTGTTGCCCACCAAGGGGCTTACCTTGCCGCTGGTCAGCTACGGCGGTTCGGGCATTGTCATGAATCTCGTGGCCATTGCCTTGCTGCTGCGGGTGGATTTCGAGACACGTTGCATGATGAGGGGGAAGCGGCGATGACGCAGCCCGTCATTCTCATCATGGCCGGTGGCACAGGCGGGCATATCATGCCGGGCCTGGCAGTGGCTGAGGCACTGCAATCCCAGGGCTGGCAGGTGCTGTGGCTGGGCAATCCTGATCGCATGGAAGGCCGGCTGGTGCCGGCGCACCACATCACGCTTTTGCCCTTGCGGTTTGGCGGGGTGCGTGGCAAGGGGCTGGTGGCGCTGCTCAAACTACCCTTTACCCTGGCGGCCGCCTGCCTGCAGGTACGTCGCTTGCTGCGTCAGCATCGTCCCGATGTGGTGTTGGGCATGGGTGGGTATGCTGCCGTACCTGGTGGCCTGATGGCCCGCCTGAGCAAAATCCCGCTGGTGATTCACGAACAAAATGCGGTGGCCGGCACGGCCAATCGCCTGCTGGCCCGTTTGGCCACCCGGGTATTAAGCGGGTTTCCCGGTGTGCTGCCCGATGCGGTGATGGTGGGCAACCCCGTGCGCGAAGCCTTGCTGTCGGTAACGCCTGCGGAAGCCCGCTATGCAAACCGGCAAGGGCCGCTGCGCCTGCTGGTGCTGGGTGGCAGTCTGGGTGCGGCCAGCATCAATGCCGTGGTGCCCGAAGCCCTGGCCTTGATGCCTGAGGACACGCGTCCCACCGTCTGCCATCAGGCGGGTGAACGCCATGCAGACACTGTCCAGGGGCACTATGCGCGCCTGGGGCTGCAGGCGGATGTGCGCCCGTTTATCCAGGATATGGCGCAGGCCCTGGGCGACGCTGATCTGGTGATCTGCCGCGCCGGCGCGATGACGGTGGCCGAAGTAGCAGCTGTCGGGGTAGCGGCCGCGTTTATCCCCTTGCCGCACGCCATTGACGATCACCAGACCGCCAACGCGCGCTATTTGTCTGACTGCGACGGCGGCTGGCTGATGCCGCAGCCCACATTAAGTGCCCGTACGCTGGCCGACTGGCTGGGCCAACGTCGGCGCCCCGAGTTGGCGGCGGTTGCGGCGCACGCACACGAACATTCCAGCCTGAACGCTACGCAGCTGATTGCTGAAGCTTGCGTCCATACCCAGAAGGAATCGGTATGAAGCACCGTATACATAATATTCATTTCGTCGGGATTGGCGGCGCGGGCATGAGCGGGATCGCCGAGGTGCTGCTGAATCTGGGCTATGCCATCAGCGGCTCGGATGTGCAGGAAACCGCCGTTACCCGTCGCCTGGCCTCTTTGGGCGCCCGGATTTCCATTGGCCATGATGCCGCGCATATCAAGGGCGCGGGTGCGATTGTGACTTCTACGGCAATCCATGCAGACAACCCTGAGGTACTGGCCGCGCGTGCCGCCCATGTGCCGGTGGTACCCCGTGCTTTGATGCTGGCTGAATTGATGCGCTTGAAGCGCGGGATTGCGGTGGCCGGCACCCACGGAAAGACCACTACCACCAGCTTGGTGGCCAGCGTGTTGGCTGCGGGCGGGCTGGATCCCACCTTTGTGATCGGCGGACGCCTGAATGCAGCCGATGCCAATGCGCGCCTGGGGCAGGGCGAGTACATCGTGGTCGAGGCCGACGAATCCGATGCCTCGTTTTTGAACCTGCTGCCGGTGATGGCAATCATCACCAACATCGATCTTGATCACATGGACACCTATGGCCATGATGTGGCGCGCCTGAAAAGCGCCTTTGTCGAATTTACCCAGCGCCTGCCTTTTTATGGCAGCGCAGTGTTGTGCCTGGACGATCCCAATGTGCGTGAAATCATGCCTTTTGTCTCGCGTCCCATGACCACCTACGGCATCGACATGCCTGCCCAGGTACGTGCCCGGAATCTGCGGGCAGAGGGCACCGCCATGGCGTTTGTGGTGGAGCGCCAAGGTCAGCAAGGCGCCATGCCGCCGCTGGATGTACGCCTGAACCTGCCGGGCCGGCACAACGTGCTGAATGCTTTGGCCACCATCGCTGTCGCTACCGAGCTGGGTGTGCCTGATGGCGCCATTGTCGAGGCATTGGCGCAGTTTCGAGGCGTGGGCCGGCGCTTTACCCAAGTGGGGGACTTCCCTGTGTCGGCACGCAACGGAGGGGGGATGTATTCGGTGGTGGATGATTACGGCCACCATCCCGTGGAGATGGCGGCCACGCTGGCTGCCGCTCGTGGCGCCTGGCCTGATCGCCGCGTGGTGCTGGCGTTCCAGCCTCATCGCTATACCCGTACGCGGGACTGCTTTGAAGATTTTGTACGCGTGCTCAGCTCGGCTGATGCCGTGTTGCTTACTGAAGTCTATCCCGCCGGTGAGGCACCCCTGATTGCCGCGGACGGCCGGGCACTGGCGCGCGGCTTGCGGGTAGCCGGCAAGGTGGAGCCTGTCTTTGTGGACAACGTCACCGAGATGCCTCAGGCGATCCAGGATTTTGTACGTGACGGCGATGTGGTGATCATCATGGGCGCCGGTTCAATCAGTCGGGTGCCTGCGCAATTGGGAGGTCTGTCATGACGCAAGACTGGGGTCGTGTGGGTGTGCTGTACGGTGGTTTGTCCTCCGAGCGCGAGGTGTCGCTGATGTCGGGCACCGGTGTCTGTGCGGCTTTACGGGAAGCTGGTGTAGATGCGCATCTGTTTGATACCGGGCGGCAAAGTCTGGCTGAGCTGTCCGCCGCCGGCTTTGATCGTGTGTTTATTGCCTTGCATGGCCGATATGGTGAGGATGGCACGATTCAGGGTGCGCTTGAGCTTCTGGGCATTCCCTATACGGGTAGCGGTACGCTGGCCTCCAGCCTGTCCATGGACAAGATCGCCACCAAACGCCTGTGGCTGCAGCACGGTTTGCCCACGCCACGATTTGTGGCGCTTGAGCAAGCGGCCGCCGGCCAGACGGATCTTGTGGCTGAGCTGGGTTTGCCCCTGATTGTGAAGCCTCCGCATGAGGGCTCGACCCTGGGTCTTACCCGGGTGTTCTCTGCCGGGCAGCTGCCGGCCGCTTTGGTGCTGGCCTATACGCATGATGAGTGCGCCCTGGCCGAGCAGTTTATCGAGGGCCGGGAGCTTACCGTGCCGCTGCTGGGTACCGGCGCCGATGCACATGCCCTGCCGGTGATTGAAATCATTGCCCCCCAGGGAAACTACGACTACGAGCACAAGTATGTATCCAACGACACGCAGTACGTGTGTCCGGCTGATCTGCCTGAGCCCCTGACCCAACAGATTCAGTCGCTGTGCGTGCAAGCCTATCGCGTCCTGGGATGCGAGGGCTGGGCCCGGGCCGATCTGATGCTGGACCAGAACAATCGGCCCTGGTTGCTTGAAATGAATACTTCTCCCGGCATGACCAGTCATTCGCTGGTGCCCATGGGTGCGAAAGCCCTCGGCATGAGCTATGGCGAGTTGTGTGTTGCCATCCTTGCCACGGCGCGCTGCAAAGTGCAGCGCCCGGACGCGTACTGAACAGGAGCCGACGGTGTTTGCAGACGCCCGCCTGACCAACCTGATCGCCAATCTGCTGGCTTTGCTGGCCGTATTGGCTATGGTGGCTGGCGTGCTGTCGTGGATCATCCGTCGGCCGTACTTTGCCATCCAGCAGATTCAGCTGGCGCCGGTGGCAGGCAGCACCTTGCAATATGTCAGCCCCAGCAGCCTGCAGACCGCACTGGCCGGCCAGGTGCGGGGCAATTTCTTCCTGCTGGATCTGGATAAGGTACGTCAACGCATCGAAAACGTACCTTGGGTGCGGCATGCAGCCATCCGCCGGGTGTGGCCCTCCACGCTGCTGGTGCGTATCGAAGAACAGCAACCGCTGGCGCTATGGAATGAGAACCAGATGATCAATACCTGGGGTGAAGCCTTTACGGCCAACCCGGGCGAGTTGCCCGATGGCCTGCATTTGCCGCAGCTGAATGGGCCTGTCAACTCCGAGCGCCTGGTCGTGCAGCGTTATGCCGAAATTGCCCGCTGGTTTGCGCCGCTGGGTCTGAGCGTACGGGAAGCCACCCTGACACCCCGCTATGCGTGGGAGGTGTCGCTCTCGGACGGTGTACATCTGGCCCTGGGGCGCGACCCGGCGGCGGATGCCACCGACCCGCATGGCCGCCCAGGGGCGTTGCCGTTTGCCGCCCGCATCGAACGTTTTGTCCAGGCTTGGCCCGCGTTGTCGCAACGCTTGGGCAGCCGCATGATCGCCAGTGCCGATTTGCGTTACCCCAATGGGTTTGCAATCACGCTGGCCCCTGAAACCAATGCTACTCATCGACCCTCCAAACCATGACTCGTGACATCAAAGACCTGATCGTTGCACTCGACATCGGCACCAGCAAAGTGGTTGCCGTGGTGGCTGAAATCTTGCCGGATGCCGGGTTTGAAGTGCTGGGCCTCGGCCAGCACGAGTCAGACGGTATGCGCAAGGGTGTTGTCGTCAACATCGAATCTACCGTCAACTCTATCCAGCGTGCGCTTGAAGAAGCCGAGCTGATGGCCGATTGCAAGATCCGCGAGGTATACACCGGCATCGCCGGCAGCCATATCACCAGCTTCAACTCCAGTGGCATGGTGGCGGTCAAAGATAAGGAAGTTACCGCCACAGACGTCGAGCGGGTGATTGAAACCGCCAAGGCCGTCAATATCCCCACTGATCAGAAAGTGCTGCACGTCCTGACGCAGGAATTCATCGTGGACGCCCAGGATGACATCCGTGAGCCGATCGGCATGAGCGGCATGCGTCTGGAAGTGCGTGTGCACATCGTCACAGGTGCAGTCAGTGCCGCACAAAACATCGTCAAGTGTGTGCGCCGCTGCGGGCTGGAGGTTCAGGATCTGACCTTGCAGCCGCTGGCTTCCAGCCTGTCGTGCCTCACCGCTGATGAAAAAGAGTTGGGTGTCGTGCTGGTGGATATTGGTGGCGGCACCACCGATATCGCCATCTATACCGGCGGAGCCATTCGTCATACCTCGGTTATTCCGATTGCCGGTGATCAGGTCACCAGTGACATTGCCGCCATGCTGCGTACGCCCACTCCGGACGCCGAGGAAATCAAGCTGCGCTATGGCGTGGCCAAGCAGGTATTGGTGGGTGCCGACGAAATGATCGAGGTGCCGGGGCTGGGTGATCGCCCCAACCGTAACGTCAAGCGCCAGGCGCTGGGTGCCGTGATCGAGCCACGCATGGAAGAGCTGTTTGGATTTGTGCAGCAGGTGGTGCGTGAATCCGGCTACGAAGAATTGTTGTCCTCCGGGGTGGTGTTAACCGGCGGGACGGCGCTCATGCCCGGCATGGTCGAACTGGCTGAGGACGTGTTCCTCAAGCCGGTCCGAGTGGCCATTCCGGTCTATGAGGGGAGTTTGTCCGACGTGATGCGCAATCCGCGCTTCTCGACGGTGATGGGTTTGTTGACCGAGGCCCGCATGCAGCGGGCACGAGGTCGCAAAGTGGCGCAACAGAAAGGAACCGTCAAATCCATTCTGACGCGCATGAAGGAGTGGTTCATGAATTGACCGATGGTCGGTCACTCATGAGCTATCAGGGGATTGTTTTTTTGTTTTCCGTATGTGAGGGAGTCAACCATGATGAATTTCGAAATGCTGGATACCAGCAGGAACGGCACCGTGATCAAAGTCGTCGGTGTCGGTGGCGCCGGGGGTAACGCGGTGGCCCATATGATCCACTCCGGAGTACAGGGAGTGGAATTTATCTGCGCCAACACAGATTCGCAGGCCTTGCTGGCCAGTGAAGCACCTGTGCAGATCCGCCTGGGTCGCACCGGTTTGGGTGCTGGTGCCAAACCCGACCAGGGTCGTGCGGCGGCAGAGACTGCTCGCGAGGAAATCCGTGCTGCCCTGAACGGGGCACACATGGTGTTTATCACAGCCGGCATGGGCGGTGGTACCGGCACCGGGGCCGGCCCAGTGGTGGCCGAGGTTGCCAAGGAACTGGGCATCCTGACCGTCGGTGTGGTCACCAAGCCGTTCATTTTCGAAGGCAACAAACGCATGCGCCTGGCCGAAGAGGGGATCCGCGAGCTGACGCGTCATGTGCATTCTCTGGTGGTGGTGCTCAACGAAAACCTGTACGACCTGATGGACGAAGACGCCACCCAGGAAGACTGCTTCCAGGCGGCTGATGACGTGTTGCACAATGCCTGCGCAGGCATTGCTGAAATCATCAATGTCGAAGGCAATGTGAACGTCGACTTCGAGGACGTGAAAACCATCATGGGCGAGCAGGGTCAGGCCATGATGGGCACAGCGGTTGCCGCCGGCGCCGATCGCGCCCGTACCGCCGCTGAGCAAGCCATTGCCTGCCCCTTGCTTGAGGGTGTCGATCTGCATGGTGCCCGTGGAATTCTGGTCAACATTACGGCCAGCCGCTCGCTGAAAATGCGTGAAACCCGCGAAATCATGGAAACCATCCGCAGCTATGCATCCGAAGACGCCACCGTCATTTTCGGGACGGCGTACGACGATGCCATGGGTGAAAGTCTGCGTGTCACCGTGGTGGCAACGGGTTTGGGCGCTGCCAACAGCCGTCCGCAACTGGTGTCCAACAATGCTGAAATCCAGCGCACTGGCACCGACAATCAACCCGTGCATCTGGGCCATGATTTTGCCGGCACGGATGTACCGTCGGTGATCCGCCGCCCCCGTACCAGTGCTTCGGCACAGGTGCAGGCGCTGGAAGGCGCCGGGATGGATCACTTTGATATCCCTGCCTTTTTGCGCAAACAGGCCGACTGATCTCTGAAGATCTGTCGATCTGACCTCACATCGCGGCTGCTGTCACGCCGGTCGCGGCGCCTGGCACACTCTTCTCTTCCCCTGGAGGAGGGTGTGCCTTCGCATAACAAGTGTGAAATCCAATGACAAAGGTCGTGGAAAACCCGTAGAGCGGTTACAATGCTTCGACATTCTGCGCCAGGGCGGTAGTGCCTTGTGCGTGTAGCCTATTCCGATATACTCATGCTCTTACAGCGCACGATCAAGCAAGCGATTTCCACCAAAGGCGTGGGCCTGCATTCAGGCCGCCGGGTTGAAATCACATTGCGCCCCGCACAGCCCAATACGGGCATTGTTTTCCATCGCACGGATCTTCCCCAGGTGGTTGATCTGCCGGCGCGTGCCGATGCGGTGGGCGATACCCGTATGGCCTCCGTATTGCAGCAAGGGTCGGTACGCGTCTCTACCGTCGAGCACCTGATGTCCGCCCTGGCTGGTCTGGGGGTGGATAACCTGCACGTCGATCTCAACGCCGAAGAAGTGCCCATCATGGATGGCAGCGCCGGCACCTTTGTGTATTTGCTGCGTAGCGCCGGCCTGCAAGAGCAGTCTGCAGCCAAGCGGTTCATCCGGGTGCTCAAGCCCGTCGAAGTCCGCGAGGGCGATGGCCCGGCAGCCAAATGGGCGCGCCTTGAGCCTCACGACGGCTTTGCGTTGTCGTTTTCCATCGATTTTCGCCATCCGGCCATCAACTCCACCGCCAATCGTGCCGAAGTTGATTTCGCCACTGATTCTTACGTCAAAACCATTGCGCGTGCGCGTACCTTCGGATTTGCCTCCGAGGTCGAGGCGTTGCGCTCCATGGGGCTGGCCCGGGGCGGCAGCCTGGATAACGCGATCGTCATGGACGAATACCGCGTGCTTAATTCAGATGGCTTGCGCTACGACGACGAATTCGTAAAACACAAGATCCTCGACGCCATCGGGGATCTTTATCTCGCCGGCCAGCCGCTGGTGGCCCGGTACGTGGCCTGCAAGTCTGGCCATGGCCTTAACAACCAGCTGGTACGCGCCTTGCTGGCCCAGCAAGATTGCTGGGAAACCGTCACCTACGAATCCTCCCAACTGGCACCCGCTGCCTACACCCGCGACTGGCAACTGGCCTAAGAGACGGTGGTCGCTATTTTTGTGTGCCTTCTGGCCGATGATGACGCAATAACCGGCTGACTGCATCGGATAAGGGCCCGGGGCTTAGATCCTTGGCCAATGTCTCGAAGCAGTGCAAGGCCTGCTCGTCCAGTGGTCGGGTTTCACGCAGTGGCTTTTGTGTCCCGGCTTGCCTCATGGCGGCATCAATGCGCACGACAATGGTTTCTACCGGCCATCCCTGTTGCTGCAGCTGGCTGGCCACTTGGTGCGTCAGTTGCCGCAGGCGTGCGGCATAGGCAGGGCCGGGAACCAATACGGTAAGTTGTTGTCCCTCTATACGGGCTACCTGTGCGCGGCGCTGCAGGGCAACGGGCAAGGTGGCGCGTAAAGCGCTTTGCAGGGCCATCAGCGTATGCGCTGTTTGCAGCAGATGGGCCCCTTGCGGGTTTGCCTGCAGCCAGCTCAGGGCTGGGGCCCCAGGGGCATGGCTGCGGTGGCGAGAAGCCTGAGACATTTAAGGATTAGCTGGATGAAGTCAGAAGTTGATGTTGCAACAACCGCACGGCGGTTCAGTCATTCTACCGTGCACTGGCTGGCACGCCTGGGCGTGCTGCTCCTGTTGTTGTTTGCTGCTGCATGGGCAGGTGCGCAGTGGCAGTCCTGGCAGGGCGCCTCCCTGGTGCAAACGCAGCAAAGGCAATCGCTGGATGCCCGGATGCAACAGCAAACCGCGGCCCTGCAGGGTAACCTTGCCGATCTGGCAGGTCGCGTCGGAGAACTCCAGGGGCGGGTGTTGGCCATGGAGGCCGTGCGCAGCCGTATCGCCCAGGCAGCCGGCCTCAAGTACAGCGCCCCAGAGATTGCCGGTGGTTCAGCTCCCACGGCCGCTGATGTGGACAGTTTGTCGCACATCCCCCAGGCTGATGCGTCCCAGGTGCTGGATGACATCACAGACCCTTTACCCATGTCCTTGTCCTTTGAATCGGCCGAACAGCTGGGCGCACGGGTAGATGCGCTGGGTGCGCGTCTGGACAGCCAGGAAGACGCCTACGCGTTGGTGGATGCAGCCTTGTCTCAGCAGGCGGGGTTTCAGGCCAGTTTGCCTACCTTGTCGCCAGTGGATTACCCGGCACTCAGTTCTTCTTTTGGCTGGCGCCGCAATCCGGTCACCGGGCGGCAAACGATGCACGAGGGGCTGGATTTTGCAGCACCGCGGGGCACGGACATCCGTGCCGCCTCGGGCGGGATTGTGGTGCGCGCTGGCACCTGGCACGGCTATGGCAAGATGGTTGAAATCGACCACGGCAATGGTTTGCGTACCCGATATGCGCATGCGTCCAGCATACTGGTCCAGACGGGAGACCTCGTGCGTCAGGGAGATCTGATTGCCCGGGTGGGCAGCACAGGCCGCTCCACCGGGGCTCATCTGCACTTCGAGATTCGCATGGCAGATTACCCACTGGATCCTACCTTGTTCCTGCAGGCGCCAAACCGATCGTCCGTACAGGCCTTGGCGGGACTACAGGTAGCAGCCGCAGATCAGCCTGCCAAAGCGGCGGGCCCTCAGCTGCGTTAAACTGCATCGTTTACCTGCGGTCACTGTTCAGTGACCGTGCCTGACAATCATCCGGTTGCCGGGGCTGTTTTTGACAGCGCCGGCCCGCAGCGACGACACACTATGGTTTCTCTGCTTAAAAAGTTCATTGGCAGCCGCAACGACAGGTTGCTCAAGCAGTACCGCAAGCAGGTCGCACAGATCAATGCGCTCGAGCCCTCTGTGCAGGCTTTGTCCGACGAAGCGCTACAAGCCAAAACTGACGAATTCCGTCAGCGGATCGCCGACGGCAAGTCGCTAAACTCTTTGCTGCCGGAAGCGTTTGCGGTGGTCCGCGAGGCCAGCAAGCGGGTGTTTGGCATGCGCCACTTCGATGTACAGATGCTGGGGGCGATTGCCCTGCACAATGGCAAAATTGCTGAGATGCGTACGGGTGAAGGCAAAACGTTGATGGCCACCCTGGCGGTGTACCTCAATGCTTTGCCCGGCAACGGGGTGCATGTGGTGACGGTCAATGATTACCTTGCCCGGCGCGATGCCGAGTGGATGGGCCGCCTGTATGGGTTTCTGGGCCTGAGCACGGGCGTGGTGGTGCCGCAGCAAGAAAACGAAGAAAAGCGCGCGGCCTATCAGGCAGATATCACCTACGGTACCAACAACGAGTACGGTTTCGATTATCTGCGCGACAACATGGAATTCCGCCCTGGCGACCGCCGTCAGCGCAGCCTGTCGTTTGCGATTGTCGATGAGGTGGATTCGATTCTTATCGACGAAGCCCGTACGCCGCTGATTATTTCTGGTCAGGCCGACGACAACACCGAGCTGTACGTGCGGATGAATGCGGTGCCGCCTCTGCTGACGCGCATGGCCGAAGAACCGAAGCCGCATGAGCCAGAGCCCGAGGGTGATTTCTGGGTGGACGAAAAGGCCCAGCAGGTGCATTTGTCTGAGGCCGGGCAGGTCAAGGCCGAGCAGGTGATGGTCCAGCAAGGCATCTTGCCCGAGGGTGAGTCGCTATACGATCCGCGTCATATTTCGTTGATGCATCATCTGTTGGTGGCGTTGCGTGCGCACAATTTGTTCCACCTTGATCAGCAATATGTGGTGCAAGACGGCGAAGTCGTGATTGTGGACGAGTTTACCGGCCGTCTGATGGCTGGTCGCCGCTGGTCTGACGGCCTGCACCAGGCCGTTGAGGCCAAAGAGGGTGTGCGCATCCAAAACGAGAACCAGACGCTGGCTTCGATTACGTTCCAGAACTATTTCCGGATGTACGAGAAGCTGTCGGGGATGACGGGTACGGCCGACACTGAAGCCTACGAGTTCCAGGAGATTTACGGCCTCGAAACGGTGATTATCCCCACCAATCGTCCGATGGCCCGCGATGATCAGAACGATCAGGTGTTCAAGACAGATGCCGAGAAGTATCAGGCGATTCTGGCGGATATCGTCGATTGCCATAAACGCGGTCAGCCGGTGCTGGTAGGCACCACCAGCATCGAGAATTCCGAGCTTCTGTCCAATGCCTTGCGCAGGGATGGTTTGCCGCACGATGTGCTGAATGCCAAGCAGCACGCGCGCGAAGCGGAGATCGTGGCCGAGGCGGGCAAGCCTGGACACATTACGATTGCCACTAATATGGCCGGCCGGGGTACGGATATTGTGCTGGGCGGCAGTGTCGACAAGCAGATTGATCTGGTGCGTGCTGATGCCGATTTGTCGGCCGAAGACAAAGAGGCACGGATTGCACAGATCCGCGCAGAGTGGGCACCGGCCAACGAAGCCGTGAAGGCTGCGGGCGGCCTGCGCATCATTGGCACCGAGCGTCATGAGTCACGGCGCATCGACAATCAGTTGCGAGGCCGTGCTGGGCGCCAGGGCGATCCTGGCTCGTCACGGTTCTATCTGTCGCTGGATGATTCGCTGATGCGCATTTTTGCGGGCGATCGTGTCCGTGCCATCATGGATCGTCTGCGCTTGCCCGAGGGTGAGCCAATCGAGGCACGGATGGTGTCGCGCTCGATCGAATCCGCGCAGCGCAAGGTAGAAGGCCGCAACTTCGATATTCGCAAGCAGTTGCTTGAGTACGATGATGTGGCCAATGATCAGCGCAAGGTGCTGTACGGTCAGCGCAACGAGGTTCTGGAGTCTTCTTCGGTTGCCGATACGATTGCGAATCTGCGCGAGGCTGAGATTACCGCGGTGTTCCGTCGCTATATTCCAGAGGAAACGATGGAAGAGCAGTGGGATGTGCCAGGTCTGCAGACGGCGCTGGAGTCCGATTGGGCGATGCCGATGGCTTTGGCAGAGATGCTGGAGAAAGAGCCCAATTTAACGGACGATGATTTGCTGGATCGAGTGCTGGCGGAATCCAAGCGTCTGTACGATGAAAAGGTGACGTTGGTTGGGCGCGAGGGCTGGGAGCCTTTCGAGCGCTCGGTGTTGTTGCAGGCGCTGGATTCAAACTGGCGTGCGCATTTGGCGTCGCTGGATCATTTGCGTCAGGGGATTCATTTGCGGGGGTATGCGCAGGTGGATCCGAAGCAGGCGTACAAGCGGGAGGCATTCGAGCTGTTTTCGGATATGCTGGATCGGGTGCGCAATGAGACGGTCCGGGTGTTGATGACGGTGCGAATTCAGTCTGCCGAGCAGGTTGAGGTCGAGGAACCTGCATCGCCGGCGCTTGAGAATGTGCGCTATCACCACGCGGATTATGACGCGGCGCTGCGGGGCGAGGATCCGGGCCTGGATCAGGGGTCTGCTGCGCAAGCGGGTGGTGTTCCGGCCGGGGCTGTGCCACGGGTGGGGCGCAATGATCCGTGTCCTTGTGGCAGCGGCAAGAAATACAAGCATTGTCACGGAAAGTTGGCGTGATTTTTTGAAAGAGACCGGGAAGTTTCCCGGTCTTTTTTTGTTTTCTGGGGAGGGGGCGCTCGACTGCGTCATTGCTCTTGTCGGAGAGCTCGACGGTGTGTTGGGCTGGCAGGCGGGGCAAGTCGTTCGGTTCCGGCTGCGCCGGAACTGCCCGTGCAGGAGGTCATCAGAGGGCGCTCGCCAAACGCGCGGGGTGGTCAGTCCTCCGGACTGACCACAAGCGTCCCGCTTGAACGGCGGCTCGCTTGTCTCCCTCTGATGGCCTCCTGCACGGCGAACTCCAATTGCCCCACCCGCCAGCCCAACACACCGTCTGACGTACGGAGAGGGGGCAACGGTTCAGTTTGCCTGTTCAGAGGGTTGGGTCAGGCCGAGTTCATTCAAGAGCCAGTCGCGGAAGATGCCGATAGTGTGGCGTTGTTGGCCTGCGCTTGAGTAGGCCAGGTGGTGGCCGGTGTAATGGATTTCTCGCTCGCGTCCTGCAAGAGGGCGTACCAGACGGTTGCTCAGGAGTTCGCGCTCGGCCAGGCGGGTGGATTCCAGGGCGACGCCAAGTCCGTCTGCGGCGGCGGCGATTGCCAGAAAGCTGCGGTCGAAGCGTGCACCTTGTGGGGTGCGTATGGGCAGGCCGTTCAGCTCAAACCAGGACGGCCAGCGAAACTGCTTGTATTCGCTTTGAATCAGAGGGACATGCGCGAGGTCTGCCGGGGTGCGGATACGTTTTGCGGTTTCGGGGCTGCATAAGGGGGTGAGCAGTTCTTCGCCCAAGGGGATGCTCATGGCATTTTCGGATCTGGGTTTGCCGTAGGTGATATCGATGTCGAATTCATCGGTGCCAAAGCGCACGTAGTCTGTGCTGGCGGCCATACGCAGGTCAATCATGGGGTAGGCCGCAAGGAATCCCGCCAGGCGGGGGGCAAGCCATTGGGCAGCGAAACTGGGTGCGGAATGAAGGCGCAGCACGGTTGGGCCTCGGGCGGCGACGGTTTCGATGCCGTAGCGCAGGTCGTCAAATGCCCGGTTAACGTGCCGGTATAGGTATTCACCCTCAGGTGTCAGGTGAATTGCTCTTGTG
Organism: Castellaniella sp.; assembly: GCF_049651205.1. GTDB lineage: Bacteria > Pseudomonadota > Gammaproteobacteria > Burkholderiales > Burkholderiaceae_B > Castellaniella. The sequence continues at coordinate 33,898 of NZ_JBASBR010000018.1, forward strand.
CTTCGCACAAAAAGACGGGTTCCCATGCCGGATTCGAGTTTGCGGATTGCGTGGCTTATAGCGCTGGCAGAAAGCGATAACTCGTTGGCAGCATTACGAAAAGAACCGTTTCTTGCTGCGGCCTCGAATGCGCGCAATAGAGATAATGGGATGGTTTTAAACATCTTGCTCTCGATATTGATGAACTCATTTCATCAATTATTGCAGATATATCGTTTGTCGGTGCGTGGGTGTGCTTCTACCATGATTCCAGCATTTCAGTACAGGACATCAGGAGAGCAGAACATGCTATTGAAAGACAAGACCGTCATTATTTCAGGTGCCGCAGGCTTGCGTGGTATTGGCTACGCCACGGCGCGACTGTTTGCTGAAAATGGTGCACGTGTCGCGATACTGGATCTGGATCAGGCCGCAGCGCAGGCGGCGGCGAATTCGCTGGGCAAGGGGCATTTGGGCCTGGCCTGCAATGTGGTCAGCCCGCAGGCGTGCCAGACGGCGGTGCACACGGTGACGGCAGAGCTGGGTGCGGTGGATGTGCTGATCAACAATGCTGGCATTACGCAGCCTGTGAAGATTATGGAGATCGATCCGGGTAGCTGGGATCGCATCATGGATGTGAATCTGCGCGGGGTGCTGAACCTGAGCCAGGCAGTTATTCCGGGCATGCGCCGGCGTCAGTCGGGTTCGATTGCCTGCATGTCTTCCGTGTCGGCGCAGCGTGGCGGTGGGATCTTTGGTGGCCCGCATTACTCTGCCGCCAAGGCAGGGGTACTGGGCCTGGCCAAAGCGATGGCACGCGAACTTGGGCCGGACAATATCCGGGTGAATTGTGTGACGCCGGGCTTGATCCAGACGGATATTACCGGCGGCAAGCTGACTGATGAAATGCGTACCGAGATCCTGAAGGGTATTCCTCTCAATCGGCTTGGAGATGCGCTGGATGTGGCCAAGGCCTATCTCTTCCTGGCGTCGGATCTGTCCTCTTATGTGACGGGTGCAGTCATTGATGTCAATGGCGGCATGCTGATTCACGGTTAAAGGAAACTATTTATGCATACTCTTGATCTGTCACCGGTGGAGAGCCGGAAGCAGCTTTTAAGCAAGCTGGCGGTGGATGCCTACCAGATTCGACGCTATGCACTGCGCATGGGCGAGGTTCAGGGGCAGGGCTATATTGCTCAGGCGCTGGGCATTGCGGACATGTTGGCAGTGGCCTATGGGCATGCACTGAGTTACCGGCGCGATGATCCCAAGTGGGAGGGGCGGGATCGCTTTCTGCTGTCACATGGCCACTATGCGATCGGGTTTTATGCAGCCCTGATTCTGGCGGGCATTCTTCCGGAGGATGAGCTTGAGACGTATGGCTCGGATGACAGTCGTTTACCGATGTCAGGCATGGCCAGTTACACCCCGGGGATGGAGATTTCAGGCGGGTCGCTGGGGCACGGCTTGGCGATTGGTGTAGGGATGGCTTTGGCTTTACGGCACAAAGAGAACCCGGCTTTTGTTTATGTGTCGATGTCCGACGGAGAGCTGGATGAGGGGGCAGTCTGGGAGGCAGCCCTGTCGGCCGCACACCATGGTCTTGGCCGGCTGATCAATCTGGTGGATATCAATAATCAGCAGGCGGATGGGCCCTCATCAAAGGTTTTGGGCTTCGAGCCGCTGGCGGATAAATGGCAGGCCTTTGGTTGGCATGTGCAAGAGGTGGACGGCAACGATCTTGAGGCGGTGCTTGATGCCTTTGATCGGGCGCGCCATCTGGAGGGTGATCAGCCAAGGGTAATTTTGCTGCGCACTCACATGGGATGTGGCGTGGATTTCCTGGAAGCCAGAGAAAAAAATCACTTTATCCGGGTTGATGAACACGAGTGGCAGCAGGCGATTGAGTACCTGGATGCCCAACACCAAGGAGCGCAGGCATGAATCAAACTGCCACCCCCCCGACGCGTCTGAAAACGTCGGCGATGATCGCCTCGATTGCCTCAGAAGGACAGGCCACAAAGTCTGCGCCCTTTGGGCATGCACTGGTCGAGCTTGCCCGGCAAAAGCCCGAAATTGTCGGTTTGACAGGTGATCTGGCCAAATACACGGATTTGCATGTGTTTGCCGCTGCATTTCCAGAGCGCTTTTATCAAATGGGTATGGCTGAGCAACTGTTGGTTGCTGCTGCGGGTGGTATGGCCAAGGAAGGCCTGCAGCCCTTTGTGACTTCTTACGCGGTTTTTGCCACCCGGCGTGCTTACGACTTCATCCACCAGATCATTGCCGAGGAGCACCTGGATGTGAAGCTGTGCTGCGCGCTGCCGGGCTTGACCACGGGCTATGGCCCCAGCCATCAGGCGACAGAGGACGTCGCCATGATGCGAGCCATCCCCGGCCTGACTATTGTGGACCCCTGCGATGCGCTGGATATCGAGCAGGCGGTGCCCGCCATCTCTGCACATAAGGGGCCGGTTTACATGCGTCTCCTGCGTGGCAATGTTCCGGTGGTGCTGGATGAGTACGACTACAAATTCGAGCTGGGCAAAGCCAAGTTGTTGCGGGATGGCCGGGATGTACTGGTGATTTCCAGCGGCCTCATGACAATGCGGGCCCTGGAGACGGCACAGCAGTTGCAAGGCAGTGTTGATGTGGCTGTGTTGCATGTGCCCACGATCAAACCGCTGGATGAAGCCACCATTTTGCATGAGGTGCGGCGCAGTGACCGTCTGGTTGTCGTCGCAGAAAACCACTCTGTGGTCGGTGGGCTCGGAGAGTCTGTGGCCAGTTTGCTGTTAAAGGCTCGCTTGGCACCTGCGTTTCATCAGATTGGTTTGCCCGATCAATTTCTGGACGCCGGCGCTTTGCCGACACTCCATGATCGTTACGGTATATCCAGTCAGGCATTTGCAAAATCCATTCAGTCCTGGCTTTAATCAGCGTTTCTTTTTAATGCAGCCCTCTTTTTTACCGTTTTAATTTGGCTGATAGCCATTCGTAATTTACCCGTGAGGAGACAATCATGAGAATTTCACGACGCCAATTCATGCATACCTTGGGTGGTGCAGCCACCATTGCTGCGACACCTCTGTGGATGTCTCAAGCCCATGCAGCTACCACGCTTACTTTGGGGCACGGCGCAGCGCCCGGTAATCCCCGGTCGATCGGAGCCGAAAAATTTGCGGCCTTGGTAGCGGAAAAAACTGGCGGCAGCGTCAAGATCAATGTGGCCGGCTCAGAACAGCTGGGCAACGACGTGGCGATGCTGACCAGCCTGCGCACCGGTGTGCTGGATTTCACCATCAATAGTCAGGGCGCCACAGGCGGGGTTGTTCCGGAGATTAATGCGCTGGGGCTGCCTTTCCTGTTTGATAGCGCGAGCCATGCCTATCAGATCCTGCAAACGGATATTGGTGCTGATCTTGCCGCACGGATGGAGGCGAAAGGTCTGGTTCTGCTGGATTGGTGGGATAACGGTGTGCGGCAGATCAGCAACAGCCAGCGGCCCGTTCATGAGCCCAAGGATTTGTCGGGGATGAAGATCCGCACGCCAGCAGATGCCATGACCATCGATATTTTCAAGGCATTGGGCGCAGCCACCGAACAGATCGCGTTCAGTGAACTGTACATTGCCTTGCAGCAAGGTGTGGTGGATGGTCAGGAAAATCCGTTGGCCAATATTGCCAGTTCGAAAATCTACGAAGTCACGCCTTATATCAGTCTGTCAGCCCATAAATGGGAGAGCACGCCGTTTCTGATGTCCCGGATGGCCCAGGGGCGCCTGAAGGATGCAGAGAGGCAGGCCGTGCGTGAAGCTGCCCGGGAAGCGGGGGATCTGCAGCGCGGACTGATGCAAGAGGCAGATAAAAAATACTTGGCGCAGTTCGAGGCAGATCCCAGCATTAAGGTCAATCCCGTGGATCGTGCCGCATTCAAAAAGGCAACCGCGCCGGTCGCGGCCGAATGGCAGGCCAAGCCGTTTGGTGACTTCGTCAAGAAACTCATCACCGCAGCCGGGTAATGGGCGCGGCCATGAAGCGCGAGTCCTCACTTGTGGGGCTGTCCACCCGGGGTGGCCGGGTGGGTGAACCCTGGTTTTTGGGTATTTCAGCCACCTGCAACGCCTGGATCGCCAAGGTTTGCGAGCTTCTGGTTATGGCAACCACGGTAATTTTGCTAGTACTGTTAGGCGTTAATGTGGCCGTGCGCTATGTATTTGAGGCGGGTGGCATTGAGTGGATCAGCGAGGTGCCCGCCCAATTGTTTCCGTGGATGATCGCCGGTGGCATTGTGATGGCCACTCAGCGTGGTGGCCATATTGCAGTTGATTTTGCCTATAAGTTGGTGGGTGATCGTGGCGGGCGGTGGCTGGCGATAAGTATTCAGGCTTTGGTGTCCGTGGCCTATGGGGTGCTGTTTGTGGTGGCCTGGCAGGTGGCTGACATTGTTGCGATCGAACGCAGCCCGCTGCTGGGCATTTCCGGCAGCTGGGGGTACTACGCCCTGATGTTTGCCGCTGCCGGCACCAGTCTGGCCAGCCTTAATATCCTGCTGCGTGTTGCAGTGTATGGCACGCAAGCCCTGCCGCAGCCTAATCCTGAGGAGAGTCCGACATGATGATGACACTCAGTCTGGTGTTTTTCGCCTTGCTATTTCTTGCCGTGCCAGTAGGCCATGTGCTGGTGGTGGCCTCTGGTATTGCAGTGGGTACGTCAGATTTCCCGCCGCTCATGGTGATTGCCCAGCAGATGTTTGCCCCCACGCAATCATTTCCCATGCTGGCATTGCCCTTCTTTATTCTGGCTGGTAGCTTGATGATGAGTGGCGAGTTGGGGCAAAATCTTATTGGCTTTGCGACCTCGCTGGTTCAACGTTATCGAGGTGGTCTGGGTTCGGTTTCGGTTGTTGGGTCTGCTGTTTTTGGTGGTGTTTCAGGATCGGCTGTGGCCGATGCGACCGCACTGGGGTCCATGCTGATTCCCTGGCAGCAAAAAGAGGGCTATCCAGCCGGCTTTACGGCGGCCAACAATGCGGCATCGGCCATGATCGCTGTCCTGATCCCGCCGTCGATTCCATTGATTCTCTACTCGCTGGTTTCGGGTGAATCCATCAGTTCGTTGTTTTTTGCTGGTGTCTTGCCCGGGCTGATGCTGACCGCTGTGTTTGTCCTGGTCTGCAATTTGTCGGCACGGTTTCGTGGATTCCCGTATCAGCCGGCTGCATTTGATTGGCCACGGTTTCGTCGCCTCTTTTGGCAGGCCTTGCCGGCCCTGGCCTTGCCGGTGATGATTCTGGTGTTGCTGCGCTTTGGGATCGCAACACCCACCGAGGTCTCCGTGCTGGCTACGCTATACGCCCTGGCGATGGGGGTGTTTGTTTACCGGGATATGAGCTGGGCTCGCTTTCGCGTCGCAGTGAGCAGTGCCGGAGTTTCAACCGGCGTGGTGATGCTGGTGATCATGGGCTCGTCTGCCGTGGGTTGGCTGGCCACATATGCCCAGATTCCGCAAAGTTTTGCGGCTTGGTGTGTAGAAACCTTGCAAGATCCATGGCTGATTATCCTGGCCATGAACGGCATCATGCTGGTGGTTGGCATGTTCATCGATTTGCCGGCAGCCATCTTGCTGTTGGGCCCTATCTTTGTACCTTTGGCGCAAACCATTGGCCTGGATACGCTGCAACTGGGCTTGATGATGGTACTTAATTTAAGTATCGGCCTGTTTACACCGCCGGTGGGTACCACGCTGTTTATTTCCAGCACGATTGCGCGTGTGTCCATTATCACGGCCTCGCGGGAACTTATCCCGTTCTATTTGGCCACCCTGCTGATTTTGGGTTTGTTCAGCTACGTGCCGTACTTGACGCTGCATTGATGCATGAGGCCTGGGGCGGCTACAGCAAAAAGATGGTGGCCAGCCCCAGAAACAGAAAGAACCCCAGCGAGTCAGTGGCGAAAGTGAGTAAAACGGATGACCCCACTGCGGGGTCTTTGCCAAAACGGTCGCGCAGTAGTGGGATAAGCACGCCCAGGGTGGCGCCAATCAGCATGTTGCCTACCATGGCGGCCATCATCACGGCGGCGATGGCGTAGGAGTCTGAGATCACCCAGGCAAAGGTGGCGGCTACCAGGCTGCCACAGGCGCCCACTAAAAAGGTAACCTGCAGCTCACGCTTGACCAGTTGCCAGATGTTGGCACCGGTGACGCGGCCGGTGGCCATGGCACGGATGATCATGGTCATGGTCTGGTTGCCGGAGTTTCCGCCGATACCGGCGACGATGGACATCAGAAATGCCAGGATCACGATGTGGCTGACGGTGTCCTCGAAGCGCGAGGCCACCAAAGATGCAATCGAGGCAGTGCATAAGTTGACCAGCAGCCAGGGGGCGCGGTTGCGCAGGGCCGAGAGCACGGGTGCGAAGATGTCTTCTTCTTGCAGGCCTGCCCGGGAGAGTTCTTGCTCTTGGGAGTCTTCCTGCAGCACGTCCACGACTTCGTCGATGGTGACACGGCCAATCAGGCGGCCTTGTTCGTCTACAACCGGGGCGGACACAAGGTCATAGCGCTCGAAGGCACTGGCGGCATCGGCATCTGAGTCTGTGGGGTTGAGGCTCAGGACGTCGGGCTCCATGACGGCGTTGACCAGCGTCTCGGGCTCGCTCAGCAGCAGGCGTGATAGCGACAGGGTGCCGCGCAGCTGGTCGGCGCGATCCACCACAAAGATTTGGTCGGTGTGGTCGGGGAGCTCGTGCAGGCGCCGCAAGTAGCGTAAAACGACCTCAAGGGTAACGTCTTCACGCACGCGCACCATGTCGAAGTCCATGATGGCCCCGACGGTGTCTTCGGGGTAGCCCATGGCCGCAATCAGCTGGGCACGTTCGGCGTCGGTAAGGCCTTTTTGAACCTCGGCGATGACGTCCGGTGGCAGATCGGGGGCGAGATCGGCGATCTCGTCGGCGTCCATGTTGCCGGTAGCCGCGATGAGGTCGGCATGATCCATGGACTCGATCAGCGACTCGCGAACCCAGTCTTCGACTTCCAGTAGAACGTCGGCGTCGTATTCCTGGCTGACCAGTTGCCAGATGGCCTGGCGCTGGGTGATGGGCAGGGATTCGAGGATGAAGGCGATATCGGCCGGATGCAACGCGTTGACGATCTGGCGGATTTCGTCTTCGTGCTGGCGCTGCAACATGCCTTCGAGCAGGTTCGAGCCGTCTTCGTCCTCGCCTTCATGCTGGCGCTGGGCGAGTACGTCCACCACCTCCTGGCGCTTCAGGATGGACTGAAGTTCCTGCAGGGCCAGTTGGGCGTCCTCGGGATCCAGCCGGCGCGGGATCACGACAGGGTTTGGGGTCTCGGCAACCTGGGGATCGACCATCGGAATCTCAGATTGGAGGAAGGGGCCGGCTGTGGCGTTGCTCGTCGGTGGCTACGTAGGTGAGTGTGGCTTCGGTGACTTTGACCACTTCGGCCTCCAGACGTTGACGCTCGGCATAGACTTCGACGGAAACGGTGATCGAGGTGCGTCCGGTTTTAAGGATGGTGGCGTAAAAGCTCAGCAAATCGCCTACAAAAACCGGGTTCTTGAATAAAAATGCATTGACGGCCACAGTGGCGACCCGGCCGGCTGCCCGGCGGGTTGCCGGGATGGAGCCCGCAATATCTACCTGGGACATGATCCAGCCGCCAAAGACGTCGCCATGGATGTTGGCGTCGGCAGGCATGGGCATGACACGCAAAACAGCCGGGTGGTCGTGCGGAGGCAGGGTCGTTGACATGGTGTCCTCGGTATCAGCGTGGGTGACAGGCAGGCCGGGTGAGTGGGTGGTGAAGGCCTGCCGCGCGTATTTTACGTGAAGCCCGTGGCCGGCGTGCAGATCTGTGGGGGGTGCCGTGTACGGGGCAATGCCGGGATCAGCTGCCTGTGAGATATCGGTGTGTCAGCATCACCCAGTAGGCTGCGCCCAGCGGGATGAGGCTGTCGTTGAAATCGTAGCTGCCGTTGTGCAGGGTGCAAGGCCCCAGCCCATGGCCCGCGCTGCGATGGTCGCCGTCGCCGTTGCCGATCCAGATATAGCAACCGGGTTTTTCGAGGAGCATGAAGGCGAAGTCCTCGGCACCCATGGAGGGGCGTACGTCGGCCAGCACGCACTCGGCACCGACGAGTTCGGTGAGAACTCGTGTACTAAGGGCTGTTTCGGCCGGGTGGTTGATGGTGGGCGGGTATTCGCGGCTGAAATGAAACTGTGCCGTGCAGCCCATGGCCTGGGCCAAGTGCTGGGTGATGTCACGCATGCGTGATTCGATCAGATCAAGCACGGGGGTGCTGAGTGTGCGGACGGTGCCGCGCAAGACAGCTTCGTCGGGGATGACGTTGTCGGCCGAGCCAGTGTGAATCTGCGTGACGCTGATGACGCCCGCATCAAGGGGATCCTGGTTGCGGGTGAGAATGGTTTGAAATGCCAGGGTGAGCTGTGCGGCGGCGACGACGGGGTCGATGCCCAGGTGCGGCATGGCGCCATGCGCGCCCTTGCCTTGCAAGGTGATGTCAAAGCGGTTGCTGGAGGCCATGATGGGGCCTTCGGTAAGCCCGAAGCTGCCCACTGGGATCCCCGGCCAGTTGTGCATGCCAAAGACGGCATCCATGGGAAATTGCTCGAACAGGCCGTCCTGGATCATGCGCTGGGCGCCGCCACCGGCTTCTTCGGCAGGTTGAAAAATCACGTGCACGGAGCCTGGAAAATGACGGTTTTCGGCTAGATAGCGGGCAGCTGCCAGCAGCATGGCGGTGTGGCCATCGTGGCCGCAGGCGTGCATGACGCCAGGGTTTTGGCTGGCGTGGGCAAAGGTGTTGCTCTCGGGCATGGGCAGGGCGTCGAGATCGGCGCGCAGCCCGATGGAGGGGCCGGGTGCATCGCCTGTGATGCGCCCCACCACGCCGGTGTCGCCCAGACCTGTGTGGGTGTCGATGCCCCAAGATTCGAGCAATTGTGCCACAGTGCCGGCAGTGCGGGTTTCCTGGAAGGCGAGCTCTGGCCAGGCATGGATGGACCGTCGGATGTCGGTCATGTCGGGCAACCAGTGATTCAGCGTGTCGAGAAGAGCTTGTTTCATAGGTGTTTACTGATCAGAGTGTCAAGGGCCAGGGCGAGATGTGTGTTGCTTGCCATGACGTAGCCGCCCTTGGGCCAGGGATCTTGCCGATGGATGTCTTCGCAGACGCCCCCGGCGGCACGCACAATGGCGCAACCAGCGGCCACGTCCCAGGGGGCCAGACCCATTTCCCAGTATCCATCGTAGCGCCCGCAGGCCGTCCAGGCCAGATCCAGCGAAGCCGCCCCCAGGCGGCGCACGCCACGGGTCTGATGCATGGCATCGATGAATCCGGGCATGTATTGCGATTCGAAGGAAAAGTCGCGGAAAGGAAATCCGGTGGCCAATACAGCTTGATCGAGCGTCCTGGTGCTGGAGCACTGGATGCGTCGGCCGTTCAGCCAGGCGCCGATGCCGTGCAGCGCAGAAAAGAGCTCCTGGCGGTTGGGGTCGTAGATGACACCGATGAGTGGGGTGTCCTGGGCTAGCGGGTGACCGCCGTCAGGGCAGCATCCTGCATGGCCGATCAGGGCAATGGAGACGGCATAGTGGGGGATGCCGCTGAGAAAATTGGTGGTGCCGTCCAGGGGGTCGATGCACCAGGTTACGTGCTCGCCGGGTTGGCCGCCGGATTCTTCGGCGATGATGCCCGCCTCGGAGGTGCGCTCGCGCAGCACGGCGATGATCGCCTGCTCGGCCTCGCGGTCGGCCTGTGACACCAGATCGTTGCGTTGCTTGGTGTCAATGACGAGATCAGAGCGGTGCAGCGCGTGAGTTTGTAAAATGGCTGCTGCTGCGTGGGCGGCTGTGACAGCAGCGTCCAGGTAGTCAGCCGACAAGAGATGCGTTGTCAACATGTGAGTCTCTGTCCTGTACTGCGCCTGTGGGGCCGCCAATCGGCCGCATGCGGCGTGTGGTTCATTGTACGTGAGCAACCTCTCCCAAGTATCCCTGCATGTCCGGCCCCTACCAACCTCTGATCCCCGCTGTCTGGCACCAAACCGCCGATGGTATCCCCGATAGTGAACGCTACGGGGATGTCTATCACGGCCAGGCAGGCCCGCTGGCCCAGGCGCAGCAGGTGTTTCTGCGGGGCAATCATCTGCCCGGACGCTGGCAGGGGCGTGTCGCATTCACCATCTGCGAAACCGGCTTTGGCCTGGGGCACAATTTTCTGGCCAGTTGGCAGGCATGGCGCAGCGACCCGCAACGCAGCCAACGGCTGCATTATCTGGCCTTCGAGGCGCATCCCTTTGAGGCGCAAGACTTGCGTCGCGTGTGGCGGTGCCTGCCGGCTGCCTTGCAGGATCTGGCTGACGAACTGGCACACGCCTGGCCGGCCCTCCTGCCGGGTGTCCAGCGCCTCGATCTGGCGGGTGGCAAGGTCAGCCTGACGCTGGTCTGGGGCGATATCCGGCGCACGGTGCGCCAGGCGCAGGCCGCAGTGGATGCGTTTTATCTGGATGGTTTCGCACCCGACCGCAATCCCGAGATGTGGTCGCCCGGTGTGTTTGGCCAGATGCGGCGCCTGGCTTGCACGGGTGCGACGGCGGCCACCTGGTGTGCAGCCGGCCAGGTGCGGCGCGATTTGCAAAGTGCCGGCTTTCTGGTGTCCAGGGTACCCGGCTTTGCCGGCAAGCGGCACATGACGGTGGCCACCTTGCGCCCCGGCCTGGGGCAGGCCCTGCCAGATCCCCAAAGGCGCCGCGTGGCCGTGATTGGAGGTGGGCTGGCGGGGGCCGGTGTGGCTCAGGCGCTGGCGGCCAGAGGCCATGAGGTACAGGTTTGGGATTCCCACTGTGCCCTGGATATCAAACCGGAGGTGCGGCAATATGGGGCCGCTGCGCTCGTCCCGGCGCTCAGCCTGGATGACGATACCCGCTCGCGCTTGTCCCGGGTGGGTCTGCAGCGTGCTCAATCACGGTGGATGGGTTTGCCCGAGCCAGCCAAGCCAAACCAGTGCGGTGCGTTGGTGTGTGCGGGCAATCAGGACGACGCACAACGACAGCAGGCCGCCATGCAGTGCCTGCAGTTTCCGCCAGGCTGGGTGCGCTGGCTGGATGACGCCGCAGCCAGCCGGCAGGCGGGTGTGCCGCTGGCACAAGGTGGTCTGTGGTTCGATCAGGCTTTGCGTGTGTGTCCTGGAGAGCTGATTGCCGCCTTGTTAAGCCAGCCAGGCGTCACCCGGCGAGCGATCGATGCCGCTGCGTTGCGGGCGCACCCTGACGGTGGCTGGTGCTTGCTGGATCAAGATCAGCGCGTGCTGGATCGGGTGGATGAAGTTGTGCTGGCCAATGCGCGGCATGCGCCGGCGCTATTGGCCTCGCACCCGTTGCTGTCTGCCTGGCCGGTCTTGTCGGGTTTACGGCCGATTGCGGGACAGATCAGTTTGTACGCAACATATGATAATTCTGTACCGGCCTGTATCCTGTCAGGCAAGGGCTACTGCCTGCCGCCCGCCGCTGGGTGGGGGGTGGCTGGCAGTACCTATCGCCCACGGGCGGGTAGCACGGTGGTGGATGACACCGGTCATCGCGCGATCCTGGCGCAGTTGCGTCGCTGGCTGCCGGCCGGGTCTGTTCCTTGGCTGGGGCGTGGCCAGCCTCAGGGCTGGGCGGGCTGGCGTGCGGCCACACGCGACCATCTGCCGATCATCGATGCCGTGGCGGCGATGCCCGGCGTGTGGCTGGCGTGTGGATATGGGTCGCGCGGTTTAAGTTGGTCGGCCCTGGCTGGAGATCTGATCGCGGCAAGGCTGGATAGTGAGCCCTGGCCGGTAGAACGAGAGCTTCAACACCGGATCCGTTTGCGCTAAACGGGCGTTAAATATTGCCTGTGCAGCCCGGGATAACCCCTGGTCGCGCAACAGGATTTTATTTTATGGCGCAAATCCGTCAGAATAACGTCTTTTACAAGACTTATGTGGGCAAGCTGCCCAGAGGATCACACTGTGTCGCCCACCATCGAATTGGCGGACCAACTCTTCGAGACCGGCCCTGTCACCCAGACTTCGTCCTGCGTCGAATGGGCCTACCATTCAGAAGACTGGTGTTTGCGCATCGAAGCCCACTCGCCTGGCGTGTTTCGCCTGCGTTGTGGCCCTAAGGCCTGGCTAAACCCGGCAAAGCCCAGCGCGCGCGCTCAGCGTCACGCAGCGATGCTGCTGGCCCGCGAAGAAGCTGTGGGCGAGCTCGAATGCGTTGCCGTGCAGCCTGGCGTCTGGCGCATCAATCAGGGTGAAGCCAGCCTGGTGCTGGAAGGCGCCGGTCACAGCGTACAAATTTTGTCTCAGGATGCCTGCATCGCGCGCGCTTCCCTGACACTGCCCGTAGGGGCACCCACAGACACCACGCGTCTGTGGCAGGTCAACTGGCAGCTGCAGGATACCGAAGGCATATTTGGCCTGGGTGAAACCTGTCACGATCTTGATCGGCGTGGTGCGCAACTGGTGTCGGATGCACCGGCCAGCCGCTGCTTGCCGCTGGCCTGGAGCCCGCTGGGCTGGGGCGTCTATCCCAATACGCTCAGCCAGGTGGTACACACGCTGGATACCCCAGAGCACTACCAGTTGCAGGTGCAGGGGGCCGGGCTGGATATTTTCCTGTTTGTGGGCGATCCCTCCGAAATCCTCAACCAGTACACAGCCCTTACCGGGCGTGCCGGGCAGCCAGACCTCTGGCCCATGGGTGTGTGGATGGATCAGGCCGATGGCCAAACCCCCGAAGCCAGCCTGCAGCAGGTGCGCAGCATGCGCGCGCAAGGCTTGGCGCTGGATGCCGTGCGTCTGGCCGAGCCCGCCATCATCGGTTTTCAGGCCGATAAGCCTGTGTTCGAATGGTCGGATCGCGTGCCCGACTGGCGCGTGCTGGTGGCCGAGGCCGAAACCCTTAACGTGCATCTGGCCGGCAGCCTGATCCCTGGCGTGATGCAGGGCACGGCCCTGTTCGACGAGTGGGAAGACCGAGGCTGGCTGCTGTGCGACGAGTCCGGCTCAGCCTGGGTGTGCCCGGGCACGGCCGCATCTGGCGGACAACCCTTTGGCTTGCTGGATCTCACCCATAAAGATGCCGCGCGTCTCTGGACAGAACGCTACGCACAGGCCCTTGAAGACAATCTGCAGGCGCCGGTGTGTCAGGCCCAGTTTGATTTCCCCGACGACGTCGAGGCTCGTGGCGGAGAATCCGGTGCCATCCTGCGCACGGCGTACCCGCATCTGGCTCGCCAGGCGCTATTTGATGCCGTGGCCGGCCCGCGCACCCCCCAAGAGGGCGTGATGCTCAGCCGCGATCTGTTCCCCGGGGTGCAGCGGTTTGCCTGGCAACAGGGCCCTCAGGTAGATAACACTTGGGATGGTTTCGCACAAACCTTGCGCGCTGCGTTGGCGGTGGGTAACAGCGGCGTGGCTGTGCAAACCCATACGCTGGGTTGCGCCAGCCGTCCGGCCTCTGGTTTAAACGCAGAGCTTTATCTGCGCTGGCTGGCTATGTGCGTGTTCTCGGCCAATTTCAGTTTTCAGGGCCGGCCGGATCTGATGCCCGATGCCTTCGATGCAGATACCCGGGCCTTGGTGCAGCACTGGTTGCAATGGCGCTACCGTTTGCTGCCATATATTGCGGGCATTATTGATGACGCCGTGCGTACAGGATTGCCGGTACAGCGCTCGATGATGCAGGCCTACCCGGCCGACCCCGAAGCCCATGCCTGGGATACGCAGTACCTGCTGGGCCCGGCCCTGCTGGTGGCGCCTGTGATGCAACCCGGGCAGGCCACAGAAATCTATCTGCCCCAAGGCGATGCCTGGTGGGATCTCAGTACCGGTTGGCGCTACGAAGGCGGCACGCGCCTGACGCTGCGGGCTGGGCTGGATGCGTTGCCTGTGTTTGGCCGTGAAGGCCATATGTTGTGCCTGGGGCCTGTTACCCAGCACACCGGAGAAATCAACTCGGCACGTATCCTCGAGGAAGTCTGGATGTTTGGCATGCCCGAGCACAACCCGGTGGTGATGCGCAACAAGATCCGCGTGATGCAGATGCAGGGTTCCAGCTACATCAAGGGCCTCGAGGGTCTGCGGATCCTGCCCTCCGAGGGCCTTGAGGTAAAACGGCGGGGTGCCGAGGTACGGATTTCACGAGCCCGCTAGGGTTTAGGAGCTGGATGACTCCGTTACGGGGATGTCAATGCAAAGTCCGGGGTCGAACTCGGGATTTTCATTGACGCCATCCCGGCAGTAGCCGCGCGGATTGCACACTACCCGGGTGCCCCGGACGGTGTAATCGAAGCTGTCGTGTGTGTGGCCGTGTATCCACAAACAGGCGCGGCCCATCAACCCGGTGCAATCAGACACAAACCCGGCGCTGATCAAAGAATCTTCAAAACGAGGGTGCACACTGCGCAGGCTGGGCGCGTGATGAGTAATCACCACCGTGGGGCCGTCAAAGGGCTCGTCAAGCATGTGATCCAGCCAGTCGTATTGCTGGCGAAATAGTCGGGCGGAGTCTTCGGGGGTAAAACGCTGGTCGTCAGCGCCGCGAATCACCTGAAAATCGCGCATGAACTGGCCGGTTTTTTCCATGGCCTGCTGGCGTTGGTCGGTGCCAAAGAGTTCGAAGTCTGTCCAGAGCGTGGTGCCCAGAAACCGCACGCCGTTGATCACGACTGCGCGCTGGTCGAGAAGCTGGATGTGGTGTTGTTGAGCCGCCTCGGCCAGTTGGGCCCGTACGCCGACAATATCGCCCCCATAGAACTCATGGTTGCCCGGCACAAACAGTACCGGGCCCTGGATCTGGCCGGCCCATGTCATGGCAGCCTGGGGGCGAGCGATGTCGCCCGCCAATATGGTGACATCGGCGTGGGTTTCGGGTAGTGCCAGGCCCTGCATGCTGAGATGGAGGTCGGACAGGATATGAAGCCGCATTGCTGGGACATCTTGTGGGTCAGACATGGTGGGAGGTCTCCAGAAACAGCGTCGCTTGACGTTTTTTTTTTAAGATGTCAAAATCTCGTTCTTGTTTTGGGTCGTTAGCTCAGTTGGTAGAGCACCGGACTTTTAATCCGTTGGTCGCGCGTTCGAGCCGCGCACGACCCACCAAAGCATTCAGGGAAATCAGCTGTCAACTAGCTGATTTCCCTTTTTTACTGCTATCTGACGCCTATTTGCTATGGGGTTTTTCCCCTTGCAGATCTGTCAGGCGGACCATCCCCGCGGCAACTGTCTGATGGCTTGCGTCGTCAATCAGGATGAAGGCTCCGGTCGCCGGCTGGTGATCATACTCGTCCAGCGCCAAGGTGTCGCGGGTACGGATCTGCACCCGCCCGATATCGTTCAGCCCCAGGGTGCCGCGCCAAAGCCCGTCCTGCAGTTCGGCGATATCGCGACGGCTCATAACCTCCGTGATACGGGCCTGCGTCAGGCGCGATCCCTGCTTGAGCCAATAGCGCCGCATGGGGCTGAGCGCCTGGCGATCCAGCCAGCACACATCGGCTTGAAATTCGCGTGACAAGACCGGTTGCGATTGGGCATCTGTAATCAGATCACCGCGGGAGATGTCGATCTCCCGATCCAGCACAAGGGTGATGCTGTCGCCAGGGCGTGCGATTTCTAGCGCTGCATTGCCCAGTCTGATCTCACGAATCTGTGCTGTTTCACCAGATGGCCATACTTGAATCGTATCGCCCGGGCGCAAACTACCCCCCTGGAGTTGTCCTGCATAGCCACGAAACGCCTGCTGTGTGCTGCCGTTGTGGCGGATGACCCACTGAATGAACATGCGTGTGGCCTGCGACTGTGCAGGTTTATCCAGAGGCAGGGACTCCAGTAGCGGCAGCAGGGCCGGGCCGTCGTACCAGGGCATGTGCGCACTGGGATGCACCACGTTGTCTCCCGTGAGTGCCGACACAGGAAGGCAGCGTACGGCGGGTAGTCCCAGGGCCTGTGCCAGATGCTGGCAGGCGGCCTGAATGCGGGTGAAGACCGCCTGGCTCCAGTCCACCTGGTCCATTTTGTTCACTACAATCACCAGATGGCGCAGCGCAAGCAGCCGGGCCACTGTGGCGTGCCGTGTGGTTTGTGCCAGAAGCTGGCCGTCTGTAACCCGGGTGGCATCAATCAGGAGGAGGGCTGCGTCGGCTGTGGATGCGCCTGTCACCATATTGCGCGTGTATTGCTCATGACCTGGCGCGTCGGCCACGATAAACTTGCGCCGCGGTGTTGCAAAATAGCGGTAGGCCACATCAATCGTGATGCCCTGTTCGCGTTCGGCTTCCAGGCCGTCGGTCAATAAGGCCAGATCCAGTGCCTGATCGGGCGCCCGCGAATATCGCGAACCTGAGATCGATTTCAGCTGGTCGGCATACACCCCTTTGCTATCCAGCAGCAAGCGTCCGATCAGGGTGGATTTGCCGTCATCCACCGAGCCCGCTGTAACAAAACGCAGAACATCCGTGTCCGGGACGATGGCCGGGTATTGGTTGAGAGTGTCCATATTCAGAAATATCCTCGTTTCTTGCGTCGTTCCATGGAGGCCTCAGAGACCTGATCGTCCATGCGGGTTGCGCCGCGTTCGGTGATGGTGGTGACCGCTGTTTCGGCGATGATGTCGGCGGGGGTTGCCGCGGTGGATGCCACAGGGCAGGTGCAGGAGATATCGCCCACTGTGCGAAAGCGCACCTTGAGTGACTCCACCTTTTCGCCGTCGCGTGCCGGCGTCAGTGGTGTGACTGGTGCAAGCAGACCGTTGCGCCGCACGACATCACGTACGTGGCTGTAATACAGCGGCGCCAGCGCCAGCTCCTCGCGCTCGATGTACTGCCAGACGTCCAGCTCGGTCCAGTTCGAAATCGGAAACACGCGGATGTTTTCGCCCGGATGAACATGGGTGTTGTATAGGTTCCAGAGTTCTGGGCGCTGGTTCTTGGGATCCCACTGCCCGAACTCGTCGCGAAACGAGAAAATGCGCTCTTTGGCCCGCGCTTTTTCTTCGTCGCGTCGTGCGCCGCCAATGCAGGCATCAAAGCGAAATTCGGCAATGGCCTCTAGCAGCGTGGTTGCCTGTGCCGCATTGCGTGAGGCGTCCTCGTGATGCAGTACAACCGTGCCGCGTGCGATGGAGTCCTCCACTTGACGCACAACCAGCGTCTCGCCCAGGTCTGCCACGTATTGATCGCGAAACGTAATGACTTCAGGGAAATTGTGGCCGGTATCCACATGCAGCAGTGGAAAGGGAAATTTCCCGGGTCGAAAGGCTTTTTCCGCCAGTCGCAACAGGACGCAAGAGTCTTTGCCGCCCGAAAAAAGCAGGACAGGGCGTTCGCACTCGGCCGCGACTTCACGCAAGATGTGGATGGCTTCGGATTCGAGCCAGTCCAGATGGGTCTGTTGCAGTGTAAGAGTGGTGGTCATGGATTTACTCAGACAAATGGGTGGAAAATCGGGGGACAACGGTGGGGGTGTGATCGGCGCCCTCTGGTGCAACGTGCAGGCCACATTCGCGGCTTTGGCGTTGCTCCCACCACCAGCGCCCTGCGCGTGGATCTTCGCCGGGGCGTACGGCGCGCGTACAGCATTCACACCCGATCGACGGATAACCGCGATCATGCAGCGGGTTGTAGGGCACGCCCAGGGCGCGGACCACCGCCCAGACTTCTTCTGTCGTCCATGACGCCAAGGGGTTGAATTTCTGCAGGCCGTTGGCTTCATCCCATTGAGACTCGGGCAAATCGACACGGGTGATGGATTGTTCGCGCCGCTGGCCGGTGATCCAGGCTGAATGGCCGGCGATGGCGCGGCGCAGCGGCTCAACCTTGCGAATCGCACAGCATTCCTTGCGCAGCGCCGCGCTTTCGTAGAAGGCGTATTCACCGTGCTGATCAACGTAGGTCTGGACGGCTGCAGGCTGGGGATGCATGACTTGCACTTGCAGGCCGTAACGTGCCTGCAAGGTATCGACCATGGCCAGGGTTTCTGCGTGCAGCTTTCCGGTATCCAGCATGAAGACACCCAGCCGGTGGGGCAATTGCATCAATCCGTGGATAAGCAGCGTATCTTCCACGCCCATGGATGAAGCCAGCAGTGCATCCGGATGGGTGTCTGCAATCTGCTGCAAGTGCAGCAGCAAATCGTCCCAGCGGGCGGCGACAGGGCCCTCCAGCTTGCCGGCCGCGGGTTCTGTTTGATGATTTTCAGTCGTGTTGGTGCCCATCTGCGGGGGCCGCGGGCGGATATCTTCGGGCGGGTTCATGCGGCCATCACCTCCAGCTCCGGGCAGATCTCGGCCTCAACCCTGTGTTCGGATGCAATCGTTTCACCAAACCAGCTCAGCTGGCGTCCCAATGCGGCCACGGCGCCCACAATAAGCAGTGCGGGTGAGGTGATCGCCTGTTGCTGCGCCGCTGTGGCTATATCATCCAGATTGCCGTGCAGGACACGCTGATTGGTGCGCGACCCGTTCTCAATCAGTGCGCAGGGCGTGGTGTGTTTCAGCCCCTGCGCGATCAAATCCCTGGATAAGGTGGGCAGCTCTTTTACCCCCATGTAATACACCCGGGTCGACCGGCCCGCGGCAGCGCATTCATTGCGCTGCGCTCCTTGCTTATGATGGGCGGCTTCCAGCACGAGTGTGCTTGCATGATCCCGGTGGGTCAGCGGGATGCCTGCATACGCCGCACAAGCCAAGGCTGCCGTGATGCCCGGCACCACCTCGTAGGCGATGCCATGTGCACGCAAATGTTCCAGCTCCTCGCCGCCACGTCCGTAGATCAGTGGGTCGCCTCCCTTCAGCCGCACAACGCAGCGCCCCTGCCGCGCGTGCTGCACGAGCAGGGCATGGATGCGTTGCTGGGTGTTTTCGTGATCACCGCCGGGTGCCTTGCCGACCAGGATGCGCTGTGCATCCCGGCGCGCAAGGGCCAGCACATCCATGCTGACCAGCCGGTCGTACAGGATGACGTCGGCTTCGTTCAGGGCGCGCAGCCCGCGTAGCGTCAATAAGCCTGCATCTCCGGGGCCGGCACCCACCAGTAATACCCGCCCGGGGCGAACGGCCGGCTGGTCTTGCAGCGCCTCGTTCAGCAGACGTTCTGCACGTTCTGGCCGGTTTCTGCGCAGTGCGGCCATCACCGGGCCATCCAGCAGCTCTTCGTAGAAGCGGCGGCGGGCGCCGAGATCCGGGTAGGCGGCGCGAATCGCGCGCCGGTGGCGTTGTGCCAGTGTGGCCAGAGGGCCGATGGCGGGCTCTGTCAGAGCTTCCAGGCGTTCGCGCAGGCGCCGGGCGATGATGGGTGCTGCGCCGCCCGAGGAAATGGCTACCGTTACGGGAGAGCGATCTACGATGGCGGGCACCTGGGCGCTTGAGAGCGCCGCATCGTCAACCACATTGCACCAGATCCGGCGTGCTGCTGCTGCGGCCGCCACAGCCTGATTTACATCAGGGTCGGGTGTGGCCGCGACCACGATCCAGACGGCGTCGAGCCATGCCGGATCGAAGGCCTTGGCGTGCCAGGTGATCTGCCCAGCCTGGGCGCGTGCGCGCACCGCAGCACATGCCTCGGGTGCAAGCACTGTAATTCGGGCGCCGGCCTGCGAAAGTAGTTCGATCTTGCGCTCGGCCACGAGGCCGGCTCCGATGACCAGCACCGCCTTGTCATGTAAATCCAGAAACAGGGGAAAAAGATTCATCGTTATTTGACTCAATATGGTTTTGTTCAGCTGGAAAGTCACTCGATATCATTTGGATCGTTAATATCCAGAAACAAAATATAAATGTTTTGTGATTATCAATGCGTTGCCATGAATCGGGGTAATCAGGTCAAACAATTCTACGGATAGCCTTATGGGCACAAAACAATTGTTTCGTTATTCCATTATGCAGAATATATAAATTACCAAGATCAAGGGTAATGGATGGCACGCTTATATAGCGATAAGGAAAGCAGAAGGTTATTACTTATTTTTTTATTACGAATCATTCTTTTATCGCATCCATATTATCTGTCTATCATTTTGGTTCGCCGCATTCACCACGGTTTTTATTATCCAAAATGGAGTTTCAAATGACACCAGCGAGCGAATTCGCACAAACCATGTTGCCGATTCCGCCAGACAAGGTGCAGGCAGTCGCCCAACTGATTCAGGATCTGGATCATCAGGCGCTTCAGTGGCTGTCTGGTTATCTGGCCGGCACCGCCGCGCAACTGCGGCCCGCTACTGGTGCCTTGACGCTTGCTCCGGCATTGGACAAATCGGCAGCCGCCTCGCCCGAACTTGGGCAAGCTGTCACCATTCTCTATGGCAGCCAAACGGGTAACGCCAAGCGGATTG
Source organism: Castellaniella sp. (assembly GCF_049651205.1). Classification (GTDB taxonomy): domain Bacteria; phylum Pseudomonadota; class Gammaproteobacteria; order Burkholderiales; family Burkholderiaceae_B; genus Castellaniella. The sequence goes on from NZ_JBASBR010000018.1 coordinate 54,286, forward strand.
CCGAGAAACTGGCGGCTGACGTGGAAGCAGGGGGCTTGAATGTGCGTCTGGTGCGCGCCGATACCTACCGCACCAGTGAACTCAAGAAAGAGCAGTTCCTGTACGTTGTGATCAGCACGCACAGCGTGGGTGACACGGTTGAGCCGCCCGATGATTCACGTGGCTTTTTCGAGTTTTTGGCCGGACGCCGGGCACCGAAGCTGCCCGATCTGCATTACGCAGTGCTCGCCTTGGGCGACTCAAGCTATGCTGATTTCTGCGGCATCGGGCGCCAGATCGATGAGCGGCTGGCTGAACTCGGCGCGCATCGCCTGTTCGATCGGGCGGATGCGGATGTCGATATCAAACCGGTTGCCGACCCCTGGGTACAGCGCGCACTGCAGCAAGCCCGGGAGCGCCTGCAGGCATCATCGGCGGCTACTGCCGCACGAGGCAATGCGCCGGTAACCTTTTTGCGGCCCGTGCCAACGGGCTGGAGCCGTGAACGTCCGTTTTCTGCCGAGGTGCTATCCAGCCAGACGATTGTGGCCAGCGACAGCGCCAAGGATGTGCGCCACCTTGAACTCTCATTGGAGGGCAGCGGCCTGCGCTATCAGCCGGGCGATGCGCTGGGCATCTGGCCAACCCAGGCCTCTGAGCTGGTGGACAACATCCTGGCGCAACTGGGCTTGTCTGCGGAGGCGGAAGTGGTGCAGGGCGATGAGCGCCTGACCTTGTCAGATTGGCTCAGCCATCGTCGCGAGCTGACTATCCTTACGCGGCCCTTTATCGCCGCGCACGCTGAACTCAGTGGTGATGCCGGGCTGCTTGCACTGTTGCAACCGGATGCGAAGGGGCAGCTGGCGCAGCTGCTCAAGAACTGGCAGTTGATCGACCTGCTGCAGGCATACCCGGCGCAGTGGGATGCACAGGCGCTGGTGGCTGCGCTTCGGCCACTGGCACCGCGTCTGTATTCCATCGCCAGCAGCCAGGATCAGGTGGACGACGAAGTGCACATCACGGTGGCGCATGTTGACTTCGAACACGATGGGCAGGCGCGATGGGGCGTGGGCAGCCACCATCTGTGCGCCTTGAAAGAAGGCGATCAGGTGTCTGTGTTCATCGAGCCCAATGAGCGCTTTCGCCTGCCGCAGGATCCGGCGCAGGACATCATCATGATTGGACCGGGCACAGGGGTGGCGCCATTTCGCGCGTTCCTGCAGCAGCGTCGGACGGCAGCGGCCTCAGGCCGCAACTGGCTGTTTTTTGGCAATACCCATCGGCACAGCGATTTTCTCTACCAGGTTGAATGGCTGCAGGCTCGCAAGGAAGGCGTCCTGACACGGCTTGATGTCGCCTTTTCACGCGATCAGGCTGAAAAGGTCTATGTGCAGCACCGGCTGCACGAGCAGGGTGCCGAGGTCTGGGCGTGGCTGCAGGGTGGTGCCCACCTGTACGTCTGTGGTGATGCAGATCACATGGCCCCCGATGTTCACGCCGCCCTGATTGAGCTTGCCGTCGAACACGGCCATCAATCGCGCGAAGCCGCCACGGCATGGCTGCAAGGCCTTCTGACCGAAGGGCGTTATGTGCGCGACGTGTACTGAGCGCCTGGATGACACCCTGACCCGTGGTGCTGATTGATGCTCCACACCTCTTACGAAACAGGATTTTCATGACACAAGCAACCGAATCGGCCGCACTCTCTGCGCTGGAACACATCAAGGCCGACAGCCGGTTCCTGCGCGGCACCATTGCCCGCGGGCTGGCCGATCCCACCACGGGCTCCATCAGCGAACCGGATACCAAGCTGCTCAAATTTCACGGCAGCTACCAACAGGACAATCGCGATGTGCGCGACGAACGCCGGCGCCAGAAGCTGGAGCCCGATTACGGCTTCATGGTGCGCGTGCGCCTGCCAGGCGGCGTGCTGACGCCCCAGCAGTGGCTTGCCCTGGATGATCTGGCCAGCCGCTATACCAAGGGTGGCCTGCGTATCACCACGCGTCAAACCTTTCAGTTTCACGAGATCCGCAAGGAGAATCTGCGGGACATGATCGGTGGCATCAACGCAGCAGGCCTGTCTACGCTGGCTGCCTGTGGCGATGATGTGCGTAACGTTATCTGCTCGGTCAATCCGCAGCTGTCCTCCAGCCATGCCGAGATCTACGACTGGGCGCAGAAGATCATGGAGCACGTCAAGCCGCACACCACGGCCTACCAGGAACTGTGGATCGACCGCCGCCAGGAGACCAGCGACGGGGCAGGCGACGAGGAACCTTTGCTTGGGCCTGCCTATCTGCCACGCAAGTTTAAGTTTGGCATCGCCATCCCGCCCTACAACGATATCGACGTCTTTGCCCAGGATTTTGGCCTGATCGCTATCCTGGATGAAAATGACCAGCTGGTGGGCTTCAATCTGGCGCCGGGGGGCAGCATGGGCGCCACGGCGGGCGACCCCAAAACCTATCCGTCGCTTGCCGACCTGATCGGTTTTGTCACGCCGGATCACCTGCTGGAAACTTGCTGGCATGCAGTGGCCGTGCAGCGAGATTTTGGCGATCGAAGCGAGCGCAAGCATGCGCGCCTGAAATACACCATCGATGACCGCGGCCTGCAGTGGTTTCACGATGAGCTGCAGTCGCGCCTGAGCTTCAAGATCGAGCCGCCACGCCCCTATCATTTCGAGCACAACGGAGATCGCTATGGCTGGATCGAGGGTAACGATGGCCGCTGGCACCTGACGTTGCAAATCCCCAGTGGTCGCATTTTCGACGTGGCAGATCATGCGCGCCAGACAGGGATGCGGGAAATCGCCCGCATTCACCAGGGCGAGATCCGCATGACTTGCGATCAGAACCTGATCCTTGCCAACGTAGCTCCCGAGTCGCGTGCTGCCATCGATGCGCTGGTCAGCCAATACGGGCTGGATGACTATCGGCGTGCCAGAAGTGCACTGCGCCTGCATGCCCTGGCTTGCGTGGGTCTGCCAACCTGCGGGCTGGCCATGGCCGAGTCCGAGCGCTATCTGCCGGAGATCCTGGATAAGCTCGAGGTGTTGCTCGATCGGCATGGGCTTCTTGACGAACCCATCCACTTCCGTCTGTCGGGCTGCCCAAACGGCTGCTCGCGCCCCTATATGGGCGAGATCGGCCTGGTTGGGCGGGCGATTGGCAGGTATGACTTGCGTATCGGCGCTGACCACGTGGGCGAGCGCCTGAACACACTCTGCCGCGAGAATGTCGACGAAGCCGAGATTCTGAGTGTTCTGGATGACGTCTTTGGACGCTTTGCCCAGGAACGTAACAAAGACGAGCACTTTGGGGACTACGTGGTGCGTGCCGGCATCGTGATCGCCCAGAAGCGCCGACCCACCATCCGCTATCGCTGAACCCAAGTGGTCTCCGCTTTCATCCTTTTGGGCGCGGTCGTGGGCTTCGCCGTGGGAGCAACCGGCGTGGGTGGCGGCTCGCTCATGACGCCGGGCCTTATCTGGTTGTTTGGCGTCCCGCCCACTGTCGCCGTTGGCACCGACTTGCTGTACGCCACGCTCAGCAAGGGCTTTGCTGCCGCCTTGCTGGCGTTGCGCCGGGAGATCCTGTGGCCGTTGGTGGGGTTACTGTCGCTAGGCAGCCTGCCTGCCACGGCACTGACCGTCAGCCTTGCCCACACGCTGCTGGGGCCTCAACAACTGGCCTGGCTTGTCCAGGTGGTGCTTTCAGTGGCCATCATTCTGACGGCACTCTTCACGCTGATGCGGGGACGTCTGTTTCCACATCCGCGCAGTGATGTGCAGCAGGGGGATCATGCTTCCATCGGGCGTCAGCGCACACTGACTGTCCTGACGGGCGTGCTGATCGGCGTTCTGGTGGGGCTGACCTCTGTGGGGGCGGGTGTGGTCGGTATGGCGCTGTTGTTGCTGCTTTATCCACAGTACAGCGGCTTGCGCCTGATGAGCAGTGATCTCGTGCACGCCGTGCTGGTGACCGCCGTGGCGGGTGCCGGCCATGCATTAAACGGCAGCGTGGACTACGCCCTTCTGGGTGCGCTGCTGGCAGGGGCCATTCCTGGTACCTGGCTGGGTGTGAATATTGCCGTGCGCCTGAACGAACGCACCCTGAAGCAGATCATCACGACTGTCTTGCTGCTGGTGGGGATTGTTTCACTTGCGCGCACGGTGGCGGCCTGAAGGATATATAGGTATCACCCAATTGTGTTTTCCTGCCGCAGTTTCTGTCCATAGAATACTGATTTACGCCGTGGATAGTGACGGCAGCTCTTATTTTCATCAACGAGGCCAACGTGGAAACCACTTCTCATGAGAAACATACCGTCGTCATTATCGGTGCGGGTACGGGCGGTATTGCCGTTGCCGCAGGCCTGAAACGTCATCGGCCAAACCTGGATATTGCGATTATCGATCCGGCACCCCATCACGATTATCAGCCCGCCTGGACGCTGGTGGGGGGCGGCTCATATCAAGCCGAACGCACCCGTCGTCCATTGGCACGTTGCGTGCCTCGTGGCGTGCAGCTCATCAAGGGTGCCGCAAGCGTCTTCGATCCGGATGCACAACGGGTTGGCCTGGCAGGCGGCCGCTCGGTGGCCTACGACATCCTGATTGTTGCGGCAGGGATCCAGCTGAACTGGGGTGAAATCAAGGGCCTGGAATCAGCGCTGGGAAAAGACGGCGTCACCAGCAACTATCGTTATGATCTGGCGCCCTATACTTGGGAACTGGTGCGCAACTTTAGTGGCGGGACGGCTATCTTCACGCAACCGGCCGGCCCGGTGAAATGCCCTGGTGCCCCCCAAAAAGCCTTGTATTTGGCAGCCGATCGTTTCCGCCAGCAAGGTGTTCGCGCGGAAAGCCTGCAGTTTCGCAGTGGCGGCCCGTCCATTTTTGGTGTCGCGCATTATGCAGCGCCGCTTGCCCGGATTCTGGATGCTTACGATGCGCAGGCCCATTACGGCAGCCGGCTGGTCGAAGTGCGGGGGGAAGAGCACATTGCCGTATTTGAATCCACGCAAAACGATCAAACGGTGCGTGAAGAGGTGGCCTACGACATTCTGCATGTGGTGCCGCCCCAAGGCGCACCAGACTTTATCCGCAAAAGCCCATTGGCCAACGACGCCGGCTGGCTGGATGTCGACAAGAGCACACTGCGTCACAATCAGTATCCCAACGTGTTTGGGTTGGGCGATTGCACCTCGACGCCCAATAGCAAAACTGCTGCGGCCATCAAGAGCCAGGCACCGGTATTGATTCGCAACGTGACCCGCGCACTGGATGGCCAGGAGCCCTCCGAATCCTACGATGGCTACGCCGCTTGCCCACTTACCACCTCGGTTGGCAAGGTGCTGTTGGCCGAATTCACATACGGTGGTGTCGTGACACCCAGCCTGCCATTGGATCCCCGGGTGCCGCGCCGTTTTTACTGGTGGCTCAAGCGCAGCTTCTTGCCGTGGTTCTACTGGAACCTGCTGCTAAAGGGCAGAAATCTGCCTGCGCTGCACAAGAAGCGTGAATTCCCTGCAAGCGTTGCGTCTCCGGTACAACCTTAAGGATGCATGCGGGTGTTGCGCTGGTTTAGGATCACGCTGGAAAAAATGGCCGTTTTAGGCCACACTCTAGTGTCCTGAAAACAAGCGGAGACACCTCATGCATGCACTGGATCGACGTGAATTCCTGAAACTGGCAGGTGTCGCGGGCCTAACCGGCCTGGGAGGCGCTTTGCCGCAGATGGCATGGGCGCAAGTGTCGGCGCAGGCCAAGGCCGAAGGCAAGGTGGTGTTTTACGCCAATATCACCGCGGTTGAGAGCGTCATGAAAGCCTTTGATGCCGCCACCGGCCTGCAGGGGCAGTACACCCGTATCTCCAGCTCCAAGTTTATTCCTACCATTGTTACCGAGCACAACGCGGGCAAGCTGTTGGCCGATGTGGTGCAGGCCCCGCGCCCCATGCTTAATCTCCTCGAGGAAAACAATATCCTCGCGGCGTACCAGTCGCCGTCCACCAAAGGCTATCCCGACTGGGCCATCGAAGATCCCCGCCAGACGCTCTTTGGCATCGAGTACGTTTCCTACCTGTTCAATACCCAGCACCTCAAGCCTGCGGATGCCCCGCAGCGCTACGAAGACCTTGCCGACCCCAAATGGAAAGGCCAGATCGTGATGGCCAACCCGGCCAATCACTCGTCCACTATCTCCTGGCTGGTGGGTCTTAAAGAACAAGTGTTCAAATCCGAATCCGACTGGATGGCCTTTGTGAAAGGGTTGGCTGCCAATCAACCTATGTTTGTGGCGTCTTTTGGGCCCACCCCGGCACCCATCGAAAGCGGCGAGAAACGCATCGCCATCTCCATGCCAAAGTACATCGTCACCAAGGCGCCAGCGCCTTTGGCCTGGGGCCCACGTGGCGGCCAGCCGCTGCTGGGTACGCCTCGCGCCATTGCCATTACCAGCAAGGCACCCCGGCCCGAAGCTGCCCGTGCCTTTATGGATTTTTGGCTGTCCAAAGAAGCCATGTCGCTGCTGGCCAAGCAGGTGGGCGAGTACGTTCTGGCACCGGGCGTATATCCCGATATCGAAGGGATTGATCAGGTCAAAGTCTTGCCGGTGCGTGATCTTTCCGACGATGAAATCGAAAAATGGGGCCGTCAATTTGGCCAGATCTTTCAGGCACGTTAAGAGGCGCGTTCAGTTATGGAGATCCAACTCTCAGGGCTGGTGAAGTCCTATCAGTCCGAGGGTCGGACAGTGCGCGCACTGGACGGCATCGACCTGCATATCCCGGCCAATCAGATCTTTACCCTGCTGGGCCCCAGCGGCTGCGGTAAAACCACGCTCTTGCGCTGTATTGTGGGTCTCGAAACCCCCGACGAGGGCGAGATCCGCATCGGTGATCAGATTGTCTGGTCGCACAGCAAACGCATTTCGGTGCCGCCCGAGAAACGCGGTCTGGGAATGGTGTTTCAAACCTACGCCATCTGGCCGCATATGTCGGTGTTCGATAACGTGGCGTATCCCTTGCAGGTACGTGGCGCGGATCGCGCCACCACTCGCAATAAGGTGCGTCAGGCCCTGCAGTTTGTGCAGCTCGAGAACCTCGAAAACCGCCCGGCCACCCGTTTGTCGGGTGGCCAGCAGCAGCGTGTGGCCCTGGCGCGCGCCCTGGTGGCCGAGCCCAAGGTCATTCTCTTCGACGAGCCCCTCAGCAATCTGGATGCCAAGCTCCGGGAAGAAACCCGCAAAATTCTGCGGCGCTTCCTGATCGAGCTCGGTATCACGGCGGTGTATGTCACCCACGATCGTGTCGAGGCCTTGGCATTGTCGGATTCGATTGCGGTGCTCAATGGCGGCCGCATCATCGAGCGCGGCGCTCCGCAAAAAATCTATTTCAATGCCGATCACCGCTTTGTGGCGGATTTCATCGGCCGGGCCAACCTGATTGCGGCCACAGTGCTGCAGCAGGATCCAGGCTTTACAACAGTGCAGTGCGCGTTGGGCACCCTACGCTGCCAGAAACGCGACTTCGCGGTAGGGGCCGAGGTCACTCTGTGCATCCGGCCAGAGTTTCTCCTGCTCTCTCAGCAGGCTGACGCCCAGGCAACCAACAGCCCGGCCGTGGCGCAAGACCATACCGACAACATCATCGAAGGCCGGATCGAATCGCTTGATTTCGTGGGTGAAGTCTATGAAGCCGAGGTTCGGGTCGCCGACCAGTTGCTGCTCGCCCGGGTTGACCCCACTGTGCAGGTCTCACAGGGTGACACAGTACGGTTTTTGCTGGCGCCCGAGCATGGCCTGCTGGTGATGGATTAAAGGGGGCGTGGATGAATCCGAAGCGCCCGGGCCTCACCTGGTCCCTGATCCTCATCGTCGGGTTTCTCACGCTCTGCCCGGTACTGATGCTGCTTCTGGGCAGCTTCTCGCAGGGCCTGACTGCATTTGGCCAGTTCACCACGGCCAAGTATGTGGCCGCGTATACCGATCCCCACCTGCTTCAGGTCTTTAGTAACACGGTCATTTTTGTGTTGGGCTCCACCGTCCTGGCCACATTGCTGGCCTTGGTGCTGGCCTATCTCAACACGCGCACCAATATTCCCTTCAAGCCCTTGTTCACGGTGCTGTCGATTGTCCCCATGATGATCCCGCACCTGCTGTTCTCAGTCAGTTGGGCGCTGTTGCTGAACCCCTCCAATGGTCTGCTCAATCTGTCCCTCCAGGAGCTCTTCGGGCTGGAGTCTGCGCCCTTCAATATTTATTCTCTCGAGGGGATGATTCTGGTTGAGGGCTTGTTGAACATGCCCATTGCCTACCTCATCATTGCACCGGCCATGGCGTCTTTCGACGGCGCCCTCGAAGAAGCCTCGCGGGTGGGCGGCGCCGGGATATGGCGCACCTTGTGGCGTGTCACTCTGCCGGTGCTGCGGCCGGCCATTTTGGCGGCGTTTGTGCTGGGGGTGGTGCGCAGCCTTGCCTCGTATGCGGTTCCGCGTGTCCTGGGCATGCCTGGTCGTGTCGACGTCCTGGCCACCTATCTCTACGAGATGATATCCACCGGCTTCGCACCCGATTACGGGCAGGCGGCGGCCTTGGGGATGAGTGTGTTATCGGTATCCATTGCCCTGATTGTGCTGTACCGGGCCCTGACCGCTTCGGGCGACAAATTCGTCACCATTTCGGGACGGGGATACCGTCCTGCCGTGATCGAGCTTAAAAAAGCCCGTTTGCCTCTGTTTTTGGCCATCAGTGTGCTTAGCCTGCTGATGGTGGTGCTGCCAGTAGGGGTGCTGCTGTATACCTCGTTGGTGCCGTATTCGATGGTGCCCAGTGCCCAGGCGTTTGCCTCGATGAGCCTGAATCACTGGTTCGAGGTGCTGCAGGATCCCATCTCGCTGCTGGCTTTGCGCAACAGTCTGTTTTTGGCGGTGGTGGGAGCCACGCTGGGGGTCGTGTTGTCGCTCTTTATCGCCTATGTAGTGGTCAAGATCCGTACGCGGGCCGCCGGGTTGCTCGAAACCCTCAGTTTTTTGTCGTTCTCGTTTCCGGGTATTGTCATCGGTATCGGCTTTATGTGGTTTTTTGTGCAAACGCCCTTGTACGCCACGTTAACCGCGCTATTGCTGGCCTATATCGCCACTTATCTGCCCTATGGCGTGCGCCCGCTGGCCAGCGCCTTTGTGCAGGTGCATGCCCACCTCGAGGAGTCCTCACAGGTATGTGGGGCAGGGCCTTTCACCACATTTCGTCGCATCATTGTGCCCTTGCTTATCCCGGGGATTGTCTCTGCGTGGATCCTTATGGCCACTATGTTTGTGCGCGAGCTCACGGTCTCTGTGGTGCTTTCGCGCCCGGGTAGCGAGGTGCTGGCGGTGCAGATCCTCAATTTTGCTGATGATGGCCTCTGGGGCAAGTTGTCTGCCCTGGGCATTGTGATGATCCTCATTTCCACTGGGCTGGTACTGCTGGCCGCGTGGGCTGGGCAGCGCTTCAGGGGGCTGCGGACGGTCTAGTCGTAAAGCAATGGTTTTCTTTTGTTTGCATTGATTCTTGAGTTTTCCCATGCATGATTATGATGACATCATCCGCCTGCTGAACCAGCAGGGCTGGGCGGTGGTTGATAACGCCATTGCCACGGATTGGCAAGAGACGCTACTGTCTTCAGGACAGCAGTTATGGCAGGCGGGCGAGTTCTCGGGCGGCGAAATCGGCCGCAGCCAGCACGACGCGCGCCAGCCGCGGATTCGGGGCGATGCCATCTGCTGGGTACCCCCGGGGTCGGTGCTGGCGGGGCATCCGTTTTTTGCCTGGATGGCCCAGTTTCGCACAGTGCTGAATCAGCAATTTGAGATGGGCCTGCGCAGCCAGGAGTTTCACTTTGCGCGTTATGACAGTGGTGCGGGCTATCAAAAGCATATCGACCAGCATCGCGGTAGTGATCACCGCAAGGTGTCTATCGTGCTGTATCTGAATCCTGGCTGGGATGCCGCCAACGGCGGCGAGCTGTGCCTGTACAACCCCTACGACCCAGACACCGAGATTGCCCGGTTTGCCCCCTTGGCTGGCCGGCTGGCGGTGTTTGTCAGTGGTGTGATGCCGCACCAGGTATTGCCCGCCTTGGCCACTCGCTGGAGCCTCACCGGCTGGCTGCGCACGGACGAGATCCGCGACAGCCACGCATCAGGTTTGCGGCGCTAGCTGACGGCGGTCGTGCAGCCAGAGCCAGACCAGGGCCAGAGCCACCAGCAGCAGGCAGGGCAGGGCGCCGATGTTCAGCCAGGCCCAGCCACTGGTGGTGGCCACGGCACCCGAGGTAAACGAGGTCACGGCCATGGTGATGAATACCCAGAAGTTGAGGGCTCCCTGGGCGCGGTCTTTTTCTTCGGGGCGATAGCCGCGGATGGCCAGCGTGGTGCTGCCGGTAAATAGGAAGTTCCAGCCCACGCCCAGCAAAATCAGGGCGACCATGAAGTGCGCCATGGTGGTGCCCGAGAGCGCCACGGCCACGCAGGCAACCATGACCAGAACGCCGGCGCCCATGACTTCAAGCACCCCAAAGCGGCGGATCAAGTGTCCGGTGAAAAACCCTGGGGCGTACATGCCGATGACGTGCCACTCGAGCACCATGGCAATATGCCCAAACTGAAACTGGTGGACATCCATCACAAGCGGCGTGGCGGCCATCAGGAGGTTCATGACCCCGTAGCTGATGGCTGCAGCCAGGGTAGCCACAAAAAATACGGGTTGGCGCATGATCTGGCCCATGGGGCGGCCTTTGGCCATCTGCCGCGTGTGGGCGGGTTCGGGTGGAAACTTGATCAGGGCCATCACGCCCATCGACAGCAGTGCCACCACGGACAGGGCCAGGTAGGCCCCCACAAAGGGTACGGACAGCGCCGCGCGTGTCCAGTTGGCCAGATTGGGCCCGACGATGCCGCCCAGCAGGCCACCGGCCAGTACCAGCGAGACGGCCTTTTCGTGCCAGGCCGGGTGGGTGAGCTCGGTGGCGGCAAAGCGGTACAGCTGGCCGTTGGCGTTGTAATAACCGGCCACCACAGTGGCCAGGATCAACAACCAGAATGAGTCGTTTTGCGCAGCCACTGCTGCCAGCAGGGCAGAGCCCAACGCCACCACCAGACCAATCTGAAATGAGCCCCGACGGCCAAACCGGCTTTGCGTGCGGGCAACCAGGGGGGCGGCCATGGCCCCACCCACCACGTACGCCATGATGGGCAAGGTTGCCATCCAGGGGAAGGGCGCAAGCGCCAGCCCCACCAAGCCGTTGATGGCAATGAAAGTGACGTTATTGATTAAAAACAGCCCCTGACAGAAAGCGAGGAGCAGCAGGTTGCGGTTCATGCGGGCGTGTCCCAGGGCATGGATGGCTGCCCGTTGATGTGCGGGCAGCCATAAACCTGCAGTTTACCGGTTATGCGGCATCCAGTGCCTGGTTGACATCGGCGATCAGGTCGTCAATGTGTTCGATGCCCACGCACAGACGAACGAGGTCGGTGCTGACGCCGGCTGTTTTGAGCTCTTCTTCGTTCAGTTGGCGGTGTGTGGTGGTGGCAGGGTGGCATGCCAGGGTCTTGGCGTCGCCGATATTTACCAGACGCTTGATCAGCTGCAGCTTGTCCATGAACCGGGTGCAGGCCTCGATCCCGCCCTTGACGCCAAAACTGAACAACGACGATGGAATCCCGCCATCGATGTACTTTTGCGCCAGCGCGTAATCGGGGTTGTCTTTGAGGCCGGCAAAATTGACCCAGCCCACCTTGGGATGCTGCTTGAGATGTTGGGCTAGCGCCAGGGCGTTTGAGCAGTGGCGCTCCATGCGCAAGCCCAGGGTTTCGATACCCTGCAAAATCAGGAACGCATTAAATGGCGAAATCGCCCCGCCGGTGTTGCGCAAGGCCACGGTACGTGCCCGGCCGGCAAACGGTACGGCGGCGAAATCATCGGCATACACCACGCCGTGGTAGGCGGGCTCTGGCTGGTTGAATTGCGCAAACCGTGGGTTGTTTTTCCAGGGAAACGTGCCGGCGTCGATCAGGATGCCGCCGATGCTGGTGCCATGGCCGCCCAGGTATTTGGTGAGCGCATGGATGACAATGTCGGCGCCGTGTTCGATAGGGCGGCACAGGGCGGGGGTAGGTACGGTGTTGTCTACCGCCAGTGGGATGCCTTTGGCGTGCGCGATCTTGGCCAGGGCTGCGATATCAACCACATTGCCTGCCGGATTGCCCACTGATTCGCAGTACACCAGGCGGGTGCGGTCGTCGATTGCCTTGGCAAAGGCGTCGGGGTCGCGACCATCCACCAGGCGGGCCTCGATGCCAAGGTCTTTAAGCGTGTGGCGCAAGAAGGTGTAGGTGCCGCCATATACCTGGCTGGTGGCAATGATGTTGTCGCCGGCCTTGGCCACAGTAAGCACGCAGGCCGTAATGGCCGCCATACCCGAGGCAAATGCCAGGCCTGCAGCGCCGCCTTCCAGTTGGGCGACCCGGTTTTCGAGGACGTCGGTGGTGGGGTTCTGGATGCGCGTATAAATATTGCCGGGTACCTTGAGATCAAACAGATCGGCACCATGCTGCGTGTCGTCAAAGTAATAGCTGGTGGTTTGGTAAATAGGCACAGCCACCGAATGGGTTTCGGGGTCGCCCGCAAAGCCGCCGTGCACGGCGATGGTGTCGCGTTTCATGCTGTCTCCAAAGTCTGGGGGGTCTGGTGCATTGTGTCATAGCTTCCCCGGCCTGTGCTATGCACGGATTGGTATGACACTATAAGAACAGGGTATTAAACTGCACGTTTGATGTTTTCCGAGACAAGACATGAGTGCCGATATCGCCCCGCTGTGGTTGCTGGCAATCCAGGCAGGCAATTGCTGATGGGCGCTTGGTTACTATCCTGGCGCCAGCAGATTGCATTGCACAAGGGGCCTGCAATAGGCCTGTTGGTGGCGTTGCTGGCCATTGCGTGGCTGCTGCTGGATAGCGGGATCCAATCCTTTGCGGGCCACAATCGGGATTACCTGATGTATGCCCTGGCGGGGGGCACGGCAGGCTTTGGGGCCACTGCGCTGGGTGCCTTGTTGGCGCTGGCGCTGCATCGGGTGGGCGATCGTGCCCAGGACGGCATGCTGGGCTTTGCTGCCGGGATGATGCTGGCGGCGGCTTCTTTTTCGCTGATTTTGCCCGGCCTGGCGGCAGCCCAGGATTTGTTGGCCAGCGCCAGTGGCGCTGCTGCCATTGTGGTGTTGGGCCTGGGCTTGGGTGTGCTGTTAATGCTGGGGCTGGATTACTTCACTCCGCATCGTCACGAAACCACTGGTACTCATGGCCCTGCCACCGATCGCATCAGCGGCGTCTGGCTGTTTGTGCTGGCCATTATTTTGCACAATCTGCCCGAAGGCATGGCCATTGGCGTAGGTTTTGCACAGGGCGATCTCTCGGTGGGTTTGCCTTTAACCTCCGCCATTGCGATTCAGGATATCCCGGAGGGGCTGGCAGTGGCACTGGCCTTGCGTGCCATCGGCTTGCGTCCAGGGCTTGCGGTGGCCGTAGCCGTGGCTTCGGGCCTGATGGAGCCCCTGGGTGCGCTGGTGGGTGTTGGCATCGCCAGCGGTTTGCCCATTGCATACCCCATCAGCCTGGGGATCGCCGCGGGCGCCATGATTTTTGTGGTGTCGCACGAAGTCATCCCTGAGACACACCGCAACGGCCATGAGACCGTTGCAACCGTGGGTTTGATGGCCGGATTTGCCGTAATGCTGTTTCTGGACACCGCCCTGGGCTAGCCGCTTGGGCGCTTGTCCTTAATGCAAGGTCTTGGGGGGCGGCTCGCCCACATCCTCGGGGGCGTTGGCGCTGTATTCATCAATGCGCAAATCAGGTGCGCCCTGGGCGTCTTCCCAGCTGCGCAGCGGGATGCAGGTTTGCAGGCGTACCACTGCCTGGTGGATCAGGGCGGCGTGCAGCTCGTGGCCTACATTAGAAGCAATATCCAGGGTGACGTCGCCCTCGAGCTCGGCCAAACGTGCATGCACTTGATGGGCCTGGCTGGCCGGAGCAATAGTATCGGCGCCGCCATGCAACAGATGCAGCGTCACTGTATGCGGGATGCCCTCTGGCAAGGAAGCAAACCGGGTTGAAAACAACAATGCCCGTCCGGCCAGGCGGGGCACGGTAGAGACAGCCTCCAGTGCCACGGCGGCCCCTTCCGAAAAGCCCACCACCGCAGTTTGCTCGCCGTTGACGCCGTGCTGTTGCTGCCAGTGCGTGATCTCTTGGGCCAGGGCCGCGCCCGCCTGGGCAATCAGCTCGACGTATTGATGCGCGGTTGGTGTGCTGCTGACAATCCAGCGGCGCTTTTCGGCTGCCCCAAATGGCCCGTAAGGCTGGATGATGGCCGATGAGGGAAACGCCTGACGCAAGGCCGCGACCAGTTGCAAAACCTGGGCCGGGTTGGCAGACTCGCCATGCAGCACCACAAACAACTGGGCGGGAGGGGCGTCTGTTGGAATAATGGACAGCGGGTCTGGCCGCTGAGTGTCGGAATCTGACATGGAAGGCCTCCGTCAAGGGCGTCGCAACAGAACCGCGCTGATGGCAATCACCACACAGACAATGGCCAAGCCATCTTGCCAGCTGGGCCATTCGCCGATCAGCATGCTGCCCAGGATGCCGACAATCGGCACGGCCGTGATGCTCATGGCACTGGTAGAGGCCGGCAAAGCGCGGGCCATGGCAAACCAGATCACTTGAGCAGCGCCGTAATTAAGCAATATCGACCACAGCAACACACCGGCGGTGGTAGAGCTGAAATGCCACTGTGGTGCAGGTTCTATTGTCCATGCTAACAGCAGCAGGGCAATCGATGACAAGCCCAGCATCCAGATCACCAGGGTTTCAGGGGCCAGGGTCAGGCGGGCTCTTTGCATCCACACGGTACCCAATGCCCAGCAAAACGCGGCACCCTGCATCCAGACGATCCCCACCGGGCTGCCCGCCAGGGCATGAACCTCGTGCCAGAGCAAAAGCGCAATGGCAATCAAGACGGCTGTGACTGCCAACGCCAGCCGGGCGGTAAAGCGCTCGCCGTAAAACAGCACGGCCAGCAGCACGGTAAAAACCGGCATCGTAAAGCCCAGGATCGCTGCACGCCCCGCAGGCAGATGGTCCACACCGATGATTGACAGGCCATGCCAGCCCAGCACATTGGGCAGCCCCAGCACGATGACGCTGCGCCACTGAGCAGCGCCCCGAGGCAAGAGCGGCAGGCCTTGGCGCCAGTAGTACAGCAGTAGCACCACTGCGCCGCCACCCATGGTAATGGCGCGAAACCATAGGGGGCTCCATTCGCGCAGCCCCAGCTTCATCACTGGCCAGTTAAGGCCCCACATCAGGGTAAGCAGCACAAGACCGATCAGTTGACGCGCGTTCACGGGAGTGACCAGAAAAAGAGGGTGGGTCGAAATCTTAGCATTGGCAGGGCGGCCACTATAATCCGGTGATGGATGACCGTCGTCAATGGATGCAGCAAATACAGGCCTGGGCACAAGAGCTGGGTTTTTCCCGGATTGGTGTCTCAGGGGTGGATCTGTCTTCAGCCGAGCCACGCTTGCTGCAGTGGTTGGCCCAAGGCTACCACGGCAACCTGCACTACATGGAAAAACACGGCCTTATGCGTGCGCGCCCCGCCGAGCTCGTGCCCGGCACAGTCAGCGTCATCACGGCGCGCATGCCCTATCTGCCGCGCAGCACCTCTCCCGATTGGCAAGCCCTCGAACGCGCCCGGCTGGACCAGCCCACTGAGGGCGTGGTGTCGCTGTACGCCCGTGGGCGGGATTATCACAAGGTGGTGCGCGGACGGCTGCGCAAACTGTGTGATCGTATCGAAGCCCTGGTGGGCCCATTTGGCTATCGCGTGTTTTCGGATTCGGCGCCTGTCCTTGAAAAGGAACTGGCCAGTCGCAGTGGCCAGGGCTGGCGGGGCAAGCATTCGATGGTGCTGTCGCGCGAGGGCGGATCGATGTTCTTCCTGGGCGAAATCTTTGTGGATTTTGCACTTCAACCCACCGAGCCGGTTACCGACCATTGCGGCACCTGCACGGCCTGCATCGATGTCTGTCCCACCGGGGCGATCATCGCCCCAGGGGTTGTGGATGCGCGCCGCTGCATTTCGTATCTCACCATCGAAAACCACGGCCCTATCCCCGAAGACCTGCGCCCGCTGATGGGCAATCACATCTTTGGCTGCGACGACTGCCAGACCATTTGCCCCTGGAACAAATACGCGCAAACCACCGAGGTGCCCGATTTTGATGAGCGCTCGCCATTGGTGGGCCAGCAACTGGTGGATTTGTTTGCCTGGGACGAAGAGACGTTTCTGAAGCGTACCGAAGGTGGGCCTATCCGGCGCATCAACCACGAGCGATGGCTGCGTAATGTGGCAGTGGCGTTGGGCAACGCTCTGCGAGAGGCTGGCCCTGAGCAGGCCCCGAAAATCCGGGCGGCGCTGCGAGGCCGTACGGATCACGAAAGTGCCATGGTGCGCGAACACGTGGCCTGGGCCTTGGCGCAAACCCCAAAGGGGTAAAGCAGGCAGCGGGTTGGTGTGGCTTTATGTGTGGTGGTGCCTGCCGACGCGTCGGGACAAACTGTCGGGTGGTGGTATTAGGTAAAGGCATGCTCTGTTTTGGGAGCAGCGATGGCAGCAGGTATCCGTGGCGAGTGTTTTCTTCTTGGATCGGAATCTTATGTTTGATTTTTCTTTCAGCGCCGGCAAACGCTTGAGAGAGGCGCAGGCAGAAATAAAACAGGCGCAAGATCGGTTGCGCCTGGCTGAGACAATATTCGAGCAAACCCAACCCGTGCTGGTTACCGATGCCCGGGCACACATCCAGCAGGCCAACAGGGCGTTTTGCGATTTGATGGGCTATGGCATCGAGGAGATGCTGGGGCAAACGCCGCGCATGTTCAGGTCCGACCATCACGATCAGGCGTTTTACGATCAGATGGTGGCAACCATCAAGGCTAGTGGTCATTGGGAGGGTGAGGTTTGGGATCGGCGCAAAAGTGGCGAGGTATTTCCAAAATGGATGAACATCACCGCTGTTACCACCGATTCCGGAGAGGTGGTGCAGATGGTGGCCTGCTACACCGATCTAAGCACCCGGCATCAAGCCCAGCAGAAGATTCGCCAGCTGGCGTTTTATGATGTGCTTACGGGCCTGCCCAATCGTGCCTTGCTGTACGATCGTCTGCGTCAGGCCCAGGAGCAAGCGGGCCGCCAGCATCATTGGGGCGGTTTGATATTGCTGGATTGGGATGACTTCAAATCCATGAATGACACGCAGGGCCATCCGCAAGGAGATGCATTATTAAAGCAAATTGGCCAGCGTATCTCCGCGTGTGTGCCTGATGGTGCCATTGTGGCGCGCCTGGGTGGTGATGAATTTGCGGTTTTGATTTCTGTGCCGGAAGAGCAGCAGACTTTGGTGGCCTCGCGGCTGGAATCCCTGGCAGTGCGCATCCAGCAATCGCTGGATGCTCCTTACAGCATCGACGGTACCCAGTATCAAGGCACCGCCAGCCAGGGCATGGTGCTGTTTTCGGGTAGTGCGCCGGATACGGATGTGTTGTTTAAACAGGCCGAGCTGGCCATGTATCAGGCCAAGCGGGCTGGTCGTGGACAACAGCATTTTTTTGATGCGGCATTGGAGGCGCAAATTGCGGAGCGCGTGCAGCTTGAGCATGCCCTGCGTGCCGGTATTACGCGTGACGAACTGACTTTGCATTTTCAGCCACAAGTGGCCTTGCATTCACGGGGTTATCAGATTATTGGCGCTGAAGTGCTGGTGCGGTGGCAGCATCCCGAGCACGGCCTCTTGCCTCCGGGGTTGTTTATCCCGCTGGCTGAGGAAACCGGCCTAATTGAATCCTTGGGCCTTTGGGTGTTGCGAGGCGCTTGCCGGCAACTCAGCCAGTGGGGCGCACACTCGCCGTTTTCCGACCTCACGCTTGCGGTCAATGTCAGTGCCTCGCAGTTCCTGAAGCCCGGTTTTGCAGATCAGGTCATTGCCTTATTGCAGGAATATGGCGTTGCACCTGAGAGGCTCAAACTAGAGTTGACTGAAAGCCTGCTGGTAAAAGATACCGAAAACGTAGTGGCCGTGATGGATACCTTGCAATCGCAGGGCATCCAGTTTTCCTTGGACGACTTTGGCACGGGCTATTCGTCGCTGCAATACCTTAAGCGCCTGCCCTTGCAACAACTGAAAATTGATCAGAGTTTTGTGCGGGATATTGGCAGCGACACCAGTGATATCAACATCGCGCAGGCTATTGTTGCCTTGGCCAACGGCCTGGGCCTGCTGGTGATTGCCGAGGGGGTTGAAACTCAGGAGCAGCAGATGGCGCTGGAAGCCCTGGGGTGCAAGGTGTATCAGGGCTACCGGTTTAGCCGGCCGTTGCCGCTCGCTGATTTTGAAACTCGTTTTATGGCTGGCTTTACCTTGAATTAAGGGATCCACCCGGCAGTGATTGATGCACTTTCGCTGGTTGAATAACCTTGGGTGGAACCCACCATGAAACGACTCGAACTCCTGATTCCGCCGCCGCTGGTGATGCTGCTTGTCGGGCTGATCATGTGGCTGTTGGCGCGGATATTTCCTTCTGTGGGCTGCTTTACCAGTCAGTAGCAGAAAATTGCATCGACTTGGTTGCCCCCCGTAGGGTGACTTTGTCTGGTGACACTGCCAAGTACCATGTTTGTTGCTGGGGGTGCGGACGATGGGTTGCGAAGCCCTCGGGCGTCAGTAAGGCCAGACACCATGAAGGTTGTGGACATCGTACGGATCGGTACAGAATGCCACCAATCTGAGCCTGACGGGCCACACGGGCAAACTGCTGTGTAGGCCCGTAATCTGTGGGGTGCTGCCAGATGGCGGCGTCCTTATCGAATGGCGGGCGTTGCAGATCAACTGCCTGGGTGTCTATGTCTACCCGGAAAGCAGTATGTGCTACGGGGTCAAGGCGTTCGAGATCGGTCGCATCCTGCAGAAATTTCCAGCGCCAGTAGCCCAGTTCGGCCCCTGCAGTTTGCACAGATTGTGCACCGTAAAAAACACCCGGGTCAGTGGCAGCACGGAACCTGGAGCCTGACCTTTTTGGCGTATACCTAAAGGGAGTGGCCAGCAAGTAGTGCAGCCCTGCGGTTTCTTTGGGTTGTGCGGGTTTGCTTGATTCGAGCAGGGACTCGAGCAGATCTTGCTCGTCGCGATTGTCGACCAGTTTCATGGTGGCCGCGATGTGTTGCGATTCGACTATGCGCCAGGCCCAGCCGCGCCAGGCAAATGCCTCAGGCGAGACCGCGGGAGGCGTCCAGGTAGTGAACGACACGAACCAGCCCTTCTGTTTGGTGGATGAGATCGATTGGGCGACCATTAAGCCCGTCGTTATTGCTGTTAAGCCATTTGCGTGCGGTGTCTTCGTCGCCCACGATGGAATTGAGTGACCGGAATACGCGTACGAACAATAGGGCGAGCTCCCATTCCTTGCGGCGATCGTCCAGCTTGTATGTGCCGTTGTAGAGGCGTGTGATGGTGGGGGCGCTAACGCCGAGCACCTTGGCAAGCAGGCGGTGAGAGACCTCAAGCCGTGTCGCTGCACGAGCCACAGCCTTGGTAAGCACCGTGGCCGGATCCGGCTGGGCTGCGAGATTTTGGGTGGCGGTGATCATGAGTTCTCTCCATTTCTACAGAAATAATAGCATTGTTTTATTTCTTTAGAAATAGGCTATGATTGTCATGTGTAACGCATGTACCCGTACTGCGCACGGGTACATGCCTTTTGGCCTTATTTAAGTTTCAAGTTAAAGGGATTAATGAGAAACATCAAAATTCTGCCAATTTGGGTGGTTAAAGTATTTTCCATATTCATTTAGCGATTGAGCCATTTTCACCAGACCTTGCTCGGGCTGAGATCCTGAAACCTTGCCCTCCATCACCTCGGCTCCCTGCATCATGCCAGCCAGTAAAACGTGCAGTTGCGCATCGGCCTGCGGCTCTAGTTTGCAGTTTTCGACAATATATGCAAATTGCTGGTTGATTTCACCAGACATATTCTTGTAGTCATCCGGTTGCAGCGTATTGGCGTGTGCGCCATCCAGGCCATTGGAGACAATTTTGTGCAGATTTCCCATGCCCTGGCGCAAGGGGGCATCGGTTTCCCATTGCTGGCCGTGGTTCATTTCGAGAGTACCGTGAACTTCAGGGCCGTGACTGTGCCCGGTGTCTGCGGCCAGTGCCGCGCCAGTGGTGAAGCCAAGTGGAAGTGCCAAAACGATGGCGGCGATAATGCGGATAGGTGGTTTCATGATGAGCTCCGAAAATTAAACATATTTTGCATTGCTGGTTTTCGAGACAATGTGTTGGGTCGACGGAGTTCATGTTAAATGCATGGGCCAATATAAAAAATGACGATCATCAACTTTAAAAAGGATTATTTATTTTTACATTTTTCAATCAATTGTTTTTGGTAGAACAGAAGTTTAAATGAGAATAAACCGCATTATTGTTGTTATTGGATGTTTTTAAAAATTGTCGGCCGTCAAGGTCTTAAATGCTTTTTTCTCCTACGATGAAATCATCCGTTAAACGTCAAGGAGAAATAGATGAGCAAAGTCATTTTTACGATGGAGCCCTTCACCTGCCCATCCTGTGTCAAGAAAATTGAAAGCGCAGTTGCCAGGATCAATGGCGTGCAGGACGTGCAAGTGATGTTTAATTCCGGGCGTGTCCGGGCCGAATTTGATCCTGGTAGCACCAACGCCCATGCGTTGCAGGAGACAATCGAGCGGCTAGGTTATCCGGTGCTGTCCAAAAAAGAGTCGTAGCTGGCCACAAAATGGCCGCCAAGGGTGGTCAGGATTTTGGCCACTCACTCTGACCGCATTGGAGCCCACCATGAAACAGTTCAAAAATTCTCATATCGCAGCATTCACCAGCCTGCTGTTACTGATTGCCTTTGGTTTTCATCTTGTCCAACTGACGCCCTGGAAAAACGGTGTTTTGGTGGCGTCGTCTATGTTTGCCGGCACCTTCATCGCCATCAAGGCATTCAAGGCCTTGCGCATGAAAGCGTTCAGCATCGAGCTGCTGGTGACGATTGCGGTGATTGGTGCTTTGATTATCGGTGAGTACGTCGAATCTGCCGTCGTGACGTTTCTCTTTATTTTTGGGGCTTATCTGGAGTCTCGTACGTTGGAGAAAACCCGGGCGTCATTACGCAGCCTGATTGATCAGACGCCCACCGAAGCCACCGTGGTCCGCCCCGAAGGCCACGTCAGGTTGCCTGTCGAGGAGGTCGTCAAGGGTGATCGGGTGCTGGTTCGCCCAGGCGAGAAGGTGGCTGTGGACGGCGCGATTGTGTCAGGCCAGGCACTTATTATCGAAGCCGCGATTACCGGAGAATCCGTGCCGGCCAGCAAGAAGGTGGGCGACCGCGTGTTCAGTGGCACCCTGATTGATAGCGGTTTTGTTGAGGTGACTGCCGACCGGGTGGGCGATGACACGACCTTTGCCAAGATTATCGAGCTGGTGGAGAACGCCCAGGAAACCAAAACCAAAACACAAAAATTTCTGGATCGCTTTGCGCAGATCTACACGCCCTCCATTGTGGTTCTATCGATTCTCGTGTATGCGGTATCGCGCAATATCGAGCTCGCCCTCACCTTTTTGGTGATTGCCTGTCCGGGGGCGCTGGTGATATCTGCACCGGTTTCCATGGTGGCGGGGATTGGCAACGGAGCGCGCAACGGCGTGCTGGTCAAGGGCGGCGAAATCATGGAGAAACTCTCCAGGATTGACCTGGTGATTTTCGACAAGACAGGCACCCTGACCAAAGGCAAGCCCGAGGTGACAGAGATCCGCAGCTGGGGGCTGACGGAAAACACCTTGCTGCAGCGCGTGGCCGAGGCCGAGCAACTGTCCGAGCATCACTTGGGGCAAACCATTGTTGCCGAAGCAAAAAAACGTCAACTCTCGGTGGGTGAAGCGCCGCAGGATGTCCGGATCATCAAGGGCGGTGGCCTGGTGGCCACCGTGGCTGGGCAGCGCCTGGCGATCGGCAACCGCAAATTGATGGCCGACTACGGGGTGTTCGTCGACGATGAGGCCGATACCTATGCCACCGCACGAGAGAAGGTCGGCAATACTGCCGTACTGGTTGCCATGGATCAAAAATTGGCGGGTGTGATCTCGATTGCCGACCAGATCAAGCCCGAAGCCAAGGGGGCCATTCAGCAGTTGCGCCGCGCTGGCGTAAAGCAAGCCATCATGCTCACGGGCGATAACCGTCACACGGCGCAGCAAGTGGGTGATACGCTGGGCCTGGATGCCGTGCATGCCGAGCTGCTGCCGCAGGACAAGCTGCGCTGGGTCAATCAGCTGAAGCAACAGGGGTATCGGGTGGCGATGGTGGGCGACGGCATCAATGATGCCCCGGCGCTGGCTGCTGCGGATGTGGGCTTGGCGATGGGTGTCGGGGGGACGGATATTTCCATGGAAACTGCCGATATCGTCCTGATGTCTGATCGATTGGATCAGTTTGCCCATGCCTATTCACTTGCCAAGGCTACAGTGCGCAATATGCAGCAAAATACGGTGTTGGCCGTCAGCACGGTGGTGCTGTTGCTGGCGGGGGTGTTGTCGGGCCAGATATTTTTGGCCTCGGGTATGCTGGTGCACGAGCTTAGCGTGTTGCTGGTCACATTCAATGCGGTCAGGTTGATTCGCTACCGGCCTGGTAAAAAGGTGGGCCCACATGCCGCTGGCGTGTCGCTGGCGCCTCAATTCACGGGAGATTCCGCATGAACCCCAAACCCCAGGCTCGGTCTGATGAGAATCAGGCCGGGCACATACCGGCGCTATGTGTTTCGCGAGTACCTATCTTTAATCATCTGCCAGCCGAAGCCCTGGCGATCATTGCCGATAAAGCCTCGATGAACACCTATGATCGCGGGCAGTTTGTGCATCGCGCAGGCGATTCGTCCGACAAGCTCTTTATCGTCCATCAGGGCAAGGTCAAGGTGTACCGGCTTTCTGATGGCGGCAAAGAGCAACTGGTGCGGATTCTCAATCCGGGTGATTTTGCCGGCGAACTGGCTCTTTTTTCAGCCACTTCGCATGACTCCTATGCCGAAACCATGCAGGCATCAAAAATCTGTACGATTTATCGCGCCGATGTGCGGGAGCTTTTGCTGAAATACCCTGATATCAGCTTGCATGTGCTGGCCGAGCTCTCGCGGCGCCTGGGTGCCAGCGAGAAGCAAACGGCATCCATCGCCACGGCATCCATCAATGCCCGTCTGGCACAGTATCTTGGTCATCTTTCCCAGCAAGAGGGCTCCTGTACGATCACACTGCCCATGAGCCGCCGGCACCTGGCATCGTTTCTGGGCACCACTCCCGAAACCGTCAGCCGCAGGCTTGGAGAGTTTGAAGAAACCGGATGGATTGCCCAGACCGGGCAGCGCAAGATCGAGATTCTTGACCCTGACGCACTTTCGCTAGTCGAATAACCCTGGCTGGAGCCCACCATGAAACGACTTGAACTCCTGATTCCACCGCCTTTGGTGATGCTGCTTGTCGGGCTGATCATGTGGTTGTTGGCGCAGATATTTCCTTCCCTGGCTGCCGCATGGTTGTCAGATACCCTGATGGCAATCGTGTTGGCCTTTTTAGGTCTGGTCATCGCGCTGGCAGGCGTTGCCACGTTCAAACGGGCCCGCACCACCATCGATCCAAAGCGGCCAACCGACGCCTCTGCGCTCGTGAGCTCGGGTATCTACCGCTTCAGCCGCAACCCCATGTACCTGGGGGTACTGCTTGTTTTGGCTGGGTGGGCGATGTATCTGGGTAACCTGCTGTCGGTGCTGGGCCTGTTGGTTTTTGTCGCCTACATCACACGATTTCAGATCGTCCCCGAAGAGCGCTTGCTGCATGAGAAATTTGGAGCAGCGTTTCTGGCGTACAAAGACAAGGTACGTCGGTGGATTTAGCGCTTTTCTGATTTTTCCGCCGGTGCCTGCCTGCCGATAGGGGTTATTCGAGTCACAGACCTGTCATCTGTTTTGGTGAGGATGTCGTTCGTTATGTGAACCCCAAGGTGGTGTAATGGATTTTTTGTCGACCTCATTACCACAAGAAGAAGTCGCGTGCGCATTACACTGAGCCGTTCGCTGGCGCAAGGCAACCGCTTGGTCAGGATTTTCTGATCACGCACCACGGGCGCTACTTGGGTACATCCTGTTTAGTGTGTTGGCCTGACACATATCCCAATCAATTACTTAAAAATACGTTTCCCCGATCCGGCTGCTTGGGCTGGTTGGCCGCGGCTTTTTTCCGGGTATTGGCTTTGCCTGTCGCCATGGGCGCTTTTTTATCCGTTTTGCGCACAATATATGTGGTGCCTTCGGATAACGTACCAGTGGCCATTTTTAGAAACGCAAATTTCGGCTTGACCTGGGTAATCTTGCCCAGGCCTACTTCGGTTTCCATCGAGCCCAGGGATTCACCACTCTGGGGGTCGATGAGTACTTCGCCCGCCTCGAAGACGGCATAGGTCTCGCCCGTGGCCACACCGCCCTCGCCCCTGTTAATGATGGCAGTTTGACTGTTCACCACTTTGACCACCTGGATGGGGTAAATAGCAGAGACCATGCGATCGATCAGCTTATCGGAAGCTCCGCTGATGAGTTTGGCCAGGGTAGAAGCACCCACGCTGGTGGCCCCTGCGTAAGTACCCCCAAATTTCTGCAAGCCGGACCATTTGATCTTGCGTGATGCGAATTCAATGACCTGTAACTGCAGAGTGCCGCTGGCCGCGCTTTTAACCAGCACTTCACCCGTCATGGCGATGGTTTCGCGCTGATTGTTACTCACGCTCAAGCTGGGCAGGCTGGTCACGATCAGGTAATCTGCTCCGCTAGCCTGTGACAGGCGGGCCATTTCGGCATCTGCTGTCGCGTCGCCGAGGATGAATTCCTTTTCTTCCTGGAATAACTGATCGTTTTCGCGATTAAGCACATCAAAGCGGCGCGACTCTACTAGCGATTCACCCACGGCTTGGATGATCGCCGAGCGATATTTTTTATTGTTGCTGACGACCACCACACTGCGGCGGCTGGTATCGGCTCCCAGGCGCTCGAATTTGGCATAGCGCAGGGTGATGGTGGCCTCCCAACTGCTACCCGACTGAAAGACATTGTTGACGTCGTAGCCCAGGATCGGAGAATTTTGTGGGGTATTTAACACTCGCTGGATATTTTTGTTCAGTGCGCTGACCAAGACGGAGTGATCCTCGGAATCTACCGAGGTGTCCACCGAAGTGTTTTGCACCACAGACTGGGCGGCCAAGCGTACGCCAAAAGCTTGACTGGCTGCATTGACCAGAGCGGATTGGATGGCTTCGTCCCGGCTGAGGCCTTGGCCATCAGCGGTCATGGTGGCTTCGGTTACCTGGGCGACGGCGGGTGCTCCCGCCATCAGGCTAACGGTAAACGCCAAAAACCAGGCGGAGATTAGTGCTTTCATCACGGTATCCAGTAAAGACTATACGACGGCCCATGGCCAGAGCGGAGGGCCTGTGCCCCGCTGGGACGACACCATCCCGCGCTGGCATGATATGTGTTGGCAAAAGCGTGGTTAGAAATCGTCTTTGCTGTTAACAGTTTTAGATTGACGGGCTTGGTCGGTGGCGCCCCCATTGGCGGCACCCGCCTGGGATCCATTGGCTTGCCCGCGATTTTGAGCATCGATGGCATTGGCGTTATTTAGCTGGCTATATGTCCAACCCACGACGGTGCCGACATGCACCACGCCGTTATCGTCCTTCTGCTCCCAACGCTTTAATACGCTGGTGCCACGCAAGTCTCCAGCAGCAGACGCTTTGCCGGATTTAAAGAAGGCTTGTGTGGTTTCGCTGATATTTTCTTTTAACTGTTGCACATCACCCGGCTTGCCATTGGTAATGTCGGTGATTTGCTTGGCCCACTCTTCGTTGATATCGCCGATCTCCACTGAAGTGGATACCTGAATATTTGTGTTCATGAACTCGACGATATTGGCTTCAGCCATGGCCTGGGCGATGCTCTGGGCATTTTGTTGGGCACGCATGGCACGCGATGCACTCCAGTTGGGATCCATGGGAACTGAAGTGCGGCCATAGGCTAGCAGCATGGGTTGGCCGGATTCGTCGTACACGTAGCGCAGGCCGATTTCGTTTAGATAGCCCGCTTGGCTTGCTGGCAAAACATCACTTAATAATTTGGGGCTGCCTTTGACCAGCGTGGGCCGTTTGCGAGCAATGTCTTTGGCAAACTGGCGGGTTTTTTCTGATTGCACTGCAATCACACCGACTTCCATGGTTTTTTTGCCATTGGCTTCGGCCGGAGCGATCCGGGTTTTAACGGGCACCAACCCTTGCATGTTTTGGTAGGCTGACTTGATGATTTTTTTATTGAAATTGTCTTTGTACAGATTCTTTTTCTGCTCGACTGACATCTTCTGGACATCATCGGCAGGGACACCTTCTTCTACCAAAGCGTTGTCCAGTTTTTTATCCGCCAGCATCAGGGCTTTGTCGAGCAAGGCTTCCAATTTACTGCCGCCGGCCTCCAGGGCCTGGTTCAGCTCAACTGGATCCATCGCGTCTTTGTCGCTGGATTGGTTGTCAAAGATTGTGCGTACCGCTGCAGACTTTAAACGGCCGTAGTTTTGCAGGATGTAATCCGCTTGCAAGTCGAACATTGCGCGTTCGTAGGCTAGCGCTAACTGGGTGCCATAGTGTGGGTCAGCGGCGCTATCGGCAGAAATGGTGGCTCTACCCGAATAAAACACCCGGCCATTCATGGCTCTGCCCGTGGATTGGCCAAACTCTTGTTCAAATTGGGCGACCCAATCGTTGTGGCTTTGTGTCGGTACGTTGGGCATGGCATCAGCTGGCGTGGCTTTTTCCAGCAACGCCTCAGGAGCCTGCGCGACTGGGGTAGAGACGTCGCCCGCTTGCGCCAGACTGGTGGCTGGAGGCTGTACCGCCGCCGGTTGTGCCGTATTTTGGGCAACACTGGTTTGGGCGGCCACTAAACAAAAGGCGGCCATGATCGGGCTTAACTTAAACATATGGCTCTCTTACCACGCAAAATTTTGGTTGGATCCCAGCTTTTCGATGGGGATAAACGACTGGAAAATTTCCAGGCCTGTATCGCGTTCCACTACACGGAAGTCGAATTCGTATTCCAGTTGTTGCTGCTTGCCGCTGCCATCCACCAGGGTTCGCTGGCGAATCGTACCCAGCATTTCCAGATCGGGCGCAATCACGGTGCCATTACGCGCGACAGTAGATTTTTTGAACATCTTGGATTTGCTGAGCTGGCGTGAATCTTGCACAAAGCGAGTGCGTTCGGTGCCTGTAGCCCCAGTAAAGATAAACTGCCGTGTTTTGGTCATGTTGCGCTTCATGCGAGATGTCATGCTGGCAGTGTCGATGCGGAATGTAGTGTCGTTGATGACTTCACCCATTTGCACCACCCAACGGCCGCCACCTGGCTTTTGGGCATAAGGAGACTCCAGGAATTCCTGTACGGCTTTTTTGGCTGCATATTCAAAATCCGTGCTTTGCAGCCCAAAAGACACCATGCCCGGCTTGCCTGTACGGCTGAATTCGGCATTCGGGTTACTGGATACAACCGGTATGGTTTGGCAACCGGCTAGGGCCAGGACCATTGCGGCAACAAGGGGGAGCTTTTTCATGATCTTTCCTGAAGCTTAGTTTTCTACTGTGATGCGCAACATGGCGTGGGTGGCGTAAAGATCCATAGCAACAGACTGGACAATTTCCTGGCGGTTGGCGTCCAGCATCAAGCCATCCGAGACCTGTGCGCCCGTGGTGATCAGACGGCCACAGTCGTCGGACCAGTGAATGGTGTAATGAACCTTGAGTATGGTGTTAAAGGGGTTAGGGGTACGGGTATTGCGTACGGAAAATTGCACGGCCTTCATCCCGCTGGCAAGAGTGACCAGCGTGACGTTCTGCACCACAGCCCCTTTACTGCTTGCTTCATCCTGCACTTGCAACATCGCTTCAGGAGCCACGGTGGTGTCGCAGACCACCACTCGTGGCGTAGTGGTCTGTGCACTGGTACCTGTTGTCAAACCCAGAGACAAGCAAATCCCTATCCAAAGATTGGTTTTTTTCATATCAGGCCTTTTGGAGGGTAGGGACAGGGGGGGCAACCTCAAGCGGGGGCACTACGTTCTGTGCCGGTAACTGTTGTACATATACGGCCGGCTTCCCTAAGGTGCCAGATGCCTTGATCAGCACTAAGGTATTGACGTCTTTTTCGATGGGAATATCGGTGATGAGCTGGTTTAGCGGGTCGCTTAATTGCAGCTTGCCCGAAGCGGGCCGGTCGACCACCACCATCTGGATTGTGTTGGGCAGGTTGGCCCAGGCCCGGGTGTCTGCCTTGGTCAGGGCATACTGAGCGGCTCCAGTCCCCAGCTTCAGTAGAGAGCCGATCAAAGGATCCATTTTTTGCTGGTCGATCTGGTGATTAACAACCGCTTGTGCAGCTGTTTTGATCGTGGTGGAAATGACGGCCTTGGCTACCACTCCCTTGTAGCCTGCATCGAATTCCAGAGCAGCCAATTCGTTGATGTCGGTTAAGGTGGCGGTTTCTTGCTGTGTTTTACCCGCTCCAACCTTCAACTTACCGAAGGCTGGGTGGCCTGGCACAAATTGTGGTAGGGCAATACCGGTGTAAGTCACCTTGTCGGTCACGATGAACAAGGGCAGATCCAGGCGAAACTCTTGTAAGCTGGGGCCGGTACCATCTTCGTAAACGAGGATGACTTTATTGGCTAATATTCCTTTATTGCGCTTGAGTTCGCGCCTCAGGTAGGCGATGACGGCGTTACCGCCTCTTGTCGCACTGGCTGCATTGGCACTTTTCAACATATCGCGTGAGAGGGTTTGACGCTTGTCGGACTGCGCCGAGGATGTGGCGCGGAATACCGCACTGATGACATCTCCGGCAGCGAGGCGGATTTTTGACTGGCCCAGGCCACTAGGCAAATCTTTGATGCCATCGGCAATTTTTGGGCCGATTTCGCCTAAGCTTTCGCGTGCCCCGGCACTTTTATCGTCAGTGAGACCATCCTTGACAGATTTGTTGACCGTTTTGATGTAAGCCCTTAGCTGGGTTCTGGCGTTCCCCTGGCGCACTTGCAAACGGTTGAGGTCTACCCGTGCATTGGCTTCATTGCCTAGCATCAGGTGATTGATGGCCTGATAGTAGTCAATCAGGATTCCTTGGTGGATCTTGCCCTGATACGCACCAAAAGCATCGCTGGTGAGCGTTGTGCCCAACAGATTGGCGACTTCGGCTGGCGTGTCGACGGTGTCTTCTTTCCAGTTGAGTTGGGTGGCGGCGGCATCAAAGGCATTGCGGCTGAGTGCCCACATGCCGGCATCATTGAAGGCCTTGCCAGCTTCCAGGGCGTCCAACAAGCTTTCTGGGTCGTAGCTAGGGTCTCCCGTAACCGGATTAAGGTATTGCTGCGCGTAAGCCCTGTAGTCGGACTGCGCCAGATAGTTGGCTGCGGCTTCTTGATTAACCGTGCGTGTGCCCGCACACCCGGTCAGCAGCAACACACTGAGACACAGCGTCCCTACGCGCGCCCAAAATTTGCCGTGCATGTGTTTCCCCAAGAAATATATTTACTTACGATTGATACAGTTTACACAATCAATTCTTATTTTGTTATATATGCCAGTAGGGTTATTTTTGGGGAAACATGCGGGCACGGGCTGTTCATGTCGCTACCTCACCGCATCAAACTGGCCTCTATCGTTATCGACTCGGTGATCTTGAAATCACGGCGCCTGGCCATACTCCGGGGCATAGCCTCTACCGCGTAGAGAGCGAAGGGCAATCGATGGATTTGCCGACTTGTGGGGATGATATCCAAGGCAAGCTTGAGCCTGCCCTGGATATTTGTGCTTACGAACCTGCGAGCTGGGGGAACTGCGGATTCGTGACAACTTGCTTGAGCAGTTCTTGCACTGCAGGCCCAAATGCGTCTGCCACGTTCTTGCAAGCGGAATACGCTGTCCAACTGGTTGCAAAGGGGTATTTGATGGATACCGCGTAGCCGGCGGAGTGGTTTGAACTCACCTGCATGGTGATGTTCCAGCTGGCCGGTGAGACAGAGCTGAAGCTTACGGCATCCAGGCGGCCATTGATTGTTGCTGGTGCGTTGGCCTCATAAACCTGGGCCAAGAACAGTTCTTCCTGGAATGCTTCTTTGATGTACTGGGAAAGTGATTTTCCAGGCGCAACTTTCACTGGGCCGTTCATGCGGCACATCAGGCTTTCGTCCACACCGGGAGCCAGGGCGATCGAGCCGACGTTTACCGTCTTTCCCGTGGATTTCAGGTTTTGCTGGATGGAGATGACGTTGGTGGTGGAGGCTTTGTACGGAATGGAGTTGGTTGTTTCGCAACCGGAAAGAAGCAGCAGGCAGCCCGTTGCCATCAGTACGGTTTTAGTCACGCTTTTCATAATGTCCAATTTGTAAGTTACAAAACGTTAGGATTCTAACAAAAAGGCAACTAGAAAACCGGACTGCTGACAACTGGCGAATCACGCTGTCGGAGCAGGTGCAATCGCTGCTGCTGCGTTGATAAATTACCGCGTTATTACAGCCAGGGCGCCAGGGTTTGGTCGGCGATGTCGGCCCAGCCCTGATTGGCTGCGGGGTTGGCCGGGCTGGGGTGCAGCAGGTACACGGTGGGTACGCTGTTACCTGTGATGATCTGCGCGCGGCCGTGGGCAAAGCGTCCGATGCCCACCACCGCACGTGGCCTGATTGCGTGAATCACGGCATTCAGGGCTGCATCGCAGATGCCAAATAGGGGCTCGCGCTCGGCCTTGTGTAATTGTTCCGGCACCAGGTTGCGGTTATTACGCAAAAACAGCAAGGGGCAGTAGTTCCAGATGAAAATCTCCTGGAAGCATCTGTCGGCACTGCCAAAGCGTCGTTGTGCCCATCCCCAGAAGCGATCCCCGCTGCCTTCGCTTCGGTGGCACGCAAAGCCGGTGATCGGATACTTGTCGTGTTGGTTGGGCAGCGGGCCGCCCAAGGGGGTTTCGATCTTTAGCCAGTCGCGGGCCATGGCAACCTCGCCAAAGGGGACACCGGTTTGAGCCATGCCCCAAGGGCCGGGATTCATGCCGACCAGCAAGATCCGGCCTTCGCGGCTGCCGTATCGCTGCAAGTACTTGCGGTGTGCTGACCACATGTAGATCAGTGGGTTATAGACGTGGCTGGCGCTGGGAAACGCCAGCACCTGCAGGCTGCCAGCCAGCACACGCGCAATCGCTGTACTGGCGTTATCGGGGTTGGTGTTGGGGGTCATTGTTGTTATGTAGCCTTACGCTCCACTAGGCACGAGTCAATCAGTGTGCGTGCGCCTTCCAGGGTCAGGGGCTTGCTTTGGAACAGGATGCGGTACATGACGGGTGCCACAAAGCGATCCATGATGAGTTCCAGATCGGGTGCGCGCTCACCACGTTGGGTGGCACGATCCAAGATGATTTGTATCTGGGTTTGGGTATAGCTGGAGCACTGGCTCTGCCAGCCGCCTTGAGCCGCACAGGCCATTACATCGCGCACCATGGCCTGGCCAGGAGCGGATGTCATTTCTTCGAAGAATTGCTCGGCCCATGCACGGAGGTCGGTTTCTACATGACCTGTGTCCAGGGGCTCGCCGTCTGGCCGCAGACGCTCGACCGCAACGTCTGCAAGCAGTTGGGACAAGTCTCCCCATCGGCGGTAGATCGTTGATGCGGTGACACCGGCCCTGGCGGCAATCATCGGAACAGTAAAGTTGGGGCTGCTATGTTCTGCAAGCAGATCACGGACAGCCTGATGAACCGATTCCTGGACGCGTGCGCTGCGACCACCGGGGCGGGAGCCTTCTCGTATAGCCATGGCTTCACGTTAACACAAATTATTTGCTTTAAGGACAATGCAAGTGCACAATCTGTTAACGCAAATATTTTGCATTAACTGGAAAGTATGATGGAAACACGCTGCTCCACCTTTACCAGGTCAGGCATCCAGACCCGTTTACAAGCAATGAACAAAGTGTGGGCCTTGTGGCTGCAGGGGCTGATCCTGCTCACGCTCATGGCAGCCTCCAGTGCGCCCACACCGCTGTATGGTATCTACCGTGAACACTGGGGCTTCTCAGCCATCACTTTGACGGTCGTGTTTGGCGTCTATGCCGCATCCGTACTGTTGGCCTTGTTGGTGCTCGGCTCTGTATCGGATCACATTGGCCGTCGACCGGTCATCATTGGGGCATTGCTGCTGGATGCGGTATCCATGTGGATATTTTTGACTGCGGCAGATGTTCCGGCCCTGATCGCGGCTCGGCTGCTGCAGGGTCTGGCCACAGGGGCAGCTACCAGTGCGCTGGCGGCCGGGCTGGTCGATCTCGACCGGCAACGCAGCCCGTTGGTCAATAGCGTTGCCCCCATGGTTGGACTCGCATTCGGAGCCTTGGGGGCCAGCGTACTTGTCCAGTATGCCCCAGCGCCGCTGCAGCTGACTTTCATCGTGCTGGCTGCCATCTTGATCGTCCTGGCCCTGATAGCCTGTTTTCTGCCAGAGACCGCCGGCAGGCGCCCCGGATTATTGGCCGCGATGCGTCCCACCATCACAGTTCCGACACATGCCTGGCGCGTGCTGTGGCTGGTCGCTCCCATCGATATTGCCGCTTGGGCGCTAGGTGGTTTCTATTTATCGCTGGGGCCGACGCTAACCCGGCAAATCTCGGGCATGGATGCTCCAGTCGTGGGGGGCGTGATGGTGTTCGCCTTGACTGCGAGTGCCGCAATCACCACGCTGGTGCTGCGCGCTTGGCAGCCGCAGCGCATGGTTCGGTTTAGCGCAGTCATGTTGCTGTTGGGCATCGGGATCACGCTGAGCAGCATCCATGCGGGTTCCGCAGGGTTGCTGCTTATAGGCACCGTATTGGCAGGCACCGGTTTCGGGATGGGGTTTCTGGGTGCCCTACGAACCTTGCTGCCTGTGGCACAGCCGCACGAGCGGGCCGGCCTGATGGCGGCGTTCTATATCCTGAGCTATCTGTCGTTCAGTCTGCCGGTCATCATTGCGGGTATTTTGGTCAATACCTTGGGGTTGACTGCTGCAAGCTATTGGTACGGAGGAGGGCTAATGTGTCTGGCGGCGGCCGCTCTGGTTGGTGCGCGCTTGTACCGCACGGGTGATGTGGCGGCGCGCCCCTCCGGTGCACGCTAGAAAGTCGTTTCCTCGACGTTGCCGTGTACCAGAAAATCCCGGATGCTGGCACTACCCTTTGTGTGTGAAGCAAAGGTGCATTCGGGGCTGAAACCTTTGCCGCCGGTGCAGTCTCTCATTCTTGGGCAGTGCTGAAATAGCTCGGTGACCCAGTCGACAAAGACGCGCACTTTGGGTGACAGGTGCCGGTTGTACAGGTACGCCACGGAGATTGGCATGGGTGCAGGCGCCCATGGCGCCAGTATCTCGCGCAACGCACCGGTCTGCAGATGGGGGGTGACCATGTAGCGCGGCAACTGGATCATGCCGATGCCCTGCAGCCCGCACGCCAGGTAGGCATCCGAGTCGTTGACCGAGATGATGCTGCTGATGCTCACGTCAACGGCTTTCTCTTCAACCAAAAAGTTCCACTCCTCGATCGTCTTGCCTGTTGCGCTGGAGAAATAATGGACGGCCTGGTGCTGATCCAGATCCTCGAGCGTCTTTGGTTCACCGCGCCGCTCGATATACGAGGGTGCTGCGCAGGTAACGACCTCCAGGGTGCCGATGCGCTTGCCGACCAGAGTGGAGCCCTTCAGCTCTCCCACGCGAACCACACAGTCCACGGCTTCTTGCACCATGTCGACAGGGCGGTCGCTCATGCCGATGGCCAGTTCGATGTCGGGGTAGCGCGTGTGGAAGTCGCATAGTGCAGGGATCAGGATCTGCCGACCAATCGAGGGAAGCGTATCGATGCGCAAGCGGCCGTGTGGGCCTCGTGTGGTGTCGTGCAGTGAGGCCTCGGCATCCTCTACGTCGGCGAGGATATGCACGCAGCGTTCGTAATAGGCTGCACCGTCGGGTGTCAGGCTCAGGCGCCGGGTTGTGCGGTTCAGCAGCTTGGATCGCAGCTGGCGCTCAAGTGCTTGAATTGTGGTTGTAATGGTTGAGCGCGGGAGCCCGAGCGTATCGGCAGCCAGCGTAAAGCTGTTGGCTTCGACGACGCGGGTGAAGACTTGCATGGCTTGAAAGCGATCCATTATTTACATATTCCGAATAGAGTTGTCGGAAAACAGATATTTATCTGTTTATCAAAACAATCAATAATACGCCAACTTTTCTCTCATGCATATGGTGTGTTTTCTACGCGCCACCCGAGGATCATCATGTTTTCAAAATCCAATCGATACGCTGCGGCGGTCGTCGCTGTGGTGCTTGCCTCTATCGGCATTGCGGCATTTTATCTACGCGCCGGAACAGCCCGGGCCGCGATCCCCCCAACAGTCATGGCCGCGGCGGTTGATGTCGCCACGGTTCGCAGCCAGATGATGACGGATTGGCACGATTATTCGGGCCGGCTCGAGGCCGTTGAGCACGTGGATATTCGCCCCCTGGTGTCCGGCACCCTGACTGCCGTGCACTTTACCGGCGGCAGCTTTGTGCAAAAGGGCAGTCCGCTGTTCACGATTGACCCGCGCCCCTACCAGGCCGCGGTGGACCGCGCTAAAGCCGACCTGGCTGCCGCGCGTGCGCGGGCTGCCTACACGGCGTCCGACTTGGCGCGGGGTAAGCGCCTGCTGGCAAACAATGCCATCGCCAAGCGGGACTATGAGGAAAAACGCAATGCATCGAGGGGCGCGGCTGCCAATTTGTTGGCGGCCCAGGCAATGTTGGAATCAGCTGAACTGGATCTGGAGCATACCCGGATCGTGGCGCCCATCTCGGGCCGCGTATCGCGTGCGGCACTGACCGTCGGCAATGTGGTGACAGCGGGGGCCGGAGCGGCACCACTCACCTCACTGGTGTCGATGTCTCATATGTATGCCTCTTTTGATGTGGATGAGCAAAGCTTCCTGAAGGTTGTGAATCCGGCCCGCAAGACAGGGGTGCAGTCGATACCGATCCGGATGGGCCTGACTGGCGAGGATGGGTATCCGCGCACCGGCCGCCTGGTGTCCATTGATAACCATCTTGATATCTCATCGGGCACGATCCGCGTGCGGGCGGTGTTTGATAACGCAGACGGCGCGTTGGTGCCGGGCCTGTACGCACGTATTCAGCTGGGCGGCGGTGCGCCCCGTCCAACGATATTGATTGATGAGCGGGCGGTTGGCACAGACCAGGACAAGCGATTCGTGCTGGTGGTCGACAAGCACAACAAGACGGCTTATCGCGAGGTGCGCCTGGGCGCGGGTGAGGGTGGACAAAGGGTTGTCGAATCGGGGTTGAAAATGGGTGAGCGCATCGTTGTCAACGGCCTGCAGCGTGTCCGGCCGGGCGACTCCGTGACGCCGCATCCCGTACTGGCATCCGGCCAACCGGAGCTTGCTTCGTCGGCACCTGAGGTGCCTGTGACGGCAACTGAAGCCCACTCCTGATCACCTGGCTGACGACTGATGAATATTTCAAAGTTCTTTATTGATCGACCGATATTTGCCGGGGTGCTGTCGGTTCTGATCCTGCTGGCCGGTGGCCTGGCAATGTTTCAATTGCCGGTCTCCGAGTATCCAGAGGTAGTACCCCCCTCGGTGGTGGTGCATGCACAGTATCCCGGTGCCAACCCCAAGGTCATTGCGGAGACGGTTGCTGCGCCTCTCGAAGAATCCATTAATGGCGTAGAGCATATGCTCTATATGCAGTCGCAGGCCAATAGCGATGGCAACCTGACACTTACGGTGAATTTCCAGCTGGGGACCGACCCGGACAAGGCCCAGCAACTGGTGCAGAACCGGGTCTCCCAGGCACTGCCGCGATTGCCTGAGGAAGTGCAGCGGCTGGGGGTGACAACCGTCAAGAGCTCGCCCACACTGACCATGGTGGTGCATCTGCTCTCGCCCGACAATCGCTACGACATCACCTATTTGCGCAATTACGCGGTACTCAATATCAAGGATAGGCTCTCACGCATTCCAGGCGTGGGTGAAGTTCAGATATGGGGGTCGGGCGACTACGCGATGCGTGTCTGGTTGAACCCGCGGGAAGTCGCACAGCGTGGCCTGACTGCAAGCGACGTGGTTGCGGCCATCCGTGAGCAGAATGTGCAGGTGGCGGCGGGTACCATTGGTGCATCACCCAGCCTGGCCGATGTGCCCATGCAGCTGTCGGTCAATGCACACGGCCGCTTGCAGACTGCCGATGAATTTTCCAACATTATCCTCAAGACCTCGGCGGATGGCGGGGTCACACGCCTGGGCGACGTGGCACGTGTAGAGCTTGATGCGGCCCAATACAGTTTGCGTTCTCTGCTGGACAATAAGCCTGCAGTGGGGATGGCCATCATGCAGTCGCCGGGTGCCAATGCGCTGGCCGTGTCGGATCAGGTGCGCGTCGCCATGAAGGAGCTGTCGGCTGATTTTCCTTCATCGATCAAAAGCAACATCGTTTACGACCCCACGCAGTTTGTGCGCTCGAGTATCAAGGCAGTCATCCATACCCTGCTAGAGGCAATCGCCCTAGTGGTATTGGTGGTGATCATTTTTCTGCAAACCTGGCGCGCATCGATTATTCCGCTCCTGGCAGTGCCGGTTTCCATCGTGGGTACTTTCTCGCTGATGCTGGCGTTTGGCTACACCATCAATGCCTTGTCGCTCTTCGGTCTGGTGCTTGCCATTGGCATTGTGGTTGACGACGCGATCGTGGTGGTCGAGAACGTCGAGCGCAATATCGCCGAGGGCCTGTCTGCACGTGACGCCACTTATCGCGCCATGCGCGAGGTCAGTGGCCCCATCATCGCAATCGCCTTGACGCTGGTGGCCGTCTTCGTGCCCCTGGCTTTCATGACGGGCTTAAGCGGCCAGTTCTTCAAGCAGTTTGCCATGACCATCGCCATCTCGACGGTGATTTCGGCGTTCAATTCGCTCACGCTTTCGCCTGCGCTGGCCGCCTTGCTTCTCAAGGGACACGGCGAGGCACCCGATTGGCTGACGCGCACCATGAACCGGTTTCTGGGCGGCTTTTTCAGGCGGTTTAATCGTTTCTTTGGCCGTGCCTCCGATCGCTATGCCGGCGGAGTATCGGGTGTGGTTTCCCGCAAGGCATCTTTCATGGGGGTCTATGCCGTCTTGCTGGCGCTGACAATCGGAATTTCGTATCTCGTGCCTGGGGGATTTGTGCCGGCCCAGGACAAGCAGTACCTCATTGGCTTTGCTCAGCTGCCCAACGGTGCGTCCCTGGATCGCACCGAAAAGGTGATTCGTGACATGGGCGACATTGCCCTGAAGCAACCCGGTGTGGAAAATGCCATTGCATTCCCGGGCCTGTCCATCAACGGCTTTACCAATAGTTCAAGCGCAGGGATTGTCTTCGTGACCCTTGCGCCATTTGCGGATCGTCGCGATGCCGCGCTGTCGGCCAATGCCATCGCGGCCAGCCTGAACCAGCAATTCTCGGGAATCAAGGACGCATTCATTGCCGTCTTTCCACCGCCGCCGGTCATGGGCCTGGGCACGGTCGGTGGCTTCAAGCTGCAGATCGAGGATCGTGCCGGGGTAGGCTACGCACAGCTGGATAAGGCTGCGCAGGCGTTTCTCGCCAAGGCCCGCCAGACGCCTGAGCTGGGACCATCCTTTTCCAGCTATCAGATCAATGTGCCGCAGCTGGATGTGGATCTGGATCGTACCAAGGCCAAACAGCTGGGTGTGCCGATTACGGATGTGTTCGACACCATGCAGATTTATCTGGGGTCGTTGTATGTCAATGACTTCAACCGGTTTGGGCGTGTGTATCAGGTTAGGGCGCAGGCGGATGCGCAGTACCGGTCTCGTCCCGAAGATATCCTGCATCTCAAGACGCGCAGCCGTTCGGGCGAGATGGTGCCGCTGTCGTCGCTGGT
Source organism: Castellaniella sp. (assembly GCF_049651205.1). Taxonomy (GTDB): domain Bacteria; phylum Pseudomonadota; class Gammaproteobacteria; order Burkholderiales; family Burkholderiaceae_B; genus Castellaniella. The sequence continues at coordinate 92,473 of NZ_JBASBR010000018.1, forward strand.
CGAGGTGACACCCAGCTTTGGGCCCGAGATGGTGGTGCGCTACAACGGGTATACCGCCGCCGACATCAACAGCGGGCCGGCGCCGGGGTATTCGTCGGATCAGGCGCAGGCTGCCGCCGAACGTATTGCGGCAACCACCTTGCCCGCCGGCGTGAAGTTCGAGTGGACCGATCTGACTTATCAGCAAATTATTGCGGGCAATTCGGGCCTCTGGGTGTTTCCCATCAGTGTGCTGCTGGTGTTTCTGGTGCTGGCGGCCTTGTATGAGAGCCTGACGCTTCCCTTGGCGGTTATCCTGATCGTGCCTATGGGCATTCTTGCGGCCCTGACCGGCGTGTGGCTGACCGGGGGCGACAACAATATCTTTACGCAGATCGGCCTGATGGTGTTGGTTGGCCTTGCCTGCAAGAACGCCATCCTGATTGTGGAATTTGCACGTGAACTGGAATTGCAGGGCGTGCCAACCATCAAGGCAGCCATTGAAGCAAGCCGCCTGCGTTTGCGCCCCATTCTGATGACATCCATTGCATTCATCATGGGTGTTGTGCCCCTGGTGACGTCGGTGGGCGCCGGCGCCGAGATGCGCCATGCGATGGGGATTGCCGTGTTCTTCGGCATGCTGGGTGTCACTTTGTTCGGCTTGTTCCTGACACCGGTGTTTTATGTCTTGCTGCGCTCGCTGGGGCGTCGCAGCCTGCATTCGGCCTCGGCGCATGAGGCGCCCACGCTGGCTATCCATGCAGAGTAATCGAGAATTTCCATGACAACATATTTACGAACTGTTCTTGGGCCCGTGTTTTTGGCCGCGTTGCTGGCAGGCTGCGCGGTGGGGCCGGATTATGAGCGACCATCCGTCAAGGTGCCTGCTGCATTCAAAGAGGCTACGCTTTCGCCCGAGGCTGCCCAACGCTGGAAGGCGGCACAGCCCTCGGATGCGATGACGCGCGGCCGATGGTGGGAAATATTCAACGATGCCGAGCTGAATGCTTTGCAAGCGCAAGCCATGGAGGCCAATCAAGACTTGAAGGCGGCTGCCGCCCGCGTCACCCAGGCGCGTGCCTTGCAGAAAGGGGCAAGCGCCGAGTGGATGCCTCGGGTGGATGCTGGCTTTGGGGCAAGCCGTCAACGGGCTTCAAACGCCTCCCGGGGTTTGTCTGCAGAGGCACCTAATCCGCCGCTTACCTTGTGGCGCGCACAGGCGGGCATTTCCTACGAAGTCGATCTGTTTGGACGGATTGCCTCCACGGTTGATGCGGCCACGGCCGATACACAACAAAGAGAGGCCTTGTTCCGATCTGTGCAGCTTGCTTTACAAGCAGACGTCGCGCAGGCGTATTTCCTGATTCGCCGGCTGGATACTGAACAGGCACTCTATCGCAGCACCGTTGAGTTGCGTGGCAAGACCCTGGATCTGGTGGAGCGCCGCTATGCGCAGGGCGATATCAGCGAGCTGGATGTGGCACGTGCCAAATCCGAACTGGCGACAACCCAGGCGCAGTCTCTGGGGATTACACGTCAGCGCTCGATCGCCGAGCACGCCTTGGCCGTGTTGTTGGGCAAGACACCCGCCGAATTTGCCTTGCCGGCCCATATGCTGGAACGTGTGGCGGTGGGAATCCCTGCCGGACTGCCTTCGTCTTTGCTCGAGCGCCGTCCAGACATTGCAGCAGCCGAGCGGGCCATGGCGGCAGCCAATGCGCGTATCGGCGCGGCGCGTGCCGCATTTTTCCCGCGATTGAGCCTGACGGGTGCGATGGGATATGAGTCCTCCGAGCTTGGAGATTTGCTTCAATGGTCCAGCCGGACATTCCTGCTGGGGCCGCTGGTTGGCACGATGCTGTCCTTGCCGATCTTTGATGGTGGCCAGCGACAGGCGGGTGTGGATCTTGCACGTGCTCGCTATGAAGAGGATGTTGCGGCGTATCGCCAGACGGTACTGGGTGCGTTTCGGGACGTAGAGGATGGCTTGTCGAGCCTGCGTGTTTTGGGGCAACAAACCGATGTGCAGGATGCCGCAGTGCAATCGGCCGCCCGGGCGGCCCGCCTGTCGCAGATTCAGTATCGCGAGGGCTCAGTAAGCTATCTGGATGTGATTGACGCGGATCGCGTGGTGTTGCAGCAGCGGCGTGCAGCGGTACAGCTTGATGGCGAACGGGCCCAGACGGTGGTCGAGCTTATTCGTGCGATTGGCGGGGGATGGGGTGCGTAACGGCGTGCCTTGTCTGATGCCTCTGCACACTTGAGTACCGGTCAGTCAAACAGGATATCAAATAGAAAGGAAATTATCATGAACCAAGCACTACTTACTCCCATTCGAGTTGGGCGCCTCGTGCTGCCTAACCGCCTGGCCATGGCGCCCATGACCCGTTCGCGTGCTGAGCTTGACGGTACGCCAGGTGAGCTCGCTGCAAAATACTACGCGCAGCGTGCCAGCCTGGGGCTCATCATTACCGAAGGAACCCAGCCGTCAGAGGATGGGCAGGGGTATCTGACTACACCAGGTATTTATACCGAGGCGCATGTCGCCGGTTGGCGCCAGGTCACAAGCACCGTGCATGAAGAAGGTGGCCACATCTTCATGCAACTTATGCACGCCGGGCGCATGTCGCACCCGGACAACACGCCGCATCACCGACAGGCCACTGCGCCCTCGGCTATAGCACCGGGTGCATCGTTATTCACGCGCCAGGGCATGCAGCCTATCCCTGCGCCGCGCCAGCTTAGTATCGATGATATCCATCAGGTTGTTCGCGACTTCCGCCATGCCGCACGCTGCGCCATTGAAGCTGGAGCCGACGGTGTCGAAATCCATGGTGCCAACGCTTATCTGGTGCATCAGTTTCTCGCACCCAGCGCCAATACCCGTACTGACCAGTATGGTGGGTCGATCCAGAACCGTACCCGGTTTGCCCTGGAAGTTGTCGGCGCGGTTGCCGAGGAAATTGGCGCTGATCGCACGGCCATTCGTCTGTCTCCCGGTATGAATCTGTGGGGAATCGACGAAGGCCCCGATGGGCCCAGCCTCTACCGATCACTCGTCGGCGAACTCAAGCAGTTGGGCCTTGCCTATCTGCACATTGCGCACCAGGGTGACGAAACTTTATTGGAAGCGCTGCGTAATTTATGGCAAGCACCCCTGATCCTGAACCGCGCGGGACGCCCCCGCGACCACATCGGTACCGATGTAGGTACCGGGTTGGCCGATCTAGAGTCCTACGGACAATTTGTGCTTGCAAACCCGGATTTCGTCGCCAGGCTAAAGGCGGGAGACCCCATGAATGCAGCCGATCGAGACACCTTTTTTGGCGGTGGAGCCCATGGCTACACCGACTATCCGGCTTTGCGTGGCACCCTGGCAGCGTAAGGCGGGACGCGCTCAGGCAGCCGCTAACATGTGTGGGCGGCTGCGATCGGAACTGGTATTCGCGAAGCAGGCTTGATTCACGCACACCTTTAATTTCTCGCGCCTTTCGTCACCTCTTGACAATTCTCTCGGACTTTGATCAACTAGAGAAAAATAAACTGTAAGCGCTTACATGCCAAAGTAAAGCCTGACAGGAGACAAGTCCATGTGCTTTGCCGCAGATCGCGGTACGCAATTCCTGGAAAGCCAATATAAATCGGAACCATATCAAGAATTTCCATCAAATTATTGGTTGCTGTAGATCACTCAAAATAGTCCAGCGTCACATTAAAGGGTAATAGCGTGAGTAATATGCGAGAAACAAATTTGGTGGATGGGAAATGGTTGGGAACCAGCAATAAGCTGGATATTCATGATCCTGCAAACGGCGCCGTTGTTGGTCAAATTGACTACGGGAATGCAAATATGGCAGCGCAGGCCTGTGATGCTGCTGAAGCTGCGTTCAAACATTGGTCCAATATCTCACCGCGGCAAAGAGCGGATCATTTGCTGGCTGGGGCGTCAGAGCTGGCGAAAGATACCAAAGAAATTGCACACACACTGGCGCTAGAGGCGGGCAAACGTATCTCCGAATCGATCGGTGAAGTGCAGGGGGCAGTGGAATATTTCCGCTGGTTTGCAGAGGAAGCCAGGCGGCCAATCGGGTTTCTGTATCCCAACGAACAAGACGGCCGCCGTCATTTGTCTGTTGCCAAACCAGCGGGTGTTGCTGCTTGCCTGACACCATGGAATTTTCCGATCTCGATCCAAGCCCGGAAAATAGCGCCCGCGCTGGCAGCTGGCTGCACAGTTGTTGCCCGGGCATCTGAAAAGGCCCCTTTAGCTGTCGTCATGATGTATCGCGCGCTGCAACGAGCAGGGCTGCCAGCGGGGGTCTTAAATCTGGTTCATGGGCCGGCAGATGAAATTACCCACGCGTACCTGGATCATCCGGCAGTGCGGGTTGTGAGTTTCACGGGCTCCACCGAAGTTGGCCGAAGCATTTTGAAAACCGCTTCTAACAGAATTGTGCGGCCGCTGATGGAATTGGGTGGTTCTGCACCATTTATCGTCTTTAATGATGCCGATATCGATCTGGCAGTGACAACTGCGATGATCGCCAAGTTCAGAAATAATGGTCAATCTTGTATTGCTGCCAATAAATTTATTGTCCAGCGCGAGATTTTCGAAGAATTTTCCACGCGCCTCGCCAAGCGAGTTGATGAGATGACACTTGGTAGCGGTGTGGCCGACCCAGAGCCAGACCTTGGCCCCTGCATTGATACACATCGAGTTGATGCGGTCATGTCTATGGTAACTGAAGCCTTGGGCAAGGGCGCACGTCAATTGACGCGCAATTTCATACTTCCTGAAGAAGGCAGTTTTTGTGCACCCGCCATTTTTGTGGATGTTCCTGATGATTGCGCACTGAATAGAGAAGAAATATTCGGTCCCGTGGCCTCGCTTGTATCGTTTGACGACGAGGACGAAGCGATCATGAAAGCCAATTCGTCAGAATTGGGGCTAGCCAGTTATGCCATGACCAACGATCAAGGGCGGATATGGCGCCTTTCCAAACAAATCGATACTGGCATCTTGGGGGTAAATGACCCTTCGCCCACAACCGCATTCATCCCTATGGGGGGAACAAAGCAATCGGGTCTGGGCAGAGAGGGGGGCAGGCAAGGTCTTGAAGAATTCCAGGAGATTCAATATATAGCGCAACGATTTTGAGAGAAAAGCTGATCTATTGGAAATCTCTAAATCCGTTGAAATCATGGAAAGTAGAATCGAAATCTACGCATTTATTATTCATTGATAAAAGATCCATATGATGACTAGAACCAATCCTCCAGCTGATAATGTCTATTCACCTGAAAATCGACAGGATGTCGGCGCAACGAAGACAAAGATCAAACGCAAGGCTTCTAATCGAAAATTTATCAACGTGATGATCTCAATTACCGCGGTATTGTTCGCTGTGTTGCTGTGGTGGGTCGCTGCAAAATGGATAGTGGATTCAGAGATCATCCTGCCGACACCGGGGCAGGTAATTGACAAATTCCTGGTCCTCGCAGTAACAACCTCGGGGGAACAGAGCTTATGGCTGAACTTGTCGATAAGTGTGATGAGAGTGCTTGCAGGGTGGGGTCTTGGGTTGGTTGTCGGGGTAACAATCGGCATTGCGATGGCGAATAGCCGTTATATTTTATTTGCCCTTGATCCACTTCTTGAGGCCGGCCGTGCTATTCCACCGCTCGCATTTGCTCCGTTGGTCCTGGTTTGGTTTGGGATCGGAGAGACATCAAAAATTGTATTGCTGTTTTTCGCTGCATTTCCAATCTTTGCGATATCCACGACTGCGGCAATTTTAAGAGTTGATGTTTCATTAAAGCGTACCGCATTGACGCTTGGTGCGTCACGTTCATTCATGCTGCGTGCTGTCACCATCCCTTCAGTGCTTCCCGAGATCTTTGTTGCGATGCGGGTCGCGTCGGCTATTGTCTGGACCACGCTCGTAGCGGCTGAACTTCTGGCTGCAAGTCAAGGGCTTGGATTCATGATCATGAAAGCTGGCAGATTTCTTGATACCGCCACTATATTTGTGGGGATCATCATGATTGGAATTGCGGCATATATCATTGATCGAATTATAAGAATAATCGAACATAAGTTGGTTCCGTGGAAGGGCAAAGGCTAAATACTGATTAGCCATCTTCTGATCAGGGTTCTGGCGTCCAAGGATGTGAGGAATCCTGATCCTTGGCTAGTTATCGCTAGAGAATGTGGAAATGGACACTCAGGGTATGAATCATAAGGGATGGTGCCAGTGATGAAAGCACAGAATATGTCGGAAACGTACAAGAGAGATCAAGGCCCAAGTCTGGAGATAAAGGATGTTACTTACGAATACGTGAGTGAACACTCAGAGAGGACGCGAATCTTCGAAGATATTAATTTTGATATTGCCAAGCGGGAATTTGTTTCAGTAATGGGCACTTCCGGCTGTGGCAAGTCCACACTGCTGAATATTATCGCCGGCTTCCTGCCTTGTACATCTGGTGAAGTTTTAGTCTCAGGAGAGCCGATTACTGCTCCAGGGCCCGATCGAGCAATGGTTCTTCAGAAGCCCGCATTGTTCCCTTGGTTTACTGCACTGAAAAATGTTCTGTTTGGCCCTACTGCGTTGGGCTTTGACAAAGAGACTTCTTATCGCCAGGCAGTTGAATTATTGCGTGAGGTTGGCTTAGCCGGGTATGAGAACAATTTGCCGCATGAATTATCCGGAGGCATGCAGCATCGCGTAGCTTTAGCGCGCACTTTGGCTATAAAAGCCCCGGTTCTCCTGATGGATGAACCGTTTGCAGCGCTTGATGCACAAACACGTCAGTCTATGCAGGATTTGTTGTTAAGGGTTTGGGAGAACCACCAGTCAACAGTATTTTTTGTGACGCATGATATCGAAGAAGCCCTGTTGCTGTCGGATAGAGTCGTCATTCTAAAAGGGCGACCTGCAAGAATTGTAGAAATCATCAATTCACCATTTGTACGGCCACGAGAAAGTGAGTTGATTTTGGACCCTACTTTTGTGGAACTAAGAGGGCGTATCAGATCTCTATTAAGGTGATCTGGCGTAGTTGATTAGGAGATTGCGATTTTTTAAATTTATAAATACTTATTATTTATTTTTTTGAAAATATACTGGTGAATTATGAATGACTCAAAATTAATGGCAAGTGCCCATCTTTGGAATCCTTTTTCAAATATGGGGAATACTGTCGGAAATCAGCACACCTGGGTTCGTGGAGAAGGCAGCCATATCTATGACGAATCAGGCAAGAAATATATCGATGCCCTGGCGAGCCTATGGTACATGATGGTTGGCTATGGCAGAGAGGAGATCGTCGAGGCGACAGCAAAACAGATGCGGCTTCTGCCTGCCTACTCTATTTTTGTAGACAGTATAAATATTCCTGCTGCCGAGCTTTCCGAGCGGATTGCGCAGCTGACCCCAGGCGATCTGGATAGGATCTTTTTCACTACCAGTGGATCAGAGGCGGCAGAGACGGCCATAAAGATCGTGCGACAGCATTTCAGGCTAAAGGGTCAAAGCTCCCGCTATAAGATCATTGGCCGACGGCGTGCCTATCATGGGGTAACACTGGGGGCGTTGTCTGTCGCTGGCATTACCGCAAACAGGAGGATGTTTGAGCCGCTGGCGCCTGGGTTTTGTCACGTAGAGCATTCCTCTGTAGAGGCATTCGAGGAACTGATTGCATTTGAAGGCCCTGAAACCATTGCAGCCTTTTTTGCAGAGCCGATCATGGGGGCCGGTGGTGTCATCGCTCCGCCCGATGACTACTTTGTCCGGATACGCGAGATTTGCGACAAGCACGGAATCCTGTTCGTTGCTGATGAAGTGATCTGCGGCTTTGGGCGTACGGGCCGTTGGTTTGGCATCCAGAACTGGGGTGTTGTCCCTGATCTTATGTTGATGGCGAAAGGGATTACTTCCGGATATTTGCCGTTGGGTGCAGTAGCGGTTTCTGATAAGGTCTTTGAACCGTTCAAGAGTTCTTCCGACGCCGATAGAGCATTTCTCCATGGAAACACATATTCAGGGCACCCGACCGCTTGTGCTGCTGCACTTGCGAATATAGAGATTATTGAAAGAGAAGGTCTCGTTGATCGCTCTGCCACGGAAGGGCAATTCTTGCACGATTCGCTTTCAGTTTTGGTGAAAAAGACCAACCTTGTATCCGAAGTTCGCAGTGGGCTTGGTCTCCTGGCTGGTGTTCAACTGCGGCCAAGTCCATCGTCGCAGGTGGCAAATCTGGTATATCAAAAGGCGTATGAAAGAGGGGTGATTGTTCGCCCAATTATGGGTAATATCATTGCGATTGCGCCGCCTCTAATTATATCTAGGGAGGATATAAAGACTGTGTCTGACGTTTTGCTGGATGCAATTCAAGAGACTGAAAAATCGATTGATAATATATAAATACTATTATCGGTAAACATGATGTTCACGTAATTTTCTGTAAGATCTATTATTTCAAGGAATGGTGATGATTATGCGGAATATACTTCGACCCTATTACCTGAGGAAGCTGGTTTCGCCTATTCTTCTGGTTTCTGCGTTGGCGATGATCACTGGGTATGCCAGCAACAGTCAAGCAAAAGATAAAGAGTTTACGGTTGGCGCTTTTCTTCAACCTTCTCCCATCCAGTACGGATTAGGGCTTGATCGATATAAGGACAATATTAAGTTTACGATTATTGATTCAAGTGCTGCAGCGTTTCCATTGATGATAAATGGTACTTTGGCGGGTCTTACCAATGTTAGTTTGCTGCCGACAGCAATTGGCATCAGCAAGAAATTAAAATTGAAGATTGTCTGGATGGATATTGTTGAGCCAGATGTATTTGTTGTTTCGCCAGGTATTAAAACCGCACAGGACTTAAAGGGTAAAAAGATTGGGACAGTCACTGGCTCTTTGACTGATTACATGTTGGCAAAATATTTGTCCATGAATAATCTTACCGAGTCTGATATTGTCAAGGTAAATCTGGAGTCGCAGTCAACTGCAACCGCATTTGAAACCAAGCAAATTGATGGGGCCTTTATTTGGCCACCATTTTGGAATCAGATGGTTGCATCTGGTGGGCATATATTAGCTGAAAGTGGTAAGGGCGGTATTCCGAAAGGATTCCAACTTTACATCTTTTCAGACCGATTTATCAAAGATAACAGAAAGGAACTTCAGGAATTTATATGTACGACAGCATCGGCACAGAAAGATATGCTAAATGAATATCCCAAGGCTTTGTCTGTAATGGCAAAACGGGTGGGGATATCTGAAGAGGGTGTAAAAGCTGCATTGCCGAAAGATTCCATAATTCCTCCTAAGGATGTGGTCACGAGCGAATGGCTGGGGGATCTGCCTAATAACATTTACGACGCGGCCAAGTGGGGAGAAGGGCTCGGTATAATTAGCCACGCACCAACGGTTAATGAAATTGGCTCTTATATCGATCCCTCATTTGCCCAGTATGTAGCTGATGGGAAGTGCAGCGGCATGGGAGGCTAAAGTCTAGGGCCTGTCGGGTTTCCCTCATCAGCACTGTGCCTGCCGATACGGCTCGGAGCCTTTGCCTCCGAGCCGTTTTATAGGATTTGGGAGCTTTGATTTGAGCTTATGGTTTTTGATAAAGATATCTTTGTCTAAGGTATTTCCTATATGCCAGAAATAGTAGTCAAGCCCGTGTCTGGACGTGGCAAAAGACATTCATCAGGCAAAGGTCAGCCCATGCTCGCTGACGTGGCCCGTTTGGCGGGTGTTTCAACGGCCTCGGTATCGCGAGTACTCAACGCGCCCGATACGGTACGACGTGAAACCTTGCAGCGGGTTACCGCCGCTATCGACCAACTTGGTTACCTGCCTGATGGTGCTGCCCGTGCCTTGGCTTCCGGCCACCAGCGCACTATCGGCGCAGTCGTCCCCACCCTGGATAATGCGATTTTTGCAAGCTGTATCAACGCCCTGCAACGGCGTCTGGCAGAGCAAAACTTCTCTTTGTTAGTGGCATCGTTCAATTATGACCAACACGAAGAGTTGCGTGAAACACGGGCGCTCACTGTGCATGGTGTTGCCGGGCTCATGCTGGTCGGTAGTGCTCACTCGCCAGAACTCTATCATCTGCTTCAGAATAGGGGTTTGCCTTATGTCACGACCTGGTCATACTCTCCCGACTCAGAACACCCCAGCATTGGGTTTGACAACCGTGCCGTTGCATACCGGCTCACTGATTATTTACTCGATCTAGGGCATCGGCGCATTGGCTTGTTGGCCGGTATGAACCGGAATAATGATCGGGTTAGTATGCGGATTCGTGGCGTACAAGAGGCAATGGCTCAACGTGGGCTAGAGATCCCGCCCGAATATTTTCTGGAGCGCCCTTATGATATCCGGCAAGGCCGCGAAGCCCTGCGGCATCTTTGGCAATTGCCCAATCCCCCCAGTGCGCTGATTTGCGGCAACGATATTCTGGCCATGGGTGCGTTGTTTGAATCGCAAGCGCTGGGTCTGCATGTGCCGGCGCAATTGTCTATTGTGGGTTTTGATGATCTGCCCATTTCGGGCAACCTGGTACCTGCGCTGACAACCGTTCGTGTGCCATCCGCTGCAATGGGCCGCTTGGCAGCAGACTATCTCGTTAATCGTCTCGAGGGTTTGGCGCCGTCGGATCATACTGAGCTGGATGCCGACTTGGTGGTCAGGGGGACATCGGGGCTTCCACTAGTAACCCCCTGAGCCCTCATTCCACTGTACCGTAGATACCCAAAATGGCCAGCAGGTGGCTGATGGCGTCCGACTATGTGTGGGATTCGTGATCGAGTCCGACGTAATCGTGGGCATCTGTATTCACGTGCGAGAGCCGCCATTCGATGGGCTGGCCATTATAGGAATATGCCACCCGACGAATTTGCAGCAGCGGATGTGGCAGGCTGAGACCCAGCAAGTCGGCAAATTCTTGCGAAGCCGTTACGATGCGCAGATGTTCGGTAGCCGCGATGACGTTGATGCCGTATACATTCTGGTAAAAGCTGTACAGCGTGCTTTGTCGTGTGTGCAACTGCTCGGCCGTGAGCCCGCGAAACAAGGTTTCGGGCACCGTGATCACGTCGATAATGGTTTTTTGGCCCTCAAGGCTGAGGATATTTAGAAACTCGAAGACGTAGCTGCCGGCACCCAGCTGCAACTTCTCGCGTGCCTCTTTATTGGCGCGCAGGTGTCGAAACCGATGCAGTTGCGTAGTGGGATAGGCCTTGGTGCCGTCATGCGCGACTACTCTGAAAAACTTGAAGAAATGCTGATTGCGCGTGTGGATGGCTACAAAAGTACCGCGGCCCTGGTGGCGCACCAGGATATTCTCGGCGACCAGTTCACCAATCGCCTTGCGCAAGGTGCCAATCGAGACCCGAAAGCGGTCTGATAGTACTTTCTCGGATGGGATGGCTTCGCCCTGCTTCCATTCACCGCTGGCCAGTGTGTTCAGGACAGCATGCTTGACTTGCGCATAGAGGGGCGTGCCGGTGGGGGATAGTTGAGGCAGTGTGGTGTCTGGAGTATCCATCATGGCGCCCATTATCCATATAAAACCAGCATTCTGCAGCAAAAACCGGCATCCAATGGGAGTGTGTTGGATGCCGGTTCGGGGCTTGGCGCTGCTGCATCGTCGGGCGAGACCTGTGAGGTGTGTCGCACTGGTGCTGCATGATTGCAGCACCGCGCACAGTTACTGGCCGACTGGCCTGGCGTCATGCGCTTTCATACAGACGCGTGATCACGAACTCGTTGTGGCCCAGCGTTTCGGCATTGGTGAGCCGTCCGTTGGCGGTGCGCAGCATGATGTCGATCAGCTGGTCGCCTGCTTCGTCGAGATTCATTTCACGTTGCAGCAAGGGTGAGCAGTCAAAATCGATATGCTCGCTCATGGTGCGTGCCGTGCGTGGATTGGCTGTGAGCTTGATCACCGGCAAAATTGGGTTGCCGATGATATTGCCCTGGCCCGTGGGAAAGAAGTGCACAACGTAGCCCGAGGCTGCGCAGAGGGTAACCATCTCGGCCGCGGCTGAGGACGAATCCATGAACCAAAGCCCCGGGTGCGAGGGTGTTTCCGCCTTATCGAGCACACCATCCACCGTGCATTTCTTGCCGATTTTCTGGATATTGCCCATGGCCTTTTCTTCGATCGTCGTGAGGCCTCCTTCGATATTGCCTTTGGTGGGCTGTGAATCTGACAGATCCGAGGTTTTGTTGCGATCAATAATCTCTTGGTAACGGTCGAACATGAACTGAAAGCGCTTACGAACATCGTCGTTAATGCAGCGATCCGCCACGAAGTTTTCGCCACCGGTAAGCTCGGTGGTTTCACCAAATACCAAGGTGGCACCCAGCCCATGCAGCTTGTCGAAGACGTTGCCAACGGTGGGGTTGGAGCCGCAACCGGAGGTGGTGTCGCTCTCGCCGCACTTGGTGGACACCCATAATTCGCTGATCTTGCATTCTTCACGTTTGATCTCGGAGGCCCACTGCACGTATTCGCGCGCAACTTTAGAGGCTTTCATGATGGTTTCGTGGTCTCCGTGGCGTTCGATGCCAAAGCCGGTGACCGGCTTGCCCGTGGCAGCAATGCCTTCGACAATCTTTTGCGTCCAGCCGTTTTCGATGCCAATAACCACCACAGCGGCCACGTTGGGGTTGGAACCCGCCCCGATAAGCGTGCGGAAGTACAGCTCGAGATCGGCGCCAAACTGCAGCCGGCCATAAGGATGGTTGATGACCAGGGAGCCCTTGATGTTGTGGGCAACGGCTTCGCAGGCAGCATTGGAGAGATCGTCGAGCGGCAAGATGATGACGTGATTGCGTACGCCGACCCGGCCGTTGGCACGCCGGTAACCGAAGAAGGTGGAATCTTTACTCAGCATGGGGTTGTTGCTCCGTTCTGAAAATAGGTAGGGTGGGCGCGCGGGCAGCGCTGGCGAGCCAGGGCCCAGAGACAGCGGTCTGCGTGCCGAGACGTTTGGGCCGTCTTACCAGCGTTTGGTCTTGATGTTGTGGACGTGGGCGTGCTCGCCTTTTTTGATGGGGGCTACCACCTTGCCGATATCAACGCCGTACTTCATCACGGTGTCGCCTACCGCCATGTCTTTGAGAGCCACCTTATGGCCGATGGGGATCGGCTGGGTGACATCGAGTTTCATCATTTTGTCGTCATCCATGATCCAGGCGGTCATGTTCTTGCCCGCCTCGATCCCCTCGATCACTGCCACTGCGACGCAATCATTGGCGTCATGCAATACAAAGTGGATCATCCCTTGCTCCTTGATGTGTTGACTATTGGGTGATGTGCGTGGGGTGCTGGCCAATGCGCATGAAGTCTTATATGCACCTCTCTTACACATCTGTGTCAATCATATCATATACATGTTTAATACGATAAAAATTTTTTGGTGAGAAGGAAGGTGTCCGCCGTGCGCTAGCTGCCGGCCGGTGTCACCATTCAGAGGTCGACTTGTTACATGTCCGATGCCGAGTCGGCAATTACCGTGCGAAAATACCCACGGCAGAAACGCGGGAATTCAGGATGTTGATCAAGATTTCACTGCTGAGGTTGGCCTTGGCAACTGTTCTCGCTTCGCTAACGATAAATCTCTGATTCCTTATGCTTGAACTCCTGCAAACGCTCAGTTGGGCTGCCGTATTTCAGATCGTTCTTATCGACATTCTGCTGGGTGGCGACAATGCGGTGGTCATCGCACTGGCATGCCGTAACCTGGAGAAGCGTCGCCGCATGCAGGGCATCCTCTGGGGCACGGCAGGTGCCGTAGGCCTGCGGGTGGTCTTGGTCGCTTTTGCTTTGACGCTACTGGCTGTTCCGTTCCTGAAGGTGGTGGGTGCGCTGCTGCTGCTTTGGATTGGCATCAAGCTGCTTCTGCCGGAAGATGGTGCACATGCGAATGTGGCCGGCGGGGCATCAGTTGCGGCCGCCGTACGCACGATTCTCGTCGCCGACCTCGTCATGAGTCTGGATAATGTCATCGCCATCGCTGGAGCGGCGCAGGGCGCGCATTCGGATCACCAGATCGGTCTGGTCGTGTTCGGCCTGATACTCAGCGTGCCCATCATCATCTGGGGCAGTACCCTGGTGCTGAAGGTCATCGACCGCTTCCCTCTGGTCGTGATATTGGGGGCCGGCTTGCTGGGCTGGATCGCGGGCGGCATGCTGGTGACCGACGTCATTTTTGTCCGCTACCTGGGCGAGCCCTCTACCTTCGTCAAGGTATGCGCTGAAGTGCTGGGCGTGCTGCTGGTTGTGATCCCGGGCAGCCTTTTGGCGCACAGAGCGCGGGCCCGTCAAGCGACCGCTTCAGTGCGGCGGGACACCTGATTCAGCAGGCCCCTTGCGAATCCCCCGGTTCTTTCTGTCGGCGCATGGTGCCAGGCGTGCAGGCCGGGAACCAATGCCATCCCGGCGTGTCTCAACCACTTAGTCAACACGGAGCAACCGAACATGAAATGCCCAGTCTGCCCCGACGTGAATCTTGTCATGTCTTCGCGCCAGAACATCGAAATCGACTATTGCCCGCAATGCCGCGGGGTCTGGCTGGATCGAGGAGAGCTCGATAAGCTCATCGAACGCAGCGTCGGCGAAATGCCTGCGGCGCAGCAGACGGTGTCTCAGGCACGGCCGCAATCGCAGCAGGCACCCCAGTATCACGGTGACCGTGACCGCTACCCTCAGGGTCGCCGGAAGAAGTCGCTGTGGGGTGAAATATTCGACTTCGACTGACTGAACACAAGTAGCCCGCTTTGCCGGTCCAGTGTTGTGGGAAACTTCTGACCTGATTGAGAGCTTCACTCACTGATCGGTCGTTTCTGGGATGACCAAGTCGGTTCTCTCGCACACGATGTGTTGCGATACGGCCTGTGAAGTCAGCGCGAACGCGCAGGCGTGGTGTCCCGCTGAACCAGCGGGTACACCTGCTGGCGGTCGGCGACATTTACTGGATCTCGGGCCGATATTCTGGATCAAGCTGGCCAAGCGGAGAACGACCGACACGCCGATTTGGCAGACCTTGCATGCTGCAGTGTCCGCATGAGCGAAGAGGCCCAAATCTAGCAAGCTGGGTTTTGTGACATACCCTGCAGCTTGGTCGATAACTTCACCAAGATTTCGGATGTCGATCATACCGGAAACGCGTGGAATATTATGTGAAGAGTCGCGCTTGTTCGAAGTGTAGACCTGCATCAGACACCAGGAGCCGTTGGCCGCTCATTCAACCAAGTTTTCAGGAGAAATTTCGTGCTGAAAAAACCCTTGACCATCCTGGTGCTTAGCGTCCTGCCGGCCTTTGCCTGGGCAACTGGTGGGCACTCGGGCGGGCATGAAGCGCCCGCTCACGGTATGCCGGGGCATGACATGTCCACCATGTCGGCAGCGGATTCTGCCATCGGGCGACCCGGCGATCCCACAAAGGTCACCCGCACGATCGAAATTACGATGGATGATTCCATGCGATTCACACCGAGTGAAATCCCGGTGAAAGTGGGCGAGACCATCCGTTTCTTTGTGAAGAACACTGGGAAGATCCCGCATGAAATGGTGATCGGCACCATGGCAGACCTAAAGGCGCATGCTGCCGAAATGCAGAAGATGTCAGGGATGAAGCACACCGAGCCCAATATGATCATGCTCGCAGCTGGCAAGATCGGCGGGCTGGTATGGACGTTCGACAAACCCGGTGCGGTGGATTTTGCGTGCCTGGTTCCTGGCCATATGGAAGCCGGGATGGCGGGCAAGGTGAAGGTGAGTTGACCTTCCCATTGTGTCAAGGACTAGGCTGCGGGCGTTGCCATTGGGGTTGCGCGCCGATGCTGAGATTTCGGTCGCCGATGCTAACGCCTCATGGATGGTTTCTCCCCATTGAATAGCCATGGAAGTTCCGATCATCTTTGAATCTGTCGTTACCTGCCCCCACTGTGGTCATATGCAGCGGGAGACCATGCCGGTGGATACCTGCCAGTTTTTTTATGAGTGTGGGCAATGCAAGACGTTGCTGAAACCAAAGCCGGGAGACTGCTGCGTGTTCTGCTCGTACGGGTCGGTGCCGTGCCCGTCCATCCAAGAAGGAGGGTGTTGCTCATGATGAAGTCCAAACGCGTATCTGTGCTCTTACCTCTGTGGATTGCTATCGCTGTTGCAGTGCTGCTGCCCACCGGCCAAATATGCAGACAAGGTTCAAGAACCTGCGACAAAGCAGTAACCTTCCCGGGGCGTGATCACATCAACTGAACAGGGCCTGCCGCAGATCCAGCGATGACGTTTCGTGCAGCCTGCTTTCCTGATACGGTATTCAGAAGCTTGCGTACGCCTTGGACGCGGCACCAGGCCCAATGCCAGTTTCTTGATTGTGTGCATGATGCAGTGCTCCTTTTGAGGTGATTCGGACAGCGGTTGAAAGATATGATTCGCGGAATATGGCCCCTATCGTCATCCGGCAGGGGTTCTGTTTTCAGGGTGTTGTACGGGTGCCGCGGTCAAGTTTGACCCTCGGTCACGGGGATCGTCGCCGGCGCAAGGCAGATCCCTTGGTCATTGCAGGCCTGAACCCGTACGACGAGGCGTTCGCCTGCATCGATCTTGAGCTGATGCACGGAGATGCGAGTCCCAGGCCGCCAAAGAAGAGCACCGATCCAGCAGTAAAGAGCGCCGCAGAGGCGAGACGCACGGCCTGGCGCTCGCCAGCCTCGCGCAGTACCGCGCGCACCTTGAGCGGCACGGCGGGCAGTACGCATGGCGTCAGGTTGAGCAACAGCCCAGCACCCGCGGCCAGCAAAGCTTGTAGAAGCAGCAGTGAATTCATGCGGACGACCTCAAGTGGAAACGCGCGAGGCCTGCACCTCGTAGTCACGCATGAGACCTGCGGCAGCATGCTCCAGCATGTGGCACTGGTAGGCGTACAGGCCCGTGAAGTCGGCAAAGCGCATGATGAGCTTCACCCGCTCCCCGGGCATGATGAGCACGGTGTCGAGCCAGCCTTCGTCCACGTAGCCGTCGGTGACCCCCGCATTGCGCGGGCTGCCGGTGCGCTCCAGCACCTGGAACTGCAAGCCATGCAGATGGATGGCGTGCGCCATCATCGGGCTGTTGACGAATTCCCAGACTTCGGTCGTCCCCAGCCGCACGATTTCGTCCGGTGCGACCGAGTTCATCTTGAAGCTGCGGCCGTTGAATCCCCATTGCATGTGGCCCATCGTGACATGAAAGGATCTCGGGTCGCGCTGATTGATGGCGTCCTGCGCGCTCAGCCGTTCGAAGTTCGACAGATGAGCCGGGAGCCTGAGATCGTTGCCTACCTTGTGCGCAATGTGCGCCGTCAGAATGGGAAAGGCCGCACCGTCCGGAAGCGAAGACATGCTCATCCTGTTGCCGCCCCCCATCATGCCGCCCATCATCCCCATCAGGCCGCTGCCACTCATCATGTCGCCCATGTTCATCATGCTGCTGAAGGACTCGCTCATGAGGCTGAGGTCGCTGCCCACGGCGTCGCCACTAAAGTCAGCCCAGAGCTCGACGCGCTGACCGGGAGTGAGCATGACGTAGGACTTGTGCACAGGTTCGCGCAGTAGGCCGCCGTCGGTTGCAATGACGGTGAGGAGGCGGCCGTCCTTCCAGGCGAGCTTGTAGGTGCGGGCATTGGAGGCGTTCAGAACCCGCAGGCGATAAGCGTGGGTGGCAAGCTCTATGGGTGGCGCCGGGCGGCCGTTCACGAAAATCGAGTCGCCGAAGAAGCCCATCATGCGTGTCATCATGCTGCCCATGCCGCCGGGCATCATCCCGCCACCCATCATGCCGCCCTGGCCGGTCGAGCCGTCGCCAGTCTGCGGCTTGCGGGATGCCGCAGGGCCCGTGCCTGCCAGATAATGCAACTGGTTATCCTGCCCCCAGGTGCGATCCTGGAGGACGATGGGAATGTCATATTCGCCACGTGGCAGCGGGAGGGCGGCCTCTTCGTCGTCGCTCACGATAAGCAGACCTGCGAGGCCAAAGTACACCTGCTCGGGCGTGTGGCCCGCCGCCATGGCGTGGTACCAGTAGGTGCCTGCGCGGTCATTCACCTGAAATTCATAGCGGTAGCGTTTGCCGGGTGCGACTTCGTAGTGCGGCAGCCCCATCATGTCAGCCGGTACGTGCAGCCCGTGCCAGTTGACGATGTTGGGCTGATCGAGCTCATTCACGAAATCGATGCGTACTTTCTGACTTTGGCGCATATGGAGCGTCGGGCCCAGGGTACTGTGGGGGTGCGTTCGCACACTGGCTGCATCACCCTTGAGTACCTTGGCGTCGTAGGACCAGACGGGTGTGGCAGATCCCGGGCGCAGCGCCACGTTTTGCGGGCGCGCAGTGAGTTCCAGGGCGAGGTCCGGTTCGAAGGCGACGCCTGCACCGTTTTGCGAATGCCTGGCCCAGGCTCGCGTCAATGGCAACCCTGTCATCAGTGACGCGGCCGCAAGGCCGGTGGCGCCGAAAAAACTCCGGCGACTGAGGTGTTCAGAACTTTTCATGTCGATCGTCCCACGAGTTTTGTTGAGGGTGCAGGCAGTCGCGTCGGAGCCTGTTGCCCGGACAGAGTGGCGGGGCTGCATGTCGTCTCGCATACTCGTGAGCCCCCAGCGTTGTTCACAGGTGCTGGCAATACTGGTAGGGAAGGCGGCTTCATTGTCTTATTCGCGGTATCGCAACTGCCGTCATCACCGTGGTGCATCATCTTCATGCATAGCCCCATCATGAGGACGCAGGGGAGTACGGAAAGCAGCACGGCCCCAACGCCCGACGTAGCGAGTGCACCCAAACTGCCGGATGAAGCCCATACTTTCTCCATGTATCGAGAGCCGATCGGGAATCGCACAGCAAGCATCGTGGCTGTCTGTGTGGTGGATTCGCGATCGTTGTACTGGCTTGTCGCCGTCCCGCCATGCGGCGCACGGCGGTTGGACGCATCAGCAGTGGGCAAGCGTGCGGCTGTGGATCAAATCCGGTAGCAGCAGTTGCGTATCGATAGGGAGGGGGAGATCGCCCGAGTCAAGCCGGGGGATGGGTGGGGACGAGGCTGACGGGAGGCGTCTGCTTCTGGTGCCACGCGAAACGCCATGAGCCAGGTGGCTGGCGCAATCGCCGAGAGCTTTGGAAGCCGCAGCTCTGGCGTGGCTTCGTTGCTTGCGTAGGCCTGTGCATCACATAGGGCCGTGCGAGTTGCACCCAGGTGGTTACAGCCTGGTGGAGCGTTAGTGCTGCATGGCACCATGTCCGTGACGACCGGTGCCGACCCGGGGGCGATCCCCGAGACGCTCGTGCACACATACGCCGCCGCAGCCAGCTGCATGAACAGCAGGCTGAACGTGACGATGATGGCGATGAGCGCGCGTTTCAGATGGTCGGCCGATACCATTGGATTGTTTCGGTGTGGTGTCTCGCTGAAGAGATAATATCAGGTGCATCCTGACCGTTGTCGATGGTAAACCTTGACACCGTAAGAAGGTCAAGCTTAGACCACCCTACGGTCGGTAGTGGCGCTCGCCGGGTGCTTGCAGGAGGCGGAAGTCAGGAGGCTCCTGGCCCAACTGGCTCGGTCATTACAGACAGTGTGGCACGACTGGGGACGAAAAAAAAGGCCTGCCAAAATATGGTAAGCCTTTGATTTTATTACGAATTTTGGTGGCCCGGGGCGGAATCGAACCACCGACACAAGGATTTTCAATCCTCTGCTCTACCGACTGAGCTACCGGGCCAAGACGGTGAATCATACACGAATTTTTTTTGGTGTGCAGCCGCCCAAGTGCCAAGTATCACCCAAGCAGAGCATCCCGACCTATAATGCTGAAGTCTCCACCTGCAAGATTTCCAGCGGCATGTCCGTCGACGTCCTTACCTTTGGCCTGAACCACACCTCCGCGCCGGTTTCCGTGCGCGAGCGCGTGGCGTTTCCGGTCGAGCTCCTCAAGCCCGCACTGGCTGCCCTGCGCACTACGTTTGGTGCCTCAGTGCGCGAGGCCGCAATTCTGTCCACCTGTAATCGTACCGAAATCTACTGTGCTGCCGACCCCGGTGTGGGCACGCAGTTGCCGGCCTGGCTAGCCGAGTTCAATCGCCTCGAGGCAGGTCAGCTAACCCCCCATCTGTATCAATATCAGCACAACGATGCTGTGCGGCACGCGTTTCGAGTGGCCAGTGGCCTGGATTCCATGGTGCTGGGCGAACCCCAGATCCTGGGCCAGATGAAAAACGCCGTGCGCGCGGCCGAACAAGCCGGCACGCTGGGCACCTTGCTGCATCAGTTGTTCCAGCGCACGTTTTCGGTTGCCAAAGAGGTTCGTTCGCAAACCGCCATTGGTGCACATTCCGTGTCCATGGCAGCGGCTGCGGTGCGTCTGACCGAGCGTGTTTTGGGCGATCTCTCCACGGCCAATGTGCTGTTTATCGGTGCGGGCGAAATGATCGAGCTCTGTGCCACGCACTTTGCCGCGGTGCACCCGCGCCAGATGGCCGTGGCCAACCGCACACTAGAGCGCGCCGATCTCCTGGCCACGCAATTTAACGCCCGTACACTGAAGCTATCGGCTTTACCCGAGCATCTCGCCGAATTCGATGTGGTCGTCTCCTGTACGGCCTCATCCTTGCCCATCCTCGGTTTGGGGATGGTCGAAAGGGCTGCCCGTACGCGCCGTCATCGTCCGATGGTGATGGTCGATCTGGCTGTGCCTCGCGATATCGAACCCGAGATCGGCCGGTTGGCCGACGTCTATCTATATACGGTGGATGATCTCGGGCGCATGGTGCAATCCGGCACGGATGCCCGTCGGGCCGCAGTGGTGCAGGCCGAAGCCATTATCGAGGCCAGGGTGCAGCATTTCATGCACTGGCTCAATAATCGCGCCATTGTGCCGGCCATCATCAATTACCAGCAAAGTGCGGATGCACTGCGCCAGGCCGAGCTCGACCGCGCCCGCCGTCTGCTGGCCAGGGGCGACGACCCCGAAGCCGTACTCGAACACCTGGCCTACAGCCTCAGTCATAAATATATGCACGGGCCCATGGCTGCGCTTAATCGCAGCGAAGGCCCCGAGCGCGACCAGCTGTTGTCCCTTTTGCCTCGTCTGCTGCCAGAATCCGGCTCCCGTCACCGGTAGCGGCTCTCGCTTTCTGCGTCTTGATCGCGCGGGCAGCCCCGTCCGTGGCGATGTCTTTATCAATCCCCGGAACCCTGCATGAAAAGTTCGATGAGCAACCGTCTGGAACATCTCGGCCATCGTTTGGCCGAAATCGATGCCATGCTGGCAGAACCTGACAGTGCTCAGGATATGGACCGCTTTCGCAAGCTCTCGCGTGAGCGGGCAGAGCTGGAGCCCGTGGTGGGTGCTTTTGATGCCTGGCAGAAGGCCTGTGCCGATCACGCCACCGCGCGCGAATTGCTGGCCGACCCCGAGATGAAGGCCTTGGCCGAGGAAGAACTGGCGGGTGCCGACGCGCGCATCGAACAGCTGGAAGCAGACCTGCAGATTCTGTTGATCCCCAAGGATCCGGATGATGACCGTAGCGTATTTCTTGAAATCCGCGCAGGTACTGGTGGCGATGAAAGTGCCCTGTTTGCCGGAGATCTGCTGCGCATGTACATGCGCTATGCCGAAACCAACGGCTGGCGCACAGAACTGATGTCCGAGAGCCCTGCAGAGTTGGGGGGCTACAAGGAAGTGATTGTCCATATCCAGGGTGACGGAGTGTATGGGCAGTTGAAGTTCGAATCAGGTGCGCACCGGGTTCAGCGCGTGCCCGAGACCGAATCCCAGGGGAGGGTGCATACTTCGGCGTGCACTGTGGCAGTGATGCCGGAAGCTGATGCCCATGCAGATATCCAGATCAATCCCAATGATTTGCGCATCGATACGTTTCGGGCCAGCGGGGCAGGGGGGCAGCACATCAATAAAACGGATTCTGCCGTGCGTATTACCCATCTGCCTACGGGGCTGGTGGTGGAGTGCCAGGACGACCGCTCGCAACATCGCAACAAAGATAAAGCCATGCAGGTGCTGGCTGCGCGCCTCAAAGATCGCCAGCAGCAGGAGATCCATGCCCGTGAAGCCGCGCAGCGCAAAAGCCTGGTGGGGTCAGGCGATCGCTCCGAGCGTATCCGCACCTACAACTTCCCGCAGGGCCGTGTGACGGATCATCGTATCAACCTTACGCTGTATAAGCTGGCCCAGGTGATGGACGGAGATCTGAGCGAGGTCACCCGCGCGTTGCTGGCCGAGTACCAAACCGAGCAGCTGGCCGCACTGGCGTTGGATTAAAGAGATCGCCATGGCTGATCATGTGCGTGATTACGTGCTTGCCAGTACTTTGCCGCGCCTGGAGTCCCGAATGCTGTGGCAGAAGATACTGGGTGTGTCGCGTGCGTGGCTGATTGCGCATGACACCGATCCGCTTTCTACAGAGGCGCAAACAGCCTATCAGGCACTTGAGGCCCGGCGGCTGGCCGGTGAGCCCATGGCCTACATTCTTGGGTACCGCGAGTTTTGGGGGCGTGATTTTCAGGTGGGCCCCGAAGTGCTTATCCCACGACCTGAAACCGAGCTGCTGGTTGAGCTCGGCTTGCAGTTGCTGGCCGGGATTGCCTCGCCTGCCGTGCTGGACTTAGGCACCGGCAGCGGTATTGTCGGAGTGTCGATTGCGCTGGATCGCCCCGATGCCCGGGTGACAGCAACCGATCAAAGTACGGCTGCGCTGAGCATGGCGCAATTGAACGCACGCGCACTGGGGGCATCGCTATTGTTTTCTCCAGGGAATTGGTACGATACCGAGTTGGGTTTGGAGCGCTATCATTTGATAGTTTCAAATCCGCCTTATATCGACAAACAGGACGTCCATCTGGGGCAGGGCGATCTTCGCTTCGAGCCTCGTGCGGCACTCACTGACGAAGCCGATGGTCTTGACGCGTTGCGCGCCATTGTGCAGGGGGCGCCCAGGCACTTGCTACCTGGGGCGGCACTCTGTGTCGAGCACGGCTGGGATCAGGCGGTTGCAGTACAGCGCCTGTTTGTATCGTGCGGGTTTATCGATGTGGCCACGAAAACTGATCTGGCCGGCATCGAAAGGCTTACCTGGGGCCGCTGGCCGGCCTGATTTTTATAGAGACCACCATGACCGAAGCAGCACAATCCGAAGTTCTGAACTTTATCCGTGAAACCGTCACCAGCCATCCGGTGGTGTTGTTCATGAAAGGCACCGCTCAGTTTCCACAATGTGGCTTCTCGGCCCGTGCCATCCAGATCCTCAAAGAAGTTGGCGTCACCAAACTAGTTACTGTCAATGTCCTCGAAGACGCCGAAGTGCGCCAGGGCGTCAAGGATTACGCCAATTGGCCCACTATTCCGCAACTTTACGTCAGCGGTGAGTTCATTGGCGGCACTGACATCCTCAACGAAATGCATGCCAACAACGAACTCGCCCCCGTGCTGAAGGAAGCCGGGGCCATCGAGTGACACCCAGACGTCGTCTGGTTGTCGGCATCAGCGGGGCCACCGGGGCACAGTATGCGCTGCGCCTGCTCGGCCTGGCCCGCACCCAGGATGTCGAAACCCATTTGGTGATTTCGCCCTCCGGGGTGCTCAATATCCGCCACGAACTCGGCCTTGATCGCGCGGCGGTGCATGCGCTGGCCGACCATGTCTATAGCCCGCGCGATGTGGGCGCTACGCTGGCTAGTGGCAGTTTTGCCACCGCCGGCATGGTGGTGGTGCCGTGTTCCATGCGTACCTTGGCTGCCGTGGCTCACGGGCTGTCCGATAACCTCATCACCCGGGCGGCCGATGTTACGCTCAAAGAGCGTCGTCGCCTGGTGTTGATGGTGCGCGAGACGCCGTTTAATCTGGCACACTTACGCAACATGACGTCCGTCACCGAGATGGGGGGTATCATCTTCCCACCCTTGCCGGCGTTTTATATGCGCCCAGCCACACTTGACGACATGATCGATCACACTGTGTGCCGGGTGCTGGATTTGTTTGATATTCATGTTCCCGGCCCCCGCTGGGAAGGAATGGACCATTCTCTCGACACCTAAGTGCCATGATCAAGAAAATCCCGGTAAACCGACTTCGCGTGGGCATGTATATCCAGGATCTCGGCGGCTCTTTCCTCGACCACTCATTCTGGCGATCCAGCTTTCTGATCACTAATCAGCGCAAACTGCAAAAGCTGCAAACCTCGCGGCTTGAGTGGGTACTGATTGACTCCGCCCGAGGGGTTGATGTGTTGCCAGAGGACGCGCCAGAACCCGTGGCTATATCCACCGGGCCAGCCCAGGCGCCATCCGCTGGCGCCGCTGCCCCCGGTAAAGTAGCCAATCGCGGGTCAGCAGCGCCGTCTGTGGCCTCTCAGGCCGGGCAGCAGGCTTTTGACGATGCACGCGAAATTCTTGCCGGCTCCAGCGAGCAAGTCCAGCAGTTTTTTTCTGATGCCGAGTTGGGTAATAAGCTAGATCTCAGCCAGGCCCAGGGCCTGGTGCAGGATATGGCCGATTCCCTCGAGGGTCATCCAGACGCAATCACCAGCCTGGCCCGCATCAAAAAGGCCGATCATTATCTCTATGCGCATTCAGTGTCTGTGGCTGCCCTGATGACTTCGCTTGCGCGGTCGATGGGGCTGAATGACGAGCACGTGCACATGGCCGGGATGGCCGGATTGCTGCATGACATCGGCAAGGTTAAAGATCCTGCCGATGAGGGACGCAAGATAGGCCGCCCGACCCAGATGCCACAAGAAATCCAGCGGCGTCACCCGATTATTGGGGCCGAGATATTGCAGGCTGACACCACTGTGTCGCCCGAGATCATTGCAGCCTGCCGGCATCATCACGAACGCATGGATGGCAAGGGGTTTCCGGATCAGCTGGCAGGCAAGCAGATTGGCCTGCTTGCCCGTATGGCGGCCATCTGCAATTATTACGATGAGATGACCTCCACCCGCCCGTATCGCACGGGTTGGGATCCAGCTTTCACCTTGTACAAGATGCTGACCTCCGAGGGCCAGTTTGATATGGATGTGCTGGCGGTATTTGTGCGCGCAGTGGGCCGCTATCCCGTGGGTTCAATCATCAGTCTCAACAATTGCGAGCTTGGCCTGGTGGTGGCGCAAAACCGTGATACACCCGAGCAGCCGGTTGTGAAGATTTTCTATTCGATTCGCTGGTCTCATGCCATCCCCGAGCGCCGGGTCAATCTGGCCGATCCCGATTGTGGCAGCTCGGTGCTGCCCGTGCGCCATCCGGTGGATTGGGGGCAGTCGGGTTTGCCGGTGCCGCCCATTGAAGGCTAAACCGCGCGTCCGCGCGGCAGCCAGCGCCAAAACATCCAGGCGGCCATCAGACCAATACCACCAATCGAGACAATACCGGTGGCCAAAGAGGCTACCGCTGTGAGGCCTGACAGCAGCAGCGGGCCACCACTGCCGCCCAGGTCGGTAATCTGGCGCCACATGCCCAAGAACACCGTACGCCCCTCTGAGGGTGAGGCATCCGCACCAATGGTCATGATGATGCCTGAGCCAATGCCATTACCAAAGCCCAACACCAGGCACACCACCAGCAGGCTGACAAAGCCGGTGGTCCAGGGCATGATCAACAGACTTAAGCCCATGATCAGCATGCTGGGAAAAGCCACCCAGAACCGGCCGCGTATATCCATGACTTTACCGGCTGGATAAAACAGCAGCATGTCGACGGCGCCCATCAGGCCATAAATAAGGGCAGTGGTGGTGGCGTCCAGACCGATGTGGTCGGCCCACAGCGGGATGACGATCTGCCTGCAGGCCCGCAAGGCCGAGACCAGCGCTGTGGCAACCCCTAGTGTCAACAGGACGTGTGCATGTTTGCGCGCCAGCTGGCGCATGCTGATGCGCGGAGGCGCAGTAACTTGAGCGGTTTGACGGGGCTCGAGGTCGGGGATAGCCAGTGAAACCAGGCCGGCGCCCAGCATTGAGAGAATCGCTAGCCAGTACGCGCCTGGCAAGCCTAGCCAGTGAATAAAGGCCGCCCCGATAAAGGGCCCGGCAAACATGCCGATACGCATGATGCCGCCTAGCGTGGACATGGCACGGGCACGAAGATACAGGGGGACAGCTTCGATCAGGAAGGTTTGGCGCGCCAGCAAAAATACGGCGCTGGACATCCCCACCATGAAAACACCAGTGCCAAACAGCCAGGGATTGGCGGCCAGCAAACACAGTACCAGCCCCAGCAGGCTGAGTAGGGCGGCACCCACCATCGCCCGGCGCTCGCCGTAGCGTGTGGCCAGGGCCGCAGCAGGCAAATTGGCCAGCAGAGAACCCACGCCTACTAGTGCCACGATGAATCCGGCCTGTGCAGAACTTGCACCTAGATCGCGGGCGCTGAGTGCCAGGATGGGGAACACGGCACCTTCGCCCATGCCAAAAAGGAGAGACGGCCCAAAAGCCGGCAATGCAATTTTGCGCAGGCTGAAGGTTTCGGGGGAAGCGGGCACAGGATGAAAATGCGAAGATGTAATCTGGCATTGTCGCATATTAGCTGCAAGCAGCGCAGAAAGAGGGTAATTGCAGCAGAATATTGCGCCAATCCCTCTCATAAAGACCCTACTTGGCAGAAAGTTATTACAGAGCGACTCAGCGTTATTACTGATTGCCGCAGATGCGCAATCGGAGGAAAATGCGCCTGCTCTCGCTGTTTACAAAACAGTACAAATCTCGGGTTTACCATTAACTCTCAGGGGCTCTCTCTCATGCAACGTCGTTCCTTCCTCAAGAAGGCTGCCTTTGGCGTAGCCGCCGGCGGCACAACCCTAGCCGCACCGGTCTTCGCTCAAGACGCACCCACCATCAACTGGCGCCTGGCTTCCAGTTTCCCTCGTAGCGCTGACGCCATCTATTCTGGTGGTGAGCACGTCGCCAAGTACATTTCCGAAGCCACAGACGGCAAATTCCAGATTCGCGCCTTTCCGGGCGGCGAAATTCTGCCGGCACTGGGCGTACTCGACGGCGTGCAAAACGGCACAGTCGAATGCGGTCACACCGCTTCCTACTACTACTACGGCAAGGATCCTGCCCTGTGTTTCGACGGTGCAGTTCCGTTTGGCCTGAACACTCGTCAGTACAACGCCTGGATCCGCCACGGTGGTGGCCTCAAGGTGTTGCGCGACCTGTTCGCAAAATTCAACATCGTTAATTTCCCTTGCGGTTATACGGGCACCCAGATGGGTGGCTGGTTCCGCAAAGAAATCAAAACCGTCGACGACCTCAAAGGTCTCAAGTTCCGTACGGCTGCCTTTGCCGGTGCCGTGCTGATGCGCCTGGGTGTTGTGCCTCAGCAAATCGCGGGTGGCGATATCTATCCCTCCCTCGAAAAAGGCACCATCGATGCGGCCGAGTGGATTGGCCCCTACGATGACGAAAAAATGGGCTTCCACCGTGTCGCCCCGTTCTATTATTTCCCGGGCTGGTGGGAAGGCACCCTGCAGGTGTCTCTGTATGTCAATAAAGACAAATACGAAGCCCTGCCCAAGCATTACCAGGCCGTCATCGACCAAGCCTCTGCGCTGGCAACCAACACCATGATTGCCACCTACGACGCCGAGAACCCCAACGCGCTCAAGCGCCTGATTGGCGAGGGTGCAAAACTGCGCGCCTTCCCCAAACCGGTCATGGACGCGTGCTACAAGGCCGCTCAAGAAACCTACGCCGAACTCTCGGCCAAAGACGCCAACTTCAAGAAGATTCACGACGCCTACATGGGCTTCCGCGACCACGAAATCCCCTGGTTCCGGATTGCCGAAGGCAGCTTCGATCAATACATGGCGACGGCGGCGAAATAATCGCCCATCACTTCAGTCATGAGGCCACTTTCTTTCGAAAGTGCCTCTGGCTGGGCCGTGTTGTCGGTTAGTGCGTCAGCCCCCGCTTGCGGGGGCTTCTGCGCGTCTGGCCTCATCTTCTTTCTTTTTGGCTCTCATCATGAATGCACTCCTTGCCCTTTCGCGGCTGATTGATGCAATCAATCGTCGCGTGGGCCGGGCTGTGACCTGGTTGATTCTCCTTGCTGTACTGGTCAGCGCCACCAATGCAACGGTGCGCAAGGTTTTCAATGTCAGTTCCAATGCCTGGCTCGAACTGCAGTGGTATCTGTTTGGCGGCGTCTTTTTGCTCGCTGCCGGGTACACCCTGCTTAAAAATGAGCACGTCCGCGTCGACGTGCTGGCCTCCCACCTGTCTCGTCGCACGCAGCTGCTGATTGAAATCTTCGGCGTGGTGTTTTTCCTGTTGCCCATGGCAACGCTCATCATGTGGCTGTCCTGGCCATTTTTCATGGATTCTTTCGTCAACTTCGAGCAATCCTCCAATGCTGGCGGCCTGATACGTTGGCCTGCCAAGCTGTTGATCCCGATCGGGTTTGCCTTGCTGGTGGCCGCCGGGGTCTCACACCTGATCAAGTGTGTGGGTTGTCTGCGCGGTGCGTGTCCTGATCCCCGGGACACCCATGTGGGCAAATCGGCCGAAGAAGAACTGGCCGAAGAAATCGCGCGTGCGGCTGAAGAACGCGAGGCTGCCTCGCACGAGGAGCGCTAACCATGGAAGCTTTGTTGCTTGCCTATATGGCGCCCATCATGTTTGGCATGTTGGTGGTGTTGTTGCTGCTCGGCTTTCCGGTGGCTTTTTCGCTGGCGGCCAATGGCATTTTGTTTGGCCTGGTCGGGATGGATCTGGGCCTGTTGTCGCCCGCATTGTTCCAGGCGCTGCCACAGCGTGTTTTTGGGGTGATGTCCAATGAATCCCTGCTGGCCGTGCCGTTCTTTACCTTCATGGGGCTGATACTTGAGCGCTCCGGCATGGCCGAAGATCTCCTGGAGACCGTGGGTCAGCTGTTTGGCCCTTTACGCGGTGGCCTGGCGATCGCGGTGATTTTGGTGGGGGCCATGCTGGCCGCCACCACCGGGGTGGTTTCTGCGTCGGTGATCTCGATGGGCCTGATCTCCTTGCCCATCATGCTGCGCTACGGTTACGACCGACGCCTGGCAACAGGTGTGATCGCCGCCTCCGGGACGCTTTCCCAGATCATCCCGCCGTCACTGGTGCTTATCGTGCTGGCCGACCAATTGGGTCGCTCCATCGGTGATATGTACAAGGGGGCATTTCTGCCGGGCTTTGCCCTCACAGCCATGTACATCCTGTACGTGGTGGGGATGGCGTTCCTCAAGCCCAAATCCGCACCTGCAATCCCACCCGAAGCCCGTACGTTTGTCGAGCCCAATGGTGGGCACGGTGTGCCTTCTTTGCTGATTTTGATGGCATTGTCGGTGCTGATCTCCATGGTGGGGGTCGAGTTCCTGCTGGACGATAATCCTCACGTTGATGAGCTGATCGTCACCAGCATCCTCATCTGGGGTGGTGCGGCCTTTGTGATGGCGGGGCTTAACAAGCTGCTGCGTCTGGGCTTGTTGTCCAAGATTGCAGAGCGCGTCACGTTTGTGATGATCCCGCCCTTGGCCCTGATCTTCCTGGTGCTGGGTACGATCTTCATCGGTGTGGCCACCCCAACCGAAGGCGGCGCCATGGGTGCGGTGGGTGCGCTGATCATGGCGCTCATCAAGCGCCGGCTTAACTTCAGCCTGTTGCGTCAGGCCATGGATACCACCACCACGCTAACTTGCTTTGTGGTGTTCATCCTGATTGGCTCCTCTGTGTTCAGCCTGACCTTCCGCGGAGTTAACGGCGATCTCTGGGTAGAGCATCTTCTGACCGGCCTGCCCGGTGGGCAGATGGGCTTCCTGATCGTTGTCAGCTTGCTCACCTTTGGCCTGGCGTTCTTCCTCGATTTCTTCGAGCTTGCCTTCATTATCGTGCCGCTGATCGGGCCAGTTGCCGACAAAATGGGGATTGACCTGATCTGGCTGGGTGTTTTGCTGGCTGTGAACATGCAAACCTCGTTCATGCATCCGCCCTTTGGTTTTGCGCTGTTCTATCTACGTTCGGTGGCACCCAAAGAGGATTACCGCGACAAGATCACTGGCAAGTTGATTGCCAAGGTCACCACGGGCCAGATCTACTGGGGTTCCATCCCCTTTATCATCATCCAGGTGATCATGGTGGTGGTTGTGCTGGCGTTCCCGGGTATTGTCACGCACTACAAGGCAGACCGTCCCCAGATCAATGTCGAGAATATCAGTATCGACATGGGGACTTTCGGCGGCTATGGTACTGGCGGCTATGGCCAGGGTGGCTATGGCGATATCACCAGTACGTTTGGCGGTGGCGATGCCGGTGGCAGCAGTGTCCCGGCGACACCCGCGCCGTCTACCCCGTCTGATGAAGACTACAACTCCATGTTCAAGTAAGCACGGTTGATCCCTCGCGGATCACCGACACCCCCTGCACCGGATATCTCTGGTGCAGGGGGTGTTTTTTTGTCTGTGATATCAGGAGGTGCTGGGGTTGGCCCGGCGTTGTCGCACGTGTTCGATCCAGTGCCCGATGGGCATGGGTCGCGCCAGGAGATAGCCCTGCAAGGCATGGCATTCGTGCTCGAACAGTAGTTCGGATTGCTCACCGGTTTCGACGCCTTCAGCCACCACACGCAGGTTCAGCTGATCGGCCATGGCCAAAATCATCTGCACAATGGCCAGGCTGTCGACGTCCCCGGGCAGATCCTGGATCAGGCTCTTGTCGATCTTGAGCTCGTATAGCGGCAGGCGCTTCAGTGAGGCCAGGTTGGAGTAGCCAGTGCCAAAATCATCAATCGAAAAACGGATCCCCATCCGTGCCAACACCTGCATCCGTTTGGCAACTGCCAAAATATCCCGGATGAGCAGGCCTTCGGTGATTTCAAAGATCAGGCGGTTGCCCGGTACATGGCGGCGCGCCAGGGTATCGCTGACCGTCTCGACAAAGGTTGCATCCATCAGTTGCCGTGGGCTGATATTGATGGACAGCGGGTAGGTTTCACCCAACGCCTGCAAGGTGGATAGTGTGGTGCAAGCAGTATCCAGCGTCCAGGCGCCCAGCAGGTTGATCAGACCGGATTCTTCGGCAATGGGAATGAATTGGGCCGGCGAAACAGCACCATGTTCGGGGTGCTGCCAACGTGCCAGCAGTTCAGCGCCGGTCACCTGTCCGGTGTGACCAAACTGGGGTTGCAGATGCAAGGACAGTTGTGGTGTATTGAGCGCTTGCAGTAGATCACGCTCAACCCACTGACGTTGTTCTACTTCGGCTTGCAGCTCGTGTTCGTAAAAAGTGGACTGATTACCACCTTGCTC
Source organism: Castellaniella sp. (assembly GCF_049651205.1). GTDB lineage: Bacteria > Pseudomonadota > Gammaproteobacteria > Burkholderiales > Burkholderiaceae_B > Castellaniella. Next base: position 123,781 of record NZ_JBASBR010000018.1, read on the forward strand.
ACGGGCACGCAGTGTGGCCATTTCGGCTTCACTCATCACCTGGTCCAGCGATCGGCTGGCGCGGTTGATCAGCGTCAGCCCCACGCTGGCGGTGACTAGCACGGGTTGATCAGATGCCTGGATGGGCTGGGCCGAGATGGACTGACGCAGGTGATCGGCCAGTTGCTGGGCGGTGTGAGCAGCCTCGTGGGCATTGCCGCCCATATCCCGGGCCAGCACCACGAATTCGTCGGCACTGGTGTGTGCCACGAGATCGTCCGTGCGCGCGGCCTGTTTCAGGCGCGTACCAACTTCGATCAGGATCTGGTCGCCCCCACCGTAGCCCAGTGTTTCGTTGACATGCTGAAAGTTGTCCAGATCCAGCTGGATCAGGGCACTGTAGCTGTCATCGTGGGCAGTGCGCGCCATCAATGACCGCATGTGCTCCAGCGCCTTGCGCCGGTTGGGCAGCTTGGTGAGGTGATCGTGGCTGGATAGATACAGGACGGTTTGCTCAGCCTGCAGACGGTCGGTGATGTCGGTGGCCACCACGCCGATGGCTTCCACGGTACCGTCGCTAGCCAACAGGGGTGCCTTGATACTGATGAAATTGCGTGTCTCTTGGGTGTCCGGGCGCTTCAGAATTTGTTGCACCACAGTGCGGCTGCGGGTCTCGACGATGGCACGATCGCTTTGCTGGATGAAATCCAGGGAGGTCTTGTCGGTGATGAAGTCTGCGTCTGTATGGCCTGCCATTTGCCCCAGGCCCACACCCATGAATGACTCCAGTGTGTGGTTGGCAAACGTGTAGCGGCCATCGGGCGACTTGATGCTGACAATGGCATCTATGCTGTCCAGGATGACGTTCAGCCGTCGTTCGCTGGTGCGCATCTGTGCACATTCGCGCCGTGACCGGACAAGCAACCACCCGGTTGTAAGGGAAATGATTGCCAGCAACAGAGCCAGGCCGGCTGCCAGCCAGAATGCGCTATCTGTGCGTGGTGCGGGCGCTACTGGTGCTCGCCATTGGTTCAGGATACGGAAATAAAATGACTGTGGATTGGCCTGCCACAGTGCCAGGTGTTTATCAATGGCGGCAAGCACCTCGGGGTGTGTGCCCTTGCGGGTAGCAAAGAAAGCCTGCGTAGGCTGAAACACCAGGGGTGTACTGACCAGCCCGTAATCGCGTGCGGTGAGTTCACCCACATAAAAATCTGCTGCAACGGCATCAGCATGTTGCCGCTGTACCATCTGGAAGCCTTCTTCCAGGTGCTGTACGGGAGTCAGGCGGGCATCAACGCCCAGGCCTTTCAGTGTGCTTGTCAGGTAATCCTGTTGGGCAGACCCGGCCAGCACCGCAACAGTAAGGCCCGAGAGATCGGTGATTGCCTGGATCTTGCTGCCTGGGCGCGTATACATCTGCGACCAGCTGTGCAAGGCGGCAATATGATGGAAGCCCAGGGTTTCGGCGCGGGCCGGCGAAAAATAAACATCCGGCAGCACGTCGATGGTGCCGTCTTGCAGCCAATGCATGCACTGCTGCCAGCTACAGGATGTGGTATGCAGCGTCCAGCCTTCCTGCCGGGCGATTTCTTTTAAAAGCTGGCCCAGAATGCCGGCGGGTTGGCCGGCCTCATCCACGAAGACATCTGGCTTTTGGTCGTAGATGCCTATCTTTAGCGTCAGGGCACGGGCTTGCAGGCTGACCATGCCCACGCATATCAGCAAGGTAAGCCGGGCTATCGCAAGAATCGGACGGAGCGTCATGGCATTAGAGGGCTGGATGCAACTAATGTTGCAATGATACGGGCAAGCGTTGCAAGACAAAGAGGCGCACTGACGGTCAGATTGTCAACAGTTTCGGCCATTATGGAACGAAACCGACGCCGGCGTACAATGCGAACAGATTTCAGCATGCCCCAAAAAGGTGACTCATGTCCAAGGCATTTCTTGCCGATGTGCAGACTCAGATCGAGCAACTGCAGGCCGATGGATTCTATAAATCCGAGCGCATCATCGCCAGCCAGCAGGCGGCCCGTATTCAACTGTCCAATGGCGCTCGGGTATTGAATTTTTGCGCCAACAACTATCTTGGTCTGGCCAATGATCCGCGCCTGATACAGGCAGCACAGGCGGGCCTCGAGAAAAACGGCTTTGGGATGGCCTCGGTGCGATTCATCTGCGGGACACAATCGGGGCACAAGGCGCTCGAGGCCGATCTGGCCCGTTGGCTGGGGATGGGTGATGCCATCTTGTATTCCAGCTGCTTTGACGCCAATGGCGGCCTCTTCGAAGCGCTGCTAGGCGAGCAGGATGCCATCATCAGTGATGCCCTCAATCATGCCAGCATCATCGACGGCGTGCGCCTGTGCAAGGCGCGACGCTATCGCTACACCAATAACGACATGGCAGATTTGCGTGCGCAGCTGCAGGCTGCACGCAATCAGGGTGCCCGACATCTGATGATTGCCACCGATGGCGTGTTTTCGATGGATGGCATCATTGCCAATCTGTCGGCTATCTGCGATCTGGCGGACGAATTCGACGCTTTGGTGATGGTGGATGATTCGCATGCCGTGGGATTTATCGGTGATGGCGGGCGTGGTACACCAGAATACTGTGGTGTGCAGGGGCGTGTGGATATTCTCACCGGCACACTGGGCAAGGCGCTCGGCGGCGCATCGGGGGGCTATGTGGCAGCAGATGCCGCCATTGTCGATTTGCTGCGTCAGCGCTCACGGCCTTATCTGTTTTCCAATACTCTGGCGCCGTCTATCGTGGCAGCCTCGCAAGCGGTACTTGCTTTGCTGCAAAGCCCTGAAGGCCAGGCCTTGCGTGCGCAAGTGCAGCAAAATGGCCAGCGCTTCCGTCAGGCGATGCAGGCGCTGGGCTTCTCGCTGGTGCCGGGCGACCATCCGATCATTCCCGTCATGCTGGGAGACGCCAGCCTGGCCACGCAGATGGCGGATGCCCTGTTGCAGGCGGGTGTGTATGTCATCGGGTTTTCTTATCCGGTTGTCCCCAAGGGACAGGCACGTATTCGCACGCAAATGAGTGCAGCACACACGGCCGAGGATATTGATTACGCGGTGCAGGCTTTTGCCCGGGTGGGGCGCACACTGGGTGTACTGGCCACCTAGTATTTATCGCATCGCATGTTTGCAGGATTTGCCGGCAGATCACCTGTCGATATTCAATTTTATCTGGAGCTTTCATGAAAGCATTGGCCAAGATGCAGGCAGGTCCCGGGCTGGAGATGGTCGATGTGCCCAAGCCTGTCATGGGTCACAATGATCTGTTGATCAAGATTCGCAAGACAGCCATTTGCGGCACGGATATCCATATCTGGAAATGGGATGAGTGGGCGGCCAAAACAATCCCTGTGCCTATGCATGTGGGGCACGAGTATGTGGGCGAGGTGGTGGGTGTCGGTCAGGAGGTTCAGGGTTTTCACATTGGCGATCGCGTGTCCGGCGAGGGCCACATTACGTGCGGGCATTGCCGAAACTGCCGTGCGGGACGACGCCATCTGTGTCGCAATACGCAGGGCGTTGGCGTCAACCGCCCAGGCGCGTTTGCCGAGTATCTGGTGATCCCTGCCTTTAATGCGTTTCGCATTCCCGACGACGTCCCGGACGATCTTGCCGCCATTTTTGATCCCTACGGCAATGCAACGCACACGGCGCTGGCGTTTGATCTCGTGGGTGAAGACGTGCTGATCACCGGCGCGGGTCCGATTGGTGCCATGGCGGCAGCCATCGCGCGTCACGTGGGTGCCCGCAATGTCGTGATCACCGACGTAAACGACTATCGCCTGGATCTTGCCGCCCGGATGGGTGCCAGCCGTACCGTCAATGTGGCACGAGAAGATTTGCGGTCTGTGATGCAGCAGCTGGGCATGGCAGAAGGCTTCGATGTGGGTCTGGAGATGTCTGGGGTGCCCAGCGCCTTTGCCTCCATGCTCGAGCAAATGAATCACGGCGGCAGGATTGCCATGCTTGGCATCTTGCCGGATGGCGTGGGCGCAGCCTGGAGCCAGGTGATCTTCAAGGGTTTGGAGATCAAGGGCATTTATGGCCGCCAGATGTTTGAAACCTGGTACAAGATGGTGGCCATGCTGCAAAGTGGCCTGGATCTGTCTCCCATCCTCACGCACCAGTTTCCGGTGGACGACTATCGTCAGGGCTTCGAAGCCATGCTCTCGGGCCAAAGTGGCAAAGTCATTCTTGATTGGGCGGCCTAGCCTGTATTACTTATGTGTGTGGCCAGGCCAAGCCTGGATGGCCGGCCACAAGCAGGCAACGGGTGGTACTGGCGTGTGCTTGCAGGCTTATAGCGCCCGCAGCAACTGGCCGATACTGGTGTGATCCATCCCTCTGGCCAATGCCAGCCGCAGGGCAACACGGGTTTGCAGCGGGTTGAGATCATGGGCGGCCAGCAGGCCGTCGGTGGCATCCGACGCTTTTGGCGTGACACTGCCGCGCGGCACACGGCTGGCGCGCACGCACACCACGCCGCGATTGATGGCCAGCCGGCAGCCCCGCAAGGCGGCTGGGCTAAGGCTGCCATTGCCCATGCCGGCAACCACGATGCCCTGTACTTTAGCCCGCACGGCGGCTTGATAGACGTGCAGCGGGGCATCCTGGTAATCGTAAAGGATGTCTACCGCAGGTAGCGCACGCAGGCCACGCGCCGAAAACAGCAGGTGTGAAGGCATAGGTGCCGCAGCCAGGTGAAAGCGTACCTGGCCGTCACACACATGGCCCAGTATCCCAAGCCCGTCGTGCCCAAAGGCATCGGTGCGGCTGGTGTGCTGCTTGGTGCACAGCCGTGCGGCAAGGATATTGTCGTTAAACACGACAAGCACGCCCCGGCCGGTGCTATCCGGATGTGCGGCAACCCGCAGGGCATTCAGCAAATTAAGTGGCCCATCGGCGCTGGGTGCAGAAGCCGGACGCATGGCACCCACCAGAACCACGGGCTTGTCGGTGGGAGTGGTGAGGTGCAGAAAAAAGGCGGTTTCTTCGAGGCTGTCGGTGCCGTGGGTAATGACAATGCCATCAATGGAAGAATCGCGGCTGGCCTGCCCGACACGGCGGGCCAGTTGCAGGATGTCAGCCGTACGCAATGCCCGGCTATCGAGATTGAAGGGCTGCTCGCAGTGGATATCGGCAATCCGGCTGGCCCCCGGGACGGCGGCCAGCATGGATTCGATGCCCTCGGTAACCTGGTAGTCGGTCAGACGATGGGCATCGGTGGTGGCGGCAATGGTGCCGCCGGTGCCGATCAGCAGCAGATTGGCCATCAGGGGTACAGGCCGCGCACCTGACGGGCTTCGAGAATACGCGTGCAGGCAACGATAAAGGCCGCTGTACGCAGCGATACGCCATGCTGACGGGCAACACCCGACATGGCGCTGTAGGCGGCCCGCATCATGGCTTCGAGGCGGTGGTTGATTTCCTGCTCTGTCCAGAAGAAGCTGGAGAAATCCTGTACCCACTCGAAGTAGCTGACTGTGACCCCACCGGCGTTGGCCACCACATCAGGCACGATCACCGTACCCTTGGCCGAGATGATGTCATCGGCTTCAGGGGTGGTTGGGCCGTTGGCGCCTTCAACCAGAATGCGGGTGTGAATCAGATCGGCGTTGTCGCGCGTGATCTGGCCTTCAAGGGCTGCCGGGATCAGGATGTCGGTTTCGAGCGACCAGAACTCGGTGGGGCTGAGTGTTTGGCAACCAGGCGTGCCGGCAATGCCGCCGGTTTCGTGCACGTGTTCGATCAGGCCGGGGATGTTCAGGCCGCGCTCGTCATAGACGATGCCGGTGTGGTCGTAGACGGCTACCACGAGGGCGCCGGCATCATGAAACAGCCGGGCTGCCGTGCCACCTACATTACCAAAACCCTGGATGGCGACGCGGGCACCTTTGATGTCGATACCGGATTCTCGGGCGGCTTCGCAGGCGATGACGTAGACGCCGCGGCCGGTGGCTTCGACGCGCCCCAGGCTGCCGCCCAGTGATACCGGTTTGCCTGTCACCACGCCGGTGGTGGTGCGTCCCTCGTTCATCGAGTAGGTGTCCATCATCCAGGCCATGATCTGGCCGTTGGTGTTGACGTCAGGGGCGGGGATATCTTTGGCAGGCCCGATGATGTCGTGGATTTCACTGGTGTAGCGGCGTGTGATGCGCTCGAGCTCGGATTGCGAGTGTTGGCGGGGGTCAATGCGGATACCTCCCTTGGCACCGCCAAAGGGCAGGTTGACTGCGGCTGATTTCACGGACATCCAGGCCGACAGGGCCATGACTTCAGAGAGAGTGACATCCTGGTGAAACCGCACGCCGCCCTTACCAGGCCCGCGCGAGGTGTTGTGTTGTACACGATAGCCTTCAAAGTGCGCGATCTCGCCGTTGTCGAGTTCGACGGGCACATCGACAATCAGGATGCGTTTGGGACGTTTGAGGGTTTCCACCCAGCGGGCCAGGTTGCCCAGATAGGGAGTCACCCGGTCTACCTGCTCTAGATAGATGCCCCACGGGCCCGGGTGAGCAGCATCCATGTAAGAGGGCAAGGTATGGGTGTGAGAGTCAGCCATGAGTACAGCCTTTTTTATGAGTTCAAAAGTGACAAGGACATGCAACCGTCACCATTTTAGTGCCACGTTTGATTCTGTGTCAGGACTACAGGTGGTCAAAGGGGTTTGCGGTTTAGATTTCGTAGTGCTTCAGGCCGTCGAGGTTAAGCACCTGGACGGCGCCGTATTCGATTTTCAGGAGCCCGGCAGATTCCAGGGTACGAAGCGCCTGGTTGGTGCGCTGGCGCGAAATACGGGCCAGATAACCGATTTCTTCTTGAGTGATGTCCAGGCGTGTTGAGTTGCCGGGATACAGCAGGGGGTTGAAAAGTTCAGCCAGGCAACGTGCCACCCGGCCATCGGGAGCCAGTAGACGGTCGTGCTCGGCCTTGCCAATAAACTGGGCCACGCGTTCGTTGAGCTGATGCAGCAAAAAGCGGTTGAACGGGATGCTGTTATCGAGCAACCAATTGAAGGTATCTCCACGCAGCCGTGCGATGGTGCTGCGCCGCAACGCAATAATGTCGTACTTGCGGGCCTCGCGTTTCAGCAGCGACCCCTCTCCGATCCAGCCGCCTGCCGGCACGCCCGTGAGTGAAGCCAGTTTGCCGTCGGCGTTGCCCACAGACACCTTGATCAAGCCATCCAGCACACCAATCCAGGCGCCGGCCACGACGCCCTTGTGCTCGATGATGGTGCCGGCATCCACCTGTGCGACGGTGGTGTCCTGAACCACCCGGGCCTGCTGGGCATCGTCCAGGAGGTCGAACCAGGCGGCATGCTGCTGCAAAGACTCTGACAGGTTCATGGGGAATTACCCTAGATCATGTATGAATGTCATATGTGTGACAGTTGCCTCTGTGCGTGCCCTGTACCTTAGTTGCATCGCCCGAGAGAGGCGCCCCATGCAGTACTTGGCGTGGTTGTCCACGTCAGTCCAAGGAGACATCATGGTACAGGAATCCGCCGCCGCGGTAACTTTTCCCGCCTTGTTGATGCATCATGCCGCCGTGCGTGGCCACCGTCCGGCGATTCGCGAAAAAGACCTTGGTATCTGGCAGACACTTACCTGGAAACAGGTGGCCGACGAAGTCTTGCGCGTGGCGGCCGGGCTGGCAGATCTGGGTGTGGCGGCTGGCGAGCACGTGGGCGTGGTAGGAGAAAACCGTCCACGCCTGTATATGGCCATGATGGCCACCCAATGCCTTGGGGCGATCCCTGTGCCTTTGTACCAGGATGCTGTGGCCGAAGAAATGGCCTATGTCCTGCAAGATGCCGAAATCGGTGTGGTGGTGGTCGAAGACCAAGAGCAGCTCGACAAAATGATCGAGGTCTCCGACCGCTGTACGGCCATCCGTGCATTGGTCTATGACGATCCGCGTGGCCTGCGTCATTATCAGGATCCGCGGCTGCTGTCCTGGGAAGCCCTGCTGCAGCGAGGCGATCAGCACACTGCTGCCCACCCCGATGCAATCAACCAGCGGATGGCGGCCATAGGCCCCCAGGATACCGCCGCCATGTTTTACACCTCTGGCACCACGGGCAAGCCCAAGGGGGTGGTGCTCAGTCACCATGCCCTGATCGACCGCGCACGTGCCATCGAGCGCTTCGAGGGCCTCACCGACCACGAAGACGTGCTGGCCTATTTGCCGCCGGCCTGGATTGGCCAAAACATGTTCTCCTATACCCAGGTACTCACTACAGGGTTTACGGTCAATCATCCAGAGTCTCCCGAAACCGTCGCCATCGACATGCGGGACATCGGGCCTACGTATTATTTTGCACCCCCCCGCGTATTAGAAGGTTTGCTCACGCACGTCATGATCCGCATGGAAGACGCCGGCCGCTTCAAGCGCTGGCTGTTTCATCGTGCCATGGGCCTGGCCCGTCGGGTGGGGGCCCATGTGCTGGACAACGATGGCACTGTCGGTGCCTGGGATCGCTTCAAGTACGCATTGGGCGATCTGCTGGTTTACGGGCCGTTGCGCAATACCCTGGGCATGAGCCGCGTACGGGTGGCCTATACAGCCGGTGAAGCCATCGGCCCCGATCTCTTTGTGTTCTACCGCTCCATCGGCATCAACCTGAAGCAGCTGTATGGGTCGACAGAAACCTCTGTGTTTGTGTGTGTGCAGGCTAATGGGCAGGTGCGCGACGACACTGTCGGCCCGCCTTGCGAAGGTGTAGAGATCCGGGTGGCCGATAACGGCGAAATCCAGTTGCGCAGCCCCGGGCTGTTTACCGGTTATTACCGCAACGATACCGCCACAGCAGAGTCCTATACCGATGACGGCTGGTATCACACGGGTGATGCCGGCTACCTCGACACCGACGGCCAGCTCAAGATCATCGATCGCGCCAAGGATGTGGGCCGTCTGGCTGACGGCAGCCTGTTTGCCCCAAAGTACATCGAGAACAAGCTCAAGTTTTTCCCCTTCATCAAAGAGGTCGTGGTTTTTGGGGCCGATCGCCCGGAGGTCTGCGCCTTCATCAACATCGACCTCGAAGCCGTGGGTAACTGGGCCGAGCGCCGCGGCCTGCCTTATGCCGGCTACACCGATCTCGCTTCCAAGGACGAGGTCTATGGCGTCATCCGCGAGTGTGTCGAGCAGGTAAATCGCGACCTCTCCCAGGATCCCAAAATGTCGGCGTCCCAGGTGGCGCGTTTTCTGATCCTGCACAAAGAGCTGGATCCCGACGACGACGAGCTGACCCGTACCCGCAAGGTTCGCCGGGCGTTTATTGCCCAGAAATATGAAGTGCTGGTCGAGGCTCTCTTTGCGGGGCGCGAGCGCCAGTACATCGAAACCGAGGTCAAGTTCGAAGATGGCCGGGTTGGGCGTATTTCGGCCAACCTGCGCATAGAACCTGCCGCTGTGGTGGCCCCAGAACCCCTCAAAAAGGTAGCCTGAATGTCTTCACCCACCACCGATACCCTGATGGATCCTGCCGTGCCGGGCATGGCGGATCGTGCCAGTCAGATCGGGCCCGTGATTCTCGATCTTCAGAACATCTCGCTGTCCTTTGGCGGGGTCAAGGCACTGACGGATATTTCCTTTGATGTTCGCGAGCACGAGATCCGCGCCATCATTGGGCCCAACGGCGCGGGTAAAAGCTCGATGCTCAATGTCATCAACGGCGTCTACACCCCCCAGCAAGGCCGTATCCTGCTGCAAGACCAGCAATTTACGCGGATGAGCCCACGCCGCGCCGCCGAAATGGGCATTGCCCGCACTTTCCAGAACCTTGCCTTGTTCAAGGGCATGAGCGTGCTCGACAACATCATGACAGGGCGCAATCTGCGCATGAAAAGCGGGGTTCTGGCCCAGGCGTTTCACCTGGGATCCGCCGAGCGCGAAGAGATCGAACATCGTACGTTTGTCGAAAACATCATCGATTTTCTCGAAATCCAGGCCTACCGCAAAACGCCGGTGGGGCGCCTTCCCTACGGCCTGCAAAAACGGGTTGACCTGGGCCGCGCCCTGGCGATGGAGCCCCGCATCCTGCTGCTTGACGAACCCATGGCTGGCATGAACATGGAAGAAAAGCAGGACATGAGCCGCTATATCCTCGACGTCAACGACGAATTCGGTACCACTATTGTGCTCATCGAGCACGACATGGGGGTCGTCATGGATATTTCCGATCGTGTCGTGGTGCTGGATTACGGTCGCAAGATCGGCGATGGCACGCCAGATCATGTGCGTGGCAACCCGGAAGTCATCAGCGCCTACCTGGGCACCAGCCACTAAGGGAACACCATGGGATTCTTTCTTGAAACTGTGATTGGCGGCCTGATGAGCGGCATGCTGTATGCCCTGGTGGCCTTGGGCTTTGTGCTGATCTTCAAGGCCTCCGGGGTATTCAACTTTGCCCAGGGTGCGATGGTGCTGATCGCCGCGCTGGCGATGGCACGATTGTCAGGCTGGATCGATGGCTGGCTGGGCGGAGAGTCCCTGATTTTGGCCAATATCCTCGCGTTTGTGCTTAGTGCAGGGTTTATGTGGCTGATTGCCGTGTTGGTCGAGCGCTGGGTGTTACGGTATCTGGTCAATCAAGAAGCCACCACTTTGTTGATGGCCACCATTGGCATCAGCTATTTCCTCGACGGCATCGGCCAGATCATGTTTGGCAGTTCGGTGTACTCCATCGATGTCGGTATGCCCAAAGATCCGATTTTCATCCTCGACAGTGTCTTTGAAGGCGGTGTGCTGGTCAGTCTCGAAGACCTCACTGCCGCCGTAATTGCCGCCGTGCTGGTGGCCGTGCTGGCGTTCTTCTTTCAGTACACCACGGTGGGGCGGGCGCTGCGCGCCGTGGCTGACGATCACCAGGCCGCGCAGTCGGTGGGCATTCCGCTCAACCGCATCTGGGTGGTGGTCTGGACGGTTGCCGGGCTGGTGGCGCTGGTTACCGGCATTGTCTGGGGATCTCAATTTGGCGTGCAGTTCACCCTCTCGACGGCCGCCTTGCGGGCCTTGCCGGTGGTGATTCTGGGCGGGCTTACCTCCGTGCCTGGCGCCATTGTGGGCGGGCTCATCATCGGGGTGGGCGAGAAGGTATCCGAGGTCTACCTCGGGCCGTTTGTTGGTGGCGGGATCGAAATCTGGTTCGCCTACATGCTGTCGCTGGTGTTCCTGCTGTTTCGTCCGCAGGGCCTGTTTGGCGAAAAAATCATCGATCGCGTCTGACCGCGTCAGAGCCCACGGGGGAGACCACATCCATGTTTTATCGTGAAAACGGCCAGTTCAAGAGCAGCTACCGCTCGGATCAGCAGATTTTTCCGATCCGCCAGGACCGCTGGTTTATCGCAATGCTCACATTGCTGGGCTTTGTCGTCGTGCCTGCGGTGGCATCCGAGTACTGGCTGCAGGCCATCCTGATTCCCTTTCTGATTTTGTCGCTGGCAGCGGTCGGGCTGAACATCCTGGTGGGGTACTGCGGGCAGATTTCCATCGGCTCGGGGGCTTTCATGGCGGTGGGCGCCTATGCCGCCTGGAACTTCGGTGTCCGCCTCGATCTCCCCCTGGTGGTTCAGATTTTGCTGGGTGGTGTATTTGCCACGCTGGCTGGTGTGGTCTTTGGTGTGCCCAGTTTGCGGATCCGTGGCTTATATCTCGCTGTCACCACGCTGGCCGCACAGTTTTTCATGGATTGGGCCTTTTTGCGGATTGGTTATTTCACCAATTACTCCACCTCAGGCAACGTCTCTGTACCGGCGCTCGATTTCTTCGGCCTGCCCGTGGTTTCGCCAGTGCAAAAGTATCTTTTTGTGCTGGGCTTTGTGGTGGTCATCGGCCTGTTGGCCAAAAACCTTGTGCGCGGCGCCATTGGCCGGCAATGGATGGCCATCCGCGATATGGACGTGGCCGCAGCCGTGATCGGCATCCGGCCGGTGTATGCCAAGCTCACCGCCTTTGCCGTCAGTTCTTTCATTATCGGCGTGGCGGGCGCCCTGTGGGCCTATATCCATCTGGGCTCCTGGGAGCCCTTGGCCTTCGACCTCAACCGCTCGTTGCAGCTGCTGTTCATCATCATCATCGGCGGGTTGGGTTCCATCATCGGCAGTTTCTTTGGGGCGGCTTTCATGGTGCTGGTGCCGGTGCTGCTTACCAACGTCCCGCATGCTCTGGGCTTGTCCATTCCGGTGGATATCGCTGCGCACATCGAACACATGGTGTTTGGCTTTTTGATCGTGTTTTTTCTGATCGTGGAGCCACATGGTCTGGCCAGACTATGGAGTATCGGCAAGGAGAAGCTAAGGATCTGGCCGTTTCCCCACTAGGCGTACGGCATGGGGCTGGGCTTTGGCCCTTGCCCCGCGCATGGCCGGGTGGTGTTATCCCGGGCGGCATCCATCTGGATGCGCTCAATTAAAAAGGTGCCATTAGCACCAGGAGGAGCTACAGATGAAGCATGTATTCACCAAAGCCACGGCTGCGGTCGTGATGGCTGCGGCCGGTCTGGTGGGTGTTGCCAGTACCGCCCAGGCAGCCGAAGAAAATTTCATCCCCTTGTTTGTCTACCGCACGGGCTCGTTTGCGCCGCTGGGGATCCCATGGGCCAACGGCAAGATTGATTACCTGAAAATGATCAATGCCCGGGATGGCGGCGTCAATGGCGTAAAGATCGTCTTTGAAGAGTGTGAAACCGGCTATTCCACTGACAAGGGTGTCGAATGCTACGAGCGCCTCAAAGACAAATTTGGTGGTGCCACCGGCTTTGATACGCAATCCACCGGCATTACCTTTGCCGTCACCGACAAAGCCATGGTTGATGGCCGCTCGGTGATCTCTGTCGGCTATGGTTTGTCGCAATCTGCGGATGGCCGCGTCTTTAAATGGAATTTCCCGCTGCTGGGCAACTACTGGACAGCTTACGATTCCATGATCCAGGACATCGCCAAGAACCTGGGTGGCGAAGATAAGCTTAAGGGCAAGAAAATTGCGCTGGTCTACCACGACTCACCCTTTGGCAAAGAGCCGATTCCACTGCTTGAGGCCCGGGCCAAGGCCAATGGCTTCGAGCTGCAAACCTACCCGGTGGCTGCCCCTGGGGTCGAGCAAAAGTCCACTTGGTTGCAGATTCGTAAAAACCGGCCAGATTTCGTGTTGCTGCAAAGCGCGGGCATCATGACACCCACCGCCATCCGCGAAGCACAGTCTGTGGGCTTCCCACGCGACAAAATGTATGGCATCTGGTGGGCCAGCTCTGAAACCGATGTGGTGGATCTCGGCGATACAGCCAAGGGCTATCGGGGCATCACCATCCAGAACAGTGCCGAGCACGGCCGTGTGCACGACGATGTCAAGAAATATGTGTACGACAAGGGCGAAGGTGCTGACAAAGACGGCAAAACCTTCGGCTCGATTGCCTACACGCGAGGCATGATGATTTCGATGTTGCAAGTCGAAGCCATCCGCACAGCCCAGGAGAAATTTGGCAAGGGCAAGGCGATGACGCCGGAACAGGTGCGCTGGGGCTACGAGAACCTCAATCTTGATGAAGCCAAGCTCGAGAAACTGGGCTTTGCCAAGTTGATGCGTCCCGTGAAAACCACCTGCGAAAACCACATGGGCACCGATTGGTCCCGCATCATTCAGTGGGATGGCAAGAAGTTCAACGTTGTGTCCGACTGGTATCAGTCTGATCCCAAGTTCATCAAACCCCTGGTGCAATCTCTGGGCGAGAAATACGCCGCCGAGAAGAAACTGCCCGTGCGCGACTGCGCAGCCGAGTAAGCAAGACCGGGGCCGGGTATCCCCCGGCCCCCTGGAGACAGGATTATGGAAAGCGTACAGGCCCCAGAGCCCGCACTGTTGCTGGATGTCAATGGCATAGAAGTCATCTATAACCATGTCATTCTGGTGCTAAAAGGCGTGTCGCTCAGCGTACCCGAGGGTCGGATTGTGGCACTGCTGGGTGCCAACGGCGCAGGCAAGACCACCACATTACGGGCGATCTCCAATCTGCTGCGTGGCGAGCGCGGTGAAGTCACCAAAGGCAGCATCGTTTATCGTGGCAAGCGTATCGAGTCTTTGTCGCCTGCCGATCTCGTCCAGCGCGGAGTGGTGCAGGTAATGGAAGGCCGGCATTGCTTTGCGCACCTGAGCATCGAAGAAAACCTGCTGACCGGCGCCTATACCCGCCAGCTGGGGCGCGCCGATCTTAATGCGGCACTCGATCGCGTATATCAATATTTTCCGCGCCTGAAGCAGCGCCGTAAAAGCCAGGCAGGGTATACCTCCGGCGGCGAGCAGCAGATGGCGGCCGTTGGCCGGGCACTGATGGCGGATCCGCGCCTGATTTTGCTGGACGAGCCTTCGATGGGGTTGGCGCCGCAAATTGTCGAAGAAATCTTCGAGATCGTGCGGGATCTCAACCAGCGCGAGGGCGTGAGCTTTTTGCTGGCCGAACAAAACACCAACGTGGCCCTGCGGTACGCCGATTACGGCTACATCCTCGAGAACGGCCGCGTCATGATGGATGGTGCTGCCCGTGCACTTGCCGAAAACGAAGACGTCAAAGAGTTTTATCTGGGCGTGTCGGGATCTGGCCGCACCAGTTTTCGCGAAACCAAATTTTATCGCCGGCGCAAGCGCTGGCTGGCCTGACACACAGGGGGAAGGCATGCAGGCTTACTTTGATGCGCGCGAGACGCAGTCCGCTGAAGACCGCGAACGCAGCCTCTTTCAGCGGCTACCTGATGTACTGGCTGCGGCTCAGGCAAGGGCGCCTGCGATTGCAAAGCAGCTGCAAGGGCATGATCTCTCTGGTCTGACTACGCGCGAGGCGCTGGCTAGCGTGCCTGTTTTGCGCAAGTCCGAGCTTTTGCAGATTCAGCATGCCGCGCGTATGGCACTGCATACGCAGTCTGCGGATGCCGAACGCATCCGCGTATTTGGTGGCGTATCCACCATTGGCTGGGGGGCTGCCCGGCGCGTGTTTGCCTCGCCCGGCCCCATCTACGAGCCCGAGTCTGCCAGGCCTGATTATTGGGGCTTTGCGCGTGCCTTGCACGCAGCAGGTGTGCGTGCGGGCGATCTCGTGCATAACTGCTTTTCTTATCATTTCACTCCAGCAGGCTCGATGATGGAAACGGCCGCACATGCGCTGGGCTGCACCGTGTTTCCTGGTGGAGTGGGCCAGACCGAGCAGCAGGTGCGTGTAATGGCTGACCTGGCCCCACAGGCTTACACCGGCACACCCAGTTTTTTGCGCATCATCCTTGAGAAAGCCGATGAAATGGGGGTGGGCTTGCCAACCCTGCGCCGGGCCCTGTTTTCGGGCGAAGCCTACCCACCCTCGTTACAGGCCTGGTTTCACGATCGTGGCATACAGGGCTTTCAGGCCTATGGCAGCGCGGACCTCGGCATGGTGGCCTTCGAATCCGAGGCCCGGGACGGCTTGATCCTCAACGAGGACATCATTCTCGAAATCGTCCGCCCCGGTACCAGCCAGCCTGTGGCAGCCGGCGAGGTCGGTGAGGTCGTGGTGACTACCTTCAACCCGGATTACCCCCTGGTGCGATTTGGCACCGGAGACCTCTCCGCAATCATGCCGGGCGTGTCGGCATGCGGGCGTACCAATGCCCGGATCAAGGGCTGGATGGGGCGGGCAGATCAAACCACCAAGGTGCGCGGGATGTTTGTCCACCCCGAGCAGATCGCCCGGATACTCGAGCGCCATCCGGTCATTCACCGGGCCCGGCTGGTGGTGTCGGGTGAGATGGGACACGACATCATGACGCTGAAGGTCGAGTCGGGCGAGGGCCTGGATCTTGAGCAGGTTGCAGAAACTGTCCGCGACCAAACCAAGCTGCGAGCCGTCGTGGATGTTGTCCCGGCAGGCAGCCTGGCCAATGATGGCAAAGTGATCGAAGACGTCCGCAGCTATGATTAAACGTCGCTATATTTTCTTGCGATACACCAGGCTAATGCGTGCAAATGCCGACTGCAACTGCGGGTTGCCAGCCTGAAACACCATCGGCCGGCCTTTTTGCACAAAGCACACCAGTTTTTTGGATGCAAACAAGGGGATGAACTTTGTAGACTGGATCTCCGACCAGGGGACTTCGCGCCGCGAAATCCAGGTTTGGCGGATGCCCCAGTCGGAGATCTCGGTTTCGGATGTCCACATGTGCCAGCTCATCCATAGCAGCGCGGCAAAGCACACCAGCAGGCTTAACCAGACCGTCCAGGGAAGGTTGAGCTCGGCCGCTTGCTCGAGCACTACAAATAAACGAAACGCAATCACGGCCATGATCAGCCAGGCGACACCGGCGATCCAGCGCGGCCAGGCACGACCGCGCAAGGGCAGGGGGCCGATCTGCGAGAGGAGTTCGGCGTGTTCTTCAGGGGTGGGACGATCAAAGGGCGACATAAACAGGAATCAAGGTTTTTTGAGTGCCAGGGCGCGGCCGGCTCGGCTGGCGGTGGTGCGGCCAATTTTTTCGGAGATCCAGCTGCCGATATCAACCACGGCATCGAGATCGACACCCGTATGCAAGCCCTGACCGTTTAACAGGTACAGGACATCTTCGGAGGCCACATTGCCGGTGGCGCCTTTGGCATAGGGGCAACCGCCCAACCCAGCCACTGAACTATGGAAAATGCGCACGCCGCATTCGAGGGCTGCCAAAATGTTGGCCAGCGCCTGGCCGTAGGTGTCGTGAAAATGCCCGGATACCTGTGTACCCAGATCGGCAACCTGGCCAACCGCTTGCATCACGCGCTGGACCTGGGCGGCGGTGCCCACGCCGATGGTGTCTGCGACGTCGATTTCGTCGCAACCCAAGGCCAGAAAACGCTGGGCAACATCTACAACGGCAGAGATGGGGGTTTCGCCTTGGTAGGGGCACCCGAGTGCACAACTGATACTGCCGCGCAAACGCAAACCCGCCCGTTTGGCTTCTTGTGCCACAGGCTCGAAGCGGGCGATGGATTCGGCGATCGAGCAATTGATGTTGCGCTGCGAAAAGGCCTCGCTGGCGGCACCGAAGATGACGACTTCATCCATGTGTGCGGCCAGCGCGCCCTCGAGCCCGCGCATGTTGGGCACCAGGGCTGAATACAGCGTACCGGGCTTGCGTTGCACCGCAGCCATGACGTCAGCACCATCAGCCATCTGTGGCACCCACTTGGGCGAAACAAACGAAACTGCTTCGACGTTGGCAAAGCCAGCTGCCGCCAGGCGAGTGATGAGCTCGGCCTTGATGGCTGTGTCGACAAACTGCTTTTCGTTTTGCAGGCCGTCACGTGGCCCGACTTCGACGATTTTGATGTGTTCGGTCATGGTGGGCGGGGGTACTTGTGTTGATGGAGGATTGAACCCTTAATCATAGCGCGGGGTGGGTTTGGCTGGGGAGACAAAGAGGAGATGGTAGGGCCCCTGGCCCGGAAGCCGGTGGGTAGTGGCAACCAGAGTGCAATCAGCGTCGTTGATAGCGCCCATCGGGCAGGCGTGACAGCAGGCCTCGCACTTCCAGCAAGGTGAGCTGGCTGATGAGATGATCGAGCGGCCACTGAGTGTGGGCTTGCAGTGCGTCGATGTTCTTGGGCTCGTAACCAAGGGCACGCAGCAGAACTTCGGTGTCGGGATTGGGGGCGGTGTCGGCAGCCGGCAGCGAAGAAGTATTTGCCGAAGAGTCCGATGCGCCGGTTTGTGTGAGTGTCTGGCTGGTTGAAGCTGGCGTATCTGCCCTTGAAGAACTGGCCGCCGGTATGCCGGACAAGGATGTCTGGGAGAGTTCTTCGAGAATATCCTGGCCGGATTCCACCAGCTTGGCCCCCTGGCGGATCAGTGTGTGGCAGCCCTTGGATAAGGGAGAGTGAATAGAGCCGGGAATCGCAAAAACCTCGCGCCCGAGTTCGCCCGCCAGCCGTGCTGTGATCAGCGAGCCGCTGCGTGTGGCCGCCTCGACCACCAGGACCCCCTGGCCCAGCGCAGCCACCAGACGATTGCGCCGGGGAAAATGATATTTCAGCCCCTGGGTGCCTAACGGAAACTCCGACAACATAAGGCCTTGCTCGGCGATCTCGTGCGCCAGCGCGCGGTGGCTGGCGGGATACACGCGGTCTATCCCCGTGCCCAGGATGGCCAGCGTGCCGCCCTTGCCGGGTCCGGCAGCCAGTGCTCCCCGATGCGCAGCACCATCGATGCCGGCAGCCAACCCGCTGACCACGCACCAGCCGTGTCGGGCCAGATACTCGGCAAAATCGTGCGCATTGCGTTCGCCCTCCGGGGTAGCACTGCGTGCCCCCACAATGGCCAGCATGGGCCGGGTCAGCACGGGCAGCTGGCCGTGGGCATAGAGCACGGGTGGTGAATCCTCCAGTTGCAGAAGCGTGGCCGGGTAGAGTGGGTCGGCCAGCGTCAGCAAATGATGTTGCGGGTGATCCAGCCAACGGATGGTGTCCTCGATGGTTTGCAGTACATCGGCCGTAGGCGCCTTGCGCAGTCGCGCTACCAGCCCGGGATCGAGGTATCGGGCCAGGCTGCTGGTAGAGGCCGTATAGATGTTATGTGGCAGGCTGAACACCGATAAAAGCCGATGGATGCGTCCGGCCCCCAGAGCGGGTTCCAGTGTCAGGCGGATCCAGGCCCGCAGTTCGGTGTGTTCCAGGAGGATGGGCATGCCGGCAGTGTGCCATGATTCTGATACCCAAATTAGTGCCTGTGGGACATTCGCACGGCAGTGGGGGCGGAAAACATGTTTTATGATAGAGCTTTAGGCATTACAGAATCAGGCAATCGATATGGCTTTGCTTCCCATTCTCAAGTATCCCGATCCCCGGCTGCACACTGTGGCGGCGCCGGTCGGGCAGGTCGACGACCGCATTCGTCAGCTGGTCAACGACATGGCAGAAACCATGTACGCAGCGCCTGGTGTGGGCTTGGCTGCCACTCAGGTGGATGTTCATGAACGTGTCGTTGTCATTGATATCTCCGAAGAAGGCAACGATCTCCACGTGCTGATCAATCCGGAAATCACCTGGAAAAGCGACGAGCTTCAAACCTACGAAGAAGGCTGCCTGTCGGTGCCGGGGGTTTACGACGAAGTCCAGCGTGCCGCCCGAATCCACGTGCGTGCCCTCAATACCCAAGGAGAACCCTACGAGTTCGACGCAGACGGCCTGTTGGCCGTGTGTGTCCAGCACGAACTTGATCACCTCTTGGGCAAGGTGTTTGTCGAATACTTGTCTGTGCTGAAGCAAAATCGCATCCGTACGCGCCTGCGCAAGCAGCAGCGCGAGGCACAGCGCGAAGCGGCAGGAGTATAAAACCCATGCGGTTGGTGTTTGCAGGTACCCCGCATTTCGCACAACAGGCACTTTTGGCCATTATCCAGGCCGGGCATTCGATGGTGGGGGTGCTTACTCAACCTGATCGTCCCTCTGGCCGGGGGATGAAGCTTCAGGCCAGCCCCGTCAAACTGGCTGCCCAGGAGGCCGGGATTCCGGTGCTGCAGCCTCGCAGCTTGCGTCTGGATGGCAAGTATCCGGACGAGGCCAGAGAGGCTCGGGCGGCACTGACCGAGTGGCTGCCAGATGTCATGATCGTGGCTGCGTATGGCTTGATCCTGCCTCAGTGGGTGCTGGATCTTCCGCGCCATGGTTGCCTCAACATTCATGCCAGCCTGCTGCCCCGGTGGCGTGGCGCAGCGCCGATTCAGCGGGCAATAGAATCCGGCGATGCTGCCACCGGCATCACGATCATGCAGATGGATGCTGGCCTGGATACCGGGGCAATGCTGCTGCAGACCACCCGTGCGATCGGGCCGGATGATACCGGTGCCAGCTTGCATGATGCTCTGGCGCGCATGGGTGCCCAGGCAATCGTACAGGTGCTGGATCAGGTGGCTGCAGGGCGTGCGCCTGCTCCGGTGCCACAACCAGCAGACGGCATCACGTATGCTGAGAAACTGCAAAAATCAGAATCTGTACTGGATTTTTCTTTACCGGCCCATACGCTGGCACAGCGTATTCGGGCCTTCGATCCTTTTCCAGGCACCACACTGACATTGCCGGGGATTGATCAGCCTGTCAAGGTGTGGGCGGCACACGCTGTGACGCTTACCCAAAACGAGGCGCCTGGCACTTTGCTGTCGGTGGCCCCCGAGGGTATCGATATGGCCACTGGCGACGGCGTTTTGCGCATCACCGAGCTGCAAAAGCCTGGTGGGCGCCGCCAGCCCGTCAGTGTGTTTGTGCAGTCGTATCGGCCCGATTAAAGGGTAGGCAGGCCTTAGCTGCCGGATTTTTTTCGGGATGTGTCGATTCCCAGTTGTTTCAACTTGCGGTACAGGTGAGTGCGCTCGAGGCCGGTGCGCTCGGAGACACGTGTCATGCTGTGATTTTCGTGCAGCAGGTGATATTCGAAATAAATGCGCTCAAACTCGTCGCGTGCTTCACGCAGGGGTTGGTCGAGGGTGATGGGGCCCACGTGTGAGCCGTCGGGAGCCGCTGCCATTACGGGGGCTGCCTGAGCCGCAGCGACAGTAGCCGCACCGCCATTGATCACCGGTGTTTGCGTAAACACGGGATCCGGAATCACCGGGCGCTCGGTACGGGTGCGCATGGATTCGGGGATGACTGGCCGGGCCAGGCCTGCCGCCACGGTTTTAAGCAGCTTTTGCAGGGTGATGGGCTTTTCGAGAAAATCCACCGCCCCGATACGCGTGGCTTCGACTGCGGTATCGACAGTGGCATGGCCGCTCATCATGATGACCGGCATATTGAGCAGCCCCTGACTGGACCACTCTTTCAGCAGGCTGACGCCATCGATGTCCGGCATCCAGATATCCAGCAGAACCAGATCGGGACGCTGACGCAGGCGGAAATCACGCGCTTGGGCGGCGTTTTCGGCGAGCTCTACTGTGTGTCCTTCATCGTAGAGGATTTCGGACAGCAGCTCGCGGATACCAATTTCGTCGTCGACCACCAGAATTCTGGCCATATTACCTCGCCTGTGTATTGTGACTATTATCCTGTGCCTGATCCCTGACGTCCAGCCGTGCGGTGCCGGTGGCCAGCCGTGAGAACAGTATCGAGATACGGGCGCCGCTCTCGGCGCGGTTGGAAATATCCACCTGGGCGCCGTGCTCCTCGACAATTTTCTTGACGATCGCCAGCCCCAGACCTGTACCGGTTGCCTTGGTGGTGACATAGGGTTCGAACACCCGGTGCAGTACTTCGGGGGCAAACCCAGGGCCGTTATCGGATACTGTCAGGCGCACCTGTGGCGGGCGGCTGGTGTCTTCCGGGTAGATGGCACGGGTTTGGACGCGCACTTCTGCCTGTTCTTTGCCCACGTGGCTTTGGGCGGCGTCCCGGGCATTGGCCAGCAGGTTGTGGATCACCTGCCGCAGCTGGGCCGGATCGCCCATGATCACCGGAAGTGTCTCGGCCAGATGCGCGTCGATGCGCAGGCCTGAGCGGGCGTGGTCGGGGTGATCGGGATCCCAGCCGTACAGCGTGAGCACGTCGATCAGCAATGCATTGAGGTCGATGTCCTGCATCTGGGCTGGTGGGGTGCGGGCGTATTCTCGGAAATCATCCACCATGCGTTTGAGGGAGGACACCTGATTGACGATTGTCTGGGTGGATCGCTGCAGCATCGCCGAGTCCTCGGGATTCAGGCGGTTGCTCAGTTTCATGGCCAGGCGTTCGGCTGACAGCTGAATCGGGGTGAGCGGGTTTTTGATCTCGTGGGCCAAGCGCCGTGCAACCTCGCCCCACGCCACCGTGCGGCTGGCCGAGATCACCTCGCTGATGTCGTCAAACACCACCAAATAACCGTCTTCGTGTCCATCCATTACCAGCCGTGTGCCGCGTGCCAGCAAGGTGATGATGTGTTTCTTGCGTTCGTTGTCTGGCGCTTCCTGAAGCTCGATTTCAAATTGCTGCTGCCAGTAGGGACGCGTGGATTCGACTGCCTCGTGGGCTGCAAACGCCTGCCGGATAAGTTGCGCGAGCGCCAGTGCACCATCTACGGTTTCCAGTGGACGGCCCTGACAGGTGCGCAGATCGATATGCAGGATGGACTGCGCCCCCTGGTTGAACAGCGTTAGGCGAAAGCTGTGATCAAACACCAGCACGCCCGAAGACAGATTGCTGAGTACCGATTCAAGATACAGATTGCTTTGTTCAAGTTGACGCCGATGGCGATCGACCATCCCTCGTGCCTCGTCCAGCTGGCGCGTCATGGCATTGAAGGATCGGGTGAGTTGCCCGACTTCGTCGCGGGCCGGGGGCTCGGGCAAGGGCCGGTAATCGCCCACCCCCACAGCTTGTGTGCCTGACGCCAGCGTCAGCAGTGGCCTGACCAGGCGTCGTGAAACCGCCAATGCCACGACGACGGCCGCAAAAACAGCCAGGATCAGGGCTAGCGTGAGCGTGATGCCATACAGCTTGCGCAGGCCAAGGCGCGACAGGGCAAGTTCTTGATAATCCTGAAACCCTTGTTGTACCTGGTTGGCATTATGTGCGATGCGTTCGGGCACTGCCTGGATGACTTGCAACCAGCGTGAGTCACTGCCCAGGCCCATGGCAGTGCCCAGGCGATCCGTGTTGGTTCCCAGGGGGATCACCACCCGGAGGTGCAATCCTGTGCTGGTGGGGCCAGAGCCAGGTTCAACGTCGGATTCGGCTGCCGAATATCCTTGAGAAACCCGCAGTTGGTTCATCACGCTGCTGGGCGGAAGATCGGGCAGAAGCTGGCCAAAGGCGGTGGAAGAAAATGCCACCAGCCGGCCGTTGCCGGTAAAGACCATGGCTTCGTCGATACCGTTGGATTCGCGCAGCGAGGTGATCAGCAGAGCGATTTCGGGATCGCTGGCATTGGCAAGCCGAGTGCCCATGCTGTGGGCACGGCCACTGAGTTCAGCCAGTTGTGCATCCAGTGCGGCCCGGCCCAGATTGAGGCCGGCCTCCAGTGCGCTGTCGACGCGGACATTGAACCAGGATTCAATGGATCGCGACATGAACTGCACGGAGAGCACGTAGATGATGAGGCCGGGCAGGATCCCGATCAGGGTGAAATACAGGGTAAACCGGGCCGTCATCCGTGCGCCAAACTGGCGACGCCTGACCTGGCGGATCAGGCGTACCGACAACATGGCCACCCATGAGATCAGGGCCACTGCCAGTACGCCGTTCAGCAGCAGAAGGACATCGTATTGCTGGGCATATCGCGACGCATTGCCTGTAGACCAGACCAGCAGGCCCAGCAGAGCAACCGCACTAACAGCGGCCACCAGCAGGGTAATGCGCAGCGCCCAGCGCGTCAGCCGCGGAGCATATCTTCGGTAAGAGAAAATGCGAAGTTTTTCCATGGTGTGTTCAGGGACCAGGCATTGCTGTTAAGCGCATCTACCTGAAATGGACGGGCCAGGCGGGAGGTATCCAGACGCAGCCGGATCTGGCCGATGTATTGCGTGCCTGGCTGCAGGCTGTGCGGTGTGCCCACGGGCCAATGGCGGATGTGCCGTACGAGGTCGAGTGCTTCATCCAGCGATGTGGCGGGCAAAGAGCGTTGGCCCACGGTGACATGCCATTGGCGGGTGAGTGCGTTGTATTGGATGCGCCAGGTTTGCTGTGTGCTGATCACGGATTTATCAAACCACCACCAGCGCGGCTGCAGAATATTGAGATCCACTGTGAAATACAGCGGAACACCCTTTTGGGCGGCGTCGTGAAGCTCATTGCCCAGGGTGAAGTCGATATCCACGTCCAGCATCAGTTGCCCCTGCGGTGCCGTGGGCTGTACGTGCGCCACATGCGCTTCGCGGCCGTATGCCACGGGCAGGAGGGTCAGCAGGCAGAACGTCAGGGCGATCAGGGAACGAAGCATGCAAAAGGGCCGGACGGAATGAGGCAGACGATGGCGTATTGTTGATGACGCGGGGCGCAAGCGCAAGTTGGCCTGCTTCTGGTGCATCGCGTCCGGCTCAGACGGGTTTGCGGATCAGGGCATAAAAGAAGCCGTCTCCAGCGCCTGCGGCCCCGGGCAGCAAGTGTCCGGGAGCAGGTAGCCGCAAGGCCTCGGGGTGGCGTGTCATGAATGCCTGGATCTGTTGCTCACCTTCTTGCGGAAACACCGAGCAGGTGGCATATAGCAAATGGCCGCCGGGTTTGAGCAATGGCCATAAGGCATCGATAATGCGCGCTTGCAGGGCAGCGGTTTGTTTAAGGTCAGTTGCGCGTCGCAGCCAGCGGATGTCTGGATGGCGGCGCACCACCCCCGATGCGGTGCAGGGCACATCGGCCAAAATGGCATCGTAGGGCCGGCCATCCCACCAGGCGGCGGGATCGGCCGCGTCTGCACATTGCAGACGGATGGTTTCGCCCAGAAGCTGCAATCGCTGCAGGTTCTCGTTTACACGCGCCAGGCGTGTGGCATCGCTGTCCAGTGCGGTCAGATCCAGACGGGCGCGCTCCAGCAGGTGGGCCGTTTTGCCACCAGGGGCGGCACAGGCGTCCAGAACCCGCATGCCATCTTGCAGGGGTAGCAGTTCGCCCGCCTGCTGTGCAGAGATATCCTGAACTGACCACCAGCCCTCAGTAAAACCAGGAATCTCGCGAACCGGACGTGGCTGTGCCAGCTGGACACCGGATATGCCCACCGGGTAGGCGGCAACCTCTGCCTGGGTAAGGCGGGCCAGGAATTCTACTCGGGAAATCTGGCGGATGTTGACGCGCAAGGTCATGGGGGGCGGACACTCGCCCGATTGCAGGATTGCCTGCCAGTGCTCGGGCCAGGCCTGCTGCATGGCCTGAATCCACCAGTCGGGGTGGTTCCAGCGTGCCAGCCCTTGCGATTGAATCTGTGTCAGCAGGGTATTGCGCTCGCGACCATAGCGGCGCAATACCGCATTGATCATATTTTTGGCCGGGCGGGTATGGTGATCGGCCGCCGCTGCCTGCACCAGTTGATTGACCAAAGTATGCCCTGCATACAGGGGTGTGCTGGGCGCCTGGCTTTGGCCATCGTCCTCGCGCAGGCGAGCCTCCAGCAGGCAAAGCCCCAGCAGCAGCATGGCTTCAGTGAGACGATTGGCTGGGCGCCGGGGTACCAGCAAAGCTTGCGCCGCCTGAGCAAAGCCCAACTGACGCATGGCGTGAAACGAGAGCGCTTGCGCTGCCGGGCGAAGATCGGCGGGTGTGCGCTCAAGGGTGTCGGAGAGCGAGCGGCCTTCGAGTACACCGCAGATGGCCTGGGCGGCAGCCAGCAACTGCTGCGCAAGCCCGATGCTGCGGGGGTTCATGTGGGTTCGTCCGGCTTGCGGGGCACCACACGTGGTGGTGGTTTGCCGTCTTCAAGGGGTTTGGCGCGTTTGAAGACCGTGACGGGAATTTCGCCCACTACCCCGCGCCGGGCTTGAACACGCCAGGCGTGCCCGTAGGCAACTTCAAGGCTCAGGTGAATGGTGCCGTCGTCGTGGCGGCGCCGCTCGAGTGCCTTGATGAGGCGTGCACGCCAGGCACGGCCAACCAGACCGGCACGACGCTGTGCGTGAGGGTTGCCGCCCAGCACACGGACGTCGTCCAGCAGCTTTTCTGCCGTTTTGTAGGTGAGGGTGATGACTTCCTGATCCATGACAGGGTCGGCAAATCCCACTTGCAGCATCAGATCGCCAAAATCGTGCATGTCCACGAATTCCATGGGTTGGGTGTCCAGCCCCGCCTCGGCGACGGCTTCGCGCAGCTCGCGCAGGGATCCCGGCCCCAGGCTGGAATACATGGCCAGTGCGTCGTTGCGCAATATCCGGCGCCATTCTTGCAGCACCAGGTGGGGTTCGGCATGCCAATGCAGAGCCAGATTGGACCACACCAGATCCAGGCTTTGGTCGGCCAGGCCGGTTTCAGCCAGATCGGATTGGATGAACTCGGGTTGTGGTGTGGGCTTGTTGCGCAGCCGGTGCCAGAACCCCGGCTTGCTGAGATAACGGGCACGGGCGGTGTCCAGCAAGGTGGTGCAGTGATCCTGGCCGATGTAATGCAGGTCGGGGTAACGGGCCCTTAAGGGATCCAGGGCGTGAGCGGCCCCGCAGCCGGCATCCAGGATGTCGTGAGGGGCGATGCGGATATAGCTGAGCCGGCGCAGCATGCGTTGGGCGATCTCGCCAAACAGGAATTGCGCGGCATCCAGTGGTGCGCGCCGGGCAAACTGGCGTGATACGGCCGTGGGGTCGATGGGAAGGCGGGGAAGCTGTGGCATAAAGGGTCAAGGCCGGCAGTGCGGCGCTGCCTTCTGTGGTGAGATGGCGGCAATGGCAAAAATCGAAGGTGACATTATGCGGCATCTGGCCAGCTGGCGCGACTGGCGGCAGTGGATTCCGGCAGAATGCCCGGCCTGTGGGGTACGGCAGGCCGGGCAGAGGATATGTCAGGCGTGTGCGGCTTGCCTGTTTGCGCACCGCCACGTGCCTCGCTGCCCGGTGTGTACCCATCCGCTTCTGGCGGGCTGTTGTCCCGATTGTCCTGAAACGCCGCCCGCCTACACACGCGTGGTCACGGCTTTCGATTACGCAGGCATCGGGCGTCAGCTGATCCACGACTACAAGGTGTGTGCCCGCCTGTCGCTTACCTGGCTTCTGGCGGATATGCTGGCGCAGGCTATCCGGCAGGCGGGGGCAAATGCCCGCATGCCAGACTGGATCGTGCCGGTACCTGCTCACGACGGTGCCATGCGTGCTCGTGGGTTCAGTCCGCCCGCAGAAATTGCACGCCGCCTGGCGCGCGAGTTTGGCCTCTGTTGCCACCTCGATGGCTTGCGTCGTGTGCAGGCCCGCCCACGTCAGGCCTCAATGACCCGCGATCAGCGCCTGCGCGCCCAAGCGGGGGTGTTTGCTGCCGGCGGAGGCCCTTCGGTGCAGCTGAAGGCGGCGTCTGTGCTGTGGCGGCCTGGCCGCTTGCGGGCGGGCAGGCCGCCTTTTTTGTCGGGCGCCTACGTTGTCGTGGTGGACGATGTAATGACCACCGGCGCTACCTTGCAGGCCGTGGCAGACGCCCTGAAGACGGCGGGCGCTGTGCGGGTGGACGGCTGGGTGCTGGCGCGCACGCTTTGCAGGCCCCTCGATCCGAGGCCTACGCTGGATCTACAATGACGCTTTTTCTGAGACCCTATGTTTCACGTCGTGCTGGTCGAACCGGAGATCCCGCCCAATACCGGTAATATCATTCGCCTGACCGCCAACACCGGCACTTTTTTGCATCTGGTTCGCCCCCTGGGGTTTCCGCTGGATGATGCGAAGATGCGCCGGGCGGGCCTGGATTATCACGAGTGGGCGCAAATGCAGGTGCACGATACGCTGGCACAGGCCTTTGAACGCATTGGTGGCGACCCCACTCGCCGCTTTGCACTCACCACCCGTGGTTCGGTGTTGATCAGCCGGCAACCGCTGCAGCCGGGCGATGTATTTGTGTTTGGCCGCGAGACGGCCGGTTTGTCTGATGAGCAGATGGCGCTGTTTCCTACGCGGCAGCGGATCCGGCTGCCCATGCGTCCGCAACAGCGCAGCATCAATTTATCCAATGCTGTGGCGGTTACCGTTTTTGAAGCCTGGCGTCAGGCTGGATATGAAGGTGGCGTGTAAAGCGCGTTTATTCGGGGCGTGCATCGCGGGCCAATAGCCTGGCCACGGCCTGGTGGGGGGGCAGGTTGGCAAACAGTACCTGGCACACAGCCTCCGTAATGGGCAAATCCACATTGTGGCGTCTCCCCAATGCCAGGGCGGCCTGTGCGCAGCGCACGCCTTCTGCGGTCATCCCGTTGGCCAGGATGCTTTGCAAGGAATGCCCTTGACCCAGGGCAACGCCCACTTGCCGGTTGCGTGAAAGATCGCCCGTTGCAGTGAGCACCAGATCGCCCAGACCAGTCAGGCCGGTAAAGGTTGCTGCACGCCCGCCCAGTGCAACCCCCAGACGCTGGATTTCTGCCAGGCCGCGAGTGATGAGGGCCGCCCGGGCATTGGTGCCCAGCCGCAGGCCGTCGCTGATCCCGCAGGCGATGGCCATGACGTTTTTTAGTGCGCCACCCGCCTCAACCCCGATGATGTCACGGGTGGTGTAGATGCGTGCCTGATTGCCGTGAAACGCCGCCTGGGCAACCTCGCCGGTGTCGGCATGGGTGCTGGCAACGGTGAGTGCCACGGGAAGCCCCTGCGCCACTTCGCGGGCAAACGAGGGGCCTGAGAGTACGCCGGCATGCAACCAGGGCAGATGCGCCAGTGAGTCGCACAGGATCTGATGCGGCCATTGCAGGGTGTCGGGGCTGATCCCCTTGCATGTCCAGAGAATATGCAGGGTGCCCGGGGCGCGTGCCGGAAAATGGCGTGCCAGGTGCCGGCAGGTTTCCGGCATCCCGGACATCGGCACGCCCAGCACAATCAAGCACTGGGTGCCTTTGGGGACATCCAGAACATGAGACAGCGCATCATCCCAGTGCGGCGTGGCGCGCAGCGAGCCCGGCAGATCGATGTCTGAAAGATAGCGGGGATTGCGGTGGGCTTGTTGTATCCCCTGCGCGGTGACCGGGTCTCGAGCCCACAGCACAGTATCGGCCTGACGGCTGGCCAGGGCGGCCAAGGCGGTGCCCCAGTTGCCGGCACCCAGAACAGCCAGACGGATAGTGGACATGATGATGTGCAGATAAGTAGCGCTGATCGGCAGGCCCTGAGGGACCTGGCCGGATGATCCAGTTTAGTTGCGCGCGCCTGGAGGGAGGATCAGGCCGGAGTCTTCGCCTTTTTCTTGTTCGCCGTTTTGCTGGGCCATGCGTTGCTCGTAGAGCGCCTGGAAGTTCATTTCGCTCAGGTGCAGCGGTGGCAGCGAGGTGCGTGTGATGGCGTCGGCCACGTTGGCGCGCAGGTAGGGGTACAGCATCGTCGGGCAAACAATGCCCAGCAGGGGATCGAGCTGGTCGGCCGGGATATTGGCGGCCTCAAAGATGCCGGCCTGGCTGAGTTCGACCAGGTAAAGGACTTTGTCGCCAATGCGGGTGGTGACAGTTGCAGTGACCACAGCCTCGAAGACGGATTCGGCCAGTTGTTCTCCACCCACCTGGATGGAAACTTCGACGGTGGGGCCTTCGGGCTCGAGGAAAATTGCCGGTGCATTGGGCATCTCGAGAGAGAGGTCTTTGACGTAGGTGCGTTGCAAGCCGAAGCTTGGGGATTGGCCGTCGGTTTGGTTTTCTTCAGACATGTGGAGTTCCGTGCAAGGGTCGGTGGAGAGGGATCAAGCCTGCAGCAGGGGCAATAGGCCGTCTGCGCGATCGAGGGCGGACAGATCGTCGTAGCCGCCAATGTGGCGTTCGTCGATGTAGATTTGCGGTACTGTGCGCCGTCCGGTGCGTTCCATCATGATGGAACGCTGGGTGGGGTCGCGATCGACATAGATTTTATGAATTTCCTGGACGCCGCGTTGTTTGAGCAGCATCTCGGCGCGTGTGCAATATGGACACACGGTGGTGCAGTACATCGTAATGTGTGACATCGAAAGACTCTATCAGGATTTTTTGAGCGGCATGCCGCCTTCGGTCCAGGCGTTCAGGCCGCCATCAAGACAGGATACCCGTTGAAAGCCGTGTTTGCGCAATTGCGTGACGGCACGGGCGCCTTCGCGGCCGTGGGCGTCTACCACGACAATCGGTTTGTCCTGGGGAAGCGTGCCCACGTGGCTCTCGAGTGTATCGAGGGTGATGTTGCGTGCTTGCGGGATGTGACCGGCCTTGAACTGCTCGGCAGGGCGAATGTCGACGAACAGGCCTTGTTCGCGATTGATCTGCTGGATGGCGTCGGTGAGGGCGATTCGTGCGTTTGAGCGTCCCTTGGACAGGGAGGGCCACAGCAGCAAGGCGCCCGATGCTAGCGCAATCAGCGCGATCCAGAGGTTGTTCTGGCCAAGTAAAAAGTCCACGGCGATTCCTGTTACAGCGGTGAGAGGGAATTGTATGCTGGGGGATTATAAAATGATCAGCTATTTTCAACTTTTCAGACTGGCAGCTCATGTACAAACTAGTCCTTATGCGTCATGGCGAGAGCCAATGGAATCTCGAAAACCGTTTTACAGGCTGGACGGATGTCGACCTCACCGACACGGGCCGCGCCCAGGCGCAACAGGCGGGGGCATTGCTTCGCGCTGAGGGTTTCGAGTTTGACCTGGCCTTTTCGTCCGTGCTCAAGCGTGCCATCCGCACCTTGTGGATTGCGCTGGATGCCATGGATGCCATGCACACCCCGATTGGGCTGAGCTGGCGGCTCAACGAACGCCATTACGGCGCACTTCAGGGGCTGAACAAGGCCGAAACCGCTGCGCAGTATGGCGAAGCGCAGGTGCTGCAATGGCGTCGCGCCTACGATATCGCCCCCGAGCCCCTGTCTCGGGATGATCCGCGTCATCCACGTTTCGATGCGCGCTATCACCGGGTGCCGGCCGATCAGTTGCCCGCCACCGAGTGCTTGCGTGACACCGTCGACCGCGTGGTGCCGTTTTGGGATGATTCCATTGCGCCAGCCATCCGTGCGGGCCGGCGTGTGCTGATATCTGCACATGGCAACAGCCTGCGTGCCCTGATCAAGCACCTGGATGGCCTGTCAGACGAAGAAATCATTGGTCTTAACATCCCCACCGGGCAACCGCTGGTCTACGAGCTCGATGCCGAGCTTCGTCCGATTCGTCATGCCTATTTGGGCGATGAAGAAAAAATTCGTGCCGCCATGCAGGCTGTGGCTAATCAGGGTAAGGCGCAGCAGGGCTGATATGCGTGTTCTGGGTCTGGGTTTGATGGTGTGTCTGGTGGCCTTGCCCGCTAGTGTTCAGGCGTCGCTGCAAACCCGACAGGCCCAGGCGCAAGAAGATCGCAAGGCGTTGCGCGAGCAGATCGAGACCGTGCAAAAGCACATTGATTCCTCGAAGTCCGCCCGCGAGGACGCCTCCCGGGACCTCAAGGCTTCCGAACAGGCCATCTCCGACATTATCCGTCGCCTGGTTGATCTGGCTCAGCGTCACGAGGCGCTGGACAAAACCCTGCAAGGGCTCTCCAACGCCCGTCAGCAGCAGATGGCTGAGTTTGATCGCCAGCGGGATGCATTGGCCAAACAGTTGCGCGCGCAGTATGCCAGCGGCCTGTCTCCCTGGACGGCCTTGCTGTCGGGTGAGGATCCCCAGGAGATCGGCCGTGCGCTGGCCTATCTGGCCTACGTATCGCGCGCACGCACCGATACTCTTCAATCCGTGCAAGAAACGGTCGATAAGCTGGCGGCGCTGCAGCGTGACACCGACGCCCGTCAGGCAGAGCTCAACACCTTGTTGGACGATACCAAAACCCAAAAGCAGGCGCTGCAAGAGCAACAACATGAGCGGCAGATGGTGCTTGCCAAGGTGCAGGCGCAGCTCGAGACACAACAGCAGCAGGCCGAGCACCTGCAGGCCCGGGATGCGCGTCTGGGCTCACTGATCAAATCACTGGATGTCGAGATTGCCAAGGCCGAGGCGCGCAGACAGGCAGCCATCAAGGCGGCTGCCAAACAACGTGCCCGTGAGAAAGCCGAGCAGGCCCGCCGGGCGCAGCAGCTGAAAGCCGAACGTGAGCAGACAGCACGCCATGCGCAAGAGATACGCGAGCAGGCCGAACGTCACGTCCGTTCTTCAGAAACCCCTGCGCAGGGCCTGACCGCGGAAGAGCAAGTGGCCTCGGCGCCAGGGGGCCAGGCACAGAAGGCAGAGCCCCGAGAGAATGCCTCCCCGGCCCCGCGCACGATGCCCGAGCAAGGGTTTGCCGGTTTGCACAAACGTTTGCCGCGGCCCGTGCAGGGTGATGTGCTGGGACGCTTTGGGGCCCAGCGGCCTGAGGGCGGCCTGTGGCGTGGTGTCGTACTGAGGGCGGCTGCGGGCACCCCGGTGCGGGCCGTTGCGCCGGGACGGGTGGTGTATGCCCACTGGCTGAGTGGTTTTGGCAATTTGCTGATTATCGACCACGGTCAACAGTATCTCAGTATCTACGGTTACAACCAGGCAGTGCTCAAGCAGGTGGGCGATATCGTGGCGCAAGGCGATGTTGTGGCCAGGGTGGGGGCCACCGGGGGACAGGTAGATCCGGGGTTGTACTTCGAACTGCGCCATCAGGGGGCTCCCATCAACCCCCAACTATGGTTGCAGCCTTAATTTCTGTACTATGTTAGGTTTGGTGCGCGTTCTTTTTGCAGCGCATCAAGCCTGAATTCAGGCACCACAAGACACTTATCCTAGAGGCGTGCATGGGCACTCGAAAAAATCGATCGTTGGGCTGGATCATGGTGGGGATGCTGGGCGGCGTATTGCTTACCCTGGGCATCACGGCAACCGCCCAAAAGGGCGAGCCCCTGCCACTAAAAAGCTTGCAGCAGTTTGCCAACGTCTATGGTGCCATCAAGTCCAGCTACGTAGAGCCGGTTGCCGATCAGGTGTTGATGGATGACGCCATCAAGGGGCTTTTTTCTGATCTCGACCCCCACTCTGTGTATCTGGACGAAGAAGCCTACAAACAGATGCAGGATATCACCCGTGGTGGCTTTGGCGGGCTGGGCATCGAGATCGGTACCCAGGACGGCATGCCCAAGGTGATCGCGCCTATCGAAGACACACCAGCTGCCCGGGCCGGAATCCTCACGGGCGACCTCATCACCGAAATCGATGGCGAGCCCACCAAGGGCATGTCGCTTAATGATGCAGTCAAAAAAATGCGGGGCGAGCCCGGCACCCCGATCGTCCTGACGGTTCAGCGTGCGGGCAGCAACAAGCCGCTCAAGTTTCATATCGTGCGCGAAATGATCAAGACGCGCAGTGTGCGCGGCAAGATGCTGGCACACAATATTGCCTACGTGCGTATCAGCCAGTTCCAGGATCGCACCACATCCGATCTCGTAAAAATGCTGGCAAGCTTTGGCAAAAAGCAGGCCCCCAAAGGCCTGGTGCTTGATCTCCGCAACGACCCGGGGGGGCTGCTGGATGGCGCTATTGGCGTTACCTCGGCCTTCATAGAGCCCGGCAAGCTGGTGGTGTCCACCAAGGGCCGCATTCCCTCGTCCAACGAAGAGTTCTACGCCCGCCCGCTCAATGGCAGCCATGGTATGGACGCCGGGGTGTCATTGCCCAGCTGGGCACGCACCGTGCCCATGGTGGTGCTGGTTAATGTGGGTTCGGCCTCTGCCTCGGAGATCGTGGCTGGCGCCTTGCAGGATTACAAGCGGGCCCAGGTGGTGGGTAATCGCACCTTTGGCAAGGGTTCGGTGCAGTCGGTGCTGCAATTGGGCAAGGACACCGGTATCAAGCTCACCACAGCACGGTATTACACGCCCAGTGGCCGCTCCATCCAGAACACTGGGGTAACCCCCGACCACATCGTGGACGATAGCGCTGCGGGCAATCTGTTCCGCATGGAGCGGGAGGTCGACCTCCAGCACCATCTGGCCAATCAGGCGGCTGGCCAGGCGGCCAAGGCCGAAGATGAAGACAGCTTTGTCGAGGGTGAGATCAAGATGTTCGAGTTTGGCGGTGCCGACGACTGGCAATTGCAGCAGGCGCTCAACGCCTTGCAAGGCCGCCCGGTACTCAAGCTGGATCCTCTGCTGGCGAAGCAGCAGAAGGCCAAGGCTAAGGACACCAAAGACAGCGCCTCCAGCACGCCTGTCACGGCACCGCAGCCCCAACAGGCGCCTGCTGAAAAAAAAACCCTGAATGACGGGCCCGAGACCCCGGTTCAGCGTTACCGGATTACACCGGATGGTTTGATCAGGCTTCCATGAGTGTTCTGGATGACATCCGCCTGATGCGTTATGCCCGGCACATCCTTCTGGATGAGCTGGGTATCGAAGGCCAGGAGCGTCTGCTGGCTGCGCGGGTTCTGATTGTTGGCGCTGGTGGGCTGGGTTCTCCTGCGGCCTTGTATCTGGCTGCAGCGGGTGTAGGCCGGATTGTGCTGGTGGATGATGACGTGGTCGAGCTCAGCAATCTGCAGCGCCAGATTTTGCATGACACCAGTGGCCTGGGGCGGCACAAGGCCCAGTCTGGCCGGGATGCCCTGCTGGCACTCAATCCGGATATCGAAGTGCAGGCCCTGGTTGAACGCCTGGATGATGCGCGCCTCATTGCCCTGGCTACCCAGGTTGATCTCGTGCTCGACTGTTGTGACAACTTTGCTACCCGGCACGCCATCAATCGCGCGTGCGTGGCCACCCGCACCCCCCTGGTGTCTGGTGCAGCCATCAAGTTTTCTGGGCAGGTCAGCGTTTACGATCTGCGCGATGAGGCCTCCCCGTGCTATCACTGCCTTTTCCCCGAGGCTGATGATCTCGAAGAACTGCGCTGTGCCACCACAGGTGTACTGGGGCCCTTGCTGGGCATGGTGGGCAGCGTGCAGGCGGCAGAGGCCATCAAGCTGATTGCCGGTATGGGAGAGCCCCTGGTGGGGCGCTTGTTATCCGTGGATGCCTTGCGCATGCAATGGCACACCATCCGGTTTAAGCGCGACCCCGACTGCCTGGTATGTGCCCGGCGGCCGCCTGCAGCAGCAGGGTGCTCAGGCGATTGATGCGTACATCCACATACTGATCGCGCCCGTGCTGCTGGCGCGCAAACGGGGTACCTGGATGGTATAGGTACACGGTTTTCATCCCCGCCTGACGGGCTGATCTCAGGTTGCGCAGAGTGTCTTCTACCAGGATGATGCGGTGGGCGGGTACCTGCAGCTGTGCAATGATCTGATGCATCAGGCCTGGCGATGGCTTGGGCCGGGCAAACCCCATGGGCATCATGTGGTCGATGGCCCACAGGCCGTCAAACTCTTGCAGGATGCCCAGCGCCTTGAGTACGCGTCGCGCATAATGGGCCGGTGCATTGGTCAGCACAATACGTGTGCCCGGCAGCGCTCGCAGGCGTGCCTTGAGCCCGGTTTCTGCATGAACCAGCGGCTGGACGTCAAAATTGTGGCAGCTTGCCAGGAATTGGTTCAGGTTCACGCCATGGTGTCGGGCCAGCCCGATGGCCGTGGCCCCGTAGCGTTTCCAGTATCGGCGTCGCAGGATGTCGGCTTGGTCGGCAGGTACGCCCAGCGCCTGGGCCACTGCCGAGCCCATACGCTGGTCGATCATCCCGAAGATGCCTCGTGATGCATCGTGCAAGGTGTTGTCGAGGTCGAACAGCCAGACTGGGGCGTCGGCGGGGATATGCCGCCCCCGCCGCAAGGGGCTGGGCGGCCGTAAGGGAGACATCAGTGAGAACTGATCATCGTGCCTACGCCACGATCCGTGAGGATCTCGAGCAGCAGGCAGTGTGGAACGCGTCCGTCGATGAT
Organism: Castellaniella sp.; assembly: GCF_049651205.1. Lineage (GTDB taxonomy): Bacteria > Pseudomonadota > Gammaproteobacteria > Burkholderiales > Burkholderiaceae_B > Castellaniella. The sequence goes on from NZ_JBASBR010000018.1 coordinate 159,166, forward strand.
GTGTACTGAATTGACGCCAAAACGCGCGGCATCCACGGCTGAGGCAATCTTGGGCAGCATTCCCCCCGACAAAGTACCATCTTCAAAGAGGGTATCGATGGTTTGTGCAGACAGGCTGCGCAATAGCTGGCCGCTCTTATCCAGCACGCCGGGCGTGTTGGTAAGCATCACCAGTTTCTCGGCACCCAGTACTTCGGCCATCTTGCCTGCCACGACATCGGCGTTGATGTTGTAGGCCTGGCCGTCCTCACCGTAGCCGATGGATGAAATGATGGGGATGAACTGGTCGTCCTGCAGGGCCTTGACCACGGCGGGCTCGATGCGTTCGATGTCGCCCACAAAGCCGATATCCAGTACTTGGCCAGGATTTTCGGGGTCGGGCATCATCTTTTTGCGTGCCTGAATCAGGCAGCCGTCCTTGCCGGTAAGACCAACTGCCTTGCCGCCGGCCTCGTTGACCATCATGACAATGTCTTGCTGCACCTGGCCGCCCAGCACCCATTCGACGACTTCCATGGTTTCGGCGTCGGTGACCCGCATGCCCTGGATGAAGGTGCCTTCTTTGCCAATACGCTTGAGGGCGCTGTTGATCTGTGGCCCGCCGCCGTGTACAACGACGGGATTGAGGCCCACCAGCTTGAGTAGCACGACATCGTGGGCAAAGCTGCGCTGCAGTGCTTCGTCTGTCATGGCGTTGCCGCCGTATTTGATGACGACGGTTTTGCCATGGAAACGTCGGATGTAAGGCAGGGCTTCGGAGAGGACTTCAGCCTTGATGCTGGCTGATTGCGCCGAAGAGGTGTCTACAAGAGCGTTCATGAAGCCAGTGCCTTCTCTACTGTGGCCAGAAAGGCCTGTTCGTCGTAGTTTCCGAGATAGCGTTTGATGATGTTGCCCTGCTTGTCGATCAGGAAAGCGGTGGGAGTCAGGCGGACATCGCCAAATGCCTTGGCCAGCTTGCCTTGGGCATCAATAACCACCGGAAAGGGCAACTGACGGGTTTCAGCGTAGTTTTTGACGTAATTGGGGGGGTCGTATTGCATGGCCACCCCAATGGTGTCAAAACCCTGGGCCTTAAGCTCTTGGTAGTGGCGGATGGTGTCGGGCATCTGGGCGATACAGGTGGTGCAACTGGTGGCCCAGAATTTGACAAGCACAACCTTGCCACGGAGATCCTGGGTGGTGACCGCGTGACCCTGGAGATCGGTGAACACGACATCGGGCGCTGTTTTGGCTACCCCTTGTTGCTGCCAAAGCAGGGCAGCGCCGCCAATGGCGATAACGGCCGCCAGACCGAGAACGAATTTTTTCATTGCACAGGCATGGGTTGTGCGCCTGAGCTGTCGCCAGCCGGGGACGGAGCAGGGGCGCTGGTAGTGCTGCTATCTGTGACGGGGGCCGGCTTGCCTTGATCAGTGATCAGGCTCTCCCGTGAGACGATCTGGAACAATTTTACGACTTTGTTGACACCACTGATGCTGGAAGCCACTTTACTGGCAAGATCGCCCTCGGTGGCCGTGACTTTACCCATCAGGTAGACGATGCCGCGTTCGGTGGTGACCTTGATGGTGCGAAAGGGTACGTGCTCGGTGGTAACCAGCTGGCTTTTTACCTTGGAGGTGATCCAGGTGTCGTTGGTGCGCACGCTGAGCGGGGTGAGGTCTCCGACGCGGATGTGGTCGTCGACCTTACGCACTTTCTGGATGGTTTGTGCGATCTGGACGGCTTTTTGGCGGTCGGCTTCGGTGGGGACATCTCCGATCAGCAGCAGGCGTCCGGCGTAGGCGGTTCCGGAGACGCGTGCTTTATCGCCAAAGGCCTGGGTCATTTCGTTGCTGACACGAAGCTCGATGGTCTGGTCGTCTACTTGCTCGCCCGCGGTGCGGCGGTCGGTGGCTACCACGGCGGTGGTGGCGGCAGTGCCCCCCACCACCAGCAGGCCGCAACCCGCCAGTGTGGACAGACAGGCAAACCCCAGCAGGCCGCGGGCCAGGGGACGGGTGATGGACAGTCGGGTGAACGATGGCATCAGAGGGGGTCTCCCAGAAGTAAGGCGTCGATCCCGTCGCACAAGGCGTGCAGCAGCAGGATATGGACCTCCTGGATGCGCATGGTGCGGTCGTGGGGCACGCAAAGATGGATGTCGGTTTCGTAGAGCAGGCTGTTCAGCTTTCCGCCGCCCTTGCCCGACAGGGCGATAACCTGCATCTCGCGGTCGTGGGCAGCTTCGATGGCGCGCAGCACATTGGCCGAGTTGCCGCTGGTGGACAACGCCACCAGTACGTCGCCGGGCTGGCCCAGGGCATTGACCTGGCGCTCGAAGATGGAGGCAAAGGAGTAATCGTTGCCCACTGCGGTAAGGATGGAGGTGTCGGTATTGAGCGCAATGCCTGCCAGGGGCAGGCGGTCGCGCTCGAAGCGGCCAACGAGCTCGGCGGCAAAGTGCTGGGCGTCGGCGGCCGAGCCGCCGTTGCCGCAAGCCAGGATGCGGCCATTATTGGTGAGCGCTCCAAAAAGAAGCTCTACCCCGGCGGCCAGTGAGGGGGCGAGCTCGCGTGCGCTGGCCTTGAAAGTGTCGACGGCATCATCAAAATGCGACGTCATGCGAGAGGTCATGTCCATATCGCTGATTATCGCATGAGCCCGCTGGTCCGGTAACACCGGACGTAACAGTTCTTCAGGCCTCAAAGGCGTTGCGGATCCATTCGATCGTGTTGCCCCGCACGCCGATGACGTCAAAGCGGCAAGGCGGGACATGGCCCTGAAAATACAACCGGCAGAGCGAGGGCAGAAACCACAGCGCCGTACGGATCAGCCGGGCCTGCTTGTCACGGTTTACACTGGCGGCGGCGCCACCGTGGCGATTGTCCTGGCGCATGCGTACCTCGACAAACACCAGGGTCTGGCCGTCTTGAGCAATCAGATCGAGTTCGCCCAGCTTGCAGTGCAAATTGCGGGCCAGGACAAGCAGGCCATGTGCCTGCAGATAGTCGGCAGCCTGTGCTTCGGCGGCAAAACCGCGTGTCTGGGTGGGGGATTCCCGCATCGAAGGCTCTTTTTTGGCGGGCGGGCGGCGCTCGGCGGCACGCAAGGCACGCCGACGTTTTTTTCGGATCAGATCCTGTGCTGCCTGTGCGCGTGCATACGGGTCAATGAGCATGATGCGGTAGGGGCCGGTCGTGCAGGGGATAACAGTATGAGCGAGATCGTCGGTACAGACTCGGTTGCGGCGACATGGAAACATCACGCCGAGCAGGTGTCACAGCAGATGTGGCCCACGGCATGCCTGTATGTGGTGGCCACCCCCATCGGCAACCTGGCCGACCTCAGTTTGCGCGCCTGGGAAGCCCTGCGTTGCTGCGATGCGATCGCCGCAGAAGATACACGTACCAGCCGCACCTTGCTGGATGCCTGGGGGATCAGCACGCCATTATTGGCTGCCCATAAGCACAACGAAGCCGAGGCGGCCGAGACCATTTTGGCGCGGTTGGCGGCAGACGAGCGTATTGCGCTTATTTCGGATGCAGGCGCACCGGCCATCAGTGATCCAGGCACCCGGATCGTCAAGCGGGTGCGTGCAGCGGGTTTTCGTGTCGTCCCGCTGCCAGGCCCCAGTGCCGTCATTGCCGCCTTGATGGCCAGTGGCGCCGGGCTGGATGATGAGCCGGGGTTTGTCTTTGCCGGGTTTTTGCCCAGCAAAGCCCAGGCGCGCAGCAAATTTCTGGCGCGTTGGCTGGATTCGCCCATGCCGGTAGTGTTCTTTGAGACACCTCATCGGCTCAAGGCTGCGCTGGCCGAACTTCAAGCCTTGGCAGGTGATACGCGCGAAATCACCATCGCACGTGAGCTCTCCAAGCGCTTCGAGGAAATTGACACGGTTTCTTTGGGCGATGTGCAGGGCTGGCTGGCGCAGGATCCGCATCGCGGCCAGGGCGAGTTTGTGCTGGTGCTGCATCCTGCACAGGCAACAGCGCCTGATACGGAAGAGCTCTCGGCAGATCAGCAAAAGCTGATGCGTGCGCTGCTGGCAGAGTTATCCGTGCGCGATGCGGCACGCATTGCCGCAACGGTTACTGGACTTGCCCGTGATCGTCTGTATGCCTGGGCCTTGCGTCAGAGCCCCTGATCGAGTGCCACCACTGGATTCAGATCTGTGGACAAGGAAAGGGTGGCTGCCGCCTGATGCGCCTGATCCCGGCTGGGAAACGGGCCCATCCGCACTTTGTAGAGCGGGGCTTCGTAGCCCACCACCGCCTGGCCCAGCACAGAAACGTCTGTAATTTGGGTATTTACCCGTTGAGCCAGTGCCTGGGCGTTGTCTTCGGATGAAAAAGCACCAAATTGCAGGTAGATCTTGCCACCCAGCGGGCTACTGTCAGCCAGGACGGGTGCGGTAGACACTGCGCGTGGCGGGGGAACCTGTTGCACAGAGGGCGCTGGCGCCAGTGTGATGGCACTGGCTTGTGCGGTATCGCTTGTGGAAGCGGTTTGAGTGGATGTGGCCCAGGGATAGCGGCCGGCCAGGATATCGGCATTGGTGATGGCCTGCACGGTTACCCGGCCGCTTCCGGGGCCGATCAAGCCCAGTTTGGCGGCAGCCACATAAGAGAGGTCGATGATACGTCCGGGGTGAAATGGCCCGCGGTCGTTGATGCGGACGATGACTGAACGACCGTTTTCCTGGCTGGTGACACGGGCGTAACTGGGTATTGGCAGGGTGGGATGTGCCGCCGTCATGGCGTACATATCGTAGGTTTCACCGTTGGCTGTCTTGGCACCGTGAAATTTACGGCCATACCAGGAGGCGATACCCGATTGCCGATAGGCCTGGTTTTCGCCGATAGGCCGGTATTCCACGCCAAAGACTTCGTAAGGCCGAAAATTTGCCGGGGCGTGTTTTTCAATGCGGGGTACGGCGTTGGGAATCGAGGCAATATCGGCCGGGATGTCGGTGCCGGGGCTGTCGTCTTTGTAGTAGCCACCCGAGCGCGATGCACATCCGGCCAGTACCAGCAGTGTCAGGCACAGCAGCGCCAGCAACAGGCGTTGGGCAAGGCATGATGCAGGCCAGGCGGGTAAAACAGCAAGGCGGGGCAGACCAATGGGGCGTGGGCTCATGAGGTGGGCGTATGTAGCAGAGGGTTGCGGTGACGAACCAGCAACGGAGAGTGATCGGCAAAGCGGCGCGCCAGTTGCTCGGTGACATACACCGAGCGGTGCTGGCCCCCGGTACAGCCGATGGCCACCGTGAGGTAGTTGCGGGTGTCCTGCATGTACAAGGGCAGCCACTTGCGTATGAAGCTGCTGATGTCTTCGATCATTGAATCCACACTGCCAAACTGGGACAGCCAGGCGGCCACGGCGTCGTCGCGACCTGTGAGGGGGCGCAGCAAGGGATCGTAGTGTGGGTTGGGCAGGCAGCGCACATCAAACACCAGGTCGGCGTCGTGAGGTACACCGCGCTTGTAGGCGAAGGATTCGAAGGTGAGGATGACCGATGAGCGGGCAACCTGCACCAGGTCTCGCACCCAACTGCGCAGTTGTCCGGGGGTAAGGTCGGAGGTGTCGATTACGTGTTCTTGATTGCGTAGGGGAGCCAGGAGCTCGCGCTCGCGGCTGATGCAGTCTTGCAAGGAGGCATTGATGCCTTCTTTTTGCAGGCGATCGGTCAGCGGGTGACGACGTCGGGATTCTGAGTAGCGCTGCATCAGGGTGTGGTCGTCGGCATCCAGAAAAATTACATGCAATGCGATGCCCATTGCCCGCAGGCTGGTAAGAATACCAGGCAGGTCGTCGAGATCGCCCGGCGTGCGCACGTCGATGGAAACAGCCACGCGTTCGAGGCCCGTATCCTGGGTGCTGGCAATGAAGTCGTGCAGAAATCGCGCCGGGAGGTTGTCGACGCAGGTATAGCCGGTGTCCTCAAGCACGCGCAGCGCGACAGATTTTCCTGAGCCTGAGATGCCGGTGATGAGGACAATATTCAGCACGGGCGCTTCTCCTGGGTGCTCTCCATGATGGCCAGTGCCTGGCGCTCGATGAAGTCGCCCATGGTGTCGATGCCGCGCAGCGTAAGAATGGTATTGCGTACGGCAGCTTCAACCAGCACGGCCAGGTTGCGGCCGGCTGCCACCTGCAGCATGACGCGCCGGATCGGAATGCCCAGGATATCCTGGTATTCGTCCTGCATGGGCAGGCGCTCGAAGTGGTCAGGCGTCATGCGCACCAGATGCACAATCAACTTGATTTTCATTTTTCGGCGTACGGAGGTTTCGCCAAAAATGGTGCGGATGTCCAGCAGACCCAGGCCGCGAACCTCAAGCAGATTTTGCAGCAGCGAGGGACATTGGCCCTCGACAAAATTGGGCGCGGTGCGCGAGAGCTCGACCGCGTCGTCGGCCACCAGCCCGTGGCCGCGGGAGATGAGCTCGAGCGCCAGCTCGCTTTTGCCCAGGCCGGATTCTCCGGTAATCAGGACGCCCAGCCCCAGTACGTCCATGAATACACCATGCACGGTGGTTTTTGGGGCCGTACGCTTGCCCAGGTAGACGCGCAGCAGATCAATGAGATGCGCGGCGTCGACGGGGGTTTTGACCAGAGGAATGGCATGTTCCTGGCAAAACGTGTGGAGATCTTCGGGGATCTCGACGTTGCCGGCCAGAACAATGGCGGGTACACCGCCAGCCACCAGATCGTCAAGGTGATGCAGGCGCCGTTTGGTGTCCAGCCGCTGATAGTACGAGATCTCTTCGGCGCCAAAAACCTGAATGCGCCCCGGGTGGATCAGGTTGAGGTGGCCAATGAGATCGGCAGCGGATTCGCGGGTATCCGGGATGGTGTGATCGGTGGCAGCCTCTTCGCCTGCCAACCAGGTGAAGCTGATTTTCTCAGCATTGTCACGAATCAGCTCTTGGATGGTCAGCATATTCGGTGGGCCGGGCAAGTGAGCCGTTGAGGATCAACTGGTGGATTTCTTCGGGGCTTTCAGAGTGCGTCAGAGTGTGACGGATCTGTGTGTCGGAAAGCAGCCGGGCAATACCGGCCAGAAGATCGAGGTGGGTTTGGGTGGCTGCTTCGGGCATCAACAGAAAAAACAGCAGCCGGGCGGTACGCCCGTCGTTGGCGTCGAAGCGGATGGGCTCTGAGAGGCGGATGAACGCGGCATGGGGTTCGCGGAGGTCTTTCAGACGGCCATGCGGAATGGCAACATCGTGGCCCAGGGCGGTAGAGCCCAGCCTTTCACGCGCCAGCAGGCTGTGAAAAACAGACATGCGGGCGACACCCTGATTGTTTTCAAACAGCAGGCCGGCGTGCTCGAAGGCGCGTTTTTTGCTGGTGGCCGCCAGATCCAGGACGATATTGCCGGGTGGCAGGATACGGGAGCTGAGGTTCATAACAGCATTATAGGGGCGCAAACAGCAACATGGCCTCGAAGCAGTGCAGCGAGGCCATGAGTTAGGCTGGCCAGGCTAGGCCAGCGCGGGCAAGTGCTTACTCAGCGTGGATCTCTTGCCGCTTTGGTGGTTCATGCGCGTAGGTTTGGGCCTTGGATTTGTACTTGATGACCTGGCGGTCGACCTTGTCGATGAGGAGATCGATGGCGGCATACAGATTTTCATCCGAGGCTTCGCAGTGCAAGTCTTTGCCACGCAGGCGCATGGTGATTTCTGCGGTGTGCTTGAGCGGCTCGATGGAGAGCATGACCTGGGTATCGATAACCTGATCGAAGTGCCGCAGGACGCGGGCTGTCTTGGTGTGAACGTATTCGCGGATTGCGGGGGTAATTTCCAGATGACGGCCGGTGATTGTCAGGCTCATAGTGCAGACTCCTTACGGAAAAAACAAGGGTGGTTCTGGGTGAACCGGGATTGACGTAATTAAGGCTCCTTGTGATGAGTGAATGGATGGATCCAGTGTACCGGGTGCCGCCGATACAGCAAGGGGGGTGAAAAAGGGTAAGATAGTTGGATTGGCTACATCCGGAAGTTCTTGCCCAGATACACTTGGCGCACGGCTTCGTTGTCAACGATTTCTGCCGGATGGCCGCTGGTTAGCACCTTGCCTTCGCTGATGATGTAGGCACGGTCGCAGATGCCTAGGGTTTCGCGCACATTGTGGTCGGTAATCAGCACCCCGATATTGCGTCCCCGCAAAAATTGCACGATGCGCTGGATTTCGATCACGGCGATAGGGTCGACCCCGGCAAAGGGCTCATCCAGCAAAATAAACCGTGGGTGGGTAGCCAATGCCCGGGCAATCTCAACGCGTCGGCGCTCGCCCCCCGAAAGCGACAGTGCCATGTTGCGCCGGATGTGCTCGATTTGCAGCTCATCGATCAGCGATTCAAGACGCTCTTCAAGCTGGTGGGCCGACAAACTATGGCCGTGTTCGTCGCGCTGCAGCTCAAGCACCGCGCGGATGTTTTGTTCGACTGTCAGGCGGCGAAACACGGACGCATCTTGCGGCAGGTATGACAGCCCCCGGCGCGCCCTCTGGTGCATGGGGACACCCGTGACATCATGTTGATCGATGATGATGCGCCCGGTATCGGCCGGAATCAGCCCCACAATCATGTAAAAGCTGGTGGTTTTTCCGGCGCCGTTAGGCCCCAGCAATCCCACTACTTCGCCGCTGTTGACCGACAGCGAGACATCTTGCACCACCGCTCGGCGGCCAAAGGTTTTGCCTAGGCCAATGGCTTGCAGGCTGCCGCTGTCGCGGGCGCTATCAGAAGAGCTGGAAAAACTGGTAGAAGTGGTGGACATGGGTGACTGCTTATGAACGCCCTGCACGGCACTTGGCAATGGCTTGATCAACTTTGGATTGCGGTTGTGCCAGAGAGCGGACACGTCCCCCTGCGGCGGCAGAGTTTTTGCCACCAAAGGCCTCGTAGGTGCCGGATTTGTCGTGGTAAACAATCCGGGCACCACGCACGCTGTCAAAGGTTTCTCCGCAGATCTGGCGAATAACGGTGGCTTGGCCTGTGAGTGTGATGTCGCCCGACTGACCCACGTAATCGGCCTGCTGGCTGGTGCCGATCAGGACTTCGGATTTTTGGGGATCTTCTTGCCGGACATTAACCAGTTTGCCGGGAGCTGCGGTGGCCGTACCAAACTGGTTGCCATCTTTGTCTTCGTGAGTGACCAGTTTGTCGGCGCGCAATGTCATGGCGCCGCGGGTTAGCACCACATTGCCGGTAAATGTGCTGGTTTTAGTGACATCATCGTAGTGCAGAGTGTCCGACAGAATGATCGTGTCGGGTTCTGGGGCAGGGGTTTGGGCGGCAGGCGCCGCCACCGCACTGGCGGCGAGGCAGGTGGCCAACGAAGCCGCCAGCAGGGCGTGGGACAGTTTGTTCATGGTGTTGGAGCCTTTTTTGGTCCGGCATTTTTTGCAGCCTGGTCTTCGCCGGAAATCTTGACGTCGCTGGCGGCCTTGACCGTCAACTGGCGGGTGCGATTATCGTAGCGCATCCCTTGGCCGCGCAGGGTCGAGCGACCATTGATCACCAGTGCCGGGCGGTCGGTGTGCACCAGATCCAGATTGGGCTGGATGATCAGTTGGTCGCTGTGTACTTCGAGCAACTGGTTGTTGGCGTCCGGCAGGCGTTTAACCACTGCGTGGCCATTTAGCACAATGCGGTCGCCGTGCTGGTCGAGTGTCCCCATATCGGCCGTCCCTATCGTGGTGGGGGCGTCTTGCTGGTGGCCCACGGCTCGCGGCAGGGTGATGTCATAACTGTCCGTGTCGGGGTAGTGCTGCATGGCATCACCTTCGAGACGGTTGATCGCAAAGCCCTGGGGGCTGGTGCGGATCATGACGAAGTGGCTGGCCCAGGAGTCGCGTTCGTGGGTAAGCCGTCGTGGAGGATCTACCTGGATGGAATTGAGCGCGTAATCGGACGCCCACCAGGTACCCAACACCAGCAGGATTAGCAAAAATGCTGCAACCAGACCAGGCAGGCGGTCTTTCATTGGATTGCGCCGCCCAGTGTGGACAACGACGCTGTGAAGCAGGCGCCCAGCCGGCCCTGGGCAGCCAGGATGAGGTCGCAGCATTCGCGCACCGCGCCGTGCCCGCCGGTTTGTCCGGATACCCAGTGGGCGGCCTGGCCGATGTAAAAGGGCGCGTTGGGTACGCTGACGGCAAACCCCACGCGCTGGAGCGCGGGGAGGTCGATAATGTCATCGCCCATGTATCCCACGGCGTCTAGACTCAGCCCGGATTCTTGTGCGAGGGTCTCGACAGTGCCGATCTTATCGCGGATACCTTGCAGCACGGGCGAGATGCCCAGTTCGGCTGCCCGGCGGGCGGTAATGGCACTTTTACGCCCGCTCACCCATGCCACGCGAATGCCGTGTTCGCGCAGCAGGCGCAGGCCATGTCCGTCGAGAGCATTGAATGGCTTGACTGCCTCGCCGTGTTCGCTGTACCAGAGGCTGCCGTCGGTGAGTACGCCGTCGACATCGAACACCATGAGCCGCACCGCCTTGGCGCGCTCACGTACTTCGGGGCTGATGCGCGCCAGGATTTGTGCTTCGGTGGGATGAGAGAAGCCAGGGAGTTCGTTCATCAGATCACCTTTGCGGCCAGAAGATCGTGCATGTGCAGGGCTCCCAATAATAGACCGCCGGTGTCAAGCACCAGCATCTGGTTGAGTTTGTTGGCGTCCATGATGGTGGCCGCTTCGATGGCAGGTGCCCGGGCGTCGATGGCCCGGGGGTGCAGGCTCATGCCTGCGGACACCGGCAATGCCCGGATATCGCCGTGCTGGGCAATCATGCGGCGCAAATCGCCGTCGGTGAAAATCCCCACTGGATGATGCGCAGGATCGACTACGATGGTCATGCCCATGCCTTTGGAGGACATCTCTGTGAGCGCATCAGGAATCAGGGTGTCGGGGCTGACGCAGGGCAGTGCCGCGCCGCTGCGCATGATGTCGGATACCGAAGTAAGCAAGCGCCGTCCCAGGGCGCCGCCCGGATGCGAGCGGGCGAAATCTTCCTGGTTGAAGCCACGGGCCTCAAGGCAGGCCACTGCAATGGCGTCTCCCAGAACCAAAGCCGCTGTGGTGCTGGCTGTGGGTGCCAGGTTCAGCGGACAGGCTTCTTGTGCCACCGCTGCATCCAGTGCGATGTCGGCATTGTGGGCGAGTTCGGAATCGGGATGGCCTGTGATGGCGATGATGCGCGTGCCCATCCGCTTGGCCACCGAGATAATGGTGATGAGTTCTTGTGCCGATCCCGAGTACGAGATGGCCAGCAGGATATCCTGGCCTGTCAGCATCCCGAGATCGCCATGGATGGCTTCGGCTGCGTGCATGAAAAACGCAGGGGTACCGGTGGACGCCAGAGTGGCCGCGATTTTGCGGGCAATATGGCCGGATTTGCCAATGCCGGTAACCACGACACGCCCAGAGCAGGCCAAAATGGCCTGTACGGTGTTGTCGAACGAGGTGTCGATGCGCCCTTGCAAGGCCTGCAGCGCCTGGATTTCGGTAGTGAAGGTGCGCGAGGCACTGAGGCGCAGCGCCTGAGGTGTCATCTGCGGTAGAGTATGCATCAGGCGATTTTACTGTGCCTGGCGGCTATTCGTCTGCACTAGACGATGGGATACTGCCAGAGGGCGCTTTTGCACCCGGCGGGTGGTCAAAAAACCGATTGGTTCAGGCCCCGCTCTGTGGGCTACACTGTGCCCGCCCAGATTTTTTCCACAGGATGATGTCATGCAAACCGATCCGGCCCAGTACATCCGCGACACGATCCGCACCGTACCCGACTGGCCCAAGCCCGGCGTGCAGTTTCGCGATATTACCCCTGTACTGCAAGACCCCCGATCCTTCCGGGTATTGATCGACCTTTTTGTATATCGTTATATGCGCCAGCGCCTGGATCTCGTGGCAGGGATCGATGCGCGTGGTTTTATTGTCGGGTCGGTGCTGGCCTACGAGCTTAACCTTGGGTTTGTGCCGGTGCGCAAGCAGGGAAAGTTGCCGTTTCGCACGGTGGCCGAGCAATACGCACTGGAATACGGCAATGCCACGGTAGAGATGCACACCGATTCTGTGCGCCCGGGCCAGCGGGTGCTGCTGATTGATGATCTCATCGCCACAGGCGGCACCATGATGGCTGCCACGCGACTGTTGCAGCGCCTTGGGGCCAATGTGGCCGAGGCAGCCGCCATCATTGATTTGCCCGATTTAGGCGGCTCCAAGGCAGTTAAAGACTCTGGGTTGCCGGTATATACGGTGTGCGAATTCGAAACCGGCCCAGAGAACTGATTGCTGCCAGACCTTACACCAGCACCCGCTCGATCCCTCCGGTATTGGCTGCTTTAACGTAATCCGGCATCCAGTTTTCGCCCAGCAGGTGCTTGGCCATTTCCACCACGATGTAGTCGGCAGACAGGCCCGTGTCTTGTTCGTAGCGTGCCAGCCCTTGCAGGCACGAGGGGCAGGACGTCACCATCTTTACCTCGCCTTCAAAGCCGTCGGCACGGATGGCTGCCGTATTTTTGGCCAGCTCTTCCTGTTTGCGAAACCGGATTTGGGTTGAAATATCGGGCCGCGATACGGCCAGCGTGCCGGATTCGCCACAGCAGCGATCCGTCTTGATGGCGTTCGATTCTCCCAGCAGCGATTTCACGGTTTTCATGGGATCTTGCTGCTTCATGGGGGTGTGACAGGGGTCGTGGTAGATGTAGCGCACGCCTTCGACCCCCGCGATATCCACACCTTTTTCAAGCAGGTATTCGTGGATGTCGATCAGCCTGCAACCCGGGAAAATCTTTTCAAATTCGTAGCGCTCTAGCTGGTCGTAGCACGTGCCACAGCTCACCACCACGGTTTTGATATCCAGGTAGTTCAGGGTGGTGGCCATGCGATGAAACAACACCCGGTTGTCCGTCACCATCTGTGCTTCCTTGTCCACCAGGCCGTTGCCGCGTTGTGGGTAGCCGCAGCACAGATAGCCCGGGGGCAGCACAGTTTGTACGTTGACATGCCACAGCATGGCCTGGGTAGCCAGGCCAACCTGTGAGAACAGGCGCTCCGAGCCGCAGCCCGGAAAATAAAACACCGCTTCGCTGTCGGACGCCGTGGTGGCCGGGTTGCGGATGATCGGCACGATGTTGGGGTCTTCGATATCCAGCAATTTGCGCGCGGTCTGCTTGGGCAGGTTGCCGGGCATTTTTTTGTTGATGAAGTGGATCACTTGCTCACGCACCGGCGCCTTGCCCACGGTGGCGGGTGGCTGACGGGTTTGTTTTTTGGCGATAGGCGCCAGAAGATCGTGAGCCAGGCGCTGGGCCTTGTAGCCCAGGTCGATCATGGCCGTACGTGTTGCCTTGATCACCCGGGGATCTTTGGCGTTGAGGAAGAACATCGAGGCCGCCGTGCCCGGGTTAAACGATTTTTGCCCCATACGACGCAGTAATGCACGCATTTCCATAGAGACATCACCAAAATCGATATCCACAGGGCAGGGGTTGTAGCACTTGTGGCACAAGGTACAGTGATCGCCCACGTCCTCGAATTCTTCCCAGTGCCGCAGGCTGACACCGCGTCGGGTTTGTTCTTCGTAGAGAAAAGCTTCGATCAGCAGGGAGGTGGCCAGGATCTTGTTGCGAGGCGAATACAGCAAATTGGCCCGGGGCACGTGGGTGGCACACACTGGCTTGCATTTTCCGCAGCGCAGGCAATCCTTGATGGCGTTGGAAATTGCGCCAATTTCGCTGCGCTGCATGATCAGGGATTCATAACCCAGCAAATTGAAGCTGGGTGTCCAGGCTCGGGAGAGATCCGCCCCCGGCATCAGCTTACCGGCATTAAAGTGACCATTGGGATCAATCGTTTGCTTGTACTGCTGAAATGGCGCCAGTTCTTCGTCGCTCAGAAATTCAAACTTGGTCAGCCCAATACCATGCTCGCCGGAGATCACGCCATCCAGGCTGCGGGCAATCTGCATGATACGGGCCACCGCTGCATTGGCCTCGCGCAGCATGTCGTAATCGTCAGAGTTGACCGGGATATTGGTGTGCACATTGCCGTCGCCGGCGTGCATGTGCAAAGCCACAAACACGCGGCTTTTAAGAACTTGATCGTGGGTGGCTTGCAGCCCGGCCAGCACAGCCGCGCACTCGGCCCCGGCAAACAGCCGCTCCAGTGGGGCGCGAATGTCGGTTTTCCAGGAAATTCTCAGGCTGTGATCCTGCACGATATCAATCATGCAGGTATCGGGCTGTGCGGTCAGGCGGGCCGGCAGGGCGGGGATTTGCCCGATCAGGCCCAGCGCATCCAGCGTCTCGGCATGATCAACCAGGCGGGCATCCAGGTTCTCCAGAATCCATGTCCAGCTCCGGCGTACCTGCTCCAGTACATCCAGTGCCTCCTGACGCCTGGCGGACAGCACCACGTCGCGGGTATGAGTCGCGTCGTCGACGTCTTCGGATTTTCCCAGCGGTAGGTCGCCTTGCAGGTAGGTGTCCAGCGCGTCGATCAGACGCAACTTGTTGCGGGTGGATAGCTCTATATTGATGCGTTCGATGGCGTCTGTATATTCGCCCATCCGCGCCAGTGGGATCACAACGTCTTCGTTGATCTTGAACGCGTTGGTGTGGCGCGAGATGGCCGCGGTGCGGGCGCGGTCGAGCCAGAATTTCTTGCGGGCTTCGGGGCTGACGGCAATAAATCCCTCACCCTCGCGCGAGTTGGCAATACGAACGACTTCGCTGGATGCGCGTGCCACGGTCTGCTCATCATCGCCGACAATATCGCCAATCAGAACCATCTTGGGCAGGATGCCTCGCCGGCTTTTGGTGGCGTAGCCCACGGCGCGCAGATAGCGCTCGTCCAGATGTTCCAGGCCCGCCAGCAGGGCACCCTGGGCGCGGCCTTCGGTGTCCAGATAGTGTTTTACCTCGACAATCGAGGGGACAGCGTCGCGCGCCTGGCCGAAGAATTCCATGCACACAGTGCGCGTGTGGCTCGGCATCCGGTGCAAAATCCAGCGCGCTGCTGTGATCAGGCCGTCACAGCCTTCTTTTTGCACACCTGGCAGCCCGGCCAAAAATTTGTCTGTGACATCCTTGCCCAGCCCCGCCTTACGAAAACGTCTACCCTCGATCGTGAGAATGTCGGTTTTGAGCAGGGTATGGCCAGGGGCCTGATGGCCGTCAAACCATTTCAGCTCGAACCGGACCTGCGCGGCCTCATGGATTTTGCCCAGGTTGTGGTCCAGCCGGGTAACGTCCAGCCAGTTGCCTTGTGGGTCTACCATGCGCCACCAGGCAAGGTTGTCCAATGCGGTGCCCCATAGCACCGCTTTTTTGCCGCCGGCATTCATGGCGACATTGCCACCCACGCAAGAAGCATCTGCTGAGGTGGGATCCACCGCAAACACCCGGCCGGCGGCCTCGGCGGCCTCGGCCACGCGGCGTGTCACCACACCGGCGCCCGTCAGGATGGTATGAACCGGCGCTTCGACGCCTGGCAGGTGCATGATTTCTACCGTGCCGATGGCATCCAGTTTCTCGGTATTGATCACGGCCGAGCGCCAGCTTAAGGGGATGGCACCACCTGTGTAGCCGGTGCCACCGCCACGCGGCACAATGGTCAGGCCAAGCTCGATACAGGCTCGCACCAGGCCGGCGATTTCGTCTTCGGTGTCAGGCATTAGCACCACAAACGGGTATTCAACCCGCCAATCGGTGGCGTCCGTCACGTGGGACACCCGTGACAGGCCATCAAAGCGGATGTTGTCGGCTGCTGTCAGGCGTGACAGTTGTTTGAAGGCACGGCGCCGCATGTGTTCGACTTCGACAAAGCTGTCTTCAAAAGACTGCACAGCCAGACGGGCAGCGTCCAGCAATTGTTGGACTTGCTCGTCCCGCGTGCCGTGGTCGTCATCGCGGCGCTTATCGATCTCATCCAGACGATGCCTGAGCGCCTCTGCCAGCTGGTGGCGGCGTTTCGGGTTGTCCAGGAGATCGTCCTGCAGATAAGGGTTGCGTTGTACTACCCAGATATCACCCAGCACTTCAAACAGCATCCGTGCAGAGCGCCCGGTGCGTCGCTCTCCGCGCAGGTTGGACAGCAGCTGCCATGCAGGTGCGCCCAGCAGCCGGCAGACGATTTCTCGATCAGACCAGGAGGTGTAGTTGTAGGGGATTTCGCGCAGGCGTGGCGGCTGAGCAGGTGCAAGCAATGCAGCAGAAGTGGGGGCGTTCATGCGATCTTGAATAGGGCGGGTTAAGTACCCCTGCTGTGGCCAGGGGTATCGCCCTAGTGTAAAGGCAAAGTGCTGCTGCACGCGCAGGAATGACGGCTGTCACCCCTGCGTGTTGTTCTTTGTCAGCTGCCCGCTTTGTCGTGCATGTTCGGGAAGAACAAATCCTTCCAGCTGTCAGGCTTCTTCTGGATGAACTTGATGCTGTACATGAAATCCACAAATTTCATGACGTTCTTGGGTGTCGTGGTGAATTCAACATCCGGTGATTTCAGGATATCCAGATAGAACTCGACCGGTTCTTTTTGCTTGGTGACGTCCACATACAGCTGGGCAGCGGCTCTTGGGTCTTTGTTGATGAAGTCGATCGCCTGGTTGAAGGCTTCAACAAAGGCCTTGTATGTCTTGGGGTTTTGATCCGCAAATTTCTGGGTCGCCCAGACGATGTTGAAGGTATGCGGGCCGCCCGTGACGTCGTAAGAGTTCAGCACCATATGCACCCGTGGATCTTTCAGCTCGATGTACTGATAGGGAGGCGAGGTGAAGTGGCTGTTGATCTCGCTGCTGCCCGAGAGCAATGCGGCCATGCCGTCCGGGTGTGACTGGGTAACCGTCAGTGCGTCCAGCTTGTTTTGTTGCCCTTTGCCAAATGTTTGCTCGGCGGCCATTTGCAGGGTGATGGCCTGGATGGAAACCTTTACGGCCGGTAACGCAATGCGATCCTTTTCGGTGAAGTCTTTTAAGGTTTTGACATTGGGGTTACGCGTAGTGAGCATCAACGGCATGGCATTCATTGCCGTGACGCCCTTGACGTTCATATTGCCTTTTGTCTTGGCCCACAAGGTGACAAACGGCCCGACACCTCCCGAAGCAAAATGCAGGTCACCCGACAAGATGGCGTCGTTCATGACGTTGCCGCCCGCAAATCGGGCCCAGTTCACCTCTACGTCGCCCAAGCCCTCTTTTTTGGCCTGTTTTTTGAGCAATTGCTGGTCTTTCATGACGAGCAGTGGCAGGTAGCTGATGCCGTACTGCTGAGCGATATTGATGGTTTTGACTTCGGCGAGCGAAACTGAACAGGCAGTTGACAAAATCAGGCCGCCGACAATGGCAGGCACTAGCTTCCGAGTGAATTGCATGGTTTGTCTCCTAATAATTATGTCTATTGATACGAGGTCCTGCGAAAAGAGATACGAGCTTCATGGGGGAAGTTTCGTATGGTGGTTAAAAAAAATTTGCCCTTTTATAAATCTTTGCTGAGCTGAAAATTAAATAAATTGTAAATAAGCCAGCAGCTGAAAAAATATTCTGCGATTCATCATTAAAAATATGATTTACAGAAATTTTTCTTGAATTGTTGGTTTATAAATAGAATCATGTATTGATAAAAAACATGATTTATGAGGAAAATGATATGTCCTTGCGACATATCCCTGTCATCTCCGGTATCCAGGAAATCATAGGTGCGCACTTTCTGTGTGTCAATTGGTGATTTTGCGACGACAGTTTGCTTTGCCCCGTCTTATCCTGTTGTGGCGCCTTGTGTGCTCAGATAGCTAAAGAAAAATTTTTGAATTAGCCAAAAATTACTCGCTTTTCTTTTTCTTTCATAAGCCGAAGAATAAATAAAACAAAGCCACCTGATCGAAAAAAGACCAGGCCCCGTATGGTGTCGTAATGGAGTCCAAGCCTTGAATGCCAGTCATTTACGCGCAAAAGTCTGGCGCGGTACTGAAAACGGTGATTTTGTCACCTATGACGTGCCACGCAACGAAAGCCAGACCGTGCTTGATGTAGTTACCTATATTCAACGTCATCTGGATAGCACGCTGTCCTACCGATTTTCCTGTCGAGTCGGCATGTGCGGCTCCTGCGCCATGAATGTCAATGGCATCGCACGCTGGACCTGTCGCACCCATGTGTCCAAGGTCTTGAAAGGCGATGTACTGGAAATTGCCCCCTTGTCCAATTTGCCAGTCATCAAAGATCTTGCAACCGACATGAAGGTCTTTTTTGACAAGTGGGCGCGCGCCATGGGCCAGTTTCATGGGTCAAAAACGCGGCATGATGAGTTTGCGCTGGTGGATCCAGCCTCAAAAGAACGTGTGGCTGCTGCAGATGGCACTGAGTGCATTGGTTGTGGCGTTTGCTATTCCTCATGCGATGTCGTCACCTGGCTACCGGATTTTCTGGGGCCGGCCGCCCTGAACCGTTCCTGGACCTTGATGAATGATGTCCGTGACGTCAAGCATGCGGAGCGCCTGGAAGTGGTGGCGGGCGACGCCGGATGCCATTCCTGTCATACGCAGGGTTCTTGCACGGAGCGCTGTCCCAAGCATATTGCACCCAGCTTCAGTATTGCCGGGCTCAAGCAGCTGACTGTCACAGAAGCGATCTGGGGCAAGAAGTCATGAGCAACCGTGCCACTTTGCAGACCCGGTTCTGGTATTGGCAGCACGTCAGCGCTGCCGTGCTGACACTATGTATCGTGGTGCATATCGGTGTCATTTTCTATGCCATGCGAGGGGGGCTGACAGGCTCAGAGATCCTCGAGCGCACGCGTGGCAACTGGGTGTTTGGCACTTTTTATGCGGTGTTTGTGCTGGCCTGTGCAGTGCATGTTTTTGGCGGCCTGCGCAATGTGGCTCAAGAGTGGTTTGCCATGGGCCGCACGGGCGCGTTGCTTTTTGCCAGGCTGTTCAGTGCAGCCATCCTGGTTTTGGGCCTTGTGGCCGTTTACGCGGTGACAACATCATGAAACGTGTCAATGACTTTCGTGCCCGCAACCACCCGTCGTACTGGGCGTTCCTGGTGCATCGGGTGTCGGGCTTGTTGCTGGTCATTTTTCTGCCGATTCACTTTCTGGCGCTTAGTCTGGCGCTAAAGGGTGACGCGGCGCTGAATGGCTTTATCAGCTTCACCGATACCCCGCTTTTCAAGGTGGGTGAGCTGGGCCTGGTGGTGTTGCTGACCCTGCATCTGGTGGGTGGCGTTCGTCTGTTGCTGATTGATTTCCGCCCTGTGCGTCCTCCAGGGCTGCTGAAGCACTGGATATATGGCGGCGCGGCGATGGGCCTGGCTGCTGGCGCGGCGTTCGTCGTCACCCTGAATTTCTGATCATTCATCATTATTGCGCCGCAGTGGCGCGCAGAGGAAACCCCCATGAAGGTGGATTTGAAGGCAGTTGAGGATTCTTCGAAGGAACTCTATATCCGGGCACTCAAGATTCTGCCGCCGGACATCAAGGAAGGCTTTCGTCGGTTATTGCTGGGCGAGACATCTGCACGGGCAAAGCAGATGCTCTCCACCATGACCACCAACATTGATGTGGCCGAAGCCAATACCAACCTGCTGTGCCAGGATACTGGTGTGCCGGTGTATTACGTGAAGGTGGGCTCCAATGTGCAGTTCAATGGCCGTGAACTGATCCAGGCCATTCGTCGTGGCTGCGAGCGAGCCACCCTGGAGCATCCGCTGCGCTCCTCGATTGTGCATCCGATTACGCGCAAGAACAACCAGAACTCCTGTGGTATCGATGTCCCGGTCATCAGTTTCGATTTTATTGATGAGCCGGATGTCCTGGAGATCCTTATGGTGCCCAAGGGCAGTGGTGCTGAAAACAATTCGTTTCTGAAGATGGCTGTACCGGCAGAAGGGGTCAACGCGATCAAGGAGTTCGTGATCGACTGCGTCCTGGCAGCGGGTGGCAAGACGTGCCCGCCCACGATTGTCGGCGTGGGCATCGGAGGAACCTCCGAACTATGCGTGGCTATGGCTAAGCGCGCCGCGATTCGAAGTCTTGATTCGGTGTGCACCGATCCTGATGGCGCAGCCCTTGAACATGAGCTGTCGATGGCGGTCAATAAGCTGGGCGTGGGGCCACAAGGTTTGGGGGGCGATTCCACCTCGTTTGCGGTGCATATCGAGCTGGCTGCCACCCACATCACGATGAACCCGATTGCTGTCAATATGCAGTGTCATTCGGCACGGCGCGCGTCGGCACGGTTTACCCCAGACAACATTACTTATGGATTCTGAAGATGGCTCATTACAACTGGACGACGCCCGTAAGCGAAGCACAGATCCGTCAGTTGCGGATCAATGACACCGTCACCCTGCAGGGAACACTGTTTGGGATCCGGGATGCAACCCTCATCAATATGTTCGACCGCGGACGAACCACCAAGTTCGACCTCAACGGGCATGCGGTCATCCATACGGCACCCAATGTAAAAAAGGTTCCTGTCAGCCCGGAATTCCCGGCCGGCTACGCATCCATCTGCATTGGTACAACCACTTCCGATCGCATGGAGCGCTTCACGCAGCCGCTGCTCAAGGAGACCGGGGTGCGTATGGTGATTGGCAAGGGTGGTATGCGAGAAGGCTCCCAGGCGGCATTCCAGGAGTTCGGTGGTGTCTATCTTGTTATTTCGGGCGGTGTGGCGGCCCTTGAAACCACATGGATAGAGGCCATCGAGGATGTAGATCTCGACGACCTGAATCCGGAGTCCCTATGGAAATTCAGGGTCAAGGATTTTGGACCCTTGCTGGTGGGTATGGATAGCCACGGTGACAGTCTCTACAACGAGGTCAAACGCGATGCGCAATCGCGCCGGGCTCAGGTTCTGGCCAGCCTGGGGGTGCCCTCTACATGAATATCAAACGCTTGCAGACGGATATTCTGATCCTGGGCTCGGGCGGCGCGGGGCTGTTTGCGGCGCTGCACGCGCACCAAAGCGATCCTACCCTGTCCATTACCGTTGCCGTGAAAGGGCTGTTGGGCAAGTCTGGTTGTACCCGTATGGTGCAGGGCGGCTACAACGTGGCTCTGGCCGAAGGAGACTCGGTCGAAAGACATTTCATGGACACGATCGAGGGTAGCAAGTGGCTGGCTGATCAGGATCTGGCCTGGGCGCTGGTGACGAAAGCTGTCGAACGTGTGCACGAACTGGAAAATGAGCTGGGATGCTTTTTTGATCGTAATCCGGACGGCACTGTGCACCAGAAGGCGTTTGCAGGGCAGACCTTCGACCGCACCGTGCACAAGGGCGACCTGACCGGGATTGAGATCATCAACCGCTTGTCTGAACAGATTTGGTCGCGCAATATCGGCCGGCTCGAAGAGCACCGTGCGATCGATTTCATCAAAACCCCGGATGGCAAGGCATTGGCTGGCGTTTTGATGATCGACGTGCGCACTGGAGAGTTTGTGTTTGTGCAGGCCAAGGCAGTGCTGCTTGGCACGGGGGGTGGGCCCACGATGTATCGATATCACACCCCGTCTGGCGAAAAAAATTGTGATGGCCTGGCGATGACATTACGGGCGGGTTTGCCGCTGCGTGATATGGAGATGGTGCAGTTTCACCCCACCGGGCTGCTGGCGGGCGAAGACACCCGCATGACAGGCACTGTCATCGAAGAGGGGCTGCGTGGTGCGGGCGGCTATCTTCTAAATGGCGAAAAAGAGCGCTTCATGCATAAGTATGATGCCCGTGGCGAGCGCGCGACGCGTGACATCGTGTCGAGGGGCATTTTCTTCGAGATGCGCGAACGGCGGACGACACCGCACGGAGGGGTCTACATCCAGATGAGTCATCTGGGCCCGGATAAAGTGCGCAAGCAGTTCAAGGGCATGGTCGAGCGCTGTGCCGACAGTGGCTTTGATCTGGCGGGCGGGCTGGTCGAGGTGGTACCCACGGCGCACTACATGATGGGTGGCCTTGTGATCCGGCCTGATTGCTCCACCGAGCTGCCGGCGCTATTTGCTGCTGGAGAGGACACGGGTGGCGTGCATGGGGCCAATCGCCTGGGGGGCAATGGGGTGGCCGATTCCACAGTGTTTGGGGGTATTGCGGGGGATACCCTGGCGCCCTGGGTTCGGGATCATGGCGCCTGGCTTGAGCCGGACGAAGCAGCGATCACGCGAAGCATCGAGGCGCATACCTTGCCATTTCGATTGCCTGCCGGTGATCTGAATGGCATCCGTGAAAGGCTGTATACCTGCATGTGGGATGACGTGGGCATTGTGCGCTCGGCCGACAGCCTGCGAAAGGGCTTGCAGGCGTTGGATGAACTGAATGCCGAATTGCTGCAAACCGGCGTTGTGCCTGATGAAAGGGCGTTTAACCTGACATGGCACGATTGGCTGAATTTAAGAAACCTGATTGTTGTCAGCCAGTCGATTGCAGTGGCTGCACTGGCCCGCGAAGATTCTCGCGGTGCTCATTACCGCGAGGATTTTCCGGAGATCGTAGACTTGCCGGGCTCTACCTACACGGTGGTGCGCCAGGAGGGAGAAACCTTGCAGTTATCCAGAGAGCCAGTGCACTTCACCCGCGTCAAGCCGGGCGAAACAATACTTTCGTAACTGGCTTTGGGCCCCATTGTGTGGGCCCTTTTTACAAAAAACGCCGCGAACACGCGGCGTTTTCTTTTGACACCGAGGCTTATTGGGCGGCGTGGTGGCTGAGCTGCCCGGCAGTGGACACTTGATCACGGTGAAAGAATTGCACGGCCTTGCGAAAGGCGCGCATCACAGCACGATCCAGCGGGTATGCATAACGGGCTTCAAAGGCTTGAGCAATCAGTACTTGCTCGGCAGCGTCGGTGAATAGGGGAAGATTGCTTTGTTTTGTCATGTCTATGGTTGGCTTGTGTGCCTGAAAAAGCAGTTGCGCTAAGACGCATCTCACTAAAAAAGATTTTACTTATTGTGTCTTTTTATTCTAGGGTAAACCCTAAAATCTAACAAGATTTCTGATGCCAAAATCGATGATTTTCAGGGATTGTGTTGCCAAAATGCTGCAACGCATCACTTGCCAGACATGATCTGCCTGACAGGCACGAGAATTGCTTGTGTCTTTGGAGACCCTGTTGATGTGCTGGTTATCCTGCTTCTCTGGTGCACTACTCGCATGAGTTTTATGCGATTTCAGTGACACATCTGATCCTAATCATCTTGAATTTCTGCACTGCACAAGGCGTTGGATAAATAGTAACGTGATTTATCGAAGGCATCTAAAACATCTAGATGACATAATTGACATTGATCATCCTGACGCCTAATCTGGCCGTGAGTTAAGTGATCACAAGAAATTGCGTGACTGCCACCGTCAATCGGTGCTGTCGCACGACCGCACCGATGCTGCCGCATAACTGCAACTGTGCACCGAAGTGGAAGCAGCCCTGCGATAACCGCTATCTTGGCAAAAGGAGAAAGAGATGATTCATCTCGTACTGCACGATAAGCACGACATGGTTGCCGTTGCTGTCGTCGAGGGTGTGACGGCTGGTATGGATTTAACCGCCTGGATCATGGATGAGGATGAACTGATCCAGACAAAGGCGCTTCAGGATATCCCTATTGGGCACAAGATTGCCCTGACGGACATGGCCGTGGGCGACACCGTGATCAAGTACGGCGTGGATATCGGCAAGGTGGTGGCACCAATCAAGAAGGGTGAGCACGCGCACGTTCACAACATCAAGACCAAGCGTTGGTAATCCCCTTCAGGTTGGTGCGCAGATAGCGCAATGCGTCAGACATCGCGTCAGCGATTTACTTCATTCCACTTCACGGAAGCCACATCATGATCAGCAAAGACACTACTTTTTTGGGATACCGGCGTGAAAATGGCCGCGTGGGTGTACGCAACCATGTCATCATCCTGCCGCTGGACGATCTGTCCAATGCGGCATGTGAGGCCGTTGCCCACAACATCCACGGTACAACCGTCATCAAGCACCCCTATGGTCGCCTTCAGTTTGGGGCCGATCTCGACCTGCATTTTCGTACGCTCATTGGGGCTGGCTCAAACCCGAATGTGGCAGCGGTGGTTGTGATCGGCATCGAAGAAGAATGGACGCGCAAGCTTGTCGAAGGAATTGCCGCAACGGGCAAGCCCGTCACGGGTTTTGGCATCGAGCGCCACGGCGACCATGAAACCATCATGAAAGCGTCCCAGGTAGCCAAAAAATATGTGCAGTGGGCCTCGGAGAAACAGCGTGAAGTCTGTCCCATCAGCGATTTGTGGGTTTCCACCAAATGCGGCGAGAGCGACACCACGTCGGGTTGCGGTTCGAACCCGTCGGTTGGAAACGCATTTGACAAGTTGCATGCCCTCGGCACCACGTTGGTGTTTGGTGAAACCACCGAGCTCACCGGGGGTGAAAACTTTGTGGCTGATCGCTGCGCGAATGACAAAGTCCGCAAAGAATTCATGGATATTTTCAATCGCTACCAGGATGTCATTGATCGGCACAAGACATCCGATCTGTCCGACTCTCAGCCAACCAAGGGCAACATCGAAGGCGGCCTGACGACGATCGAAGAAAAAGCGATGGGCAATATCCAGAAGATCGGCAAGACTTGCACGGTTGATGGTGTGCTGGATAAAGCGGTGACGCCGACGCATCCGGGCTTGTGGTTTATGGATAGTTCGTCGGCAGCGGCCGAGATGGTTACCTTGTGTGCGGCGGCAGGTTTCGTCGTGCACTTTTTCCCCACAGGGCAGGGCAATATCATCGGCAATCCCATTTTGCCCGTCATCAAGCTCAGCGCCAATCCGCGCACAGTCAGAACCATGAGTGAGCATATCGACTTCGACTGCTCGCCGCTGCTGCAGCGCGAAATGAACCTCGACCAGGCAGGCGACGAATTGTTGAAAACGATGCTGGCAACTGTCAATGGTCGCTTGACATCGGCCGAAGCCTTGGGCCATCACGAGTTCGTCATGACTCGTTTGTACGAAAGCGCCTGATCAACGGTGCCTGGCACCATGCCTCTGGCCCGTTGCGGCAGCCAAACAGCGTCGATCAGACGGCGTCCGGCAAGCCGCGTGTGGCCAGGTGCACCAGACGCGCAGCAATCAGGAACCGATTCCCGGCCGGATATCACAAGAAGAATCTCGCAACCGGCCTTTTTCTGGAAAACGAGCCAGGCTGCCCGGCAGTTTTCAAGGAGGAGAGCAGGATGAATAGTGCATCAACACCCTTGCTGGAAGTCGACGGGGTGACCGTTCAGTACAAGACCAAGGAATACCTGGTCACCGCCACATATCGTGTGGGATTCAACGCTTATCAGTCAGATCGTTTCGTCTTGCTTGGGGCGTCTGGCTGTGGAAAATCCACCCTGCTAAAGACGGTCGGCGGCTATTTGTCGCCCACCGAGGGGGAGATCCGTCTGAAGGGCAAGAGTATTACCTCGCCAGGGCCCGATCGCATGATGGTGTTTCAGGAATTTGACCAATTGCCTCCCTGGAAAACTGTCAAGCAAAACGTTGTGTTTCCCTTGATTGCCAGCAAAAAGTTGCAGGGCAAGGCTGCAGAAGAAAAGGCCATGCAATATATCGAGAAGGTCAAGTTGACCCAATTTGCCAACCATTATCCGCACCAGCTCTCAGGCGGCATGAAGCAGCGTGTGGCCATTGCTCGTGGCATGGCCATGGAGCCCGATATCTTGTTGATGGATGAACCCTATGCCGCACTGGACGCGCTGACACGCAAATCCATGCAGGATGAGTTGCTTGCGTTGTGGCAGGACACGAAATTCACGGTGCTGTTCGTGACGCACTCTATCGAGGAAGCAGTCAAGATCGGCAACCGGATCCTCCTGCTGTCGCCCCATCCGGGGCAGGTGATGGCCGAGCTCAACAGCACCGGCGAAGATTCCGTCGACGCAAGTGGCCGCAGGCTTACGGAGCGCATCAATGACTTACTTTTCTCTCACAATACCGAATCAGAGGCCACACGCCATGACTGACGGATTGCACCCAGATATCAATGCCAGCATAGAAACGGGGCCTGCACCTCGCGAAGAGCGGTTTTGCAAGCCAGCGGAGAGCAAGGATTTCGGCATTATCCAAAAGCCGTTAAGCCGCTGGGAACAGATCTACGAAAACAATGTGGCGCGTAAAGTCTTTATCCTTGTGCTGTTGGCGGTGGCCTGGCAGTTCTATAGCATGTATCTGGATAACGAACTGCTGTTTCCGACCTTTATCGCAACGGTCAAGGCGCTGGTGGTCGCTATCCTGGATCGCGGTCTGCTGGAGAAATCCTGGTTTTCCATCCGGGTGCTGCTGATGGGTTATGCCGCGGGCTTGTTTTTGGCGGCACTGCTGACGATCTTTGCCATTACGTCGCGCCTGGGCCGGGATTTTCTCGAAACTGCCACGGCCATGTTCAACCCCCTGCCTGCCATTGCGCTGCTGCCGTTGGCCTTGCTGTGGTTTGGTCTGGGTACCGATAGCCTGGTGTTCGTGCTGATTCACTCCGTGCTGTGGGCGGTTGCCCTGAATACCCATTCAGGGTTTCAGTCGGTGAGCGCCACGTTGCGGATGGTGGGCCGAAACTACGGCTTGACTGGACTGCGTTATGTATTTGGCATCCTGATCCCGGCAGCCTTTCCTACCATCCTGGCAGGCTTGAAGATCGGCTGGGCATTCGCATGGCGTACCTTGATCGCGGCAGAGCTGGTGTTTGGCGTCAGTTCTGGCAGTGGCGGTCTGGGTTGGTTCGTGTACGAAAACAAGAATCAGCTGGATATCCCCAGTGTGTTTGCGGGCTTGCTCACGGTCATCGTGATTGGCCTGATCGTTGAAAACTTCATTTTCAGGGTGATCGAGCAAAAGACCATCCGAAAATGGGGCATGCAGCAATAAGCGCCTATGACGCCTGATTCGCTTGCCTCGTCCGCCCTGCTGTCCGGCAGCCTGCCCCTGTATCAGGTGGTGAAACAACGTATTTTGGATGCTTTGGCCTCAAAAGAATGGAAGCAGGGCGATGCCCTGCCTTCCGAGAAGTTTCTGGCCGGCCATTTCGGTGTTTCCATCGGTACGCTGCGCAAGGCGGTAGACGAGCTGGCGGCTGAAGGCATTCTGATCCGGCACCAGGGGCGTGGCACTTTTGTTGCCATGCACTCGCGCAATTCCCATTTTTTCCGGTTCTTTCGCATTGTGCGTCAAGAGGACAACGAGCGTGCCTATCCACAGTCCGAGATGGTTCGCTTTCGCCGTATGCGCGCTACCGAAGAAATCCGTCGGAAGCTGGATCTGAAGTCGGGGACGTACGCGTTTGAGTACGTCAATCTGCAGCGCTTGCATGGCTTGCCGGTGATTGTTGACACAATCTGGTTGCCAGAAGCCAGCTTTCGCGGGCTGACCGAGCAGCGAGTGAGTGAGCGCCCAAGCACCATTTACAGTTTTTACCAAGAAGCCTTTGGCATGAACGTGATCGGCACGGTAGAGCGAGTGCGGATTGCCCAGGCTGATGTCGAGCATGCCCAACTGATGCAGGTGGGTGTCGGCTACCCACTGCTGGAAGTCCGGCGTGTGGCGTATTCCTTTAACCGGCGCCCCGTTGAGTGGCGGGTGTCTCGAGTAAATACGGATGCCTACGAATATGTAGGACAGGATTTTCGGCTCTGACTGGCGGGGCATGGGGGTGCTCTTTGCCGTCACATGGGCCCAACAATAGGATCGGTGGTGAGTTAATGATCAAAATTGTGATTACCGAGTTTATGGATGCGCCTGCAGTCGCGCGACTACAAACAGACTTTGATGTGGTCTATGAGCCTGGCCTCGTTGATGACCGTGCGGCCTTGATGCAGGCGCTCGTTGGTGCACGTGGTCTGATTGTCCGTAATCGCACATCCGTCGATGGGGCTGTGTTGGCTGCCGGTACTGAGCTGCGGGTGGTGGGACGCCTGGGGGTGGGGCTGGATAACATCGACCTGGCTGCCTGTGCTGCGCGTGACATACGCGTGATCCCCGCCACCGGGGCAAACGCCCAGGCGGTGGCCGAATACGTCATCGCCACTGCGATGCTGCTGTTGCGCGGCGCGTATCGTGCCACGGCAGACGTCGCCGCCGGACGATGGCCCAGGACAGCGCTGTCTTCGGGGCAGGAGCTCGGAGGCAAAATCCTGGGTGTGGTGGGGTTTGGGTCCATCGGGCAGCGAGTGGCTCGTATGGCCATCGGGCTGGGGATGACAGTCGCCGCGTACGATCCGATTCTTGACAAGGACTCCAGCGTGTGGCGTGAACTGGGTGTCAGATCCCTGGCGCTTGACGATCTGGTTGCTCAGGCAGATGTTGTCAGCTTACATGTACCGCTGGTTGCTGCAACCCGTCATTTGTTCGATGAGCAGCGTCTGGCCGGGATGAAGCGCGGCGCCATTCTGATCAATACTGCGCGTGGGGGCATTGTCGATGAAACTGCACTGGTGGCTGCCTTGCAGAATGGCCATCTGGCCGGTGCCGCGCTGGACGTATTTGAGGCTGAACCTGTCCCCGAGAAAAATATTTTCTCGGGTGTGCCTGGGCTTTTGCTCACGCCACATATTGCGGGTGTCACCCGAGAGTCCAACCAGCGCGTCGGCGACATGATCGCGAGCGAGGTGGCTGGATACCTGTCTGCCTGAGTTTCACTGCGCCGGCCGACCACCGGGTAGTGAAGAATCCCCACTCCTGAACGGTTTGGGCGTTTGCTTGGTTCTGGTTTCTGTGTGATGACAAGAGGATTGCTTCATGACTACCTATAGCCTGGATGCACTCACCCAGTGGGCGCGGGAAACCCTCGAAGCTGCTGGGGCGACGCCCGAGATGGCTCAGAGCACTGCTCGCGCGCTTGTGGACGCTGAAGCCGTTGGCCTGCGGTCGCATGGTCTGGCACGGCTGTCTCAGTATGCAGCGCATTTGCGCAGTGGCCGGGTCAACGCCAAGGCGGTGCCTTTTGTGCGCCGGGCCCATGGCGCAGCCGCCCTGATTGATGCCGATGAGGGGCTGGCTTTTCCAGCCTGTGATCTGGCCATCAACGAAGCGATTCGCCTGGGCCAGGAGTTCTCGATTGCCTTTGTGGGTGTTACCCGCAGTCACCATTTCGGTGCGGCCGGGAATCATCTCGCGCGGATTGCTGCCAGCGGTCTGGCAGGCTTTGCATTTACCAACTCTCCGGCGGCGATGCCAGCCTGGGGTGGGCGCCGGGCGTTGTTTGGCACAAACCCCATCGCGGCAACCTTTCCACGTCAATATGATGATCCTGTGACTGTGGATCTTTCCTTGTCCAAGGTGGCACGGGGCAAATTGCTTGTCGCCGCGCGTGACGGGCAGGAGATCCCGCTGGGTTGGGCGCTGGATGCTCAAGGTCAGCCAACCAGCGATCCGCGCGCGGGACTCAAAGGCATGATGTGTCCGGCAGGCGACGTCAAGGGTGCCATGCTGGCACTGGTGGTGGAACTCCTGTGTGTGTCTCTTACTGGGGCGGCCTTCGGCTTCGAAGCAGATTCATTCTTTGACGAGAATGGCAATCGGCCGCACATTGGTCATGCATTCATCGCCATCAATCCGAGCGCATTGGTCTCTGCAGAGGTCTACCACGAGCGCATCGAGACGCTGCTGGCCGCGATGCTGGCCGACGAAGATGTGCGCATTCCAGGCCATCGCCGTACCGATCTCAAACGTCAGGCCCAGCGTAGCGGCATCGAGGTCTCCGAGGACATTGCCGCACAAATGTCGGGTCGCCAGGCATAAGACAGACACCATGTCGTCCTCCATCCGCACCCTGAAAACCTTTCTGGCGGTCGTTCGTTATGGCACTTTCGCCGCGGCGGGGGCCAAGATCGGGCTGACGCCGGCAGCTGTCGGGCTGCAGATAAAGGCGCTCGAGGAGGCCTTGAACTGCCAGCTCTTTGTGCGTAGTGGGCGTTCGGTGACGCTGGCTCCTCAGGGCCGCTTGCGGGTGGCCAAAATCGAAGACATTGTGGCGGCCTATGATTCGCTGGTTCACATCGACGAGAGGGCTGGGCTTTCCGGGCATGTCTCCGTGGGTGCGCTGGTGTCGGCGTTGATGGGGGCGTTTTCAGATGCGCTGCAAGCCATCAAGGAGAGGCATCCGCGCCTGAACGTCAGCCTGTACGCGGGGCAGTCGCGCGAGTTTGCGGTAAAGGTACTGCGAGGTGAGCTGGACGCAGCCGTGGTCACGCAGTCGCCCGAGCCGCTAAATCCCGAGCTGCTGTGGACACCTCTTTACACAGAATCGATGATCGGTATTGTGCCGCGCGCCGCTCCGGGTATGACTGACCCGGATTTGTCGTATCGGGTACTGGCGACATTGCCATTTCTGCGTTTTGACAAGCGCACCTGGACGGGGCAGTTGGTGCAGCAAACCTTGCTGCACCTGGGACTGACCCTGGATGATGGCATGGAACTGAACTCTATCGAGACCATTATCGAGCTTGTCAGACAAGGGTTTGGTGGTTCAATCGTGCCACGTCTGGCCAATGTAGACTGGTCTCGCGACGAGCACTTGCGTGTCATCGAGCTCCCTGGCGTAGCCGTGTTTCGTCACGTCGGGCTTCTGGAGCTCAGGCGGCATGGTCGTGGCAATTTCACAAACGAAGTCAAAACATATTTCTTTTCCCTCGGTCCGCGAGCCTGAACCGCTGATGGCAGCGTCAAGCTGTCATCATTGCACTTGCGTATAAAAATAAGGAACCCCGCAGATGCTCGATGCGCTCTTCAGCTCTTTGATGTCAGTTGCCGATCCAGCCGCCCTGCTATTTGCCGGCGCCGTGCTGTTTGTGGCGTACGCCATTTTTGGGCTGACAGGTTTTGGCTCTTCTGTGACAGCCATTCCCTTCCTGATTCAGGTTTTTCCGCTGCATGTGTGCGTGACGATCATGCTGCTGTTTGACCTTGTGGCCTGTTCTTTACTGAATTTGCGAGACGCGCGTCTGGCCAGCAAAGTAGAGCTCAAAAGAATCCTTCCCGGTCTGTTGCTCGGTGCAATATTGGGTATATTTCTGTCCTTGCACGCACCGAAGAAGCCTCTATTTTTGCTTCTGGGAGTGTTCGTAATCGTGATGGTGATCTGGAACAATTTCTTCAGTCACCGAGAGTATCGGGTAAAGCCGATTTTTGCGTTTCCGCTGTCATTTTTGGGCGGAGCTTTTACGACACTCTTTGGGACAGGGGGGCCGATGTATACCGTCTATTTGCTTGGCCGCGTGGATGACAAGAGAACCTTTCGATCGACCATGGGTGCCCTGATTGGCACCACTTCGGTCATCCGTTTCATTTTATTTTTTCTGGCTGGCTTTTTAAGCAGTGTGTCGACGTTTGTGTTGGCTGCTGTGCTGTTTCCTTCTGTGCTCGCGGGATTTTGGCTGGGTAGTGCGATGAATCGTCGTGCATCCACTGCACTTGTCAAAAAAATGGTTTGGGGCATCTTGCTGATTGGTGGTGTCAGCGCATTAATCAAAGGTTTATAAGTGGCCGTGCCCTACAGCCACGCCTGTACCCAGGGCCATGCATGCAGCAGTGCTGCAGTCATGACGATATATCGCAACAGCTTGCCCACGGCCATGTAGAACACACTGGGCCAAAAGGGCAATTTAAGCCAGCCTGCCACGGCGCAGAGGGGGTCGCCCACGGCGGGCAACCATGACAGCAGCAGCGCAGGCGGCCCAAAGCGCTGAAACCATTGCGTAGTCAGGGCGTGCCAGCGCCCGCCGGCGAGCTGCTTGTCGCTTTCTTGATGTGTCCGGCCAGCCCCGTCGTGCCAACGTTGCCAGACATTGCGGGCGCCAACGCCCATTGCGTAACTGATGATGCCGCCCAGGGTGTTGCCCAGTGTGGCCACAAATACCGCTGGCCAGAACATGTGCGGAGCCAGGTGTACATAGCCAAACACCGCGGGTTCTGAGCCCAGTGGCAGCAGGGTTGCGGACACCAGGCTGATCACGAAAACGGCAGACAGGCCTACCGTGGGCAGTGCCAGAAGTGCCAGGAGCGCGTGAATTGAGGACTGGAGCCAGAGTTCCATGGTGTCGAGAGTGTACGACACCGGCCGCCTAGCTGCGCGGCTGGAACGGGATGGGGTCGATTGCCGGGGTTTCCTGACGGATTAATGAGGACAGCAGGTGGCTGCTGCCACAAGCCAGCGTGAATCCCAGTGCGCCATGGCCGATATTTAGCCACAAGTTGTCGGCAGCCCGGCTTTGGCCAATCCAGGGCCGGCCATGTGGTGTTGCCGGCCGATATCCGGCCCAGGCCTGGGCGGCAGACAGATCCACATCCGGCAACAGGCTTTGGGCCTGGCGCCGAACCAGGTTAATGCGATCGGTTTCGATGCCCTGGTTGGATGCACCGATCCCGACCATGGCTGCGATACGCAGGGTGTCGCCCAATTTGGCGTACACGGTCTTGCGTTCGTAATCAGTGACGCTGATGGCCGGCACGTGTGCTTGCGCGCAGGGGACACTGAGGCTGTAGCCCTTTAGCGGATACAGCGGTACCTGTACTCCCAGCTGTGCCATCAGCGGCTGGCTGCCCATGCCGGCAGCCATGACAAAGTGGTCGGCCTCGATCAGGTCTCCCTGGCTGGTGCGCAAGGCCTGGATGCGGTTGCCGGTGCGTTGCAAGGCCTGGATGGTGGTGCCCATGCGGATATTGACGTTGCTCATGGCAGCCAGCTCTTTAAAGAGAGCGCTGGTGAGGCGGGCACAATCGCCGGATTCTTCGCTGGGGGTGTACACCGCGCCGGCCAGATGCGCTTGCGCAGGGGCCAGTGCGGGTTCCAGCTGGATCAGTTCTTGTGTGTTGAGGATGCGTTGGTCAGATCCCAGATCGGCCTGCAACTTGACTTGATCGCGGGCTTTTTCCAGCAGGGAGGGTGTGCGGTAGACAATCAGTTTGCCGTTTTTCGCGTGGCCGAAATCAAATGCGTGCGTGCTCTGGATGTCGTGCAGCACCTGGCGGCTTAAATAAGACAGGGATAGCAGCTGCGCAGTGGTGGCTGCAGCGGCCCGGTGTGTGCAGGCTTGCAGAAATTGCAGGCACCAGCGCCATTGACGAGGATCAGCGCGTAAGCGAAACCGCAGAGGTGACGATGGATTGAGAAGCCATGTCGGCAAGTGGGGCAGGACGTCTGGCTCGGCCAAAGGGGCCACATAGCTGTAACTGAGTTGACCGCCATTGGCGTGGCTGGCACCACTGGCCGGTTCTGTGGCCGAATCCACCAGCGTGACCTGCCAACCCTGTTGCGCCAATTGCCAGGCGGAGGTGACGCCAATAACCCCTGCGCCCAAAACACATGCATGCATAATGACTGTCTACGATTAGAAGAACAGCAGCGATTGTGGGCGCCCGGGAACACAATGACAAATACCAATGAGGGGCTCACCCATAACTTATTGTCATGGAAGCAGCAGCTCCGCCATTTGGATGATGGTAATGCTTATCTGGAGGTGTCCGGGCTGCCGTCCTGCAGTGCCGTGCACACCTGGCGCGCGGCGTCGATAACATCCCGATGCAGCAGGCTGAGAGGATCGCTGGTGTGCACCAGGATATTGACGGGTACTGCAATGACAGGATCCAGACGGCTGAGCGTCATGCCCGGGCGCAACATGGCGCGCCCTGTCAGCAAATCGACGATGGCATCTCCACAGCCGGCATCGACCAGACTGCAGGCTACATAATGGGTTTGCACCATGATGCGGGTGTCCAGCGTGATGCCCGCCGCACGCAAGGCATGATCCATCAGCGTACCGACTTGGTCGCGGGTGTCCAGCGCAATCACCGGCCGTGCCGTCAGTTGCTGCAGCTTGACGGGGTTTGGCGCGGGTTCGCGGCTGAGGTAGGCGAGTTCGGTGGTGCCCACGGGGATGCGGTGCAGACCCGGGTGGTCGTGGTCGTCGAAGGTGATTGCGATATCCAGGGCCTGTGTAAGCAGGCCTTCGACCAGATCGGGACTGTGCATGGTGCTGATCTTGAATGCCGCCTGCGTATTGCCATGAAAGCGCTGGATGATTCTGGGCAGCAGGCCCAGGCCGATGGCCGGGGCGCAACCGATGCGCAGATAGCCCTGGCGGCCCTGGCGCAGGTTGGCCGCCAGTTTGCGCACATGGGCAAGGTCTTCGCTGAGCTGGCCGATCTGCGGGCTGAGGATGTCTGCTTCGCGTGTGGGCACCAGGCGGCCCTTGACGCGATCGAAGAGCTTAAAACCCAGTTGGGATTCTGCATGAGCAAGGATCTTGCTGGCTGCTGGCTGGGAAATATTAAGCAGGGCGGCGGCTTGGGTTAGTGACCCTGCCTGGCAGATTGCCTCGAAAATTTCGATGTGCCGTAATCGCATGCGGAATGATCCTGAACTCTCTGGCGCAGTATAGAACATAGCCTTCTGTTATGGCTGCCTGCGAAATCGCTATTTGTTGATCCGTCAGAGGGTATCGATAATAGGGGCCGCATCTAGAGTTCATTGCCCACACTCATGGTCTGCACCGATGTCCAATCAAATAGTCTTGTGGCATGCTGTGGGTAGTGACAAAGTGTGTACACTTGCGGTCACCTGTCTTACCCTTTTACAGGTGCCCGTTTAGTGAAGAACCACTGAACATCACAAAAAAGCTAACCAGGAGGAACCATGAAACTATTGCCCCTCATTTTGGCAGCTACCGTTTCGGTAGTTGGCATGACGGCAGCCCAGGCTGAGAACAGCCGGATCGACAAAATCAAGTCTACCGGCGAGCTCACTCTGGGTTATCGCGAATCATCCATTCCGTTCTCCTACCTCGACGACAACCAGAAACCCGTCGGGTATTCCATGGACATCTGCAACGGCGTTGCTGATGCCCTCAAAAAAGATCTCAATCTGCCCAACCTTAAAATCAAGTTGGTATCCGTGACGTCCTCCACGCGGATCCCGCTGGTTGCCAATGGCACGGTCGATATCTCTTGCGGTTCGGCCACCAACAATGCCCAGCGCCAACAGCAGGTTGCGTTTGCCCCCACCACGTTTGTCACGGCTACCCGCTTTGCAGCGCTCAAGTCGTCCAATCTCAACGATCTGGCCGATTTCAAAGGCAAGACAGTCGTGTCTACCTCGGGTACCAGTAACCTCAAGTGGCTAACCCAAACCAATGCTGATCAAAAGCTCGGCATGCGCATCATCCCCGCCAAAGATCACTCCGAAGCCTTCCTTACGGTGGCTAACGGTCGTGCCACGGCATTCTTCATGGATGACATCCTGCTGGCAGGCCTGGTCGCCAATTCGCAAAACGCCAGCGACTGGATGATCAGCGAAAAAGCCTACACCACAGAGCCCTATGGCCTGATCGAGCCCAAGGGTGATCCTCAGTTCAAGACGGCAGTCGACAACGCAGTCAAGGGCATGATGAAAGACGGCAAGCTGGCTGAACTCTACAAAAAATGGTTCATGTCCCCCATCCCGCCCAAGAACATCAACCTCAACTGGCCGATGACTCCCGAACTCAAGAAAGTCATCGAGAACCCCACCGACTCGCCTAATCCTGACGACTACAAGATGTAATTCGTAGTCCTTAGGAATACACTGCGACAGTGGCGGCACCCTCCAGGAGTCTCCCTGGGGGGTGC
>NZ_JBASBR010000019.1:0-65021 GCF_049651205.1 Castellaniella sp.
GGCCCACACCCGGCCCGAGCCCGCCAAACCCGCAGCCTCCGGCAACCGGCCGGCACTGCGCGCCCCCGGGCGCCCGGCCCCCAGCACCACCGATACCGAAGATTGGACAGAGTTTTAAACAGACTCATGCTTCCCAAGCCAAAAGGCCGGGCATCACTCCTGGCCTTTTGGCTTTGCCTACGCAGGTCTTTCCAATAAAATCATCCTCACAATGTGCATCGCCTGTCTTGGCGAGCCACTTAATTTCTAGGAGACAACTCGTGCGTACTGGTTTCATGGCGGCCGCACTGGCCACTGCATTACTCACCGTGCCTTTGGCCAGTTTTGCGCAAATCAAGATAGGCGTTGTCACCTCTGCCACGGGGCCCACTGCGCTGGTGGGGATCCCGCAAAAAAACACGGTCCCCCTATTGCCCACCAAGGCGGGTGATCTCACCGTCGAATACATCAGCCTTGATGATGCCAGCGACCCCACCCAAACCGTCACCGCCTTCAAGAAACTGATCTCCGAAGACCACGTCGACGCCATCATCGGGCCCACCGGCTCTCCCAACGCCATGAGCGTGCTGCAGTTTGCGGCAGAATCTGGCACACCCATGCTGGCGCCTGTCGGAGCGGCGTCAATTGTTTTGCCCATGACAGCGCAAAAGAAATGGGCCTTTAAAACCACACAAAACACAGACATCATCGCCCAGGCACTGGTGCGTGACATGGTCAAACGCAAAATCAAAACGGTGGGCTTTATTGGCTTTGCCGACGCGTACGGCGACGACTGGCACCAGGTGTTCAGCAAACTGGCTGCAGAAAACGGCCTGGATCTTATCGTCTCCGAGCGTTACCAACGCACGGACAGCTCTGTCACGGGCCAGGCGCTGAAACTGCTGGCAGCCAAGCCCGATGCCATCCTGGTGGCCGGCACTGGTGGGGCCGCTGCCCTGCCGCAAACCACGCTGGCACAACAAGGCTACAAAGGGCAGTTTTACCAAACCCACGGGGCTGCCTTGCCTGCATTTTTAAAATTGGGCGGCAAGGCCACCGAAGGCACCATCCTGGCAGCCGGCCTGATGCTGGTGCTACCAGAGATTCCGGACAGCAACCCCTCAAAGCCCATCGTACAAGACTATATCCAGCGCTACGAGGCTCGCTATGGCGAGCGCCCAGCAACATTTGGAGCCAATGTGTACGATGCGGGTCTGCTGTTGCAGCATGCCATCCCGATTGCAGCCAAAACAGCCAAACCCGGCACGCCCGAGTTTCGCAAAGCGTTACGCGACGCCCTGGAGCAAACCCACGAGCTCGTGGCCACCCAAGGGGTATACAACATGAGCCCCGAAGATCACAGCGGATTTGACCAGCGTGGCCGCGAACTGATCACCGTAAAAAACGGCCACTGGGTACTGCTGCACTAAGCAGGCAGGCTTGGCAAGCGTAGAGGCAGCCCCCGCTTGCCGGCACACAGGCCCGGACGACACACGTTGCGCACCATCGGCGCCTTTGATCAGATCAGCTTTTGCCTTGGGCATCCAGGCGTTGTTTAAGCGCCTCTAGTGGCAGGGCACCATTGACGCGGCCACCATCTGCAAAAAACAGTGCCGGAGTGCCTTGCACCTTCAGTTTGCGCCCCAACGCCAGATTGTCCTGGATGGGGGTGTCGCATTCGGCGGTTGGCGGCAACTGACCATCCACCATCCAGGCCTTCCAGGCCTTGGCCGGATCTGCCGAGCACCAGATATCACGCGCTTTCGTGCTGGAGTCTGGTGCGAGAATCGGAAACAGAAAGGTGTACACCGTAACGTTATCCACGTCTTGAAGAGTATGGTGCAGCTGTTTGCAATACCCGCAATTGGGATCTTCAAACACAGCCACCTTACGGGCCCCCGTGCCTTTTACCTGGCGGATAGCATGATCCAGTGGCAGGCTGTCAAACGCCACCTGCTGCAGGACTTCCAGCCGCTCGGCGGTAAGGTCGCGGCGGGCCTTGGCGTCGATCAAAGACCCTTGCAACACGTAATTTACCTGTGCATCGGTATATAAAAGATCCAGTCCGACCTGCACCTCGAAAAGACCGGGCATCGGCGTCAGGCGCACACCATCCACGTGGATCCCTGGAAACCGTGTCTCAAAGGCCTTGGTGATGGTTTGTGTCTGTTGTGCAGTGGGCGCTGCCTGGGTGGACAGCACCTGCGCACCACCGGATGCGGCGCCGGGCACAGGCGACGCATTTGGCGTAGACATTGCCGGCTTCGACGTGCTTAATACCTGCGCATCTGGCTGAGCCATTACAGGCAGGCTGCTGACACACAAGGCAAGGCCTGCCATTATCAAGGGGAATTTCATATGAACCTCGGATGTCACTCGCCGGCCGCTGCTTGAATCAGCCGGCGTTTAATAAACGGAATTTGATCAGCCATTTGCATGCCCTGATTGCGTACCCAGGCCAATGGCGCCCAGCCACTGCCAAACAGACGGTGCAAGCCATGCGTGGCCAGGCTCATGGCCAGAACCGGCTCGGCACGTCGGCGACGATAGCATGCCAGAACCTGTACATCTCCGGGCAGACGATGTGGCCCACGCGCCAGCAATACTTGCACCAGCGTACGGACATCTCCCAGCCCCAAATTAAGACCTTGCCCGGCCAGCGGATGGACGCGGTGCGCCGCATCGCCCACCAATGCCACACCGGGGGCCACCATCGCGGTGCGCTCGAAGGTAAGGGGAAAACCTTGAGGGCGCGAGCGCAGGGCCAGTTTCCCCAGACGTCCGCCGGTAATGGCCTGGGCATGTGTGGCTAAAAAGGCCTGTTGGGCAGGTTCATCCTGGGCCATCCAGGCCTGCGCCTGGCCCTGCGGCATCGACCACACCAGCGATGCCTGGGGCCCCTTTGCCGTATCCGGCAAAGGCAGCAATGCAAATACGCTGTCGCCTGTAAACCACTGGCAGGCCCGCTGTTGATGTGGGTATTGGAGATCGAGGTGCGCCACCACACCCATATCGCCATACGGGGTGTAATCATGGTGGATGCCGGCAGCCTGACGCACAGGCGAGCGCGCACCATCGGCCCCCACCAGCAATTGCGCCTGAATCGTGCCCGTTTGGCGAGTATGCACCTGCACACCTGCCGCATTGGTATCCAGACCTACAAAATGGTCTTCGCGCCAGGGGATGCCTAGTACCTGCACCGCCTGCTGCAGGGCGCGCTCGAGCTCACTGGACTCGACAATCCAGGCCAGCGCCTCCCGGACATCTTGCCAGGCAGACAAATTGATATGCCCCTGTGCATCACCATAGATTTCCATGGATTCGACCGGGCTGACGCGGTTGAAATCCATCAGACGCCATGCACCCAAAGAATCGAGAAGATCCCGGCTAGCCTGCGAAATGGCGTATACGCGCGGGTGATAGTCATCGGAGGGGCGGGCCGCAGGCACTTGCCTTGGCCCCAGCAAAGTGGCCGAAAACCCGGCACGCGCCAGCCCCAGGGCACAAGCCAAACCTGCAATACCTGTGCCACAGACCACAATCGAAGAGTTGCTCATGAGGTGTCCTTTAGCGGGCGGCAGGCGCCCCGGCGCGAACCGGCCACAAAAGCCACATTTGCCCGGCCTGCTTCATCCGCCCAGCCTGGGCGCCGGCCTCGTCGCCAGTGCCCCAATAAAAATCAGCCCGCGCGGCACCCTTGATGGCCGCGCCGGTATCTTGCGCAAACACCAGCCGCTGCAAAGGCCCGGCGCCACCCGGTTGCTTGGTAGCCAGCCATAAGGGAGTGCCGAGTGGAACATAATTGGTGTCCACCGCGACGGCCCGCTGTGCCATTAAGGGTACTCCATAGGCGCCGCTAGGGCCTAGTTCTGGATCCGGGATGGCCTCTGCACGGAAAAACACCATGGCAGGGTTGACGTTGAGCATCTGTTGCACTCGATCGGGGTGATCGCGTGCCCACTGCTTGATGTTTTGCATGGATGTCTTGGCCAGGGGCATTTCTCCCTGGCGGGCCAGCCACTGTCCGATGGAAACATACGGACGGCCATTGTGATCGTCATATGCCAGACGAATGGTGGTGCCATCGGGCAACACCGCGCGCCCCGAACCCTGAATCTGCAGAAAGAAGGCCTCGACCGGATCGTTGGCCCAGACAATGACTGGTGGCTGACGTGCCGGATTGGCAGCAATCTCGGCCCGTGTGTCGTAGGGCACCACCCGCCGGCCCTCTAGTTTGCCACGCACCCGCTTGCCGGCAAGCTCGGGATACACCGCTCCCAGATCGATGGTGAGGAGATCCGGCGGGGTGGCGTATAACGGCCATTGATATTCGCCGGTTTGCTGTTTGGATGCGCGGATGAGGGGTTCGTAGTAGCCGGTCACTGTGCCACTGGCCGCCCGTCCGGCGGATTGATCAAGTTGCCAGGGCCGCAGTTGCTGTTGCAGAAAATCACGCACGGGTGCGCCTGTCGAACGTGCATCCAGCCCCGACCGGACGGCCGCCTGGCACACCGGCTGCCAGACCCGTGGTGCCGCCCGGGCCGGTACAGCCAAAGACCCTGACACTGGCCGCATCAGGCCCTTGCAATTATTGAGGAAAGCTTTCCAGACATGCGCAAGGTTGTCGTTGTCCCAGCCCGGCAACTGCTGCCAGGAAACCGCCACATAATGCCCTTGCAAACGGCGCGCAGGGGTTTCGGGTAGCGACGCCAGCGGCGGCACCACCAGAGGCCGTGACACCGCAGAGGGTTCGGGGCCTTGTCCCGGCGTCCCGGGTTCTTCGAGGGGAACCGAAGAACAGGCGCCAAGCAACAATGCAGCGGCAAGCCAAAGAAGCTTTTTCATACGAGGACCAGGTGCTCTAAAATGGAGATGGCTGTCAAACCAATATCATGACATATCCACTATATGGTTTGGCCCCAGCCTGTATCCAAATCTGGACACCCCTTACACAATTGCCTGCCCCATGACGCCCCTGCCCCCCGCCCGCATCGCCCCCAGTCTGCTGTCCGCGGATTTCGCCCGCCTCGGAGAAGAAACCACTGCCGTGATTGCCGCCGGCGCCGACTGGATTCATTTTGATGTCATGGACAACCATTTTGTCCCCAACCTCACCATCGGCCCCATGGTGTGCGCGGCCCTGCGGCCCCATACCCAGGCCCCCATCGACGTCCATCTGATGGTCGAGCCCGTTGATGCCTTGATCCCCGCCTTTGCCAAGGCAGGCGCCAATATCATCAGCTTTCACCCCGAAGCATCCCGGCACGTCGACCGCACGCTGTCCCTGATCCGCGACCATGGCTGCCAGGCGGGGCTGGTATTCAACCCTGCCACACCATTGCAGTGGATGGATCATGTGATGGAGCGCCTGGATCTCGTCCTGCTGATGTCGGTCAACCCGGGTTTCGGAGGGCAATCGTTTATTCCTCATACACTGCAAAAACTACGAGAAGCACGCCAGCGCATCGAGCACTGGCAGGCAAACGGTGGCCAGGCTATCGCTCTCGAGGTAGACGGCGGCGTCAAAACCGACAACATCACTGACATCCGGGCCGCCGGCGCAGATGCCTTTGTGGCGGGGTCAGCCATCTTTGGGCAAGCCGACTACGCCCAAGTCATTCAGACCATGCGCCAGGGCATCGCACAGGCAGACGCTCTGCGTCAGGCACAAGCCGCCGGCTGAAACAATTGTTTCTGCACGCCCGCTAAGCGGCACAATTCCGACATGGGGTGCTACCATTAGGCCCCATGGGGATGTGTCTCCACATCGCATCCAGCCACTCATCCAGCGGCCCGGCCACACCATTGTCAGGCCGCACCAGCAACGCAAACTCATGCATTTCTCCGGAATTCTGTTCGATCTGGACGGCACTTTAGTGCACACAATCCCCGACCTCGCCGACGCCACCAACGCGATGCGTCAGGATATGGGCCTCCCCTTCTTGCCCGAAGGCCTGATTGCAAGCTTTGTGGGCAAAGGCATCGAGCAGCTCGTCATCCGCGCGATCAGCCACAACGGCCCAGCCGCCAGTGTCGAACAAGTGATGCGCGGGCTGGCGCGATTCAAAGACCACTATCGGGCCATCAGTGGCCGGCGCAGCACGGTCTTCCCCGGTGTCATCGCTGGCCTGGAGGCGTTTCGCAACCAAGGCTGCCGGATGGCTGTTGTAACCAACAAGGGTACCGAGTTCACCCCGCCTCTTTTGCAGCAGATGGGCTTGACTGACTACTTTGACGCGATCGTGTGTGGTGACACCTGCGAACGCAAAAAACCTGATCCCCTGCCCCTGTTTCATGCCTGCGATCTGCTGGGTGTGACACCCTCACAAACCCTGTTCATCGGCGACTCCATCAACGATGCACTGGCGGCCAAAGCAGCCGGCATGCGTGCACTGGCCCTGCCCTACGGCTACAACGAAGGCCAGCCTGTGCAGACCCTGCCCGTCGATGCTATAGTGAGTTCGCTAATCGAAGCGGCCCAGTGGGCTGCCAATCCAGAACAGGCCGCAAGCCAAGATCCACAATACGCATGAACAGCTTTCGCTATTACCCGATCACCATTGGCGCCACCTGGCGCTGGTGGCGCCTGCGCTCCGGGTAATGGCAATTTGGCTGGCACTACTGTTTGGCGCCGCCCTTCCTTCAAAGCCCGGATCATCCAATGGCCGGGCTTTTCTGTCTCGGCCCAACCACACTCCAGACCATCATGACAGAAATCGAATTCAACGCACTGGCTGCACAAGGCTATAACCGTATCCCCCTGATCGCGGAAACCTACGCCGATCTGGATACCCCCCTAGCCATCTACCTGAAGTTGGCGCATGCCGGCCCCGAAGCCGGCCGCAACAGCTGCCTGATGGAATCTGTGGTGGGCGGCGAGCGCTTCGGCCGCTACTCGTTTATTGGCCTGCCCGCCAAAACCCTGATCCGTGCCACCGGAACCACCACCGAAGTCGTGCACCAGGGCCAGGTCATCGAGACGCACGAGGGCGATCCCCTTGCCTTCATCGAAGACTACCAAACGCGATTTAAAGTCGCACTGCGCCCCGGCATGCCCCGCTTTGCCGGGGGCCTGGCTGGTTATTTTGGCTATGACACCGTACGCCACATCGAGCCCCGTTTGGGTCCTTGCGTCAAGCCACGCCCCGCCGGCCAGCAGCCCGGCACCCCGGACATCATGCTCATGCAAGTCGATGAACTCGTCATCGTCGACAACTTGGCCGGGCGCACCTACCTCATCGTCTACGCCGACCCCGCTCAGCCAGAAGCCTACGCCCTGGCCCGTCGGCGTCTTAAAGCCCTGCGCGAAAAACTGCGCACCCCGGTGGTCATCCCTTACGCATACGCCAGCATGCAAACCCCCACCGAACGCGATTTCAAAAAAGAGGATTACATCCAGGCTGTACTGAAAGCCAAAGAGTACATTGCCGCCGGCGACCTCATGCAGGTACAAGTGGGCCAGGTCATCGCCAAGCCATTTCGCGACTCACCGCTCTCGCTGTACCGCGCCCTGCGTTCGCTCAATCCCTCGCCGTACATGTACTACTG
The DNA here is from genome assembly GCF_049651205.1 of Castellaniella sp. Lineage (GTDB taxonomy): Bacteria > Pseudomonadota > Gammaproteobacteria > Burkholderiales > Burkholderiaceae_B > Castellaniella. Next base: position 7,528 of record NZ_JBASBR010000019.1, read on the forward strand.
GAACTTCGACACTTTCCATGTGGTTGGCGCCTCTCCAGAAATCCTTGTCAGACAGGACCGCGAAGGCCAGGGCGACGCCACCCGCGAAATGGTCACCATTCGCCCTCTTGCCGGCACCCGCAAACGCGGCACCACCCAAGAACAAGACCAGCAACTCGAGCAAGAACTCCTGGCCGATCCCAAAGAGCGCGCTGAACATGTCATGCTGATCGATCTCGCCCGCAACGACATCGGCCGCGTGGCCAAAACCGGTACCGTCGAGGTCACCGACACCATGACCATCGAGCGCTACTCGCACGTCATGCACCTGGTCTCCAACGTCTGCGGCGAGCTTAACGACAACATGAGCAACATGGACGTCCTGCGCGCCACTTTCCCCGCGGGCACACTTACCGGCGCCCCGAAAGTGCGTGCGATGGAAATCATCGATGAACTCGAACCAGTCCGCCGTGGTATCTACGGTGGCGCAGCCGGCTACCTGAGCTACGGCGGTGAAATGGATCTGGCCATCGCCATCCGCACAGGGATCATCCGCGACGGCATGCTTTACGTCCAGGCTGCCGCCGGCATCGTTGCCGACTCCGACCCCGAGAAAGAATGGCAGGAAACCGAGGCCAAGGCCCGTGCGCTTTTACGCGCCGCCGAGCAAGTACAGTTTGGCCTGGACGAGCCTATTTAAGGCTTTAGCTGTTATTGACAAGCCTCACGCAACGTCCCCGCCAGATTATTTTTTACAGCGCATACAAGGCAACTGCACAACTGCATTAATGTAACCTTTATCGCTAGGCGATCATTCACGGGGAGTTCCAGGACAGGAGCTGCGCAACAGTCCTGGAACTCCCCGTGAACGATCGCCAAAATAGATCTGTGTCACACCAAGAACACAACCGCTCAGCATTACGCAAGAATATAGCCCGCTCAAAATCGTCAGGACGACGTTGATGGGGGTTTCAGGACTGTTGCGCAGCTCCTGTCCTGAAACCCCCATCAACGTTGGCCGAGCTCTAACAAAAAAGCACCTAAAACCCCACCCGCACCTCTTCACTCACGCACCAACAGCTCCCGCGTGATATCCCCAATTGTCCGCGCCCCCGTCAGCGTCATCGCCACCCGCATCTCCTTCTCGATCAACGACAGCAACTGCGAAACACCTGCACGCCCCCCCACCGACAAAGCGTACAACCACGCACGCCCCAGCAGCACGGTATCCGCCCCCAAGGCCAGCATCCGCACCACATCCAGCCCCGTCCGGACCCCGGAATCGGCCAGCAGCGTGATCTCACCTTTGACCGCATCGGCAATTGCCGGCAATGCCCGCGCCGTAGATAACACCCCATCCAGCTGACGTCCGCCGTGATTGGACACAATGATCCCGTCGGCACCAAACCGTACTGCGTCACGTGCATCCTCGGGGTCGAGAATCCCCTTGATCACCATCGGGCCTTCCCAGAAATCACGAATCCACTGCAGATCTTTCCAGGAAATAGAGGGATCAAAATTGGCGCCCAGCCAGCCGATGTAGTCTTCGAGACCCGTCGGGGTACCAAGATACCTGGATACATTGCCTAGGTCATGCGGACGCCCCCACAGGCCAACATCCCACGACCAGCGCGGATGGCACACCGCCTGGAGATAACGCCGCCAGTTGGCATACGGCCCGCTCATCCCCGAATGGGCGTCGCGATAGCGCGCGCCCGGCACCGGCATATCCACGGTAAACACCAAGGTTGAGACCCCCGCATCCCGGGCACGCTGCAGCACGCTTTTCATGAAGCCACGGTCTTTGAGTACATAAAGCTGAAACCACATCGGCCGATTGATGGCCGGCGCCACTTCTTCAATAGGGCAAACAGACACCGTCGACATCGTGAACGGAATGCCGTGCTGTTCGGCTGCCTGGGCGGCCTGAACCTCACCACGCCGGGCAAACATGCCTGTCAGACCCACAGGCCCCAGGGCGACAGGCATGGAGAGTGTCTCGTTAAACAGGCGGGTAGTGAGATCCAGCTGCGACATATCGTTAAGCACTCGCTGGCGCAGCGCCACAGACGACAGATCACTGACGTTGTGCTGCAAGGTGTATTCGGCATAAGCGCCGCCGTCGGCATAATGAAACAAGAACGGCGGCAAACGCCGCTTGGCGGCTGCACGATAATCAGTGGAAGCAGAAATAATCATGAAGACAGTGTCCGGGGTTAAGGAAAATGAATCAGACGCGAAGACCTTGCCTGGCGAGCCTCGTCTTCGTCCAGTTGCCGCATCGCGGCATGTATGAACTGCAGATGCTGCCAAATTGCTGCACGGGCACCACTGGCGTCGCCCTGCGAGATGGCGTCCTTTATTGCACGATGCTGCCGCAGCAATTGCCCTTGCGTATCCGGCATGGTGTACATCCGCTGCCGGCTCTCGGTTACCGTAGAGCGCAGGAGATCAAACAAGCCACGCATCATCTGGATCAGCACCGCATTGTGGGAAGCCTCGGCGATGGCCAGATGAAACCGTGCATCGGCTTCGGCCGATAAATTGGCGTCGGCCTCGTCCTGGAAACGTTGCAGGTCATCAAAGCAGGTTTGAATCCGCACAATATCATCCGGCGTTGCACGCAAGGCTGCATGCCATGCCGTGCCGCCCTCAAGCGCATGGCGTGCTTCAAGCACGTCGTAACGGTAATCGGGATCAGACACCAATAGATCTCGCAGCCCGCCAATCTGGCGACGTGGCCAGGTGCTGGCAAGATCGGCAGGCGCCTGCAAAAAGGTGCCACCACCCTGCCGGCTATACAACACCCCCTGGCTAGCCAACTGATGGATGGCTTCGCGGATTGATGAGCGAGAGGCGGCCAAATCCTGCGCCAACTGGCGCTCGGAGGGCAAGCGATCACCGGGTTTCAGCCCGCGATCACGCACCAGACCCAGGAGCGCTTCAGCAAGACGGTCGGATAATCGCATGGGAACAAACCAAGAAACAGGACATGACAGGCCGCAAATAAACCATCTGCCAGGCAAATCGCCGGATGGTTAGCCACACAAATGGCCAGACCACTTGGCAATCATCTATTTACCCAATGATTATAGAAACCTATGAATTCAATGGTCAATCATTTATTTAGACTCTTTATAATTGGTAAGACCATTTTATTTTTTGCTGGCACTCGACAGCAACCCGCCCACACAGTAGAATCGATGCATGATTTTTCACGCGACCACACACTCATCAAGCTGGTGGCGCCTCTCATAGAGGCGGCATCCTCATGCGTGTTTATCGCACTTTGCCGCCGTTCTGGCCGGCAAAGATTGTTCCCCCCCTCTGTCCCCAGCACGGCGGTTTCTGACCAAGGAAATGCTTGATCATGAAGCTATTGATGCTCGACAACTACGATTCCTTTACCTACAACCTGGTTCAATACTTTGGCGAGCTTGGCGTGGACGTCGAGGTGGCCCGCAACGACCATATCGATCTCGACACCATCGAACGCATGAACCCAGACCGCATCTGCGTGTCTCCAGGGCCCTGCACACCCGCCGAAGCCGGCATCTCCATTGACCTGATCCGCCACTTTGCGGGACGCAAGCCCATCCTGGGTGTTTGTCTGGGCCATCAGGCCATTGGCGCAGCCTACGGCGGGCACATCGTGCGTGCCCAAACCCTGATGCACGGCAAGGTCTCGTCCATCACGCATACCGGCACAGATGTGTTCTCGGGTCTGCCCTCTCCCTTTGAAGTAACGCGCTATCACTCGCTGGCCATCGAAAAAGCCAGCCTGCCAGATTGCCTGACCATCACCGCAGAAACCGCCGATGGCGAGATTATGGGTGTGGCTCACAAGACGCTTCCCGTCTATGGGGTGCAGTTTCACCCCGAGTCCATCCTCAGCGAACATGGCCACGACCTGCTGCGCAACTTCCTGAATCTCTGAATATCTCTTCCAAGGACACTCTCATGCCATTGATCACACCCAATGAAGCACTGGTACGTTGCATCGAACACCGTGAAATCTTTCACGATGAAATGCTGGAACTCATGCGCATGCTGATGCGCGGTGAAGTCTCACCGCAACTGTCGGCCGCCTTGCTGATGGGCCTACGTGTCAAGAAAGAAACGGTGGGCGAGATTACCGCAGCGGCACAGGTGATGAGAGAGTTTGCCCTCGGTGTCACCACCCCGTACCCGCAAGACCTGCTGGATATGTGCGGCACCGGCGGCGACGGATCAAAGACATTCAATATCTCTACGGCGGCCATGTTTGTGGCAGCCGCGGGCGGCGTCAAAATCGCCAAACACGGCAATCGCAGTGCTTCCTCGTCGTCGGGCAGCGCCGACGTGCTGGAAGCCCTGGGCGTATGCATCGCGGCCAAGCCTGAACAAGTGGCAGAGTCTATCGAAGCCACCGGCATTGGCTTTATGTTTGCTCCGGCACATCACGGTGCCATGAAAAACGTTGCCGCCGTGCGCCGTGAGCTTGGCGTGCGCACAATTTTCAATATCCTCGGACCGCTTACCAATCCGGCCGGTGCCCTCAACCAGCTGATGGGCGTGTTTCACCCCGACCTCGTCGGGATCCAGGTGCGCGTGCTGCAACGGCTGGGTAGCCGCCACGTGTTGATTGTGCATGGCAAAGACGGCATGGACGAAGCCTCGCTGGGCGCTTCCACACTGATCGGTGAACTCAAGGATGGCGAAGTGCGCGAGTACGAGATCCACCCAGAAGACTTCGGCATGGCTATGGTATCGAACCGCAGTATCAAGGTAGCCAACCGTGACGAATCCGCACAACTGGTGCAGGCCGCCCTGAACAACACCGCCGGCACTGCGCGTGACATTGTCATCCTAAATGCAGGGCTGGCACTGTATGCTGGCAATCAGGCCACTTCGATCCAGCACGGCATCCAGCGCGCAGCCGAGCTCATCGCATCTGGCGCTGCCCGCGACAAACTTGAACAATTCCGGCAGTACACCCAAAGGTTTGCATGATGAGCAATATTCTCAAGGAAATTCTGGACGCCAAACGCATCGAGGTAGCCACTGCACGCCAAATGCGCAGTGAAGCCGAGCTTCTGCGCGAGGCACGCAGCCGCAACGATATCCGTGGGTTTGCCCGAGCCATCGAAGACAAAATCGCACAAGGCAAACCGGCGGTTATCGCAGAAATCAAAAAGGCTTCCCCTTCCAAAGGCGTCATCCGGCCCGATTTTCACCCTAGTGAGATTGCCACCAGCTACGCCTGCCACGGGGCGGCCTGCCTGTCGGTACTTACCGACGTGCAATTTTTTCAAGGGGGTTACGACCACCTGCGCCAGGCACGGGCAGCCTGCAGCCTGCCGGTGCTGCGCAAAGACTTCCTGATTGATCCTTATCAGGTAATCCACGCCCGCGCCCTGGGGGCAGATTGCGTGTTGCTGATTGCCGCCGCGCTAAGCCCCAGCCAGCTGCTCGAGCTTGAAGCAGTGGCCACCGAACTGGGTATGGATGTTTTGGTGGAAATCCACGACGCCAACGAACTGGATGCCGCACTGGCCCTGCAGACATCTTTGCTCGGAATCAACAACCGCAATCTGCGCACCTTCGACACCCGCCTGGAAACCACGCTGGACATGCTCAAGACGTTACCGGAAGGCAAGCGGGTGATCACCGAAAGCGGCATTTTGCAGACGACTGATGTCGACCGCATGCGCGCACACGGCGTACAGGCATTTCTGGTGGGTGAGGCCTTTATGCGTGAGCCCGATCCCGGCGTGGCCCTGCAAGCCCTGTTTTTTGACCGCGACCAGGGCGGCCGGAACGCCACATGACAACAGCCAGCAGCCGCCCCACGACGGCCGGCCAACCCGATTGCCCTTTATGTGACAAGCAACTGGAGAACACGCTGTGGGAATCCCCACAGTTGCGTATCATCCATGTGCCTGACACCCCCTTTATAGGCTATGTACGGCTGGTCTGGCGTGCGCACGTAGCCGAGATGAGCGATCTATCGGCGCCCGAACAGCAAACCCTGATGCACCTGGTGTTTCAGGTAGAAGCCCTGCAAAGGCAGCTGCTGCACCCGGACAAAATCAATGTGGCCAGCCTGGGCAATCAGGTGGCCCATGTGCACTGGCATGTGATTCCGCGTTGGCGCACAGATCCGTGCTTTCCAGACGCCATCTGGGCACCCTCCAAGCAAACACCCGAGCACCAGGCAGCGTGGCAATCGCACACAGATGCCCTGCAGCCCCGGGTACACGCCCTTCATGAGGCCATCCGCCAGATTCCACACTAACCCCGGCACGGCCACCCGCGCCGGATCAATGACTCAATCATTTTGTACCCAAGACCATGACAAGCAGCACACGGGCTTCAGACGGTGGCATCCCCGTGCCGCAACCCAGCGCAGACCCTTCAAATTCTCTGGCCCGGACACTCAAGAACCGGCACATCCAGATGATTGCCCTGGGTGGCGCCATCGGCACCGGCCTGTTTTATGGCTCTGCGGCGTCCATCCAGCTGGTGGGTCCCGGCATCATTCTGTCTTACCTCATTGGCGGCAGCATCATCTATCTGGTCATGCGCATGCTCGGAGAGATGTCTACCCAAGAGCCGGTATCAGGCGCCTTCAGCTATTTCGCCTATCGCTACTGGGGTGGCTTCGCCGGATTCTTATCAGGCTGGAACTACTGGCTGCTTTATATCCTGGTCAGCATGGCCGAGCTGTCCGTGGCCGGCATCTACGTCAATTACTGGTTGCCCGGGTTTCCGCCCTGGGCAACAGCACTTGTGGTGCTGGTGGCCATCACGGGCCTTAATCTGCTTAACGTCCGCCTGTACGGCGAAAGCGAATTCTGGCTGGCCTTCATCAAGGTGGCTGCCATCATTGGCATGATAGTGCTGGGGCTGCTGCTGATTGTTTTGGGCACCGACCAAAAAGCCGATGGCCTCAGCAATCTGTGGGCGCACGGAGGCTTTTTGCCGCACGGGTTTCACGGCCTGCTGCTATCCCTGGTGGTGGTGATGTTTTCGTTTGGCGGTACCGAGCTGATCGGCATTACAGCCGGCGAAGCCGATAACCCCCGGCAAAGCATCCCCAAGGCCATCAACCAGGTCCTTTGGCGGATCTTGCTGTTTTACGTTGGCGCACTGACAGTCCTGGTGATCTTGTATCCCTGGAACCAGATCGGGCTGCAAGGCAGCCCGTTTGTGATGATCTTCTCGCACCTGGGCATCCCCGCCGCCCCAGACATCCTTAACCTGGTGGTACTTACAGCGGCCATTTCTGTTTACAACAGCGGCATCTATAGCAATGGCCGCATGCTGTACAGCCTGGCCCAGCAGGGCAACGCCCCAAAAGCGTTCCTGACACTCAGTGCCCGCCAGGTGCCGTGGGTGGGGATCCTGTTCTCTTCAGCCTGCACGCTGGTTATTGTTGTTGTCAATTTTTTAGTGCCCGAAGGCGCCTTCATGCGCATCATGGCGGTGGCCACGGCTGCAGCAGCCACCACCTGGATGATGATCGTGCTGGTGCATCTGCGGTTTCGGCGCGCGCATGCAGCATCAAAGCTGTATTTTCGTGCGCCAGGGTTTCCCTGGGCCAACTATCTGTGCGCAGGCTTTTTGCTGATGCTGATTGCCCTGATGACACAGTTGGAAGATACCCGCCCCGCCGTGTACGTGCTGCCCGTATGGCTGGCCGTGCTGTATGCAGGCTACCGCTTGCGGCGGCAATAAAAAGGGTGCTCTGAGAGCACCCTTTTTACCGTACCAAGCACAGGTCGCTTAGTGCGATGTGCGCTTATGGCTGAATTTGCGGGCTGCGGCAGCCTGGGCTGCCAACATGGCCAGCTCGGCTTCTACCACTGCCAGATCAGCCTTGTCTTTGGTGTTGCGCAAGGCTTCTTCGGCACGCTCACGCGCCTTGACTGCCTTGGCTTCATCAAGATCGGCCGCACGAATGGCCGTATCAGACAGCACCGTGACCGAATGCGGTTGAACCTCAAGGATGCCGCCGGCCACGAAGATGTTTTCTTCGGTGCCGTCGTCAAGCTTGATCTTCAGCGTACCCGGGCGGATGCGTGAAATCAGGGGAGTATGCCCCGGCAGGATGCCGAGGTCGCCGGATTCTCCGGGCAAAGCAATAAAGCTTGCTTCACCCGAATAAATCGAAGCCTCCGCACTGACCACTTCGATGTGAAGAGTCGCCATGTGCAATCCTTATTGGATAGTTTTGGCCTTCTCGAAGGCCTCGTCAATGCTGCCCACCATGTAGAAGGCTTGTTCGGGCAGTGCATCGCACTCGCCTTCTACAATCATCTTGAAACCACGCAGGGTTTCGGACAAGGGCACGTACTTGCCAGGCGAACCGGTAAAGACTTCGGCCACATGGAAAGGCTGCGACAGGAAGCGCTGGATTTTCCGGGCGCGGGCCACAGCTTGCTTATCATCCGGGGAGAGCTCGTCCATACCCAGAATGGCGATGATGTCGCGCAGTTCTTTGTAGCGTTGCAGCGTTTGCTGAACACCACGGGCGATCTGGTAGTGTTCTTCGCCCACAATCTGGGGATCCAGCTGGCGGCTGGTGGAATCCAGGGGATCGACGGCCGGGTAGATACCCAGGGCTGCGATATCACGCGACAACACGACGGTGGAGTCGAGGTGCAGGAAGGTGGTGGCAGGCGAGGGATCGGTCAAGTCATCGGCAGGCACGTACACGGCCTGGATGGACGTGATGGAACCCGTCTTGGTGGACGTGATGCGCTCTTGCAGCTTGCCCATTTCTTCGGCCAGGGTTGGCTGATAGCCCACGGCAGACGGCATCCGGCCCAGCAAGGCGGAGACTTCGGTACCGGCCAGCGTGTAGCGATAGATGTTATCAACGAAGAACAGGACGTCACGGCCCTCGTCGCGGAAGGACTCAGCCATCGTCAGGCCCGACAGCGCCACGCGCAGACGGTTTCCGGGAGGCTCGTTCATCTGCCCAAACACCATGGCCACTTTGGATTCGGCCAGGTTGTCGAGCTTGATCACGCCCGCATCGGACATTTCGTGATAGAAGTCGTTGCCTTCGCGGGTACGCTCGCCCACACCAGCAAACACGGACAAGCCACTGTGGGCCTTGGCGATGTTGTTGATGAGCTCAAGCATGTTGACGGTCTTGCCCACGCCGGCGCCGCCGAACAGGCCGACTTTACCGCCCTTGGCAAACGGGCAGACCAGATCGATCACCTTGATACCGGTCTCGAGCAACTCGACCGACGGGGAAAGCTCGTCGAATTTAGGTGCGTGCTGGTGGATGGCACGGGTTTCGGTGGATTGGATCTCACCGCGCTCGTCGATGGGACGACCCAGCACATCCATGATGCGGCCCAGGGTGCCCTGGCCCACAGGCACGGAAATGGGGGCACCGCTGCCGGCCACGGACATGCCGCGGCGCAGGCCGTCGGAGGAGCCCATGGCAATGGTGCGCACCACGCCATCGCCCAGCTGTTGCTGGACTTCGAACGTCAAGCCTTTTTCCGCAAAGGCGGAAGACTCGTCGGTCAAGGTGAGCGCGTCGTAGATGTTGGGAATGCTGTCGCGGGGAAACTGAATATCCACCACTGCGCCGATGCACTGAACGATGGTACCGTTGCTCATGTTTAGTCCTATAAATATCTCTGGGTTGACCTGGCGTGCGTCGATCAGACCGCCGCTGCGCCGCCCACGATTTCCGAAATTTCTTTGGTGATGGCCGCCTGACGGGTTTTGTTGTAAACCAGTTGGAGGTCGCCGATGACTTTTTTGGCGTTATCCGAGGCCGCTTTCATGGCCACCATCCGCGCCGATTGCTCGCTGGCCATGTTCTCGGCCACCGCCTGATACACGAGACCCTCGACATACCGCATCAGCAGATCGTCGATCACGGTCTGGGAGTCGGGCTCGTAGAGGTAATCCCAGCCATATTGGGTATCCAGCGAGTCGTTGGCCTGTTCGCCGGCCTGGAAGGGATCTTCTAGGCCGGAGGGCAAAGGCAGCAAACGGATAAAGCTGGGATCTTGCTTCATGGTATTGATGAAGCGGCTGGTGGCCAGATACACCGCATCCACCTTGCCATCCACAAAATCATCAATCTGTGCCTTGATAGCGCCAATGAGACGCTCGAGGTTGGGTGCATCACCCAGTTGAACCTCGGACGAGACGACATTGACACCCACCCGATTGAGCAGACCCAGACCTTTTGAACCCAGCGCAGTGGCCTGCACCCGAACGCCTTGCTGCTCGAATTCTTTGATGCGAGCCAATGCCAGACGCGAGATATTGGTGTTGAGCCCGCCGCACAGACCTTTGTCGGTGGTGACCAGCACAATACCGACAGAGCCCAGCTTGGAGCGCTCGACCATATACGGATGGGTGTAATCGGGGTTCGCCTGCATCAGGTGCGCGGCAATGGCACGCACCTTGTCGGCGTAAGGACGACCCGCCCGCATACGATCCTGCGCCTTGCGCATTTTCGATGCGGCGACCATCTCCATCGCCTTGGTGATCTTGCGCGTGTTTTGCACGCTCTTGATCTTGGTTCGAATTTCCTTGATTCCGGCCATTCCACTATTTCCTTGGGCTGACCAGAAAGCCTGGGATCAGGCTCTCTGGCTGCAACTTAAAACGTGCCGTGCTTCTTGAACTCTTGAATGGCGGCGCCCAAAGCGGCGTCGTCTTCCTTGGAGAGTTCTTTCACGTCTTCGATGCGCTGGATCAGGGCTTCGTGCTTGGATTTCAGGAAGTCTTTCAGGGACTTCTCGAAGGACAGCACCTGGCCAACTTCGAGGTCGTCGAGGTGGCCGTTATTGACCGAGTACAGAGCAACGGCGAGTTCCCAAACCTGTTGGGGCTGGTACTGGGGCTGCTTCAGGAGCTCGACCACACGTTTGCCGCGCTCGAGCTGACGGCGCGTCGCGTCGTCGAGGTCGGAGGCGAACTGGGCAAAAGCAGCGAGCTCGCGGTATTGGGCGAGGTCGGTACGAATACCGCCGGACAGCTTCTTGACCACCTTGGTTTGAGCCGAACCACCCACCCGCGACACCGAGATACCGGCGTTAATGGCGGGCCGGATACCGGCGTTAAAGAGGTCGGTTTCCAGGAAGATCTGGCCGTCGGTGATGGAGATCACGTTGGTCGGCACGAAGGCCGAGACGTCGCCTGCCTGGGTTTCGATGATGGGCAGTGCCGTCAGCGAACCAGTTTTACCCTTGATCTCACCCTTGGTGAATTGTTCGACGTAGTGTGCGTTGACACGCGCAGCACGCTCGAGCAAACGGGAGTGCAGATAGAACACATCACCAGGATAGGCTTCGCGTCCGGGCGGACGACGCAGCAGCAGCGATACCTGACGATAGGCCCAGGCTTGCTTGGTGAGGTCGTCGTAGACGATCAGGGCGTCTTCGCCACGATCGCGGAAGTATTCGCCCATAGTGCAACCCGAATAGGCGGCCAGGTATTGCATGGCGGCAGATTCGGAGGCAGCAGCGGCCACGACAATGGTGTATTCCATCGCGCCGTGTTCTTCGAGCTTGCGCACCACGTTGTTGATGGTGGACGCTTTTTGACCAATGGCGACGTACACGCAGGTGACGCCCTTGCCTTTTTGGTTGATGATCGTGTCGACAGCCACGGCTGTTTTACCGGTTTGGCGGTCGCCGATGATGAGCTCGCGCTGACCACGGCCGATTGGCACCATGGAGTCGATTGCCTTCTGGCCGGTTTGCATCGGTTGCGACACCGACTGACGTGCAATCACGCCCGGGGCGACTTTCTCGATGACGTCGGTTTCTTTGGCATTGATCGGGCCCTTGCCGTCGATCGGGTTGCCCAGGGCGTCCACGACACGACCTTTGAGCTCGGGGCCCACGGGCACGGCCAAAATCTTGCCTGTGGTTTTTACCGAATCACCTTCGGACAAGCCGATGTAATCGCCCAGCACCACGGCGCCGACGGAGTCGCGCTCGAGGTTGAGGGCAAGACCAAAGCGATTATTGGGGAATTCGAGCATTTCGCCCTGCATCACATCGGACAGGCCATGGATGCGGGTGATGCCGTCGGTAACGGACACGACGGTGCCCTGCGTGCGGACATCAGTGGATGCGCCCAGGCCTTCGATGCGGCTCTTGAGCAGTTCACTGATCTCGGACGGGTTAAGTTGCATGGTAAGACTCCTGGAATCCTGTTGGTTGGCCCGCCATCATGCGGCCAGCGTATCGCGCAGATTGGCCAAACGGGCCTGCACGGAAGTATCAAGCACATGGTCGCCCACGGCGACGCGTACCCCGCCGATCAGTTCGGGATCAACCGTCACCTGCGACTTGAGTTTTAGGCCAAACTTTTGTTCCAAACCCTTCAGCAGGCCTGCCAGCTGAGTGTCATCCAGCGGAAATGCGCTGGTGATCCGGGCCAGTGCAGTGCCTTCGAGCTGATTGCGAAGCAGCTCGAATTGCTCGGCCACCTGCGGCATCACCTGCACGCGGTCGTTTTCGACCAGCAGGCCAAGCAGGTTGGCTGCCTGTGCCGGAAGAGCGTCAGGCAGCAGGCTGGTGAGCAACTGAATACGCTGGGCGTTGTTCAGGCGCGGATCAGCCATGGCTTCGAGGACATCCGGCTGACCGGCAACCTGCGCCAGTGGCGACAGCACTTCGGACCATGCCTGGAGCCCGCGAGAATCATCACGAACCGCCTGAAACAAGGCCTCGGCATAAGGGCGTGCGATGGTAGATAGTTCAGCCATGACTCACCCTGATCAGAGTTGTGCCTGCAGCTGATCCAACAGATCAGCGTGCACTTTGACGTCGACTTCGCGGCGCAGGATTTGCTCTGCCCCCTTGACGGCCAGCACAGCAACCTCAGCACGCAGTGTTTCGCGTACGCGCTGGGCTTCTTGCAAGGCGTCCTGACGGGCTTGTGCCACGATCCGGGCCTTCTCGGCTTCGGCTTCGCGACGCGCTTCGTCGATCAATTGCGCAGCCTGTTTTTCGGCTTCGGCCAAACGGGCATGGTTGTCCGTTTTGGTTGCAGCGTCCATGAGACTGATGCGAGCCTGCGCCTGGGCGAGGTCGGCTTTGCCTTTCTCGGCGGCAGCCAGACCGTCGGCGATTTTCTGGCGACGATCATCGATTGCCTTCGTCAGGGGTGGCCAGATGAACTTCATCGTAAACCAGCCCAGAACGAAAAACACGATCATCTGGAAAAAGAGAGTCGCGTTTAAATTCACGGTCGTTTCCCTAATTTACCCACTCGTGCCTTGCAGCGATTCTGCAAGGCACTAAACCTGGCCAGCTGTCGTTGTACAACGACGTGCCAGCCCCTGGCCTGCCTTGGCAGGCCTGCGTCATCAACCAACAAACGGGTTGGCAAACGCGAACAGCATGGCCAGACCCACGCCGATCAGGAAGGCTGCGTCGATCAGACCAACCAGCAGGAACATCTTGGTTTGCAGGGTGTTCATCAGCTCGGGCTGGCGTGCAGAGGCTTCGAGGTATTTGCCACCCATCATGCCGATGCCGATGCAGGCGCCAATGGCGCCCAGACCGATGATCAGACCGCAAGCGAGAGCAACGAATGCAACGTTGGTCATAACAACTCCTTGGTAAGTAAACGTTGTTTAGTCAGAAAACAGAAATCAGAAATCAATGGCCTTCGTGTGCCAGCCCGATATACACCAGGGTGAGCATCATGAAGATGTATGCCTGCAGCAGCACGATCAGAATATGGAAGATCGCCCACGCCGAGCCGGCCAGTACGTGCCCGAACGCCAGACTGATGCTGGTTGCATCCGTACTGACCCAAGCCCCCCCGAGCAAGGCGATCAGCATGAACAGCAGCTCGCCTGCATACATATTGCCGAACAGCCGCATGCCAAGAGACACAGTTTTGGCGACGTATTCGATGAGATTAAGCAGCAGATTGAAAGGTGCCAGCACAATGGCGCCTACGCCATGTGCGTGAAACGGAGCCGTGAAGAGTTCTTTGACAAAACCGCCAAGATGCTTGATCTTGAGACCGTAATAAAGTGTAAGCACCAGCACGCCCAGAGACATCCCCATAGGGACGTTGAGGTCGGCGGTGGGCAAAATACGGTGGTAATACAAGGGATCGGCGTGATTTGTGCCCAGGCCTGTCATGCGGAAGATCCAGCCCATGAGATCGACAGGAATGAGATCGAGTGCATTCATCAGGGTGATCCAGAGAAACACGGTAAGCGCCAATGGGGCAGCAAACAAGCGGGATTTCTCGTTGGGAACAATGTTTTTGGCTTCTTCCTGAACCATGCTGACCAGCATTTCTACGGACATCTGGAAGCGGCCCGGCACATCAGTGGTGGCGCGGCGCGCAGCGCGCCATAGAAACCAGACCACAATGGCGCCGGTGAGAATCGACCAGAAGAGAGAGTCGTAGTTGACGACGCCAAAATTGGCGATGATGTCCTGTTTGTGCCCGAGGTTATTCAGGTGCACCAAGTGGTGCTGAATATATTCGGACTGAGGCGTCGTTACTGCGTCGGTCATCGGTAAGCCCTTCAAACGTAATCAAATCATGGCAGGCGGCGCAAGGCCAGCAACACCACATACCCTTTCATGACGCCCAGCAGGCCCAGCAGGAATGCCAGCCAATCAAGCCAGCCCCCCCACTGCCATGCCACCAGAACCACCACCCCAGCTGTCATGAACAGCTTGAGGAACTCACCCCAAAAAAAGGCGAGGGATCCTGGGTGCTTTGGGCCCAAATATCCAAGCAGCAGCCGTAAAGCAAACAGCGCATTGGGTACAAAATAGGCTGCCGCCCCTATCAGAGCGGAAGCCCCTGCGTCTTTTCCTGCCATTCCCCAGGCACCAAGCACCACCAGCATCCCCGTGAATGCCTGCGCTGCCAGCGCCCAATATAGGCCAACTCTTGAACGGTGGAGGATCAGGGCGCGGTCCGTGTCGGTCAGCTTTAGTGCCTGTGGCACCTCACCTGACCCTTCATGCGAGCCGGATGTGGCCTGATCACCCATGTGTATCCGTTCTTGACCAGGCAAGCAGCCGCCTGGTGCGTTAGTCAAACCCGTGAATTATAGCTGTTTTTGAGTGAAGGTTTTGTGCCCCACCTCAAAAGGCGCACCATTTTAACTCAGATTCTTTGCAAATGCGTGGAAGACTTTGCAACAACCAGGGTACTAGTCCATTTATCCGATAAAGGCCGAGGCCCTCAGGCAAACGGCCTAACGTGTCTACCCTATGGGTAGCCAGGCGATTGCTCCGTACGATGTCCCCCATATCAGTTCGTTGCAGCAGTTGAGAGGCGGACAGCAGTTAGAGGGGATACGTCGTGTGTGCTACCAAGTTACAAGTTACAACGTGTTGCGCACTGGCACTGATGAGCACCCTGGCGTGGGCACAGGAGCCAGCAGCCACCGCACCAATGGATCGGGGGCAGATCGACAACGAGCCCCTGCGTGGCCTGCTGATCAACCGAACCATCACTGTGATGGGCTGGGATTTTTACAAAAGTTTCTCGGAAATTTGGCAAGCGTTGTATCCCAACTCTCAGGACACCCTCACTGTCATTGAGCGCCCTACTGCGCAATACGGCAGCGAAATCTGGGTGTCCTATGACAGCCAAACCGTTTACCACACGTTCTTGTCGCCAGCCAGATCGCGGGCACGCCAGGAAAGCAAGACTGCCGTAGCCGCAGTACACGAAAACATCGCAATCATTCAAGCACAGCGCCAATTTGTCCAGGATGCCGACCTGGCGCCCAAGGAGATGTAAATGAATACCCGCATACGCAAAGCTTTGGGCCACCAGGCCACGCGGCAAATCTCTTTGGCTGCGATTGTGTCCACCGCATTTTTAGCCCAGACAGCTGCCGCCGGCCAACTGCTGTACACCCCGGTAAACCCATCGTTTGGGGGCAACGCCCTGAATGGGCCAATGCTGCTTCAAAGCGCACAGGCCCAAAAACGGTACCCCTACCCCATGGACGACTTGGGCATCGACAGCATCGGGCAAATCTTGCAAACAAATAACGGGTTTCTAATCCAGCGGGGCAACAGCTTGTATTGGGTGGATCTTAACGGCAAGGCGCACCCCGTCAATCTGGATGGTTCGGGCACCACCGACCTGCAGATCAACTAGGCCTGAGTCCAGAAACGGGGATATGACATGGATACCTTAACAATGCCGGCTGGTGTTACACGCATTCAGTGGCGCCGCCTGTGTATCGGGGCTCTTGCCTCTCTGACCCTATCGGCCTGCGCACTGCAAAAGCCGATGAACGTGTCTGACGAGGCCCAGCTGACGCCAAAAACACCTTCTGCGGTCAACCTCACGCTCCTGCCCCCACCCGCCCATAAGATTGTGGCTGCTGTATACGGGTTTCGGGACGAAACCGGCCAATACAAACCTTCACCCGACAGCGCGTTCTCTACGGCTGTCACACAGGGCGCAGCATCGATGCTGATGAAGGCCCTGAGAGACTCCGGCTGGTATACGCCAGTAGAGCGCGAAGGCCTGCAGTCCTTGCTGACAGAGCGCCGGGTACTGCGCGCCGTGGATGAGAATCCCAAAAACGGAAACGCCGTATCCGTACCCAGTCTGTTACCCGCGTCCATCATCCTTGAAGGCGGCATCGTCGCCTACGACTCCAACACACGCACCGGAGGCCTGGGTGCCAAGTTCCTGGGTATCGGCCTGTCCACGCAATATAGCGTGGATCAAGTCACCATCAATCTGCGCGCAGTGGATGTCATGACCGGCGAGGTGCTCAACAGCGTTTCCACCACAAAGACCATCTGGTCGTACGAAATCCATCCCAGCTATTTCCGCTTCGTCAATTACTACGACCTGCTGGAAATCGAAGGCGGCTATACACACAACGAGCCCACCCAGCTGGCCGTCAAAGAAGCTATTGACGCGGCCGTGATGCACCTGACGGTTCAGGGTATCAAAGACAAGCTTTGGTCCCTGAAACGCCCCACCGACTGGAACGACCCGGTGCTTCAGCGATATCTGAATGCAGACCGTGACGCCACAGTGACGACAGTGACCCCTCGTCAACCTGCACAGCCGGAAAACGGGGCCACAACTGACAGCAGCGACACCCAGCCCTCATAAGTAGGCAACTGCTCTCGTACTGACTTGGAGTAAACCATGAACACACGGTACCCCCCGATCCAATGGGATCACCTGAAACACAGCGCCACCGCTCTGTTTGCGGGACTGCTGCTGGTAACGACTCCGCTGGTTGGCTATTGCAGCAACCCGGATATGTCCTCGCTGTCCGAATTACCCCCCGCCGAATTAAACGCGTCACCCCTGCATGCAGACACGTATCAGAAAGGCGCCCTGAACAATAGCCATATTACTCAAAGGGGTGCTTCCGCAGCGGCCGCCGTCACACAAGAGGGCGTCAATAACCAGGCCCATATTTCACAAAACGGTGCGAACAATACCGCTGTGTTGGCGCAATACGGCACCGGCAATGACGCATGGATCATGCAAGGTGGCAGCAACAACTCGGGCGACATCACCCAGCAAGGCACTGGCAACCGCGCAAAGCTGGAGCAATACACCAGCAGTGCCCATGCCACCCTAGGCCAGTTTGGCAACTTCAATCAACTGGCGGTCACGCAAACCATCCCAGGCTCGCTGCCTCCAATCATCCAGATTGGCACTGGGCTGAAGTTGAACGTCATTCGCTAAGCATGCGCATGGTTATTCGATCAGTCAGGAACATTCAGTTTTTTCTACAAAACCCGGTACCAAGACCGCTGGGTGGCGTATCTCTCACACAGGTCTTGTTGTCTATAGAGGAGCATCATCATGAAAACTCAACTCTGCGTATTGGCATCCGGTCTTGCCCTGGCCTTCTCTGGCGCAGCAGCCGTTGCCGGCAGCACGGGCAACACGTATCAAGAGGGCTTCGATAACGATGCCACCATTACCCAGGCGTTTAACGGTAATGCATCGGCCCAGATCACCCAGAAGTTCGTGAAGAACGTGGCTGAGGCCACCCAAGACGGCAACTGGCATGGCACAGCCAAGATCGATATTTATCAGGACGGTATCAATAACTACGCTAATGCCAAACAAAAGCATTCCTGGGGTTCCGACTCAAAGATTGTGCAACTTGGTTGGGGCAACAACGCCAACACCACACAAAGCTGGGGCGGCAACCAAACGTCAGACGTCTACCAGCGTGGCTTTGGCAATACCGTCAACGTGACACAAACTGGTTCCAATCTCAGCGCAACCGCGGTGCAGGTTGGTGTTGCCAATACCAGTACCATCACGCAAACAGGCGGCTGGTAAGCAACACGCGCGCAAGCGCTTATGTTCCCCGGTGGGATGCCTGACAAAGGCGACCCACCGGGTTTGCCACTCGGCAACACACGGAAGGCGATCATGATGACCCCGGATATCAATCTGCAAGTGTGGCTTGATACAGTTGGCGGCACACAGCCAGCGATGATCGTCCCGTATGTACAGGGCCCTGAAAACAGCACGCTGCATTACCAGCTAACCGCGACCAAACAAGGCGCCAGCGGCATATCCACGATCCAACAAAGTGGCGATGTGCGATTGCAGGCCAACACCCCCACCGCACTGACACGGTTCTCGCTCTCCGTCGGAGACCAGGACGAGTGCATGATCGAACTGATTCTGTATGCCGGCGGCCAGGCAGCCAGCCATTATCAGTTTGACTGTCCCCAAGCCCAGTAACACATTTATTGATCGCGAGGCTCACCTTGTCTACCCGCTTTTTGCCCATCGTATTTACATTTTGTACGGTATTGGCACTGCCCGACATTGCCATGTGTACCTCGATACAAAAGTACGACATCCTGATACAAGAGGCGCGCACCCATCGGGATGCGCAGCAATGGGATCAGGCCTTGGCGCTATTCAAAGAAGGCGAACAGCAATTTCCACAGCAATCTGCATTCACGCTTGGTTACATCATGACCTTGGCCGATGCCGGCCACACAGATGAAGCAATCCGCCTGGGGCGCCAACTGGTGTCCAGACATCCCGATAGCGCAGACAGCCATCTGGTACTTGACTACGCGTATTACCAAGCACACCGGCCCTACGACGCACTGGAATCCGCCTCTCAGGCATACCGTCTATCGCCAGGCAAAGCATACGTGGTGCGTTCGTATATCCAGGCCTTGCAACGCGCCCGGTTGTCTCAGGCGGCCCTGAATCTGGCCAACACCCACCCGGGGGTTCTTAAGCCGGCTGAAATACGTGCGCTGCAAACAGATGTCGCCGCGCAGCTTACCCGCGCGGCGGCGGCTGAGTCCCGTGGCGAGGAAGACCGATTTTTGGTGGCCGATCAGGCATTGGCAATGTACGACACCCTGATCCCGCAATGGGAAGCCCTTGGGCCCTCTGCCCAGCCACAACTGAACCGCGCCAAGGCAGACCGCCTCCAGGCCCTGCAAGAACGTCAGCGTTGGACGGAGGTTGTCAGCAGCTACGAGTCCATGCAGGCTGCCGGCATCCCTATACCCAACTATGCACTGGGCGACGTCGCTGCGGCGTATCTGGCATTGCATCAACCCGAGAAAGCGGCACCACTCTTTGAAAAATCACTGGCTGCCTCCGCGGAAGCCCGCCCATCCGCAGACGTGCTGACCGATACCACCGGCCTGTTTTACGCCCTGACCGAATCCGGGCGCTATGCCACCGCCAACGAAACGCTGCACAGCCAGGATGACAAGCTGCCAACGTGGATCGTAAACAAGGGAGACCCCAGGCAACGGCCTAATCCACTCAAGCTGGATGTCGCCCAGACTCAGGCGCTGGGGATGCTCTATGAAAACCAGACACGGAAGGCCCAGGCCCAGCTAGATGAAATGGTGGCCGCTGCGCCAGAAAATGCCAGCCTACGCACAGCAAGATCGCAGGTATACATCGCACGGGATCTTCCGCGCGCCGCCGAAAAAGACTTGAAGATTGCTGAAAACCAGACGCCCAGGTCGATCGAGGTTGAGCTCAATCAGGCCTCGGCCGCCATGGACTTGCAAGAATGGGGCCAGGCTGAGCTGCTGCACGACGACCTGATGGCACGCGCGCCCGAAGACATCGCTGTGCAACGGGTCGACCGTGTCTGGAAAGTACACAACATGGCCGAATGGCGGATCACAGCCAGCCGCGGCGTCACCAGCGACAGCCCGGTACTGGGTAGCCACGAATGGAACCTGGATACGGTTTTGTATTCACCCCCCATCAATAAAAACTGGCGGGTGTTTGCAGGCACCGGCTATTCCGAAGCCGATTTTGACGAAGGCACAGGCCATTACAGCTGGACGCGCGCGGGCGCCGAGTGGCGTAGTCGGGATATCACCGCTCAGGCAGAAGTATCAGGCAATCGTTATGGGCACGGCACAAAAACTGGTGCAGCTGCCACTATTTTTGTGGATCTCAATGACCACTGGCAAGTAGGGGCCGGTGCTGCCTGGCGCTCTCGCGAAACCCCTCTGAGGGCCCTGAAAAACGACATTACCTCGAACAGCCTGCAGGCTTCCTTGCGCTGGCGTGGCGACGAGCGCCGTGAATGGACGTTATCAGTAACGCCCTCGTTTTTCTCGGATGGGAATAACCGGCTGGAAGCCCGACTGAATGGCCGCCAGCGCCTGTACACAACTCCCACCATCAAGCTGGACGCCTTGTTCGAGATCTCTGCGTCGCATAACTCGCACGACGACAACGCAAATTACTTCAATCCGAAGTCAGACCTCACGGTTGTACCGGCCTTGCAACTTACCCACACCCTATATCAGCGCTACGAGAAAACCTGGGAGCAGCAGTTTTTGCTGGGAGCAGGTACGTACGCACAACAGCACCATGGCACCGGGGCGATCATCACGGTGGGCTATGGGCAACGCTATCGCTATAACGACGTGCTGGACGTCGGCTTCATGGTAACCGGCACCTCCCGCCCCTATGACGGCCAACGGGAGCGCGACTACAACTTCCTCGTCAATATGACGTACCGGTTTTGACCAGGGAACACGCCATGTCTTCAATTCATACTTTCGCACGGTTTCTGTTCCTGTCCTGCTGCCTGGTGATATTGGCGGGCTGCGCACGCGACATCCCTGCATTCTTGCCCCCTGCCGACCGCCCAATGGAGGCAACCAATCTTCCATGGCCGCATAACCACGTGCTGACGCTGGCCTACCACGACATCGAAGACAGCGACCCCGACCAGACCTTTGTGTCCGTACGCACAGACCTGTTTGTCGCCCAGATGCAATGGCTGCATGACAATGGCTACCAGGCTGTTTCCGTAGATCAGATTCTGGCAGCACGCAACGGCGGTGCAGCCTTGCCGCCAAAATCTGTGCTGCTGACGTTTGACGACGGATTCCGCAGTTTTTACACGCGTGTTTTCCCGATACTGAAAGCCATGAGCTGGCCTGCTGTGTGGGCGCCAGTAGGTAAATGGCTGGATACCCCGCCTGATGAGACAGTCATGTTTGGCAACCAGGCAATACCTAGAAGCCGCTTTGGCACATGGGCACAGGTTCGCGAAGTGGCTCGCTCCGGGCTGGTTGAGATTGGCTCGCACACCAACAACCTGCACTACGGCATCCTGGCAAACCCCCAGGGTAATCGCGAACCCGCCGCAGCCACCCGCCAGTACGATCCGGCTACGCACACCTACGAAACCGAAGCAGCCTACCGGCGGCGCATTGACGCGGACGTGCAAGCCATTACCCGAAAATTACGCGAGATCACCGGCAAGGCACCCCGGGTATGGGTATGGCCTTATGGCGCTGCCAACGGCATTGCCCTCGACATCATCCGCAAACATGGGTATCAGATGGCTCTGACACTGGATGACGGCCTGGGCAATCTGCAGCAACTGATGTCCATGCCACGGGTCTTGATCACCGACTCTCCCGATATGGTTGAATTCGCCCGCACCATTTTGGGCGTAGAGCCAGCACCCATCATCCGGATGGCTCAGGTCGATCTCGATTATGTCTACGACCCCGATCCTGCACAGATGGACAAAAACCTGGGTGTCCTGGTGCAGCGGATTGCAGACATGAAGATCAATACTGTTTTTTTGCAAGCCTACGCTGATCCAAACGGCGACGGACTGGCCCGATCCGTGTATTTTCCCAATCACTGGCTGCCCATGCGCGCAGACCTGTTCAACCGCGCTGTATGGCAGCTACAGACACGAGCCAACGTCAAGGTCTATGCCTGGATGCCTGTGCTGAGTTTCGATCTTGCACCAAACATCCACCGGGTAAGCCGCTGGGATCCCGCCCACCCAGACAATGTGCCGGCACCCGACCCACAGCAATATCAGCGCCTGTCTCCCTTTGATCCTCAGGCAAGAGCAGCGATTGCCGGTTTGTACGCAGACATGGCCGCCAACGCTCCCATCAGCGGGATTCTTTTCCATGATGACGCGATCCTGTCCGACTTTGAGGATGCCAGCCCACCCGCACTGGCGGCCTATCGGCAAGCAGGCCTGCCCGACACCATCCCTGCCCTGCGCAAAGATGCCGACACGTTGCAGCGCTGGACACGATTCAAGAGTCAGAGCCTTATCCAACTAACCAACAACCTCACCCGGCAAGTCAGGGCCATACGCGGGCCCCAGGTAATCACTGCACGCAATATCTTTGCAGAGCCCATTCTCAACCCCGAGAGCGAAACCTGGTTTGCGCAAAACTTCGACGACTTCCTGCAGACCTACGACTGGACCGTTCCCATGGCCATGCCACTGATGGAGCAGGTGCCGGCCGCACAGGCGGACAAGTGGCTTGAGCATCTGGTAGCCACCATCAAACAGCACCCGGGCGCACTCTCGCGCACGATTGTGGAACTGCAGGCCCGCGACTGGAGCCAGCCTAGCCAACCACCTGTCAACGACAACACGCTGACGCGTTGGATGCGCGGCTTACGACTCCAGGGTGTCCCAAGCTTTGGCTTCTATCCCTACGACTTTGGCCAAAACCAGCCCGCGATGGAAGCCATCCGGCCGGCGCTCTCAAACGCCTGGTACCCCTACCACTAAGGAATCCACGACATGACTGACCGACTGTTTGCTTTCCTGATCCTGTGTCTTGTTCTAGGGGCTCCCTTTGGCGCCGCAGCTATCTGGACAACCGACCTGATCCTGGACTTCGTATTCTTTTACCCCTTGTTCATGTCCTGCCTGTGGATGCTTGGCGGCGTGTATTTTTGGCTGCACTGGGAAAGGCACTGGGCGTGGGGCCCGGATGTGCGGCCCCCCGAGCTCAAAGGCAACCCACTGATATCGATTCTGATCCCTTGCTACAACGAGGCCGCACATGGCACGGAAACCATTTTGGCCGCGCTTGACCAGCACTACCTCAACATCGAGGTCATCGCCATCAACGATGGTTCAAGTGATGAAACTGGGGCGATGCTGGATCGGCTGGCCACCACCCACGACCGCCTCCGAGTGATCCACCTCGCACAAAATCAGGGCAAGGCGATGGCGCTGCGCATGGGCGCATTGGCCGCACGCAGCGATTACCTGGTGTGCATCGACGGCGACGCAATCCTCAACCGGGATGCTGTCACCTACCTGGTGGCGCCGCTACTGCAACACCCTCGTGTGGGGGCCGTCACCGGCAACCCACGCATCCGCACTCGATCCACGCTGATTGGCCGTATTCAGGTGGGTGAATTCTCATCCATCGTCGGGCTCATCAAACGCACACAACGTGTGTATGGGCAGGTATTTACGGTATCGGGTGTCGTGGCCGCATTTCGTCGTACCGCACTGGATCGCGTGGGCTACTGGAGCCTGGATATGGTGACCGAAGACATCGATATCAGCTGGAAGCTGCAACGGGATCATTGGTCCATCTTTTTTGAGCCCCGGGCGTTGTGCTGGATTCTGATGCCCGAAACAGTGCGCGGATTATGGAAGCAGCGGCTACGCTGGGCACAAGGCGGCGCCGAAGTTTTCCTCAAGAACATTTCCAATATCTGGTCGTGGCGCCATCGCCGCCTGTGGCCCATGGTGCTTGAGTTCTCCATCTCCTCCATCTGGGCGTTTGCGCTGATCCTGTCAATCGTGCTTTGGGCACTGGGCTTCTTTGTCGACCTACCACCACATATCCACGTCGAAACGCTGATGCCACCAGCATTTACCGGTATGGTGCTGGCCATGGCCTGCCTGATGCAGTTTGGGCTTAGCGTGTTTATTGATCGCCGATACGAGCCTGGCCTGAGCCATTCTCTGTACTGGGTAATCTGGTATCCGCTGGCCTACTGGATGATCAATCTGCTTACGACGCTTTGCAGTTTCCCAAAAGTCATGCTCAAACATCACCGCATTCGGGCGCGCTGGGAAAGCCCCGACCGCGGCATTAAGGCGCCCACACCATGAACATCATCAAAACCCCACGCTCGTGTGTATTTGCCGCGATCGATATGGTTCTCACTGCACTGGCCTGGCTAGGATTTCTGTATCTCTTTGGCGATGGCATCATATCCATCCTCCAGGGAGACACGACTGGCCTGGAAGTACCCCTGGTGTCGCGGCTGCTTCCACAAATGCACTCGCTGGTGATCTACGCCATCGTTGGCGGCAGCCTAGGCATCTTGCTGTTTCTTTGGGCCGACTACAACGCCAACCGCTTTCGCCGGCTGGATCGGCGCAAAGCCCCGGTCGTTCTTCCGTATGAGTCCCTGGCCGCCAGCTTTGGTATCAACCTTGCACAGGTGCAAACCCTGCACAGTAGCCAGACCATCCGTATTCAGCACACTGACGACGGGCGGATCCAGCTGCTGGATTTCGACTCGCTAGGCAAAGCACAGGCGCGTAAAGTAGTGTCAATGAATAGATGAACAGGTCATGTGCCCAGGCATAAAAAATGTTTTTTATATCAAACATTGCTAATTATTACGATCAAATGGACAATAGCAGAGCACTTGCACGTTTAGTTGGGGGGGACATATTACGATGGCCACCGTCACCGTAGTAGAGCCAAATACCTTATTGCGCTTAGGCATACTCAAGCTGCTCCAGCTGCTTGATTGCCCCTTGACGGCTACCGGGATCGACTACACACAGCTGTTTCGGGGCGCTTCAAAACCCGGCGGCACCGATCTCATGCTGCTGTCAGTACCCGATGTCTTTGACCGCATGAAAGAACTGATGGCTGCCGCCCAGCAGGGCTACGCGCCACGCCGCATCTTGCTGCTTTCGGATGCGCAAACCTTGCCTTACTCGCTACTTAATTTTCCACCGGTACTGGCAGGATATATTTCCAAGTATTCATCTCAAGACGTACTAAAATCTTCGGTGATGCTGGTGCTGGCGGGCGGCAAATGTTTTCCGCACCCGCATGCCTGTGCACTGGCTGAGATCGACACTGACACCAATGCCTCATCGCCGGCTGCACCGCGCAGACGCCGCTGGTACGACCACGACACCACGACACAAAGCAGCCAGCCCCCCGAGCCTCAACCCGACAACCTGCTTCGCTCATCTACTCCACCAACCATGGTGTCCGCAGCGCGCCTCCCAGAGCCAGAGCTCACCCAAGTATCCGCCGCTGTGCCGCAAACAGACGACCCAGCAATTACCGCCGAAACCATGGATCGCGAGGCCAATCTGTTGCGCCTCACGCCACGCCAATACCAGGTGCTGGCGTTGCTGGCCAAGGGCTACCCACTTAAAACCATCAGCAAACAACTTAATATTTCAGTGGCTACCGCAAAAACACACACCGAGGCCCTGTACCAGCGGCTATCGGTTAATAGCCGCAATGCAGCTGTCTACGCGGCTATTTCAAGGGGGGCCACGCTGGGCTGGCACGACCCTCGCATGTCTCCGACCGCTTCAGGCAAAGCCTCGTCCAATATCGACGTCTCAACAAACTGACATTGCGCGGCCTGCAGGTGCATTTCAGGCCTCATGCGTGCAGACTGCAGACAAAAACCATCTGGCCAGGGCTCCAGCAGCTTGGCTGGCCACGGCATCAGGCAAGTATCGGGTAATCGGTTTCTTGCATGCCAGCGACTCCGGCAAGGTCTCATCCCGATATACCGACTGCGGCAATACACGCGAACCATATCGGCGATGCCAATCCAGCACAACATCACACTCCAATTGATGGGACGGTTCAAAATCATTGATAAGCAGCAAGGTGCCGGCGTTCATGCCGATTTGCGCCAACAGCACGTGTGCCGCAATATCGGGATGCGCCACCAGCACATCGTGTGTGCTGCGAAACCGCAAGGCAGGCGCCAAACGATTGGGATAGGGAGGACAATCAAACAATACCCAGTCAAATTCGGCATCCAGATCAGGCAACACTTGCAGCCAGAAATCATCGCCACGCAATAAATGGGTTGCCCCAAAGCTTTCGATTGATTTGCGGCCAAAAGGCACCAGCACCAGGTTTTCATTGAGGTCAAACGCCTGCTCACGCCAATCAGATGGAAATGAAGACGCGACCCATCCGTGGCTGTCGACCAGTGGTATGCCAAAATGCAGCCGCAATAAATCGGATGCATTCAGATCCACCAGCAATACCCGTTGTCCCAGCATGGATAGGGCATCACCCAGGATACCTGTCATGGTGGTTGTGCCGCCGCCACCGCGCACTCCGGTCAGTGTCATCAGGTTCATGACACGACTCCCGCAGGCATGCCATCTGCTTGTTTGGTGGGTGACTCATCAGCCAGGAGCTCATCGACTTCAGCCATCAGCGGCCAACGTCGGCAAGCAGACTCAAGCGCCATACGGCGCCTATCATCATGCAGGCTGCCATCCGCAAACATGGTGGTAAGCAACTGAAAAGACTGGCGCCTCGCCTGAGCGCCCGGCGGCTGACCACAGCCGTACGACAGTGGGTTCCTGGCCATTTTTCTCACCTGTGCTCGTGGCTTCAGCCAACAATATTCACAACATTCTGTGTCTAAACACGATAGAGGTTTCAGGCAGGAACGACGAGGGACAGAAGGCTGATCAGCCGTTTGGACTAGACCCACAGAAGGCCACTGGCAGTGCTTATGGGACGATGCCAGCCGCATGGGCTGGCATCAAAACACGCTTAACGGTGTTTAAAGTTGGGCTGACGTTTTTCGACGAAGGCTTTCATGCCTTCTTTTTGGTCTTCGGTAGCAAAGAGGGCATGGAAATTTCGCCGCTCGAAGAGTAGGGATTCGTCGAGCGTGGCCTCAAATGCACGGTTGACACACTCTTTGGCCATCATCACAGCCTGCAACGGCATCGACGCAATCGCAGTAGCGGCATCGAGGGCTTCATCCAGCAGGCGCTCGACAGGCACCACGCGCGCCACCAGCCCTGCCCGCTCGGCTTCCTGTACATCCATCATACGGCCGGTAAGCACCAGATCCATCGCCTTGGCCTTGCCCACAGCACGAGGCAGACGCTGGGTACCGCCATATCCGGGAATAACCCCCAGCTTGATTTCGGGTTGACCAAACTTGGCGTTTTCGGCAGCGATGATGAAGTCGCACAGCATGGCAAGCTCACAGCCACCGCCCAGCGCGTAGCCCGACACCGCGGCAATAATAGGCTTGCGGGCACGCCGCAAGGCATCCCAGTTGCCACCCAAGTAGTCGGCCTGGTAGACATCCATGTAAGTCCAGGCTGACATCGCAGAGATATCAGCACCCGCGGCAAAGGCTTTCTCGCTGCCCGTCAGCACCATGGCACCGATGTTTTCGTCGGCCTCGAAAACCCGCACCGCCGCAGACAGCTCGTCGATGACCTCGTTGCTAAGGGCATTGAGTACCTTAGGCCGGTTTAGCGTCAGCAAGCCCACGCGCCCTCGTACTTCAACCTTGACCAATGCTTCGCTCATGTTGCCTCCAAAGTAAACTATCGATATGAAAAACGAACTGATTCGCTATCGGGTACAACTGGCCGATCCCGCTGGCCATCGCTATGCAATCCGGCTCACCATCCCGCAGCCGGATCCTGCCGGCCAGGCAATCAGTTTGCCTGCGTGGATTCCCGGCAGCTATCTGATACGTGATTTTGCCCGACAGATCGAAACTTTGCATGTGCGCAATGCACAAGGCCGGGTGGCTGTGCACAAAACAGATAACCACACCTGGCAGTGTGCACCGTCACGGTCAGCCCTCACAATCGACTATACCGTCTATGCATGGGATCTCTCGGTGCGCGGGGCCCATTTTGATGAAAGTCATGCGTTTTTTAACGGCTGCAGTATCTTCCTGGCCGTGCATGGTCAGGAATCACAGCCCTGCCTGATGGAGCTTTGCGCACCACAGCACACATCCAACTGGCAGGTATACACCAGCATGCCAAGTGCCGCTGGCCAGCCCGATGCCGCCCCCCTGCGCGGCTTTGGCTGCTACTACGCACCCAACTACGATGCCCTGATCGATCATCCCGTAGAAATCGGCACACCGCAATGCATCAGCTTCGAGGCGCATGGCGCCACCCACGACCTGGTCTTTACTGGAGTCGCACCACAACTGGATCTTGATCGCATCGCAACTGACGCCCGCAAAATCTGCGAAGCGCAAATCGCCCTGTTTGAGCCCAAGGCCAAGCAGGCACCGTTTTTGGACAGCGCCGAGCGCTACGTGTTTCTGACCACTATTCTGGGCGATGGATACGGTGGGCTCGAGCATCGCGCCTCAACGGCGCTGATGACCGCCCGCCAAGATTTGCCCATGCGTCACTGCCCTGTACCCGAGGGTTACACACGATTTTTAGGGCTAGTCAGCCACGAATATTTTCACACCTGGAACGTCAAGCGCATCAAGCCCGCAGCGTTTGCGCCCTATCAGCTAAACCAGCCCAACCTCACCCGCCTGCTATGGGTATTTGAGGGGTTTACTTCGTACTACGACGATCTCATGCTGCTGCGCGCCGGAGTCATCAACGAGCCCGCCTATCTGAAGCTGCTAGCGGGCACGCTAGACCACGTACAACGCAGCGGCGGCCGGTTGAAGCAGTCGGTGGCTGACAGCTCTTTTGATACCTGGACGCGCTACTACAAGCAAGACGAGAACTCACCCAACGCACTGGTCAGCTACTACACCAAGGGCGCACTCATTGCCCTGGCTCTGGATCTCGAAATCCGCGAGCAATCCGCTCAGCGCCACAGCCTGGATGATGTCATGCGCCTGCTTTGGGTGACATACGGCCGGGATTTTTTTCAGGGTCAACCAAATGGCGTTGCAGAAGGCGCCTTGCCCAACGTCATTCGGCAAGCCACCGGCCTGGATCTTGGCCGCTGGATCAAGCGCTACACAGAAACCTGCGACGACCTCCCGCTTAAGCCTACCCTTGCACGCAATGGGATCCAGCTCACCAAAGAAGCCGAAAATCCACGGCCCTCGCTGGATTTTCGTACCCAGGCAGACCCGGCAGGCCTAAAAATCGCCACAGTGTACGAGCACGGCGCAGCCCATCAGGCCGGCCTCTCTGCCGGCGACCTCCTGCTGGCCCTGGATGGTTTGCGTGTTCGCAACACAGCCGACCTGGATCACCTCCTGGACACTCATCAGGCTGGAGATACGGTTGAGTTGCACGTGTTTCGACGCGATGAACTGCGCCAGTACCAGGCACGGCTGGCACCGCCACCTGCACTTAAGCACGTACTGACGCGTCAAGCCCCTGACAACAGGAAACCCTCATGACACTTGCGGCTCCCACCCCCATTGCGGCCTCCAGAACGCGTCGCATCATCCTCGACGACCTGCGTGTGTCGGCATCCATCGGCATGCTCGATCACGAACGCACGGCCTGCCAGCCTTTGCATATCCATGCCGAGTTCGACACAGACGCCTCGGGCCCTGTGGACGACACTAATCTGGACAGCGTGCTGGACTATCGTTTACTGCGCGATGCACTGGTTCACGAAACCACCCGGCAGCACACCGATTTGCTGGAAACCCTGGTTGATCGCACCCTGAATCGCATCCTGCAGGATTTCCCAACCGTACTGAAGGCACGGATACGCATCTGCAAACCTCTGGCCTTCGAAGACTGTGCGGCCGTATGCATCGAGCAAACCCGCGCACGTCAGGCTATCAATCTTTGATCAGGCCCAGTACATGGCACCAATGTCATGCGCAAAGATCGGATAGTTCATGGGCACGCCTTTTAGGCCCTTGCGCACCACAGTACTGATGCTGGGCGTGAAAATCCAGGCATTGACGGCGTCTTCAGCCAGATAGCGCTGAATCTGCCGAAACAGCTGGCCGCGCTCACGCGGGTTGGCGGTGGCCCCGTGACGGGCCACCAGCGCCCTGTAGCCTGCATCGTCGTAGCCAAAATAAAAATTTGGCCGAGTGTAGATTACGTAATCAAGGGGCTCGACATGCAAGATCAGTGACAGATCAAAATCACCCTGAAACACCGTGGACATCCATTGGTTCCACGACATCCGCACAAGCTCTGTGCGAATACCCACGGCAGCCAGATATGCCACTATCACCGGGCCGCCCAACAAGGCATAGGGGGTGGGTGGCAAGGCCAGCGTGAGGGTTAAAGGCAGACGCACACCGGCTTCGCGCAACAGCAGTTTGGCCTGGTCGGGGTTATACGGAAACAGGCCGGTGAGCCGGATGTAATCCGGATCTGTGGGTACAAAGTGGCTGCCAATGGCATGCGCCCGCCGATGCAACACATCCCGGATGAAGGCCTCACGATCAATCGAATGCATAATGGCCCGGCGCACGCGAACATCGTGCAACGGCCCTCGGCGATTGTTGATGGCTACCATCCCCTTGCCAGACGAGCCTCCCACCAACACTTCGTATTGCCGGCTCTCCAACAGGCGATCCACGCTGCTGGTGGCGGCGCCAAACAGCACATCAATCCGCTGATCCAACACCGCCTGTACCTGCTTTTCAGGATCTGGTATGAACTGGAATTGAACGGTGGGAATCTGGATCCGGCCAGCCTCGCGGTAGCCCGACCACCGCATCAGTTGCAAGCTGTCGGCAGTTTGCCATCCGGCAAACAGATAGGGGCCGGTGCCCACAGGTTGATAAGCAAGCTGATCGGAAGTGGACGGATGCACAATCACCGCAGGAGACTGCCCAAGCCGGAAAGGCAGCAGGGGGTCAGGGCGCTTCAGCACCAGGCGGACAGTTTGCTCGTCCAGGGTCTGGATCTCCTGGATATTGCGAAACGTCTCCATAAGACTGTTTGCCGCCCCCAGTTGCTGGGCACGTCGCAGACTGGTGGCCACCACCTGAGCATTAAACCGCGCACCATCATGAAATACCACATCGTCGCGCAGCAGGAACTGATAGCGCAACTGATCCAGGGACACATCCCAGCGGCTGGCCAGCAAAGGCGCCACCTGGCCGTTCTCGCGGATACAGGTGAGACCTTCGAGAATATTGCCATGAACAACCTCGCCCACCACTGCGGCAGACGATGAGGTGGGATCCAGACTGTCTGGCCGCAGCGACAGGCCAAGCTTAAGTGACGGAGAAGCCTGCCCCCATGCAGGTCGGCCCAGCGCCGCTGTGGCCGCGCAGGCCCAGGGCAAAGACAGCATTGCCCGGCGGGAAATCACCCTGCAACCCCAGATACGACACAGAAAACGACACGCAGCATTTGGCAACCAAACTGTGGCTTCTTGACACTCAGCGTAACTCTGGATTCAGTCATACCGAATACTTCCTGTAATATCCAGACATTATTACTCAAGTAGTGACCAGGAAGGAACAACGGCTTTACTTGATGCCGTCAATACCAACATGGCGCAACATCCATTTCTGTCCCGCAGAACCATCCCCGCGCTGATCGTTATTTTGGCAGCAGGTGTGTTGATGATCCTGGGTGGCATTATGGCCTACCAAGACAATCAGACACGTCACCAGCACATGATTGCCAACGAACTGCAATTGGTCAACCAATTACAGATTCAGGGGATAGAAGCCTGGCGGCAAGCAAGAATGGTTGATGCCAACGCCATTATGATGGATCCTCTGTTCAGTGATGCCGTGGCCCAGTGGCGGCTGGACAGCCAGAACCCGTCCGTGGATGCCAGCGAATTACAAGCAAACATACAGGACAAGCTGCGCTTTTTGTCAGAGCAGGCAGGCTACTCAGAAGCTTATCTATTATCCCCATCGGGCGATATGCTGCTGACCGCCGGCCAGCGCAGCTACCCCCCACTCCCCCCCGTCGGCCAGCAGGCCCTGCGTCAAGCTATCCAGGAGGCCCGGCCGATTGCCATCAATCCGCAAACGGGCCCAGCCTTTGCTTACCCCTGGTTCGGTATGATTGCCCCGGTGTATAAAAACAACGCCATCGTTGCTGCTGTCTGGATGGTGATGGATGTACGCAATTCATTGTTTCCGCTACTCGAAACCTGGCCCTCGCCCAGCAACACCGCCGAATCCACACTGGTGATGCAGGATCACGACAGTGCGCGGATTCTCAGCCCCTTGCGCCACCAGCCACAAGCAAAGCTCAATTTCAAAATTTCCCAGGCACTCGTTCAATCACCCATGGTGCAAGCCATCCATGGCATGCGGGGCCTGTTTACCGGCATCGATTACCGACAGCACTCGGTACTGGCCGTTGCTGCTCCGGTGGCAGAATCTCCCTGGTATCTGATCTCAAAAATCGATACTGAAGAAGCCTGGGATGCCCGCTGGCGAGGCACCTGGCACATCGCAGTGCCGATTATCGGCGGCTTGCTGTGCATTTTGCTGGCCCTGGGCTACACGCAGCACCAGGCCTGGCGATACGAGCGACGCCTGAAAGCCCTGCTCGAGCAACAAGTGCGCCACGACACCCTCACCCAATTGGCCAACCGGCTGGCACTGGACGAGCGTTTCGAACAAAACTGGCGCCAGACGGTATACCAGCGCCAACCGTTGTCTGTCCTCATGGTGGACGTAGACCATTTCAAGGCCTACAACGATTACTTCGGCCACATCGCAGGCGACCAATGCCTCAAGCAGGTGGCGGGTATCCTCACATCGGTTGTCAGGCGCAGCACCGACATGGTGTCGCGCTACGGGGGCGAAGAATTCGTTATCCTGCTACCCGATACTTCGCTGGCTGAAGCAAACATCCTGGCGCAAGATATCTGCCAGACTGTCTTTGATGCGGCCATCCCCCATCCGTTTTCTCAGCACGACAAACGGGTAACCGTCAGTATCGGAATTGCTTGCCTGACACCCGAAGAACGTCCCGCCAAGCGCAATGCAAACGATATGCGCAAGGCCTTGCTAGAGCGGGCTGATGCTGCGCTATATGCAGCCAAAAGTGCAGGGCGTAATCAAGCGCAATAATCTGCCAAAAAATTACCTAAAAATTACCTAAAAATTTAGGTAAACCCGCATTGACACGTGCTTTACCGCAGCGCCACACTGATTGCGTCTTGCGGAAACCGGCACGCTTTCCCAGGCATCAGCAGCAGTTGTTCACTCGAAACACTCGCTGCGCCGCCCTCTTGGCGACGCACGTCCAACTGACGTACCAGAGGAGGATTCACATGGATAACAATCACAGCAACCGCGGCACAATAGATCGCCGCACGATGCTGAAAGCCACCGGCGTCGCCGGCCTGGCGGCACTTGCCGCCCCCCCCATCATCCACGCGCAAGGCGAGCAACCCGTCAAGCTGGGTGTCGACAACCCCCTGACGGGCACCTACGCCATTACCGGCCGCAACGAGCTTCACGGCATGGAGCTTGCCGTCCAGGAGATCAACGCCAAAGGTGGCATCCTGGGGCGCCCCGCCGAGCTGGTCGTCGAAGACTCCACCAGTGGTGATGCAGGTGTTGCCGTGCAAAAAGCACGCAAGCTCATCGACAAAGACAAGGTCGATTTTCTGGTTGGCAACGTCAACTCCGGCCTCACCATGGCCATGTCAGCAGTTGCCTACGAAAAAGGCGTTTTCATGATGGATCCGGGCGGGCACGCCGACCCCATCACCGGCAGCGAATGTCACTGGAACGTCTATCAGGTCGACCCCTCCACCACCTTGCTGGTCAATGCCATCGCGCCATCCTTGGTCAAGCGTTTCGGCAAAAAGTTCTACTTCTTGGTTCCCGATTACGCCTTTGGTCACGGGCTGCTGTCGGCCTACAAAAAGAACCTCGAGAAGCTCGGGGCCACCAACCTGGGTGCCGACCTCATCCCGCTGGGCACCACCGAGTACTCCTCTTATCTGATCAAAGCGCAGGCAGCCAATCCAGACGTCATCGTCATTTTGCAAAATGGCGAGGATCAAACCAATGTGCTCAAGCAAACCGTGCAATTTGGTCTGCACGAACGCTTCCAGATCGCCGGCGCCAACATCGAGCTTGAAACCCTCGAAGCCTTGCCACCCGCCTCGCGCATCGGCAACTGGGTCATCGAGTGGTACTGGAACCAACCCGGTGTTCCGCACGTCAAAGAGTTCACCGACGCCATCATCAAGAAAACTGGCCGGGTTCCCACTGCGCGTACCTGGTTTGGCCACACGGCCATTCACGCCTGCGCACTAGCAGCCAATACAGCCAAATCGCTCAATGCCGTCAAAATGGCCCGGGCGCTCAACGGGCTTACGCTTCCGCCCGAAGTGGCCTTGCAACCACACCCGGCAACCTTCCGCGCCGACCAACACCTGCTGATTGGCACCCTGTGGGCCGGGCATGCACAAGCCCAAGGAGACGCAGGCAAAGACGATCTCTTCAAGGTCGACGAAGTCATCGAGAGCAAAACGATTGCACCAACGGTTGAAGAAACCGGGTGCAAGATGACCTGGCCAGACTGACACCGGCCATGCACCCATGCCCGGACATCTCCCCAAATACATTCAGTGCCAGGGGCCGTCCGGGCGTCTTCCACAGATCACATGACACCCGGGTCTAAACCTACCCGACAGGGGGCTATCTTGCTCAACGGAGGCACCTCGTGACCCAACTGGTCCTGTTCAATATATTTAACGGGCTTGTCATCGGCGCGTTTTACGCCCTGATGGCCCTTGGTCTGTCCCTGATCATCAACCTGACCAACGTCATCAACTTTGCGCATGGCGGGTTTCTGGCACTGGGCGCCTACATCGCCTACACCCTGCAGCCGTATCTTGGTTTTTGGGGCGCGCTCATCGTCTCCCCTTTCCTCACGGCAATTTTCGGCATTGTCGTAGAGCGCATCCTGATCAGGCCCCTGTACAAGCGCGACCCGCTTTACAGCCTGCTGCTCACGTTTGGCCTGGCCTTTGTGCTGCAGGATTCCATCCGTTATATCTGGGGCGCTCAGGGCCTGCCTTTCCAGGTGCCCGAGATCCTGCGCTCGCCGCTTAGCCCCACGCTGTTCTTTCTCACCGGCTATCGCGTGTTCATGGTGGCGCTGGTTGCCATCACCGTTGCCGTACTGTTCGTCATTCTCAAAAAAACCCGCCTGGGGATGCGCATCCGGGCAGGCACGCTCGATCTCGAAATGGTCTCCGCGCTGGGGGTCGATGTGCGCATCCTGCGCAACCTCAACTTTGGTCTGGGCATTTTCTTTGCCGGCTTTGCGGGGGTGTTGGCCGCAGGCATGTTGGGTCTTACACCAACCATTGGCGATCAGCTGATTATGCCCAGCTTCGTGGCAGTGATCGTGGGTGGCCTGGGCAGTCTCGTAGGTACCCTATTTGGCGGCTTGCTGATCGGCATCGCCGCCGGTGTGGTTACCGTGTTCTACCCGTCCGCATCCGAGGCAACTATCTACGTCATGATGGCATTGGTGCTCTTGATTCGGCCGCACGGCCTGTTTGGTGAAGAAGGTGGGACCAAATTGTGAATAATATCTTCGGCAAATCACTCAGCCTGATCATCGTCTGGGTCATCCTGCTTACCCTGCCCAGCTGGATTGGCAACATTGGCGGCTACACCGATCTGGCCTCCCGGGTACTGATCATCGGGTTGGCAGCCATGGCCACCAACCTGCTGGTGGGGCATTCCGGGGTGATGGCCTTTGGCCACGCAGCCTACT
The DNA here is from genome assembly GCF_049651205.1 of Castellaniella sp. Taxonomy (GTDB): domain Bacteria; phylum Pseudomonadota; class Gammaproteobacteria; order Burkholderiales; family Burkholderiaceae_B; genus Castellaniella. The sequence goes on from NZ_JBASBR010000019.1 coordinate 43,457, forward strand.
TTGGCCTCAGCGCCTACGGCACAGGGCTATTCATCAAATACCTGATGCCTAGCACCCCTATTGGCTTTCTTGTGGGTGTATTAACTGGGGCGATTGGCGGTGCAATCATCGGCTACCTTCTGGCCAAATTACGCGGCATCTACTTCGCCTTGGCCACTATCGCCTTTGGCCAAGTGTTTTACTTCATCGCCTTTCGCTGGAACACCGTCACTGGCGGCGATAACGGCCTTACCTTTCATCGCCAACCCATTGATCTCGGCTTCATGCAGCTGGATATCTCCTCGAGCCTGGTGTTTTATTACACCGCGCTTTGCGTATTTGCCGTGTGTGCAGCGCTGATGGCCATTCTCCTGCGATCGCCGTTTGGTCACACCTTGCAGGCCATGCGCGAAAACGAGCGCAGGGCCCGGTTTTTGGGTATCCCGGTTAATCGCCACCTGTGGCTGGCCTACACCCTGTCGTGCGTATTTGTGGCGGCGGCGGGTTCGATGTACGGGATGCTCAACAACTTCGTCAGCCCCCACAACCTGCACTGGACGCAATCAGGCGACTTCGTTCTCATGGCCGTCATTGGGGGCATGCGCTCCTTTTGGGGGCCGCTATTGGGCGCCGCCATCTTTGTCATTGCACAGGATTACCTGTCCAGCTGGACTGACAGCTGGATGTTCTTCATCGGCCTGATCTTCGTGCTGGTCGTGCTATTCCTCCCCCGCGGTATCGTCGGGCTGTTGCAGAGAAAAACATCATGAGCTTGCTAGAAGTCCACAATGTCACTCAACGCTTCGGCGAACTGGCGGCCGTCAACCAGGTCTCTCTCAATGTCGAAGAAGGTGAACTTCACGCCATCATTGGCCCCAACGGGGCGGGCAAGACCACCTTCTTCAACATGATCAGCGGCTTTTACCGGCCAACCAGCGGCCGCATTCTTTTTGCCGGCCAGGATGTCACCGATGTGCCGCCGCACAGCCGGGTACACCTTGGCATGGCCCGCACTTTCCAGATCACTGAAGTCTTCCCCGAACTCAGCGTCCGGGACAATCTGCGTATCGCCGTCGAGGTTACCGAGGGATTACGCATGACCCTGCACAACACCCGCGCGCAAGTCGCCAAGACGCAAGAGCTGGTCGATGAGCTCATGGAAACAGGGGGCCTCACCGAAAACGCCGAGCGCAATGTGGGCGAGCTCTCGCACGGAGACCAGCGCTCTACCGAAATCATGATGGCGCTGGCCCTCAAGCCTAAGCTGTTGCTGCTCGACGAACCCGCAGCCGGCATGGGCAACAAAGAAACCTTCGACACGGCGGTTCTCATCCGCAGGCTGCATCGCACACAAAAACTCACCATCGTGCTCGTCGAGCACGACATGCGGGTGATTTTCAATCTGGCAGACCGCATCACGGTGCTGACCGAAGGCCAGGTACTGGAAGTTGGTACACCCGACGAGATCGCCAACAGCGAGAAAGTTCAGGTGGCCTATTTGGGGGAAAAACGTGAAGGCGCTTGAAATCCAACAACTGCACACCTTCTACGGTAAAAGCCACATCCTGCATGGCATCGATCTGCACGTCGAAGAAGGCGAGCTGGTTACCCTGCTAGGCCGAAACGGCGCAGGCAAATCCACCACGCTACGCAGCATCATGGGCATGACACCCGCACACGACGGCCATATCCATGTATTTGGCACCGAATCCACCCGCCTTGCATCTTTTCGGATCGCACAAATGGGGGTGGGCCTGGTGCCCGAAGGCCGGCGCGTGTTTGCCAACCTCACCGTCGACGAAAACCTCAAGGTGCCAGTAGATCGTCCAGGCCACTGGACCATCCCTCGCATTTACGAGCTTTTTCCCAGGCTCGAAGAGCGCAAACGCCATAAAGGCAAGCAGCTATCCGGAGGCGAGCAGGAAATGCTGTCCATTGCCCGCGTATTACTGCTTAACCCCAGGCTGCTGTTGCTGGACGAGCCTTCTCAAGGCCTGGCGCCGCTGATTGTCAAAAACGTGTTCGATGTCATCGTGGCAGCGCGCAATGCCGGCACCTCAGTGCTGCTGATCGAGCAAAACGTCCGCGCAGCCATCGAAGTAGCCGACCGTGCCTATGTGCTGGATCGCGGCCAGATCACCCACGAGGGATCCGCCTCCGAATTTGGTGCCGACGAAGAACGTGTGCAAGAATTGGCTGGCGCCAGCGCCCAGAAATGGGAGTTTCCAGACGACTGATCAGCTACCAACCAACATTCCCGAGCCAAACCACCATGAGCAACCCATTGCCGGATACCGAGGCAGAATCCTGCGAAAGCCGACCCACGCCTCAGGCTGCCATCCAAAGCTGGCCCGCCCGGGAGGCCGACCTGGGCGCTGGGCTGAAAGTATCCCGTGTCCTACCGCTACACCAGCATCGCATGGTGGGCCCCTGGTGTTTTCTGGACAGCTTTGGGCCTTTGTCGTTTACCGACGGCAAAGCCATGGACATCGCACCACACCCGCACATCGGCCTGCAAACCGTCTCCTGGCTGTTCTCCGGAGAAATCCTGCACAACGACAGCCTGGGTTCTGAAAGCCTTGTGCGCCAGGGCCAGCTTAATTTGATGACGGCCGGGCGCGGTATTTCACACACTGAGCAAACCCCGTCTACACATTCAGGCCAATTGCACGGCTTACAGCTATGGGTGGCGCTGCCTGACGCGCACCGTCAGTGCGAGCCACACTTCGACCACTACACTGATTTACCGGTACTGGAGCCCGGCGGCGGGCGCATCCACGTATTTACGGGCCAACTGGCTGACGCGGATGCCAACACCCGGACGTACTCTCCCATGGTGGGGGCCGAGCTGAACATTAGTGCTCACAGCACCCTGCAAGTGCCCCTTAACCCCGCATGGGAGCATGCCCTGGTGGTGATCTCCGGCGAGATCTCCCTTGAAGGCCAAAGCCTGGCCCCTGGGTTCCTGCACTATCTAGGCACGCAGCGCCACGGGCTGGAGCTGGTTTGCCGCACGGCCACTCGCGCAGTTCTGATAGGCGGCGCCCCCTTTGGCGAGACGATCATGATCTGGTGGAATTTCGTGGGCCGCACCCTGGACGACATCCGCCAGGCGCGCACCGACTGGGAAAACCACCAACGTTTTGGTGAGGTAGCTGCGTACCATGGGCAACGGCTACCCGCGCCAGAGCTGGTGGGGCGGCCGATTGCACGGTAAACACACAAGAAGGCCGCTATTATCGGTTTCCGTACAGGCGCAATGCATTCCCTTCAAGGCGCGCAGGCAAATCGCCTTCGGCATCAAACGGCCGGCACCAGTCTGTGTAGCTTAAGTAGTTTTCGTTCTGCGTCCACGGCCAATCGCTTCCCCACAACAAGCGCTCTGGCCCCCAATGCTGCAAGAAGTGCCGCCAGGCAGCATATACATCGATACCGGGGCACCGATAGGGTGCAGAGATTTTGACGTACCAATCTTTGCCTTCTCCTGAGTTCAGCAAGGTTTGAAACTCATTTGATTGCAAACCGCCGCGACCAACGTTGGGCCTGCCGAAATGGTCGATAACCAGCGTCTTTGCCAAAGGCGCGACCAGGGCCAGCACCTGCGGCAACCGGGCCCCATCATCATGCAGCTCGATGTGCAAGCCGTGCTCGGCACACCGTGCAACCAAGGACAGCGTTTCTGCGTTCAGTACCTGTGAAAGCTCACGTCCAAGCAGATTAAGACGAATACCACGGATCCCCTGCTGGGCAAGCTGTTCTATTTCATCCTCTGACACGCCTGGATCAAGCACGGCAACGCCCGCAATCAGGGCGGGATAGCGCAGCAACTGATCCAGCAGAAATTGATTATCCGTGCCTAAAAACGACGGCTGCACGATGACGAATCGATCAACACTCGTGCCAGTGGCGCAAAGCAATAACTGATCCAGCGATGCGTCATAGGCAGGATCGTGGCGAATCCCTTGGGCTCTTGGTAGACCACGATGGAATAAGTGGATGTGTGTATCAATCGACATGAGCGTAAGACCCGTGAACAGGGGTTTTCCATTATAGTCCTATAGAGGACTAGAGAACTATACTAATCTCATGGATACCATACCTGCCGGCCGATCGGACCAACGCCTTCCGATATATCAGCGTCTTAAAGATACCTTCGTCCACCGCATCACTCAGGGCGAGTGGACACCCGCGCACCCGATTCCCTCAGAAACACAGCTGTCTGCAGACTTCGGCGTATCCGTGGGCACAGTACGGCGCGCCATCGAAGACATGGTGCAAGAGGGCTTTCTCCTGCGCACACAGGGCAAGGGCACCTATGTGCGCCGCGCTGATTTCGGCAATGCATTGATGCGCTTCTTCAGGTATACAGACACCACCGGCACGCCGCTGCGCCCACGCAGCAAAATGCTCAGCGTTACGCCGGCACCCGCACAAGCCAGCATCAACAAGAGGCTGCAAATCGAGCCCTCGGCGCCGCTATTGCAATTACTGCGTCTGCGTCTGATCGCCGACACCCCGATGCTGCACGAGGAAATCTTCGTCAGTCGCGCGGCATTTGCTCCACTGCTGTCGATTCCCCTGGCCGATTTTGGCGACCTGCTGTACCCGCTATATGAAACCGCCTGTGGCCACCGCGTGTTTCGGGCCACTGAAACCCTGCGCTTCGAACATGCCCCAGACACCATTGCCCAACATTTGGGCGTCGCGCCCGGAGAGCCCATTGCGGTCATCGAGCGTCTGGCAATCGGCCTGGATGGCCACCCCCTGGAATGGCGCCGATCGGTCGGGCTGGCGCGCCAATTTACCTATTCCATCGAACTTCAATAATTGGCTGCAAGTCCAGCCAATGCCCACCCCCAACACCTCGACGAGGGAGACATTGATGAAATCCATTCTTAAAGTAAGTATTGCCGCAGTGGCCCTGGGCCTATCGTTTTCCGTAGCAGCAGAATACCCGGATCGTTCCATCACCATGATTGTCCCGGCAGCACCCGGCGGCGGCACCGATACCTTTGGCCGAAAAATCGCCGATCTGACAGAAAAAATCCTGAACCAGCAAATCACCGTTGAGAACCGGGGCGGCGGTAGCGGCACGGTTGGTATGGCCAATATCATCACGGCCAAACCCGATGGCTATACGATCGGGTTTGTGTGGAACAGCCCACTGACAACATTGCCTCACAGCCTTAATGTTCCCTATAGCAAAGACGACTACTCACTGTTGATGTCGATCGGCTACTCGGCCTACACAATTTGCGCGCACCCCGATTTTCCAGCCAACAATGGCGCCGAGCTGCTGGCCGAGCTCAAAAAACACCCGGGCAAATACACCCTGGGTAACGACGGCGCAGGCGGCACTATGCAGTTCGCAGCCGAGCGCATCTTCACAAAGGCCGGCGTCAAGGTACGGCCGGTGCCATTTAAAGGTGCCGGTGAAACCGCCAAGAACTTCCTTGGTGGCCACGTCGATCTCTACGGCGGCTCTATCCCGCCCATCGAACAACACGTCAAGGCGGGCAAGGCCAAGTGCCTGCTGATGACATCAGCCGACCGCAACAGTGCCTTGCCAGATGCTTCAAGCCTAAAGGATATCGGGATGGCTGACGAAGAAACCGTGCTCTGGTGGGGGCTTGTTGTTCCAGCCAAAACGCCTGCAAGCATCCAAAAGAAACTCGAGGATGCTTTCCTGAAGGCTGACGCGCTGCCCGAAATGAAAACCACCATGAACAACTACGGTGCCGTGGTGCGGCCGCTGGATGCTGCACAAACCAAGAAAGTCTTCGACACCGAATACGCCGCGCTGGGCCAAGTCGCAAAAGCAATCGGCTTGTCCAAGAAAGACAAGTAACAAGGTAGCCAGAGGGTAACCCTCTGATCAAGGCCACCGCAACACAAAGCCACGGACGCTCATCATGAAAATTCAACAGCACATCGGAGATGCTATCGTCGGTCTGGTTCTTTGCATCTCAGGGCTAGTCTGGCTGCAAATGTCCTGGGCGCTGGGCCTGGGCACAGTGCGCGAACCCGGCCCAGGCTTCTTCCCTGCTGCCGTTGCCATTGGTCTGGCGGTGGGCGGATTAGGCTGCACCTTGCGGGCCTTGCGCCATCCCGATAGCGAGGGTGCAAGACCTTGGATGGAAGCACCGGCCGCCAAGGCGGTTGCCCTGATTGTCTTGCTTTGCGTGCTGTTGGCCGTGGCGGGCTTCATACCCTGCGCCCTGGTCTTTCTATTTGCCATGATGCGCTGGGTGGGTGGCGTCAAAACCATCCGCGCAGCCACAGTATCTGTTCTGGCCACCATTGCTTTCTGGTTGGTTTTTGACCGCCTGCTGTCCGTCCAACTGCCAATCGGGATCTTCTGATGAACGCGTTTGAACAACTCATCGGCGGGTTCGCCACTGCGCTTAGCCTGCAAAACATATTTCTCTGTTTTGTGGGTGTTTTTTGGGGTACAGCGGTTGGGGTGCTGCCGGGGCTGGGGCCGATGGCTGGCATGGCGTTGTTGCTGCCCCTCACCTTCTCAATGGATCCCACAGGCGGCATCATCATGCTCACCGGTATTTTCTACGGTGCCATGTATGGTGGATCAACCACCTCAATCCTGTTGCGTATCCCAGGTGAAGCCGCCTCCATCGTCACCTGCCTTGATGGCCACGAAATGGCCAAGAAGGGTCGCGCGGGTGCTGCCCTGACAATTGCTGCTGTCGGCAGCTGGGTCGGCGGCACGCTCTCCATCCTTGGGCTCATGGTGCTGGCACCCTACTTGTCGGATCTCATGCTCGCGGTGGGCCCGGCAGCAGAAGCCATCCTGATGCTGGTCGCCTTGCTGATCGTCACCACGGTTTCCAACGGCCCGCCTATCAAGACGTTCACCATGATTGCTCTGGGCCTGGCCATCGGCACCATCGGGCTGGACAGCCAAACGGCGGATGCACGCTTCATGTTTGGCCAGTTGGATCTGGCCAGCGGGATGAGCTTCGTGGCCTTGGCCATTGGTATGTTCGGCATCTCCGAACTACTACTGTCATTAAAAGAAACCATCGACGAGCGCCCCAAAACTCCAGGTTTGCGTGAGCTTATTCCCACCAAAAGCGAGGCACGGGAATCGGTAGGCCCCGCCTTGCGCGGCTCGGGCATCGGCTTTGCGTTGGGGATCATCCCGGGCGTCAGCCATATTGTTTCTACCTTTGTGTCGTATGCGGTAGAAAAAAAGCTTTCAAAGCACCCAGAAGAATTTGGCCACGGCGCAGTGGCGGGCCTGGCCGGCCCCGAGACGGCAAACAATGCCACAACAGGCTCAGCGATGATCCCACTGCTGGTGCTGGGCATTCCGGCCATTCCATCTACAGCAATCCTGTTATCCGCCTTTCAAAACCACGGCATCCAGCCTGGTCCGTTGCTTCTTACCAGCCATCCCGAAATCTTCTGGGGGCTCATTGCCAGCATGTACATCGGCAACGTACTGCTGGTATTGCTTAACTTGCCCATGGTGGGGCTGTTTGTGCGGCTGTTGCGCACACCCATGGCCTATCTAGCGCCAATTGTCGTCTTGCTCTGCGCAATCGGTGTGTTCTCCGAAAAAGCGTCACCGTTCGATCTGTATGTGATGGCGGGTGCAGGGGTCGCAGGCTATCTGTTACGGCGGTTCGGCTACGACATCGCACCAGCCTTGCTGGCCCTGGTATTGGGCGACCGCATGGAATCCGCCTTCCGCAGCGCCCTGACAATTTCCGCGGGTGATTACGGAATCTTTTTTGCCGGGACGGCAGCACGGATATTTCTGGGAATCTTCGCAATAATCGTTGTGGTTACGATCGTGTCCAAGATCTGGGCAGCGCGCCGACTGCGTACCGCAAAGTAGAACACCGGCCGCATCAGCGGCCGGATTAATAGGTGCCTTCCACACACCCATCGCAGAAACTCAGTTCAACCAGACAGAACACTAAGCAGACAAATAACTTTTGTCGAGCATGGCTCCAACAGAGTATTTGGGATCCACAAAATTGCCCAACCGGACCTTCCCGCACTGGCTAAGCATCATGTACGCATCCCACTGATCAAACTGATAGTCTTCGACCAACCAGCGGATAAGTTCCCGATATGCGATCCGGGTGGCATCCTCCAGTGGCCTGGCACTGCCAATTCCCATGACGCTGGTCTCGTTTTCCATGCGTGGCCACTCAATTTTCCAATTCTTGATCAGATCCACCCGTATCGTTGTGGTGCTGGAAAATTCTACGGCAGTGCCGCAAACCTCACCGTCTCCCTGACAGGCATGCGCATCGCCTATGAACAACCGTGCTCCTGGAGACCGGATTGGCAAATAGGTAATGCTGCCAGGCCCAATGTCCGGGATATCCATGTTGCCACCATGATTATCAGGAACAAGTGCATTAATGGAGTCGATTTCAGGAGAAACACTCAGCGTCCCAATGTGAGGCTTGTATGCCAGCGTGTGCTTTTTGCTCCAGTAAACGTGATTGCGATCAACCTTGATGCGCCTCACGATCTCAGGAAGCGGCTCGTGCAGCGACGCCGTGTAATCCGTGGACGACAGCCCTCCGAAAAACGGGATCATGCAACATATCCCATGAGGATCGTCACCACGCGGCAACATTTCCTCGATATGGACAGCTAGCACATCGCCCTTTTCTGCACCCGCAACCAAAATCGGGCCGTTCTGGGGATTCAGATATGGCAGCTCAAGAATTTTTGACGGAATATCCGTTTCTTTCTGAATCTTGCCCTCAAACGCATCGCGCGTATCCACTATCACGCGATCACCAGGCTCGATCGACAACACAGGCTCAGAGTACGGACCCACCGTATAGTGAAATTTCTTTTGCATCTCCTCCGTAAGATGGTGGGTAACGGGGGATCGATTTGCCCCCACGCCACGACGGCTCATAACGGTATCATCCAACCATGCCTTACTCATAGAAAACCTCTCGATTCAGACAGCAATTAACAACACGACGCTCGTAACCAACTAACCTTTCCGTGCCACCGATTTTGAAGTCTCCGACCGGAACACCAAGGCATTAATGCCGTACTAAAAACCCACCCCTTAAATGTTCGGGTGCTTCTTATGAAAATCCGTACGTGCCTGAAATACCTGCCCCAGCCTGACCAGCAGTTTCTCGCTCAGGGGCTTCCCGACGATCTGAATCGACACAGGCAAGCCTTTTTCTCCATAGCCTGACGGCATGGTGATGGTGGGTAGCTGACTCATGGTGAAAGGCACGGTATATCGATGAACCTTTGCCAACTGCTCTACGCTCATACGAGTCATTTGATCCGCCGGCGGCGCTTCAAACGGCAAGCCTGGTATCAGCATGACGTCCACGCTCTGCAGCGCCTCCAACACACGGCCCCGAAACTCGAGCCGCCTGAGGATTACCTCCTGGTAATCCAGGCCTGACATGTTTCGCCCCAGTTCTATGATGTCGCCCAAACTGCTCCCGTACTCCTGTTTGTGGTCGTCATACCATTTCCCATGGGCGAAGGCAGTCTGAACACCGCACACCTTGAACCAATCCATATTGATCGTCTCTGGGTCTGGGAACATGATGGGAATGATCTCGACACCCGCTTCTATGAATACCTGCATGGCTTCCTTCAGCCCTTGGCTGACAGCCGCACTGACGTCGGACAGCGCCCAACCGAAGTCAACTCCTATACGCACCCCTGTTCCAGTCAAAGCCTGCTTCGATCCATAATCATCAGTCGCTGCCGTCAAAGACGTTGGATCGTTATGATCAAACCCGGCGATAGCCTCTAAAATGAGCCCGGTATCCAGAGCACTCCGTGCAATGGGCCCAACATGATCCAGCGTTGCTGCCAGTTCAAAGACGCCGTATCGACTACATCTCCCCCAGGTAGGCTTAAGCCCCGTCACACCGTTGCTGGCCGAGGGCATCCTGATAGACCCGCCAGTGTCGGAACCCAGCGTCCCAAAAGCCAGGCACGCAGCCGTAGAAGAACCGCTTCCGCTTGACGACACCCCTACCCATCGATCCAGGCCCCATGGGTTCTTGGGCGCTTCAAACGGTGGCGTGTGCTCTGCCAGCACACCTTCGGTGGTATGCACCCGCCCCACGATAACTGCACCAGCTTCCACCAGCTTTGTGACGACCGTGGCTGTTGTCTCAGCCTTCAGCCCCTTGCGACTCGGCATGCCAATCTCGAACGGATCTCCTTTGATCCCGTAAATATCCTTGATCGAGAGGGGGACGCCATGCAACGGCCCTCTCCAGCGCCCCGCAGCAAGCTCTGCATCACACACTTTCGCAGCAACCAGCGCCTGCTCGTCATATACATACGAAAATGATTTGACGATGGGATCAACCTGTCTGATCCGGGTGAGCTGCTGCTGTACCAAATCCGCGCTGGACAACTGCCGCGAACGGATAAGCTGCGAGATCTCACTAATAGTGCTGAATAACTCCATCATTCATCTCCTTTGGCTCAAAAAAGGCGGACGACACGCCTCATTCAGAGCGCAAGTGCATCCCGTAATGTGCTGTCGTCTGCGAGGTCCCCAGCAGACAGGTTTGAGACAATGCGGCCCTTCTCCATTACGTACCCACGTCGCGCACCGACCCTCATCAGTTCAACGTTTTGTTCCACAAGAAGTATCGTCATCCCCTTTTTATTCAGATCGACGATCAGTTCCCCGATCTCGTCAACGATGCTCGGCTGCACGCCCTCACTAGGCTCATCCAGCAATAAAACTTTGGGCCCACCAACAAGCGCCCGTGCGATGGCCAGCATCTCCTGCTCACCCCCACTAAGCGAGCCTGCACGCTGTCTTCGTCGTTCACGCAAACGCGGAAATTGGGCAAACATCTCTTCGATCAGATCAGCCCTATTGCCTCGCTCCAGTGCGCCGACTCTCAAGTTGTCCTCGACACTCATATAGGGGAACACCATTCTTCCCTGTGGCACATAGCCGAAACCAGAGATAGCCCGGTCCTCAGGCTGCATGTGTGTAATCGCCTGGCCGCAGAACCGGATGTCTCCACGTGTACTCTTGAGCAAACCAACGATCGTGCGCATCAATGTCGTTTTACCGACCCCATTCCTGCCCAATATGCCAACGGCATCCCCTGCTGCGACTTCGAAAGAAACACCTTGCAGCACATCCCCACTGCCATAGCTGGAGAAAAGATCCGAGATCTCCAGCAAGATGTCCCCGCCACGACCTCCTTCGTTCGTTGACATCATGTCTTCCTCCTGCCTAGATAGACATCCTGCACATCAGGGCGCAAAGAAATCTCTTCCATACCTCCTTCCGCCAGCAGCTCCCCCTGGTGCAGCACAGTGACCTTATCTGCCACAGCCCGCACAAATGCCATATCGTGTTCTACGACAACAACGGTGAGGCCATCGCGTTTGAGCTGCTTGACGACCTCTGCTGTGTGCATCGTCTCGCTCACGCTCATTCCTGCCGTGGGCTCGTCCAAAAGCAGCAGTCCTACATCCGGGGCGATGGAGCAACAGATTTCGAGCCACTGCTGCTCTGCATAGGACAACATTGAAACGAGCAAATTGGATCTGACAACATCTTCGATACCGAACAGAGAAAGCGCACGATCTCTGCTGACTCCAGCTCCATTCTTGGTGCCTGCCCGTTGGCGTTTCTCTCCTGTACGGCGGAAATCAGCCACCCGGATATTGTGTGCAACGTCAAGATTGCGATAAGCACGATTACTCTGCAGCTTGACGCCCACACCACGCCGAACGCGGCGGAATGCCGGCTCGCGCGTAACATCCGAACCGAACAGCTGAACGACTCCACGCTCGGGTTTTTCAAGGCCCACGACCAACTTGAACAATGTTGATTTACCGGCACCATTAGGGCCAATCAAGCAACGCAGCTCACCCGTCTCCACGGTGAACGACAGATTGTTCGCTGGCACCACACCACCAAAACTCTTGTACAGACCACTGACTTCAATCGCGCCCCCCATGACTTCAGCCCTCCGAAAAATTGTGAGTCAAGCGGCGCCACTTCGCAGACAACGCTTTACCTGCGCGCGTGGTTGGAATCACCATCACCACAACAAGAAGAACCCCAAGAATCACGAATGCATACTGATTTCCGGCGGAGGACAGCTGATACGTCAGCGCATTCAACGCAAGTGTGCTCAAGATCACACCCAACAAGCTGGATCTCCCACCCACCGCAACCCAAATCACTGGCAGAGTCGCCTGCAAGAGCCCCATGGAATCCGGGGTGATATAGGATCCCCACTGCACATACAAGACACCACTAAGACCAGCCAAAGCCGCCGAAATCATGAAGCAAGACGTTTGCAGGAACCTGATATCGTGGCCGAACAGCTCTGTCCTGACGGCATCCTCCCTCAGTGCAATCAGAGAGTCTCCATACCGCGATCGCGTGCATATCACGCACACCAACCACGCAAGCACAGCAACAAAGATGACGAAGAACAAAAACAGTCGTCCTTGCAGATCGATCCCAAAGAGGTTCATCCCGGGGATTCCGGTCATCCCGTTATAGCCACCAAGATGAACCTCCCCGATCCGCCACTGATAACCAGCGGTTTGCCCAAGGAATGCTGCCAAAATCAAGGAAATCACCAACGTCACAATCGGGACGATCCAGGCTTCGACACGGCTATAGAAAACAAACCAGCCGACTGCAAGCGCCAAGGCAACCGACAAGGCTAATGCCCCACCGGCACCTATCCAGCTTGCCAGCGCCGCTGACTCCCCTAAGTTGCCGGCGATCACTCCATATGCATAGCCAGAAAGCCCAAAGAATGCCACCTGACCAAAGCTCAATACCCCCGCAAAACCCCACAACAGCGCCAGGCCCAGTGCCATAGGAATATTGAAGATGTATGAAGCCCATATTGACGCGGAATAGTCGTTCGCAAAGACTGCAAATACCGCAATGGCAATCCATACTGGAACTGTCAGGTAGTCTTCAACCTTAAGTCTTAGTCGTATCATTTTTCTTGTCTACGTAGAAAACTGCACGTTACGGTCGTCCGCGTTCGATCGACCACTGAATTTCCAGGCCAGGTAAGCACCTGTTTACGCCCTCCCGTCATGACAGAAAACGCCGCTGAATCCATTCTGAGAGCCCATTGGGTAACAGCCGGATAAGGATCAGGGAAGCGCACATCATGGCTACAACGCCAAGAAACGTCCCGAACCATATGGTCACTGGCGTCTCGGCAAGCGAGAGGAGGCCCGCGCTCGCCAAAGCACCTGCGATGACATTTGACGACCCCCCTGTCACAACCGTGATGAATGCTGGAGCGAGGTACTGCTGACCCATAAACGGAGCAATAGTGGTATTAGGTGCCAGCAGTGCACCCGACAAGCCCGCGAGCCCCGACCCAAGAGCGAAGGTCCATGTGTATACGCTCCCTACTCGCACACCCAGGGCACGGGCCATATCTCGCTCCTGCATTGCAGCTCGTGCCCTGAGCCCAAATTTGGTGTGGTAATAAAGAAACCACAGACCAAACAGCAAAAATGCAGCCATGCAGATCAGCAATACCCAATACCAGGAGAATGAAAACGTGCCGATGGCTCCCGCTCCAAATGGGATGGGAATTGACGCCAGCGAAGGACCAAACAGCAACAAAGCACCCTGTGCCATGACCAGGCTGATCCCCCAAGTAACAATCATTGCCGACATTTCATGGTTCAGGAATCTGGATATCAAAAGCCGCTCGAATATGGCACCAACGGCGGCAACAGCAATGAAGCTAAGAACGACACAAAGCGCTAACGGTAGGCCGGCCGCGTACCCAAACTGGGTGACAAAGGCGCCCATCATCATGAACTCACCATGGGCAAGATTGATGACGTTCATCATCCCCAGGATGACAACAAGCCCTATTGCGCTTAACAGCAGGAAAGCACCGTTCGTACCAAATTGATATATGACACTGATGATTGTGTTCACGTAGTGTTCCTCCTCACCCGTCCACGCCAATGCGGCGCACACTTCCCAGGTGTTTCATCAGGAAGTGCGCGCAGCGCCGCTAGCCCTTCTTTGTCATCTTGGCCAGCATGGCGAAGAACGGATCGTCCCCCGGGGTGTACTGCTTGTGTTCAGGATGCCGCACAAGGTTGACACCCAGCCTGGAGAGCCACCAGGGATCGATATTTGGCCACTCACGCACAAAGCTGATGTTCTGATCCTTATCAGCCTTAGCCATACGGATACTGCGTGCACAATGGTGCGTTGCAGGATCCAGAGACACCGACCCTTCTGGTGCCTCGATCGTCCAACCGCTCTCCAGTACCTTTTTCACTTCCGCCTGGTCTGTGGTGCCCGCGACGCGTACTGCCTTCGCATACAAGTGAATGGTGAAATAGGTGTTTTGTGCCATACCACCCACATATGGATCATCCGGGAACATCTTGAAGAACCGTTTCAAGAATGCCCGGTTCCGCTCGGTAGGCAGCTCTGCCATGTACTGAACAGCGTTGTGCATGTTCTCCATCGCGGGCGGTGCAAAACGTATGTGCTCATAGCCCTGCATCATATTGATGGTAGAGGCCATCGGAAACTTGAGCCCGGCAGCAGCGGCCTGAGGATAATAGTTGGCAAGGTTCTCACTAACCAACAGGGTGAACACCCAATCAGGTTTGGCCTGTTGAACCTTGGCAATAACCTGACTGAACTGGCTCTGATCCATCGGCAGGAATTCTTCGCCGATGACCTCGCCACCGACGAGAGGTGCGACAGCCTTTGCCCACCCAGCCGTCAACTGGCCGAAGTTGTAATCTGCAGCCAAGGTGTAGAACCGCGGCCCAAATTTACTGACCATATACTGCACGACGGGAATGACCTGCTGTTCGCAGACAGGGCCTGTGCAGAAAGTAAATTCGTCTGCTACGCCCCCCTCGTATTGGTTGGTGTAAAAATAAAGCTGTTTGGCCTTGTCGACTATCGGCCTGATGGCTTCTCTTTCTGCACTGGTGAACCCAGCAACCAGCGCATCAACTTTGTCCTGTTGTATCAGCTTGCGTGCCAGTTGCTGCCACACCCTGTTATTGGACTGACCGTCGGCAAACTCCAGCTTTACCTCCTTGCCAAGCAAGCCTTTATCACCTGACGGGATCAATATTTCGCTCTCACTGCGATACAACGCCGGCCTATCGTCCAAGGCACCACCATCCGACAGAACTTGTATTGCGGCAGCCTTGGTATCCAGTTTTACCGTAGGAGCGTCTTTCGCAGATTTGCCTTCCGAATTGATCCCGCCAACGCCCACAGGCCCACCCGCCAATGTCAGACCCTGGTTTATCTCAGCCACGGCCAACTGAGCGCAGTGATATTTCTGTATTCCATAGATTGCTATGTTTCCGGATATATCCTCGATAAAGCCAATATTTACACTGCTGTCAGAAGCCGCTACAGCGGGAATCCCAAAAGTGGCAAGCCCACCTCCCAACATGGAGCTAGCAGTTACTGCGCTGGATCTTTGCAGAAATGCCCGTCGACTCACTCCAGAAGTCGTCGTCTCAATCGATGACGACACGTCCGCCCCTTTTGTTGAGGCATCATTACTCCCATGTAATCTCTTTTCGTCTTCCATCTGATCCTCCAATGCCTTAGCCTTCAAATTAGTCATGCCATTATTGGCAGCCACTAACCAGCCAGGTGCCAGAGGCACTAACAGGCATTCACGCCCATACTAGTGTCTGACTCCTGCTCCACCATCTGCTTGCATAAATCCTCAATGCTCGTTTGCATATTCATGCTGGTACGCCGCAAGCAGTCATACGCCTCCTCATCCGTCAGGTTCTTTTCCTCCATGATCATGAGCACCGCCTTCATCACGTAGCGACGCATGCCCCGTCGCATGTCTTGTTTATGCTGATAACGGGTCAGTTGGAGCCGCTGCAGATGTCCGTTTATCGACATAAACAGACTTGGAAAGACTGCGCCCGCATAGATTGGTTTCTTGATGAATGCAGTGGCACCATAGGCAAAAAGCCTCTCCAGTCTGCTCGGTGCTTCTATCCCCACCATCCCGATGATAGGAATCAATGGAACCGCAGTTTTTTCATAGGACGGCACATGAATTACAAGATTCAGATCACCGTCCAAAAACAGAATGTCGCGCTCTGTGCAGAGATTTCCATCACGTAGATCAATACCCTCCGATTGCAGCTGAGCAGCTTCCGCCAGAACACCCACACGCCCCAAGCTGACACACAACCGATCCAAGGTCGCTGTATCATCCGTGACGATCAGTGCACGTCGACGGCTAAAGTTTTTGACGCAGGGAGCACTATTCATAGGAATCACATCTCGGTGCTTACCAACTTAAGTGTCGTATCGGGCGCCAGGCCCACCAGGTAGGGATCAGGCCGCACGGGGTGATCCGCCTCCGCAACGATGTCAAACTCACCCGACTTATTGGATATACCCATCCTCGGTGTGAGATACGTGTGAAAGGTGAGAGGATCCAGGCGCACTTCGCCCTGAGGAGCAAAAAAACGATAATTGAGCGCCTGTTTTCTCACCTGCTCAATCTCACTTCCCTCTGGGACATCTGCCAGCGCGGCCCCGAGGAGTCGCGTAGCGATATATGCCGCCTCAGCTTCAACGGTAGGCAGGCATTCATGTCGTGGACACATACCGCGATATGCTTTTACAAACGCCTTATTTTCAGGCGTGTCCACTGTAGAAAAATAAACACTGGAACTGAAATGGCCATCGACAGCACCCTGGCCAATCTCGTGCAGATCTGCTTCGGAAAGATTACAACTCACGACAGGAATCTCACTGCATTGGTCCACACCTTTCTCCAGGCACGCCTTCCTGAGGCTTCTAAAAAAGTGATAACTCGACCTGCCAATCAGAGTGTTCAATATGAAGGCTGGCGGTTGCTCCAAAATGGACTGGATAACTTCATCGATATCGAGTCCATCAATCGGTATGTACTTCTCGCCCAAGACGAGCCCACCCCGCCTGGTGAATTCATCCCTAAAAACTCGATTGCTTTCCCATGCCCATATATAGTCAGATCCCACGCAATAAGCGGTCCGGCCATGGTTATCCATCATGTAATCAATCATTGGATGAATATGATGATTCGGGGCCGTGCCTGTGTAGACAACGTTATCGGAAACTTCAAAACCCTCGTAATGCGCCGGATACCATAAAAGCGCCCGGTATCGCTCGAAGGACGGCAACAATTGCTGTCTACTGGACGATGTATAACAACCGATGACATGTCTGATGCCGCTTTGCAGCATCTCCTCCGCCAATGCGACATACCTCGAGTTGTTACCTGCAGGGTCAGCAAATGAGAGATCGAGCCTGATACCCCGTGCCGTTTCTTCGAGTTCTCGTGCAGCCAGGCGAACGCCGTTGACGATCGTCTGCCCGACAGCACCGTAGGTACCCGTCGTAGAAATCAATACCCCTACTCGGGCCGTTTTGCTGACCATCCGCTACCCCTATGAAAAAAGGGCCTACAGCGCATCTACGCTGTAGGCCCTTTTGCCTAAAACTGTTTTCGAGGGTATTCTCGCCGGCCATTACCTGCTGGGCAACGCTGCCCTAAACGGCCTTTTCTTTACGTTTATGGTAGCGAAATATCTGGAATGGTCAAGAGTAAATCACTCAAAATCCCGTTTACTAGGGTAAATACGGATCTTTATCAACCCGTGCCAAACCAGGTTTCGTCAGTCCAGCACCAGGCAGTCGCGCAAGCCCGAGCCTGAAGCCAGATGATCGAAGCCTTCGTTTACACGTTTCGCACCAGTTCGAGAATCCCGGCGGTCTACACAGCCCCCCTCTGGCCGGCGAAGACTGAGAGCGGCGTACTATGGCATCACAGCACCCATTCGTAGATTTATGCATGTCCAGGTTATGCCCGTGTATTTGGAACAACCTTAAGCTGGAACAACCTCAAACGTTCAATATGTTGAACGCCAAGCGTAATATCGATAGATTCACAGTTGTCGTCGATGGACAAATCGGAGAGAGAATTCTCAAGGCACTATTAATAAATAAGCGCATCCTTCACAAAAACAAAATTGACCAAATCCTTACCCGATTCCTACGATGGATAAAACCACCTTCACCAGGAGAAAAAGTAATGTCCAAAATGATCATCGACGGACAGCGCGTCGATTCAAGCGATGGGCTCGTGATCGACGTGATATGCCCCAGTGACGGCCAGGTATTTACCACCATACCCAGGGGCACGGCAACAGACGTAGACCGGGCGGTCAATGCCGCGCGGGCCTCCCTGAGCGGTGCCTGGGGCAAGGTACCTGCCTTCGAGCGCGGCCGGCTCTTGATGAAGCTGAGCCAGGCGGTGCTAGACCACCTGGACGAGCTCACCGACCTCGAAGCACGCGATACAGGCAAGCCCATGGCTTTCGCGCGCAACGACATCACGGTGCTGGCGCGTTATTTCGAGTTCTACGGCGGCGGTGCCGACAAAGTGCACGGTCAAACCATCCCGTTTCTGAACGACTATGCCGTGCAAGTCGTGCGCGAACCACTAGGCGTGACCGCACATATCCTGCCCTGGAACTACCCCGCCCAGATGCTGGGACGCAGCGTCGCCCCCGCCCTGGCCATGGGCAATGCGGTCGTGGTCAAGCCGGCCGAGGACGCCTGCCTGTCCATCATCCGCGTCGCAGAACTCGCGCTCGAGGTTGGCCTTCCCGCCGGGGCACTGAATATCGTCACAGGGCTGGGCGAAGAAGCGGGGGCCGCATTGTCCACGCACCCAGGCATCAACTTCATCAGCTTTACCGGATCCAACGAAGTCGGGATCCACGTGCAGCAAGCAGCGGCCGTCAATGCCGTCAAATGTACGCTGGAACTGGGCGGCAAATCCGCACACGTCGTGTTCGACGATGCAAACATGGAACGAGCGGCCGTTGCCATCAGTAAAGGGATCGTTGCCAATACCGGACAAACCTGCACGGCAGGCAGCCGCGTTCTGGTTCAAAGAGGCTGCTACGACCGCTTCATGAAAGCCCTGGAAAAAGAATTTTCCAAAAAGACTGCCGGTACTCCCGAGATGGATCTCGACTGTGGGCCGCTGATCAACGAGGCCCAGTTCAAGCGAGTCAACCGATACATCGATCTGGGCGCACAAGAAGGCCTGAAGGTCGAGATCGAAGGCCGGGTTGCAGAAGGTGTGCCACCGGGCGGCTACTTCGTTCGCCCCATGGTGTTCAGCGCGCCACGCCATGAAAGCAGGCTGCTGACCGAAGAAATCTTCGGCCCGATCCTGGTAACCGTGCCCTTCGACACAGAAGCCGAAGCAATCGAACTGGCCAATGCCACTTCCTACGGCCTGATGGCCGCAGTCTGGTCCGAGAACGGCAGCCGGCAAACACGCGTGGCCCGCGGCATGCAGGCAGGCCAGGTGTACATCAACAGCTTTGGCGCCGGCGGCGGGGTTGAACTGCCATTTGGCGGCGTCAAGCACAGTGGCCACGGCCGGGAAAAAGGCTTTATCGCACTCGAAGAGATGTCTACCGTCAAGACCATCATCCAATACTACGGGTGATATATCCGACGCCCTTACTTGCCAAGGAGGCAATCAAGATTCTTGAGGACGCATCCATTACCACATTCAAATAACCCTCTTTATCACGATACACAGGCACCGGGGCGACCTAACGCCCCGGTGTCAGCCTTACGGCAAAGGAGCATCACATGGCAGGGAAACAACTCGAAGGCAAGGTGGCCATTGTCACGGGATCCGGCAGCGGCTTCGGTGAAGGCGTCGCAAAAAGCTACGCCCAGGAAGGCGCCAAAGTTATTGTGGCCGACATCAACCTGGCTGCGGCAGAACGCGTCGCGCATGAGATCGGCCACTCGGCACTAGCGGTGCAGGTCGACATCACCAAGGCTGCCGATGTCCAGAACATGGTCACCAAGACGCTTGAAGCCTTCAAGCGCTTGGACATCATCGTCAACAATGCCGGCACAACGCACAAGAACCAGCCTATGCTGGATGTAGATGAAAAGACCTTTGACCGCGTGTTCGAGGTTAATGTGAAGTCCATTTTCCTGATCTCCAAGGCCGTCGTGCCGGTCATGAGGAAACAGGGCGGTGGCGTGATCCTGAATGTCGGTTCCACGGCCGGCATCCGGCCACGTCCGGGCCTCACCTGGTACAACGCCTCCAAAGGCGCCGTCAATCTGCTGTCGCGATCCATGGCAATCGAACTCGCCCCGGACAAGATCCGCGTCAACGCCATCTGCCCCGTCATGGGCATCACGGGCCTGTTCGAAGCCTTCATGGGCTTGCCTGACACCCCGGAGAATCGTGCAAAATTTGTGTCCACCATCCCCATGGGCCGGTTCTGCCAGCCTTCGGATGTGGCCGCCGTGGCAACTTTCCTGGCCAGCGATGCTGCGGAGTTCCTGACCGGCGTCGAGTTTCCTGTCGACGGGGGCCGCACCATCTGACACAGGCCCTGGCTTCTTGAACCCGCAAAAACCATCGCCCCTGAAACCTCCCGGCTAGCCGGGTAGTTCAGGGGCGATGGTTATTCAGTGCTCAGGATTTATTCGTGCACCGTATCCAGAGACCAGCAACCGCCTTGTTCCACGTCAGCCTTGGAGATGTCTCTAAGCGGAGAATAAAGCGCTACTTTTAACGTTCCTGGCTTCTGATCGCTTTGCAGCGCCATCTGAATCAGGTTGTTCACATCGCGTCCCTGTCCCGGGACATTGAAGCTGATGTAATTATTGAACTTGTCTTCCTTGATGGCTTTGCAAGCGTAGTCACTGAAACCGCCGTTGGTCGACAAAAACACTTTTCCTGTTTTGCCGGCCTGCGCAATGGCTGCCGCAGTGCCGAGGTCGGGGATATCCCAGACACCAACCACCGCACACAGATTCGGATGCTGCTTGAGTGTCACCTCGGTGATCGATTTGGCCTTGGATGATTCGTAGTTACCAACCGATTGGCGGGCAACAATCTTGATGTCAGGATTCTTGGAAAACACATTGTTGTACCCAGTTTGCAGATACACCGTCCAGGGCGCTGTCGTCGGCCCGTTCAGGATCAGCACTTCGCGCGAGGTGTCCGGCCCGCAATGCTTCACAACAGCCT
Source organism: Castellaniella sp. (assembly GCF_049651205.1). GTDB lineage: Bacteria > Pseudomonadota > Gammaproteobacteria > Burkholderiales > Burkholderiaceae_B > Castellaniella. The sequence goes on from NZ_JBASBR010000019.1 coordinate 64,534, forward strand.
GAGCCTGCATCTCACCGATCACCGTGGCGTCCCCGCCTGCAAAACCGGTGGTCATGGTCAGGCTTTTCATATTGAGCTGGATCACGGAGATGCCGGCGTCTTCCAGCTTCTTCTCGATCTTGGCATATGAAGTGACATCGGGATTGTGGACAACCACAACGTCAGGTTTGGGATCTTCATTCAGAATCTGCGTCAGGATCTGCACCCCTGCCGAGGTACTGAAGTTGGCGTTCCGAACCTCGTAGTTATATCCCAGGCGCTTGGCTTGCAAGCCCATAATCTTGGACCAGGCTTCGATCAGGTCCAACCCCATGAAGACCGGCACGAAAATCACCCGTTTACCCTTGAAGGTATCGTAGTAGGCTCTCCATCATGAACGGGGGACACCGACATTCATTAGACTTGTTTTTACGAAGAACACGTTTAATGGAGTCAATGCCGATGTCCCCAATAGATTCTATCCTAGGCATCCACGGTTTGGTGGTGCA